>CAVQNH010000001.1:0-120292 GCA_963713815.1 uncultured Actinomycetes bacterium
GGCAAAGAGATACAGAGAGAGGGAGGCAGAGGCAGGCAGGCCTTCCCTCTCTCGCCTCGTCGTCGTCGTCGTCGTCGTCGTCGTCGTCGTCGTCGTCGTCGTCGTCGTCGTGTGTGTGTGTGTGTGTTGTTGTGGCCGCCGCCGCCGCCGCCCCCCCCCCCCCCCCAACAGGCTCCGCCACGTTCCAGTGGCGCCGCCACCGGCAGCCTGCGGACGTAGGATCCCGACCCGGCCCGGGCCTCGATGAGGCCCTCGGCCGCCAGGACCTGCAGGGCATGCTTGGCCGCGGTCTCCCCGACGCCGTACCGGGCGATGATCCCGTTGCGGGAGGGAACCCGGGCTCCCGGCGCGAGCGATCCCGCCCCGGATCTGATCGCGGAGATCTTCCAGCACCCGCAGGTACACCGGGTCGTTCGAGGCGCCCATCAGATGTGATCTTCCTGACGACACTGCCCGGCTAGGCCGGCCGAGCCGCCATTGTGGCCCACCGCCGGGTGAAGCTGTGGCCCTATACAGATCCTGTGACCATAGCTTTGCCGTCCGGCCGTGCTCCGCCGCGTGCCGTCGGCCGTGTGGCCGGGGCGTATTTCTTGCGGGCGAAGATGAGGCCGTCCCCCACCGAGAGCATGGCCAGCTCCACCCGGTCATCAGCCAGCGCGTACTCGTTGAAGTCGCGGACCGCCCGGGCGTCAGGATCGGGGTCGCTGGCGAAGATCCGGCCGTGCATGAAGGTGTTGTCCACCAGGATGAGCCCGCCGCTGCGGATGCGCGGGACGATCTCGTCCCAGTAGCCGGCGTACCCGCTCTTGTCGGCGTCGATGAACGCGAGATCCACCGACGCGTCGGCGGGCAGCGAGCGGAGCGTGTCGGCGGCCGGGCCGAGCCGGAGCTCGATCTGGCCGTCCAGGCCCGCCTTCTGCCAGTACTCCCGGGCCAGTGCGGTCCAGTCCGCGTTGACGTCGCAGCACAGCAGGCTGCCGCCCGGGGCCAGCCCGCGGGCCAGGCAGATCGCGGAGTACCCGGTGAACGTGCCGACCTCGACCACCCGGCGCGGGGCGATGAGCTGGCTCAGCAGCGTCATGAACGTGCCCTGCTCGGGGCCGATCTGCAGGTGAGCCCACTCGGGGAAGCGGCGGGACGTTTCCGCCCGCAGCTCGTCCAGGACCGGGTCCGGGGGGCTGGAGTGCGACACTGACGTACTCGTAGACCTCAGGACTGACATGCTCGGTTCCGGTAGCCACGCGGCCCACGCTAACCGGTTGCGGCAAGCTAGCAGGATGCAGGAGAGCGAGGCGGAACTCGGTGAGCTTCAGGCGCTGCTGGATGACTCGCTGGCCGGGGCTACCGGGCACCTTCGGTCCATCGTCCGGCCGGGCCGGTCCCTGACCGCCGCCCAGCTGGTCCGGGTCATCACCGGCATGTGCACGCTCGCGGTCAGCAGCGTCACGGCGGCTGGCGAGCCGCGGGTCAGCGGGGCAGACGGTCACTTCATGCACGGCTGCTGGGTCTTCAGCACCGAGCGGTCCTCGGCCAAGGCGAGGCATTTCGCGGCGCGGCCCGCGATCAGCGCGGCCTACCTGCGCGGTGACGACCTGGGCGTGTTCACCCACGGCCGGGTGGAGGAGCTGAACCCCGCGGCCGGGCCGGCGGATCCGCAGTGGCCCGCCATCCTGGACCACCTCACGCAGCATTACGGCAGCTCCCCGCTGAGCTGGGGAGACGTGGTGGCCTACCGGATCCGGCCGCACTGGATGGTGGCCTACGCCGCGGACCCGGAGGCGCGGCTGGCCCAGGTGGGCTGAGCGGCGCGGCCGCCAGCGGGCCCGGGCGCCGCGGCGTCCCGCGGTCCCGGCCGGGCGGGTGCCGGTAATCGGCAGCCGGGCGGCGGCCTCGTGCCGTCACGGTACGCTCGGGCGCATGGCGTTGCGTTTTTACATCCCGAGCCCGCCAGTGAACGGGTTTCATCTCGGCCCGGCCTACATTCACTTCTACGGGCTGATGTACGTGATCGGGATCACCCTGGCGATCCTGATCACGCAGCGCCGCTGGAAGGCGGTGGGCGGCGACCCGGGCCTGGTCGGGGACGTGGCCCTGTGGGCCGTCCCGGCGGGCATCGTCGGCGGCCGGATCTACTTCGACCTGACCACCCCGAAGTACATCCCGCACCACTGGTACGGGGTGCTCGCGGTCTGGGACGGCGGGCTGGGCATCTGGGGCGGGATCGCCCTGGCCGCGGTGGTCGGGTCCTGGCGGGTGCACCGGTCCGGGGCCAGCGTGACGCTGTTCATGAACGCGGTCGCCCCGGCGCTGCTGGTGGCGCAGGCCGTCGGGCGGGTGGGCAACTACTTCAACCAGGAACTCTTCGGCGGCCCGACCACGCTGCCCTGGGCGCTGCACATCGCGCCCGGGTTCCGGCCCGGCCGGGTACACGCAGTTCCAGACGTTCCATCCGACCTTCCTGTACGAGTTCATCTTCGACCTGCTCTGGGCGGCCGTCCTGGTCTGGCTGGGCCACCACCGCAACATCAAGCCGCCGGGCCTGTTCGCGCTGTACGTCGCGGGCTACTCGGCGTTCCGCATCTTCGAGGAGTCGCTCCGGGTCGACCCGTCCGAGCACTTCCTCGGCCTGCGGCTGAACATGTACGTGGCCAGCGTGCTGACCGTCGTCGGCGTCGTCTGGTTCATCTACTCGCAGCGGCGCGGCCGCCCGGCCGCGGAAATGGTGGCCCGGCCGACAGCGGGGACGCGGACAGCGAGGCGGGCAGCGCCGGGCCGGCGGCCGATGCCGGGGAGCCCGGCGAGCCCGGCCGGCTGAGACCGGCCCGCCGGAGGCGGCCGGTCCGCGCGGCGGAGTCCAGTCGCGGCGGGTCCGGTCCCGCGGGGTCCAGTGGACGGCGCGGGCCACCGACACGGCCTGACTCCGGCGACCTGATGCGTGCGGGGCCTGGTGGTCACGCCGGGACCGGCGGGCATCCCGGGACTTGAGTCGCTGATTAGTTCGACAATTCGGACGAGTACGGCGCGTCTATCGAACTTACGTTTGCATCTTCTGGCATGCTTGACGCCTGACATCTCATCAGCAGCGCTCACCGATGTGCAGGAGGCAACCCCAGTGGGCCAGAAGACGGTCAGGTTCAGCGACCTCAGCGGCGAGCTGATCACCAGGGATGACACGCTCGCCCGCATCGTGATCCACGAGCACCCCGAGCTCGGCGACAGCCCGGTGGAGATCGAGGCGCTGGCCGACGAGGCCGCCGCGATCGAGAAGGCGGCGCTCCGGGTCGCCGTGGTCGAGATCTACCTGCCGGGCGAGGACGAGCCCCGCCGGGTGACCATGGAGGCGGCGGCGTTCGACGAGCTGGCCACCGACCGGCCGATGAGCGAGCTGCTGCTCACGGCTCGCCCCGCCCGGCGCGGCCCGCCGGGCCAAGGCGGCGGCTGCGCCGCGCGGCGTCAACTACGACACCCTGGAGCACGCGGGCGAGCCGCACAAGGGCCGGATCACCGAGGCCGAGCGCGAGCTGGTCCGGGACCATCTGGACGCCATCAACGACCGGCTCGTCACGCAGGGCCTGCGGACCATCGACCCTGGCGACCCCGAGCATGTCGCGCGCTACGGGCTGACCGGGCTGGCCGCGGCGCAGGCCGCCCAGGGCGACTAAGGCGATACGGGCCCGGCCAGGCCGCCGCGCAGGCGACTGGCCCGCAGGAGCCAGGCTCCGGCAGGGCAGTCGGACTCCGGCGGGGCCTTCGGGCCAGATCATGCGCGGGGAGGCGGCCGCGCCCGCATGCGTCTCATATGCTGGACATTATATGATCGGCATATGAGCGAGCCAGGAACGCGCCGGCGCTGGCCGCCCGGCCGGTGACACTGGCCCGGGCAGCCAGCGCTGGGTGGTCCTGGTGGCCGGGTTGTTCGCGATGACCGCGGGCTGCACGTTCCAGTACGGGCTGGCCTACCTGATCCCCGCGTTCCGGGCTGAGGGCCTGTCCCTGGAACAGGCGGGCATCCTGGTCGCCTGTCCCACGGCCGGCCTGCTGCTCACCCTGGTGGCCTGGGGCGCTGCCGCGGACCGCTGGGGGGAGCGGCTGGTGCTCGGCGCGGGGCTGGCCCTGGCCGGGACGCTCCTGGTGGTAGGGGCCACCGTGCACGGGACGGCCGCGCTGGGGGCCTGCCTGGTCGCGGCCGGGGCGGCCGGGGCGTCGGTGTACGCCGCCAGCGGGCGGCTCATCCTGGGCTGGTTCCCCGCCCGCCAGCGGGGCCTGGCCATGGGCATCCGGCAGAGCGCCCAGCCGCTGGGCGTGGCCGTCGCCGCGCTCGCGCTGCCGTCAATCGGCGCGCATGGCCGGGCGCCCGCGCTCGCTTTCCTCGGCACGTTCTGCCTGGCCGCCGCGGTCCTGGTCGCGGCGGTCGTGCGTGATCCGGCGCGGCCGCCACGCCAGGCCGGCCGCCACGGCGGCTCACCCTACCGGGGCGGCCCGCACCGGACGGCCATCATCTTGTGGCGTATCCACGCGGCGAGCGCGCTGCTCGTCGTGCCTCAGTTCGCGGTGGCCACGTTTGCCCTGGTCTTCCTGGTCAACGCGCACGGGCTGGATCCGGTCACGGCCGGCCGGATCCTGGCCGTCGCGCAGGCGTGCGGGGCCTTCTCCCGGCTCGGCGCGGGTGTGTGGTCCGACCGGGTGGGCAGCCGGATGCGCCCGATGCGGGCGCTCGCGGTGGCCACCGCGCTGATCCTGGCCGCGCTGGCGGCCGGGGCTGCCGTCCGGGCGCCGTGGGCGGTCGCCGTGCTGTTCGCCGCGGTGATCATCTCGGTCAGCACCAACGGCCTGGCCTTCACCGCCGTGGCCGAGCACGCCGGATCATCCTGGGCGGGGCGGGCGCTCGGCATCCAGAACACCGGCCAGAACGCGTTCGCGGCCGCCACGCCGCCGGTCCTGGCCGCGGTGATCGGCGCGGCGGGGTACGCCGTCGCGTTCGGGGTGGTCGCGCTGTTCCCGCTGGCCGCAGCGGGCCTGGTGCCGGTGAGCGAGGAACGGCGGGCCGCCGCCCGGGCCAGCCGGGCCGGGCCGCCGCCTGAGCCAGCCGGGCCGGGGCGCCCGGCCTCGCCGCCGGGCGTTGATCCCGCCGCCGCCCGCAGTGCATCATGGCGTTCTGGGCCCGACGACCCAGGCTGAGGGGCTCTATTGTTCCGGAACAGGGTCCGATGACGATGAAGCAGACGGCACCACAGGGAGTCCCGGTCTGCGCCGTCAACCCGTTCAGCGACGACTTCCTGGCTGACCCGTTCCGCTGGCACGGCGGCCTGCGTGACGCGGGCCCGGTGATCTGGCTGGAGCGCTACGGCATCTGGGCCATGGCCCGCTACGCCGAGGTGCACGAGGCGCTGCGCGACTGGGAAACATTCTGCTCGTCCGCCGGGGTGGGGCTGAGTGATTTCCGCCGCGAAACCCCGTGGCGCCCGCCCAGCCTGCTGCTCGAGGCCGACCCGCCCGAGCACTCCCGGGCGCACTCGGCCGTCACCCGGGCTCTCACCCCGCGGACCGTGCGCGACCTGCGCGACAGCTTCTCCCGCGCGGCCAGCCGGCTGGCCGGCGAACTGGCCCGGCGCGGGACCGTGGACGGCGTGCCGGACATCGCCGAGGCCTTCCCGCTGCAGGTGTTCGCCGACGCGGTCGGGCTGGCCGAGCCCGGCGGGGAGCAGTTGCTCGCCTACGGCAACATGGCGTTCAACGCGTTCGGCCCGCGCAACGAGCGGACCCGGGCGTCGCTGCGCCAGGCGGCCGAGGTGGGAGCCTGGATCGCGGCCCAGTGCACCCGGGACGCACTCGTGGCGGGCGGCCTCGGGGCGCGGATCTACGCCAGCGTGGACGACGGCACGATCTCCGAAGCTGAAGCCGCGCTGCTGGTCCGGTCGCTGCTCACGGCGGGCGTGGACACCACCGTGATCGGGCTCGGCTGCGCCCTGGACTGCCTGGCCCGGGACCCGGCCCAGTGGCAGCTGCTCCGGGAGGACCCCAGCCGCGCCGGGGCCGCGTTCGAGGAGTCGCTACGGTACGCGTCGCCCGTGCAGACGTTCTTCCGCACCACCACCCGCGAGGTCACGGTGAGCGGGGTGCGGATCGGCGCGGGCGAGAAGGTGCTGCTGTTCCTCGCGGCCGCGAACCGTGATCCGCGGCGCTGGGATGATCCGGACCGCTTCGACCTGCGCCGCCGCGCGCACGGCCACGTCGCGTTCGGCTACGGCATCCACGCCTGCGTCGGCGCGGCCCTGGCCCGGCTGGAGGGCGAGGTGCTGCTGGCCGCCCTGGCGCGGCGGGTGGGCCGGCTGGAGCTGGCCGGGGAGCCGCGGCGCCGCCTGAACAACACGCTCAGCGGGTTCGCCTCGCTGCCGCTCCGGCTGCTCCCGGCCGCGGCCGGTGCGTCCTAGACCACGCCGCCCCGCGCCGCTAACCGGCTATCCCGCTACCCCCGCCGTCTCGGCCGGCTCGGCCGCGCCGTCCCGGACCCGGGCGCGCCACCACTCCTGGCCCTTCTCCGGCAGCAGGTGAATCGGGTCGTAATAGGGGTACTCGCGGCTCAGCGCGAGCGGGTCCTCGGTTTCGACCGAGGTCCGGTAGTTCTTGGTCCAGTAGGAGATGCCCAGCTCGGTGTCATACCGGGAGACCTGGTGCACCCAGCGCTTGCCGACATAGGCCACGTCACAGATCATCCGCGGGGTGGCGAATCCGGGCAGGTAGCCCATGATCTGGTGCTGCAGGTCCTGGGCCTGGGCCAGCGACAGCCGCCAGTGCTCGCTACCCGGGATCATGTCGCACATGTAGAAGTAGTACGGCATGATCCGGGCCTCGTCGAGCAGCACGAAGCACAGGTCGAGCAGGGCCTCCGCGGTGTCGTTGACCCCGTGCAGCAGCACGCCCTGGTTGCGCACGTCGCGGATCCCGGTGTCCAGCATGGCCTGGGTGGCCCGGGCCACCAGCGGGGTGACCGACTGGGCCGCGTTCACGTGGGTGTGGATGGCTATGTTCACCCCGCGTTCCCGGGCCTTGGCCGCCAGCCGCTCCATGCCGGCCCGGACGTCGTCGGCCAGCCAGTGCTGCGGCAGGCCCATCAGCGCCTTGGTGGCCAGCCGGATGTCCCGGATGTTGTCGATGTCCAGGAGCGCGCTGACGAAGCTCTCCAGCCGGGGCCAGGGCATGTTGGCCACGTCCCCGCCGGATACCACCACGTCGCGGACGCCCGGGGTGGCCCGCAGATACTCGATCATGGCGGTGAGCCGGTCGGCGGGCGGCAGGCCGAACTTGTGCTTGGTGATGCTGGGCGTCGGGTTGCCGACCAGGTCCATCCGGGTGCAGTGGCCGCAGTACTGCGGGCAGGTGGGCAGCACCTCGGCCAGCACCTTGGTCGGGTAGCGGTGGGTCAGCCCTTCCACCGCCCACATCTCCGCCTCGTGCAGCGAGTCGCGGGACGCGTACGGGTGGGACGGCCAGTCGGTCCGCCGGTCGCTGAACACCGGGATCATGTACCGGCGCACCGGGTCGGCGTAGAACGCCTCGGTGAAGCCAGGCTGGTCCGGCGCGCCCGCCGGGACCATGGTGTTCAGCATCTGCGGCGTGACCAGCATGGACATGGTCGCCCGTTCCTGCTGGTCACGCTCCAGGTCGGCGAGGAAGGACTCCTCCAGGCCGGGCCCGGCCACGTCGCGGAGCTGGCGCAGGTTCTTCACGCAGTGGGCACGCTGCCATTGCACCGATTCCCACTCCGCGGTGGTCACCTGCGACCAGCCCGGGAACCGCCGCCAGTCCGGCTCGGCAAGCGCGGCACGGCGGTAGGCATACGGCTGGCTGACCAAGGCTGATCACCTTCCCGTTCTTGTCGTGCTTCCTTGAAGGATAGCCTTCCATCTGCACTAAGGACAGAAGAAGATAGTGTGGGAGGACTCTCACGCAGGAAGACTTACTGTCAGGCAGACCTAGAACTAGGGGGCATCGTGATCCAGGACCCGCCGCGCACCGGACGCCGCCCCGGGTCGCCACTCGGCCTGCACCGGGTGCTGGAACCAGCCGGGGTACTGCCGCAGGCGGCCTGGCGGCTGGATGCGGACCCGGCGATCTGGCCGGATGAAGTCCGCGTCACGGTGGACCGGCTGAACCTCGATGCCGCGTCCTACCGCCAGCTCCGGGAATCCACCGGGGGATCGGCCGAGGCCATGCGCGGCGCCGTGCTCGGCATTGTCGCCGACCGGGGCAAGATGCAGAATCCGGTGACCGGGTCGGGCGGCATGCTCACCGGGGTGGTTGACGAGGCGGGCCCGGTATCGCCGCTGGGCCTGGCGGCCGGCGACCGGATCGCCACGCTGGTCTCACTCAGCCTGACCCCGCTGGCCGTGACCGACGGGCTGGCCCGCTGGGACGGCCAGTCTGAGCAGGTCCCGTGCGCCGGCCACGCGATCCTGTTCGGCCGGTCCATCGCCGCGGTGCTGCCCGCGGACCTGCCGGCCGCCCTGGCCCTCGCGGTCATGGACGTATGCGGCGCCCCCGCCCTCACCGAGCGGGTGGTGCGGGCCGGACTGGCCCGGGCCGAGCTAGGGACCGGGCCCGGTCGTGGCCATCCTCGGCGCCGGCGGCAAGAGCGGCTCGCTGTCCGCGGCGGCCGCCCGCCGGGCCGGCGCGGGCACAGTCATCGGCGTGGTGCCCACCGCGGCCGAGGCCGACGCGGTCCGCGCGGCCGGCCTCGCCGACCACGTCGTGATCGCTGACGCCCGGGACCCGGTCGCGCTGGCGGACGCCGTCCGGTCGTCCGGCGGCCCGGCGGCCGTCACCGTGGTATGCGTGGACGTGCCCGGCTGCGAGGGCGGGGCGGTGCTGGCCACCGCGCCGGGTGGCACGGTGATCTTCTTCTCGATGGCCACCTCGTTCAGCGCGGCCGCGCTGGGCGCCGAGGGCGTGGCCGCCGATGTGACGATGCTGATCGGTAACGGGTATGTGCCCGGTCATGCGGAACTCGCGCTCGGACCTGCTCCGGTCCGAGCCCGGGGTCCGCGCGCTGTTCGAGTCCCGGCTGGCCGAATCAGGCTGACCGGGCACAGAGAGAGGACGGCCCGGTGAGGAGGGCCCGATAGAGGAGGTTCTGCGGGTGGAATCAAGGCTCCGGCTCGACCCCGCGATGGTGGCGGAGGCACGTGAACTGGCCCGGGTCGCCGGGCAGCCGATCGTGGATCTGGCCACCCGGCATACCACCGTGTCGGTGGAACGGGCGGTGCTCCGGCTGGCCGGGCTGGAGGGCGCGGACGACAGCGGCATGCCGTGGGTGAACCGGCTCGTGGACGGCGTCCGGGAGAGCACCGGGCTGGAGCACGGCGTGGCCCTCCCGGTCTGGGACGCGCTGCTGGCCGGCGGGTACCCGACGCTGCGCGCGCTGGCCACCGACGTGGCGGCCGGGACGGTCAAGTTCCGGCAGCCGGAGGGGGCCGACGCCGCGGCCGCGCAGGACGCGGCGCGGGCTGCGCTCGGCCAGGGCTTCGCCGCGATCGACCGCAGGCGGGACGAGCGGGCCGCGATGATCAAGGCCACCTCGGATCCGGCCAAGCCGTGGATCTACCTGATCGTGGCCACCGGCGACATCTACGAGGACATCCCCCAGGCGCAGGCGGCGGCCCGGGAGGGCGCGGACATTGTCGCGGTCATCCGGTCCACCGGGCAGTCCCTGCTGGACTACGTGCCGGAAGGGGCGACCCGGGAGGGTTACGCGGGCACCTACGCCACCCAGGAGAACTTCCGGCTGATGCGGGCCGCGCTGGACGACGTCTCCCGCGAGCTGGGCCGGTACGTGCGGCTGACCAACTACGCCTCCGGGCTGTGCATGCCGGAGATCGCCGCGCTGGCCGGGCTCGAGCGGCTGGACATGATGCTCAACGACTGCATGTACGGGATCATCTTCCGGGACATCAACCCGCAGCGGACGTTCATCGACCAGCGGTTCGCCCGGCAGATCCACGCCCGGGCCGGGATCATCATCAACACCGGCGAGGACAACTACCTGACCACGGCCGATGCCGTGGACGCCGCGCATACCGTGGTGGTCAGCCAGCTGATGAACGAGTTCTTCGGCAAGGAAGCGGGACTGGCCGACGGGCAGCTGGGCCTGGGCCACGCGTTCGAGATCAACCCCGAGGTGCCCGACTCGTTCGTGCTCGAGCTCGCGCACGCCCAGCTGGTCCGGGAGCTGTTCCCGGACGCGCCGCTGAAGTACATGCCGCCGACCAAGCACATGACCGGCAACGTGTTCGCCGGCTACCTGCTGGATGCGTTCTTCAACCTGGCCGGGGTCATGACCGACCAGTCCATCCTGCTGATCGGGATGATGACCGAGGGGATCCACACCCCGTTCCTGTCCGACCGCGACCTGGCCCTGGAGAACGCCCGCTACGTGGCCCGCGCCGCCGCCCGGCTGGGCGAGAACTTCCGCCCGCCGCCCGGGGGGTTCGTGGAACGCCGGGCCCACGAGGTCCTCGGCGAGGCGGTGGACCTGCTCCGGCGGATCAGCCGGGACGGGCTGCTGAACGCGATCGCCGACGGCACGTTCGGCGTCACCCGGCGCCCGGCCGACGGCGGCCGGGGCCTCGACGGCGTCATCCGGCGGGCCGACGGCTACTGGAATCCGGCCAGCGAGTTCCTGGAGGCCGGGCCCGCGGCGGGCCAGGACCGGGAGGGAGCATCATGAGCGGGCAGATCCTCCGCCCCTACGGTGACACCACGGGTGATGGCCAGGTCCAGGTCTCGTTCACCCTGCCGGTTCCGTTCGGGAATGAAGAAGAGCGGATGCTCGCAGAAGGCGCAGCGCTGCAGCTGGCCGGCAAGATGGGCCTGGACCCGGCCATGGTGGTGCACGCCAAGGGCATGGGCCCCGACTTCACGTTCTTCATCGTGTACGGCCGGACCGGGCATCTGGTGGACCTGTCCGCCGTGACCGTCACCCGCCGGGAGTTCCCGCTGCTCTCCCCGGCCGAGATCAACCTGCGGGTGCGCAGCGGCCTGGGCCGCAAGCTGGTGGTCCTCGGCGCCTGCATCGGCACCGACGCGCACACCGTCGGCATCGACGCCATCCTCAACGTCAAGGGGCACGCGGGGGAGAAGGGCCTGGAGTACTACCGGGAGATCCGCGTGGTGAACCTGGGCGCGCAGGTGGACGTGCCCGACCTGGTCGCCCGGGCCCAGGCCGAGCAGGCGGACGCGGTCCTGGTCAGCCAGGTGGTCACCCAGCGCGAGGCCCATCTGGACGGGGCGCGGCAGCTGTCCGCCGCGTTCCGCGCCGCCTACCCCGGCGGCGGGCCGCTGCTGGTCGTGGGCGGCCCGAGGTTCGACCCGGCGATGGCCGGCGACCTCGGCGTGGACAAGATCTTCGGCCGGGCACCACCCCCCGCGAGGTGGCCAGCTACCTGGCGCACGTCCTGGCGCCGGAGCCGAGCTGGCGGCCGGGGCCGGTGCGGCGGTGACCGGCCCGCCGGCCGGCCGCGGACCAGCACCGCGGGCTGACCGTCACCCACCGGCGTTACGTGCCCGCGAGTCACGCCCACTACGGCGGGAACCTGGTGGACGGCGCGTACGTCCTCGCCCTGTTCGGGGACGTGGCCACCGAGGCCGCCATCCGGATGGACGGTGACGAGGGCCTGTTCGCCTCGTACTCCGACGTGCAGTTCCGGGAGCCGGTGCTGGCTGGTGACGTGATCGAGGTGACGGCGACCGTGGTGCGCAGCGGACGGCGCAGCCGCGGGCTGGCCTTCGAGGCGCGCGTGGTGTGCCGGGCCGACCCGGGCCGGGGCCCCTCCGCGTCCCGGGTGCTCGGCGAGCCGCTGATCGTCGTCACCGCCAGCGGCACGGTCGTCGTCCCGCCAGCGTCCTGAACCCCGCGTGCCCGCCGCGGCGTGACTGCCGGCTGGCCGCCCGCGGCGTGACCTGCTCCGGCTGGCCGGATCAGCGCGTCACTCCCCCTGCGGCCGCGCGCGGACTAGAATGAGGGCTCCGGGATGGCCGGTGGGTCCGGCCATTGTCGCCAGCGCCGCGTTCCTTTCAGGCGGCGCTTACCGCCTGCCCACGCCGCCGCGGCCCCCATGCTCCCTCCTCGTCATGCAGCCTGGCCGGCCGCCACGCGCAGAAAAGGGACGCGATTGATGGCCAGATTCGGGCTCAGCCGCCTGCGTAAGCGCACGATCCCCGCTGCGGGAGACGCGACGGACCAGGCCAGGAAGGTCTGGCAGGTGCTGCTCGAGCCCTTCAGCCTCCGGCCGCCAGATCCGGCTGGCCAGCCCGCCGAGCCACAGCCCGGCCGCGAGCCGGTGCCACCGCGCTGACCAGATGATCAGCCGCTAGACCGGCGCACGCCGATCAGCGGCTGGGTGGCCAGCCGGACGGGCTCGCCCGGGTGGCCGTCGAGGCCGCAGGCCCGGCGCACCGCGGCCCGCAGCAGCCGGTAGGCCACCCAGAACAGCAGCGCGGCCAGCGGGAGTTCGACGAGCACGGCCGAGGCGATCGCTTCCAGGGTGTCTTTCTGCCCGGATGCGGTCGTGATGTCGAACCAGGCGTCACAGGTGCGCAGGGTGGCCGTGATGAACGCGGTGATCACCACGGCCTGCCGGCGGCGCCAGGCGAACCAGGCCGTGGCGGCCAGCCCGGCCAGCAGGATGATGTCGAAGCCGACCCAGGTCAGCCTCCAGTGTCCCGCCACGTAGTGGCGCGGCAGGGTGAGCGCGAGCAGCACGATCCACGGGATCAGGACGGCCGAGGCGACGGTCAGCATCAGCACCAGCCTCCTGCGCCGGTGCTCAGCTCGCGCTCAGGGACGGAAGCTCGGCGTTGACGGCGGCCAGGGAGCGGGCCAGCGCGGCCCGGTCCTCGGCCGGCATCTGGCGCAGGGTCTCTTCGCTGATCATTAGCTCCATCCCCAGCTCGAGGATCGGGGGCGGAAACGGGAATGCGCCGCGCCCGGCAGAGCCGGGGCGGCGCATTCCGCTCGGAACGGCTGCCTACTCTTCCTTGCCGAAGGACTGGATCTCGGCCGCCTCGGTCTCGGTGAGTTCCCGGGGCACATCGCCCATGGCCACCTTGGCCGCCTGGACCTGATGCCGGATGTCGTCCACGATCTCCGGGTTGGCCAGCGTGGTCACGTCCCCGGTGTCGGTGAAGTTGGACACCGCCGCGATCACCCGGCGCATGATCTTGCCGGAGCGGGTTTTCGGCATGTCGGACACGATCCACACGTTCTTCGGGCGCGCGATCTTGCCGATCTCCGTCTCGACCGACCGGACGACCTTGGCCGCCATCTCCTGGTTGGCCTCGTATCCCGGCTTGAGCGACACGTACACCTCGACCGCGCGGCCGCGGACGTCGTCGATGACCGGGACCGCGGCGGCCTCGGCCACCTCGGGCACGGTGAGCGCGGCCGACTCGATCTCCTTGGTGCCCAGCCGGTGCCCGGCCACGTTGATCACGTCGTCCACCCGGCCCAGGATCCGGTAGTAGCCGTCGGCGGCGCGGACCGCGCCGTCTCCGGCGAAGTACGGCCAGTCGTGCCAGTCCTTACTGTCCGGGTCCTTGTTGTACTTCTCGTAGTACACCGAGATGAACCGTTCCGGCTGGCCCCAGACGGTCTGCATGATGCCCGGCCACGGGTTGCGGATGACGATGTTGCCGGCCCGGCCGTCCGGGATCTCCGCGCCGTCCTCGTCGTAGATGGCCGGGTAGATGCCGATCACGGCCGGGCCGCAGCTGCCCGGCTTCATCGGCTTGAGCGCGGGCAGCGAGCTGCCCAGGAAGCCGCCGGTCTCGGTCTGCCACCAGGTGTCCACGATGACGGCCTCGTCCTTGCCGACCGACTTGTGGTACCAGCGCCAGACCTCGGGCTCGATCGGCTCGCCGACCGTGGTCATGTGCTTGAAGTGGTAGTTGTACTTGGCCGGCTCGTCCGGTCCGACCTTGCGCAGCATCCGGATGGCGGTCGGCGAGGTGTGGAAGATGTTCACCCCGAGCCGCTCGGCGATCCGCCACGGCCGGCCCGCGTCCGGGTAGTTGGGCGTGCCCTCGTAGATCACGGTGGTGGTGCCCAGCGACAGCGGGCCGTACACGATGTAGGAGTGGCCGGTGATCCAGCCGATGTCGGCCATGCACCAGTACGTGTCCTCGGGGTGGATGTCCTGGTAGTACTTCGACGTCCCGGTCACGTAGGACATGTACCCGCCGGTGCTGTGCTGCGCGCCCTTGGGGCGGCCGGTGGTGCCGCTGGTGTACATCAGGAACAACGGCGCCTCGGACGGCAGCGAGACCGGCTCCACGACCTGGCCGCGGTACGGGGAGATGATCTCGTCCACGAAGAAGTCGCGGCCGGTCACCATCGGCGTCTGGGACGCGTACTCGCCCTCGTGCCGCCGCCAGACCAGGACCTTGTCCACCTCCTGGCCCTGCTTGGCCGCCTCGGCCAGCGCCTCGTCCGCCTTGACCTTGTGGTCCACCAGCGTGCCGCTGCGGAAGTACCCGTCCATCGTGATGAGGACCCGGCTGCCCGAGTCGGCGATCCTGGTGCCGCAGGCGTTGCCGCTGAACCCGCCGAAGACCTCGGAGTGCACCACGCCCAGCCGGGCACAGGCGAGCATCACGATCGGGAGTTCCGCCACCATCGGCATGTGCAGCGTGACCCGGTCGCCGGCCTTCAGCCCGGCGAAGTCACGCAGCAGCGCGGCGAACTCGTTGACCCGGTAGTACAGGTCCTGGTAGGTGATGGCGACGGGCTCGGCCGCCTCGGGTTCCGGCACCCAGATGATCGCGGCCTTGTCCGCCTTGTCGGCCAGGTGCCGGTCCACGCAGTTGTAGGAGGCGTTCAGCCGGCCGCCGGTGAACCACTTCCAGAACGGCGGGTTGCTCGAGTCCAGGACCGTGTCCCATTTCTTGTCCCAGCTGAGCATCTCGGCGTACTCGACGAAGCAGTCCGGGAAGTTCTTCTCGTCGAAGCGGTCGAAGATCGCCGGGTCGTTCGCATTGGCCTGCTCAATGAAGGACTCGGGGGGTAGATGTACTCTTCCTCGCGCCAGTGCACCGCAATCTGCGACTCGGAAACCGGGTCCTGCTGACTCTCCGTCATCTGCTGGTCCTCCCATGAATGGATGATCTTTAGGCTTCAGGCCGGGTGGCCGCTCAGGGCGCCCTGGCCGTCCCGGGAGCGCGAGGGCAGGGCCCGTGGTGGCCGGGCCAGGGCTAGCGGTGGCAGGGCCGGCGGTGGCAGGGCCGGGGAGGCCAGCGTGGGCCCGCACGGTTCCCGTCAGATACCGGCGGATCATCCTCCCCGCCCGGCTGGCTGGCTGGGCCGGGCTTCGCCGGCTGGCTGAATAGGCCGGGCTTGGCCGGCTGGCTGCCCCCGCTGAGAAGGCCAGCCAGCAGCGTGCCGCGAGGGCCGTCGCGGTTCCCGCCGCCGCCCCCTGACCGGACCGCCCGCTGACCACGGTGTCATGACGCCCTCACGCGCTGGGGAAACGGTTTCATGCTATCGCCAGGCGTGCGGCGGAACCAGGGCCCCTGGCTGCGGTGGGCGGGGCCCCGGACCGGGCCCGCGCCCGGTTGACATCGGGCGCGGCAGCGGTATGTTGCTGCGCACAGTCCAGCACTTGGCTAGCCGCCAGGGTGAGCTGGCCGCCCGGGCCAGGCTGTGTGCGGAGCCGGTTGACGGCCCCGATGCCAGGCGCAGCGCGCCAGGGCGGGCCCGGTAGCCTGCTGGGCCGGGGGTTGGAAACGGGAAGGGCCTGGGCGCCCAGTAGACAACGGAGAACGAGCTCGTTGCCGGCGGGACGGTCTCCGGTCCGAAGGGAGCCCGGGCCCTCTTCCCTGGCCTGCCCTTGAGTGCGCCCCGGGCCGTCCCGGTGCGCAGCCGGCCACGGCACAGGCGCCGCGGCCGGGCCCGGCCGCGGCGGCGACCGGGATCCGCGCGCCCTGCGCAGCGTCAACATTGGTGCAAATTTGGCTATGCCCGTCTGGAGCGCGGGCGCCGATGACGCCGCGTGACGGTAGCCTGCAGGGATCACGGGCCCGAGTGGCCGCGACCCCACGCGGCCTTCAGGGAAGGCAGGAGAGGTTGGCTGGAAACAACGAGGCCGGGACTCCAGTTGGCCGGGTGGCCGTCATCATGCCCACGTACAACGAGCGTGAGAACCTGGAGACCATGGCCGCCCGGGTCAGGTCCGCGGTTCCGGACGCCGACCTGCTGGTCGTGGACGACAACAGCCCGGACGGCACCGGCGAGCTGGCGGACAAGCTGGCGGCCGAGGACTCCCACGTCCGGGTCCTGCACCGGCCCGGCAAGGGCGGTCTCGGCGCGGCGTACCTGGCCGGATTCAGCTGGGCGCTGGAGCAGGACTACGGCGCGGTCGTGGAGATGGACGCGGACGGCTCCCACCAGCCCGAGCAGCTGCCCATCCTGCTGGACGCGCTCCGGCAGGCCGATGTGGTGCTCGGCTCCCGCTGGGTACCGGGGGGCCGGGTGCTCAACTGGCCCAAGTCACGGGAGGTGCTGTCCCGGGGGGCGAACATCTACGCGCGGCTGATGCTCGGCATCCCGCTCAAGGACGCCACCGGCGGCTACCGGGTCTACCGGGCCGGCACGCTGCGGGCCATCCGGCTCGGCGAGATCGAATCACAGGGCTACTGCTTTCAGGTCGACCTGGCCCTCCGCGCGCTGAACGCGGGCCTGCGGGTGGTGGAGGTGCCGATCACGTTCGTGGAGCGGATCCACGGTTCCAGCAAGATGAGCAAGTCGATCATGGTGGAGGCGTTCTGGCGGATCGGGCGCTGGGGGCTGGCGTCCCGCTGGGCGGCGCTGCGCGGGACCCGCGCGACCACGCGCTGAGCCGCCGGCCCGGGCGGGCAGCGGGGCCGCCCGGCCCGGCCCGGGCCAGGACAGCAAAACGGCCCGGGAAAGACCCGGGCCGTCAGCGTGCGATCTCAGGCGCTCTTGCGCTGCCTGGTGCTGTGCTTACGCGGCGTTTCCTCACCACGCTGGCTCCTGATCAGGGCCAGCCGCTCGGCGAGCACTTCCTCCAGGTCGGCGATGGAGCGGCGCTCCCGCAGCATGTCCCAGTGGCTGCGCGGCGGCTTGGCCTTCCGCGGCGCGGACAGGTCACCAGTGGCCGTGAATGCGGTCACTCCGCATACCCGGCACTCCCAGGTGGCCGGAACCTCAGCCTCGGCGGCAAACGGGACGGTAAAGTGGTGACCCTTGGGGCAATCGAAAGCTATCTCCTGGCGTGGTGCCAGGTCGGTGTTACGGTCGTTCTCGTAGCTCGTTGCCCCGAGCCGCGTGCCGCGAAGTGCGCGTTCGGCCATTAGTCACTGCCTCCCAGGCGCTCAGCCTTGTGAATTAGTTAACGCCGAGTTCCCGGTCAAGATTCCCGCTGTGCCCGATTCCAACCCCCTGGCGCGCCTCGGACCCCTCGGTGCCGGCATGGTCACCGAGAGTCCCCGCTTCGTCACCCGCCCGGAAGCGCGGCTATCTCACCTGGCCACGCGGGGGTGCCACTCGCCGCGGCTGATCAGCACGTTCCGCAGGGCCATGGTCTCGTCGGTCATGATGCCGTCCACCCCGATATCCAGCAGGTTCTGCATGAGCCCGGGGGAGTTGATGGTCCAGGCGTGCACGTGCAGGCCCAGGGCGTGCGCGCGCGGCGACGAACGCGGGGGTGGCCACCTGGGCCGGCACCTGGGCGCACCGCACCCCGGTACGGGCCAGGCGCTCGGCCAGGGCCAGCGTGGCCCCGCGCCCGGCGGCCTGCGGGGCGCGGGCGGCCTCCCCGCCGAGCCGCCGCTGCCCGGGCCCGCTCTGGCTGCGGCGGCCCGTCCCGGCCCGTCCCGGCCGGGTGCGGTCCCGGGGCCCGCGCGGGCCGCCGAACCGGACCACGGCGGTGCCGATGGGGGAGGCAGCCATGCAGACCTGCCGGTCGAGCACCCGCCGCGCGGCGCGCAGCCTGCTCGCCGAGAAGGACGTCACGCAGACCCGGTCCCAGGCCCCGGTCCGGCGCAGCACCGCCGCGAGCGGCCCGATCGCGGGCGCGTCCTTCAGGTCGACGTTGAAGCGCACGTCCGGCCAGGCCCCCAGCAGGTCCTCCAGCAGCGGGATCGGCTCGGTGCCGTCGATGAGCGCGGTGGCGACATCCCGGTGGTTCATCCGGGCGATCCGGCCGGGACGGCCGGTCACGCGGGCCAGGGTCCGGTCGTGGAACGCGATCAGCACCCCGTCCAGCGTCGCCTGGACGTCCGTCTCCAGGTAGCTGTAGCCGAGCCCGACGGCGTGCTCGAAGGCCCGCCACGAGTTCTCCGGGGCGTGCGCCGCGCCCCCGCGGTGGGCGAACGCGATCGGCCGGGGGTGGTCGAGGAATGCGGTCGGCATGTAACCGAGTATGCGCTACCGGGCGGAGCAACCTGTAAACGGAGCATGACCGGACCCTGAAACGCCCGTGGCACCGGAGTTTCTCATCCGCCGTGCTCAGCGTCATCCGGGGAGCTGCCTGACCACTCCCGGCGGCGCGCCTCGGCCAGGGCGACGGCGGCGGCGGCCGACACGTTGAGTGACCCCACCCGGCCCACCAGCGGGATGTAGGCGACCGCGTCGGCGGCCCCCAGCAGCGCGGGGGAGCAGCCGTGGTCCTCGTTGCCGAGCACCAGGCAGATGTCGCCGTGCAGCGGGGCCTCATGCAGCGGGTAGGCCCCCGCGGCCTGCTCGATCGCCACCACCCGCAGCCCGTCGGCCCGGGCCGCCTTGGCCGCGGCCACCGGGTCCGGCTCGCGCTCCCAGCTGAGCAGCCGCTGGGTGCCCAGGGCGGTCTTGGCCGCGGAGGGGTGATCGAGCGGCGCCGAGTTCCCGCACAGCCAGATGTGCTCGGCGCCGAACGCGGCCGCCGACCGGACGATCATCCCGACGTTGAACGGCTGGGTCACCGAGTCGAGCAGCAGGGCCACCCGCGCCCCGGTCGCCCGGCGCCACGACCGGTTCAGCCGCTTCACGTCCGTGGGGCGCAGCTGCTTGTACGGGGCCGCCGGCGGGGGTCCCTCGCCCGGCTGCCGCGGCTCGCCGGGCGGTTCGGGGCGGCTCACCGGGGCGTCACCTGCAGCACCCGGTAGCCGGCGCGGGAGGCGATGCGTGCGGCTGGCCACCCCTCAGCCTGCAGCCACCGCTGCAGCGAGTCCGCGCCCAGGTTCCGCTGGACCACGAGGTGGGCCTGGCCGCCGGGGGCCAGGCGGCCCAGCCAGCTGGCCAGCATCTGGTGCAGCGCCTCCTTGCCGACCCGGATCGGCGGATTAGACCAGATCGCGGCGAACTCGCCGGGCAGCCCGGGGGCCGCCGGGCGTCACGCAGCGCACGTTGCCCAGCCCGGCCTTGGCCGCGTTGGCCGCGCACAGGCCCAGCGCGCGCTCGTTGATGTCGACCGCCCAGACCGTGGCTTCCGGCGCCCGGGCCGCCATGGCCAGCGCGATGGGGCCGTAACCGGTGCCGAGGTCGAGCAGGTCGCCCCGGGCCGGGGGAGGCGGCACGGTTTCCAGCAGCACCCGGGTGCCCGGGTCCAGCCGGCGCCGCGGAGAACACCCCGGAGTCCGTGGCGCACTCGAAATGCAGGTCCGGGAGGACCACCTGGACCAGGCCCGGGCGGTGCGCGGCCGCCGGGCTCGCGGTGAAGTAATGCTGCGCCTGCTCCTGCTGCCGGGCTGGCCTGCCTGCTCGGGGGCCGCCTGCTCCTTGCTCACCGGTTCCCGGGCTTCGCCATCTCCGGCTGGGCGGTCTGCTGCCCGGCCAGGGCCGGGTCGATGTAGCGGTGGGTCACCCAGCGCTCCACCACGAAGGTCAGGATCGGGATGGTGCCAGCCAGCAGCATCAGCACCGTCGGACCGAGCGCCAGGTGCAGCCGCCGGGCCAGCAGCCACGCGAAGACGAGGTAGATGATGTAGAGAATCCCGTGCAGCACGCCGACGTTGTTGGCGACCTCGGGATGCCCGGCGATCTGCAGCGGGATGCCGACAAAGCACAGGATGATCAGCACCACGCCGGTCACGTAGGCCATCACCCGGTAGCGGAGCACGGCTGCGCGCACCGGCCTGCCTCCTCAGATTTTTTGTCAAGGCCCGCTCAGCGGAGCCCGTGCCACTTGCCGTGCCTGCTCGCCTCGGCGGTGAGCCGGGCCAGGTAGGCGTTGTAGGCGGCCAGTTCGTCGTCGTCCTCATCGGGGACGTCAGCCGCGCTGGCTTCCCCGGGCCGGCACCGGGGACAGCCGCAGCCACCCCGTCCCGCCCCGCGGGCAGCGTCACGCTGTCCAGACCCTCGGCGGTCGCCGGCGGCCGGAACTCGTCCTTGATCGTCTTGGCCCAGAAGACGATCACGAACACGGCGAAAATAGGCCACTCAAACGTATACGCCCAGCTCAGGGAGTTCCCTGACTCGGCGCGGTGGAACTGCCAGTCGCCCAGGGCCAGCATGCCGAGGACAACCAGGACCATCAGTGCATGCCAGCCCAGCCACTTGGGCCGGAACAAGAACCGCCAGCTCGGGGCCGGGGTATCGCTGGACATGCGAAGAGTCTAGCCGCGCCCCCTGAAGCCGGGCACCAGCAGGCCAGCCCGGCCTCGCTGGCGAGGGGAGGCGCGCCGCAGGCGTGTCCTCGCCGAGCCAGCGAGTAACCCGGCTGCCGCAGCAGATGACGTGCATACGGGGGCGGGCAAGCGGGGGTTCCGGGGGCTCGGGCCCCCGGGCTAGCACTGCGGGGAGGCGCGCCGCAGGCGTGTCCTCGCCGAGCCAGCGAGTAACCCGGCAGCCGCAGCAGATGACGTGCATGCGGGGGCGGGCAAGCGGGGGTTCCGGGGGCTCGGGCCCCCGGGCTAGCACGTCCGCACGCTTCCCCGCGAGTCGCTGCCGGGCCATCCGGGCAGGTCAGTGATAATCAGTCCCATGTCCTTGACGGATCTCTTGCGGCCCGGGCGGATCGGGGTGGCGGGACGACTTCCAGCCCGCCTGGAAGACCTGCACGGGCCCGAACGGGGTGTCATCGTCCTGCCCCGCCACCTGGCCTGGCCGGGAATGCGCGAATTCGACGTGGCCGACGACCGGCTCCGGCGCAGCATGTACGGGATCGTGCTGACTCAGGGGCGACGTAACGACCTGGCCCGCTTCGTCAACCCGCGGCTGCTGATGCAGGACTGGCCGCTGCTGCGCTCCTCGCTGGACCCGAAGCTGCGGCGCTGGTGCGAGCGGCGGCTGGCGCTGCGCGGGCTGGCGGCCCAGCCGGCCCCGGCCGGGGCCGGAGAGCCCGGGTTCACCGAGCCCGGGCCGGCGCAGGCGGGGGCGGGATGGGCTGAACCGGTCCCGCCGGAGTAGCCCGCCGGGGGCGCGAACACGGGCCGGGCTGGCCAGAATAGGACCGCGGGGCAGCGCCGCAGCCGGGCGGGCTGGCCCGCGCGCCCCCCGCTGACCGCCCGGCGAGCGCCCGGAGGCCCCCCGTGACCGCAGGCCTGGACCTGGATGCGCTGACCGCCATCGACATGCACGTGCACGCCGAGGTCTCCAGCAACGGCAGCACGTCGCTGCCCGGTGAGCTGGAAGCTGCGTCCAGCGCCTATTTCAAGATCGCTGACCCCCGCCGCCCGACGCTCGGGGAAATCGCCGCCTACTACCGCGAGCGGCGGATGGCCTGCGTGGTGTTCACGGTGGACGCCGAGGCCGCGAGCGGGCAGCCGCCGGTGCCCAACGAGGAGGTCGCGGAGGCGGCCGCCGAGCACCCCGACGTGATCATCCCGTTCGCCTCCATCGACCCGGCCCGGGGCCGCGCGGGCGCCCGCCAGGCGCGCCGCCTGGTCACCGGCCACGGCGTCCGCGGCTTCAAGTTCCACCCCAGCGTGCAGGGTTTCTTCCCTAACGACCGGTCCGCCTACGGCCTCTACGAAGCGATCGAGGAACTCGGCGTGCCCGCCGTCTTCCACACCGGGCAGACCGGTATCGGGGCGGGCGCCCCGGGGGGCGGGGGTATCCGGCTCAAGTACTCCAACCCGATGCTGGTCGACGATGTGGCCGCGGACTTCCCGGGACTGACGATCATCCTGGCCCATCCGTCGTTCCCGTGGCAGGACGAGGCGCTGGCCGTGGCCACTCACAAGCCCGGCGTGCACATCGACCTGTCCGGCTGGTCCCCGAAGTACTTCCCGCCCCAGCTGGTGCACTACGCCAACTCACTGCTGCAGGACAAGGTGATGTTCGGCTCGGATTACCCGATGCTCACCCCGGACCGGTGGCTGGCCGACTTCGAGGGGCTGGCTATCAAGCCCGCGGTGCGGGAGAAGATCCTCAAGCTCAATGCGGCCAGGCTGCTCGGGCTGTCCGCCGGCTGAGAGGGGCAGGCAGTGCTCAACGAGGGTGTTGGGTCGTGGACCGCCCGCCGGGCCCGGAAGACCCCGGGCGCGCGGGCGATCCTGCATGCGGGCCGCACGCTCAGCTACGCCGGGCTGCACGACCGGGTCGAGCCGGCTGGCCCGGGCGCTGCGCGGGCTCGGCGCCGGGCCGGGCACCCGGGTGGCGTATCTCGGGCCCAACCATCCGGCCTTCCTGGAAACCATGTTCGCGGCCTGGTCCACCGGGGCGGTCTTCGTCCCGCTGAACATGCGGCTGGCCGGCCCGGAACTGGCCTACCAGCTCGCGGACTGCGGGGCCGGGATCCTGGTCTACGCCCCGGAGCAGGCCGCCGTGGTGGCGGGCATCCGCGGTGAGGCCGGCCGGGGCCCGGGGCTCAGCCATCTCGTCGCGCTGGCCCGGCCGGGCGCGGGGGAGCACGACTACGAGAGCCTGCTGGCCGGGCCGCCCGCCGAGCCGGAGGACGTGCCGGTCAGCCTGGACGATCCCGGCCTGATCATGTACACCTCGGGCACCACGGGCCGGGCCAAGGGCGCGACGCTCACTCACGGCAACATCACCTGGAACGCGATCAACGTGGTGGTGGACGCCGACTTCCGGGCGGATGAAGTCGCCCTCGTGGTGGCCCCGCTGTTCCACACCGCGGCGCTGAACATGCTGTGCCTGCCCACCATGCTCAAAGGGGGCGCGGTGCTGATCGAGCCGGCCTTCGACCCGGCCCGGGTCCTGGAGCTGATCGCCCGGTACCGGGTGACGTCGATGTTCGGCGTCCCGGCCATCTACGACGCGATGGCCGCGTCCCCCGGCTGGGCGGCCGCGGACACCTCCAGCCTGCGCATGCTGTTGTGCGGCGGCGCCCCGGTGCCGGACGCCACGATCCGCCGCTACACCGGCCGGGGGCTGACCTTCATCCAGGGGTACGGGATGACCGAGACCGCGCCGGGGGCGCTGCTGCTGGACGCGGAGCACGCCCGGTCCAAGGCCGGCTCGGCCGGCGTGCCGCACTTCTTCACCGACGTCCGGGTGGCCCGCCCGGATGGGGTCCAGGCCGGGCCCGGCGAGCGGGGCGAGATCCTCGTGGCCGGCCCGAACGTGATGCGGGGCTACTGGGGCCGGCCGGAAGCGACCGCGGCCGTGCTCACCGGCGGCTGGCTGCGCTCCGGCGACGTGGGGACCGCGGACGAGGACGGCTACGTGTCCGTGGTGGACCGCATCAAAGACGTGATCATTTCCGGCGGGGAGAACATCTACCCGGCGGAGGTAGAGAACGCCCTGCTCAGCCACCCCGCCGTGGCCGACTGCGGGGTGATCGGGGTCCCGGACGGCCGGTGGGGTGAGGTCGGCCGCGCCGTGGTCGTGCTCCGCGGGGGCGAGAACGTCTCGGAAGCGGACATCCTGGATTTCCTCGACGGCCGCCTGGCCCGGTACAAGATTCCCAAGTCGGTGCATTTCACCAGCGGCTTGCCGCGCACCGCCACGGGCAAGATCCTGAAGAAGCAGCTCCGCGAGACCCATGGAGGAAGCACCGCATGAGCACCGTCGTGAACGGCCTGGACGAGATAACCGCGCTGGCTGGCGCCGACCTGGGGCGCACCGGCTGGACGGAGGTGACCCAGGAGCGGGTGAACATGTTCGCCGACGCGACCGGCGACCACCAGTGGATTCACGTGGACGCCGCCCGGGCCGCGGCCGGTCCGTTCGGCGGGACGATCGCGCATGGCTACCTGACCCTGTCCATGGTCATCCCGCTGTTCGCCGAGCTGCTCGAGGTCACCGGCATCAGCATGGGCATCAACTACGGGCTGAACAAGGTCCGCTTCCCGGCGCCCGTCCCGGTCGGCGCGAAGATCAGGCTGGCCGCCGTGGTCGCCGCGGCCGAGCCCGTCGGCGACGGCCAGGCCGTGCAGCTCACCGCCGACCTCACCGTCGAGGTGGACGGGGGTGCGAGGCCGGCCTGCGTGGCCCAGGCCATCTACCGCTACTACGCGTGAGCTGAAGACCGCCGGCGTCCTGCTCAACCAGGCCAATTGCCCGCTGCCCGTCTCCGGTACGGCGCTGCCGCATGCGGCCGCCGCGCTGGACTGGGCGTCCGGCTCTGAGGGCAGCGCAGGGCCGGGCTAGGGCCCGGGGTTGGCCCCGGCCGGCCCGCGGGGATCCATGGCCCGCCAGTCGTCGTCCCAGGCGGCCAGGCGCCGGACATCGAGCAGGTGGCGGCCGATGATCCCGGCGGACAGCAGCAACATCCCCCAGCAGGGCACGGCCAGGGCCGCGGTGGCATCGGCCTGGAGCGCCGCCTGGAGCTGCGACATGGGTGTGTGGGCCAGCACGCCCGAGGGCCCGGCCCATACGGTCACCGTGGTCCCGGCCCGGGTGCCCGGACGCACCGTGATCCGCCCGCTGCGGACCCCGCCGGGTGCCCGCCACCGGGCGAGGACGGTGACGTCGTAGCCGTACGACTCGGGGGCGGTGGCCAGCAGCCGGGCCGGGACGGGATGCCAGCCCGCGTGCTCCGCCTCCGTGGTGGTGAAGGCGGTGGTGAAGGCCAGATGCCAGATGGCCATGGCGATCACCGGGCCACCGAGGAGGAAGGCCACGGCCAGCCCGGCGATGAGCCCGGCCTCGGCCCGGTCCGAGGCACGGCGGAGCGGATTGCGGTCCGGCCACAGCCCGCGCACGATCGCCGTGAATCGCCTCACCCCCTGACGGTGCCCGGGATCCGGCCCGGGCGCATCCCCTGATCGGGGTGATTTCGCCCCTCACGGTGTTTCTGGCGGCAAGACCCCCGCGAGGGGACGGCGGGCGCCGATCCGGACCGGCTCACCCCGCGGCGAGCAGGTACAGCAGGGCGGACGCGGTGGTCGCGCTGACGATCTCTCCCCGGCCGATCAGGTCCGGGACCTGGTCCAGCGGCACCCAGGCGATGCGCTCGGATTCGAAGGCGTCGGCGGGACTGCCGAGGTGCGTGGCCTCATCCGCGCGGTACACGTGATGCGCGGAGTCCGAGATGCCGGGCGTGGGATGGACCGAGATGAGGTGGCGCAGCGGCCCGGCCCGCCATCCGGTTTCCTCCTCGAACTCCCGCGCGGCCGCCTCGGCGGGTGATTCGCCGTCCTCGATCCGGCCGAGCGGGACCTCCCAGCCCCAGCTCCCGGTGATGAACCGGTGCCGCCACAGCAGCAGCACCTGCCGGTCGGCGCGGGCCACGACGACGCCGGCTCCCGGCGGGGTGCGGATCATCCGGTGCTGCAGACGCCGCCCGCCCGGCAGCTCGACGTCGGCGAGGCGGATGTCCAGCCACTCGTCGGTGTACAGCGGCTGCTGCGAGACGACCTTCCACTCCATGCGAGGCCCTTTCCGGGTAACCCGCGCGGGTTCCCGGGATGGGCCGCGCGCTGCCACCCTAGCCACGGCTGCCCGCCGCCCGCGCCCTTGACAGAGCCATAGATAACCGCTATCTATCAGATAACCGTTAGCTGCGAGACGGCCCGGGGAGGAAGTCACCGTGCAGCAGGAAGTGGTGCTGGCGCTGCTGGCCAAGGAGCCGTCGCACGGTTACGAGCTGCGGACCCGGCTGCGGCAGGCGCTCGGCCCGGTGGGCGACGCGATGAACGCCGGGCAGATCTACGTCACGCTCACCCGGCTGGAGAAGGCGGGCCTGGTCACCTCCGAGCCTTCGGCCGGGGGGGCGGACCGCCCGGACCGCAAGGTGTACGCGCTGACCCCGGCGGGGCAGCAGCGGGTGGCCGGCTGGCTCACCGAAGTCAGCTGGCCCAAGCCCGACCTGGCCGAGTTCCATCTCAAGCTGGTCGCCGCCGCGGCGGCGGGGCTGGCTGACCCGATCGACGATCGTGGACACGCAGCGCCGGGAGCTGCTGCGCCGGCTGCGCGACGCGCAGCGGGCCGCGCTGGCCGAGCCTGACGCGTTCCGCGGCCGGGCTGCTGCTGGAGGGCATCGTGCTCCGGCTCCAGGCCGACCTGCGCTGGCTGGAGGCGTGCGAGCGGACCTGGACCACCCGGAGGGATGAATCATGAGTGAGACCGGCGGCGCATCGCCGTCGCTCGGTGCCCGGGCCCTGCGCAAGGAGTACGGCCGGGACGCGGGGCTGGTCCGCGCGGTCGACGGGGTCGATCTGGACGTCGCCGCGGGGGAGACGCTGGCCGTGATGGGACCGAGCGGCTGCGGGAAGTCCACGCTGCTGCACCTGCTGGGCGGCCTGGACCGGCCCACCAGCGGCGAACTCTGGCTGGCTGGCCAGCGCATCGACCAGCTGGGGGAGCGGGCGCTGGCCCGGCTGCGGCGCGAGGCGGTCGGCTTCGTGTTCCAGGCCTTCCACCTGATGGACGAGCTCACCGCCGCCGAGAACGTCGAGCTGCCCGCGCTGCTGGCCGGCGTCTCGCCCCGCAAGGCCCGGCGCCGGGCGACGGGGCTGCTGGAACAGGTGGGCCTGGCTGACCGGGCCGGCTTCCTGCCCTCGGCGCTGTCCGGCGGCCAGCGGCAGCGGGTCGCGGTCGCCCGCGCACTGGCCAACGAGCCGCTGGTCGTGCTGGCCGATGAGCCCACCGGCAACCTCGACAGCGAGGCCACCCTGGACGTGCTGCGGCTCTTCGACAGCCTGCACACCGCCGGGCAGACGCTGGTCATCGTGACCCACGACGCGCGGATCGCGGCCACCGCCGACCGGCTGATCTCCATGCGCGACGGGGCGTTCATCGACCAGACCCTGCTCACCGGCGGCAGCGCCGGGAACCTCGGCAGCCTTGCCGGGCTGGAGGGCTGAGCCGTGGGCCGGGTCCTGCTGAGCAGGACCGTCCTGGTTGGGCGGCTGGCGGGCCGGGACCTGCGGTACCGCCCGGCCCAGGCCGCGGCGCTGCTGCTCGTCATCGCGGCCGCCACCGCCACGCTCACCCTGGGACTGGCCCTGCACGGGGTGACCAGCCAGCCGTATCAGCGGACCCGGGCGGCGACGAACGGGCCGGATGTGGTGGCCTATCTTCCGGTCATGCGACCGGCCGGGCCACGGGTCATCGCCGCCTGCCCAGGCAGCAGCCGCGCTGACTCACGCGGCCGGGGTGACCGGCCACAGCGGGCCCTATCCGCTCGTCGGTGCGGTGCTGCGGGCCCGCGGCGCCGCGGCGCCCGCCCAGGCGGAAGGGCGCAGTCAGGCGCCCGCCCCGGTCGACCAGCCGAAGCTGACCGCGGGCCGCTGGGTCCGGCCGGGCGGCGTGGTGATCGAGCGGACCTTCGCCGACGCGCTCGGCGTCGGCGTCGGCGACCGGATCACCCTGAACGGCCGGCCCTTCACGGTGGCCGGCATCGCGGTCACCGCGGCCAGCCCGCCGTACCCGAATCTCTGCTACACCAGCGGCGGCGGCTGCCATGCGTCTCCGCCGGACCAGGGGCAGCAACCGGCCGCCACCAGCATCGGCCTGATCTGGATCACCGCGCCGGAAGCCGGCCGGCTGGCCACGGCCGCGGACCCGGTGACCAGCTACGTCCTGAACCTGAAGCTCAGCGACCCAGCCCGGGCCGGGGCGTTCGCCCGCCGGTACGACGCAGCCACCCCCGGCCGCCACCCGTTCGGCCCGGTGTCCGTGACCGCGTGGCCGGGCATCGCTGCCGCGGACGGCCTGCTGGTGCAGGACGAGCAATCCGTCCTGTCGCCCGGGGCCTGGCTGGCCTGCCTGCTGGCGGTGGCCAGCGTGGCCGTGCTGGCCGGAGGCCGGATGGCGGAGCGCACCCGGCGGGTGGGGCTGCTCAAGGCGGTCGGCAGTCACCCCGGGACTCGTCGCGGCCGTGCTGCTGGCCGAGAACCTGATCCTGGCGCTGGCCGCGGCGGCCGCCGGGCTGCTGGCCGGCTGGCTGGCCGCCCCGCTGATCACCAATCCCGGGGCCGGCCTGGTGGGCAGCCCCGGCGCGCCCTCGCTCACCCTGCCCGCCGCCGGGCTCGTGGTGGCCGTGGCCCTCGCGGTGGCCCTGGCCGCGACGTTCGTGCCGGCGGTCCGGGCCGCGCGCACCAGCACGGTCAGCGCGCTGGCCGACGCGGCCCGCCCGCCCCGGCGCCGGGCCCGGCTGATCGCGCTGTCCGCCCGGCTGCCGGTGCCGCTGCTGCTCGGGCTGCGGCTGACCGCCCGCCGCCCGCGCCGCGCCGTGCTCACCGCGGCCAGCGTCGCGATCACCGCGACCGGCGTCGTCGCCGTGCTCACCTTCCATGCCACGGCCGGCCAGAAAGCCTTCGGCGGGTCCGGTGGGCTCGCCAACCCGGTCTACGACCGGGATGAGCAGATGCTGACCGTGCTCACGATCGTGCTGGTCACCCTGGCCGTCCTCAACGTGATCGTGACCGCCTGGGCGACAGTCCTGGACGCCCGGCACTCTGCGGCGCTGGCGCGCGCCCTCGGCGCGACCCCGCAGCAGGTCAGCGCCGGGGTGTCCGCGGCGCAGGTGCTGCCCGCCCTGCCCGGCGCCCTGCTCGGCATCCCGCTGGGCATCGGGCTGTTCGCGGCCGCGAACGGCGCGGGGACCCAGGTGCTGACCATCCCGCCGGCCTGGTGGCTGGCCGCCGCGGTGCTCGGCACCCTGGCCGCCGTGGCCGGGCTGACCACGATCCCGGCCCGCATCGGGGCCCGCCGCCCGGCCGCGGCGATCCTCCAGTCCGAGCTGGCCTGAGCCGCGGCGGGGCGCCCAGGCCAGCTCGGGGGCAGCAGTGACGAGCTCAGCGGTACGCCCACGACCATTGCTGGTTGGACTGCCCGTTGCAGGTCCAGATCTCCAGCGGGGTGCCCTGCGTGGTGCTCCCGCCCGTCACGTCCAGGCACAGCCCGGACTGCTGGCCGACGATCGTGCCGTTAGATTCGACGGTCCACTTCTGGTTCGCGCCGCCGTTGCAGGGCCACAGCTCGACCTTGGTCCCGGGCGCGGTCTCGTTGTTGTAGACGTCCAGGCATTCGGTCGCGCCCATGGTGCGCAGCTCACTCGGCCGAGGTGGGCGAGAACTCCTGGTTGATCCCGCCGTTGCAGGGCCAGATCTGCTCCGCGGTGCCGGGGAAGTACACGTACGGCCCGGGGGTGCCATCGCCGCGGGTGTCCAGGCACTGGCCCGACTGGCCGCTGACCAGCTCGCCGGTCCCGCCGGTCCCGGAGCCGGGCGCAGCCGAGACGAGGGTGACCCCGCCCGGGGCGACGGTGGTCGTGAACGTGCCGGTCACGCTGCCGAGCGAGGCGCCGCTCCACAGGTTGGTGACGTTCACCGCGCCGCTCAGGCCCAGCTGGGCCAGGGACACACTGAAGCTGTGGCTGGCCGTGGTATCGGTGTTGAACACGCCGATATCCCAGGTCCCGTTCTGCTGTCGCTTGTCGAAGACCTGCTCGTTGCCGCTGCTGATGACCCGGTCGCCGGGAATGCCGTCCTGGTCTACCGCGGTCACGGCGCTGTTCTCCAGCAGGGCCAGGTCGCCGGAGTCCAGGTTGGTGAGGTCGGTGCCCAGGATGAGCGGCGCGCTGGCCAGGGACCACAGTGACAGCTGGGTCTGGCGCTCCGCCGTGGTGAGCCCGTCGTTGCTGCCGTTCCCGACCTCGATGGAGTCGTAGTCGTTCCAGCCGCCGGGGCCGCCGTAAGGCTGCCAGCTCGCCGCGGCGCCGAACCGGCTGGAGACATTGCTCCAGTCGGTCAGCGGGTAGCTGCTGCCGCCTGAGCCGCAATAGCACTCGATGTCGCCGGTGGTGCGCCAGCCGTTGGCCAGCGACGACCAGGTGGTGGCGTCGGAGATGGCCAGGCTGTTGGACAGCTCCAGGGCCATCGGGCGGCCGGTCTGCTGCAGCGCCGCCGACCAGGCCTGCACGTCCGGGAGGTCGGACGCGCCGACTCCGTCGAGCTTGACGTAGTCCACGCCCCACGAGGCGAACTCGTCGGCCCAGGAGTTGATGAACGCCTGCGCTCCCGGCTTGCTGTAGTCGATGCCGGTCATGCCGCCGCAGTTGTAGTTGTTCTCGCTGGCCGTGGTCGCGATCCCGGCGGCCGTGTCGGACGTGCCCTGGATCGGGGTGTTCTGGGCCACGGCCTGCTTCGAGATGCCGGGCGTCACGTACAGGCCGAACTTCAGGCCCAGGCTGTGCACGTAGTTCGCGACGACCTGGATGCCGTTCGTCGAGCCGCTGGCCGGGAACTTCGCCGCGTCGGTCACCCAGCGGCCGTACTGGTCCACGTTCGGGCCCTGGCTGCCGGGGCACTGGTACCAGAAATCGTCCAGGTTGACGTAGTCGTAGCCGTGCGCGCTGAGCCCGCTGGACTTCAGGGCGCTGGCCTCGGCCTCGATCTTCGCCGCTGTCGGGTCGCTGCGCAGGAAGCTCCAGCTGCTCCAGCCCATCAGCGGCGCGCTGACGGCCAGCCCGTTGTTCTCGGCTAACGCCCGCGGTCCGGCGCCGCCAGCCCGGTGATGATGATGACGGGTACTGCCGCCGCCGCGGCCCATCGTGATCGCATCGGTCCTCCATCCAGGCAGGAACGCCCGGCAGGCACCCGCAGCACCGCGCCACGTCGCGCGGCAGCGCCCTCCGCCCGGTGCCATCGTGCGCTCGCTCTCGACAATCCGCCCCACTACCAAACGTGTCAACACACATAACGACACGATCGACCACCTGCCTGCGGGCCGCGCCAGGGCCGCCGGGCCCGGAACGCCGGGAAGGCCGGATAGCTGACTGACCGGACAGTTTCACCGGTTCGTGGGACGGTGTTCACGACCGGGTGGCCTGCTCACGTTTCGCTGTTAGCCGTCATCCGGGGCGGCGGCCGGCGAAATGAGGGGCCATGAAGTCGATGAGGCAGATCCGGGCCCGCTGGTACGCGGCCGCCGGCAGCGTGCTCGCCGCGCTGGCGCTGGCCGCCACGCAGGGCGCCGCCGCGGCCGGGGCCGCCACGTCCGGCCCGGCCGGGGGGAATGGCCCGCACTGGAGCGGGAACCTGATCGCGGACGGCGACGCCGGGGCGGGCTACTGCACCCGGGACTGGAACGCGGCCACGACCATCCCGGGCTGGGTCATCCGCACCGGCAGCCCCAACGTCATGTGCTACTCGACGGCCCGGGTCGGCCACCCGGCCGGTGCCGCCGGGCCGGGCTTCTTCAGTTCCGGGCCGTACGGTGATTCGGCCATGACCCAGACGGCCCGGCTGGCGCCGCCCGCGGCGGCGGGCGGGTCCCTGTCCTACCGGCTGTCCGGCTGGCTGGGCGGGTGGAAGACCGAGCCCGGGTACGTGAAGGTGTCGCTCGTCTTCCTCGGCCGCTCCGGCCGGCCGGACGGCACGCCGGCCACGCTGCGCACGGTGTCCCGGGCCAGCCGGAACGGCCGGACCCGCCTGCTCCGCCGCGTGGCGGCCGGGCCGGTTCCCCGGGGAACGGCGTCCATCCGCGTCGTGGTGCGGTTCCTGGACAGTTCCACCCCGCCCGGCGGGGAGCCTGAGCCGTCCGGCCCGGGCGGCGGGATGCTCGACAACCTCTCGCTGACGGTGTCCGCGCCGCAGCCCGCGGCCCGGCTGGTGGCCCCGCCGTCGGCCGTGCCGCACTTCGACCACGTCTTCATGATCATGATGGAGAACACCAACGGCCAGCGCGGTGCTGTCCAGCCACAGCCACATGCCGTTCCTGCACCGCCTCATGGCCCACGGCACCACGCTGGCCAACTACCACGCGGTGTACCACCCCAGCGACGAGAACTACCTGGCCATCGCGGGCGGGGACACCTACGCCAAGGGCGCCGTCTACTGGCCGGTCATCAAGGACCCGCACCCGAACCTCGGGGACGAGCTCCAGGCCAGGTCGATGACCTGGAAGGCCTACGAGCAGGGCATGGGCTACCGGTGCAACGACCGGGCCTCGACGGAGTTCACGTACGACAAGTACTACTACGCAGACGACGCGCCGTTCATCAACTACACCGACGTCAGCAGCAACCGGGCCCGGTGCAAGGCGCACCTGGTGGACACCAGGCAACTGGCGGCGGACCTGAAGAGCCCGGCGACCACCCCGAACTTCTCCTGGCTCGCGGCCGACGACTACTACGACGGCGAGTCGGCCGGCAACGGCAACAGCCGCAGCCGCGAGGTCCAGGACGGCTGGCTGAAGCGGACCATCACCCCGATCCTCGGCTCGCCCGCCTGGCGGACGCAGAAGTCCCTGCTGATCATCACCTGGGACGAGGCTGGCGTGACGGCCAGGACCGCCGAGGCGGGGAACCGGGTCGCGACCGTGGTGGTCGGCTCGCAGGGCTCAGTGCGGGCCGGTTACGTCAGCACGGTCCGCTACGACCACTACTCGACCGCCCGGACCATCGAGGAGGCCCTGGGCGTCGCGCCGTTCACCGCGAACGACGAGTACGCCACGCCTTTCGACGACGCCTTCACCTGGCGCGCCCGCTGACCCCGTGCCGCCCGCCTGACCCGGAACCGTCTACAGTCGGCCCATGCGATTTGCCACGATCCGGACCCCAGACGGGACCACCGCCGCGCGGCTGGACGGGGATGTGCTGGTGCCGCTGGCCGCCGCCGACGTCGGCGCGCTGCTGGCTGACGGCGGGGGCCCGGCGGCCGCGGAGCGGGCCGGTGCCGCGCCCGTGCCGGCCAGCGAGGCCAGGTTCGCCACGCTCATCCCGCAGCCGTCCAAGGTGCTGTGCGTCGGGCTGAACTACCGGTCGCACATCCTGGAGACCGGGCGGGACCTGCCGGAATACCCGACCCTGTTCGCCAAGTTCGCGCAGACGCTGCTGGGCGCCCACGACGACCTGGTCCTGCCGTCGGTAAGCGACCGGGTCAACTGGGAAGTCGAGCTGGGCGTGGTCATCGGCCGGCCGATCTACCGGGCCACCCGGGACGAGGCGGCGGCGGCCATCGCCGGCTACACCGTGACCAACGACGTGAGCATGCGCGACTGGCAGCGCCGCACGCTGCAGTGGCTGCAGGGCAAGATGTTCGAGCGGAGCACCCCGGTCGGCCCCTACCTGGTCACCGGGGACGAGGTCGGCGACGCCGCGGACCTGGAGGTCCGCTGCGAGGTGGACGGGGCCGTGATGCAGCAGTCGCGCACCTCCGACCTGCTGTTCGGCCCGGCCGAGATCGCGGCCTACGCCAGCCAGGCCATCACCCTGCTGCCGGGCGACCTGCTGCTGACCGGCACGCCGGGCGGCGTGGGTGACGCCCGCAAGCCGCCGGTCTACCTGCAGCCGGGCCAGACGCTGCGCACCGTGGTCGAGGGCCTCGGCGAGTGCGTCAACCGGTGCGTGCCGGACAAGGCCTGACCGGGCCGCAGGACCGGGCGGCCAGACCGGGCCGCCCAAGAAGGCCCGGCCGCCGCTCCCGCAGCGGCCCCGAGTGTGTCAGGGTTACTGCATGCGCAAGTACGTGATCATGGGCGTGCCCGGCAGCGGCAAGAGCTCGCAGGCGTCGTGGCTGGCCCGGGACCTGGATCTGGTGCACATCAGCGTGGGCGACATCTTCCGCTGGAACGTGCAGCAGCACACCAAGATGGGCGCCGACGTGCGGCGGATCATGGCCGCCGGTGAGCTGGTCGGGGACGACATGGCCGAGAAGGTGACCGCACAGCGGCTCGCCGAGCACGACTGGAACTACGGGTTCATCGTCAACGGGTTCCCCCGGAACGCCCGGCAGGCCGAGTTCTTCCTGGAGAGCTACGACATCGACGCGGTGATCCACCTCGACCTGCCCGACGCGGAGGTCCGCCGCCGGGTCCTGGCCCGCCGCCTGTGCTCGGGCTGCGGCCTGGACTACAACCTGATCGAGGGACGGCCCCGGGTCGAGGGCAAGTGTGACGTGTGCGGCGGCACCCTGGTGACCCGTGAGGACGACACCGAGGAAGCGCTCGTGGTCCGGCTGCGCGACTATCACGAGAAGACCGACCCGGTGCTCGCCATCTTCGCGCGCAAGGAATACGTCGTGCAGATCGACGCCACCCAGGACAAGGACCAGGTCCAGCAGGCGATCCGGGAGGCGCTGGCGCTGCCCGCCTACAAGCCGGACCCCGCCGCCGCGTCGTGAACCCCGGAGCGCCCGGGCCCCGGAGACCGCCGAGCTCCGGACGCCCGTGCCCGCGCACCCGGCGGGGAGCCGTAGTGCGCGTCGTGATCGCCCCCGACTCCTTCAAGGGCAGCATCGGCGCGTCCGCGGCGGCGGCTGCGCTGGCCGGCGGGTGGCGCAGCGTCCGCCCCGGCGACGAGGTGGTCTGCGTGCCGCTGGCCGACGGCGGCGAGGGCACCCTGGATGTGCTGGCCGCGGCGGTGAGCGGCGCCCGCTGGCACCAGGAGCGGGTGACCGGCCCGGCGGGCCAGCCGGTGGACTGCGCGTGGCTGGAACTGCCCGGCGGCGTGGCGGCCGTGGAACTGGCCCGGGCCAGCGGGCTGCCGTTGCTGGCCCGGCCCGACCCGCTGGGCGCGCAGACGACCGGGCTGGGCGAGGTCATCGGCCGGGCGCTGGACACCGGGGCCCGCCAGGTGACGATCGCGCTCGGCGGCTCGGCGTCCACCGACGGCGGGACCGGCGCGCTGGCCGCGCTCGGCGCCCGGTTCCTCGACGCCGCCGGCGACCCGCTGCCGCCCGGCGGCGGCGCCCTGCGCGGCCTGGCGTCGGTGGATCTGGCCGGCCTGCGCCCGCCGCCCGAGGGCGGGGTCAGCTGCCTGTCCGACGTGCGCGCCCCGCTGCTCGGCCCGGCCGGGGCGGCGGCCGTGTTCGGGCCGCAGAAGGGAGCCGGGCCCGCCCAGGTGATCCTCCTCGAGGACGGCCTGGCCCGGCTGGCCGGCTGCCTCGGCGGTGACCCGGCCGCACCCGGGGCCGGAGCGGCCGGGGGCACCGGGTACGGGTTCGCCACCGCCTGGGGGGCGCTGATCGGCCCGGGGGCGGAGCTGCTCGGCCGGCTGGCCGGCCTGGACCAGGCGCTGGCCGGGGCCGGGCTGGTGGTCACCGGGGAAGGACGCTACGACGAGACCTCCGGGACCGGGAAGGTCGCCGGGACGGTGTTCGCTGCTGCCGCGGCGGCCGGGGTGCCTACCGCGCTCGTGGCCGGCCAGGTCGCGGCCGGGCCGCCGGCCGCGGTGACCTGGGCCCTGGGCCTGGCCGATCTGGCGGGCGGCGCGGGTCCGGCGCTGGCCGACCCCGGCCACTGGCTCCGGCAGGCCGGGCAGGAACTGGCCGGCCGGGTCACCGGCGGCCGGCCGGGGATGACGGGCCGGCCGCTCGGGCCGACCATGGCGGGTCGGGCGGAAAGCCAGGCCGGCCAACTACCCTGGTCCGCGTGCGGGACATCGCGGTGTTCAGCGGCAGCGCCCATCCTGAGCTGGCCGCCGAGATCTGCGCAGACCTGGGCGAGCCACTCCGCCCGGTGCGGCTGCGCCGCTTCGCCAACGACTGCCTCGAAGCGCAGCTCCAGTCCAACTGCCGCGAACGTGACGTGTTCCTCATCCAGCCGCTCTGCCCCCCGGTCCAGGAGCATCTGGTCGAGCTGCTGCTCATGCTGGACGCCGCCCGGGGCGCCTCGGCGGCCCGCGTCACCGCGGTCATCCCGCACTACGCCTACGCCAGGTCGGACAAGAAAGACATGCCCCGCGTGTCGATCGGCGGCCGCATGGTCGCGGACCTGCTGGTCACCGCGGGCGCCAACCGGGTACTGACGATGACCCTGCATTCCCCGCAGGTGCACGGCTTCTTCTCGGTACCGGTCGATCACCTGCACGCGCTGCGCGAGCTGGCCAACCACTTCCGCGGCCAGGACATATCGAACACGGTGGTGGTCTCACCCGACCTGGGCAACGCCAAGCAGGCCGCGGCCTTCGCCCGCCGGCTCGGGCTGCCGGTCGCGTTCGGCGCGAAGCAGCGGATCAGCGACGAGGAGGTCACGATCGCGTCCATCATCGGCGACGTCGCCGGACGGGACGTGATCGTGCTGGACGACGAGATCGCGCGGGGCACCACGATCCTCGAACTGCTGGACCGGCTGAGGGAGCGCGACGCGCGGTCGGTCCGGGTGGCCTGCACGCACGGCCTGTTCGCCGGGGACGCGCTGAAGCGGATCGAGTCGGCGCCCGAGGTGACCGAGGTGGTGACCACCAACACGGTGCCGATCCCCAGCCATCTCCTCGGCGGGAAGCTCGAGGTCATCTCGCTGGCCCCGGCGCTCGCCGAGGCCATCCGCCGCATCCACGAAGGCGAGTCGGTCAGCGTCCTGTTCGGCACTGATCTGACTTGCCCGGGGGGCGACCCCCCCGGACCCCCCACTTGCCCGCCCCCGTATGCACGTCGTCTGCTGCGGGCGCCGGGTTAATCGCCGGCTCGGCGAGACCCGCCTTCGGCGGGCCCCGCCTCGCCCGCGATATGCGGTGGTGCAGGAATCCAGCGCCTGCGGCGTGCCTCCCGCCTCAGCCGCGCGAGCGCAGCGCTTGCGCCTGCAGTCTCGCGCCGGGTAATCGCTGGTCGGCGGGAACCCGCCTTCGGCGGGCCCCGCCTCGCCCGCGATATGCGGTGGTGCAGGGAACCGTGCCTGCGGCGCGCTTCCCCTCGCCAGCGAGTTAGCCAGAGGAGCGCCCCCGGGCCTGGGCCTCAGCCCTCCTCGATGGCGCGGATGACCTGCTCGGTGGTGAGGGGGAGGTCGCGGACGCGGACGCCGATCGCGTCCGCCACCGCGTTGCCGATCGCCCCCGCGACCGGGCCCTGGGCCAGTTCCCCGGCGCCGGTCTCCGGCTCGCCAGGCGCGGCCACGATCCGCACCGCCACCTCGGGCACCTCGGTGAACCGCAGGATCGGGTAGCTCTCCCAGGTCACCGACGTGATCCGGGTCCGGTCGAAGCGGACCCGCTCGCGCAGGGCCCAGCTCGCGCTCTGGATCGCCCCGCCCTCCACCTGGTTGATCACCCCGTCGGGGTTGATTACCCGGCCCACGTCCACGGCCAGCCAGAGCCGTCGCAGGCTGATGCTGGTGTCCGCGGCCACTTCCGCCACCGCCGCGCAGTAGCCCGAGGTGCCCTTGTAGCGGGCGAAGGCCAGCCCGAACCCGGTTCCCTCGTCCCGGCTCTCTTCACCGCGGCCTCCTCCGCCGCGGCCTCCTCCACCACGGGCCGCCCAGCCGGACATGGCGGCGGCCTCCTCGATGACCCGCCGGGCCCGGGGATCGCTCAGGTGCGCGAGCCGGAACGCGACCGGGTCGGCGCCCGCCGCCGCGGCCAGCTCGTCCATGAACGACTCGATCGCGAACACGTTGAGGAACGCGCCCAGGGACCGCAGCGACGAGGTGCGCAGCGGCATGGTGAGCAGCCGGTGCCGGGTCACCTCGAGGTGGGGGATGTCGTAGGCGGGAACCGCGTTCCGGGTGGCACCCATCGCCCCGCTGGGCACCCCGTCCAGGGCGGGACTGATCGGCGTGCCCCCGGCCATGTGGGACAGTGCGAGCAGCCGCGGCTCGCCGCCGGTGCCCGGCCGGCCCACGAACCCGTTGCTCCACACGTCCTGCCGCCAGGTCCGGATCCGCCCGCCGGAGTCCAGGCCCGCCGACAGGCGGGCCAGCATGGCCGGGCCGAGCGGTCCCCAGCTGAGCTCATCCGGGCGGGACCACAGCACCCGGACCGGCCGGCCGGGTACCGCCCGGGCCAGCAGCACCGCGTCCGCCGCCACATCGTCCGAGGCGTTGTGCCCGTAGACCCCGGCTCCTTCCACGTGCCGCACGGTCACCTGGGCGGGATCCAGGCCCAGGCCGGTCGCCAGCGCCCTGCGGAGCGGGAACGGGCCCTGGCTGTGTGTCCACACGCTGACCTGATCGCCCTCCCAGCGGGCGATCGCGCAGCTCGGGGCCATCGAGCCGTGCGCGATGAACGGCCGGGTGTACTCGGCCGCGAGGGTGCGGCCGGCCTGCGCCGCCGCCCCGGCGTCCTCGCGGCGCACCACCGGCTGGTCCTCGGTGGGCTGGGACAGCAGGAAGCCCTTCAGATCGTCCTCGTCCGGCAGTGACTCCCGCACGGTCCACCGGGCGGCCTGCGCCAGCTGCTGCGCCGCCGCCACCGCGACCCGGTCGGTCTCGGCGATGACGCCCAGGAACGAGCCGTCGCGGACCTGCACCACCACCCCGGCGGGCAGATCCGCCTGGCCCACGCCGTCCAGCGTGGCCGCGGGAGCAGGCGGCCGGATCACCCGGCCGAAGAGCATGCCCGGCAGCACCTGGTCGTGCAGGAACCGGGGCCGTCCGGTCACCTTGTCGGGCAGGTCGATCCGGGGAGCGCTGCGCCCGGCGACCGACCACTGGTCCGGGGGCTTGGGGGCCACGGTGAGCTGCGCGGCCCGTTCGAGGAGGGCCGCCTCATCCAGCGACCAGTAGCTGAGCCCGGCCTGGCCGGTCCCGGCCTGGCCAGCTCCGCGCTGGCCAGCCCCTGTCGGTGGCCAGCCCGCGCCGGATCGTCAGCCCGGCCGCGTCCGCGCCCAGCTTCTCCGCCGCCTCGGCCAGGAACGCCGCGCGGACCTGGGCGCAGACCTGGTGCAGCGCCCCGCCGCAGTCCTGGATGGACCGGCTGCCCGAGGTGACCCCCTCATCAGGGCTGCCGGTGGTGCTCACCCCGGCCACCCGGACCTGATCCAGCCCGACGTCGAGTTCCTCGGCCGCGATCTGGGCCAGCGCCGTCCACACTCCCTGGCCGTACTCGACCTTCCCGGGCCGGATCGTGACCACGCCGTTCACGCTGAGATCGAGCCACTCGCGCAGCTGCGGGTTAGCGGTCAGGCTCGGCGAGGCCGCGGGGTGACCGCTCAACGGGCCCCCTCCTGCCGCGCCGCGGCGCTGGCCGCTCGGGTACTCCCGGCCGCCTCGCTCCCGGCCGCCTCGCTCCCGGCTGGCGGGTTCCCGGCTGGCCGGGCCGGGTTCCCGGAAGCCTGGGCCGCCGCGCGGAGCACGGCCCGGACGATCCGCTGCTGCGAGCCGCACCGGCACAGGTTGCCGTCCAGCGCCGACCGTATCTCGGCCTGGTCCGGCGCAGGGTTGGCGCGGAGCAGGGCCACCGCGCTCATGATCATCCCTGCGGTGCAGTAGCCGCACTGGGCCGCCTGCTCGTCCACCACCGCCTGCTGCACGGGGTGCATCGTGCCGTCGTACAGCAGGCCCTCCACCGTGGTGATGTCCTGGCCCTCGGCCGCCCAGGCGGGGAAGTCGCAGGAGGACCGGGCCCGGCCGCCGACCAGCACGAAGCACGCGCCGCACAGCCCGACTCCGCAGCCGAACCTGGGCCCGGACAATCCGAGATCCGTCCGGAGCACGTCGAGGAGCGGGGCGTCCGGCTCGCACTGGATGACCCGCTCCGTGCCGTTAACCGTCGCCCGGATGTTGACTCTCGCCATGGGCACAGAGTATGCATTCGTTTGCAGGATGAGCCAGCACCGGGTCCAGGGTGAGGAAGGCAATCTATGGATGAGCGCGTGGCGATGGCGATCTCGCACTGGTCAGCGCGGTTCACCACCAACGGGGTGACCGCCGGGGACTTCGCGAGGATCACCGGCGGGCTGGAGCGGTGGGCAGACTGGTGCGCGGCCTGGAGCGAGGTGGCCGCCGAGCATGAGCAGCTCGGCCGGGACGCGCTGGCCGCGGGCCGGGAGATGTCCGCCGGGGCGCATCTGGCCCAGGCCGCGGTGTACTTCCACTTCGCCAAGTTCCTGTTCGTCGAGGACCTGGACCAGATGCGCACCGCGCACCTGGCCGGCGTGCGCTGCCTCACCGACGCGCTGCCCTTCCTCGACCCGCCGGGACGGCGGATCGAGATCCCCTTCGAGGGGGCGCACCTGGTGGGCGTCCTGCGCGAGCCCGCCGGGGACGGCCCGCATCCGGTGGTGATCATGATCCCGGGGCTCGACTCGGCCAAGGAGGAGTTCCGCAGCACCGAGGAACTGTTCCTGGCCCGCGGCCTGGCCACGTTCTCCGTGGACGGGCCCGGGCAGGGCGAGGCCGAGTACGACCTGGCCATCCGGGGGGACTGGGAGGTCCCCGGCGCGGCCATCATCGACCGGCTGAGCGCCGAGCCGTCCCTGGACGGGCAGCGGATCGCGGTCTGGGGCGTGAGCCTCGGCGGGTACTACGCGCCGCGCGTGGCCAGCGGGGATGACCGGGTGCGCGCCTGCGTGGCCCTGGCCGGGCCGTTCAACTTCGCCGACCAGTGGGACAGCCGGCCCAGCCTGACCCAGGAGGCGTTCCGGGTCAGGTCCAAGTCGCCGGACTCCGCCAGCGCCCGGGCCGTGGCCGGCCAGCTCAGCCTCGAAGGGCGGGCCAAGCTGATCCGCTGCCCGCTGCTGGTGGTCATGGGCAAGCAGGACCGGCTCATCCCGTGGACCCAGGCGGCCAGGCTGGCCGAGGAGGCCGGCGGCCCCGCCGAGCTGCTGCTGCTCGAGAAGGGCAACCACGGCTGCGCCAACCTGGCGCCCTTCCACCGCTACCTGACCGCCGACTGGGTTGCCGAAAGACTCGGCACCACGACCACCCGGCGGGCGGCCGCGGCCCCCGCGTGAGCAGCCAGGCGCACCCGGCAGGGATCGCGCACTGAGGTCGCGGCGCCCCGCCGGGCCAGCCGGTCCCGCAGATCAGCGACCGGTTCGCGGGCGAGTCCGGGCTGATCTGGCCCACCGGCCGGATCGGCGGCGGCCTCTGCGGGCTGGCCGCGGAGCCCGTCCCCGCGCCCCCGATGGAGGAGGCCCGGCTCTGACGGCCTTCACGGCCAGGTCGGGCCCCGGGCGCAGGGCGGCGGCGGGCAGGTGCCTGCCGAGGATCCGCAGCCCGAGGACCGCCAGGCTGGCCGCACTCCAGGCCGCAAACAGCGCCGCGCCCAGTGCCATCGCCGTAGTGCGCCGCATACGGCGGGTGCCCCGCAGTACTGTAGAACAGCTGCTGCCCGGCGGCGAGCAGCACCGCCGCGGCGGTGACGGCCGCCGCACCGCGCGCGGCGAGGTACGTCACCGCGCCCAGCGCCTGCAGCAGCTCCGCCCCGACCACGACCCGCCGGGGCCCGATCCGGTCGCCCAGGTGCCCCGCGAGCGGCGGGACGGCCAGGCCGGCCACGGTCCCGAGCGCGACCACCGTGCCGGCCACCGCCAGCGGCAGCCCCACGTCCCGGGTCACGTACAGCAGGGCCACCGGCAGGAACAGGCCAGACCCGGCGTTGTCGGCGCCCAGGGCGGTCAGTAACGCGGTCCGGCTGCTCACCATGCCCACCACCCTGGCACCGGTATCCGCCGTGTACCGGCTTCGCGGAGTGGCTCATGAGGACTTTCGGCCCTGGCCGGCCCGGGCCTCGTCGTGCACCGTGAGTTGGTGTCCGCAGATGCGCGTGCCGTGAGGCAGGGCCCCCCGGAACGCGCTTTGCACGCGGTCACCGGGTCCCCGCTGCTGGATCACGACCTCGACCTGCCCATCGAATCCAAGCTGCACGCGCCCGGCGTGCGGGCCGAGTGGGTCCCGCGGCCCGGGCTGCTGCGCCGGCTGGCCCACGCGGCGCCGGCCAAGCTCATCCTGGTGGACGCGCCTCCTGGCTTCGGCAAGACCACCCTCGTGGCCCAGTGGCGGTCCAGCGCGATCGAGCGCCGCCGGTTCGCCTGGCTGTCGCTCGACCCGGGTGATGACGATCCCGGCCGGCTGTGGTGGCATGTCGTGTCCGCCCTGGAACGAGCCTGCCCGGAGCTCGCCGGCCAGGACATCCAGCGGGCGCTCCGGACCCGGTCCCCGGACATCGCCGACACGGTGATCCCGAAACTGGTCACCTGGCTGGCCGGTCTCACCGAGCCAGTCGTCCTGGTGCTGGACGACTTCCATGTCATCCGGGAGCCCCACTGCCACGAGCAGCTGACGTCCCTGCTGCAGCATCTTCCGCCGGCCGTCCTCATGGTGCTCATCACCCGGTCTGACCCGCGGCTGCCGCTGGCCAGGCTGCGGACCATCGGCGACATGGTCGAGATCCGGATGCGCGAGCTGCGCTTCACCCGCCCGGAGGCGGCCACCCTGGTCCAGGCGGTGTCCGGCATCGAACTGGCCCCGGCTGACCTGTCCGATCTCGTCGAGCGGACCGAAGGCTGGCCCGCCGGCCTCTACCTCGCGGCGCTCTCGCTCCGTGGCCATCCCTCGCCCGGCGCGTTCGTTCAGCAGTTCAGCGGGACCAACCGGTTCGTCATCGATTTCCTGGCCGAGGAAGTGCTCAGTCACCAGCCGCCCGTGGTCCGGGATTTCCTGGCCCGGACCAGTATCCTGGGCCGGTTCTGCGCCCCGCTCTGCGATGCCGTGGTCGGGTCAGGCCAGGCCGCGGAGATCATCGATGTCCTCGAGCGGGAGAATCTGTTCGTCATCCCGCTGGACGAGACCCGGGGATGGTTCCGTTACCACCACCTGTTCGCGCAGGTACTCTCCAGCCAGCTCGCCCGGGCTGAACCTGGCATCGTGCCCGTGCTGCACCAGCGGGCCAGCGCCTGGTACCTGGCCTCGGGCTGGGTGGAAGAGGCGATCGGTCATGCGCTGGCCGCCGGCGACGTGCCGGCGGCCGTGGACCTGATCGCGCGCCACTGGTACGCATACGTGAGCGCGGGGCGGATGGGAACGGTCCGGGCGTGGATGCAGTCGTTCTCCGAGGAGGAGATCACCGCCCACCCGATCGCCGCCCACTGCGCAGCCTGGGCCGCGGCCCTGTGCGGCGAGCCGGAGCTGATGCATCGCTGGCTCCCGGTCATCGAGGGGGCCCGCGATGCCGGGCCCACGCCAGACGGGCTGGTCTCGCTGGAATCCTCCGCCGCGCTGCTGCGCGGGGTCTACGGATTCGAGGGCCTGCCGGTGATGCGCGAGTCGGCGCGCCGGGCCGTCGAGCTGGAAACCGACCCGGGATCGCCGTGGTACGCCCTGGCCCGGGCGGCTTATGGCTTCAGCCTCTACCTGTCCGGGGACCTTCAGGCCGCGGAGGCGGTGCTGGAGGAGGCCGCCAGCAGCGAATGGTCGTCGGGCACGCTCCTCGGCATCCTGGCCTTTTCCACCCTGTCCCTGATCGCGGTCGAGTGGGGCGAGGTCGCCCGGGCGGAGGACCTGGCCCGCACGGCCCGCAGCCTGGCCATCCAGGACGACATCAATGAGGTACCGCAGGGATCACTGGCCCACACCGCGACGGGCGCGGTCCGGGCCGCGCAGGGGCGCCTCGCCGAGGCGCGGGCCGAATTCGGGCACGCGGTCCGGACCCGGCGCAGAACTCCCGGGATGAGTCCCTGGGCCACGCTGGAAGCCATGATGGGGCTGGCCCAGGTACACGTCGCCCTGGACGAGATGACCCGGGCCGGGGAGCTCATCACCGACGCGCAGCGGATGCTGGCCGCGTTCCCGGACGGGGTGGAGGACCTCCAGGACCGGCTGGACCGCCTCAGCCGGCGGCTCGCACCCCCGCACCGGGCGGTCTCCCCGGGGCAGCGCGCTCACCGAGCGGGAGGTGGTGGTCCTGCGGTTGCTCCGGGGGACAATGTCCCTGCGTGAGATCGGGCAGGAGCTGTACGTCTCACCGAACACGGTCAAGTCCCACGCCCAGGCGATCTACCGCAAGCTCGGCGTGTCCACCCGGCATGACGCCGTGGCGCGCGGGCACGAGTCGGGGGTTCTGTGACCGCGGCCGGGCCGCCTGGCCTGGCCACCGGGCGGGGGACCTAGACCAGGTGGAGCTGCCGGGCCCGCCGGACGGCGTCTCTGCGGTGGTCCGCCGACAGCTTGCGGTAGATGCTCTTGAGGTGGGTCTTGACGGTGTTCACCGAGATGTACATCTCGGCGGCGATCTCAGCGGTGCTCATCATGGCGGACACGTGCTGGATCACTTCGCGCTCACGCTGGCTGAGCTGCTCCACGATCAGCGGTGCCGCATCACCAGGCGGCGGAGGCAGAGCCGGGCCGGGACCGATCACCGTGGGTTTGAGCAGGGACTGGTACTCGCGGGCCAGGCGCGGATCCTGCCGGAGCACCGGCCGGATCCAGGCCCGCCCCATGATGAAGGGAAGCCGCAGCCGCTCGGCGCTGGCCAGCCGCAGCGCCTGCTCCAGTGACCGGTAACCCCGCGCGCGGTCATCGGCCCGGTAGCTCAGCCTGGCATCGACCAGCCACGCTTCCACCCGCGCGTAATCGGGGGCCTCGTCGGCACCGGCGCGCACCGGGGCCAGGGCACGCCGGGCCGCGTCGGGATTTCCCGCCGCCAGCCAGGTCTGCGCCAGCGTCACCGCGGCGTCCAGGTCGGACTGCGGAGCGGCGCTCTCCGCCGCGGCCACCGCGGCCTGGATGGCACCGTCGGCGGCGCACGCGCTCGACTCGAGCAGGACCATCTGGTGGTCGAGCCAGCCGGGAACGGGCCCGGCCGCGCGGGCCCGGGCGAGCATTCCCCGGGCCGGCCTGGCGTGACCTTCAGCCAGCGCGTAGCGCACGGCAACCGAGCGGGCCACGGCATCGGCCAGCGGGTCCGGCCGCAGACGCAGGGCTTCTTCCGCCCGCTTGAGCTGGGTGCGCGCCTCCTGGAACTCTCCCCGGTCCAGATGGACGAACGCCAGGGCGAGCGGGGCGGCCGGGCCTGCGGACTGGCCGGCCAGCGCCTCATCAGCCAGCCCGCCCGCGCGGGTCAGGTGCCCTCGCAACGCCTCGGCGAGCGCGAGGTTGCCGAGGCAATCAACCCGCTCAAGGCGGCTGTCAGGCGCCGCGGCCTTACTGGCCGCCCGGAAGGTACCGGCGGCCTGGCCGAAATCACCGGCCCAGAGTTCCGCCATACCGCGGCCGGCCAGCACCTCGATCCGGACCCCGGGATGGCGGGCGAGCTGGGCCGCGGGGATGTCCTCCAGCAATTCTTCCGCCCTGGCCGCGGCGGCCGCCGCCGCGGCCTGATCTCCGGTCCGGCGGGAGAGGGCAGTGCGGACCAGCGCCGCCGCCAGCCGGGCCGGGAGGTCCTCACCCGCGGGCTGGCGGGCGAGGATGGCCTCCGCGGCGCCGAGCGCGGTGCCATCGGGCTGGCCATCGCTGTGGGCCAGTTCCATGGCGGCGGCCACGAGCAAGACCTCTGGCTCTGCTCCGGGCGGCATGCCCCGGAAGTCGTCGGTGAGCGGCTGCGGCCCCCGGGGGTCGATGAGCTGGCCGATCGCGAGTTCTTCCATGACTATCCGGGCCGCGAACCGCCAGTCATCCGAGGCTGCGGCGTGGCGGACCGCCTCGCCGAGTGATCCGTTGCGCCAGTACCATTCGGCGGCCCGCCGGTGCATGTCCCGGACCTGGGCCGGATACTCACGCCGGAGCTTCAGGCGCAAGACCGAGCCGAACAGGGCGTGGTAGCGATAGCGGCCGTGCCCGACGGACTGGACGAACGCGTTGGTGCGGGCGAGTTCGGGCAGCGTGCGCGCGGCGTCCGCGTCATCCGTGAGCTCGTCGGCGATATCCGCGCTGACCTGGGTCAGGATGCTGGTGCGCAGGAGGAGGTCCCGGACCGGCGCGGGCTGCGCGTCGAGAACCTCTTCGACCAGGTAGCCGGTGATTGAACTATCCTCAGCCGCGAATTCCTTGACGAATTGCGCCGGGTCGGGGTGCCCCTCCAGCGAGATCGCGGCCAGCCGCAGCCCGGCCGCCCAGCCCTCGGCCCGGCGGGTCAGGGACTCAGTGACCGGATCCGGCAGGGCGATGCCGTGCTGGGCCAGCAGCTGGGCAGATTCGGTCACGCTGAAGGCCAGGTCCCCGGCCCGGATCTCGGCGAGTTCGCCGGCCAGCCGGTAACGGTGCAGGGGGAGAAGGGGGTCCATCCGTGACGCACCGATCAGGCGCAGGCCGGGCGCGGCATTCCTCAGGACGTAGGCCAGGCCGTCGAGGGCGGCGGGCGCGGTCAGCAGGTGAAGGTCGTCCAGGACCAGGGTGACCGGCGGGTCCTGGGTGGCCAGGTCGGACGCGAGCCGGACCAGGAAACTGTGGTCGACATCGTTCGCGCCGGCCATCGCGGGGGAGAGCGGGGCGACCTGGACACCGGCGGACCGCAGGGCAGCCGTCACGTAGGACCAGAACACCCGGGGCCGGTTGTCGTAGTCGTCCACCGTCATCCAGGCGCAGGGGCCACGCCTGGCCTGAGTGGCCGCCCAGAGCGCGATGGCCATCGTCTTGCCCGCCCCGGGGGGGCCAGTGACCATGGTCAGCGGGGCGCGGGTGCTCTCGGCCATGATGGCCGCGATCCGCAGGCGGGGTACGGCCCAGTCCGGCAGGCCCGGCACGGTGATCTTGGATATGAGGACAGGATCACCCTGCTCCGGCGGGCGGTCCGTCCAGACGGGTCACGGTGCGCGGGCGGGAATTGGCGTCGATCGCTAACACCCTCTTCCTGGGGCGGCAGATCCCGGCCAGCCGGGAGCCTCTCCCCGGGGCACCCGTCAGCGTCGAGCCAGATCTGCGGCGCGGTCCGGCTCATCTGCCGCCCACACTCCGCGCACTCCGGGTGATTTGTCATCACCCCACCCGGATCTCACCAGGGTGACTCACCCGCGGCTGACTCACCCGCTGGGATGTGGGGTCCCGCTGACGCCCCGGGGGTAGCAGTGTGGTGGCCCGGAATAGCACCTCGCAGGCCCACGGCAGTGCCCAGACCCAGGGAGCAGCGGTGACACCCTCCTACTACGAGATCCGGATAGTGGGTGTCCTGCCGCCCGAAGCCCTGCTGGACTTCGAGCGGCTGACCGCGTCCGTGGAACCCGTCGAGACCGTCCTGCACGGGCCGCTGCCCGATGCGGCGGCCGTGCACGGTCTCCTCGCCCGGCTCGAGGAGTTCGGGGTGCAGGTCGTCGAGATGCGCCGGCTGCACGACCGGGGGCCGGACGGCGCAGACGGCCAGGCACCCTCAGACGGCTGAACACGGTGCCAGGACCGCTGGGCGCGGGCGGTTCGCACCATCCCCCGCGGGTGATCCCGTGACAGCCGGGCAGATGCCACCGTTGGGCTGATGCTGGCCCTGGCCTCCGGCCCATCCCGGACGGTTGAGCGCACGATAGAAGGAGCAGGATGAGCGAGCCGTTCAAGGGGACGATCAACGTTGATATCCGGGACTCGGTCCCGGACTGGTCGCCGTTCGAGCCGCCGAAGGCCCCGGACGGGGCGCCGAACGTCGTCTACATCGTGCTCGACGATGTCGGCTTCTCGGCGATGTCCTGTTACGGCGGCCCGATCGAGACGCCGAACATCGACCGGATCGCGGCGGACGGGATCCGGTACACCCAGTGGCATACCACGGCGCTGTGCTCGCCGACCCGGTCGTGCCTGCTGACCGGCCGTAACCACACCCGCAACTCGATGGCCTGCATCACCGAGGCGGCGGTCGGGTTCCCCAACGCCAGCGGGACCATCCCGCCGGAAAACGGCATGCTGCCGGAGATCCTGGGTGAGCAGGGCTGGAACACCTACATGGTCGGCAAGTGGCACCTGTGCCCGACCGTGGAGATGAACGTCGCCTCCACCCGGCGGAACTGGCCCTCGGGCCGGGGGTTCGAGCGCTGGTACGGGTTCCTGGGCGCCGAGACCAACCAGTGGTATCCGGACCTGGTCTACGACAACCACCCGGTGGACCAGCCCAAGTCGCCGGCCGAGGGGTACCACCTCACCGAGGACCTGACCGACAAGGCGATCGAGTTCGTCACCGACTCCAAGGTGCTCGCGCCGGACAAGCCGTTCTTCCTCTACTACGCGCCTCGGCGCGGCGCACGCCCCGCATCACGTCTCCAAGGAATGGGCCGACAAGTTCAAGGGCCGCTTCGACATGGGCTACGAGGCGATGCGGGAGCAGACGCTGGCCCGGCAGAAGCAGATGGGTATTGTCCCCGCGGATACGGAGCTGCCGCCGGTCAACCCGATCGGCACCCCGGAGACCCGCAAGGGTCCCGACGGCCAGCCCTTCCCGCCGCTGGACTTCACGAAGTCATGGGACTCCCTGTCGGCTGAGGAGAAGCGGCTGTTCGCGCGGATGGCTGAGGTGTACGCGGGGTTCCTGGCCCACGCCGACCATCACATCGGGCGGCTGCTCGATTACCTGGAGGAATCCGGGCAGCGCGAGAACACGATGGTGATCGTCGTCTCCGACAACGGCGCCAGCGGCGAAGGCGGCCCGGACGGGTCGGTCAACGAGATGAAGTTCGCCAACGGGATCCCCGACGACATGAAGTCGAACCTGGCCATGCTCGACGAGCTGGGCGGGACCAAGACCTACAACCACTACCCCAACGGGTGGGCGATGGCGTTCAACACGCCGTTCAAGATGTGGAAGCGGTACGAGTTCAACGGCGGCACCGCCGACCCGTGCATCATCTCCTGGCCCGCGGCCACCGCCGACGCGGCCGCAGCCAAGGGCGAGCTGCGCCACCAGTACCATCACGCCATCGACATCGTGCCGACCATCCTGGACACCCTGGGTGTGCAGGCCCCGGCCACGATCAAGGGCCACGTGCAGAGCCGGATCGACGGGGTGAGCATGCGCTACAGCTCCAGCGACCCGTCCGCGCCGTCGGCCCGGCAGACCCAGTTCTACTCGATGCTCGGCTCGCGCGGTATCTGGCACGACGGGTGGAAAGCGGTCACCACGCATCCCACGCTCAGCGGCTGGAGCCACTTCAACGACGACACCTGGGAGCTCTACCACACCGACACCGACCGCGCCGAGCTGCACGACCTGGCCGCCGAGCACCCGGAGAAGGTCCGCGAGCTGGTCAACCTGTGGTTCGCCGAGGCTGGCTCCAATGACGCATTCCCGCTCGACGACCGGTCGGCGCTGGAGATCATCATGACCCCGCGGCCCCAGCTGGCCTCGGCGCGCCAGCGGTACGCCTACTTCCCCGGCACCGCCGAGGTGCCGGAGGCGCAGGCGGTGAACATCCGCAACCGGTCCTATTCCATCGGCGCGCTGGTCGATATCCCCGGCCCGGGCGCCGAGGGCGTGCTGTTCGCGCACGGATCCCGCTTCGGCGGGCATGCCCTGTACGTGAAGGACCACCGGCTGCACTACGTCTACAACTTCGTCGGCATGATGGAGCAGAAGATCGACGGCACGCAGGACATCCCGGCCGGGAAAGACCTGATCCTCTCGGCCTCCTTCGACAAGGACGGCGAGGACCCGCCCGGGGTCTCCACCGGCATCCTGTCCCTGTACCACGGGGACATGAAGGTCGGCGAAGGCCGGATCAGGACCCAGCCCGGGATGTTCAGCCTGGCCGGCGAGGGCTTGTGCGTGGGCCGCGACAGCGGCGAGGCGGTGACGAGCGACTACCCGGACGGGTCGGGATCAGCCCATGGTTTCACCGGCGGCACGATCAAGCGGGTCGCCGTCGACGTCAGCGGAGAGCCCTACGAGAACCTCGAGCGCGAGGCCCAGGCCATGCTGGCCCGCGAGTAGGGAGACCACGATCACCGATCAGGCCACCCCCACCCAGACCGGAACGGAGCGCCCGCACGTGCTGACCGTGCCGGGCGCTCCGCTGGCCTTCCACGTGATGGCCAAGCCCACCGGCGCGGTCTGCAACCTGGACTGCGAGTACTGCTTCTTCCTGTCCAAGGAGATGCTGTACCCGGGCAGTAAGTTCCGGATGGCCGCCGGGCTGCAGGAGACCTATATCCGCCAGCTCATGGAGGCGCACGCGCGGGTGCCGGAGGTGGTCGTGGCCTGGCAGGGCGGCGAGCCGACCATGATGGGCCTGGACTTTTTCCGCCGGTCCGTCGAGCTGGAACACAAGTACGCGCGGCCGGGCCAGCGGATCCTCAACACGATCCAGACCAACGGCACCCTGCTGGACGACGAGTGGGGCACGTTCCTGAAGCAGCACGACTTCCTGGTCGGCATCTCGATCGACGGCCCGCGGGAGATGCACGACGCGTACCGGGTCGACAAGGGCGGCAAGCCCACCTTCGACCGGGTCATGCGCGGCCTGGACGTGCTCCGCCGCCACGGGGTCGAGTGGAACGTGCTCACCACGGTGCATGCGGTCAACGGCGACCACGGCCGGGCGGTGTACACGTTCCTGCGCGACGACCTGGGCGCCACGTTCATCCAGTACATCCCCATCATCGAGCGGGCGACCGAGCAGACCCTGCCGATCGCCGACGCGGGCTGGGGCGGCGGGGTCAGGGGCCGCCCGCTCTACACCCAGGACGGGACCCTGGTCACGCACCGCTCGATCGGGCCCGGCCAGTACGGCCGGTTCCTCATCGACGTGTTCGAGGAGTGGGTCCGCCACGACATCGGCACCGTCTACGTGCAGATGTTCGACAGCACCCTGGCCAGCTTCTACGGCGAGCCCGGCGGGATGTGCGTGCACGCCGAGACCTGCGGGGAGCAGCTGGCCCTCGAGCACACCGGCGACCTGTACTCCTGCGACCACTACGTCGAGCCCGGTTACCTGCTCGGGAACATCGCGGACCGGACCATGCTGGAGCTGGTGGCCTCACCCCAGCAGCGCAAGTTCGGGCAGGACAAGCACGACACCCTGACCCGGTACTGCCTGGACTGCGACGTCCGGTTCGCCTGCCAGGGAGGCTGCCCCAAGGACCGGTTCGCCACCTCTCCCTACGGGGAGCCCGGCCAGCACTACCTGTGCCCCGGCTACCAGGACTTCTTCCACCACGTCCGCCAGCCGATGGAAGCCATGACCCGGCTGCTCCGCGCGGACCAGGCACCCTCAGAGCTGATGACGGCCTACGCGAAACAGGACTCCCGGCGCGGCCGCAATGACCCCTGCCCCTGCGGCGGCGGCCGCAAGTGGAAACGCTGCCACGGGGCCGCAGGGGTGCCCGGCCCGCTAGGGCAGGCGTTCGGCCTTCCGGCCCGCGGCCAGGACATCCACGCTCAGGGCCAGGACCCAGGCCGGGAACAGCAGCTCCACCCAGGCGGAGATGCCGACGCCGACCAGGAGCACCACCGCGGTCACCAGCCCGGCCACGGTGAGCCACCGGGACACGAACGCGGTGCGCCGCGCGATGGTCACGGCGGTCAGCGTGAACACGGCGGCCATCCGCATCGCGTAGACGTTCAGCAGGAGCGAGGTGACGTTGCGGCCCAGCGCCAGCGTGCCCGCGCCCGGCGGCCCGGACGAGGCGGACGCGATGAGCCCGCCGCCGATCGCCGCGGCCACGAACATCATCGCCGACGAACAAGAGCCCGCTGCCCAGGAACACGGTCGCGAAGAAACGATCCTCGCGGTCGCCGATGCGGTCCCGGAGCACCCCGAGGAACCACAGGAAGGCGATCCCGGCGAACGGGACCAGGTTGAGGGCGACCGCCACCGCCGTCCGCCGGCCCGAATCGGTGAGCCAGGTGCCGGGGACCCCGGGATGAGCGGGCACCGAGAGCTTGAGCAGCACGAGCGCCGAGATCAGCAGCACGGAGAACAGGATCCCGGCGACCGCGGCCGCCCTCGGCGTTCTCAGCGGGCTCCCGGCCCGCAGCACATCCTGGCCCGCTGCTTCCGCCACGGCTGAAGACTAAGCGGGCCTGCGCAGCCTGCCACCACCCCGGGCGGGTGAGCCACGGGCGGCCGCCAATGCGGATCATCTGGGTTGATCCCGTGGCAAATCCCCCAGACCTGCCCCGGTAACGGCGGAGGGCGGCACAGTGCGGCAGGAAATTCGCTCGTCCCTGGCCGCGGCCGGCCGCTGGGTGCGCACCGTAGGCCCGGAACGGGCCCACCTGCGCGCGGACATCGTGGCCGGGCTGCCGCGCGCGATCAGCAGCGTGCCGGACGGGATGGCCGCGGCAGTGCTCGCGGGCGTCAACCCGGTGCAGGGACTGTACGCGGGCTTCGCCGGGCCCATCGCCGGCGGGCTCAGCTCGCACACCCGGCTGATGGTCATCACGACGACGTCGGCGGCCGCGCTGGCCGCGGGCTCGGCGCTGGCCGGCGTGCCCCCGGACCAGCGGCCCGGCGCAATAGCGCTGCTGGTGATCCTGGCCGGTGCCGCGCTGGTGGCCGCCGGTCTCGCCCGCCTGGGCCGGTACACCCGGTTCGTCTCGTACTCCGTGATGACCGGCTTCCTCACCGGGATCTCGGTCAACATCGTCTGCGGCCAGATCGCCGATCTGACCGGCGCCCCGGCCCAGGGGTCGTTCCCCCTGGCCAAAGCGGTCAACGTGCTCAGCCATCCCAGCCGGATCAACCTGGCCTCGCTGCTCACCGGGCTGGGTGCCCTGGCCATCCTGGCCCTGCTGGCCCGCACCCGACTGGCCGTAGTCAGCTCACTGTTTGCCCTGGTGATCCCCACTGTCGTGATCGTCCTCGTGGGTGCGGAGAGCGTTGCCCGGGTCGGGGACGCGGGCGGCATCCCCGCCGGCGTTCCGCTCCCGCATCTGCCTGACTTCCGGCTCTTCTCGTTCAGCCTGGTAACCGGCGCCCTGGCGGTCGCGGCCATCGTCCTGGTCCAGGGGGCCGGCGTCGCCGAGGCCGCGCCGAACCCCGGCGAGGCCCGGCCGAATCCGGACCAGGACATCATCGCCCAGGGGGTTGGCAACCTGGCCTCGGGGCTGTTCCGTGGCATCCCGGTGGGCGGCTCGGTCGGCCAGACCGCCCTCAACGTGTCGGTCGGCGCCCGGACCCGGTGGGCGGCGATCTGGTCGGGTATCTGGCTGCTGGTGATCCTGGCCCTGTTCTCCGGGCTGGTGGCGAAGATCGCGGTGCCCACGCTGGGGGCGATCCTCATCTTCGCGGCCATCGGCTCGTTTCAGCCCCGGGAGATCGCCAGCATCCTGCGGACCGGGCGCGGCTCGCAGATCGCGGTCATCACGACCTTCGCGGCCACGCTGTTCCTGCCGGTCGCCGCCGCGGTGGGCATCGGGGTGGCCCTGTCGCTGCTGCTGCAGCTGAACCAGGAAGCGATGGACCTGACCGTGGTCGAACTCATCCCGCTCGAGGACGGGCGTTTCGAGGAGCGCCCGTCCCCGCCGACGCTGACCAGTCATCACGTGACGACTCTGGACGTGTACGGCAGCCTGATGTACGCCGGGGCGCGCACACTGCAGGCTCACCTGCCTGATCCGGGCGGAACGCAGTCTCCGGCGGTCGTGCTGCGGCTGCGCAGGCGCACGTCGCTGGGCGCGACCTTCATCAAGGTGGTGGGCGACTACGCCGACCGCCTCGCGGCGGTCGACGGCCGCCTGTACCTCAGCGGCCTCGACCCCAGCCTCAGCGACCGCCTCCGCCGGACCGGTCACCTCGACGGGCCGGTGCGCACGTTCGAGGCCACCCCGGTTGTCGGTGAATCAACCAGGGCGGCCTCGCTCGACGCCGAAGCATGGCTGGTCACGCGGCACGACGGCGGATGAGCCTGCGCCCGGGCGGCGCTCCTAACGCCTGCGGGACACGCGCCGGGCGGTGCGCCGGCCCGTGCGCCGGGCTACTCTGCGGGAACCGATCATTTCTGCCTCCAGGGTTGTCGTGTGTGGCCGGATGTGTGGCCGGGACTAGCCTCGGCCTGCGGCGGCCGACGTCTCCAGCTCGTGCAGTTCCTTCGCTTCCTCCGCGGAGACCAGCCCGATCTCCACCAGGTCAAGCGGGCTGATGAAGCCGTCGCTGAGGCGGAAGCCGCCGGCCCGGGCGATCGCGTCGCGCAGCGGCACCGCCCAGTGGTGCTCGAGCAGGATGAGGGCGGCCGCGGAGCCGTTCGGGATGTCCTCCAGGATGTCCCAGCCCTCCTCCTCGGTGAACACGTGCACGCCGCCGTCCGCCTCGACCTGCTCGGCTCCGGCGACCGCGCCCGCCTCCATGCCTTCCTCGCCCTCGATGCCGAGGCCGATCAGGGCGCCGATCTTGGTCCCGAGCTCGATCGCCTGGTCTTCGGACAGGTTGCTGAGGTGCTCGACCTCGAGTTCTCCCTCGGCGTCCTTGTAGACGGCCAGCGAGTCGATGACCCGGACCATGTCGCTCTCGCGGAGCCGTTCGAGTTCGGCGATGATCTCGCCGTGGAAGTTCGGCTGGCTGAATCCCAGCACGATGAGCTGTACCGGCCCGATGGCCATGAAACTCCGCCTCTTCTCGCTGATTGGCTCGTCTGTCTGATTGGCCGTCTGTCCCGGGCTGGAGGTGCATCACCCAGCCCACCACCGGAGCATCTGCCCAGCGGGCTGCCCGCGCATCACCCGGGAGGGGGGATAGCCGGGAAACGGGCTGGCAGGGAACGGGCTAACCGGGCCCGGGATGGCTGACTGACCAGGCGGCCGCGGCACATGATGCCGCGGCCGCCGGGGTCAGAACTACGTGGCGAGGCGCCTGCTGGGCAGGACCGCGCCGATGAGCCACAGGATGGGGATGAAGAAACCGACCACGCCCAGGACCCAGTGGCCTTTCCGGAAGGTGACCACGCACACCGTGAACATCAGGGCGAAGTACAAGATGCCCAGCGTGAACGTGAAGGCCCAGTCCAGTCCTGACATAGTGCCACGTCCAATCGGTTACGCGGCGCCCTGGCCGTGCAGGGCTTCCTGGAGCTGCTGCTCGCCTTCCTTGGACAGGGAGGTCTTCAGGACGGTGCCGCCGTACTTGCTCATGGCCTCGACGGCCTTGTCCGGGGTGACCTTCTCGACCATCAGGAACAGCGCCGAGGTACCGGGCGTGATCATGCCGCGGACCTGTTCCTCGAACTGCTTGTCGATGCCGGACTTGGCGAGCTTGCCCATCAGCGCGCCGAACCCGGCCCCGAGGGCGATCCCGAAGACCGGGACGAAGAACAGCAGGCCGAACAGCAATCCCCAGAACATGCCCCAGCTCGCGCCGGCACCGACCGGGTGGTGGCTGGTGTGGACGTGGTACTTGCCTTCCTTGTCGCGCACGATCACCGCGATCGCGTCAGGCTCGATGATGAGGTCCTGGGCCAGCCGCCGGGCCTCGTCGGCCGCGGCCTCGGCGGTTGCCTCGTCGGGATATCCGATCGCAATCAGGTCAGACATGGCGTCTTTTTTCTCCTTCTGCCGGGATTGCGGCCCAGTCCATCAGGCAGGCGGCACCCCGCGCCCCACCCGTTACGGGTGAGCCGGGCGGTGATGGTGGCAGGCAGAAGGCCGGGATCGCGTGGCTGAGTCCCCGTGATCCCGGCCCGGGGTAAGGCCCCGTGGCTAAGGCCCTGGTTAAGGAAGGGTGAGGATGCGCGGGCCGGCGTCGGTGATGGCCACGCTGTGCTCGACGTGCGCGGCCCGGCTGCCGTCGGTGGTCCGCAGGGCCCAGCCGTCCGGGGCGACCCCGAACGTGTCGCCGCCGCCGGCCATCAGCATGGGCTCGATGGCGATCGCCAGGCCTGGCCGCAGCTTGAAGCCCTTGCCGGGACGCCCCTCGTTGGGGACGTGCGGGTCCTCGTGCATCTCCCGGCCGATGCCGTGCCCGCCGAATCCTGACGGGATGCCGTACCGCGCCGACCGGCCGATGGTGCCGATCGCGTGCGAGATGTCACCGATCCGGGCCCCGGCCACCGCCGCGGCGATCCCGGCGGCCAGGGATTTCTCCGCGGTCTCGATCAGCAGCAGGTCGGCCGGGCGGGGCGTGCCCACGATGAAGCTGGTCGCCGCGTCCCCGGTCCAGCCGTCCAGCGTCGCGCCGCAGTCGATGCTGACCAGGTCGCCGTCCTTGAGCACGTAGTCATCGGGGATGCCGTGCACGATCGTGTCGTTCACCGACGCGCAGATCACCGCGGGGAACGGGGTCGGCGCGAACGAGGGGTGGTAGTTCAGGAACGGCGAGGTCGCGCCGGCCTGGCGGATCACCTCATGCGCCGCCTTGTCCAGCTCGATCAGCCTGACGCCGACGGCAGCCGTCTCGCGGGCCGCGGCCAGGCAGCCGGCGACCACACGCCCGGCTTCACGCATCGCGTCCAGCGCCTCATCGTTCTTGATCTCCACCATGTCCTGCCGTGCTCCTCCGAGTCTCATCCGGGTACAGGGCTGTTCCTGGCGCCATCCTGGCCGGCCTGCCGGGCGGGCGGTGCCGCGTAACGGTCTTCGTTGCGGAGAAATAACGCCCGCCACAGCCTCGCGGGGCCGGTGAGCTACTCCTCAGCCCGGCCGCCGAGGTGGTGCGCGAGGAATCGCTCAGCCGCCGCGTAGAACCGCAGCCGGTTCTCCGGCTTGGCGAACCCATGTCCCTCGTCAGGAAACAGCAGGTACTCGTGTTCGATTCCCGCGTTCTCCAGGGCCGCGACGATCTGTTCCGACTCGGCCTGCTTGACCCGCGGGTCGTTGGCGCCCTGCGCGATGAGCAGCGGGATCGCGATGTCGGCCGCCCGGGACAGCGGGGAGCGTGACCAGAGGAAATCGGCGTCCTTGTCCGGATCGCCGACCCGGTTGTGGAATTGCGCGATCATCGGCGCCCAGTACGGCGGAATGGTCTCGATCAGCGTCTTCAGATTGGACGGCCCGACGATGTCGACCGCGCAGCGGAACAGTTCCGGCGTGAACGCCGCGCCGGCCAGCGACGCGTAGCCGCCGTAGGAACCGCCGTAGATCGCCACCCTCGCGGGGTCAGCCCAGTGCTGGCTGGCCGGGTGCTGGCTGGCCGGGTGCTGATCGGGCTGGCCGCCGGGGCCTGGCCGGTCACGTAGGCGACCGCGTCGGACAGGTCGTCCTGCATCCGGCCGCCCCACTCGCGGTCACCGGCGTTCACGAACGCCTTGCCGTACCCGGTCGAGCCGCGGAAGTTGACCTGCACGCACAGGTAACCGCGGTTGGCCAGCCACTGCGCCTCAGGGTCGAAGCCCCACGCGTCCCGGGCCCACGGGCCGCCGTGCACGTCGAGCACCATGGGCAGGTTCTCGCGGCCGGCGCCCGGCGGGAACGTGGCGTACCCGTGGATGGTCAGCCCGTCCCGGGCGGTGAACGAGAACGGCTCCATCGGGGCCAGCTCGTACCGGGCCAGCTCCGGGCGGCTGTCGAACAGGAACCCGCCGGTCCGGGTCCGCCGGTCGTAGCTGTAGTAGGACACCGGGCCGGCGTCGGTGTTGAACGCCACCAGCCACGTCTCGTCCGCGTCGTCGTGGTCGCTGAACGACGGGTCGCCGGGATGCAGGGCGCGGATCGCCGCCAGGTCAGGGCCGATGGCCGGGTCCAGCACCCGGTACTCCATCCGGTCCTTGAGGAACGAGACGACCTGCGGTTCGCGGGTGTCCGGGTGCAGCCGGATGTCGGCCACATCAGCCTCCGGGTCCCCGGCCAGCACCTGCTCCGTGCCGCTGGCCAGGTCGATCCGCACCAGCCGGCCCGTGTCCGCGCCCACCGAGCTGATGGCCAGCAGCGACCGGCCGTCCTCGCTGAACGCGACCGGGCCGCTGGTCAGTGCGTCCTCGGCGGAGATGGCCAGCAGCGGCCGCCAGTCATCCCCGGCGCCGTCGCGGATCATGACGACCATGCCGCCGTCGGGCTGCGGCGCGATCCCGGACCTGATGACCAGCTCGCTGTCGGCGACCCAGCCCACGAACCCGGGGTTCTCGACCTCCTTGACCAGATCGCCGGTGGTCAGGTTCAGCCGGTACACGTCGTGCAGCTGCGGGTTGTCGCGGTTCAGGCCGACCAGGATCTCGGTGGGGAACTTCTTGTCCCCGGCGATCAGCTCGGTCTGCACGTTGCCGAACGGTGTCAGGTCCCGCCGCTGCATGCTCTCCACGTCGACATCGTGCAGCCGCCAGTTCTCATCCCCGCCGGTGTCCTGCAGGTACAGCAGGTGCTGCCCGTCGTGCGCCCAGGCGAACATCCGGATGCCGCGGTCGCTGTCGTCGGTGATCACCCGGGCCGCTGACCAGTCCACGCCGCCGCCGCCGATCGGCGCCAGCCAGACGTTCAGCACCCCCTCGTGCGGGGCGATCCAGGCCAGCCGGGTTCCGTCGGGGGACAGATGCGGACTAACGCGTTCCGGGTTGCCGAACAGGACCCGCCGCGGGATGAGATCAGCCATGCGCTCATGCCTACCATGCGCACCGCAGTCCGAAGTACCATCGCGGGCGTGCTGAGACGTGCCCCGGCCCGGCGCTGTGACCAGGCTCCGGTGAGCGGGTGCCCCGTGAGTGAGTCCCGGTGAGCGGGTGACAGTGAGCGAGGTCTGGTGAGCGCGGACGATCTGGTCATCCGGTCCGGGCACGTGGTGACCATGGACCCGGAACTGGGGGACATCCCGGACGGCGACGTCCTGGTGGCCGGCGGCCGGATCGCCGCGGTCGGGACCGGCCTGGACGCGCCCGGGGCCCGGGAGATCGACGCCCGCGGGATGATCGTGGCGCCCGGCCTGGTGGACACCCACTGGCACATGTGGAACACGCTGCTGCGCAGCATGTCCGGCGGCATGCCGGGGGAGGACGGGCCGGCCGGCTACTTCCCGGTGACGGCCCGGCTCGGCCGCGCGTTCACCGACGGTGACATCTACCAGGGGACGCTGCTGGCCTGCGCCGAGGCCATCAATTCGGGCATCACCACCGTGCACGACTGGTGCCACAACGTCCGCGGGCCGGCCCACGCGGAGGCCGGGCTGCGCGCCCTGGCCGAGTCGGGGCTGCGGGCCCGGTTCTCCTACGGGTACGCCGCCGGGCAGCCTAACGACCAGGCCATGGACACCGGCGGGCTGCGGGCGCTGCACCGGGACTGGGACTCCTGGAGCGGGCCGGGCGCTCCGGGCCGGGCGGGGCGGCTGACCCTCGGCATGGCGTGGCGGGGGACCGGCGGCAGCAACCCGGCCATGCGGGTCGCCCCGGAGATCTACCGGCGGGAGATCGCGGCCGGCCGGGAACTGGGCCTGCCCATCACCGTGCACGCCTCGGGGCCGCCGTCCGCGGCCGGGCAGATCGCCGCGCTGGCCAGCGCCGGGCTGCTCGGACCGGATCTCCAGGTGGTGCACGCCAACTGCGCGACGCCGGCGGAAATCGGCCAGCTCGCCGCGGCCGGATGCGCGGTGAGCCTGTCGCCGTTCAGCGAGCTGCTGATCGGCTACGGGCTGCCGCAGACCGCCGGGCTCCTCGCGGCCGGGATCCGCGTCGGCCTGTCCGTGGACACCACCGCGCTGACCGGCAACGCCGACATGTTCGCGATCATGAAGCTGACCCAGGGACTGATCAACGGCACCGCCCAGCAGGAGTTCGCCTGCACCGCCCGGCAGGCGCTGGCCCTCGGCACCATCGACGGGGCCCGGTCGCTGGGCCTGGACGCGGTAACCGGGTCGCTCACGCCCGGGAAGCGGGCCGACCTCATCCTGGTCGCCACCGGGCACCCGAACCTGGGCGTGCTGACCGACCCGGCCGGGTTGCTGGTCACGGCGGCCCAGCCCGGGAACGTGGACACCGTGCTGGCTGACGGCCAGCTCCTCAAGCGCGGCGGGGCCCTGGTCACCCTGGACGGGGAGCGGGTCAGCGCGCAGGCCCGCGAGGCCCTGGCCGGGGTCCGCGCCCGCGCGTCATGACCCTCAGCCGGGGCGCCCGGCGTGGGCCGGGGGCGCGGCGGGGACGGCGCGGGACAGGGCCGGCACGGAGCGCAGCGCCACCAGCATGAGCAGGCACGCGGCCGCGAGCACCGCCCCGAACCAGCGGACCGAGGCGGTCAGCCCGAGCAGCGTGGCGAGCAGGCCCACGCCCACGGTGACCAGGCCGCTGCCGGCGTACGTCACCACGTAGAACATGGCCACGGTCCCGGCGCGGGCGGCGGCCGGGGCGATCTCGTTGATCCTCCGGATGCCGCCCATGAACGCCAGCCCCTGCCCGGCGCCGGCCACCGCCATCGCCGCGAACAGCAGGGCCACGCTGCCGGCCAGCCCGGCGGCGATGAGCCCGAGCAGCCCGGCGGTCAGGCCGAGCAGCCCGGCTTGCTGGGCCCGGGCCGGGTCCCATGACCGGCAGGCCGCCTGCGCGAGCGCCGCGACCAGCAGCAGCGAGCCGGCGGCCGCCCCGTCGACCAGCAGGTTGCTGCCGCCCAGCGCGGCCGCGGCGTAGGACGGGACCAGGGCCAGCACCACGTACGCGACCGCCCAGGCCAGCAGGCTCACCACGGCCGGGCCCAGGAACGCGGCCCGGACCGGGGCAGGCAGGCTCGGCCAGCGGGGCCGCCACCGCTGCCCCGTCCTGCCCAGCGAGCCCGGCAGCAGGGCGGCCGCCCCGGCCGCCGGGACCAGCAGGCCGATCTCCACCAGGTAGCTGAGGGTGCGCGGGGCCGGGGCGTACTGCGCGAGCGCCCCGGCCAGGACCGGGCCGAACCCGCAGGCGGCGGTGGTGGCCGTGGCGGCCAGGAACGACGCGCGGGCCCGCCGCCCGTGCGGCTCGGTCAGCACCAGCCCCGCGGTGAGCGCCCCGGAGCAGGTGCCCACCGCGAGCCCCTGGACCGCCCGGCCCGCGAACAGCCAGCCCGGCCCGGTCGCCGCGGCCAGCAGGGCCGAGCCGCAGGCCGCCGCGGCCAGCCCGGCGACCAGCACCGGCCGGTAGCCGGCCGTGTCGCTGAGCGGCCCGCAGATCAGCAGGGCCACGACCACCGCCGCGGCGTAGACCGCCACCAGCAGCGTGACGTCCAGCGGCGAGAGGCGGAACACGTGCTCGTAGGTGGCGTAGAGCGGGGTGGCCAGGTTCGTCCCGGTCAGCAGGACGGCCAGCGCGTAGCCCAGCCCGGCGAAGCGCAGCCGGCCCGGCCGCGCCGGGGGCTGGCCAGCAGGCTGGCCGCCAGCGGCGGGGGCGCCTCGATCACGCTGGGCGTGATCCCTCATCCGGGCGGCTCCGAGAGCACGTAACGGATCCCGTAAGCCTGGTACCCGGCCCGTTCGAAGGCGGCGGCCATCGGCAGGTTCGTCGTGTCGGTGGTGGCGGTGATGCGCGGCTCCCCGCGGCCGGCGTGGAACCGGGTGGTCTCCGCGACCAGGTCGTTGATGTAGCCGCGGCCCCGCAGCCCGGGAACCACTCCGAGATAGCCCACCACCGCACCATAGGTGTTGCGGTTGGGCAGGATCATGCCGGCCAGCTGTCCGCCGGCGGCCGTGTAGGCCAGCCGCCACCAGTCCCGGTCACCCGGCATGGCCAGGTAGATGCCCATGTCCTCACGGGCCTGGCGGTCCGGGCCCAGCGCGGCGACCTCGCGCCGGGTGATGACGTCCAGGCTGCCCTCGGCGATCTGGCGGAAGACGTCCCGGAACACGTCGTCGTCCGGCTCCGGCCGGAAGGCCAGGCGGCCGCTGGGCCGGGGGAGCTCCTGGTCAGGCGTCCACTCGAAGCGGATCCGCTCGAGCTCGCCGGTCAGCCCGGCGCGGGCGGCCGCCTCACGCCGCCAGCCGAAGGCGGCCACGACGCCAGGGTCGGACCGCCAGCCGGGCGGCAGGCCGATCTCATAGCGGGGTGCCATCCCGTCGCCCGGCGGGCGCAGCGCCCGCTGCCCGGCCGCGATCAGCTCTGCGGCCAGGGCCACCCGGTCGGTGCGGGACTCGTCGGTATACACGCAGTCCAGCGCGAGGGGGTAGGCGGAGTCGCCGAACCCCCACCAGATCGCGCGGGCCAGGATGCGGCCCGCGTCTTCCGCGATCCAGGTCCATTCCGGGCGGTACTGATGGCGGGCCAGCTCGTCGCGGTAGCGGTCGGGCGGGACCAGGCCGACCGGCTCGGCCAGCGGGCAGGCGAGCACCCGGTCAAGATCGGCCGCGGTGGTGGGTCGGATGCGCATGCTGCCTCCCGGTTGTTGCCTGGAGGCGCGCCCGGACCTGGCAGGCAGGTGGCTGGCAGCAGGCTGCTGGCCGGGGTACGGGCTGGATGGTCAGCGGGCCGGGCCGGGGCGCCCCGGACGCACCTTCGGACATCCAGTCATCTCGGTGCCTCCCGGTATTAACGCAGCGGCCCCGCCGGGCCGCGTGCCGCGGCCCGCCCGACACACTAGGCTCGCCCATGCTCACTGGTCAACGGGGCTATCTGCCACCCCGTGGCCGCCGTTCCGCCAACGCCGTTCCGCACGGGCCGTCAGCGCAAAGGGGATGCCATGGCCAGCCGCTTCCTGTATCTGGTCCGGCACGGCGAGGCGGCGGAAGGAGGCGGGCTGAGCGACGCGGGTGAGGAGCAGGCCCGCCGGACGGGCGAGCGGCTGAAGAACCTGCCGGTGGACCGGATCCACCACAGCCCGCTGCCGCGGGCCGCGCAGACCGCCCGGCTGATCGCCGGGTGGCTGCCCGGCGTGCCGGTGGCGGAATCCGCCGCCGTCGGCGACTACATCCCGGCCGACCTGGACCCTGCCGCGCTGCCGCCGTCCCACGCCCGGCTGGTGAACGGCTACACGATGGCGGAACGCAGCGAAGGGGCCGCGCTGGCCCGGGCGGCGATCGAGCAGTTCGCGGGGCCGCCGGGGGAGGGGCCGGCCGATGACGTGCACGAGCTGATCGTCACGCACAACTTCCTGATCGGCTGGTTCATCACGCACGCGCTGCACGCCCCGGACTGGCGCTGGATCGGCCTGAACCAGCAGAACTGCGCGCTGACGGTCATCCTGTACCGGAGGGGACTGCCGCCGGCGCTGGTCAGCTTCAACGACGCCGCGCACCTGCCGGACCAGCTGCGCTGGACCGGATTCCCCGCGCAGCTCCGCCCGGCCTGCGGCTGACCGCCTCAGGGCCGACGGCGGTAGCCGGCGGCCGGCGGGCCTACTCGCCGGTCTGGCCGTCCAGCGACTCCCGGATCAGGTCGGCGTGGCCGTTGTGCCGCGCGTACTCCTCGATCATGTGGCACAGGATCCACCGCAGGCTGGGTGCCCGGCCGTCGGGCCAGGCCTGCCGGGCCAGCTGCCCCGGGCCGCCCCCGGCCAGCGCTCCGGTGACCCGGGAGCGGGACCGGGCCACCGCATCGCGCCAGAGTTCGCGAAGCTGCTCCGGGGAGTCGCAGGCGGCCGTGCGCCACTCCCAGTCCGGGTCGGCGTCCCAGTCCACCATGTCCCACGGGGGCTCCGGCGGCCGCCCGGCCAGCCGCTCGGAAAACCACGAGTCCTCGACCAGCGCCAGGTGCTTGAGCATCCCGCCCAGGGTCATCGAGGACACCCCGACCGTGGCGGCCAGCCCCGCCGCGTCCAGTCCCGAGCATTTCCACGCGAAGGTCGCACGCTGGTAGTCCAGGAAGCCCAGCAGCGTTGCGGCCTCGTCGCCGGCCGGCGGAGGTTCCGGGCGGCCGTGCTCATCCACGTCAGTCACGAGGGGTGAGTCTAGGCCCTGCCCCGGCCCGGCGTGGCCCCGCGGCGCGGGATCCCGCGGGCACGCCAGCCCCGGCCGCACCCGGCGCGTCGCGGCATTCATCGGTAGGTGGCTGACCAGGTCGGCAACTGGGTCAGCCGCCGTACTGGCCGAATCGCCGGGACATCCTCCCGCGGCGGAATGCCATCGGCCGGCCAAGGCCTGCGGACAGCCCGCCGCCCGGGGGCAGGTCGGCAGGGTCGACGCCGACGCCGTGCAGAGTCCGGGTCACCGCCTGGGCGGCGTCGAGCAGGTCGTCGAGGGCCCGGGCCAGATGCGCCCCGGTGACAGCGGTGAGTGCCGGGTCGTCGTGCAGTGACTCGAGCACGGCGCGGCGGATCAGCTCCTTGAGGAACGACGCCGTCGTGCCCTCGGTGCGCTCGACGGCGAGGTCCACGTCCTCGCCGGTCAGCTCGAGCGGGACGTTCCGGCCGTAGAGCGTCAGCAGGCGCCTGCGGGCCGGCCCGTCCGGCAGGGCGATCTCGACGGCCACGTCGACCCGTCCCGGCCGCGCGGCCAGGGCGGGCTCGAGCAGGTCGGCGCGGTTGGTGGTCAGCAGGAACAGCAGGTCGGCGTCGGGGGCCGCTCCGTCCATGGCGTCGAGCAGGTCGAACAGGACAGGGCTGGACGCCGGGCCGAGCGACCGTTCCTCCGCGACCAGGTCGACGTCCTCCAGGACAACGACGGCAGGCTGCAGGGCGCGGGCCAGATCGGTGACCGCGCCCACGGCGACCAGGGAGCGGCCGGTCAGGACCAGGCGCGTGTAGCCGTCCATCTGGCCCAGCAGGTAGCGCGTGGTGTGCGTCTTGCCGGTCCCGGGCGGCCCGTACAGGAGCAGGCCCCGCTTGAGGTGCTGCCCGGCGGCCAGCAGCACGTCCCGGTGGCCGGCGACCGCCAGGGCATGCCGCTCGACCCGGTCCAGCACGCTGGCGGGCAGCACCACGGCGTCACGCCCGATGCCGGGCGGCCCGGCGAAGGTGAGGACGACACCGCCCATCTGATTCAGCGACACGTCGAGCAGGTGGCCCCGGTACACGTTCAGGTCCGCGCGCAGCCGGTCCAGCTCGGCCAGCAGGCCCTGGGCCACCTCGACCGGCAGCCCCGCGATCTCGATCTGCAGGGCTTCATTGTGATCGTTCGGGGCCTGGACCATCACGACGTACCGGCCGTGCTGATCGGTGACCAGCAACAGGGCCAGCCGCAGGCACCCCAGGGTCGTCCCGGGCCCGTTAGGCAGGTCGGCCAGCGCGGGAGCCGTGAGCCGCAGTGGTGGCAGCGACTCGCCCGCGACCAGCTGCTGCAGGCTTATGTCCCCGTAGTGCGGCGGCATCGCGATGCCGTGAACCTCCACCGCCCGCCCGGCGCCGGCCGACCACGCGTTCAGGGCCGTCTGCAGGTTGACGTGCTCGAACGGGGCCAGCTCACGCGACACGACCGAATGGCCCGCGCCACCGGAATCCAGTGACCCGCGCACCAGCGCGGACACCTCGTTCTCTTCCCCGGACGAGGTGTGGATCCACTCCAGGAAAGTGCGGAAGGCCGCGGCGAATTCGCGGGCCTGCTGTTCTGGCGCCTGATCGGCCATGGCCCGGACCTCCGCCTGTCGCTTTCACATCCGCACGGAGCTTCATGATGGGTGCGCGGCCACGCGGGAACAACTGGTTTGCCTACCGGTAAGAAGACTCCGGGGAGGTGATGCGCCTCGGCCATGTCCGGCGCCGGCGGCGCGTGTCTTCACGTGACTGGAGTCGGCGTGGACCAGGCAGTGCCCGTCTTCGCGCGGCTGCCCGGAGCCAGGCTGATGGCAGCGGCTGTCATCAAGTGTTATGCTCGTTGATGACAGCAACTGACATCGGACTGTTCCCCCGTGCACGTCCTGCGCTGAGGGGCAGCCGGTCACCTGGAGGTTCTACTCATGCGCGTATTCGTCACCGGCGCATCCGGCTGGATCGGTTCCGCCGTCGTTCCCGAGCTCCTCGGCGCGGGCCATGAGGTCACCGGGCTCGCCCGCTCGGACGCCTCGGCCGCTGCGCTCACCGCCGCCGGGGCGCAGGTGCATCGCGGTTCCCTCGATGACCCTGAGAGCCTGCGGAGCGGGGCTGCCGCGTCGGACGGCGTGATCCACCTCGCGTTCAAGCACGACGTCGCGTTCTCGGGAGGCTTCGAGGCCGCGGCCGAGGCGGACCGCCGCGCCGTCGAGATCTTCGGCGAGGTGCTGGCCGGCTCAGACCGGCCGCTCCTCATCGCGTCCGGCACGCTGGGGGTCGCACCCGGGCGGGTGGCGACGGAACGGGACGGGCATGGACCCGCTCCGGCGGTAGGCATCGAGGGTGCCGGCCCGCGGGCCCGGGCGGCCACCGCCGAGTTCACGCTGTCCCTCGCCTCGCGCGGCGTCCGCTCGTCCGTGGTGCGGCTCCCCCCGACGAACCACGGCGACGGGGATAACGGCTTCATGGCCACCCTGGTCGGCATCGCCCGCGCCAAGGGCGCCTCCGCGTATATCGGCGACGGGGCCAACCGCTGGCCTGCCGTGCACCGTCTCGATTCCGCGCACCTCTTCCGCCTGGCGCTCGAGAACGCCCCGGCGGGATCGACGCTGCACGCGGTGGCCGATGAGGGCGTGCCGATCCGCGCCGTTGCCGAGGTGATCGGCCGCCACCTGGACGTGCCGGTGGTCTCGATTCCCCCGGAGCAGGCCGCCGGGCACTTCACCTGGCTGGGCGGCTTCATCGGGCTCGACGCCCCGGCGTCCAGCGCCCTGACCCGCGAGCTGCTGGAGTGGCAGCCGACGCAGCCGGGGCTCCTCGACGACCTCGACAAGGGCCACTACTTCGACAAGCCGTCCGCATGACCGCCGGGGGCCATGGGAACCAGGACGGTGCGCACGCCCGGCACCTCGGGCTCCTTCCACACGGTTTCCACGTCGGAGAGCGGGGCCGGCCGGGCGGTGACCGCGATATGACCGTTATCGATCTCGTCGATCAGTGACGGCAGCTCGGCCAGGTATCCGCTGGCCGGCACCGCGCCCTGCCCGTTGCCCTGCAGGCGGAAGTTGGCCGAGCGCAGCGCTGCCGAGGGCAGCACGATGTCCGGCCCGGCCACCGCGCCGATCTGGATCCAGTTCAGGGCCCGGCTGCGGTCGGCGCGGGCCCGCAGCAGCGCCATGATCGTGTCGGTGGCGGGCTTACCCCACAGGTAGTCGATGACCAGGTCCACCTCGCTGGCGGCGTCGGCCAGTGCCGCGGCGGTCGCGGCGGCATCGCCGGTCAGCGCGACGGTCGCGTCCGCGCCGATCCCGGGCAGGGTGGCGAGGCGGGCCTGGTCGCGGCCGGCGCCGACCACCCGGCCCGCGCCGAGACGCCTGGCGACCTGGATGGCCATCTGGCCGGCGTTGCCCGTAGCGCCCAGGACCAGGACCGACTGGCCCGCCTCGATCGGCACCCGGCGGCGCAGGGCCACCCAGGCGGACATGGCCGGGTTCATGGCCGCGGCAATCTTCATCACGTCCGCGCCCTCAGGCAGCACGACGCTGCGGCGGGTGTCGATGACGGTCCGGGTGGCCATCGGGCCAGGCAGCTCGTCGCCGGCGACGAAATACACCAGCTGGCCGTCTTCGCGGCGGCCGACCCCGTCGATACCGGGGACCATCGGCAGCTTCCCGGTACTGGTGTAGTGGCTGCCCGACGCGCCGCTGCGCACCCGCGGATGCAGGCCGGCCGCGAGAACGTCGACGACGGCCTGGTCGCCGCCGGACGGGGCTGGCAGGTCGAACGGCTCGTAGCGGGGCGGGCTGCCGAACGAGCGGACCACCGCAGCATGGACGTCCATGTGACTTCTCCTCGAAATTAGTTTGTGGCACGTACCAACTTAGTTTGTGTCACGTACCTTTTCAAGTAGAATCCGGGGCGTGACTTCGTCCAGCGATGCGCCATCCCCTCTCGCACGGTCAGGCGCCGGCCAGGACCTGGGGCTGGTGGACGCCCTGGCCCAGCTGTCCTTCCTGGTGCACAACGCCCTGGCCGAGATCGCCGCGCAGCACGACCTGTCGATCATCCAGACCCGGTTGCTGGGGGTACTCCGGGACCGGGAACCGACGATGAACGCACTCGGCCGCCACCTCGGCCTGGACAAGTCCTCGATCAGCGGCCTGGTCGACCGCGCCGAGCGCCGCGACCTGGTCACCCGCAGCGTCAGCGCGTCCGACCGCCGCGTGGTGCAGGTGTCCATCACCGGCACCGGGCGGCAGCTCGTCGAGCAGGTCGCCGTGAGCTTCACCGCGCGGATTGAGACGTTTACCGCCGGGCTGCCGGACGCCGACCGCCAGCTGCTGGCCCAGCTGGCCGCCCGGATCGTGGCCGCCGACGCGGACCGCCGCGGCATCGACATGCGCACGCTGCAGGCTGACCAGGTGCCGCTGCCTTAGCGCATCCACCCTGGTGGGACAGGCCCGCGCGGGCCGCACGGGACGCGGGGAACAGTGAACGCGTGGCGTAGCAGACTCACCCTCCTGGCCTAACCCTCCTTGCCTTGTGATAACAGCAAGAGGCGCGAGGCGGGGAGACGGCCCTGGCGGGGGAGCCATGAGAGCCCGGGACGATTCGTCCCGGGCCAGAAACCGCCGCCACGGGGGAGCGAAGCCGGGGTAGGCAGCCCGGCGGCATCTGGTGTGCCGCCTGCTGCCTCCCAGTCCAGGTGGAGAGCGTCCGCGGCAGCGACAGCCCGGGGGAGCGGCCGGGGGATGTGGCCGGGGATTGCGGGAACCACAGGCCGTCAGCCAGTGGGCCGGCTGGCACCGGCCAGTACGCGCGTGATGTACGCCAGTTCGGTCTCGTACACGTGAGCCGACTTGACGATCATCAGCAACCGGCCGACGGGCAGCCCGAGCGCGCCCGCGACATGGCGCTGCAGCGAAGCCAGTTCGACCAGGTTGCCGTAGCCCTTGGCGCCGAAGTCGATGCTGTGCGCGTACACGACCAGTTCCACGGCGCCGCCGGGCAGCCAGAAGTCGAGCATGCTGACGCACGGGATGTACGTCGTGTCAGTGTGCGGCTGGAACGTCGTGATGGCCGCCGAACGCGATGCCGGGTCCGCGCGGAGCCGGTCGATCACCCATGTGACCTGGTCCCGGCCGGAGTGCTCGTAGTCGAACAACCGTGTGGCGTAGCTGTCGGCATGGCCGAGGGCCGCCACCCGCGAGCGGTCGGTGAAGTTGGCATGCATCCAGGCCAGGCGCTCCGGTTCTGCGTGCCTGGCAATGATGTCGTCGTCCGGATCCGGCCGCGCGATCGCCAGGGTGACCAGCGAGATCTCCCGGATCGGCTGCTCGTCGTACCGGCTGGGCAGGCCGTCGGCCACAATCCGGCCGGCCACGGCGAACCACGCGCCGCCGATGGTGTCCGCGCGGAGGATCTCCGGTTCGCCCGGGGCCGGTGGCGTCGTCATCACCGCATGGTAGGCCAGCCGCAGGCCACGGCCTTAAACTGATCACCGATACCGGCCGGCGGAGGGTGAAGACGTGGTGGGCAACCCCGTGCGGTGGGGAATCCTCGGAACGGGCGGGATCGCGAGCACGTTCGTGACCGACCTCCGGCTGACCGATTCCGGCGTTGCCGTCGCGGTCGGGTCGCGCAGCCAGGCAGCGGCGGACCGTTTCGCGGACGAGTTCGGCATCGCGAACCGGCACGCCAGCTACGAGTCGCTTGCGGCCGATCCGGACGTCGACGTGATCTACGTGGCGACACCCCACCCGATGCACCATGACAACGCGATCCTCGCGCTGCGGGCCGGCAAGCCCGTGCTGGTCGAGAAGCCGTTCACGATGAACGCCGCCGAGGCCCGTGAGGTCGTCCGGGTGTCGAGGGAGCACGGGCTGTTCGCCATGGAGGCGATGTGGACCCGGTTCCTGCCGCACGTGGCGATCATCCGGGACTGGCTCGCGCGGGGCGTGCTCGGCGACGTCGTCACGGTGACCGCGGACCACGGGCAGTGGTTCGCTGAGGATCCCGGGTTCCGGCTGTTCGCACCGGAACTGGGCGGCGGCGCGCTGCTGGATCTGGGCGTGTACCCGGTGTCGTTCGCGTCGATGGTCCTCGGCCCGCCGAACCGGATCGTATCGATGAGCGACCCGGCGTTCACCGGCGTGGACGCGCAGACGTCCATGCTGTTCGGCTACGACAGCGGCGCCCAGGCCGTGCTGACGTGCACCTTGCGGGCGAAGAGCCCGACCAGGGCGGCGATCGTCGGCAGCGACGCGAGGATCGAGGTCGAGGGCAGCTTCTACGCTCCCGCGGCCGTGACGCTCGTCCCGAGGAAAGGCGACCCGACCCGCGTCGAGTCGCTGCACGAGGGCCGGGGCCTGCGCCACCAGGCCGACGAGGTCGCGCGCCGGCTGGCCGCCGGCGACGTGGAGAGCCCGCTGATGCCGCTCGACGAGACCATCTCAATCATGGAGACCATGGACACGGTGCTGGCGCAGGCCCGGCAGAACGCATGAACGGCGGACAGCATTCGCTGATCGCCTCGTGCGAAGCCCGGGAAGAAGGCCTGGAGACAGGCGATCAGACCGGTCAGGAATCGAGAAGCCCCGGTCGCTGAGGTCACCTAGAGTGACCGTCATGGACATCACCATCAACGCGGCCTTCCTCCCGCACAACGACCCGGACGCATCCCTGGCCTTCTACCGCGACACCCTCGGCTTCGAGGTCCGCAACGACGTCGGATACGGCGGGATGCACTGGATCACGGTCGGCCCCGCGGGCCAGCCCGGCACATCCATCGTCCTGTACCCGCCGGGCGCCGACCCCGGCATCACCGACGACGAGCGCCGCACCATCGCCGAGATGATGGCCAAGGGGACGTACGGCATCATCACCCTGGCCACCAAGGACCTCGACGGCGTCTTCGCGCGGCTGCAGGCCGGCGACGCCGAGGTCGTCCAGGAGCCGACCGAGCAGCCCTACGGGGTTCGCGACTGCGCCTTCCGCGATCCCGCGGGCAACCTGATCCGCATCAACGAGCACCGCTGAGCCGTCCGGTCGCGAATCCGGAACGAGCATCGCGCGAGCGCCGCGGCGGCGCGCGTCTCCGCTTCCGGTCGCGCGATCCGTAGTGGCAGGCGACCGCTATCGCGATCCGTGAAGATCGGCAGCTCCGCCGGGAACCGCTGGGGGAGCCCGGCGGCAGGCGGCAGGTCTGCCGACGCCGATCCGAGGGCCAAGGAGCCTCGGTCGTTACCTCCGTGAACGTCGCGTGTGAGCGGCTGAGGTCACGATTCAGGAGGTGGTGTCACCCACGCCTTGCGCCGGAGCTCCCTGCGCGGGCCGGTCAACCAGTAGTCCTGCCTGCTGGAGTATGGACCGGGCCTGATCGGCATGGCCGCCGCGGGCGATGATGTCGTAGCGGGACGCGGTGAGCGTCTGCGCTGAGGAGAAGTCCCGCCGGCCTCGCGTGGCGGCGTGGCTTGCGAAACCGAACACCGCGCCCCAGACCGCACCGATCAGCAGGCCGCCGATGATCAGCCCGATCCAGGTCGGCCCCCTGGTGAACAGGCCGACGAGAAGGCCGATGAACAGGCCGAACCAGGCCCCGCTGGCCGCGCCTGCCATTGTCGCGCGGGCCGTGGTGAGCCGCCCGGTCACCCGCTCAACCGTGCGCAGATCCGAGCCGACAATATCGAGGTTTTCCACCGGGAAGCTCTGGTCGGAAAGCCGGTCAACCGCTGCCTGCGCCTCCTGGTAGGAGGAGTAGCTGGCCACGGTATTCCAGGCCATGCTCGCTGGGTCGAGGCGCGGGGGATTAAAGTCAGCCATGGTCCTGCTCCTCACCGCCAGGCCTGTGGGACTGCCAGGCAGGCACCGTCAGGGAGCATGCCCTGGCGCGTGCCCGGCCGCGCCAGCATACGGCCGGGGACCGTAGCCCGGCTACCGAAGGCCTGGTCTTATTCAGGTCTCCATCACCACCATTATCGCGTCTGCCCTCGGCGCGCATGCGGCGGGTCCTAGCGGATCGGCCACCGGGGTTTGCGGGCTTTGCCTGGGGGCGTGCCTGGTCGCGCGTGCGCCGCCCTATGGTGTTGGGCGGATGCGAGAAGGAGTGCCAGCCATGATCCTCCCGAAGGTCCGCGACCCTCGCTTCGTGACGATCCGCCGGGGTGGGACCCTCACCGATTCGGATCACCAGTTCCTCGCTCTTTGGGCGGCATCGTGCGCGGAGCACGTCCTTGACTTCTTCGAGTCGGCTCAGCCTGAGGACCCACGACCGCGCCAGGCGATCGAGCATGCCCGCGCCTGGGTGCGTGGCGAGGTCACGATGACCCAGGCTCGCACGGCGGCCGGCCATGCAATGGCCGCGGCCAGGGACCTGCGCGGGGCAGCACGGCATGCCGCGTACGCGGCTGGCCAGGCCGCGGCCGTCGCACACGTCGCCGCGCACGACCTCGGTGCGGCCGCCTATGCGATCAAGGCCGCACGTGCTGGCGCGCCGGAAGGCGAGGGCGAGGGCGCAGGGCGACTCGAGTGCCGGTGGCAGCGTGACCAGCTCCCGGAGGCGATTCGCGAGCTCGTACTTGACGACCAGCGGTTGCGGAACGACATCTGCTGGTCGGTGTTCGACTGCTGAGCGCGCGTCGGCGATGTCACAGCCGGAGGCGAGGACCGCAACTAGGGGACATGAGCACTGAGGCAAGAGCACTCGTGAGGACGACGCGGGAGCGACCGGTCGCGGTGAGGGCGCGGTCGCGCGGGCGGCCGCCGGACCTGCCGCTTGAGGAATTCGAGCAGGTGTACCTGCGCAACGTCGACGTCCTCATGGGCTACTTCGCGCGCCGGTGCCGCGATCCGCAGACGGTCGCCGATCTCACCTCCGAGACGTTCGTCCGGGCCGTGGATGGCTTCGCCGGGTTCGACCCTCGCCGGGGATCGGACCGGGCGTGGCTGTTCGGCATCGCCGCCCGGGTGTTCGCCCGCCACTGCGAGCAGTCGGCGGGCGGCCGGGACGCGGTCGCGCGTCTCGGCGGTCACCGGCCGCTTGACGAGGACGAGATCGAGGAGCTCGCCGAGCGGATCGATGCCGAGCGCGAGGGCGCCGCGCTCATGCGGCGGTGCGCGCAACTGCCTGCGGTCGAGCGGGCGGCGATCGAGCTCGTCGACCTGGAAGGGCTCACCCCGCAGGAGGCGGCGGTGGCCCTCGGCGTCTCCCGTGTCGCATTTCGAAAGCGGTTGTCCCGGGCGAGGTCCCGGCTGAGAAAGGAACACCAGAGCAATGACTAAGTTCACAGATAATCTGTGGCGTGATCTCGTCCGGGAGCACGGCCCGACGCTCGCGCTCGCCCATCGACCCGAGCCGGGCCGGGCCCCTCTCCTCCGGCGTCCGCGCGTTCTCGCGGCCAGCACGCTCGGGCTGGCGGGCGCCGCCGCGGCGCTCATGCTCGCCCTGGGCCCCGCGAGCAGCACGCCGGCGTTCGCCGTCACGACGAACAGCGATGGCTCGGTGCTGGTGACGATCAACGAGAACTCGGCGCTTCCCCAGGCGAACGCCAAGCTCATCGCGATGGGGATCCACGAGCAGGTCACCATCTACATTGCGACCGGGCCGGCGGCGGCCAGCGGGCCGGTGAGCTGTACACCGGCGCCGGGTGCGAACGTGTCGGGGCCGCCGCTGAAGGTTCTCGTGGGCAAGGACGGCACGGAGGTGATCGGCTCGGGCCAGAGCGCCGAGAACACCGGCGAGGGCACCTACCACCTGGACCGCTGCGTCGTCACGGGTGTCAGCGGCTCGGGCAATACGGGCAACACGGGCGCCGGGTGATCCGGTGACGGCCGACGCCCGCGCCCGCCCGGCGCGGGCGTCGGCGATGGTGCGTCTGGCGGTCCGGCCCCTGCGGGAAGGCGGGGGCCGGACCGCTGCGTGGTGGCCGTGGCTGCTCGTCGCGGCCGCGGTCGGATGGAACCTCTTCAGCCTGCGGGCGCTCACGCTCGGGGTCGCATACCTCAACGACAGCTCGCTGCACGAGCAGATGGTGCGGTTCGCGACGGCGCAGCTGCGCGCCGGGCACCTGCCGCTGTCGAGCTGGTTCCCGTTCCTGGGTGAGGGGTCGCCGCAGTTCCTTCACTACCAGAGCCTGCCCGCAATCCTCACCGGCGCGGTCGGTCTGCTGACCGGGCCTGACGTGGCGTTTCGCTGGTCGCTGTACCTGCTTTTGTCGCTGTGGCCGATCAGCGTCTACCTGTCGGCCCGCGCGTTCGGGGCGGGCAGGCCGGCGGCGGCCGCTTCGGCCGCGATGGCTCCGTTCCTGGTGAGCGCCACGGGAGTCGGCTACGAGCAGCACGCCTACGTGTGGACAGGGTTCGGCGTCTGGACGCAGCTGTGGGCGTCGTGGACGCTGCCGCTCGCGTGGGGCTGGAGCTGGCGAGCGATCCGCGACGGGCGCGGCTACCTCAGAGCGGTCCTGCTGACCGCGCTCACCGTCGCGCTGCACTTCGAGACCGGCTACCTCGCGCTCTCGGTGCTGCTCGTCTGGCCGCTCGTCGCCGGCAGGCCGCTCGTCGCCCGGTTGCGGCGGGCTGCGGTCCTCCTCGGCGGTTCGCTGCTCGCGTCGGCGTGGGTGATCGTCCCGCTCGTGGAGCAGCGGAGGTGGGCGGCCGTCAACGAGCCGCTGCAGGGCAGCGGACTCGTCAACGGCTACGGCGCGCGTCTCGTGCTCGACTGGCTGGTCTCGGGGCAGCTGCTCGACCACGGCCGGCTGCCCGTCGTGACCGTGTTCGCGGCGCTCGGGTTCGGATTGGCGTGGCTTGCGTGGTCGTCGAACGCCGACGCCCGCGCCCTGCTGGCCGCGCTCGCGGTGTGCCTGCTGCTCGCGTTCGGTCGCACGACGTTCGGGTCGCTCGTCGAGGTGATCCCGGGCAGCGCCGACCTCTTCTTTCGCCGCTTCATGATGGGCGTGCAGCTCGCCGCGCTGCTGCTCGCCGGTCGCGGGGCGGCGTGGCTGGCGGCTGGCTGCGTGCGGCTGCTCGAAACCCGCCTCCCGCGTTGGCCGCCGGCCTGTCCCCGGCAGCTGTGCTCGTTGCGGCGATCGCGGTGCTCGCGCCCGCGTGGCTTCAGCTCGGCGCCTACGACCGTCATGACGGCGCCGCGATCGCGGCCCAGCGCCGCGCGGACGACACCGAGGGCGCCGACGTCGATCGCCTCATTGCGGTGATCGAACGCGACGGCGACGGCCGGACGTACGCGGGGATGCCGTCGAACTGGGGCCAGGACTTCACCGTCGGGGCGGTGCCCGTGTTCAAGTACCTGGAGAGCCGCGACGTCGACGAGGTCGGCTACACCCTGCGGACGGCATCGCTGATGACCGACCCGGAGTACTTCTTCGACGACCGCGATCCCTCCGACTACCGGCTGTTCGGGATCCGCTACCTCATCCTTCCCGCCGGAGACGAGCCGCCGGTGCGCGCGCGGCTGGCGATGCGCTCCGGTCCATACTCGCTGTGGACGATCGACGGCGCCGGCTACGTCCAGGCCGGCCGGATCGTCGGTGCGATCTCGGCGAACCGGACGAACGTGGGCGCCCGCAGCGTTCGGCTGCTTCACTCCGGGCTCGCCGCGGACGGCGCATATCTCGGCGTCAGGTACGGCGTCCGACGGTGGCGCGGATGGCCGCCTGCCGACGGTGCGAAGCCAGTCGCTCCGCCGGCGCGGTCCGCGCGGAACGCGCCGACCTCGGTGACGGTGAGGCCTCGGCGACGGTGCGGATGCGCCGTCCCGGAGTCGCGGTGCTCAGCGCTTCCTACGACCCCGGGTGGACGGCAACCGTGAACGGCCGCCGGCGACCGACCCGGATGGTGGCGCCGGCGCTCGTCGCCGTCGACGTCCCCGCGGGCACAGACCACGTCGTGTTCCGCTTCCACGGGTACGGCGACTACCCGGAGTTGCTCGTGCTGAGCGGCCTCACCCTCGCGATGGTCGCCGTCGCGCCAGTGTGCATGCGGCGCGTGGCGATGAGTGTCCCGTCTCAGCCATCAGGTCAGCTGAGTCCTGCGAAACGACGTGTTCTTTAGGCGCGGTTCCGGCTTCACGGTCAGGTAATGCGCTGGCGCTGACGGTTTCGGGTTGATCATCGGACTGAGCGCGGTGGTGTTCCCTTTCCGTGGGGACGGGCGGTGACGATCCAGGCGCGGGAGTTGAACCAGACACCGTCGTCGCTCAGGTGCGTGGCGAGCGCCTCGCGCAGACGCTCGACCGCGCGCGTCGCGGCGGCGGGATCCAGCCTGTTCAGGACTTCGCTGGTGCACGTGAAGCCGCGGACCCAGTCAAGGGCGGCGGCCACGTCCGGACCGTAGTAGACCGGTTCGCGGACGTCGGTGAAGGCGACCTCGGCGAACCCGGCAGCCTGCAGGATCTCCTTCACGGTCGGCGGGTCGGCGAGCGAGAACGGATCCGGTCCCCCGGAAGCACCGGCCGCTGGCCCTTCGGCTGCTCCGAGGGACTGGTCGATAGCGACGTCCCACTCGTTGCGCTCGTGGGCCTGCCAGACCATCATCACCAGGCGGCCTGCCGGGCGCAGCGCCCGCCTGATGTTGGCGAACGCGGCGACGGGGTCGTCGAAGAACATCGTGCCGAACCTGCTGATTGCCAGGTCGAAGCGCTCGGGCGGAAAGCGGTGGACCTGTGCGTTGGCATGCTCGAAGGTGACGTTGCGGAGCCCGCCGGCCCGGGCCAGCTCGCGGGCACGCTCGATCGCGGGCGCCGAGACGTCAACCCCGAACGCACTCCCTGCCTGGGCCGTCCGCGCGGCCTCCCGGGTCGTCTGCCCAGTCCCGCAGCCGATGTCGAGGACGTGGTCGCGAAGCTGGACGCCGACAGCCCGGCGCAGTACCTCGTTGTGCCGCCGGAGTTCGGAGTCGTAGCCGCTGGGGCCGGGCACATGTTCGCTTGCGGCGTGTCGCACCGGTGTCCCTTCACCACGGCCGGGGCCGCCTGGGCGCTGTTGATAACCGGCCTTCATGGATGGCACCCCGCCACTCATGATCTCAGCTCGAAGGTAACGGATGGGGGGAGGCGCTGGCCGGGCCGCATCGAGCCTGCCTGTCAGCCGTCATGCCGGCTATGTCGAAGCATGTGAGATTGAGTTGGCCCGGCATGTATCTGGCCGCCATCGCGGCGTCCTGCACAGAGCAAGGACGACCTAGCCCAGCAGAAGGGGATGGAACCGTGAGTTACTCAGACGCGATCGTGGCGCAGGCGAAGCTGTGGGTCGGCTACCGCGAGGGTCCCGGCAATCAGAACATGTTCTCCGCAGGCCTCGGACTGCCGCCGGAGGCCTGGTGCCAGGACTTCGTGCAGTTCGTTTCGGCGTCGGCCGGCTACAAGCAGCCGCACACCACCTCGGCGGTGGTCTCCATCGGCGACTGGGCCCGCCAGCACGGCCTGTTCATCGTCTCGACCAAGGCCACGCCCGGCTGCCAGATCCTGTACGACTTCAGCAACGGGGACGGCAAGGAGCCGGTCAACCCGATGAAGACCCACACCGGGATCTACATCGGTGGAGGCCACACCATCGAGGGCAACACCGGGACGCCCGAGGGCGTGTACCAGAAGAATGTCTCGCTCGGGGCCAGCGACATCTGGGGGGCGATTAACTGGCCGAAGTACTGGGACGCGCACCCCGAGCCGTTCTCGGTGTCCGTGAGCCGGTTCCCCAGGTACCCGGTCCTGCGGCAGAACAGCAGGGAGGACGACCGGGTCATGGGACTGCAGCACGCCCTGAACTCCGCGCTCGGCATCAAGCTGGATGTGGACGGGGGGTTCGGCACGAACACCGCCGACGCCTGCCGCCAGTTCCAGCGGGCCAGCCGCATCCCGGTCACCGGGATCGCCGACCAGGCCACCTGGGCCAGCCTGGACATCGCCCTGGACAAGCTGAGGAAGTGACGCCGCGGAAACGTGTGCGCGGGCCATGGCCGGGCGGTCTGCCGTCCGGCCATGGCCTTTGCCGCGTCTCGCGTGATCACGTCACGGACACGTTCCCCGCGGGAAAGGCTAGAAAGGCCGTCAGCCGAGCTCGGACCGCACGGCACGCAGACGGCCCTGCAGAAGGCGCTGTTCCACTTCGCTGGGCGCCAGGGTCACCGCGGTGTGAAGTTCTCCGGCCGCCTCGCTCATGTGGCCAAGCCGGCGCAGGTTGTCCGCCAGGGCAGCGTGCCATAGATGGGAGTACTCCAGGCCGACGATCGTCTTCAGGGCAGCCAGCCCCGCCTCGGGGCCGTCGCGCTCGGTAACCGCGACCGCCCGGTTGAGCGCCACCACCGGGTTGGCCGTGATCGACCCGAGCAAGTCGTAGAGGCCGACGATCCGGTCCCAGTCCGTCTCCTGCCAGCTCGGAGCGGTCGAGTGGGCCGCGGCGAGGTGAGCCTGGATCTGATAGGGCCCGGCGACCCCGCCGGACCGGTCCACCGCCTCGGACAGCCACGCCGAACCCTCGGCGACCGCGGCCCGGTTCCAGCGGGTGCGGTCCTGGTCGGCCAGGATCACCGGGTTACCGTCGGCATCGGTGCGGGCGGAGGTGCGGGCCGAGGTCAGCAGCAGCAAGGCAAGCAGGGAGAGCGCCTCGGGCTCGTCGGGCATCAGGCCGGCCAGCAAGCGGGCCAGCCGGATCGCCTCGGCCTCGAGATCAACACGGGCCACCGCGTCCCCGCCAGTCGGGGCGTGGGCCTCGGTGGCGACCAGGTACACCACCGCCAGCACGCTGGCCAGCCGGCCGGGAAGCTCCGCATCGGAGGGAATCGCGTAGGGGATGCGGGCCGTGGCGATCTTGGAGCGGGCCCGTACCAGGCGCTTGGCCATGGTGGCCTCAGGCACCAGGAAGGCGCGGGCGATGGCCGGCACCTCGAGCCGGGCCAGCGTGCGCAGCGAGAGGGCCACCTGAGCCTCACGGCCGAGCGCCGGGTGGCAGCAGGTGAAGATCAGGCGCAGCATGTCGTCGCGCAGCGAGCTCTCTGGCTCCATCGCCTCGATCGCCTCCTCGATCTGGTCCGGCGCGGCCCCGGTTCCCCAGCGGAACGCGGCGGTCTCCTTGACGGGCCGGGCTGACTCGCGTCGCAGCAGGTCAAGCGCCTTGCGCCGGGCGACCACCGCCAGCCAGGCCCGCGGATTGTCAGGGATCCCCGTTTTGGGCCAGGCATCCAGGGCGGTGATCGTGGCCTCGGAGAGCGCGTCCTCGGCGACGGCCAGGTCGCCGATGGTCCTGGCCAGCGTGGCCAGCACCCTGGGACCTTCGCCCTTCAGCACCTCGACCAGGGTGTCGGTGGCGTCCATGCCAGGGTGCACCTAGGCGTGCAGCGGCGCTATCGGGCGAAGCTCGATCTTCCCCCGCCAGGCGCCCGGGATCTGCGCCGCCCACGCGACGGCCTCGTCGAGGTCGGCCACCTCCAGCAGGAAGTACCCGCCCAAGACCTCCTTCGCCTCGGCGTAAGGGCCGTCGACCAGCAGGACGTCGCCGCCCTTGCCGCCCGAGACGGTGAGGGTGGTCGACATGCTCACCGGGTGCAGAGCTTCACCGCCGCGCATGACCCCGGCCTCGGTGGCCCGGCGGGCGAACTCCGTGTACTCGGGGGAGAACTCCATCTCCGGCGGTGAGTCCCAGTACTGGTCCCGGTCGTAGTAGCACAAGGCCACATACAGCGCCATCGTCAAGGTTCCTTCCGTTCAGCGGACCACGCCGTACCGTTTTACCTGGGCGATCACGACTGCGCCAGCCGCTGCTACGGCCCTGGTACTCGTTGGGATCCGGGTACGGGGCGGCTCCCCGGAAGGGAGCGCCCCGTACCCGGAAGACGGCGCCTTAGCTGGCGGGGCTGTTGTGGTAGGAGGCGATGCGCCAGGCGTCGTCGCGCCTGACCAGCACCCAGGTCGCGCGCACCAGCCCCTCGCTCGCGACAGCGTCCTGCCCAGGGAAGATGATCCCGCCCTCGCTGACCACGATGGCCGTGTCGTCGGTGAGAAAACGGATGTCCGCCGGGTGGTCGGTCGCCCGCGACCCGCTGAGCGGGCCCGCGAACGCCGCGGCCATCGTGGTGCGGATCTCCTCGCGGTCCTTCTTGTAGACGCCGGGCTGGACCACGCTGGCGTCGTCGGTGTAGTCGGCCACGAACGCCTCGGCGTCGTTGGCCTCCCACGCCCTGTACAAGGCCGCGAGCACGTCGAGAATGGCCTGCCGGTCGGTGTCGGACCCTGCTGTGGTGGTCGTGCTGGTCATCGGTCTCCTCGTTTCTCTCCGCGTGGTGGCGAGAGCCACCCGTGGAAAGGACGGACGGGCCCGCCCGGAGAGGACACCCTCGCGGCGCGAAGCCGGAAAAATTTGAACCAGTACCGCGGAGAGGCTTGATCAGGCACCAGCCGGGGGCGGCCGGCCCGCGTTGCGAGCTGTTCGCCGAGCTCGGTGTGCCAGCGGGGCGGACACTCCAGCTCACGTGATAACAGCAAGAGGCGCTGACGCCTGCCCAGCTACCGCATCCGGCCGCTTGGATCGCCCCCTTGGTACGGGGGATAACCCCCGCACCAGAAGACGGGGCCTAGCCGGATTCCGCCCCGGGCCGCTGGTTCCTAGCGTGATTTCCCGAGGGCACACGCACCGCGTGCCGGACGGAGGACACGGATCGATGATCGAGGTACAAGACCTGACCAAGAGATACGGCCCCGCGGTGGCGGTGGACCGGCTCTCGTTCACGGTCCGGCCGGGAACGGTGACCGGGTTCCTCGGCCCGAACGGATCGGGGAAGTCCACCACGCTGCGGATGATCATGGGGCTGGACTTCCCGGACTCCGGGCAGGCCCGCATCGGGGGCCGGGCCTACCGCGAGCTGCACTGGCCGCTGCGCGAGGTGGGGTCGCTGCTGGAGGCCCGGGCCTTCCACCCGGGCCGGACGGCCCGCTCGCACCTGGCCGCGCTGGCGGCCAGCAACCGCATCCCCGGAGCCCGGGTGGACGAGGTGCTCGCCACCGTGGGGCTGGCGGACGTGGCCGGCCGGCGGGCGGGGAAATTCTCCCTCGGCATGGCGCAGCGGCTGGGCATCGCCACCGCGCTCCTCGGCGACCCGGAAGTGCTGCTCCTGGACGAGCCGGTCAACGGACTGGACCCGGAAGGCATCCGGTGGCTGCGCACCCTGCTCCAGGCCCAGGCTGCGCAGGGCCGCACCGTGCTGGTGTCCAGCCACCTGATCAGCGAGATGGCGCTGACCGCGGAGCGGCTCGTGGTCATCGGGCAGGGCCGGCTGCTGGCCGAGACGACCGTGGCCGCGCTGTCCGCCACCGCCTCCTCGCTGGAGGAGGCATTCCTGGCCCTCACCTCAGGCGTGACCAGCTACCAGGGCACGGCCGGCCAGAACACGGCTGGCCAGAACACGGCCGGCCAGGGGACTGTGGCTGGCCAGACTAGGAGGATCTGATGAGCACGACGGTCATCCCGCGCCGCCCGGAGCGGGGCGGTTACCGGTTCACGGACGTGGCCCGGATGGAATGGATCAAGCTGCGCACGCTGCGCTCCACGGGCTGGATCACGCTGATCCTGGCCGCGGGCATGCTGGGCCTGGCCGTCCTGGTCATGAGCCACACGAACTACGCGAAGCTGAGCGCGGCGGATCGCGCGTCCTTCGACCCGACCGAGCTGGGCTTCGTGGGACTGGCCCTGGGCCAGCTGCTCCTGGCGGTCCTGGGCGTGCTGACCATCACCAGCGAATTTTCCTCGGGGATGATCAGGGCCACGCTCGCGGCCGCACCGCGGCGGCCGCTGGTGCTCGCGGCCAAGGCCGCGGTGCTCGGCGTGGCCGGGCTGGCCGCGGGGGAGGTCCTCGCGTTCGCCGCCTTCCTGGCCGGGCAGGCGGCCTTGGCCAGCCCGGCCCCGCGTGCCACCCTGGCCCAGCCCGGCGTGCTGCGGGCCGTCCTGATGGCCGGGGCGTACCTGTGCCTGATGGGCCTCATCGGGCTGGGTATCGGGGCCATCATCCGGCACACCGCCGGGGCGATCGCGACCGTCGTCGGCCTCGTGTTCGTGCTCCCGACGATCTTCCTGGCCTTCCCGGCGGGGCTGCAGCATGGCGTGGAGAAGTTCCTGCCCATGATCATCGCGGAGAACTCGCTCACCGCGGTCAAGCACGTGTCACCGTCCCTGCCGCCCTGGGCCGGGCTGGGCGTGCTGGCCCTGTACGCCGCGATCACCCTGGCCGCCGGCGGCTGGCTGCTCGCCCGCCGGGACGCGGGCGCGGGACAATGACCCCATGGGCAGCGCGATTCCGGTGACCTCGCCCGGGGGCCGCCGGGCCGGGGAACCCCCGGCCCGGCGGCCCTCTGCCCGCCGCGGGGTGGGGCTGGCCGGTGCCGCCGGGGCGGTCGCCCGTGCCCCCTTCAGCCGCCGCACCCGCCGCGACCTGCTGTTCTGCCTGATCTCCGTGCCGCTCGCGATAGCGGGTTTCACCGGCACCATGCTCCTGCTCGTGCCGGGGGTCGTCCTGTCCATCTCGATCGTGGGGACGATGCTGGGGCTGCCGCTGATCGTCCTCGCCTCCAGCGCCGCCGGGGAAGTGGCCGGGCTGAACCGCAGGCTGGCCGGATGGCTACTCGGCGTCCGGGTCGCCGCGCCACCCGCGTTCCTCCCGGGCCACGGCGTGCTGGGCCGGCTGGACACCAGGCTCAGGGACGGCACCGCCTGGCGGGCCGTGGCTTACGTGCTGCTCAAGCTGCCGGCCGCCGCGCTGGAGGGCTTCTCGGTCTACATGGCGGCGGTCGGCCTGGCCGACCTGACCTACCCGCTGTGGTGGCCGCTGTTCCGCAACCACCCGCCAGGCACCCGGCTGAGCCCGGTGGGTGTCCTCAACCCGCTGACCGCCGGCAACGGGATGGCGTTCCGCATCAGCTCCTATCCGGGCACCTTCGCCGCGTTCGCGGTCGGCGCCGCGGCGGTGCTCGCCGCGCCCTGGGTGGCCCGGGCAGCCGTCGGTGTCGATCGCCGGCTCATCCGGGCCCTGCTCGGCCCGCGAAAGCTCGAGGAGCGGGTCCGCCAGCTGGAGCAGACCCGGGCGCGGGCCGTCGATGACTCCGCGGCGCAGCTGCGCCAGGTGGAACGGGACCTGCACGACGGCGCGCAGGTCCGGCTGGCCGCGCTGGCGATGAGCCTGGGCATGGCCCGGGAGAAACTCGGGGACGGCGATCAGCCGTCCGATCTGGCCAGCATCAGGGAGCTGGTTGAGTCGGCCCACCGCGGCGCCAAGGATGCCCTGTCCGAACTGCGCGATCTGGTCAAGGGCATCCACCCGCCGGTGCTGGACTCCGGGTTGCCCGACGCGCTGGCCACGCTGGCCGCAGCCAGCGCACTCCCGGTGGAACTGCGGGCCGACGTCCCGGTACGCCCCACCGAGGCGATCGAGACCATCGCCTACTTCTGCGCGGCCGAACTGCTGGCCAACGCGACCAAGCACAGCTCAGCCAACCAGGTCGTGGTCCGGGCTGGTATCCAGGGCTCCGGGCCGGAGTCACGGCTGGTCCTGCAGGTCGGCGACGACGGCACCGGCGGTGCGGACCTGGCCCGGGGGAGCGGCCTGGCCGGGCTGGCCCAGCGGGTCGCGGTCGTGGACGGCCAGCTGGCCATCGTGAGCCCGCCCGGCGGTCCCACGCTGATCACCGTCGAGCTGCCGCTGCGCGCGTGAAAGCATCCCTGGCATGCGGGTTGTGATCGCCGAGGACGCGGCCCTGCTCCGGGAGGGCCTGCGCAGGCTGCTCGAAGACCGCGGGCACGAGGTCGTGGCCACGGTGGACGAACCTGTCGCCCTGGTCGCCGCGGTCGCCGCGCACGGACCCGACGCGGCCATCGTGGACGTGCGGATGCCGCCCACGTTCACCGACGAGGGGCTGCGCGCCGCCATCGAGCTGCGCCGCGACCATCCGGCCACCGGAGTGCTGGTGTTCTCCCAGTACATCGAGACGCGCTACGCCACCAGGCTGCTGGCCGCGGGCGCGGCCGGGGTCGGTTACCTGCTCAAGGACCGGGTCGCCGACGTGGCCGAGTTCACCGACGCCCTGGCCCGGGTGGCCGCGGGCGGCACCGCTCTGGACCCCGAGGTGGTCAGCCAGCTGCTGGGGGCCCGCCTCGGGGACCGGCGGCCCGGCCGGGGAACGTCCGGCCTGGGCTCGCTCACCGCCCGGGAGCGTGAGGTGCTGTCCCTGATGGCCGAGGGCCGGTCGAACGCGGCCATCGCCGCCGAGCTCGTGGTGTCGCCCGGCGCCGTCGAGAAGCATGTGGCAGGCATCTTCGCCAAGCTCGGCCTGCCTCCCTCCGACGGCGACAACCGGCGCGTGCTGGCCGTGCTGCGCTACCTCGGGACCTGACGCCTGGCCATGAAGAAGAGGCTGGGCCCGAACGCCAGCGGCGCGAACGGGACCTGCATCACGTACTCCGCGGCAAGCATCAGCCGTTCCGGCAATGAATGGAGTGGGCCGTCTCGGGGGGGAAGCGCGCGCCACCGGCGCTCCCTCTGCGAGTTAGCAGTCGCGAGATGAGCGAGGCCCAGCTTGACAGAATGTACAGTCAATGTAAAGTAGCGCTATGTCGTCAATATCGTCGCCCTCGGTCAATGCGCGGGAGGAGCGAATTCTCGCCGCGGCTCTGCCAGTGTTCGGGCGCTACGGGTTTCGCAAGGCCTCGATGGACGAGATTGCACGGTCTGCGGACATTTCCCGGCAGGGCCTCTACTTGCGCTTCGCCAGCAAGGACGCGTTGTTCCGTGCCGCGGTCCGCCACGAACTCGACACCGCGCTCGGCGAGGTTTCCCGCTGCTTGGACGAGGAAGGCGTTGGGCTGGAGCGACGTGTCGTCGCCGCGCTCGACGCTTGGCTGGGGCGTTACGTGGGGTCGATGCTGACCCTTGATCTCGGGAGGCTGCTCCAGAACCCGGCCATGCGGCTCGGCGAGTGGTCAACCCGGCCGTCGGCAGCTTCGACGACCGGCTCGCGGCGGCGATCGCCGCAGCGATGTCAGAGAACGACGTCAAGCGGCTTGGCGTGACCCCGGAGGAGATCGCGGCGGCGCTCCTTACGGTGGCTCAAGGCGCCAGGTACCTATCGAACGCCCTGGCGGAGTCCCGGGAGGAGTTCGTCGGCCGGTTGACCGCCGCCGTCCACGTGCTCCTCGCAGGCCTTGGTAACGCCGCGAGGGCAAAGAGATGACCACCCGGGACCGCGAGCGGCTCGACGCGGTCGCCATGAACACACAACGCATGGACAACTCAGTCGCGCCGGTACCGGCGTCAGCGAAGGTGGGGGAAGGAGTTGCCGCCAGCTCACGGCCGTGGGCGTGACGGTCTGTCGGGTCACCGGCATCACCGACGCCGCGCGCCAGCTCGGCGCCCGGGACGTCCTGGTTAACAAGGCGGGCATCTCGCTTGACAGCAAAGCTGCCGAATTCAGCGGGCGTCGAGGCTTCCGCCGTCTGCGTGAGACGAGCAAAGGAGGACTGAGGTCCATGAGGCTACTTGGTTGGATCACATCGCAATCGTCGTGCGCGATATCAACGAAACCGTCGCCCGGGCGGGCGACACCGTTGATGGCAGAGCTGGTGGCCAGCGTATTCTCGCCGGCGACATCGACCTGCAATTTCTGCTGTTCGGTGAAACGCGCTTGGAGTTGATTGAGGTCCGCGCTGCCGGTTTCGGCATGCCAAAGCTCAAGGATGGCGAGACTGCGGTCATCGGCCATCTCGGATATGAAGTCGACGACCTCGAAGACGCCAAAGCCGAACTAACACGCCGAGGGGTCGCCTTGGAGGGCGAATTCGAGACCGACGAGGTCCGCTCGATCTTCACGGCGCCGGAGACGACGTTCGGAGTGACCCTGCATCTCATGGAGCACAAGGGCCGCGGGACGGGCGCGTGAGCGCCGAGGGGTCTAACGCCGGCGGGCGTCGGCGCGGACGTCAACCTCACGGACAGACGATCCTGCGCGGCCGCTACGACGGCGAGTTTGACAGGACCAACCTGCCAGGGGCCGGCAAAGTCGTGCTGGGCTGAGGACTGGCGACACGCCGGTGTGAGCGGGTAGTGGTACGGACGTGGCCCAGGAGTTGATCATGGCGGTTCTCGCACCTGCCTGATCACTTCGAGGGACCATGCCCGCCGCGTCATCATCGCCGGTTGACCTTGTGTTCTGCCACCTGTTCGCTGCCGCGGATGGACAGGGCTGTCTTCCGACAAGATGGGTGAGATTCGACATCTTCCGTGAGACGGGACAAGGTGTCCCGTGCCAGCTGGCTGCCCGCCATCCCTGGAGCGCCGATAATGAGCATTATGTCAAGCTATGCGACTTCGGCTGGTTCGGCTAAGCGCTGTCCTGTCTCACTGAAGTTCGCGCGCGCCTCATTGAAGTTGGCCCATCTACTCGTCTGTCTCACTGAAGTTGGGCCGCCGGCTCACCGCCCAGAGACAGCCAGCGGTTGCGGGCCCGCGGCGGTGAGCTGGCCGCCAGGGTGAGCACTGGCGCGCCAGCGCTGGGCGCCGTGGATGGCTGGACACCCCGGGTGGCCGGCGGTTTCATAGGAAGCTAGGCACGGGGAACAAATCAGGTTCGGCCTTGCGCAGCGGCAGGCTGTTCGGGGAGGGGCCGCGAGGCCCGGTCAGCAGGCGCTGGGTACGGCCGGGCCGGCCGTTAGGGGGACGACATGGCAAAGCGCACCAAGTCCGGCACGCCCGGACGAGCGGGCAAGGGCCGGGTCAGCGCCACCGTTGCCCTCAGCGGCGCCGGGACCGGCCTCGGCGAGACGCTGCCGCCCGCCCGGTTCTATTTTTCAGGCGACGACATCTGGGCGGCCAACCTGGATGGCACCAACCCCCAGGACCTCATCCCCGAGCCCACCACGTTCGAGCTCACAATCGGGTTGGCGGTTGACAGCAGCTATATCTACTGGGTCAACAACGAAACCAACGCGGTCCGCCGGGCCAACCTGGATGGCAGCAACCCCCAGGACCTCGTCCCCGGCGACCTCGCGCTCGCCGACAGCGGGTTGGCGGTCAACGCCAGCCACCTCTACTGGACCAATTTCAACGACGGCACCATCCGGCAGGCCAACCTGGGCGGCGGCAACCCCCAAGTGATCGTCACCGGCCAGGCCGTCCCCTTCGGGATCGCGGTCGACGCCAGCCACCTCTACTGGACCAACGACGGCGACGGGACCATCTGGCGGGCCAACCTGGTGGGCGGCAACCCCCAGCCCATCGTCCAGGGCGAGGGCCAGAACAGCCTCTTCGCGGTGGCGGTTGACGGCACCCACCTGTACTGGACCAACCGCAGCCAGGGCACGGTCATGCGGGCCAGCCTGGACGGCACCAGCCCCGTGCAACTCGCCCACGGCCAGGACCAACCGCAGGGGATCGCGGTTGACGGCAACTACGTGTACTGGTCCATCCTCGGGGACCGGGACTGCGAGATCTTCCGGGCCAACCTGGTGGACGGCTCCAACCCGCAGATCTTCATCGCCAGCACCTTGGGCGCGCAGCTGCTGGCGTTCACCCCGCCGAGGCTGGGGTTCACGCCCTCCCCCTACGACTTCGGGGAGGTCCGGACCAGGGAGGCGGCCACCCAGAGCTTCACCCTGGCCAACTCGGGCGGGCTGGCCACCGGCCCACTGACGGTGACGCCCGAGGGCGCGGCCGCGTTCACCACCACCGGCGGCACCTGCACCGGGACCAGCCTGGCACAGGGCGCGTCCTGCACGGTCACGGCGAGCTTTGGGCCCACCAGCTTCGGCGCCGTCACCGCCACCCTGACCGCGGCCAGCCAGACCTCTCCTCTACCCGGCGCCACCGCCACCGCCGCGCTCACCGGTACCGGGGTGGGCCACCTCTACTGGGTCAACCAGGGGCAGGCCGCCACCGACGGCGCGGTCAACCTGGCCAATCCCGACGGCACCAACGCCGTTACCCTCACCAACCCCGGTACTCTGCCGTTCCCGCAGGGGGTGGCGGTCAACGCCAACCTCCTCTACGTGTCCGTGCGGGGGGACCTGGACAACGACCCCGACTTCGAACCCTTCATCCTCGGCGCCGAGAACGACAACCTCGTCAGTACTGCTCGCGTCTTCGTGTTCCAGGCCACTGGCCAAGACGCGCAAGTCCCCCAACAACTGGCGATCAACGCCAACAACCCCAACGACCTCTTCTGGAAGAGCGGCGACGGCACGATCTGGCGAGGCAACATCAACGATGGCAGCTTCCAGAACATCTTTCCCCAACAACCCACGCAGGCTCGTGGGATGACGGTTGACGCCAACTACGTGTACTGGTGCACCTCCCGGGCACTCCAGGGCGACGGCACGATCTGGCGGGCCAACCTGGTCGGCGCCAACCCCGTGCAACTCGCCCAAAACCTGGACGCACCACAGGGGCTGGCGGTCGACGCCAACTACCTGTACTGGGCCAACGACGGCAACTCGATCATGCGGGCCCCCCTGAACAGCGCCTTTATTCCCGAGACTATCGTCACCGGCCAGAGCGTCCCGGTGGCGCTGGCGGTTCAACCCCACTCACATCTACTGGTCCAACTTCGGCAACAACACAATCTGGCGGGCCAACCTGGTGGGCAGCGCCAACCCCCAGCAACTCATCTCCGGCCAGAACTACCCGGTCGCGATCGCGGTCGGCTCCTAGCGCGTGGCGTTGGTGGCGGCCGGCGCGGGCATGGACGGGGGCGGCCGCCCGGCCCCGAAGGCCTGGAGCAGGTCATTGACGTGCTTGTCGAAGGTGCGGTGGAACTGGCAGTCGGCGTTGTTGCAGTAGCCGGCCTACCAGACGCTGCTGACCTCGCACCCGCCCGGGTGAAGGTGTAGCGCCGGACGGTGTCCTCGACCCGGACCCGGCCGCCGGTACCGTTCAGCTCGAGGTCGCCGCCGTCCTCTCCACCGAAGACCTCGGAGTTCCTGCCTGACCTGCGCCGCCAGGCGAGAGAACGACCCTGGCGGGCCAGATTGAATGAGACACCGCCGAGAGAATGGCCACCGCGGGCCAACTTCAGTGAGACAACCAGCTGAACGCCGTCTCAGCGAATCTGGCCCACCGCAGGTCAGCGGCGTGCCGCCGGGCCAAGTCTAATGAGACAGGACAGTGGCTGTGGCTTCTCAGGCAAGATTTCATTTTTCTCGTCGGGCGTTGCAAGTCTTCGCACACAGACTTCAACAACCGGCTTCAGAGGCAGGCGTCTGGCGGTCACTGCGGTGCCTGTGCGGGCATGGCGGCGGGCCGCGGCTGGCCGTCGGGACGGTGGTCGTCCGGGTCGATGGCGCGGATGATGCGCCGGCCGATCTCGCGCAGCTGCCGGGACTGGGCTCTGGTCAGGCCCTCGGCCGCCCGGTCAGCGCGGGCGCGGTCGCCGGGGACACGGCGGTTGACGCCACCGGCCCCGACAGCGGCCCCCGGATGATTCTGCACAGCGTCCCTGCGCCCAAGGGGATCCATCTTGTCCTGATCACCGACCACTACGACGATGAGATCGAGCGGTTGACCGGCCTGGGAGCCAGGCCGGTCAACGAGATCAAGCTCCCGGCGGTCCGCACGGGCGGTGTGACGTTTAGTGTGTCGCAGACCACGTTCGCCGACCCGGAGGGCAACGAGTTCGATCTGGTGATGTGGCAGCAGCCCGAGTACGGCGCCGAGTCCGAGCACTAACTGAGGCCTATCGATGATCTTGGATCGGCGGGCACCGAGACGGCGCCCCCCGGTCCAAGATCACCAAAACTCCCCCCGTCTGCCCCGGATGCGGGGTAGGTGAAACCCGGCCAGGACACGCAGCGGGGCTGGACGACCCGCTGATGCGCGACCATGCTTACCGCTAACCTGCCGGGCCGCGGGGGCTGGTGCATGGCCACGCCATAAGGTGGATCGCCTACCCCCCCGGAGGTGGACGTGAACATCGTTAACGTGGCTGTGATGGCACCGATACTGGGCGCCGACCTGTCGTACGTGACCGATGTGGACGGGCGAGTCCGGGCCCTGGACGCCAACGAGGCGATCAGGGACAGCCGGCACAGGCTCCCCGGCCAGGTTGTGACACCGGACCATGTCAACGGCATCCTCGCCGTCGCCGACGTGCTGCTCGTCGGCTATCCGGTGCCCGGCGCGGTGGCCGGGCGGGCACCGCGGCTGGCCTGGGCCCACCATACCCAGGCCGGTGTGTCTAACCTGGCCGGGTCGGATCTGTGGACCTCGCCGGTGACCCTCACCACCAGCCGGGGCGTGGTCGGGGCGACGGCCATCGCCGAGTACGTCATGGCTGCGGCATCCCATTTCGCCCGGGGGCTGCAGGAAGGGACCCGGCAGAAACGGGACGGGGTCTTCACCACCGACGGCTACGAGCTGATCTCGCTGCGCGGAGCCACCATGGGCATCCTCGGGCTCGGCGGGATCGGGCAGGAGGTGGCCCGCCTGTCCCGCGCGGTCGGCATGCGGGTGATCGCCACCCGCCGGTCCGCTGGCGCCCCCGCGACCGACACCGACGGCGCCGACCTCGTCCTCCCCGCCGACCGGATCCTCCAGGTGGCCGCCGAGAGCGACTTTCTCGCCGTCTGCTCCCAGCTCACCCCCGAGACCCGCGGCCTGGTCGGCGACCGGGTCTTCGCGGCGATGAAGCCCGGCGCAGTGCTCATCAACATCGCACGGGGCGAAGAGGTCGACGAGGATGCCCTGATCGCCGCCGTCACCGCAGGCCGCATCCGCGGGGCGGTACTCGACGTGTACGACGGCGAACTCGCCGGCCGCCCACCCCGGGCGGAACTCCTCGACCTTCCGCAGATCCTCCTGACCCCGCACATCGCGGCCAGCGGGGACCCGGGCCGGGCCGAGCCGGTCAGGCGTCTCTTCGCCGAGAACCTCCGCCGGTTCCTTGACGGCCGGCCCCTGCTCAACGTCGTGGACCGCGACCGCGGCTATTAGAGGGACCGGAATGAAGACACCTTCATGACGACCTGCCTGTCCCGCATCCTCATGGCTCCTGGTCTCACCCGGCTGGCCCGGGACTCCAGGTAGCGTTGCTCGGCGATGCTGGCGGTCGCTTTCGCGGCGCGCCGGTAGTGCTCGTACGCCCCGGCTGTGTCACCGGCCTTCTCCAGCAGATGGGCCCGTACGGAGAGCAGCCGGTGATGCCCGGCCATCCGCTCGTCACTGTCCAATGTGGACAGCAGGGCCAGCCCGGCCCGCGGGCCCTCGGTCTCGGCGAGCGCGATCGCCCGGTTGAGGGTGACCATCGGGTTGGGCGCGATCCGTTCCAGGATCAGGTAAAGGGCGTGCACCTGCGGCCAGTTGGTCTCCTCGGCCGTGGCCGCGTCGGCGTGCGTGGCGGCGATGGCGGCCTGCAACTGGTAGGGCCCCAGTGCCGGGGCGGCCAGCGATGCTTTGACCAGCTCGGTGCCCTCGTCGATCAGCCCGCGGTCCCACTTCGCACGGTCCTGCTCGTCCAGCGGCACCAGGTCGCCGGCCGCCGTCGTGCGTGCCTCCCGGCGGGCGTCGGTCAGCAGCATCAGCGCGAGCAGCCCGGTCACCTCGCCGTCCTCGGGCAGCTGCGCGTGCACCATCCTGGCCAGCCGGATCGCCTCGTGCGCGAGGTCGGCGCGGTGCAACTCGCTGCCCGAGGAGGCGGTGTAGCCCTCGTTGAAGATCAGGTAGAGCACGTGCAGGACGACCCGTAGCCGCTCCTCGCGCTCCGCGCCGTCCGGCAGGCTGAACGAGCTGCCGGCGGCCTTGATGCGCTGCTTGGCCCGGCTGATCCTGGCCGCCATCGTCGCCTCCGGCACCAGGAATGCGCGGGCGATCTCGGCAGTGGTCAGGCCGCCGACCGCCCGCAGCGTCAGGGCGGTCTGGGAGGCCGCGGTCAGCGTCGGATGGCAGCACAGGAACAGCAGGACGAGCGTGTCGTCGGTGTCCGGTACGTCCTCGGGCGTCCCCTCGGAGGCCGTCGCCCACTCCCGCTCGCGGCGCGCGTGGTCACTGCGCATCTGGTCGATGAGCCGCCGGGACGCGACAGTCATCAGCCAGCCGCGCGGGTTGTCCGGCACTCCCCCGTCCGGCCACTGCGCGGTGGCGGCGAGGACGGCATCCTGTACGGCGTCCTCACACCCTTCGAACTGGCCATGCCGGCGCACCAGCGCGCCGAGAACCTGCGGCGTGAGCTCACGCAGCAGGTCCTCGATGGCTGGTGCCGTCATGCCTCCAATTGTCCGTCAGCGAACATCACCTGCCGCACCTCGACCCCCAGGCCCTCGATCGCGGAGTCCGGGATCTGCGATGCCAGCTCGATCGCCCGCTCCTTGTTCTCGCAGTCGATCAGGTAGAAGCCGCCCAGATACTCCTTGGACTCCAGGAAAGGTCCGTCGGTCACCACCGGCTGGCCGTTGCGTACGGACACCACAGCCGCCTGTGACGGGTCCACCAGCGCCTGCGTGGAGATCAGCTCGCCGGACTTCTTTAGCGCCGCGAGGAACTTGCCGTGGCCGTCGCCGATCCCCGCCTTCTCCTCGTCGGTCAGCGCGTCCAGCACGGCCGGGTTGATATGCAGGCTGATCAGGAACTTCATCTCGCACTCCTCGTGGTTCGCGAGCCCCGGCTGGGCCCTTCGACCAGTTGGTCGGAGCCGCCGCCGTCGTCTTGACATCCCCCGCCAGAAATCTCGCACAAGTTTTTCCGCCATCGCATCGCCCCGACCGCGGCGGAGTAGTCACTTTAAGTGACTATTCCATGACGCTCCAACACAGGAGACGGGGTGTTTTCCGTTTTCGCCGGAATCCAGGCGAAATTGCGGTACTTCAATTGCTTCCGTGTGCTGCGGCTGGCGTGCTGGTGAGGGCGATCACGTCGCGTAGCTGGTGGCGGCTGGCTACCCCCAGTTTGGGATAGGACCGGTACAGGTGCGAGCTGACCGTGCGCGGTGAGAGGAACAGCCGGTCGCCGATCTCGCGGTCGCTCAGGCCGTCACTGGCCAGGCGGACGATCTGGCGCTGCTGGGGGGTGAGCTCCCCCAGGGCGTCGGGTTCGCTATTCCCGCCGGTGACGGCCACCCCGCACGCTCTCAACTCGGCCTGGGCGCGCTGCGCCCATGACCGGGCACCTAGCCGCCGGAAGGTGCCCAGGGCGTCCGTCAGTACGGGCTTGGCGTCGTTGATCCGGCGGCGGCGCCGCAGCCATTCGGCGTAGTCGAGGCGAAGCTGCGCCCGCTCGAAGGGCCACTGGTCCCCGGCAGGATCGGCGAGCGCCTTCTCGAAATGGGCCCCGGCCCCGCCCGGACCGGCGAGGATGCCGCGTGCCCGGGCGATGAGCTGCTCGAGCCGGGCAGAGGCCCTCCCGTCGAGGCGGCTGAGTGCGTGCTCGATGACGTCGCGTCCTTCCATCCGCCGGTCGGCGCGGACCGCGGCGGCGGCGAGATCGGCCACACCCAGGTAGGAGGCGTAGTTGTGCAGCGGCGTGCCGTCCTCGCTGAACAGCCCGCGGAGCTGCGTGAACGCCTGGAGGTAGCTGCCGTCGGTGAGAGCCGCGACACCGAGGGCACGCCGGGCCCGGGCGGCCACCAGCCCGCATTCGGCTGGATCGACAGTGGCGAGCGCCCGGTCAGCATGCGTTCGTGCTGCGCCGGAGTCGGCGCGCAGGGCCAGAACGGTGGCGGTGATCACATCAGCGGACGCGGCGACGATGTCCATATGGTTCGCCTCGGCCAGGCCGGCGGCCTCGGCGGCAACTTCCTGGGCTTCGTCCCAGCGCCCGGTATCGATGTAGGCCCACCCCAGCACGGTCAGGCTCCCGCCGCTGGTACCCCGCACGCCGGGAGCCCGGAGCCGCTGCATGGCGTCTTGCAGCAAGGTGATCGCCAGGTCGGATTCGTCCAGGAGCCATGCGGTGGAAGCTATTCGCCACAACGAGGGCTCTTCAATGGGCAAGCCGACGATCCTGCGCAGGTCCGGCAGGAGCTCGTTTCTGCTGCCGATTGGGTCGGTGCTGGCGTGTATCCAGAGTCTCAGCGCGTTGATATCAATCCCCGGAGCCCGGCCGGGAGATGGCGGCCCCTGGCGCTCCAGCAGGCCGAGGGTGCGGCTGACGGCCTGGCGGCTGGCGGGCATGCCGGACTGGTAGGCGACAGTGGCTGCACTCCCGAGCGCGTCCCAGGCGAGGGCCGGCAGGTCACGCGATGCCTCTTCGGCGACGGAGATGAGCGCTGACAGCGCGGTGGTGCGCCGCCCTGACCAGGCCAGCGCCCACGCGGCGGCGTGGCGGGCGGTCAGCCGCAGTTCCGGGTCCGCCGTGACTGCGAGGGCGCGGGTGGCCAGCTCCTGCACCCAGTCCCCCTGGCCGGTGGAAACCGCGGCCGAAGCGGCAGCTACCAGCCTGCGGGCCTGATCCTCCGGCCCGGGGCTGAGTTCGGCCGCGCGTTCCATCGCCAGCGCGGCGGCAGCCGCCCCGCCGCGCTGTTGCGCCTGGGTCGCGGTGGCCTCCAGCAGCGACGCCACCTGCTCGTCAGGATCCAGCGCCGCAGCGGCCAGGTGCCAGGCCCGCCGGTCTGGCTGATCATGCAGGGCCTCGGCGAGCTGGCGGTGCGCCGCGGCCCGCTGCGCGAAGGGCGCGGAGTGGTAAATGGCGGAACGGACGAGCGGATGGGAGAACTGCAGGCCAGCCCGGTCTACCCTGACCAGGCCGAGCTGCTCGGCCGGCGTCAGCGCCCGCGCATCTGGCCCGGCGCCGTGACTCGCGGCTGCGCGCAGGTCCGGGCCGTCGGCCACCGCGGCCAGCAGCAGCGCGGCTTGCGTCTGGCCGGGCAGGCCGGCGAACCGGCTGGCCAGGACGGCGCTCAGCCGGTCAGTCAGGGGCAGCGGCTCGGCGGCCCACCGCCGGCTGGCGGCAGGATCCTCTGCGATCACCTTGGCCAGCTCGATCAGCGCCATGGGATTACCGGCAGCTTGGGCGAGCACCTGCAGCCTCGCCTGCCCGCGGGGCGGGCGAGGCTGCCCGTCCAGCAGGTAGGCCGGCGTCTGCCGCTGACAGGGGCTCAAGATGCAGCTCCGGGAAGCCCCGGTCAAAGCCGGGCGGCGGAGCCGCCCCCCGGGCGCCCACCAGCAGCCCGACCCGCTCGGCATCCAGGCGGCTGCCGACGAACGCCAGCGCGTCCAGCGAGCTGCGGTCCAGCCAGTGGGCGTCATCGGCGACGACCAGGACCGGGGAATGTTCCGAAAGATCCGAGAGCAGGGTGAGGACGGCAACTGCGGTCAGCAGCGGGTCGGGAGGAACCGGATCCGCGGCCAGGCCCAGCGCCCCCGTCAGGGCCTGGGCCTGCCGTTCGGGAAGGCTCGCCGCGCTGGACAGCACCGGCCGCAGGAGCTGATGCAGCCCCGCGAACGCGAGGTTCGACTCCGAGTCCCGGCCGGTGACGGAAAGTACCCGGATGCCCGCCGACCGGGCCCGTCCGGCCGCGTCCGCCAGCAGCACGGTCTTGCCCATCCCTGCTTCACCGGTGACGAGCAGCACCTGGCTGGCCAGCGGGACCTGATCTACCAGTCCGCGCAGCCTGGCCAGCCCGGCTTCCCGGCCGATCAAGCGGGCGGGCTGTGAGCGGGGTTCACCAGGGCCTGGCATGCCACTGATCCTCTCGGCCAGCGCGTTCATCGGCGCCGTCCCCAAGCTCAACAGCGACCGTGCACCGGGCATGCCCGCAGCGTGCCGACTGCAGTCACGCCACGGGTCGCCCCCCAGTATGCCGGAGCGGGACACCGGTCTCGCGGACGCTAGGCGGGTCAGTTCTGGCTGGCTGGCGGCGATCAGGGTGCTGATGATCTCGGCAATCGAGGAGCGCAGAACGACGTCCGGCCGAGCGCCTGGACCTACCTCAATGATCCGGTGCTCCATGCCGCCACCGCGCATCGCAGCCGGAAAGTGCAGTAGGCCTGCGGATACCCCACAGCTAGGTTCCGGATGCAGACTCAGGCCGTGCGAGGTTACCGGGAACCGGACCAGCGCCGCGTCTAAGGGCTGACCCAGGAACCATGAGCGCGCAGATCGGTCAGCGCTGGTGACCTCTTGCAGCCGCACAACCTGGCGTCCGCACGGGCGCTGGGCACCAGGAAAGGAGACCTCAGTGAACATCACCCGAGTTGCGTGGCCAGGCAGGCTGCGGCTCATGATCGCGGCCGTAATCGTGGCCATTGCCGGCTTGGTCATCCCGCTCAGCCAGATCGCGTCGGCCGGTACAGCCGGGGCGGCCGCCGCGGGTGACGGCCCCAAGCCCACCATCGTGCTGGTCCATGGGGCGTGGGCTAATAGCGCCAGCTGGGACGGAGTCATCCAGCGCCTGCAGGCTGACGGGTACACCGTGGACGCGCCACCGAACCCGCTCCAGGGGCTGGCGTACGACCCGGCCTGGCTGGCTGACTTCCTGCACAGCATCTCCGGCCCGATCGTCCTGGTCGGGCACTCCTACGGCGGGGCGGTCATCACCAATGCCGCCACCGGTGATAACCAGGTCAAGGCCCTCGTCTACGTGGACGCCTTCGCGCCCGCGCAGGGCGAGACCATCGCGCAGCTCCTCGCCGCCTACCCCGGGTCATGCGCCGCGCCGGCCAACCTTAACGTCGTGCCCTTCCCCGGTGCTCCCGCGGGCGTCGGTGACGCCTACATCAAGCAGAGCGTGTTCGCGTCCTGCATGGCCAACGGCCTGCCCGCGAGCCAGGCGAAGGTTTCCGCGGCCACGCAGAGTCCGCTGGCCACGATCGCGCTGACCCAGAAGTCCGGGGCGCCGGCTTGGAAGACGATCCCATCCTGGGCCGTGGTGGGCACCGCTGACCATGCCCTTCCGCTGGCGTTGGATCTGTTCATGGCCCACCGGGCGCACGCCCACATCACCGAAGTGCACGCACCGCACCTGTCGATGATCTCCGATCCCGGTACCGTGACGAACGTGATCCTGCAAGCCGTCCGGGCGACGTCTTAACCTACGCCTTTCGCCTAAGGCAGCAACTGGCATGGCCGGCAGGGAATGGCTGCCCCGCGCGGATCCGCGCGGCAGCCATTCTCTGCCGGCTGATTCTGCTCAGGCGGGAACCAGGCCGACCAGGTTGCCTTCGGAGTCCTTGAACCACGCCGCCTCGCCTCCACCTGGCATCCGGGCAACACCGTTCTCGGTCCGCGTCTCCGGCGTGTCGTACTCCTCGAACCCCACGCCGCGGCCCCTCATCTCTTCGACGGCAGCGCGCACGTCGCTGACATGGATGACGGCCTGCGTGAACTCCCCTGACGACCTGACCCGGGCGGGATAGACGAACAGCTGGTTGGCACCATCGCCAACCGCGAGGCCCACCTGCCCATCTCTTGCCTTGAGAAAGCCGGACTCGAGTGCCTGAAGTCCTACCTTCTCGACGTAGAACGCTTTGGCCCGGCCCAGGTCCTGTGCCGGCAGCGCCGCCGTAATCCCAGACGTCTCCATGACGGGATGGTATGACGTCCGGCCGCGGCGCTCCCGGTCCGCCAGCCCGGTTATGCCGTGCCGAGGAACGGCGTGATCAGCGCGAGCACTTCGCCGGGCCGCCGGGCCACGCCGACGTGCGTGGTCGCGGGGAGTACCGCGAGTTGCCCGTCCGGCAGGAGTTCGAGCAGCTCCACTACGTCCGGCAATGGTGAGAAGTCGCGGTCGCCGAAGAGCAGCAGGGTCGGTACCTGCAGTGATCGCAGCTCGTCGGTCCAGCCCGGGAACTCGTGCACCATGGCCGAGTTCCTGGCCGCGAACTCGTCGAAGTGCGCGGGGTCGGGTGCGACCGCGGTGTAGGCGTCGCGCATCGCCTGGAAGTCGGCCGGCGTCGGCATGCGGTCGTCGTCGAGTGGCACGCTCTCCCGGCCCGGCGGGCGATGGGGGTCCGCCGAGGCGACAATCAGCCTGCCGACCCGGGCGGGCGCGCTGAGCGCGACCGCGCATCCGACGAGACCGCCGAGGCTGAAGCCGAAGATATCGGCCTCGGCGATCCCCAGATGGTCGAGCAGCGCGACAACGTCACCGGCCAGCGCCTCGATCGTCAGCGGCCGGCCGGTGTCGGCGGTGTGCCCGTGGCCCTGGAGTTCCACCGCGATCACCCGCCTGCTCGCCGCGAGCGGTCCGAGCATGGCACCGAAATTGAGGTCGATGGTCATCAGGCCACCGTGGAGCAGGACGAGCGGCCGGCCGGAACCGTGCGACTCGTAGTAGAGCTGGAGGCCGTTCACGGGTGCATACGCCATGCCGGGTATGACGGCCCGCGGCCCGCGAACTCATCGCCAGCCGCCGCGATCGCAGCCCGTCGTGACCGCCGGCGCACGCGGCGGCGCTCCCCGGTGGCGGCTACCGCCCGGCGGCCTGTCTCGCCGGGGCCGGCAGGCCCAGCTGCGCCGCCAGCCAGGGCGCGGTGACACTGCCCGGATCCCGCGCGACCTCACGCGGGGTGCCCTGGGCGACGATACGGCCCCCGTCGGGCCCTCCCCCGGGTCCCATGTCGATCAGGTAGTCGGCCGTGGCGAGCAGGTCGAGATCATGGTCGATGACGATGATGGTGGCCCCGGCGTCGAGCAGCCGGTCGAACACGCCGACGAGTGTGCCCACGTCGAGCGGGTGCAGCCCCGTCGAGGGCTCGTCGAACACGTACAGCACGCCGCGCTGGCTGCTGCGCAGGCGGGACGCGATCCGCAGCCGCTGGGCCTCGCCGCCGGACAGGGACGGGGTGGGCTCGCCCAGCCGCAGGTAGCCCAGGCCCACCTCGTCGACGGGCCGCAGCGCCGCCGTGACCGGTGCCTGCCCCGCGAACCGGCCCACGGCGTCGTGCACGGTCAGGCCGAGCACGTCAGAGATGGTGAGGCCGTCGACGCGGACCTCCAGGGTGGCGTCGTTGAACCGGGCGCCGTGGCAGGTCGGGCACTCGACGTTGATGTCGGGCAGGTACTGCACGTCGAGGTCGATGCTGCCGAGGCCCCGGCAGGTCGGGCACTGGCCCTCGCGGGTGTTGAAGGAGAAGTGACCGGGCTTCCACTTCCGGCGCCGGGCGGCTGGCGAGCCGGCGTACAGGCGGCGGATGGCGTCGAAGGCCCCGGAGTAGGTGGCCGGCGTTGACCGGGTGTTCTGCCCGATGGGCGAGGCGTCGATCTGGACCACCTGGTGGATGCCGCCCAGGTCGAGGGAACGGACATGGCGGGGCAGCGGCCGGCTCGCTGAGCTGCGCCTGCGCGGCGGGGACCAGGCTGTCCAGGACCAGCGCGGTCTTCCCGGCCCCGGACGGCCCGGCCAGCGCGGTGAGGCGGTGCAGCGCGAAGGCGGCGGTGACGTCGTGCAGGTTGTACAGGTCCCCGATCTCGATCGTGACCTGGCCGCCGGGGCCGGGCGGCGCGCGATGGTCGCGCTGCACCGTGGCCGTGCCCGCCAGGAACGGGCCGATGACCGAGCGCGGGTCGGCGGTCAGCTGTCCCGGGGTGCCCTGGGCGACGATGGTCCCGCCGTGTGCCCCGGCGGCCGGGCCGAGCTCGATGATCCAGTCCGCGGCGGTGATCAGGTCCCGCTCGTGTTCCACGACGACGACGGTGTTGCCGTTCGCGGCCAGGGCGCGCGATCGCCTGGCGCAGCCCCACGACGTTGCTCGGGTGCAGCCCCACGGACGGCTCGTCGAGCACGTAGAGCATGCCGGTCGTGCTGGCGCGCACCGTGGAGGTCAGCTCGATGCGCTGCCGCTCCCCCGCCGACAGGGTCGCGCCGGCCCGGTCCAGCTGCAGGTAGCCGAGCCCCACGTCCAGCAGCGGCCCGAGCCCGCTGCCCAGCTCGCCGGTCAGGCCCGCGGTAAGGGGAGCCAGCTCGTCCGGCAGCCCGCCGGGCAGGGCCGCCGCGAACGACCTGAGCTCGTCCAGCCGGAGCGCGCTGATCTCGGCGAGGTTCTTGCCGCCCAGCAGCGAGCTCAGCGCCTCGGGGCGCAGCCTGGTCCCGTGGCAGACCGAGCAGGTCGTCGGCGATCAGGAAGCGCCGCACCTGGGCCCGGGTGCGCTCGTTGTCGCTGCGCTGCGCCCGCTCGACGGTGGCGATGGCGTTCTCGTAGGTCACGTTGAGGCGGACGATCCGCCCCGACCGCCCCGAGGGAAAGGCGACCCGCCGCTCGACCTCCTCGCCGTGCAGCACGATGTCGCGCTCGCGCGCGGTGAGCTCCCGGTACGGGACGCCGGTCCGCACCCCGAGTTCCGCCGCGGCGTAGCGGTAGAGCCGCCGGCCGCCCAGGTTCCACGGCAGGACCGCGCCGTCGTCAATGCTCTTGTCCGGGTCGGGGACGAGGGTGCCGGCGTCGACCTCGGTCCGCACCCCCAGGCCGTCGCAGGCGGGGCACGCGCCGTAGGAGTTGAAGGCGAAGGACTCGGCGCTCGGCGTCTCGAAGTGCGCACCGCACACGGGGCACACGATCTCCATCTGCTGCGTCGCGACCGACGGCGGGACGTGGTGGCCGTTCGGGCACCGGTGCGCGCCCAGCCGCGACATCATCAGGCGCAGGATGTTGAGGACCTCGGTCATGGTCCCGACCGTGCTGCGCGGCCCGGGCACCGGGGGGCGCTGGCGGAGCGCCAGCGCGGGCGGCAGGTGGTCGATCCGGTCCACGGCCGGGCGCTGGGCCTGGGCCAGCCGCCGGCGGCTGTAGGTGCTCAGCGCCTCCAGGAAGCGGTGCATGCCCTCGGCGTAGAGGGTGCCGATGGCCAGCGACGTCTTCCCGGATCCGGATACGCCGACGACGGCCACGGTCCGCCACAGCGGAACGTCCACGTCCAGGTTCCGCAGGTTGTTGTGCCGGGCGCCGCGTACACCGATGACGCGGGGCAGGGTGCCGGGCACGGGCAGTGCCGACGCGGCCCGCGGCGCGGGGAGACGGCCGTCGCCCCGGCCGTCCGGCGTGCTCTCATCAGGGCCCATCGTTCAATTAGAACGTTGGCCTGCCGCGCGCAGGGCACCGGGGCGGAGCGGGGTGCCGAGCATGCGGCTGAGGAGGGTGCGGTGCGCCGCGTGGAGGGTCCGGACGGCCGCGGGCGTGAGGCCGGGCTTGACCGCCGGGCGGCCGCCGCGGGGCCGCCCGGGCTTGGTCGGGATCCACAGGTAGCCCGGGTCGCTGCCCTCGAGCTCGGCGATGATCTCCGCCCGGGCCTCGAGCCAGCGGGTGAGGATCTGCACGGTCGGGCCGCCAAGCTGGGATGAGCCGTCGTCGAGGTCCACACGGGCCTCGCCGTCCAGGTGCAGGGCGCTGACCGTGAGGCCGGCCAGTTCGGGGACGCCCCGCCCGGTGTCGGCGACCATCGCGGCCACGGCGGCGGTACGCAGCGCTATCGCGACGTTGGCCTGCGGCAGCCTGCGGACGGTCAGGTCATAAAGGACCCGCTGGGTGTCGGCGGGGGTCAGGTAGAAGCCGCGGGCGGGCGGCTGGCTGTCACGCCGGTGGGGCAGGCCCAGGAACCCGGCGAGGGCGTTGTAGGAGTCGGTGCGCACCCGCATGGAGTTGGGATAGGCGGCGGCGTCGGGCCCGCGCAGGGTGTTGCGGGTGCGGAGCCTGCCTGCGGCCGCATCGCCGAGCCACGCCTCGGCCCGCGCGGGATCCATCAGCTCGCCGACCGTGAGCTGGAGGGTGCCGGTGGCCTGCTGGGCATGGTGGAGGTACTCGTCCAGGAAGTGCCTGCGGATGCGGCGGGTGGTGCTGGCAAACTGGGCGTCGGCCAGGTGCTGGATGAAGTCGTCGATGGCGCCGCTGGCCGAGGAACGGGCCTCCCGTGCCGACATGCCAGCAGCATACAAGCATCTCGCTGATAACAGCAAGATGCTGCCATGCGCCACGCTACTCCCCCGGCTTGCCCTGACCAGCAGATATGGGTCCGGGACGGATCATTCCGATCCGGACCGGACCGACTTGGTCCGTCCCGGACCCATCGGCACCCAGGCGGGGCCGCCGTCGTGGGCCTTTCACCCCGCCTCTTGCTGTTATCAGCTGAGGCATGAGAAGGGGGGCCGGCCCCTGCCGTCCGGTCTGATCAGGGTTTCCGCGCGGCCGTGCGGGCCTGCTCCAGCTGATCGACGCTGACCGGCCCGGTCCCGGGCAGGCCCGCGGCCGTCCACGCTTCCTGGGCGCGCGCCGTGTCCCCGCCCGCCTCCTGGAGCACGATCTTCTTCGCCGTGGTGCTGGGCACCGCCCCGTCCGCGCCCATGTCCATCAGGTGGGCCAGCATCCTGACCGACTGGGCCCGCTGCCCGGCCTTGCGCTCGTTGTAGCGGTAGACCAGCACCCAGCGGCCTTCCAGGGAGCGGGCCCGCTCGATCAGCGCCCGCCCCCGGTCGGTGTCCTTCTGCTCGGTGCGGATCGGCTCCGCCTCACCGGACGGCAGGCGCAGCGTGAGCAGCCCGCGCCGGCTCGACTCCTCGATCTCGACCTTCTCCAGGAACGCGATGAAGGTCCGCGCTGACTCCAGCCGCTCGATGTCCTGCCTGGCCTGCTGGGCGATCAGGTGCAGGTCAACCGTCAGGCTGTGCACCCGGCGGCCCCAGGCCGCCTCACCGCCGGGAGGACACGGCCCCGCCGCCTGAGCCGCCGCGATGACCAGGCTGTAGTGGCTGCTGTCCACGCCGCCCATTATGGCCCGCCGGGACCGCCGTCCGCGGGCGCGGATCCACCGCCCGGCCGCCGGGCCAGCCGGTCGCGCAGGAAACGGCGTTCGGCCTCGGTAGGCGCCAGGCCGGCGGCCCGGCGGTAACTGACCGCTGCCTCCGCTGTCCGCCCGGCCCGGCGCAGCAGGTCGGCCCGCGTGGCATGCAGCAGGTAGTACCGGTCCAGCTGCCCGGTCGCGGTGATCGCGTCGACCAGCGGCAGCGCTGCCTCCGGGCCGTCGGCCATGCCGATCGCGACGGCGCGGTTCAGGTCCACGATGACGCTCGGCGCGACGCGCGCCAGCTGCCCGTACAGCCCGGCGATCTGCGGCCAGTCGGTCTGCGCCGCGGCGGGCGCGCTGGCATGGCACGCCGCGATGGCCGCCTGGATCTGGAACGGGCCGGCCCGGCGGCGGCGCAGCGCCCGTTCCAGGATGACGGAGCCCTCCGCGATCTGGGCCTGGTCCCAGAGCGAGCGGTCCTGCTCGTCCAGGGGGACCAGGTCGCCGTCCGCGCCGACCCGGGCCGGCAGGCGCGCGTCGTGCAGCAGCATCAGCGCGAGCATGCCGTGCGCCTCGGGCTCGTCTGGCATCAGCACCGCCAGCACCCGCGCCAGGCGGATGGCTTCCCGGGCCAGCCGGGGCTCCTGCGGCTCCCCGTACCCCTGATTGAAGAGCAGGTACAGGACATGGAGCACGGCGGGAAGGCGTTCGGGCAGCAGGTGCGGAGGCGGCACGCGGAACGGGATGCCCGCGTGCGCCACCTTCTGCTTGGCCCGGAACAGGCGCTGGCCCATGGTCGGTTCCGGCACCAGGAACGCGCGGGCGATCTCCGCGGTGCTCAGCCCGGACAGGCTCCGCAGGGTCAGCGCCACCTGGGCCTCGAGGTTCAGCGAGGGATGGCAGCAGGTGAACATGAGCTCCAGGCGCTCATCCGGGATCTCGCTGTCGCTCGCGTAGGGCGGCACCGGTTCCATCGCGGCCACCTCCCGCAGCTTCGCCGCCTCGGCCGACGCGCGGCGCATCCGGTCGATGGCCCGGTGGCGTGCCGTGGTGGTGAGCCACGCCAGCGGCTGATCGGGCACGCCGGCCCCCGGCCACTTCTGCAGCGCCTGCGCGAACGCGTCCTGGGCACACTCCTCGGCCAGGTCCCAGTCGCCGCCGGTGAGCCGGATCATGGTGGCCACGATCCGGCTCCACCCGTCGGCGTAGATCCCGGCGATGCGGTCGTGTATCTCAGCCGTCACTGGTCCCCGGCCTGCCAGTCGCCGCTAGTCCTCGCCGTCGGTCCAGAACGGGCGCAGCTCGATCGCCCCGGCCCACGCCATCGGGTGCTTGGAGGCGACGTCGATCGCCTCGTCCAGGTCGGCGCACTCGAGGATGTCGAAGCCGGCGATCAGGTCCTTGGTTTCCGCATAGGGCCCGTCGGTCAGCAGTACCTCACGGTTGCGCACCCGCACCGTGGTCGCGTCGCTGGCCGGGCGGGTCCGGTTGCCCATGACCCGGATTCCCTTGCCATCCATGTCCGCGACCCAGTTGTCCACGTCCGGGGCGCCGTCGTCCTGGCCAGGCGTGTAGTCGGGGTCGGTGCAGACCAGCATCAGGTACTTCATGGTGTTGCCCTCCTTGTCCGTTCGTCATGTGAATGACGAACGGGCCGCCCGCTCTACTACCGGTCCGGCCGAACTTTTTTCAGCCAGCCCACCGGACAGCAGCGGGCGCCGCCGGCCCAGCCCGTTTACCAGGGGACCGGGCCGCTGGCACTGAAGTAGCCGGCGGTCGGGCCGTCCGGGCCTACCTGCGCCATCGCGGCGATGATCCTGGCGCCTTCCCCGGCGGTCTGCGTGCCGGTGTTCCCGTTCAGGTCGGTCCGGGTGTACCCGGGGTCCGCCGCGTTGATCCGCATGCCGGGGAAGGCCTTCGCGTACTGCACCGTGACCATGTTGAGCGCGCTCTTCGACGCAGGGTACTCAACTCCCGGGTAGGCGTACGCAGGCGTGGCCGGGTCGGTGGCCAGGGTCAGCGAGCCCAGGCCGCTGCTGACGTTGACCACGACGGGCGCGGCCGAGCGCCGCAGCAGCGGCAGGAAGGCGTGGGTGACGCGGACCACGCCGAAGACGTTCGTCTCGAACAGCGACCGCATCATGCCGGCCGTCAGCTCCGCGGCGCCGGGCACGGTGTTCCCTTCCGCCCGTGCTTCCACGCCCGCGTTGTTGACCAGCACGTCCAGCCCGCCGTCGGCCTCGATGGTCTTCACCGCGGCGGCGACCGACGCGTCGTCGGTGACGTCGATGAGGACCATCCGCGCGCCCAGCTGCGCGGCGGCGCGGCGCCCGCGTTCGGCGTCCCGGCTGCCGGCGTACACGGTGTGGCCTGCTCCGATGAGCTGGCGGGCGGTCTCGAAGCCGAGCCCCTTGTTCGCCCCGGTGATCAGTGTGGTTGTCATGGTCCCATGGTCCGGCGCGGCAGGCTGGTCAGCCAGTGCTCCCGCGCTCCTGGGAGTGACGGGACCAGGCTGGCCCCGGGGCCAGCCTGGCCCGGGACCAGGCTGCCCGGCCAGCACGATCCCCCGTGCCAGTGGTCAGGGCAGCTTCTGCAGCCCGGTCCCGCTGAGCACGTACCCGGCGGCCAGGGTCGCCGGGGCGGCCCGGACCAGGTCCACCAGCGCGGACCCCGCCAGCTCGGGGGTCAGCAGTTCGCCGAGCTGTTTGAGATAGGCGTCTTCGGTTTGTCCGCTGCGGGCCGCGTACGCCCGGACGCCCCGCCGGCCCACGTCCCCGAACGGGGTCATCCTGGGCATGACCGCCGTGACGGTGATGTCCAGCCCGGCCCGGCGCGCCTCGTCCTGGGCGTATCCCGCGATGAACCGCTGGGTGGCCTTGGCCCCGGCGTATCCTCCGCTGGCCGGTGACCCGTTGAGGGCCGCGCCGCTGCTCATCACCACCACCTGGCTGCCCGGCGGCAGCGGCTGCAGCAGGGCCTCACGCAGCCAGGTGAACGTGATCTTCACGTCGGTGTGCCAGTTGACCGAGAACGTCTCCCACGTCTGGTCCTGGAGCGGGCGCATCGCGGGGTTGGCCCCGGCGACGAGGATGAGGACCTGCGGCGCGTACTGGTCCAGCAGGCTCCACGCCACCGTCGCGTCGGCCGCATCCGCGGCCTCGGCCGTGATGTTCGGGCTGGTGGCAGCCAGCCCGGCCAGGGCCGGGCCGCTCCGGGCGACCGCGATCACGGGCGCGCCGGCCCCGGCGAACGCCTGGGCGATCCCGCGGCCGAGGCCCCGGCTGGCACCCACGACGACGGTGGTCCGGCCAGCCAGGTCGCTCCCGCCGGTGCGGGTATCCATGGCGGTCACCGGGCGCCGTATTCGTCGTGGCGGCGCCACCAGTGGCCGCTCTCGTTACGGCCGAGCGGGGCCCGGTCGAGCCACTGGTACATGCCCCACAGGCCGTCCAGCCCGCGCGCGTACGCCGAGTAGGTGTGGTAGACGGCGCCGTCCTGGAGTGCGAACGCGCTCACGCCGGGTCCTTCCCGCCGGTACGTCGCCCAGTCGGTCCCGACGATGCCCGACGCGAACTCGTCGAGACCGGAACTGTCCTGGCCGGCCGCCGGCCGGAAGTCCGTCGCGGCGAAGTTGTACTCGGCGGTTCCCGACTCCCACTCCTGGGTGGTGACCGCCGCCTGGAAGTCGTGGCTGAAGTCGCTGCCGGACGAGGACGCCCACGGGAAGCTCCAGCCCATCCGCCGCTGGTAGGCCTGCAGCGTCGCGAGCGGGGCCCGCGATACCGCGCAGAGGGTGACGTCGTGATTGGCCAGGTGGACGGCGGAGCCGTCGAAGCCGTCCGCGATCGCCGAGCAGGACGGGCACCCGGCCGTGTAGCCGGCCCCGAACATGAAGTGATAAATGAGCAGCTGCGAGCGCCCGGCGAACAGATCGGCGAGGGACGCGGGCCCGCCGCTGGTCTCGAAGCGGTACTCCTGGTCGATCCGGACCCAGGGCAGCTCCTGCCGCTGCCGGGCCAGCTCGTCGCTGCGCCGGGTCAGCTCCTTCTCGGCGCCGAGCAGGTCCAGCCGGGCCGCGAGCCACTCCGCGCGCGTTCCGGTCTTGTGATCGGTCATGATGTCTCTCCTTTTTCCTCAAATTTGCCGTGGCCGGGCCCGCCGCAGGCGTCTCACCCCGGCGGCGTGAGCCCCGGGGCCGGCCGGGCCGCGATGATGATGCGGCAGCGGAATGCGCGCCGCCGCCGCGGCCGGGGGCCCGCCAGTTTCCTGGCGGGCCCCCGGCGGTCTGCCGCGCCCTCGGCATGCTCACGACGCGACGGGCTCGGCCGTCACGAATGCCGCGTTCTCGCGCTCCTGCGCCTTGACCGCCCCGCTGCGCCAGCTGTCGGCCAGGGTCTGCGAGTAGGGGTCGGGGAAGATGTCCTCCTCCTCGTTCTCCAGCCCGTCGAAGATCCCGCGTGCGACCGACTCCGCCGACGACTTGGGTATGTCAAACCCCCGGGTCATGTCGGTGTCGGTGGGGCCGGTGAGCACGGCATGGACCCGCACGCCCTGCCCGGCCAGCAGCGCCCGCAGGGACTGCGTCAGGCTGAACGCGGCCGCCTTGGAGATCGCGTAGGCCGGCGTGAGCGGCAGCGGGGCCACCGACATGGTCGACACGTTGTTGACGATGTCTCCCCCGGACCGGGTGAGCGCCGGCAGGAACGCCTGGATCACGGCCTGGGTGCCGAACAGGTTGACGGCCAGGTGCTGGTCGACCGCGGCGCGGTCGCTCCAGTCGCCGAACAGCGCGATCCCGGCGTTGTTGATGAGCACGTCGAGAGAGCCGACCCGGCCGGCGGCGGCGCGGATCTGCGCCGCGTCGGTGACGTCCAGGGTCAGCGGTGTCACCCGCTCATCGGCGTAAGCCAGCGGCTGGCGCGTGCCGGCGTACACCCGGCTCGCGCCTCTGCGCAGCGCCTCGGTGACGAGTGCCTGCCCGATGCCGCGATTGGCCCCGGTGACCAGGACAGACTTGCCTTCGATTGACATAACTACCTCCCGGTAAAGGGACCGCGCCTCCTGCAGGAAGCCCGCGTCCCCGGGCCCGGATGGGCCGTCGCTTTAGGCAGACACGGCGGCGGCGGGAAACCGGTCGGCGGCCGGCCGCCCAGTTCACGTCCCGGCCGGTGTCTGTAGAGGGATGCCCGTCACCGGATGGCCGCCTCTTGCTGTTATCAGCGTCCAGCCGCGGGCAGCCAGCCGTCCCGGCCGTTACGCTCGTCCGCATGCCGATTGCTTCCGGAGCCCTCGTCGCCGCGTTCGCCCCTGAAGGCCGGCTGCGCGCCTCCATCAACGCGGGTAACCCGGTCCTGGCGCACCGGGACCCGGTGACCGGCGAGGCGGGCGGCGTCTCGGTCGACCTGGCCCGGGCGCTGGGACGCGAACTGGGCCTCGCGGTCGAGCTGATCGTGTTCGGCCGGGCCGCGGAGTCGGTGGACGCGGTACGCAGCGAGCGGGCCGACGTCGGTTTCTTCGCCATCGACCCGGCGCGCAGCCAGGGCCTGCGCTTCACCGCCCCGTACGTGCTGATCGAGGGCAGCTACCTGGTCCCCCAGGGTTCGCCGGTGCGGGACAACGCCGGGGTGGACCGCCCCGGGACCCGGGTGGCGGCCGGCCAGGGCAGCGCCTATGACCTGTTCCTGTCGCGCGAGCTTCGCGCCGCGCAGGTCGAGCGGGTGGCCGGCGCCCCCGCCGTGCTGGACGCCCTGAAGGCCGGGCGGGCGGACGTGGCCGCCGGCATCCGCCAGGTGCTCGAGGGCTGGGCCGCGGCGGATCCGTCGCTGCGGCTGCTGCCCGGCCGCTTCATGGTGATCAGGCAGGCCATGGGCCTGCCGGCCGGGCGTGGCGACGAGGCGGCGCAGGTCCTGGCCGGGTTCGTCGAGCGGATGAAGGCCAGCGGGTTCGTGGCCGGGGCGCTGGCCCGGCACGGTATCGAGGGCGCCTCGGTCGCACCCGGTTAGCCGCCCTCCCCCAGGACCGCCAGGTCGAGCTGCCGCAGCCGCCCCGGGTCGGCGATCACGTCATACCCGGTGATACGGCCGTCGCGCACCGTGAAGGTGAGGGCCAGGACCAGCCGTCCGTGCGGGGCGACCACGACCCCGACCGTCCCGTCCACCAGGGCCGGTTCCGCGAACCTCGCGCGCGGCCCGAGGACCAGCGTCTGCCGCGCGACCGCGCCCGCGCCGCGGATCACCGGGTCGCCGCCCGCGGGCAGCGCCGCACGGTCGGCCCGGCGGGTGACATCGGGGGCCAGCACGGCCAGCAGGGCGCCGAGGTCACCGCGGCGGGCGGCGGCGAGGAACGCGTTAACCACCTGCCGCTGGCGGCCCAGTTCGGCGGCGGGAACCGCGGGGGCGCCCCGGACCCGCTGGCGGGCCCGGCTGGCGAGCTTCTTCGCGGCCGCCGGGGTGCGGCCGACGACCGGCGCGATCTGGTCGAACGGCACGGCGAACAGGTCGTGCAGGACGAACGCGACCCGCTCGGCCGGGGTCAGCCGGTCCAGGACCACGAGCATCGCGCGGCCGACCGAGTCGGCGAGCACCGCCTCCCGCTCGGGGTCACTGCCCTGGCTCGGCAGGGCCGCCTGCGGGTCCAGGGGTTCCTCGCGCCGGGACCGGCGGGTACGCAGCATGTCGAGGCAGATCCGGCCGACGACCGTGCGCAGCCAGCCCTCCAGGCTGCTGACGCCGGTGACGTCGGCCCGGCTGAACCGGAGCCAGGTCTCCTGGACGGCGTCGTCCGCCTCGCTCAGCGAGCCCAGCATCCGGTAGGCCACCGCGCGCAGCTGCCCGCGGTACTGCTCGAACTGCCCGGTCATGCCCTCGTGATCGTTCATCGGTCACCTTTCCGCGCCGCCGTCCGTCTGCGTGGTGGCACCGGCAGACAACGTGACAAGGAGACAGCCCGATGATCCAACACGAGCAGGGTAACGGGTCCGGCGGGGGGCAGCCGCTGCTGCGGCCGGCCCGCCTCGGCGACCTGGGGCTGCCCAACCGGGTGGTGATGGCGCCGCTCACCCGGGCCCGCGCGGCAGGCGGAGACCTGGCCCCCACGGGCCTGCACGCCGCCTATTACGCGCAGCGCGCCACCGCGGGCCTGATCATCACCGAGGGCACCTGGGTCAGCGAGCGGGCGGTCGGCTTCCCCGGCGTGCCCGGGATCTACAGCGAGCCGCAGGTCACCGCCTGGCAGCAGGTCACCAGCGTGGTACACGCGCTCGGCGGCCGCATCGTCGCACAGCTGTGGCACGCGGGCGCCCACTCACATCCCGATCACCTCGGCGGCGCGCGGCCCGCCGGGCCCTCGGCCATCAACCCGGGCGAGATGTCCCCCACCCGGGCCGGCCGCCAGGAAACCGTCACCCCCCGCGCGATGACGCTGGCGGATATCGGCACCGTGCTCTCCGATTACGGTCGCGCCGCCGCGCTGGCACGCCGGGCCGGCTTCGATGGGGTGGAGATCGCCGCCAACGGCACGTACCTGATCCCCCAGTTCCTCAACCCGCGGCTGAACCGGAGGACCGACGGGTACGGCGCGGGCGGCCACCGGCTGGTGCTCGAGATCGTGGACGCCGTGGCGGCCGCCTGGGAGGGGCAGCGGGTCGGTGTCCGGCTGTCACCGTACTGGTCGGACGCGGACCGCTCCCCCGCCAGCCCGCGGCGCGGCCGATACCCCTACCGGGCCGACGCGGAGACCCTGGCCGGCTACGACGCGCTCGTGGCCGAGCTCAGCGACCGGCCCGTGGCCTACCTCCATCTGCGCGGCCGCGCCCCGGGGGCGCCGGGCGCCGTCCCCGACTTCGGGGCGATCGCCCGGTACCGCCGGTTGTTCAGCGGCCCGCTGATCGCCAACCATGGCTTCGGCCGGGAGACCGGCAACGCGATCGTCGCCGAAGGAATCGCCGACGCCGTCTCGTTCGGCCGGCTGTTCATCGCCAACCCGATCTCGTCGCCCGGTTCGCGCTGGGGCACGAGCCGGCCGCCAGTGACCGGGCCACCCACTACCGGGGCGGGGCCTGCGGCTATATCGACTACCCGGTCTGGCCGGGGGCCGGGTCGCCGCCGCCGGGCGGCGCCTCATCCCGGGCCGGGGCGCACCCCTCCCCCGGGGCCGCTCAGGTGGCCGCCGGGTGAGCGGTCAGCCGGGGTCGTAGGCCAGGTTGGGCCGCAGCCAGCGCTCGACCTCGGCCAGGTCGTGGCCGCGCCGGCCCGCGTAGTCCCGGGCCTGGTCCCGGCCGATGCGCCCCACCGTGAAGTACCGCGACGACGGATGGGCGAAGATCAGCCCGCTGACGCTCGCCGCGGGCATCATGGCGAACGACTCGGTCAGCGACATCCCGAGCCGCCCGGCGCCGAGCAGCCCGAACAGCTCCTGTTTGAGGCTGTGGTCGGGGCTGGCCGGGTACCCGAGCGCGGGACGGATGCCGCGGAACCGTTCCGCGTGCAGGTCCTCGAGGGCCGGCTCGGCGCCGGGCTCGAACCAGTCCCGCCGGGCCTGCAGGTGGATGTGCTCCGCGAACGCCTCGGCCAGCCGGTCCGCGAGGGCTTTCACCATGATGGCCCGGTAGTCGTCCTGCTGCTCCTCGTAGAACGTGGCGAGCTTCCCGGCGCCCTGGATGGCCACCGCGAAACCGCCCAGGTGGTCCCCGGCCGGGGCGATGTAGTCGGCCAGGGAACGGTTGGCGCGGCCGTCGGGCTTCTGCGTCTGCTGGCGGAGCATCGGGAAGCGCACGGCCGTGTCCCGGGCGGCGAGCACGATGTCGTCGCCGTCGGCGTGCGCGGGCCAGAAGCCGTAGCCGCCCCGGGCCTGGAAGGAGCCCGCCGCGATGATCTCGTCCAGCAGGTCGTTGGCGTCGTCGTAGAGTTCGCGGGCCACCGGCTGGTCCAGGATGGCCGGGTACTTGCCCTTGAGCTCCCAGGCCAGGAACAGGAACTGCCAGTCGATCATCCCCCGGAGGTCCTTGATCTCCGGGGTGACCATGCGGACGCCGGTGAAGGCGGGCACGGGGAGGTCGGCGAAGGCCACCTCTTCCCGGTTGGCCCGCGCTTCCGCGAGCGTCAGCAGCCGGCTGTGCCGCTGGCCGGCGTGCTGCTCGCGCAGCCGTTCCTGCTCAGCCCGGTTCGCGGCGTCGAGTTCACCGGCCCGCGCGGGCGCCAGCAGGCTGGACACCACGCCGGCCACGCGCGACGCGTCGAGCACGTGGATCACCGGGCCGTCGTAGGCGGGCGCGATCCGCACCGCGGTGTGCTGCCGCGAGGTCGTCGCGCCGCCGATGAGCAGCGGCAGGGTGAGGCCGCGGCGGCGCATCTCGGCCGCCGTGCCCACCATCTCATCCAGTGACGGGGTGATCAGGCCGGAGAGCCCGACCGCGTCCGCGCCCTCGGCGGCGGCCGTGTCCAGGATGGTGGCGGCCGGCACCATCACCCCGAGGTCGATGACCCGGTAGTTGTTGCAGCCCAGCACGACGCCCACGATGTTCTTGCCGATGTCGTGCACGTCGCCCTTGACGGTGGCCAGCACGATGGTCCCCTGGCCGCGCTCGGCGGCCGCGTGCCCGTCCCGCCGGGCCTGCTCCTTCTCGGCTTCCATGAACGGCTCGAGGTAGGCCACGGACCGTTTCATGGCCCGGGCGCTCTTGACCACCTGGGGCAGGAACATCTTCCCGGCCCCGAACAGGTCGCCCACGGTCTTCATGCCGTCCATCAGCGGGCCCTCGATCACGTCGAGGGGACGCTCGTGGGCGAGCCGGGCCTCTTCCGTGTCGGCCTCGATGAAGTCGACGATGCCGTGCACGAGCGCGTGCCGCAGCCGCTCCGCCACGGGCGCGTCCCGCCAGGCCAGGTCCACCGTCCGGCGGGTGGCGGAACCGCTGACGGTCTCGGCGAAGGCGACCAGGCGGTCGGTGGCGTCCTCGCGCCGGTCGAACAGCACGTCCTCGACCAGCTCGAGCAGGTCGGCCGGGATGTCCTGGTAGACGGCCAGCTGCCCGGCGTTGACGATGCCCATGTCCAGGCCGGCCCGCACCGCGTGGAACAGGAACGCCGAGTGCATGGCCTCGCGGACCACGTCGTTGCCGCGGAAGGAGAACGACAGGTTGGAGATCCCGCCGCTGGTCAGGGCGCCGGGGCAGCGCTGCTTGATCAGCGGCAGCGCCTCCAGGAACGCCTTGGCGTAGCCGTTGTGCTCGCTGATCCCGGTGGCCACGGCCAGCACGTTGGGGTCGAACACGATGTCCTCGGCGGCGAACCCGGCCTCGCGGGTCAGCAGGTCGTAGGCGCGGCCGCAGATGGACACCTTGCGCTCGACGGTGTCGGCCTGGCCCTTCTCGTCGAAGGCCATGACGACGACGCCCGCGCCGTAGTCGCGGATGCGCCGGGCCTGGACCAGGAACGGCGCCTCGCCCTCCTTGAGGCTGATCGAGTTGACCACGCCCTTGCCCTGCACGCATTTCAGCCCGGCTTCCAGCACGGACCAGCGGGAGCTGTCGATCATGACCGGGAGGCGGGCCACCTCGGGCTCGGTGGCGATCAGGTTCAGGAAGGTGGTCATGGCCTGCTCGCTCTCGAGCAGGTCAGCGTCCATGTTCACGTCGAGGAGGTTCGCTCCCCCGCGCACCTGCTCCAGGGCGACGTCCACGGCGCCCTGGTGGTCATCGGACTCGATGAGCCGCCGGAACCGGCGGGACCCGGTCACGTTGGTCCGCTCGCCGATCATCACGAACCCGGTGTCCGGGCCGATCGCGAAGGTCTCCAGGCCGCTGAAGCGGGTCCGCGGCGGCGCCGCGGGCAGCGGGCGCGGCGGCATGCCGGACACGGCCGCGGCGATCTGGGCGATATGCGCCGGCGATGTCCCGCAGCAGCCGCCGACGATGTTGACCAGCCCCGCGCCGGCGAAGTCGGCGAGCAGCCGGGCGGTCTCCTCCGGCGTCTGGTCGTATCCGCCGAACGCGTTCGGGAGGCCGGCGTTCGGGTGGCAGGCGGTGTAGGTGCCGGCCAGCTGGGACAGCTCGGCCACGTACGGGCGCATCTCCTCCGCGCCCAGGGAGCAGTTCACCCCGACCACCAGCGGGCTGGCGTGCCCGATCGCGGTCCAGAACCCGTCGACGGTCTGCCCGGACAGGGTCCGCCCGCTGCGGTCCACGATCGTGACCGAGATCCACAGCGGCAGGTGCGGGGCGGCCTCGCGGGCGGCGGCGATCGCGGCCTTGGCGTTCAGCGTGTCGAAGATCGTCTCGATCAGCAGCAGGTCGACCCCGCCGTCGGCCAGCGCCTGGATCTGCTCCGCGTAGGCCGAGCGGACCTGGTCAAAGGAGACCGCCCGGTAGGCCGGGTCCTCGACCCGCGGGGACAGGGACAGCGTGACGTTCATCGGCCCGACCGAGCCGGCCACGAAACGGCTGCCCGCCTCGTCGGCGGCCTGGCGGGCCAGCTGGGCGCCCCGCAGGTTCATCTCCCGGACCAGCGGCTGCAGGCCGTAATCGGACTGGCCGATGCTGGTGGCGGTGAAGGTGTTGGTCGTGGTGATGTCCGCGCCCGCCGCGAGGTACTCGCGGTGCGCGTCCAGGACCACGTCCGGCCGGGTCAGGTTCAGCAGGTCCGGGTCGCCAGTGACGTCCTGCGGGTGATCCGGCGAACCGGTCGCCCCGGTAGTCGTCCGGGGTGAGCCCGGCATCCTGGAACCTCGTGCCCCAGGCCCCGTCGAGCACCACGATGCGCTGGCCCAGCAGTTCGCGCAGCGCCGCGATGGCATTTCCTGTTCCGGCCGTGCCCATCCGCCCACCTCCCGTCACGGGAGGCGCCCTTGGGTCAACAGCCAGGAGCCGAGCGTGGCGGGCCAGGCCCGTTGCAGCGCCTCTCGGCTCCGGGTCCCGAGGATACCCGCAGGTGGGCCCGGGTTCCACTCTCGCGGTATTATGGCTGGTGATGTGAGCTGACGACACCTCCACGCCCGTGACCGCGGCTAAGCCCGGCGGGCCCGGCTGACAATCCCGTCGGTGGTGTCGCATGCCCCAGGCTCCCTTGCTGGCCTCTGATCTCGTCCGCACGCTCGGCGCCCGCCGGGTGCTCGACGGCGTCAGCCTGACCGCCGCTCCCGGCCAGCGCATCGGGCTGATCGGCGAGAACGGGGCCGGGAAATCCACCTTGCTCCGCCTGCTGGCGGGCGCCGACGAACCCGACGCCGGGACCGTGGTCCGCCCGCCGGACACCGGGTTCCTGCATCAGGAGATGCCGTTCGACCCGGCGGCCGCGATCGCGGACGTGCTCGACGACGCGCTGCGCGAAGCCCGGGAAGACCTGGCCCAGCTCGACCGGCTCACCGCCGCGCTGGCCAGCGATCCCGGCGGGGATTCCCCCGGCTCCGCGGAACTGCTGGCCGAGTACGGCAGATGGCTGGAGCAGGCCCAGGACCACGACGCGTGGGATGCCGACCGGCGTGCCGGGCTCGTGCTGGCCGGCCTGGGCCTCGGCGGGATCGCGCACCACCGGACCCTGGCCCAGATCTCCGGCGGGCAGCGGAGCCGCCTGGCCCTGGCCGCGCTGCTGGTCCGCCGGCCCGCCACGCTGCTCCTCGACGAGCCCACCAACCACCTCGACGATGACGCCGCCGCCTTCCTCGAGGCGCAGCTGCGGGACCTTCCCGGGGCCGTCGTCCTGGCCAGCCACGACCGCGCCTTCCTGGACGCGGTGTGCACGGACCTGATCGATCTCGACCCGGCCCTGGGCGGCCCGGCACGGTACGGCGGCAACTACACGGCCTACCAGGCGGCCAAGCGCGCCGAGCGGGAGCGCTGGGAACGCCGTTTCGCCGACGAGCAGGAAGAACTGGCCGGGCTGAGGCACTCGGCCGCGGTCACCGCCCGGAACGTCGCGCCCGGCCGCGCCATGCGCGATCACGACAAGATGGGGTACGGCCGCCGGACCGGCCGGGTGGAGAAGCAGATCTCGAGCCGGGTCCGCGACGCCACCCGGCGGCTGGGTGAGCTGGAGCGCAGCCAGGTCCGCAAACCGCCGGAGCCGCTGCGGTTCCGCGCGCCCGCGCTGGCCGCGGCGTCCGGCGGGGGTGTCCTGCTGTCCCTGCGCGGCATCCGGGTCCCCGGGCGCCTGTCCCTCGGCCGTCTCGACGTGTCAGCCGCCGACCGCCTGCTGGTCACCGGCCCGAACGGGGCCGGCAAGTCCACGCTGCTCGCGGTCCTGGCCGGGCAGATCGACCCCGATGGCGAGGTGTCGCGCCGCCGGCGGCTGCGGGCCGGGCTGCTGGCCCAGGACACGCTGTTCGCCCGCCCGGACCACACCGCGGCGCAGGCCTACGAGGCCGCGCTGGGGCCCGGGCGGGCCGGGGCCGTGCCGTTGCGGTCACTCGGCCTGGTCGCGCCGCGCGATCTGGCCACCCAGGTCGGGAACCTCTCCGCGGGCCAGCGGCGGCGGCTGGCGCTGGCGCTGCTCCTGGCCGACCCGCCTGACCTGCTGCTGCTCGACGAGCCGACCAACCACCTGTCCCCCGCGCTGGCTGACGAGCTGGAGGACGCGTTCGGGGCCAGCCCGGGGGCCATCATCGTCGCGACGCACGACCGGTGGCTGCGAGCGCGGTGGCGGGGAACCGAGCTCCGGCTCGGCGGCGCCCCCGGGTGACCGCCTCTGGGTAACCGCCCCGGCGAAAGCGGGCCGGCCGCCCGCAGAATCGGCGCCGGCGATGGCTCCGCGGCTTGCGCGGGGCGACCGGAGACAGCAGGCTTAGCCGCCGATTCCTGGGTACTGCACGGGCGGACGTTCCGCGCCCGGCCCGGCGTGGAGCGCCGCAAGGAACGGAGCCTCCATGATCCGCCCCAGTGCCCAGGCCCTGGCGAGAACCGCCGCGGCCACGGCGGTCGCGATCCTCGCGCTCGCCGGCTGCAAGCCGATCACCACGACCAACGCGTCGGTCCCGGCCGCGCCCGCGGCCCCGGGGGCGCCCACCCAGTCCGGTCCCCTCTACACCGAGCCGGCCGCGGGCTTCTCGCCCGTCTACCACCTCATCAAGCACGCCCGGCACTACATCGACCTGACCATGTACGAGTTCTCCGACACCAAGGCCGAGCTCGATCTGGCCGCGGCGGCCCGGCGCGGGGTGACGGTCAAGGTGGTGCTGGACCAGCGCGAGAAGAGCCACAACTCCGCAGCCTACGATTACCTCAAATCTCACGGGGTCAAGGCCGTCTGGTCGTCACCGTCGTTCGAGTACACCCACCAGAAGACCCTTCTCGTGGACGGGTCCACGGCCGTCATCATGACCGCCAACCTGACCAGCGAGTACTACTCGACCAGCCGTGACTTCCTGGTCATGGACACCAAGCCGGCCGACCTGGCCGCGATCGCGCAGGTGTTCAACGCGGACTTCGCGCACCGGTCCGTCCATCCGGGCGACGGCCGCGACCTGGTCTGGTCGCCCACCGACTCGCAGGCGCAGCTGCTCGGGCTCATCGACGGCGCGCGGAAGAGCCTGCGCATCTACAGCGAGGAGATGGGCGACACCACGATCGAGGACGCGCTCATCAAGGCCGCCCACCGCGGCGTCTACGTGCGGGTCTGCGGGGAGAACTCCGGCGGCGAGTACGACAGCGACTTCTCCCGGCTGACCGCGGGCGGGGTGCACGTCAGTTACTACAGCTCCTCGACCGGCTTCTACATCCACGGGAAGGTCATCGAGGCCGACTACGGCACCAGCCACGCCCGGGTGTTCATCGGCTCGGAGAACTTCTCCAGCACCTCGCTCAACCGGAACCGCGAACTCGGCCTGATCACCGCCAACCAGAAGGCGATGTCCTCGATCGCCAGCACGTTCGCCGCCGACTACCGCAACGGCAAGCGCTGGTCCTAGCGCCGGCCAGCCAGCGGGCCCTGCGTCCGGGGCCCGCTGGCGGCCAGAGCGCGATCAGCCCAGCGGGACAGGACTGCCCGGAACCGGGGTGAGCGGCGCGCCGGTCACCGGCCAGCCCCCGGAGGTCCAGATCAGCGGGCGGACCTGCACCCACGGATCGCCGTCATGGAACGCGTCGTAGTAGTGGTACACGAGGTACGACCGCGAGCCGTCCGTGAAGATCGACGAGGAGCCGGGGCCGATCATCCCCTCGTCGCTCCCCTGCACCTCCATGCCGCCGCTGTTCATCATCGACGTGCCGGCCGGATCGACGTACGGCCCGGTGACGCTCGCCGAGCGGCCCGCCATGATGCGGTAGGTGCTGCTGATGCCCGCGCAGCAGGTGTCGAACGACACGAACAGGTAGTAGTACCCGTCGTGGTACGTGATGCCCGCCCCTTCCAGCGCGTCCGGGGCGGGCCGCTGGGCCAGCGAGTACAGGGTCGGCGAGGCGCTGGCCGGCTTCCCGGTCGAGGAGTCGAGCTGGAACAGCTTGATCCCGCTCCAGTACGACCCGAACACCAGCCACCTGGTGCCGGACGCCCCGGTGACCAGCGACGGGTCGATGGCGTTGTAGTCGTCCGCGGTGGTGGACCGGAACACCTGGCCGTCGTCCGTCCAGTGGTAGCGGGGGCTGCTGGGGTCCAGCGTGGGCGTGGTGGCCAGCCCGATCACCGAGTTGTTCGAGCCGAAGCTGGATCCCGCGTAGTACAGGTGCCACAGCCCGCCGAAGTAGGAGATGTCCGGGGCCCACAGGTTCGGGATGCTGCCGAGGGCCGCGGTGATCCAGGCCGGCTTGTCCGCGAACACGGTGCCCGTGTAGGTCCAGTGCCGCAGATCCCGGGAGGTGCGGATCTGGATGTTGCCGTTGCCGATCGCCCCGGCCGGGTCGCCGGTGGAGAACAGGTAGTACGTGCCGCCCTCCCGGGCCATGCTCGGGTCGTGCACGAACACGTAGTCCGCCGGTGCGCCCGTGCCGCCCGGGGATGCGGCGCTGCCCGGCGCGGCGGCCGCCGCCGGGTCAGCGGGCCGGGCGCCGGACCCTAACGAGGCGGCGGCTCCCCCGCCGGCGAACAAGGTGGCGGCGACGGCCGAGACCACGGCCAGCACGGCGCGTCGGGCGGGAATCTTCATCGGTCCTCCCAGGCGGGGATCGGCACACTGGGCCACAACTGGCGAGACAAAACCCCAGCTAGAGCCGTGAGCGAACGTTCGCTCACCGCTACCATTTTAAGGCTTTTTCCCGGAATGCTCCAGATCCCGGGGCCCGCGGCCGCCTGAGGCTGCAGACCACGGGTCTTCCCGCTCGTCGATCCTGACGCCGGGGGCTTGGCCCGAGGCGAGCACAGATTCGCCACTTCGGCGCGTAGGACAGCTTCCCGAGCTTGCATGGCAGCAACCGCTGACTGCAAGCTGAAACCCTCAGCGGTACGCCGGCCTGCCTAAGCCGGGCCCGCCACGCCGTCCGGGCCCGCCTTGGCAGCCATGCCATCAAGCTGACAGCCGCCCTGCCGCCCGGCCCGCGGACCGGCAACGGCACAGTGGGAGACCTGGAGACGCAGAGGAGCGGCAATGACGAGGCCGGGCACAGACTCTCCCCCGTGGGCGCTGGTGGACGAGGGGTGGGGCCGTAAGGTCGTGGATTTCGCGACCCTCAGCGAGCCGGGCAACTGCCGGGAGTACGTCGCTGTGCACCATCGGCTCGGCGTCGATGCCGGGGACCGGCTGCTCGACGTGGCATGCGGGTCCGGGCTCGCCATCGAGCTGGCTCGCCTGCGCGGCGCTTCCTGCTCCGGCATCGACGCCTCAGCCAGGCTGGTGGCGGTGGCCCGGGACCGGAACCCTGACTGCGACATCAGGGTGGGCGACATGAACGCCCTGCCGTGGGACCCGGCGTCGTTCGGCGTTGTCACCAGCTTCCGGGGGATCTGGGGCACCACACCCGGCGCGGTTGCCGAGATACACCGGGTCCTTCGCCCCGGCGGGCGCGCCGGGATCACGGTGTGGGGTCATCTGAAGGTGTCCCCTGGAGTCTGGGCGCTGGCGCCGTTCCGCCTGGCTGCGGCGCAGAAGGTCGGCAACCAGGCTGCGATGGTGTCGCTCGGCCGGCCTGGTGCGGGCGAGCAGCTTCTCGCGTCGCACGGCTTCGCCGATGTCGAGCGCCTGGAAGTTCCGTTCGCCTGGGAGTTCGCGGACCCGGAACTGTACGCGCGTGCGCTGGCCTCGACCGGGCCAGCGTATGAGGCCATCCAGAATGTCGGCGAGGCTGAGTTCCATCGCGCGGCCGTCGAGCAGGCTCAGGGGCAGCTACGGGACGGCCTGCCTCTGCGGGCCGACATCAACGTCGTGGGCTACCTGGCCCGCAAACCCGAAGGAGCAGAACGCGCATGACCGGAAGCTTTCTCGAAGAACCCCCGGTGTCCGCCCACGTGCAGGCGCTCTACGACGAGGACCTCGCAGACGACGGTTATGTGTGGAACGTGTCCCGGCTGTGGGCACACCAGCCAGACACCCTGAAGCAGCTGTTCGGGCTGATGTCTGAGGCATTCACGCCGAGCGGCCTGACCTTCCGCCAGCGGGGGATCCTGGTGACCGCCGCCGCCTCGGCCCTCGGTGACTCTTACTGCTCGCTGGCGTGGGGCGGGAAGCTGGGCAAAGCGGTTGACGCCGCTATCGCGGCAGGGGTTCTGACGGGCAGCGACGCCGGGCTGACGGACCAGGAGAAGGCGATGGCCGCGTGGGCCCGGAAGGTCGCCAGGGACCCGAACGCGACGACGCCGTCTGACATCCAGGCGCTCCGCGATTCCGGGCTCGGTGACGGGCAGATCTTCGCCATTACCGCCTTCGTGGCCCTTCGCCTGGCCTTTTCCACGATCAACGACTCGCTGGGCGCTCAGCCCGACGCGCAACTCGCCCAGTCCCTGCCCCGGGAAGTGCGCGAGGCCGTCACCTACGGCCGGCCTGTAGCTCAAGCGCCGCGTGTCTGACCTGGTCTGCAACGTGCTCGGGTCCCGGTCCGCGTCGTGGCAGCGGAACGCGGCCAGTCCCGGGCATGCACCTGCCCGGATGCAGCGGGCTGGGTC
>CAVQNH010000002.1:0-85259 GCA_963713815.1 uncultured Actinomycetes bacterium
TTGGCCTTGATCTCCTTGATGGACTGGGGCCCGAGGCCGTCGATGGCGAGCAGTTCCTTCTCGGTGCGGGCGGTGAGGCCGCCGACCGTGTGCACGCCCTCGCGCCGCAGGCTGTTGAACGACCGGACCGGCAGGTTCAGCTCCTCGATCGGCAGCTGGGCCTGATCGGCGGGCTGCCCGGCCCCGCCGTTGGCCTCGGCGCCGGTCCCGGCGTCCGCAGCCTGCGCCGGGGATCCCGTGGCCTGGGTTCCCGCGGCCGGGGTGCTCACGACCTGGGTGGCCTCGGCCGGGGTGGCCGCCGTCCCGGCGGACTCAGCCTGCTGGGCCGGGCCTTCCCCGGACAGCTCGGCGGCCAGGTTCGAGGCGAACTTCCCGATGATCCGGCCGCCCACCTCGGCCATGACGCCGCGGCCGAACTGGGCGGGGCGCCCGGTGACGGTCATGGTGGTGCGGACCAGGACCCGGGTCTGGCCGGCCTCGTCCTGCAGCGAGGAGCGGATCGTGGCCGAGGCCGTGCCGCTGCCCCGGGTCTCCTTGCCCGACGCCTCGAGCACGACCGTCTTGGTCGCCTCGTCCTTCTCGGTGAAGCGGGCCTTGCCCGCGTAGGTCATCTGCACCGGGCCGACCTTGATCTTGATCTTGCCCGAGATGTTCTCACCGTCGAAGCCGTTGACGGTGGCGCCGGGCATGCACGGCGCCACCTGCTCGACGTCCAGCAGGGCCTGCCAGGCTTGCTCCGGCGGGACCGGGATGATGAACGAGTGCTCCAGATCCATGTCGCTAAGCTCCAGCCGCGACCGCCAACGCCCTAGCGGTCAGCACCCGCGCCAGGTGGCGCCGGTAGTCGGGCGCGCCGTGCAAGTCTGCAGGCGGCTGCGTGTCCTCGTCGGCGTGCGCTGCGGCCGCCCGCAGGGCGCTACGGTCGGCCTCGGCCCCGGCGACCGCCTCTTCCGCCGCCCGGGCCCGGACCGGAACAGGGCCCATGTTCGTGAGCCCGATGCGGGCCTCCGCCACATGCCCATTGGAACGCCGGGCAATAGCGGCTACCCCCACGGTCGCCCACGCCTGGGCCGTCCGGTGGAACTTCTCATAACGATAGCCCCATGCCGGGCCGAGTTTGGGCACCCGGACCCCGGTCAGCACCTCGCCGGGCGCCAGCGCGGTGGTGAGGTAGTCCACGAAGAAGTCCGTGGCCCCGATTTCCCGGTCCCCGCCCGGCCCCCGGGCGATCATCGTCGCGCCCAGCGCCACGGCGACCGCGGGCAGGTCCCCGGCGGGGTCGGCGTGGGCCAGGGAGCCGCCCAGCGTGCCCCGGTGCCGGACCGCGGGGTCGGCCACCGTGCCGGTCGCCTCGGAGAGCAGCCCGCAGTGCTCGCGGATCAGCGGGTCGCGGACGACCTCGGCGTGGGTGGTCAGCGCGCCGATCCACAGCGTGTCCCCGTCGTCCCGGACGCCCCGCAGGCCGTCCACGTCGCCGAGATCGACCAGCAGGTCGGGGTAGGCGAGCCGGAGCCTGAGCAGCGGCAGCAGGCTCTGCCCGCCCGCGATGACCTTGGCGTCCTCGCCGCCGTCGGCCAGTGCCTGGACCGCCTCGTCCAGCGACGACGGCCGGATGTACTCGAATGCCGCCGGGATCATTCCGCACCTCCAACTGCGCCAGCGGCATCGCTGCCGTGTGCCTCCGCGGCGTCTTCGCCGCTCACGTGCCCGACGGCCCCGTGGGCCTCGGTAGCCGAGTCGCCAGTGACCTGGGTACCCGGGCCGGCGTCCTGCGCGGTCTTGAGCGCCCGCCAGACCCGCTCCGGCGTGCACGGCATCACGATGTCCCGGATGCCGAACGGGCGGAGCGCGTCCAGGATCGAGTTGACCACGGCGGGCGTGGAGGCGATGGTGCCCGCCTCCCCGACGCCCTTGACGCCGAGCGGGTTCGTCGTGGCCGGCGTCTCGGTCCGGCCGGTGGTGAAGTGCGGCAGGTCCGCCGCGCTCGGCAGCAGGTAATCCGCCATCGTGGTGGTGGTCAGGTTCCCCTCGTCGTCGTAGATGGCCTCCTCGAACAGCGCCTGGGCGATGCCCTGGGCCAGGCCGCCGTGGACCTGGCCGTCCACGATGAGCGGGTTGACCACCTTCCCGACGTCGTCCACGGCCACGTAGCTGCGGATCTTCACCTCGCCGGTCTCGGTGTCGATCTCCGTGGCGCACAGGTGCGTCCCGTGCGGGTAGGAGAAGTTGTCCGGGTCGAAGGTCGAGTCGGAGTCGATGTTGGGCTCGACGCCGTCGGGCAGGTCGTGGGCGGCGAAGGTGGCCAGCGCGATCTCCTGGATGGTCTTGGCCACGGCGTCATTGCCGCGGACGCTGAACTTGCCCGCCGAGAACTCGATCTCCTCGGGCGGTGCCTCCAGCATGGCCGAGGCGATCACCTTGGCCTTGACGATGACCTTCTCGCAGGCCCCGTGGACGGCCACGCCGCCGACGGTCAGCGACCGCGACCCGTAGGTGTCCATGCCCTTGGGCGAGACCTGGGTGTCGCCGTGCAGCACCCGGATGTCCTCGAACGGGACACCGAGCTTGTCCGCGACGATCTGGCTCCACGCGGTTTCGTGGCCCTGCCCGTGCGCGCTGGCCCCGGTGACCACCTCGACCTTGCCGGTCGGCAGCATCCGGATCGAGGCGTGCTCCCAGCCGCCTGCCCCGTAGGCCAGCGAGCCGAGCACCCGGGACGGGGCCAGCCCGCACATCTCGGTGTACGTGGAGATCCCGATGCCGAGCTGCACCGGGTCATGGCTGTCCCGCCGCTGCTCCTGCTCGACGCGCAGCTCGTCGTAGCGGAACAGTTCCTTGGCCTTGGCCGTGGCCGCCTCGTAGTTGCCGCTGTCGTAGGTGAGACCGGCGATCGTGGTGTACGGGAATTCCTCGTGCTTGATCCAGTTCCGCTCGCGCAGTTCCAGCGGCTCGATGCCCAGCTCGGCGGCCAGGTCGTCCATGATGCGCTCGATGCCGAAGGTGGCCTCGGGGCGCCCGGCGCCGCGGTAGGCGTCGGTCGGCATCTTGGTCGTGAACACCCCGGTGCAGCGGAACGAGAGCGCGTCCATCTTGTAGATGCTGTTGAACATGAACGCGCCCAGCAGCGGCACGCCCGGCGTGACCAGCATCAGGTAGGCGCCCATGTCGGCCAGCAGGTCCACGGACAGCCCGCGCAGCCGGCCGTCCCGCTCCGCGGCGACCTTGATCCGCTGCCACTGGTCCCGGCCGTGGTGCACGGTCATGTTGCCCTCGCTGCGTGACTCGGTCCACTTGACCGGCCGGCCCAGCCTGCGGGCGATCAGCAGGGCCAGCACCTCTTCGGCGCATCACCTGGAGCTTGGAGCCGAAACCGCCGCCCACGTCGGGCGCGATGACCCGGATGTTCTGCTCCGGGATGCCGGTGACCAGGGCCAGCATGACCCGCAGCACGTGCGGGATCTGGGTCGCCGACCACAGCGTGAACTCCCCGCCCACGCAGCTGCAGACCACCGCGCGCGGTTCCATGGCGCTGGGGATCAGCCGCTGCTGGCGGTAGTTCCGCTCGAGGACCACCGGAGCGCCGGAGAACGCGGCGTCGATGTCGCCGTTGCCGAACACCCACTCGAAGCTCTTGTTCCCGGCCTCGTGCACCTTGGGGGAGGACTCGTCGAGTGCGGTCCGGATGTCGAGCACCGGCGGCAGCGGCTCGTAGTCGACGTCGACCGCCTCGAGCGCGTCCGCGGCCGCGTAGCGGTCCCGGGCCACCACGCAGGCCACCGCCTCGCCGACGTAGCGGACCTCGTCGGTGGCCATCGGCGGGTGCGCGGGGATGACGATGTCCGGGGTGACCGGCCAGGCGCAGGGCAGGCTGCCCTGCTCGTCGGCGAAGTCGGCGCCGGAGAAGGCGGCGATGACGCCGGGGGACTGCAGGGCCCGGCTCACGTCCACCCGGGTGATCCGGGCGTGCGCGTACGGGCTCCGCACGTACGCGATGTGCAGCATCCCGGGCAGGATGAGGTTGTCGGTCCAGGTGGTCTGCCCGGTGACCAGGCGGGCGTCTTCCTTACGCAGCCGGGCCCGGCCGAGCTCGGGTACCGCCTGGGTCGGCTGGGCCTGCGTCTCGGCGGTCATGCCGACGTCACCTCCGTCCCGGCCGCGCGGCGTACCGCGCGGACGATGTTCTCGTAGCCGGTGCACCGGCAGAGGTTGCCCTCCAGGCCCTCGCGGATCTCGTCGTCGCTGGGATCCGGGTTCTCGCGCAGCAGGTCGGCCGCGGCCATGATCATTCCGGGCGTGCAGTACCCGCACTGCAGGGCGTGCTCGCTGTGGAAGGCCTGCTGCAGCGGATGCCACTCACCGTTGGCCATGCCCTCGATGGTGGTGACCTCGCTGCCATCGGCCTGGACCGCCAGGACGGAGCAGCTCTTGACCGAGACCCCATCGAGGTGGACGGTGCATGCGCCGCAGTTAGAGGTGTCGCACCCGATGGGCGTGCCGGTCTTCCCGACGCGCTCCCGCAGGTAGTGCACTAGCAGCAGGCGAGGTTCGACGTCGTCCTGATAGACTGACGCCATCGACCTCGACGGTAATTCTGGTCATCCGAGCTCCTCCTGTGGAGACGGCTGTGGCTCCTGGTGCCCAACCTAGGCTGGCCGGCCCCTGGCGCACCAGTACCCGCCCCGGCTCATCCTGATACAGCGCGGCGACGCGGAAGAAACGTTTAGTAGCGCCCGGTCACGGTCACCCGGTGTCGAGGACCTGGAACATCTCGGCCAGGCGGCCCTCGGGCAGCCCGCCCCGCTCGGCCGTGCGGGCCAGCCAGCCACGGAGGAAGTCCTCCAGGCCATCCACGTGCCCGGTCTGGCTCTCGTGGGCCCGCAGCGCGGCGATCTTCCGGGGGAACGCGTCCGTGATGTCCACGTAGTGGTCGGCGCCGGGGGCGGCGACGATCCACACCTCGCGGACCGTCCAGGGCTCCAGCCCTTCGTCGGCGAGCAGTTCCCGCCAGGCGAAGGGGTTGCGGGCGTCCGGGTAGACCGCGTCCAGGGCCGCGGCGCCCACGGCCCGGTGATCGGGATGGCTGCCCGCGACCCGCTGGTAGTTGCGTTCCGGGGTCGGGCAGACCAGCCGGTCGGGGCGGACCTGCCTGATCACCCGGGCCAGGTCCTTGCGCAGCGCCATGGTCGGCTCGACCCTCCCGTCCGGGTAGCCGAGGAACCTGAGGTCGTGGACGCCCAGGACCTCGGCCGCGGCGGTCTGTTCCTTGCGGCGCATCGGGGCTATCTCCGCGCGCGGGACGGACTCGTCGAAGCCGCCCGCGTCGCCGTCGGTGACCAGGCAGTAGCTGACCTCGATCCCGGCGTCGGTCCAGAGCGCGATGGTGCCCGCGGCGCTGAAGTCGATGTCGTCCGGGTGGGCGGCGACCACCAGGACACGCTGGATCTCGGAGTCATTGAGCATGATCCCGATCCTACGGACGCCCGTACCCCGGCTGGCGCGCGGAGGCGGCCCCGGGAACAGACCGTTAGATGCCTTCCGGGGCCTTCGGGACACGGGGCGGCTCACGGGCGGCAGGAGGCGGCCCCCGGGAGCGGGTCCGGGGGCCGCCTGCCTCAGACCCCGGTCAGTCCAGGGACGACATGACGTGCTTGATCCGGGTGTAGTCCTCGAATCCGTACATGGACAGGTCCTTGCCGTAGCCCGAGTGCTTGAAGCCGCCGTGCGGCATCTCGGCGACCAGCGGGATGTGGGTGTTGATCCACACGCAGCCGAAGTCCAGCCCGCGGGCCATCCGCATGGCCCGGCCGTGGTCGGTCGTCCACACCGACGACGCCAGGCCGTACTCGGTCCCGTTCGCCCAGGCCAGCGCCTCGTCCTCGGCGCTGAACTCCTGGACCGTGATGACCGGGCCGAACACCTCCTGCTGGATGATCTCGTCGTCCTGGCGCAGCCCGGTGACCACGCTGGGCTCGAAGAAGTAGCCCCGGCTGCCGATCCGGTTGCCCCCGGTCCGCACCTCCGCGTGGGTGGGCAGCCGGTCGATGAACCCGCTGACCCGGGCCAGCTGGTTCTCGTTGTTCAGCGGGCCGAAGTCGGCGTCGGGCACGTCGGGGCCGGCCACGGTCTGCTGCCGGGCCTGATCGACCAGGGCGTCGGCCAGGTCGGCGGCGATCCGCGGGCCGGCCAGCACCCGGGTCGCGGCGGTGCAGTCCTGGCCCGCGTTGAAGTACCCGGCGATCGCGATGGCCTCGGCGGTCTTGGCCGGGTCGGCGTCGTCGAAGACGATCACCGGCGCCTTGCCGCCCAGCTCGAGGTGGACCTTCTTGAGGTCGGCCGCGGCGGCGATGGCCACCTCCCGGCCGGCCCGGACGCTCCCGGTGATCGACACCATCTGCGGCACCGGGTTGGTGACCAGGGCCCGGCCGGTGTCCCGGTCCCCGCAGACCACGTTGAACACGCCCGGCGGGAGGACGTCGCCCATCAGCTCGGCCAGCAGCAGGGTGGAGTAGGGCGTGGTGTCGGACGGCTTGAGCACCATGGTGTTGCCCGCCGCCAGGGCCGGGCCGAACTTCCACACCGCCATCATCATCGGGTAGTTCCACGGCGTCACCGCGGCACACACCCCGATCGGCTCGCGCCGGATGAACGAGGTGAACCCGGACATGTACTCGCCCGCCGAGCGGCCCTCCAGCATCCGCGCCGCGCCCGCGAAGAACCGGATCTGGTCCACCATCGGCGGGATCTCTTCGGACAGGGTCAGCGCGATCGGCTTCCCGGTGTTCTGCGACTCGGCCTTCACCAGCTCGTCGGCGCGGGACTCGATAGCGTCCGCGATCCGGAGCAGGGCCAGGCTCCGCTCGGCCGGCGTGGAGTCACGCCAGCCCGGGAACGCCTCGGCCGCGGAGGCGAAGGCCGCATCCACCTCGGTCTCGCTGGATACCGGGGCGGTGGCGAACACGTCGCCGGTGCTCGGGTCGATCAGCTCGGACCGCCGGTCGAACGCGGTATCGGTCCACTGACCGCCGATGAAGTTGCGCAATTCTTCCACCACGGGCCTCCGTTCGGTGTTTCAGGGATGTGGGCTGTGGTGTTCAGGCTGTGCTGTTCGGGGCTGTGCTGGTCAGGGTCGGGGTGTTCGGGGCTGTGGCTGGTCAGGGTCGGGATGCTCGGGACTGGGCTGTTCAGGACTGGGTTGTTCACGGTTGGGGCGCCGGGGTCCGCTCCTCGCAGGCCCAGGGCGAACCATAGTCGGCCAGCAGGTCCAGGAAAGGCTGGGGCGGCAGGGCCTCGGGGCCGAGCACTCCCGCGCCGGACCAGGCCCCCGAGTCCATCAGCTCCAGGGCCACGACCGGGTTGACGGCGGTCTGCCAGACCACCGCCTGGGAGCCGTATTCCGCCATGGACCAGGCGTTGTCCACCACGTGGTGCAGGTAAACCTCGCGCGGCGATCCGTCCTGGCCGGTCCCGGTGACCCAGGTGCCCGCGCAGGTCACGCCGGTCATCTTGTCGCCCAGCGTGGCCGGGTCGGGCAGGCACGCAGCCACCACGTCACGGGGCGAGACGCTGGCCGCGCCCACCGCGACCGGGTCGGTGCGGTCCAGGCCCAGCTTGTGCAGGGTCCGCAGGACGCCGATGAACTCCTCGCCGAGCCCGTACTTGAACGTCACCCGGCGGGCCTGGAGCCAGCGCGGCATCAGGAGCACTTCCTCATGCTCCACGTTGACGCACTCGACCGGGCCGATGCCGGCCGGGAAGGTGAACACCTCCGGCTCGCTGAACGGCGGGGTGGTGAACCAGCCCCGGTCCTTTTCCCAGATGACCGGGGGGTTGAGGCACTCCTCGATCGTGGTCCAGATGGAGAAGGTGGGGGCGAAGTCGTAGCCGGCCACCTCCAGGTTGGCGCCGTCCCGGACGCCCAGCTGGTCGATCTCGCTGAACAGCTGGTCGGCCGCGTACCGGGCGAACACGTCGGACAGGCCGGGCTCCACGCCCATCCCGCCCAGGGCCAGCTTGCCGGCCTGCCGCCACTGATCGTCCAGGGCGAACTGGTCGTCGCCCAGCTTGACCCCGGTCTGGCGGTACGGCGCGTCCGGGTTCGGGTGGGACAGTGACATCGCCATGTCCAGGTAGTGCGTGCCGGCTCGCAGCGCGGCATTGAACAGCGGCATCACGAACCGCGGATCGGTGGCGTTCATCAGCACGTCGCAGGAGTACCCGGTGAGCAGGGCCGCGGTGGCGGCCTCATCCCGGGCGTCCAGCTGGACCGCGCGGTAGCCGTCCTTGGCCGTGGCCGCGTGCTGGGCCCGGGCCAGGTCGTAGTCGGCGATGACCAGGTCGGCGAACGGGCGGCGGGCGGCGATCCGGGCGAAGGCCGTACCAACCCCGCCAGCTCCGACGAGAAGGATGCGCATACCTGCGATCTTAGCCATCTACACGCTGGGATAACACGGGACCAGTCGTGATACGTACCTGTTACGACGGAAATCGTTGCCGAGGCAGGCTATACGTGCTAGAACCGTGGCAGTTGGGTATGGCTCTAAGCTGCGGCCCGACGAAACCCAACGATCGCTGGATCGCCGTCGGCGAGGCCATCTCTGAGCGCCTTCCCGACCGGCTGGGGGATTGCCAGGAGGGGTATAAGGCATGACTAGTACCGAACAGGTCTCGCTGGAGAAGACGGTCGATAAGGGGCTCAAATCGGGCGCGCTCGGGCTGGTCTCCACCACGATCATCGCGACGGCCTCGGTCGCTCCCGCCTACAGCATCGCCGCCACGCTGGTGTTCGTGGTGGGGGCCGTCGCGCTGCAGTCGCCGGCCGTGGCAGTCCTCGCGTTCGTGCCGATGCTGCTGACGTCTATCGGCTACAGCGAACTGAACAAGGCCGACCCGGACTGTGGCACCACCTTCACCTGGGCGTCCCGGGCGTTCGGCCCCCGGACCGGCTGGGCCGGCGGCTGGGCCATCATCGTCGCCGACGTGCTGGTCATGGCGAGCCTGGCCCAGGTGGCCGGCCAGTACGGGTTCCTGCTGTTCAACGCCAAGGGCATCGGCCAGAACCCGACCAGCGGCTGGGTGCTGCTGGTCGGCGTGATCTGGATCGTGGTGATGACCTACATCTGCTACCGCGGCATCGAGGTCTCCGCCAACTTCCAGAAGGCGCTGCTCGGCATCGAACTGGTCATGCTGCTGGTGCTGTCGATCACGGCCCTGGTCAAGGTGGGCACCGGTCACGCTCCGGCCGGCCACCTGACCCCGAGCCTGCAGTGGCTGAACCCGTTCCACATCACCAGCTTCAGCGCCTTCGCCAGCGGCATCATCCTGATGGTCTTCATCTACTGGGGCTGGGACACCGCGGTCGCGATCAACGAGGAGACCAAGGACAAGAACAAGACCCCGGGCCGCGCGGCCATCCTGTCCACCTTCATCCTGCTGGTCACCTACGCGATCGTGATCTTCTCCATGCAGTCGTACGCCGGGACCAAGACCACCGGCAACGGCCTGGGCAACGTGAACAACGCCGGTGACGTGCTGTCGGTCCAGGGGAGCAGCGTGTTCGGCACGTCCGGCCTGGGGACGTTCCTCAGCCACCTGCTGCTGCTGATGGTGCTCTCCTCAGCGGCCGCCTCGACCCAGACGACGATCCTGCCCACCGCCCGGACCACGCTGTCGATGGCGGTGTACAAGGCAATTCCCCGGGCATTCGCGAAGATGCACCCGCGCTACCTCACGCCGACCGTGTCCACCATCGCCATGGGCGCGATCTCGATCGCGGTGTACGTGGGATTCAACTACGCGTCCAACGGCATCGGGATCATCGGCGACGCGGTGATCGCGATCGGCCTGTACATCGCCTTCTACTACGGGCTGACCGGCTTCACCTGCGCCTGGTACTACCGGCGGAACCTGACCAGCAGCGCCCGCAACCTGTGGATGCAGGGCATCCTGCCGGTCACGGGCGGCCTGATGCTGTTCTTCCTGGGTGGCTGGAGCCTGTGGCTCGACTACGACGTGGCCACCGCGAACGACTACACGATGTGGACCGTGCCCGGCATCCACTGGCAGATCGGCGGGGCGTTCGTGATCGCCGTCGTGTCCGCGCTCGTCGGCCTGGTGGCCTACTTCTGGTGCCGGATCGCCAACCCGAGCTTCTTCAAGAAGGAGACCCTGACGCGGGCCACCCCGACGCTGGTGCCGGACGAGTAGGCACCGGGTAATCGGGCCGGCCCAGCCGGGACTACCTGGGGGGCGGACGGGCTCCGGCCGGGGGGTTGGCCGGAGCCCGTCCGGAGGGTTTCCGGGGGGTTAGGGACAAGCTTCCCCGGCTGAGGTCATGCTGTCGGCGGCAGCGCCTAGGCTTGACTGGTGACCGCCACCACAGCCGCTGACTCCCTCCTGGAGGGCCTGAACCCGCAGCAGCGGGAGGCCGTCGTGCACCAGGGCTCGCCGCTGCTCATCGTGGCGGGAGCCGGGTCGGGCAAGACCCGGGTACTGACCCGCAGGATTGCCTACCTGCTGGCCGCGCGCGACGTCCGCCCCAGCGAGATCCTGGCCATCACGTTCACCAACAAGGCGGCGGGCGAGATGGCGGCGCGGGTGGCCGACATCACCGGGCTCCGGTCGCGGGCCATGTGGGTGATGACGTTTCACTCCGCCTGCGTCCGGATCCTGCGCCGGGAGGCGACCCGGTTCGGCTACCCGTCCTCGTTCTCGATCTACGACCAGGCCGACTCCCAGCGGCTGATGGCCCTGGTCTGCCGGGAGCTGGACCTCGACGCCAAGCACCATCCGCCCAAGGCCATGCTGAACCAGGTATCCAACCTGAAGAACGAGCTCATCGACTACGAGACGTTCCTCGCCCGGGCGGACAACTACCGGGACAAGGCCCTGGCCCAGGCGTACGCCGAGTACCAGCGCCGCCTGGCCGCGGCGGGCGCGATGGACTTCGATGACCTGATCATGGTCACGGTCAACCTGCTGCAGGCGTTCCCCGAGGTCGCCGAGACGTACCGGCGCCGGTTCCGGCACATCCTGGTGGATGAGTACCAGGACACCAACCATGCGCAGTACATGCTGGTCCGGGAGCTGGTCTCGCACCCCGCCTGGCAGTCCGACAATGACGACGCGGGCCCGCTGCCGCCGGCCGAGCTGGTCGTGGTCGGTGACGCTGATCAGTCCATCTACGCGTTCCGCGGTGCCACCATCCGCAACATCGAGGAGTTCACCAGGGACTTCACCGATTCGAGCGTGATCATGCTGGAGCAGAACTACCGCTCCACGCAGAACATCCTGGCCGCCGCCAACGCGGTGGTGTCCCGCAACTCCGGCCGGGTGCCCAAGAACCTGTGGTCCGACGCGGGCGACGGGCCGCCGATCGTCGGGTACGTGGCCGACAGCGAGCATGACGAGGCCGCGTTCGTGGCCGAGGAAGTGGACCGGCTCGCGGACGAGGGCGACGCCACGGCCGGCGATGTCGCCGTGTTCTACCGGACCAACGCGCAGTCCCGGGTGTTCGAGGAAGTGTTCATCCGGGCTGGCCTGCCCTACAAAGTGGTCGGCGGGGTCCGCTTCTACGAGCGGCGCGAGGTCCGGGACCTGCTGGCTTACCTGCGGCTGACCGCCAACCCCGACGACGAGGTGTCACTGCGGCGGATCCTCAACGTGCCCCGCCGGGGCATCGGGGAGCGGGCCGAGGCGGGCGTGGCCGCGCTGGCCCAGCGTGACCGGGGCACGTTCGCGGAGGCGCTGCGCCGGCCCGATGACGTCCCCGGGCTGGCGGCAAGGTCGGCCAAGGCCATCGCGTCGTTCAACGAGCTGATGGCCGGGCTGCAGGCCGAGTCGCAGGCCGGCCTGCCCGTGGCCGACCTGGCCGAGATGATCCTGGACCGGTCGGGCTACCTGGCCGAGCTGCAGAACTCCACCGACCTCCAGGACGCCAGCCGGATCGAGAACCTGAACGAGCTCGTGTCGGTGGCCCGCGAGTTCGACGCCCAGCGCCCCGACGGGACGCTGACCGACTTCCTGGAGCAGGTGTCCCTGGTCGCGGACGCGGACGAGATCCCCGACGGGGAACGCCACGGCGGCCTGGTCACGCTGATGACGCTGCACACCGCCAAGGGCCTGGAGTTCCCGGTGGTGTTCCTCAGCGGGATGGAGGAGCACGTCTTCCCGCACCAGCGCTCGATGACCGACGACAAGGAACTCGAGGAGGAACGGCGCCTGGCCTACGTGGGCATCACCCGGGCGCAGCGCCGGCTCTACCTCACCCGCGCGGTCGCCCGTACCTGGTGGGGGCGGCCTGAGTACCACAAGCAGTCGAGGTTCCTGGACGAGATCCCCGGCCACCTCATCGAGTGGCGCCGCGACGAGCGGGCGGTGGCGGCGCCCGCGGCGGAGCGGCTGGCCCAGCGCCCGGGCGTCCGCACGCCAGGCAACCGGCGGGTCCCGTCGCTCAGCCCGGGTGACAAGGTGACCCACGACGCGTACGGGCTCGGCACCGTGCTGTCTGTCGAGGGCCGGGGCGACGACCCCGAAGCCAAGATCGACTTTGGCGGCGAGTACGGGATCAAGCACCTGGTGCTCCGTTACGCGCCCATCGAGAAGCTGTAGCCCGGGCTCTGCTGCGGCCCCGCCGGTGTGCTGCGCCGATGATGGCCGGCGTGCTGGCCCGATGATGGCCGGTGTGCTGCGCTGATGATGGCGCGGGTTACCCTGCGATGGAGAGTACGTTCACGGCCGGCCGGGAGGCAGATTCATGGCAGCGATCCGGGTCGTCATCGCCAAACCTGGGCTGGACGGTCATGACCGGGGGGCGAAGGTGGTGGCCAGGGCGCTGCGCGACGCGGGTGTCGAGGTCATCTACACCGGGCTGCACCAGACTCCCGAGCAGATCGTCGCCGCGGCCATCCAGGAGGACGCCGACGCCGTCGGGCTATCCATCCTGTCCGGGGCGCACATGACCCAGTTCACCCGGGTCCTGGAGCTGCTGGCCGAGCGCGGGGCCAGCGACATCGTGGTGTTCGGCGGCGGCATTGTGCCCGAGGCCGACATCGCCGAGCTGGAGCGGCTGGGCGTGGCGAAGATCTTCACCCCGGGCGCGTCCACCTACGACATCGTGGCGTGGGTGGAGTCCAACCTCGGCGGCCAGCCCGCCGCGGGCGTGTCCGCGCAGCAGGGCAGCTGACCCCCTGGCTGGCTGAGCCCCGCTGGCCTACCGCTCGCTACCGCCCGGCTAACCCGCGCTGGCTAACCCGCCGCTGGGAGCGTCCGTATGGCCAGGGGTGGCCGAGCGCGCCCAGACTCCAGCGCACCCCGGATGTCCGCGACGATCTTCTCCGCCTCCGTCCTGATCTGGTGCGGGGTGACGTGCAGCATGATGATCCCCTTGGCGCTCATCCCGCGGGACCGGCGCACCGTCCGCTGCGAGTCCTCTGGCGACAGGTGCCACTCCCGGGAGTCCACTTCCACGGCCACCCCCGCGTCCGGCCACCACGCGTCCACTACTGCCAGCAAGTCCGGGCCGATGTACAGCCTGGCATTGAAGATGGGGGCCGGAAGTCCGGCCGCCCGGATCAGGCTGCGCAGGTCCCCTTCGGCTGCCGACCGGACGCCGTCCGCGACCTCGGCCAGCGTGCGGCGCAGCCACGCCGACTGACGCACCGGCGCGTGCGCCAGCTCCTCGGCCAGCTGATCTATCCGGCACCGGCCCCGCTGCACCGCGTCCGCGGTGACAGCCCGCACCTCCCGGAACGACCCCAGCTCCCGCGCCGCGTCGGCCACCGCCCGCGCCGCATCCGCGAACCGCACCGCACCGTCGGTGAACACGAACTCCGGCATCCGCGTAGTAGGCCAGACCCTGACGAATGCGTCGGCTCTCCCGGACCTGCCCGGCCGGGACCAGCACGGTGATGACCTGGGACTCCCGGCACCCGGATGCCGTGATGGCGTAACGCGGCCATGCCGGTTATGACGCTGCCGCAGCCGGCGCACCGCAGCGCAGCGACCTCGGTTTGCTGCCTGCGGGTCGGGGTTCCGGTCACGGTCAGGTACACGCCAGGCAGCAGCCGCTGCCACGGCCCTTCCGGGCGGATCCGGTGCCGGAGCTGGCTTGGCGTCATCCCGCAGCCCAGCGCCTGCGGCGCGGGAGATGACGGACTCCTGGTCGCGCAGCAGGCGTGCAAGGCGGCCTGGTCGGTCCGGACTGACCGTGTCACGGCGCCAGCCTCCCACCGGCCAGCTCCGACAATCGGCCGACTGTCCCTGACCTCCGGCCGCCCCGCCACGCTTCGTGATCATGACTTGGCTGTCGTTAGCCCAACGACAGCCAAGTCATGATCACGAACGAAGGTCGGTGCCTCTGGGGCAGTGGGGCTGGTGGGGACGTGAGGCGATTGGCGGGCGGCCGGTGCGCGGCGCGGATCGCGGCAGCCGGCCGGCCAGACGGCCGGTCCACAGCCCACCTGCCTCTCCAGCCCCATATCTCACGGTTCCCGCCAGCTCCACGGGTGAGGGCCGCCGGTGGTGGTGGCGGCCGGGACGGTGAGGTGGGTTGGGCGGGTATGGATGGGCCGGAGGTGCGGTGGGGCGGGGTTGGCCAGGGCGCGCGGGAACGGGGGCCGGTGGCCCCGGTAGGCTGCGTGCGGAATCCTGCTCACCCGAGGTCACCCCGAGGACGGACGCTAGTGGACCTGTTTGAGTATCAGGCGAAAGAACTGTTCGCCGAGTACGGGGTACCCGTACAGCGCGGCCGGGTCGCCTCTACCCCCGAAGAGGCACGCGAGATCGCGGCGGGCTACGCGGCCGAGGGTTCCCCCCTCGTCGTGGTGAAGGCCCAGGTGAAGACCGGCGGCCGGGGCAAGGCCGGCGGGGTCAAGCTCGCCAACGGCCCGGATGAGGCGGAGGCCAAAGCCCGCCAGATCCTCGGCATGGACATCAAGGGCCACACGGTGCACAAGGTCCTGATCGCCGAGGCTGTCGACATCGCGCAGGAGTACTACCTGTCCTTCCTGCTGGACCGCGCGGCGCGGACGTTCGTGGCGATCTGCTCGGTGCAGGGCGGCATGGAGATCGAGGAAGTCGCGCACACCAGCCCGGAGGCGGTCGCCCGGATCCCGGTCAACCCGCTGACCGGGGTGGACGCGGCCAAGGCCGCCGAGATCATCGAGGCCGGCCGGATTCCGGCCGAGGCGGCAGAGCAGGCGGCGCTGCTCGCCGAACGGCTCTGGGCCGTGTTCGCCGACGAGGACGCCACCCTGGTCGAGGTCAACCCCATGGCCCTGACCGACCAGGGCGCCGTGCTGGCTGTGGACGGGAAGGTCAGCCTGGACGACAACGCGTCCTTCCGCCAGGATCACGCGAAGTTCGAGGACCCCGAGGCGGCCGACCCGCTCGAGGCCAAGGCCAAGGCCAAGCACCTGAACTACGTCAAGCTCGACGGCCAGGTGGGCATCATCGGCAACGGGGCCGGGCTGGTCATGTCCACGCTGGACGTGGTGGCCCTGGCCGGTGAGCCGTTCGGCGGGATGAAGCCCGCGAACTTCCTGGACATCGGCGGGGGCGCATCGGCCGAGGTCATGGCGGACGGCCTGGAGATCGTGCTGTCCGACACGTCGGTCCGCAGCGTCCTGGTCAACGTGTTCGGCGGCATCACCTCGTGCGACGCGGTGGCCAACGGGATCGTGTCGGCGATCGGCATGCTGGCCAGCCAGGGCCAGGAAGTCCGCCATCCGATCGTGGTCCGGCTGGATGGGAACAACGCCGAGGAGGGCCGCCGCATCCTTGCTGACGCGGGATTGCCAGTGGTCGAGCAGGTCGCGACCATGGATGACGCAGCCCGGCGCGCCGCGGAACTGGCCGCTGCCGCCCCGACAGGAGCATGAGATGGCGATTTTCCTGACCGGCGACAGCCGGGTCATGATCCAGGGCATCACCGGCTCGGAAGGCACCAAGCACGGGCGCCGGATGCTGGCCGCGGGCACCACGGTCGTCGGCGGCACGAACCCGCGGAAGGCCGGCCAGACCGTGGACCTGGGTGGCTCCGAGGTGCCCGTGTTCGGCACGGTCGCCGAGACCATGGCCGCGACCGGCGCGGACGTGTCGGTGGTCTTCGTGCCGCCCGCGGGGACCAAGGCCGCGGTGACCGAGGCCGTGGATGCGGGCATCCCGCTGGTGATCGTGATCACCGAGGGCGTCCCGGTCCACGACAGCGCGGAGTTCTGGGCCTACGCCAGCGCCAAGGGCAACGCCACCCGGATCGTCGGCCCCAACTGCCCCGGGATCGCCTCACCCGGCAAGTCGAACGCGGGGATCATCCCGGCCAACATCACCACCGAAGGCCGCATCGGGCTGGTGTCCAAGTCCGGCACGCTGACTTACCAGATGATGTACGAGCTGCGCGATATCGGCTTCTCCACCGCCGTCGGCATCGGCGGTGACCCGATCATCGGCACCACGCATATCGACTGCCTCGCCGCGTTCCAGGACGACCCGGAGACCGACGCGATCGTGATGATCGGCGAGATCGGCGGCGACGCCGAGGAACGGGCCGCCGCCTACGTCGAGGCGAACGTGACCAAGCCCGTGGTCGCCTACGTGGCGGGCTTCACCGCCCCGGAGGGCAAGACCATGGGGCACGCAGGCGCGATCATCTCCGGTTCGGCGGGCACCGCGCAGGCCAAGAAGGAAGCGCTGGAGAAGGTCGGGGTGCGGGTCGGCCGGACGCCGTCCGAGACGGCCCGCCTCGTCCGTGAGGTGATGCGGGGCAGCTAGACGCCCCCCGGGTCCCGGCGCGTAGACCCCTCGGGTCCCGGCGCGCGGCGCGCCTCCACGATCCCGGGGCTGGCGGGGCCAGGATGGGTTCTCATGACCGCTTCTGCCCCGCCTGCCGAGCGCGCTGGCGGCCGCGACGGGGCGGGAGGGCCGCCGGCGCCGACCCGCCCGCTGGTGGTCACGGGCGCCATCGCGGCGTGCGCCGCCGCGGGCAGCGGGCTGGTCGTCATCACCCTGCTGGTGCTGGCCGGCTGGATCGCCGCGCCGCATGCGGGTGTCGGGCTCACCGGCGTGCTGCGCACCGCCGCGGACCTCTGGCTGGTAGGCCACCACGTGGGCTTCGCGGTGCACGGGACGGGCCGCATCGGGACCGGGCGGATCGGGATGCTGCCGCTGGGCCTGGTGCTGATCCCCGGGGCGCTGCTGTGGACCGCGGGCCGCTGGGTGGTCCGGCAGGGCCAGGTGACCCGGCTCCCCGAGGTCGGCTACGCGGCCCTGGCCCTCGCGGTCCCGTACGCGCTGGTGGCCGGCGGGCTGGCCCTGGCCGGGCAGTCCACGCTGGCCACGCCCTCGCTGCCGCAGGCGGTCGTGTCCGGCTTCCTGATCGCCCTGGTGGCCGGGGGACTCGGCGGTGCCCGGGCGCTGGCCCCCTGGCGCCGCCTGATCCACCTGCTGCCCCCGCGCTCCCGGGCGGTGTTCCTCGGGTCGGTCGGCGCGCTGGCCGTGCTGACCGGGGCGGGCGCGATCCTGGCCGGCGCCTCGCTCGGCGCCAGCATGAGCGCCTTCCGGTCGGTCGACGTGGCGCTCGCCCCCGGCGTGGTCGGCGGGGCCCTGCTGCTGCTGGCCCAGATCGCCTACGTGCCTAACGCCGTCGTGTGGTCGATCTGCTACACCCTGGGCCCTGGTTTCGCGTTCGGTACCGGCACCGTCGTCGCTCCCACCGGATCCGCGCTGGGGCCACTGCCGATGCTGCCGATGCTCGCGGCGCTGCCCGCCGGGGCGCACGCATCCATGCCCGGCTGGGTGTCCATGCTCATGCTCTGCGTGCCGTACCTGGCCGGGGCGTTCGGCGGGCTGCTCACCGCCCGGGCGGCGCCCACCCTGGCCCTCGAGCTGGCGCCCCTGTGGGGCTTCGCCTGCGGGGTGGCCACCGGGTTCGCCCTGGGGCTGCTCGCGGCGTTCGCGGGCGGCCCGCTGGGCAGCGGCCGGCTGACCGCGGTCGGGCCGTCCGGCTGGCAGGCCGGCGTGGTCTCCGTGCTCGAGGTGGGCGTGGCCGCCGCGATCACCGCCGGCCTGGTGAACTGGGTCCGGATCCGCCGTCTGGCCGCCGCCGGGCTGGTGTTCCCCGGGGCCGGGAACCAGGGAGCCGGCCCGCTCGGGCCTGACCCGCTGAAGCCTGGCCCCCGCGCAGGACCCAGGCTGGATCCCGGGGCCGAGACGGACGGGCACTACCTCTACGTCGATCCGTGGGGTGACGCGGAGGACACCGGCGACGCGGGCCGGCCGGAGCCGCCCGGCCCGGCGGCCCTCCCCTGAACACCGGGCCGTTGAACACCGGGCCGTTGAACACCGGGCCGTAGCCCCCGTCAGGGCGTGGCGTTCCTGACCGCCCGCATGAACTGGCTCTGGCACCTCTGCTGCGCGGCGACCGTGTTCGCCCCGCTCAGGCACTGGGAGAACGCCGACGCCTGGTGGCCGAGCAGCGCGAACCCGGCCAGCAGGAGGCTGCTGACCAGCACCCCGGCGCCGCCGATCACGATGACCACGACCGAGCCCCGGGGCCCCGCGGTCCCGCCACGCCGGGCCCGCCGGATCGCGGTGCCCGCCAGCCAGATGGCCATGGCCCCGGCGACCAGCGCGAACAGCACGATGTAGACGCCCCGCTGGAAATTGCTCAGCCCGAGCACGCCGAACAGGCTGAGCACGGCGAGGAAGAACGCCGCGACCGTCCGTTGCTGATGCGCCGGCTCCACGCGTCGGGCGGGCTTGGCCCTGGCCTGGGCCAGCGGCTGCTGCCGCGCGCCCGGACCGGGAGGCGGCTCAGCCGCAGGCGGCGCGGCCTGCTCCGCGCGGCGGTCCCGCTCGGCACGGCGATCCGGGGGCGCGCCCAGGGCCGCCCCATCCGCCGCGTCCGGCGCAGCGGACTCGGCGGGGGAGGGCTCGGGGGGCGGTGACGGCTGGGCTACTGGGGGCATCAGCGGGGTGCTCCAGGGGGCAGGTGCCGGGGGGTCCGGGGGGCCGGATACGGACACAGCCCCCTATTTTGCCCTGTCCAGGCCGGTGAGCAAGCCCAGGCCGGTGGGCAGTCCCACTGCCCTGATGCGGTTATCGTGGCCGCATGCGCGCACGCCTGGTGGTCCTGGTCTCGGGCGCGGGAACGAATCTGCAGGCCCTGCTGGATGCGTGCGCTGACCCGGCCTACGGCGCGGACGTGGTGGCGGTCGGCGCCGACCGGACCGGCATCGAGGCGCTGGACCGCGCGGAGCGGGCGAGCGTGCCCACGTTCACGCACCGGGTCAAGGACTACCCGAGCCGCGCGGACTGGGACGAGGCGCTCACCGCGTCCTGCCGCGAGGCCCGGCCGGACCTGGTCATCCTGGCCGGGTTCATGAAGCTGGTCGGACCGGCGTTCCTGGACGCGTTCGGCGGGCGCCTGATCAACACCCACCCGGCCCTGCTGCCCGCGTTCCCCGGCATGCACGGCGTACGCGACGCGCTCGAGCACGGGGTGAAACTGACCGGGTGCACCGTGTTCCTGGTGGACGCGGGCACCGACACCGGCCCGGTGATCGCCCAGGCGGCGGTCCCGGTGCTGGACGACGACGACGAGACGACCCTGCACGAGCGGGTCAAGGTGGCCGAGCGGAGCCTGCTCGTGGAGACTGTGGGCCGGATGGTCCGCGACGGGTGGGCCGTGCAGGGCAGGAAGGTAAGGATCGGGCGGTGACGAGAGTAGCGATCAGGCGGGCCCTGATCAGCGTGTACGACAAGACGGGGCTCAGTGACCTGGCGCGCTCGCTGCACGGCGCTGGGGTGGAGATCGTCAGCACCGGCAGCACGGCGGACACGATCAGTGCCGCCGGCGTCCCGGTGACCCGGGTGGAGGACATCACCGGGTTCCCGGAGGCCCTCGACGGCCGGGTGAAGACGCTGCACCCCGCGGTGCACGCCGGGCTCCTCGCCGACCTGGGCAAGCCGGCCCACCAGGCCCGGCTGGACGAACTCGGCATCGCGCCGTTCCAGCTGCTGGTGTCCAACCTGTACCCGTTCGAGGCGGCGGTGAGCAGCGGCGCCCCGCCGGCCGAGTGCGTGGAGCAGATCGACATCGGCGGCCCGGCCATGGTCCGCGCGGCCGCCAAGAACCACCAGCATGTCGCGGTCATCACCGACCCGTCCCGGTACGGGGACGTCGAGGCGGCGGTGACCGGCGGCGGGTTCACGCTGGAGCAGCGGCGGCGGCTGGCGGCCAGCGCCTACGCGCACACCGCCGCGTACGACTGCGCGGTCGCCTCCTGGTTCGCCTCCGCGTACGCACCGGACGAGACGGCGGAGGAAACCGGCTGGCCGGACGTGACGGCGGCGCTGTGGACCCGGCGCGAGGTGCTCCGGTACGGCGAGAACCCGCACCAGCGGGCCGCGCTGTACACCCGCAGCGGTGCCAGCCAAAGCGGTGCCAGCCAAAGCGGTGCCGGCCAGAGCGGTGCACGCCAGGGCGGGGCGGACGGCCAGGCGCCGGCGGGCATCGCCGGGGCCACCCAGCTGCACGGCAAGGCCATGTCCTACAACAACTACGTTAACGCCGCCGCGGCCTGGCGGGCCGCGTTCGACTTCGTCCAGCCCTGCGTGGCCATCATCAAGCACTCCAACCCGTGCGGCATCGCCCTCGGCACCGACGTGGCCGAGGCGCACCGGAAGGCGAACGCGTGCGATCCGCAGTCCGCCTTCGGCGGGGTCATCGCCACCAACGGGGTGGTCACCGCGGAGATGGCGGCCCAGGTCAAGGACATCTTCACCGAGATCGTCATCGCACCGGGCTTCGAGGACGCCGCGCTGGACATCCTGTCGGGCAGCAAGAACCTGCGCCTGCTGACCTGCCCGCCGCCGGTCCGGGGCAGCCACGTGCCGGAATGGCGGCAGGTCGACGGCGGCCTGCTGCTGCAGACCCCGGACGAGATCGACGCGCCCGGCGACGACCCGGCCGGCTGGGAGCTCAAGACCGGGCAGCCCGCGTCGCCGGACATGCTCGCCGACCTGGCCTTCGCCTGGCGGGCCATCCGCAGCGTCAAGTCCAACGCCATCCTGCTGGCGTCCGGGCTGGCCACGGTGGGCGTGGGCATGGGCCAGGTCAACCGGCTCGACGCGGCCCGGCTGGCGGTGTCCCGGGCGGGCGAGCGCGCGGCCGGGTCGGTCGCGGCCAGCGACGCGTACTTCCCGTTCCCGGACGGTCTGGAGGTCCTGACCGCGGCCGGGATCCGGGCCGTGGTCCAGCCGGGCGGGTCCATCCGTGACCAGCTCAGCATCGAGGCGGCCGAGCAGGCGGGGATCACCATGTACGTGACCGGAGTGCGCCATTTCTTCCACTGACCGGCTGCCTTCCACTGACGGTCCGCCTTGCACCGGCGGTCCGCCTTGCACTGACGGTCCGCCTTCCACTGACGGTCCGCCTTCCACCGACGGGCCGGCTTGCACTGACGGGGGTGAGGGATGACGGCGACCATCCTGGACGGCAAGGCGACCGCCGCGGCGATCAAAGCCGAACTGGCCGGGCGGGTGGCCGCGCTGGCTGCCCGCGGCATCCGTCCCGGCCTGGGCACCGTCCTGGTCGGTGACGATCCGGGCAGCCGGGCCTACGTCAACGGCAAGCACCGGGACTGCGCCGAGGTGGGCATCGCCAGCATCCGCCGGGACCTGCCCGCCGACGCGACCCAGGAGCAGGTCGAGGCGGTGGTGGACGAGCTGAACGCCGACCCGGCCTGCACCGGCTACATCGTCCAGCTGCCGCTGCCGGCCGGGATCGACGCGAACGCGGTGCTGAGCCGGATCGATCCGGACAAGGACGCGGACGGGCTGCACCCGCTGAACCTGGGCCGCCTCGTCCTGAACGATCCGGGACCGCTGCCCTGCACGCCACGGGGAATCGTGGAGCTGCTCCGCCGCTACGACGTGCCGATCGCCGGGGCCGACGTCACCGTGATCGGCCGCGGGATCACGGTGGGCCGGGCGCTGGGGCTGCTGCTGACCCGGCGCACGGAGAACGCCACGGTGACCCTCTGCCACACCGGGACCAAGGACCTGGCCGGGCACACCCGGGCCGCGGACATCGTGGTGGTCGCCGCGGGCCGCCCCGGCCTGCTGACCCCGGACATGATCAGGCCCGGGGCGGCGGTCCTGGACGTGGGGATAACCCGGACGGAGGCCGGCCTGGTCGGCGACGTCGCGCCCGATGTCCGGGAGGTGGCCGGCTATCTTGCCCCCATGCCTGGCGGGGTCGGCCCGATGACCCGGGCCATGCTGCTGGCCAACGTGGTCGACGCCGCGGAGGCGGGAGTAAGCTACTAGTAAGTAACATCCTGGCCAGCCCACCGCTGGCCCCCCGGGCCGGCTCCGCCGGACTCTAGGGGGACCCCCGGGGGGCGGGCCGCAAAACACCATTTGGCACTCTTAAGATGCGCCGCCGCCTACCGGGCCCAGCCTGGCCAGTCAGAGGCCAGTCCTGGTTTGCGGCAACTGAGGCAGGAGGTTGGCCGCCGGCATGAACATCGTCGTTTGCGTGAAACAGGTGCCGGACACGTGGGCGGAACGGACCCTGAGGCCCGAGGACTCACGCCTGGACCGGGCGTCGGTCGACGGGGTCATCAACGAACTCGACGAGTACGCCATCGAGGAAGGCCTGCGCCTGGCCGAGGCGCACGGGGGCGAGGTCACGATCCTGACCATGGGCCCGGAGAAGGCCAGCGAGTCGATCCGCAAGGCGCTGTCCATGGGCGCGGACAAGGCGGTGCACATCATCGACGACGCCCTGGCCGGATCGGACGCGCTGGAGACGTCGGCGGTCATGGCCCAGGTCCTGGGCCGGATCGGGTTCGACCTGGTCATCCTGGGTGCGGAGTCCACCGACGCGCGGATGGGCGTGATGGCCGCCATGCTGGCCGAGCGGCTCGGCGTCCCGCAGGTCTCGCTGGCCAGCAAGGTCGAGGTGGACGGGAGCACGCTGCGGATCCACCGCCAGCAGGACTACGGCTACGACAAGGTCGAGTCCAGCCTGCCCGCCGTGATCAGCGTGGTGGAGAAGATCAACGAGCCGCGGTACCCCTCGTTCAAGGGCATCATGGCGGCCAAGAAGAAGCCGGTCGAGACGGTCACCCTGGCCGACACCGGGATCGGCGCGGACCAGGTCGGCCTGGCCTCGGCGGCGACCGCGGTGGTCAGCTTCGCGAAGCGGCCGCCGCGGCAGGCGGGCACGGTCGTCAAGGACGAGGGCGACGGCGGGTCCAAGGCGGCCGAGTTCCTCGCCGCGCAGAAGTTCATCTGAGCCTCAGGTCATCTGGGCAGCGGTTCATCTGAGCAGGGAAGGAAGGACGGCCGACCATGGCTGAGGTTCTGGTTCTCGTCGAGCACGACGGCGAGACGGTCAAGAAGGTTACCGGTGAGCTGCTCACCCTGGCCCGCCAGTTCGGCGAGCCCGCGGCGGTCTGGATCGGCGCGGGCGCGGAGGGCGGCCGGGAGCGGCTGGCCGAGTTCGGCGCGGCCAAGGTCTACGTGGCCGACGGCGGCGACATCGACGACTACGTGGTCGCCCCCACGGCCGAGGTGCTGGCCGGGCTGGTCGCGCAGAAGTCCCCGGCGGCCGTGCTGCTCGCCGCCACCGGCGAGGGCAAGGAAGTCGCCGGCCGGCTGGCGGTCAAGATCGGCTCTGGCGTCATCACTGACGCGGTCGGGCTCACCGCGGGCGACGGCGGACTGGTCGCCGAGCAGTCCATCTTCGGGGGCGCGATCGTCGTCCAGTCCACCGTGAAGACGGGGACCCCGATCATCGCGGTCCGGCCCAACTCCGTCGCGGCCGAGCCCGCACCGGCGGCGGCCGAGATCGAGCCGGCCGGGGTCGAGCTCAGCGACGCGGCCAAGGCGGCCAGGATCACCGAGCGCGTCGTGGCCGAGCGTGGCGAGCGGCCCGAGCTCACCGAGGCCGCGATCGTGGTCTCCGGCGGCCGCGGCGTCGGCAACGCCGACAACTTCGCCCTGATCGAGAAGCTGGCCGACTCCCTCGGCGCGGCCGTGGGCGCGTCCCGGGCGGCCACCGACGCGGGCTGGTACCCGCACCAGTTCCAGGTGGGCCAGACGGGGAAGACCGTCTCGCCGCAGCTGTACCTGGCGGTGGGCATCTCCGGGGCGATCCAGCACCGGGCCGGCATGCAGACCTCCAAGACCATCATGGTGATCAACAAGGACCCCGAGGCGCCGATCTTCGAGCTCGCCGACTTCGGCGTGGTCGGCGACCTGTTCGCGGTGGTGCCGCAGCTGACCGAGGAGGTCGAGCGGCGCGCGGCGAACTAGGTGCAGGCCCGGAACACGTTCCGCGGCGTGCCGGCGGAACCAGATCGCCCACTAGGCTGAAATCCGTCATGGGGTACATCGACTACGCGGCCGCGCGCCCGCGGCCGGCCGAGGACTGCGTGGTCTACCTGGACCACGCGGCCACCACGCCGATGCTGCCTGAGGCCCTCGCGGCGATGACCGAAGAGCTGGGCCAGCTGGGCAACCCCTCGTCCCTGCACAACGCCGGCCGCCGCGCCCGCCGCGTGGTGGAGGAGTCGCGGGAGCAGATCGCCGAGGTGTTCGGCGCCCGGCCCAGCGAGGTGATCTTCACCAGCGGCGGCACCGAGGCCGACAACCTCGCGGTCAAGGGCCTGTACTGGGCGCGCCGCGCGGCCGCGCTGGCCCCCGGCGCTGGCCCGTCCAGAACCGCGCCCCGCCGGGTGCTGGCCACCGCGATCGAGCACCACGCGGTGCTGGACTCGGTGCACTGGCTGGCCGGGCACGAGGACGCCGAGGAGTACTGGCTGCCGGTGGACGAGGCCGGGGTGCTCCAGCCCGCCGCGCTGGCCGAGGCCATCGCCGCCGACCCGGACGCCGTCGCCCTGGTCACCGTGATGTGGGCCAACAACGAGGTGGGCGTGGTACAGCCGATCGCCGAGCTCGCCGCGCTGGCCCGGGAGCACGGCATCCCGTTCCACACCGACGCGGTGCAGGCGGCGGGCCAGCTGCCGGTCAGCTTCGCGGGCAGCGGCGCGGACGCGATGACCGTCACCGGGCACAAGTTCGGCGGCCCGGTGGGCGCGGGCGCGCTGCTGCTGGCCCGCGGGGTCCAGCCGGTGCCCGTCCTGCACGGCGGCGGCCAGGAGAGCGAGGTGCGCTCGGGCACCCTGGACGCCCCGGCCATCCGCGCGTTCGCGGTCGCGGCGGCGGTCATGGCCGGGCGCCGGGACGAGGAGGCCGCCCGGCTGGCCAAGCTGCGCGACGACCTGATCGCCCAGGTCACGGCGGCCGTTCCGGATGCCGTCCTCAACGGCCCGCCCGCCGGGCCCGGCCGGCTGCCCGGCAACGCGCACTTCTCCTTCCCCGGCTGCGAGGGCGACGCGCTGCTGATGCTGCTCGACGCCAAGGGCATCGCCTGCTCGACCGGGTCGGCCTGCACCGCTGGCGTGGCCCAGCCCAGCCACGTGCTGCTCGCCATGGGCGCGGACGAGGCCAGGTCCCGCGGGTCGCTGCGCTTCTCGCTGGGCCACACCTCCACCCAGGATGACGTGGACGCGCTGGGCGCGGCCATCGGGGAGGCCGTGCAGCGGGCCCGGCGCGCCGCCCGCTGACCGTCCGCACCTGGCCGGGCTTCAGTCTTTCCGCAACGAACCGCTCACGGCGCCATCCCCCGCACCGCTGAATCCCTGCCCGTGGAGAACCGGGCGAAAGGTTCCGCGCCTGCCGGCCATGGAGAGGCTGAAGACATGGCCGAGCGTGAGGAGCCGCGTGTGCCCGGCACCACGGACCACCAGCGAGACAAGGAGCGCCGGTTCGCCGCGCTCTACCAGGCGTACTACCGCCCCATCCTGGCCTACGCGGTACGCCGCGTCGAAGCGGCTGAGGACGCCGCTGACGTAGTCGCCGACGTGTTCACGACCGCCTGGCGGCGGATTGATGAGCTGCCCGATGCCCCGGCGGATCGGCTGTGGCTGTACGGCGTGGCCCAGCGGGTGGTCGCAGGACGCCGCCGGTCAGCCCGGCGGCTGGGTCGCCTGATCGCGCGGCTGCGGGCCGACTCCAGCACCCGGCCACTGAGCCAGCCAGGACCGGGCCAGCCAGGACCGGGCCAGCCAGGACCGGGCCAGCCAGGACCGGGCCAGCCAGGACCGGGCCAGCCAGGACCGGGCCAGCCAGGACCGGGCCAGCCGGACTGCGGGATGCCATGTCGGACCGGGTGCTCGCCGCGCTCGGCCGGCTCTCCGACCGGGAGCGCGAAGCGCTCCAGTTAGTGCTCTGGGAAGAGTTGTCGCACGCCGACGCGGCCCAGGTCCTCGGGTGCTCAGCCAACGCGGTGGCGATCCGCGTGCACCGGGCCAAGACCCGGCTGCGCAGCGAGTTGTCCGCCACCGAACCGTCTGCCACCGAGCGCGCTGGCACCGAGCGCGCTGGCACCGGGCGCGCTGGCACTGAGATGTCGGACCCCCGGTCCGTCCCGGCGATCACCCCGGCCCACACCTGGATGAACAGGAGCTGATCATGGATCTCGACATGCTGGTGGCCGGGGCCGACCCGGCCCGTCACGCCGACCTGCCGGGCCCGGACTCGGCCGAGGCCGCGCGTCTCTACCGCCAGATCACCGCGCGTGCCCCCCGGCGGCGCCGGACGCGTCCGGCCGTCTCGGCGGTGGTCACCGGACTCGTGGTCGCGGCCGCCGCGACGGCCCTGCTGCTTGCGAACCTTCCGGGCAGCACGGGCCGGAGCAGCACCAGCAGGGCCAGGGCGGCGCCCGATCGGGGTCGGTGGCCGCGATTCTCGCTGCGGCGGCGGTAGCCGCTGGTCATGGCGCGGGCGCGGGCCACCCGCCCGGCCCCGGGCAGTACCTCTACGTCCAGGAAATTGACGCCAAAGGACTCAGCAACAACTCCACGCGGGCGTGCCCGGTAGCTCCCATGACGGTTCATGCCTGGGTGGCCGTTGACGGGTCGGGACGTCAGATCGGGACCTTTCCGGCCCGGTGCTCGGCGATGAACTTCGAACAGACCTACACCAGGGGCGGCCTACCCTGGTGGCTGTACGGGGTCGTCCAGGCGGACACCCTCCCCACCAGCCCGAAGGCGCTGGAGAGGGCGATTGTGAGGCGGTTCGAGCACGGGCACTCCCGGCCCAGCGCAACCTTCGTGTACGCCGCCACGTTCCTGAATGCCGGATCGACGGCCAAGCTGCGGGCGGCGCTGTACCGGGTGATCGAGTCGCTGCCCGGGGTGCAGAACCTAGGCCCGGCCACGGACCGGCGGGGGCGTCACGGCCAGGCGGTGGGGCTGGTCACCAGCGGGACCCGGGAGGTGCTCATCTTCGACCCGGCCAGCACCGTGGTCCTGGAGCGGAAATGGTCGCGGTCGCGCCGGAGCAGAGCGGGAACAACATGCTCCCCGCGGGCACGGTCATGCAGTACACCGAGTACCTCCGGGCGGGCGTGGTGAACTCGGACACCGCGACCCCGTCGGCCACCCCCGGTTCCGCGACCCACTCGGCCATCCACACTCCCGCGACACCAGCGCCCCGGGCCGGCGCCGCGTCACCGTCGCCCAGCGCCGGGAGCGCGTCACCGTCACCCAGCGCAGGCACACCCCCGCCGTCGGCCGCCGCCACTCCGTCGTCTGCCGGAGTCAGCTGACGGGACGTCACGCCATCCCCTGCTGCGGCCCCACGGGGGCGGCCGCAGCAGGCGCTGGCGTGGCACGGAACCTGCCCGGCGGCGCGTAGGCTCGGTAGACGATGAACCGTCTTCGCGTGCTGGCCGCCATGTCCGGGGGAGTGGACTCCGCGGTCGCCGCCGCCCGCGCCGCAGACGCCGGTCACGACGTGACCGGCGTCCATCTCGCGCTGTCCTCGAATCCCCAGTCGTACCGCTCCGGCGCCCGGGGCTGCTGCACGGTGGAGGACGCCCGGGACGCCCGCCGGGCCGCGGACGTGATCGGCATCCCGTTCTACGTGTGGGACATGGCCGAGCGGTTCGACCGTGACGTGGTCGCGGACTTCGTGGCCGAGTACGCCGCGGGCCGCACACCCAACCCCTGCCTGCGCTGCAACGAGAAGATCAAGTTCGCGGCGGTACTCGACCGGGCCATCGCCCTCGGGTTCGACGCGGTCTGCACCGGCCATCACGCCCGGCTCGATGACGGCCGTCTGGTCCGCAGCGTGGACCCGGGCAAGGACCAGTCCTACGTGCTGGCCGTCCTCACCCGTGAGCAGCTGAGCCGGTCCATGTTCCCGCTGGGCTCCTCGACCAAGGCCGAGGTCCGCGAGGAAGCCGCGGCGCGGGGGATGGCGGTGGCCAGCAAGCCGGACAGCCACGACGTCTGCTTCATCCCGGACGGGGACACGCGGTCGTTCCTGGCGGGCCGGCTGGGCGACGCGCCGGGCCGCATCGTGGCCGAGGACGGGACGCCGGTCGGCACGCACGACGGGGCCTTCGGCTTCACCATCGGCCAGCGCAAGGGGCTGCGGGTCGGGGTGCCGGCCCCGGACGGACGGCCACGCTACGTGCTGGACATCGAGCCGGTCTCCCGGACCGTGACCGTGGGGCCGCGCGAGTCCCTGGACGTGCAGGAGATCCTGGCCGAGCGGCCGGTGTGGAGCGGGTGCGAGCCGCTGCGCGAGCCGCGCGACTGCCTGGTCCAGCTGCGGGCCCACGGCGAGGTCCACCGGGCCACCGCCGGGCTGGCGGGTGACCTGCTCCGGATCACCCTGGACCGGCCGGCCCAGGGCGTGGCCAGGGGCCAGGCCGCGGTCCTGTACGAGGGCGACACCGTGCTGGGCAGCGGCACCATCAGCGAGACCCGCACCGGGGCGCTCGCCTCGGTGGAATCCTCCCGCTGATCCCGCTGGGCTGCGGCCCTGGCCTGGCTAATCCGTGTTCTGGGCGCTGTGCCTCCATGCTGTGCCTGCCCGCACGCTCAGTTCGCCGCATATATCCGGCCAAATCCGTGCATGAGATCCCCAATCCTGGGAACTGCGGCCGAATCGTGTCAGCACTCATTCATTGCGGCGTGGCAGGCTAGCAAAAGTTCCCCAGAAGTGCATCCCTTGTTACAGGTGGGGAAAGGCTCTAGCGTTGGCGTCAACGGCAGGGGTGACAGGTGCAAAGAAGCATCAGGGCCGCGGGAGGCACCATGATCGGTGGCAGTGATCGCCAGGCCAGTCCACAGCGGGCCCCCCTGGCGCCGAAACCCAGACGCCGAGCCCGGGGCCGCCCCGGTCTCCGCGTTCTGCTGGTGGCTGCCACCGGAGTCGTCCTGGCCTCCTCGGCGCTGGCCGCCTGCGGGACCAGCAGCGCCAGCACCGGGCCGGTGACCCTGCAGTTCTACAACTTCCCGGACCCGTCCGGTGCGGTCCAGTCGGCCGCGGACAACTGCAGCAAGGCCAGCCACGGGCGCTACACCATCGTCTACAACAAGCTGCAGAACGCCGCCGACCAGCAGCGGCTGCAGATGGCGCGGCGACTGGCCGCCCATGACCCCTCGATGGACATCCTCGGCCTCGACGTCACCTGGGAGCCCGAGTTCGCCACCGCCGGCTGGATCCGGCCGTGGACCGGCCAGGCCAAGGCAGCGGCCATCGCCGGCACGCTGAAGGGGCCGCTGCAGACCGCGATCTGGCATGGGAAGCTGGTGGCGGTGCCCTACAACAGCAACACCCAGCTGCTCTGGTACCGCTCGGACCTGGTCAAGACCCCGCCCAAGACGTGGGCGCAGATGTTCGCGGACGCCCAGGCGCTGGCCAAGCAGGGCAAGCCGCACCTGATCGAGATCCAGGGCGCCCAGTACGAGGGCGTCGTCGTCTGGTTCAACACGCTGATAGCCAGCGCGGGCGGCGCCATCCTGAACCCCACCTCGACGAAGGCCCAGCTTGGGGCGCCCGCGGTCAAGGCGCTGTCGATCATGAAGACGCTGGCCAGCTCATCTTCGGCCGATCCGTCGCTCGGAGTGCAGATGGAGGACCAGAACCGGCTGGCCATGGAAGCCGGCACGGCCGCGTTCGAGCTGAACTACCCGTACGTCTATCCGTCGATGAAGGCCGACAACCCCAAGCTGTTCAAGGTGTTCAAGTGGGCGCCGTACCCGAGCGTTATACCGGGCACCCGGGCCAAGGTGACGATCGGCGGCATCGACCTGGCGGTCAGCTCTTACTCACCCCATCCCGCGCTCGCGCAGCAGGCCGTGCTGTGCCTGCGCAACGCCCAGAACCAGCTGACCGCCGCGGTCGAGGGCGGGCTGCCGCCCACGCTGGCCAGCGTGTACAGCAACCCGAAGATGCAGGGCCCCTACCCGTTCCGGCAGCTGATCCTGCAGCAGGTCAACAACGGGTCCGTGCGGCCCAAGACCCCGCTGTACCAGGTCGTGTCCGTGGCGATCTCGCACCTGGTGTCGCCGCCCAGCTCCATCGACCCGGTGAGCACTGAGCAGAACCTGAGAACGCAGATCAACAACGCCCTGACCGGAAAGGGGCTGACTCCGTGAGCGCCCCGCGCAGGCACAGAGAGGTGGAGACATGACCACCGTCACTCCTCCGGTTACCGCCCAGGAGCCCGTCGCCGGGCGACGGCGCAAGGCCCCGCTGTCCGAAGGCGCGCGCGCGGAACGCCGGCTGGGCTGGCTGCTGTGCGCGCCCGCGGTGATCGTGATGGTCGCGGTGACCGCGTACCCCATCGGCTACGCCATCTACATATCGCTGCAGCGGTACATCCTGTCCGCCCCGCAGCTGACCAAGTTCGTCGGGTTCAGCAACTACGGGGCCATCCTCAGCTCGCCGTTCTGGTGGCACGCGCTGGTGGTGACCATCATCATCACGGTGGTGTCGGTGGGCATCGAGTTCGCGCTCGGCATGGGACTGGCGCTGCTGATGTACCGGACGATCTGGGGGAAGGGCGGGATCCGCACCGCGATCCTGATCCCCTACGGGATCGTGACCGTGGCCGCCGCGTTCAGCTGGCTGTACGCCTGGACGCCGAGTACCGGGTACTTGTCCGCGCTGTTCGGCAACTCCGCGCCGCTCACCTCGCAGCCCAAGGCGATTGCGATCATCATCCTGGCCGAGATCTGGAAGACCACCGCGTTCATGGCGCTGCTGCTGATGGCCGGGCTGTCCCTGGTACCCGAGGACCTGCTCAAGGCGGCCAAGGTAGACGGGGCGAGCGCCTGGCAGCGGTTCACCCGGATCATGCTGCCGCTGATGAAGCCCGCGATCCTGGTCGCGCTGCTGTTCCGGACGCTGGACGCATTCCGGATCTTCGACAACATCTTCATCCTCACCCAGGGCAACAACGGCACCGGATCGGTGTCGATCCTCAACTACGACAACCTGTTCACCGGGCTGAACTTCGGTCTCGGGTCGGCGATGTCAGTGCTGATCCTGATCTGCGTCGCGATCATCGCGGTCGCCTTCATCAAGGGCTTCGGCACGGCCGCTCCGGGAACGGACCTCTCGCGATGAGGGCGCCGATGAGAATAAGGGAGGTGCGCGGCTAGTGGTTGCCACGACACCGCAGAAGGTTGGCTGGAGTGTCGCCAACATCGTCACGATCGTGCTCGTGCTGATCCCGCTGGTCTGGATCATCTCCCTGTCGTTCAAGACGACCGCCTCGATCACCGACCCGACCTACTTCCCGGTGGACTGGACGTGGGCCAACTACTCCGGCATCCTGACCACGTCCACCTTCCTGCGCCCGCTGCTCAACTCGATCGGCATCGGGGCCATCGCCACGTTCATCGCGGTCGTGCTGGCCTCCATGGCGGCCTACGCGGTGGCCCGGCTGCGTTTTCCGGGCAAGAGCGTGCTGATCGGGGTGTCGTTGCTGATCGCGATGTTCCCCGCGATCGCGCTGGCCACCCCGCTGTTCAACATCGAGCGGCTCCTCGGCCTGTTCAACACCTGGCCCGGGCTGATCATCCCTTACGTCGCGACCGGCCTGCCGCTCGGCATCTACACACTGTCCGCGTTCTTCCGGGAGATCCCGTGGGAGCTGGAGAAGGCAGCCAAGGTAGACGGGGCCACCCCGTTCCAGGCGTTCGTCCGGGTCATCGCGCCGCTGGCCGCCCCGGGCATGGTCACCACGGCGATCCTGGTCTTCCTGTTCTGCTGGAACGAGTTCCTGCTGGCGATCACGCTGACCGCGACGACCGCCTCCCGCACCGCGCCGGCGGCGCTGTCCTTCTTCACCGGAGACTCACAGTTCGCCGTGCCGACCGGGTCGATCTCCGCGGCGGCGGTGGTCATCACCATTCCCATCATTATCTTCGTGCTGTTCTTCCAGCGCCGGATCGTCGCGGGGCTGACAGCCGGCGCGGTCAAGGGCTAGCGGAGCAAGGAGAGACCAGTGGCTGAAATCGTTCTGGACAACATCACCAAGCGCTTCCCGGATGGTGCGCTGGCTGTTGACGACATCAACCTGGACATCGCCGACGGGGAGTTCGTTATCCTGGTCGGCCCGTCCGGCTGCGGCAAGTCCACCACGCTCAACATGATCGCCGGGCTGGAGGACATCACCTCGGGTGAGCTGCGCATCGGCGGCAAGGTCGTCAACAACATGACGCCCAAGGACCGCGACATCGCGATGGTGTTCCAGAGCTACGCCCTGTACCCGCACATGACGGTCCGGCAGAACATGGGCTTCGCGCTCAAGCTGGCCAAGACGCCGCAGAACGTCATCGACCAGAAGGTCGAGGAGGCCGCGCGGATCCTGGACCTGACCCAGCACCTGGACCGCAAGCCGGCCAACCTGTCCGGCGGCCAGCGGCAGCGGGTGGCGATGGGCCGGGCGATCGTCCGCGACCCGGCCGTGTTCCTGATGGACGAGCCGCTGTCCAACCTGGACGCGAAGCTGCGGGTGCAGATGCGCACCGAGGTGTCCCGGATCCAGCGCAGGCTGGGCACCACCATGGTGTATGTGACGCACGATCAGACCGAGGCGATGACCCTCGGCGACCGGGTAGCGGTCATGCGCAGCGGCACGATCCAGCAGGTTGCGTCGCCGCAGGAACTCTACGACCGGCCCGCCAACCTGTTCGTGGCCGGCTTCATCGGCTCACCCGCGATGAACTTCATGGGGGGCACCCTGGAGGAGGGCAAGCTGCGGACCGGCCTGGGGGAAATCCCGCTGACCGGGCGCCTGCAGCAGGTGCTCAGCCACTCGGAGCAGGGCCGGGACGTGATCGTGGGCATCCGTCCGGAGGACTTCGAAGACGCGGCCCTGGTGTCCAGCGAGAACCGAGCAGTACGGAATGACCTTCCCGGCCACCATCGACGTGGTGGAGTCCCTCGGCTCGGAGAAGTACGTCTACTTCACCCAGGAACTGGGCAGCGGTGGACGCGGCCGAACTCAACGAGCTGGCCCGGGACTCCGGGCGGGCGGACACTGGTGCTTCCGGTGAGACCGTGGTCGCCCGGCTCGACCCGGCCACCCAGATCAGCGAGGGGGACAACGCCCAGATCTGGGTGGATATGCGGGCCATCCACGTGTTCGACCCGGCCACCGGGAAGAACCTGACGCTGGGTGACTCCGGGTCGCCGGCCAGCCCGGCGCGCCCGGCGGACGGCGCCGCCCCTGCGGCCAGCGCCGCTCCGGCGCAGGCCGAGGCCGGGACCACCGGGCAGGACACCGGCTCTGCGGCCACGCCGCCGCAGTAACCGGCGGCGGCCCCGCCGCGTCCGGCGGCGGGGCCGCCGCGTTCAGTCCGCGGTTGCGCCGCCGCCGGTGTGCTCATCGGCGGCGGCACCCTGCTCGTCAGCGGCTGCGCCCTGCTCGTCCGGGGCTGCACCGTGCTCGTCCCCGGCTGCAGCCGTGCTCGTCCGCGGCCGCGCCGCTGTCCTTCTCCTGCGGGTGCAGCGCGGCGATGGGGCTGCGGAGGTGCCAGCGGGGGCCGCGGAACTGCCGCTGGAGTTCCTCGATGACCTCGTCGTTCCACTCGTGGGTGCGGATCAGCCGGTAGCGCTCCCGGGCGATGGTCAGGTAGGCGTCGGCGTCGGTGCCGTCCCCGACCAGGTCGGCCGCGTGCAGCAGGCGCACGACCGGGGTGAATTCCTCGGTGAACCAGCGCCGGGACGCCTCGGCCCGGTCGTAGAACTTGTGCTCGTGCTGCATGAGGCGGAACCCCCAGGCCTCCACAGCCTCACCGAGTTCCGCGTAGCCCCAGGGATCGGAGAACGTGATCTTGGCGTAGGCCTGGGCCGAAAGCTTGACCCGCGACCGGAACAGCCGCTCATAGCTCTTGTAGAGCAGGTCCCCGCGGCGCTGGATGCCCCGGGCCGGCACCGCCGTGAGGATCTCCGTCACGTAGGCGTCGATCGTCTTCTGCCCCGTCGCCAGGGCGATCGAGACCCGGTGATGCCCGTCCACCACGAAGTGCAGGTCGCCGACGCGGTACACGTCGATGGGCGGGATCGACTCACCCCGGCGCTGGGCCAGGGCGAGCCGCTCCCAGCGCTCCCGGACCCGGCCCGAGGTGGGCCGGAACCGGCGGTCGAAGTCCCGGGTGGAGTCCACCGTGCCTACCACGGTGTCCAGCTTGATCACCTGCAGGCCCAGCTTCCGCTCGCCGGTCATGCCGAGCGCGGCGACGACCTCGTCGAAGGGCAGGATGAGGTTGACGTCGTCCGGTTCCCGGCGCAGCCGCTGCGACAGCCGGGCCAGCACCTGGCGCCGCCGGGCACGCTGGAAGTCGTTCTCGACGTCGGCCCGGGGGAACCCGGTGTCAGCGGGCATGGTGGGAGCCGGCCCGGGGGTAAGGAGCCCCGTGGTAGCTAGCGAGTGGTAGCTGCCGGAGTGGGAGCTACCACCGTGGTGCCCGGTCACGTCGGTGACCCGGCCCGTCGCGGGCTCGAGGTCGAACAGCTGCCATCCGGTGGCGTTGCGGACGAGCGTGCGGCCGAGCGTGTGGTCCCGCTGGCCGGCCGGATCGGGGTCCACGTGGCCGTGCAGGAGCAGGGCGGGCCGCAGCCGGGCGGCGAGGACGTTGAGGGCGGGGAAGCCCTGATGCGCCGGATCGGTCCCGTCGCCCACGCCGCGGGGCGGGGCGTGGGTCAGGAGCACGTCCAGCCCGTGCGCTCTTCCCTGACCAGGAGCAGGGCTGCGGTGCAGGCGGGCTCTAACGGCCAGCCGCCAGGCCCGCCTGGCCTGCTGCCGGTCGCTGTACTGGTTCGGGCCGGCGCGGTAGCGGGGGGAGCCGCCCAGGCCGGCGATCCGCAGGCCAGCCACGTCCACCACCCGGCCGTCCGCGCTGACCGCCCCGTCCGGCCACGGCGGCCGGGCCGGGAGCCCCGCGCGCAGCGTCAGGCCGGCCCGGCTGACCCGGTACCCGGACAGGTCAGGGTCGTGGTTGCCAGGCACGAAGACCAGCGGCACGTCGAGCGCGTTCATCAGGTAGCCCAGGTACTCGAACGGCAGATCGCCGCAGCCCAGGATGATATCGGCGCCGCGCACCGGGCCGAGGTCGGCATACAAGCCTTCCTCGACCACGTCGGAGACGGCCAGGACGCGTACCACAGTGTGATCGTACGCCGGGAACCCGGGCCGGAACTTGTTCAGCGGGAGGCGGTTTCCCGGACGTCCAGGCCGCTGCGGCGCAGCCCGGCCTCGACCCGGTAGATCTCGGCCTGCGGAACCACGTCTCCCGGCGGCAGCGGGCTGACATCCAGCCGGTCGCAGGCGTCCCGCAGCAGGTCCAGGTACGCGCCGCGGACTGCACGCAGCCTGACCCCCTTGGCCTGCAAATCAGTCCGGGTCTCCAGGGCTTCCAGCTCGGCGCGGAGGCGGCGCATCCGCGCACCCAGCCGCTCGATCGGCTCGGCCGTCACCGGTGCCTGCGTGCGGAAGCGGGCCGCCCTGCGCCGTTCCGCGACCCAGCGGACCAGCCGGCCGCTGCCTAGCAGGGAGTACGCCACCGCCGTAGGCAGCAGGATCACCCCGATCAGCTCGATAGCCGGTCTCATCTGACCAGTCTCCGCCTGTCCGGGTAGCAAGGCAAGGCGGGGGGCGGGCCAACCCAGACTCTGAGGTGGTGTCGCCCAGGGCGGTGCCGCCTGGGCAGGGCCGGCGCTGGGCGGTGCCTGCGGGAGGGTGCCTGCCGGGCGGTGCGGGCTGGAGAGGGCCGGCTGGGCAGGCCCGCGGGGCGGTGCCCGCTGGGCAGGACCCGGTGGGCCGGCCAGAATGCATTGCGCCCGTCAGGCGTTCAGTTCAGGGAGGCGAGTCCCAGCACCGCCCGGCCCAGCCGCTTACATCGCCGAGGAGAACCATGGACACGCCCACGATCGAGCCCCGCTGGTGGCATGGAGCCACCCTGTACCAGATCTACGTCCGGTCCTGGCAGGACACCAACGACGACGGGTACGGGGACCTCAACGGCGTGACCGCCCACCTGGACTACCTGTCCTGGCTCGGTGTGGACGGCATCTGGCTGTCCCCGACCATGCGGTCCCCGGACGACGACTGGGGCTACGACGTCTCGGACTACCTGGGCGTTCACCCGGAGCTCGGCACCCTGGCCGACCTGGACCGGCTGATCGCCGAGGCGGCCCAGCGGGGCCTGCCGGTGCTGCTCGACCTGGTGCCCAACCACACCAGCAGCGCGCATCCCTGGTTCGTCGAGGCGGTCAGCGACCCGGCCTCCCCGCACCGGGAGTTCTACGTCTGGGCCGATCCCGCCCCGGACGGCGGGCCGCCCAACAACTGGCTGGCCGCGACGGGCGCGTCGGCCTGGACCCTGGACGAGGCCAGCGGGCAGTACTACCTGCACAACTTCCTGCCCAGCCAGCCCGACCTGAACTGGTGGAACCCCGCCGTGCACCAGGCCTTCGACGAGATCCTGCGGTTCTGGTTCGACCGGGGCGTGGCCGGATTCCGGATCGACGTGGCCCACGGGCTCTACAAGGACGCCCAGCTCCGTGACGACCCGCCCGCCCCCGAGGGAGGGCTGATCGGCAGCCGGTTCGGCCTGGTCCAGCTCTACAGCGCGAACCGGCCGGAATCGCACGGGGTGTTCCGGGACTGGCGGAAGATCGCCGAGAGCTACCCGGTGCCCCGGCTGCTGCTCGGCGAGACCTGGGTCGGCGACGTAGGCGCACTGGCCGCCTTCCACGGCCAGGGGGATGAGCTGCAGCTCACCTTCAACTTCCCGTTCGTCTTCGCCCCGTTCACCGCGGAGGCCCTGTCCACCGTGGTGGCCGACTCCCTGGACAAGCTGCCCCCCGGGGAGTGCGCGGTCTGGACCGCGTCCAACCACGACATCAGCCGGTTCCCGACCCGCTGGGCCGGCGGCGACGACCGCCGGATCCGGCTGGCCCTGATGATGCTGGCCACGCTGCCCGGAACGCTCGTCCTGTACTACGGCGACGAACTGGGCATGACCGACGTGGATGTCCCGCCGGATCTGGTCCGCGACAAGATGCGGGCCGTGGCCGGGGCCAAGGAGAGCCGGGACCGGGCCCGGACCCCCATGCGGTGGGACTCCTCCCCGTCCGGCGGGTTCTCGGGTGACGATGTCCAGCCCTGGCTGCCGTACGGGGACCACGCGAGCGGTTCCGTTGCGGAGATGCAAGCGGAACCATCGTCCATCCTGAACCTGTGCCGCGAGCTGCTGGCCCTGCGGCGGCGGGAATTCGCCGGCCAGCTGGCCAGCTACGAGCAGCTGCCGGCGCCGCGCGGGGTGTGGGCCTACGAGACGGGCGGGCTGACGGTCGTGGCCAACTTCAGCGACGACCCGGCCACGCTGAACACCTCGCCGGGCGCGGTCCTGCTCACCACCGGCGAGGGTGCGCTGGACGGCCTGGTGCTGCAGCCCTGGGCCGGGGTGATCGCCCGCTCCGCCTGACCGGCGCCGGGCGCGCGGCGGGTTACGGGCCGGACGTGGCCGGCGGGCTGGGTGTCCCGCTCACGGTGGGCGTGCCGCTCACCGTGGGCGTGGAGGTGGCCGACGGGGTCGCCACCGCCGAGGAGCCGGGCAGGTGCGGCGAGTTCAGCGCCGCCTGATCGGCGAGCGCGATGGCCAGCTGCCCCATGGCCGTGGGGTGGAACGGCGCCGCGTCCCCCAGGCCCTGCACGTAGGGCTGGGTGGTGCACAGCTGGTGCCCGGTGAAGTCCGGCTTGACCGAGGTGAAGCCGAACTCGACGGCCCCCTTGGCCAGCACGGCGTTGAGGGTGGCCAGCCGCGAGCTGAGCGTGCGCATCTTGGCCGCGGTCAGGCCGACCCGGCTCAGGCAGCTCAGCTGCAGGTCGAACGGGTTGTAGTAGCGGTTGATGATGACCTGCGGATGGCTGGGCAGCGCGGCGAGCTGGTCCAGCAGCTGCAGGTAGTTCTTGCTGAACGAATGCAGCTGCTGCTGGAAGTAGGCGGTCGTGGCCTTGTCGTTGCAGGTCTTGGCCACCGCGCACAGGCGCAGCATGGCCGACCAGTCCAGGTCGTCCGCGCCCACGCTGACGATGACCGCGGACGCGTGCGTGGCCCGCTGCAGCGCGTCGATCTGGGCCGGCTCGGTCTCCCCGCCGCGCCCTTCCGGGCCGAGCAGGCCCTGGCCGATCGTGGCGCTGTTGCAGGCCAGGTTCATCACCTGCCAGCCGTTGGAGCGGGCCAGGTCCTCGGCGTAGGAGTCGGTGCTCCGCCCGCAGGCCTGGTCGGCCCGGGACGCGTTGCGGACGGCCGGCAGCCCGGCGCCCGCCGCGGTGGAGTCGCCGATCACGACCAGCCGGACCCCGGGCGGCACCGGGACTCCTTTCCTGGCGTCGGTGACCGTGCGCTCGCTGCCGACCAGCTGGCTGAGCGACCGGACCTGGCGCAGCGTGGACGGCGCGGTGTAGGCGGTCAGCATGATCGCGCCGAGGTTGATCACCTCGGTCAGGACCAGGCCGCCGGCCAGGAGTTTCAGCGTCGTCCGGTGCGGCAGGCGGCGCCAGCCGGCCAGGGCGCCGAGCAGGATCAGGGACCCTACCGCGGTGAGCCCGATCTCCCAGGCGAAGTAGTCGATCCAGCCGCTGGCCAGCCGGTCACCCAGGATCCGCTCGGCACCCGCCGGGCCCGCGCCCTGGACGAAGTTGGTCAGCTCGCTGTTGATCGTGATCTGGGTCAGCTGGAGCCGGGGGCGGACCGGGCCGAGGAACTGGATGTGGGTGGGCAGGCTCTGGCCGAACAGGTCGATTTCGCCGGGGCCGGAGAAGCTCAGGCTGGGCGCGGTCGTGCCGACCTTGATGACCTGGCCGGCGACGGTGACGGTCTGCAGGGGAGTGACTTTGAGGGCCACGCCGATCGCGACGGCGGCGGTGACCAGGGCGGCGGCCAGCCAGATGGCCCAGCGGGTGCGGCGGCCGGGGCGGCGCGGCCGGGCCGGCTGAGGCGTCGTGGGGTCACCGGGCTCTGCCGCTCGCGGCTGGGGAGTCGTCGCTGCAGGCTCTGCGGGCTGGGGAGCGTGGTTCTCCGCCGGGGTGGGGGCACCGTTCTGCGCTGGGGAGGGGGCGTGGTCCTGCGCTCCGGTAGCCGCTCCGGCGGCGCGCTGCCCGGGCCGGGTCATGAAGCGCTGCGACCGCGGCCGGACGCGCCACAGATCCAGCAGTGAGATCAGCCTGCCTGCGCCCCGCCATTGGGGCAGTGAGCCTGCGATCCCGGCAGGGACCCAGGCCACCGCGCACGCCACCGACCATCGCCATAACTTCAACCGAAAGTACCCGCCGCCGGGGGCTGCGACACTCCCCGCGGCGGCGCCCGTGCCCGGCATTGATCACTCTTCGCGAAACAACGGAGGCCAGAGTGCCTGGAGCTGCTCGGTGGGTTTCTGGAACAGGGCGCCCGAAGGGTAATCAGGATCGCTGCTCATGCCCCAGAATCTGAAGCCCTCGCGCTCGTAGTAGGCGTGCAGCTCCTTGTTGGTGCGCCAGGCGTCCACCCTGATCCACCGGGCTCCGTACCCCCGCCGCGCGGTCAGGCCGGCCCAGTCCAGCAGCCGGCTGCCGATCCGCCGCCCGGCATGTTCACGGCTGACGACCAGGCGGCGCACGTACACGGCCAGCTCACGCTGCTGAGCGGGAGGCCAGATCGGGTAGTCCTCCGGATCGGCGGTGATCGTGGCCACGGCGATGCCGCCGTCGCGCAGGACCCAGGTCTTCCCGGCCGTCAGGTCGCGGCGGATCCGGTTGCTGCGGTCTTCCTCGCTGCGCCACGGCTGGGCCCACTGGTCGGTGTCCTTGGTGCGCCGCAGCCACCGGGCCGCCGCCTCGATGAGGGCGATGATGGAGTCGTGATCGTTCTCGTCGGCGCGGCAGAGGCGCAGCGGTAAATAACCCACGATTCCAAATCCTGCCCATAACCGAAGGATTTGGAACTGCCGCCCGCTGCTAATGACGGGCGGCCGGCCGCGGCAAGGCAGGCGCCTCGCCGTGCCGAGCCGGAAAACGTCAGGAGGTGCTCATTCCGCAGTGCTCATTCCACGGTGCTCATTCCACGGTGCTCATTCCACGAGCCGCGCACCGAACAATTGCCCCTTCGGGCACTTCCGTCGCGGGCGTCATGCTACGTTTCGTTTTCGCTGTCGGCGCTGGCAGGCTGTCCAGCTGGAGCAGCGCCGACAGCGCGCTATGGCCGTAGGGTTCCGCATGACGGAGGTCCCGCTGGCCAGGAAACGCCCTGCCCTTCAGCGTGGGTCGTAGTGCTCGTAGCGGTACTGCAGCGACGGGCGACCGATGCGCTTGGCCATGACACCTCCTCGGTGGTATTCGGCTGTGCTCGCGCCCGGGAATCCCGGGTTAGCCAGGGCTAATGCCCTGTTCCGCGGACCTTATGCTCGCGGTCGCGGCGCCGTGGTGAAGTGGAGCCTGTGGTGCAGCGTGCAGCACTGCGCGTGATCGGCGCCCAGGTCCGGTCCGGCCGGGGAGGTTCAGCCTCGGCTTACGCGTGCTGGCCGTCTTCGGCTCGCGTCAGACGGGAACCACTGCTGCGGGATCGGGCGAGGACGGGCATCGCGGCGGGCACGAGTCGCCTACCTTGACCGCGAACTGATTCCGGTCGGCCGGGTAGACGCTCAGCCGTCAGCCGGATCGGCGCTGCCGTGCTCGTCGATACGCCGTCCGGCGGGTCGACACCACGGAGACCCGGCCGTCGTCGGGCAGCTTGAAGAACGCGGTCTCGTCTCGTCGGGAGCCCGGACCGTGATGTGTCGCGACAGCCGGCCTGCTTGATGTTGACGAGTCCTGAGGTACGCCACCGTGCCCTCGTGGATGTTCGTCGGCCTGCATCAGCCGCGGGGCGCCCCGCTCGACGAGCTTCATCGGATAGAAGGACGTCTGCAGCGACCAGGGTGTCTGGTCGATGAGTCGCCGCTGATGCCGGCTGACCACCATGGCGCCCTCGAACCTGCCAGCTCGCGCGGTATCGGGGTCGGCCTGCTGTATCTCCACCCTGGGCGGGCGGCCTCCGGCTTCCGCCGCATGGCCTTCACCTCGGAGTCGTAGTCCGGGTCGGCTTCCCCGTCGGGCACGGCTTTCTCCACATACGTGGCGCCTTCGCCGCCCGAGCCGTCGTCGTCCCCGGTCAGCGTCGTCACGAACGGGCTGATCTTCTCGACCACGTAGGTGCCCTGACCCGGGCGGGTCTCGACCAGCCCCCGGGTGATCAGCCACTTGACGGCGTCGCGGACGGTGTTTCGCGACGCGTCGTACTTCTCCCGGAGTTCCAGTTCGGTCCGAAGCTGGGCTCCGGGCGCCAGTTCGCCGGCCTCGATCTGGCGGCGGAGATCGTCGGCGATCTGCCGGTACATCGGGTCAACCACGGCACCTCCCAGAGATCCCAACCACCCCGATAGGTGGGCTGGCTGGGCTCGAAAGGATCATACCCATTATCTGGGTCCTCAGAATCTTTGGGATGTGTGGGTTTAGGTCCCTTGTGAGGGGCTATAACCGCAGAGTACCAAAGGTTGGGATGACTAGGATGGCTAGATCCATTGGACTGAGTCTAGCAGTACCTCTGCTTGGGTGCACATGGATCAGTCAACTAGGCCCCCACACCTGCCTCACCCCGGCCACCCATACCGGAGGTGAGGACAGCAGGACGGCGGTACTCCCGCCGAAGGCCGCAAGGAAGGGGACCCCATGGCCACCATCGTCATCATCGGACTCGTGATCTTCATCGCCGGAGCCGCTGTCGGAGCCGTCCTGCTGGTGAGCTGGGGCATCCAGCGCGAGGAGCGGGATTTTTCGCTGACCCGCCGGGCTCCAGGCCAGGTGAGCCTGGGAACCCGCCGCGTGACCGGCCTCTACGTCCGCCGCCGGAGTGACGCCCTCCCTCCTCTGGCCAGCCGGGAAGACATGCTCGTCTAGCCGGCCGCCAGGGCCAGGCCGGCCGGGGCCGCGGGGACCCCGGCCGGCCTCCCAGCGGGGGCGTCCGCGCCGCACCATCTCGGGGGCATGGTGCGGCGCGGATCGCTGTCCGCGCCCGGTGCCGGCGGTCCGGGCGTGCCGGGTCCCGGCCGGGCGGTACCCGGCCCGTCCCGGCAGGTCAGCCGGACCGCACGGCCCCGAACACTAAGCTCGGTAGCGTGCAAGACTCCGCGGCTCCCGCCCCTTATCCCTGGCCCCCGCAATCCGCCACCGGCGTGGGCTCCATGCCCGGCACCGACCCGCTCGAGGCCATGCGGCTCATCCTCGATGAGCTCCCGGACCTGCCCCACCTGGTCGAGCTCCCGGACCGCGGCGTGGGCGCGGACATGATCGGCCGGACCGCGGGCCTGCTGATCGACCTGCCCGTGGACACGACCACCCGCGGCTGGCGTCTCGCCGACCGCCCGGGCCGGGACATGCGCCGCGCGCAGTCCCTGCTGGCCCGGGACCTGGACGCGCTGGAGGAGGCGGCCGACGGCTACCAGGGCACGCTGAAGCTGCAGGTCTGCGGGCCGTGGACGATGGCGGCCAGCCTCGAGCTGGCGCGCAGCCAGGAGCCCGTGCTGGCCGACCCCGGGGCGCTCCGGGACCTGATCACGTCACTGGCCGAGGGGGTGGCCGCGCACGTGGCCGGGGTGGCGGCCCGGGTGCCCGGCGCGCGGCTGCTGCTCCAGGTGGACGAGCCCTCGCTGCCCACGGTGCTGGCCGGCGAGGTGCCGAGCGCGAGCGGGTTCAACCGGGTCCGCGCGGTCGAGGAGGCCGACGCCGTGTCGGGCCTGCATGCGGTGCTGTCCGTGACGCTGGCCCCCACGCTGGTGCACTGCTGCGGAATGTCGGCCCCGGTTGGCATCATCAGGGGAGCGGGCGCGGACGGGGCGGGGATCGACCTTGGCGTGCTGCGCCGCGGGGAGGAAGAGGTGCTGGCGGAGGCGGTCGAGGCGGGCCTCGGGATCTTCGTGGGCGCGGTGCCTGCCACGCCGGTGACGGCCGCCCCCGCGGCAGCTCCGGCCGGCCGGCCGCGGGCCGGCGGCCCCGCAGCGGACGCTACTTCTCCGCAACGGAGCCGTTCAGGCACACTCCCCGACGCCAAGGCCACCGCGGACCGGGTGGTGGAGTTGTGGCGCCGGATGGGGTGGCCGGCTGCCCGGATGCCCGGCGCGGCCGGTGTCGCGGCCCAGGTGGTGATCACCCCGGGCTGCGGTCTGGCCGGCGCCCCGCCGGAGTATGCCCGGGCCGCGCTGGCCGCCTGCCGGGAGGCAGCCCGGATGCTCCCCGAGCTGATTGAGGAGGAGGCGCCGTGACCGAGTCTGCAGCCGACGGTGTTCCCGCCAGCCAGGCGGAGGAGTCCGGCGGGATTCCCGGGTCCGCCGTGGACGCGGCGGCCCGGCACCGGCACGCCGAGCTGAGCGCGGAGATCACCGAGGCCAACCACCGTTACCACGTGCTGGACTCGCCGACGATCTCGGATGCGGAGTACGACGCGTTCATGCGTGAGCTCCGGGCGCTGGAGGAGCGCTACCCGGAGCTGCGCACCCCGGATTCGCCTACCCAGCGGGTGGGGGGCGCGATATCCACCGAGTTCACCGCGGTCGAGCACCTGGAACGCCTGCTCAGCCTGGACAACGCGTTCTCCGGCCGAGGAATTCGACGCCTGGGCGGCCCGGGCGCAGCGGCTCGGCGGGACCGGCCCTTATCTGTGCGAGCTGAAGATCGACGGGCTGGCCGTGGACCTGGTGTACCGGAACGGCGCGCTGGTCCGCGCGGCCACCCGCGGGGACGGGACGACCGGGGAGGACGTCACCCCGAACATCCGCACGATCGCCTCGGTCCCGCTCCGGCTCACCGGCCCTGATGTGCCGGAGACGCTGGAGGTCCGGGGTGAGGTGTTCTTGCCGGTGGCGGCGTTCCACGAGCTGAACGAGCGGCTGACCGCGATGGGCCGGCCGCCGTTCGCCAACCCCCGCAACTCGGCCGCGGGCTCGCTGCGCCAGAAGGACCCGCGGGTCACCGCGACCCGGGCCCTGCAGCTGATCGTGCACGGCGTGGGGCTCGCCACCGGTGACCCCCCGGAAACCCACTCCGGCTGGTACGAGCGGCTGCGCGGGTGGGGACTGCCGGTCAGCGAGCTGTTCCAGGTGATGCCGGAGCTGGACGGGGTGCGGGACTACATCGCGCACTACGGCGAGCACCGGCACGATACGCCGTATGAGATCGACGGGGTCGTGGTCAAGATCGACCGGCTCGACCTGCAGCGCCAGCTGGGCCACACCAGCCGGGCGCCGCGCTGGGCCATCGCCTACAAGTACCCGCCCGAGGAGGTCAACACCCGGCTGCTGGACATCCAGGTCAACGTGGGCCGGACCGGCCGGGTCACCCCGTTCGCGGTCATGGAGCCGGTGGTGGTCAGCCAGTCCACGGTGGACCGGGCCACGCTGCACAACGCCGACGAGGTGGCCCGCAAGGGCGTGCTGATCGGGGACATGGTCGTGCTGCGCAAGGCCGGCGACGTGATCCCCGAGGTGGTCGGGCCGGTGGTGGACGTGCGCACCGGCGGCGAGCGGGCGTTCGAGTTCCCCACCGTGTGCCCGGCGTGCGGCACCCCGCTGGTCCGGGAGGACGGCGGGGTGGACTGGCGCTGCCCGAACACCCGGGCCTGCCCGGCCCAGCTGCGGGAGCGGCTCTTCCACCTGGCCGGCCGGGGCGCCCTGGACATCGAGGTGCTCGGGTATGAGGCGGTGACCGCGCTGCTCGACTCGGGGCTGGTCACCGACGAGGGCGACCTGTTCTCGGTGACCGACGAGGACCTGGCCACCAGCTCGTTCTTCGTGAACAAGCAGGGCACCCTGACCGTGAACGCGGGCAAGCTGATCGGCAACCTGGAGGACGCCCGGCGCCGCCCGCTCTGGCGGATCCTGGTCGCCCTGTCTATCCGGCACGTGGGCCCCACCGCGGCCCGCGCGCTCGCGGCCCAGTTCGGCTCACTCGACGCGATCACGGCCGCCTCGGCGGAGGAACTGGCCGCGGTGGACGGGGTGGGCCCGACCATCGCGGCCTCGGTGATCGAGTGGTTCGGGGTGGACTGGCACCAGGAGATCGTGCGGAAATGGCGGGAGAACGGGGTCCAGCTGGCTACGCCCGGCTGGACGCCACCGCCTGCTCCCGAAGACCCGGGAGCTGGCCTCCCGCTGTCCGGGGTGGCCGTAGTCATCACGGGCAGCCTGGACGCCTTCAGCCGGGATGAGGCCGCCGGGGCGGTGCAGGCCCTGGGGGGCAAGGTCACCGCGTCGGTATCGAAGAAGACGGCGTTCCTGATCGCCGGGGACAAGCCCGGCAGCAAGCACGACAAGGCCCTTACGCTGGGCGTTCCCGTGCTCGACGAGGCGGGATTCCGGGTCCTGCTGGACAATGGCCCGGCCGCGGCCGCGGAGGCGGCGCAGGCCGAGGGTGTGATCCCTGACGCCGCCGGGGCTTCCGGGCCCGCTGCTGACTCGTGAGAATGACGCGCTAACTGGGCCGCAATTGATTCAGGTAGTCTGCACTGCTCTGACCTGCGAAATCGCCGATGTTCGGCAATGCACCGTAACAGATAGTGTGCGATTGGCTTCGCGAAGTACCCTTTTCCCCGTACCCTGCTGACAGGAGCAACGCGTATCCCCGCCGGGCTGGCTGCGGCACGAGGACACCATGAGGGACCCGAACGACACCAGGGACATCGGTCCGCGGATCGGTTCCCCACTGTGGAACTACATCACCGCCATCACGGTGGCGGGTCTCGGTGCTCTCCTGGTCGCAGTGCGTGGCCTGCCCGGCTCCGGGGCGGCGGAACTGCTGGAGCAGCCACTGCTCTGGGTCCTCGCCGCCCTGGCCCTCCTCGGGGAGCTCAAGCGCATCGTGACGCCGGGCAAATCCGGGCCCGACGCCGGGGCCGTCTCGGTGACGTTCTGCTTCGCCGCGCTGCTCTACTGGGGCTTCCCGGTTGCCGCGCTGCTCCGGGCGGTCACCACGCTCGTCGTCGCGCTGTCCGCGCGGCGGGCGGTCTTCCGGGCGGCGTTCAACGCCGCCCAGCTCACCCTGAGCCTGGCCGCCGCGGTGGCGGTGCTGGCCGTGGCCGGCATCCACCCGTCCGTGGCCCGGCCCTGGGTCCCGTCCGGGACCCAGCTGGGTGCCGTCGGCCTGGCCGCAGCCGCCTACTTCGCCTGCAACTACGTGCTGGTCGGCGTGGCCGCGGCGCTGCACGGCCGGGCACCGGTCCTGGCCACGCTGCGCAAGGACCTGCCCTACCAGGCGTTCGTCACCCTGGCGCTGCTGTCCGCGGCGCCGCTGGTGGTCGTGGTCATGAACCGCTCCGTCCTGATGCTGCTGCTGTTCCTGCTGCCGGTCAGCGCGATCTACGCCAACGCGGCCATGTCGCTCAACCGCGAGTACCAGGCGCTGCACGACCATCTGACCGGCCTGCCGAACCGCACCCTGCTGCTGCGCCGGACGGCCGAGGCCCTGACCGAGGCCGGGCGCACCGGGGCCAAGTGCGGCTTCCTGCTGCTGGACCTGGACCGGTTCAAGGAGGTCAACGACACGCTCGGGCACCTGCTCGGGGACGGGCTGCTCCAGGTGATCGCCTACCGGCTGGCCCGCAGCGTGCGGCCGGGTGACGTGGTCGCCCGGCTCGGCGGGGACGAGTTCGCGGTGCTGCTGCCCGCGGTGCGGGCCATCGGCGTGGCCACCGAGGTGGCCGCGCGGCTGCGCGCCGCGCTGGCCGAGCCGGTGCGCCTGGAGGGCATGTCATTCGAGATCGAGGCCAGCGTGGGCATCGCGCTGTACCCGGACGACGGGTGCACGGTGGAGGTGCTCCTGCAGCGGGCGGACGTGGCCATGTACCTGGCCAAGGAGCGGCGTACCGGGGTGGAGACCTATGCGGCGCGCGCGGACCGCTACTCCCCGGCGCGGCTGTCCCTCCTCGGTGACCTGCGCCGCGGCATCGACCAGGGTGAGTTCGAGCTGTACTTCCAGCCCAAGGTGTTCCTGGCCACCGGCCGGACCGCCGGCATGGAGGCGCTGCTGCGCTGGCGGCACCCGGAACGCGGGCTGATCGGGCCGGGCGAGTTCATCCCGCTGGCCGAGCAGTCCTTCCTGATGCGCGACCTGACCGCGCACGTGGTGCAGCTCGCGCTCAGCCAGGCGTCGGCCTGGCGGCGCAGCGGGCTGGCGGCGCAGCTGTCGGTCAACGTCTCGCGCCGCGACCTGCTGGACGGCAGTCTGGCCGCCACGATCGAGCGCGAGCTTGCCGGGCAGGGCCTGCCCCCCGCCGTCCTGCTGCTCGAGATCAGCGAGCGGGCGCTGACCCGGGAGGCGGCCGACATCGCCGGCGGCCTGAGCGCGCTGCGCACGCTCGGCATCGAGCTCAGCGTGGACGACTTCATGACCGGCTTCACGTCGGTGGGCCGCCTGAAGGAAATGTCCGTCGGCGAGGTCAAGATCGACCCGTCGTTCGTGGCCGCGGTGGCCAGCAACCCGGACACCAAGCTGATCGTGCGCTCGGCCGTGGACCTGCTGCGCGGGCTCGGCATCCGCTCGGTGGCCGAGGGGGTCGAGTCGCCGCAGGTCGCGGACATCCTGCAGGCCATGGGCTGTGACGCGGCCCAGGGCTGGCAGTTCAGCCGGCCGCTCAACGCCGCCGCCGCCACGACGTGGCTGGCGCACCGGCGCACGGTCCCGGTCGCCAGTCCGGGCGCCGGCGCGGCCGCGGGCGTCCCGGCGCCCGCCGCGGTGGCCGCCCCGGGCCCGCTGCCGGGGTGCCTGCCGGAGGAAACCCGGGCGCCGAGCCCGGTGCCCGGCGACGGCTGCGTGGACGCGGCGGCCCGGCCGTAAATCCGTCAGCCCGCTCCGGGACCGGCCCTAGGATGGTTTTCATGTCCATCGCCCGCGCCGAAGTGGCCCACCTGGCCCGGCTGTCGAGACTGGCCCTGACCGACGACGAGCTCGATCACTTCGCGGTCCAGCTCGACCAGATCATCTCGGCCGTGGCGCACGTCCAGGAGGTCGCCGCGGACGGTATCCCGCTGACCTCGCACGCGGTCCCGGTGACCAACGTGTTCCGCGACGACGTGGTGGTGCCCACACTGGGCCCGGACAAGGCGCTGGACCAGGCACCAGCCGTGGAAGAGCAGCGGTTCCGGGTACCGCGGATCCTGGCGGAGGACTGACCGTGGACGACGAGACCAGGCCCGGCGGAGCCATGCCCGCCCCGGATGGTGCCGGCCAGGACCGGGCCAGCCAGGACCGGGCCAGCCAGGACCGGGCCAGCGAGCTGACCCGGATGACCGCGGCGGAACTCGCCGCGGCGATGACGGCCGGCCAGGTGTCCGCGCTGGAGGTCACCGATGCCCACCTGGGCCGGATCGATGGTGTCGACGGGCAGCTGCACGCCTTCCTGCACGTCGCGGCGGACAGCGCCCGCGCCGCCGCCCGCGCGGTGGACGAGCGCCGCGCGGCCGGGGACGTGCTCGGGCCGCTGGCCGGGGTGCCGCTGGCTCTCAAGGACGTGTTCACCACCATGGACATGCCCACCACCTGCGGCTCGCGCATCCTCGGCAGCTGGCGGCCGCCGTACGACGCGACCGTGACCCGGCGGCTGCGCCAGGCCGGCGTGGTGCTGCTGGGCAAGACCAACATGGACGAGTTCGCGATGGGCTCCTCCACCGAGAACTCGGCGTTCGGGCCGTCCCGCAACCCGTGGGACCTGTCCCGGGTGCCCGGCGGCTCGTCCGGGGGCTCGTCGTCGGCGGTCGCGGGCTTCGAGGCACCCCTGGGTATCGGCACCGACACCGGAGGGTCCATCCGGCAGCCCGCCGCGGTGTGCGGCATCGTCGGTGTCAAGCCGACCTACGGCGGCTCGTCCCGGTACGGGCTGATCGCGTTCGCGTCGTCGCTGGACACCCCCGGCCCGCTGGCCCGGACCGTGCTGGACGCGGCGCTGCTGCACGAGGCGATGTCCGGGCACGACCCGTGCGACTCGACCTCGGTGGATGCGCCGGTCCCGCCCGTGGTGGCCGCGGCCCGGCAGGCGGACGTGAGCGGACTGCGCATCGGGGTAGTCCCGGAGCTGAGCGGCGAGGGGTACCAGCCGGGGGTGCTGGCCCGGTTCACCGAGGCCGTCGAGCTCCTGGAGTCCCTGGGCGCCAAGATCGTCGAGGTGTCCTGCCCGCACTTCACCTATGCGCTGCCCGCCTACTACCTGATCGCGCCCAGCGAGTGCTCCTCCAACCTGGCCCGGTTCGACGGCATGCGGTACGGGCTGCGGGTCGGGGACGACGGGACGCACAGCGCCGAGGAGGTCATGTCGCTGACCCGGGCCGCGGGATTCGGCCCCGAGGTCAAGCGCCGGATCATGCTCGGCACCTACGCGCTGTCGAGCGGCTACTACGACGCCTACTACGGCAAGGCCCAGCAGGTGCGCACGCTCATCATCCGGGACTTCGAGGCCGCGTTCGAGCAGGTCGATGTCCTGATCTCGCCGACCACCCCGACCACCGCCTTCCCGATCGGCGAACGGGCCGACGACCCGATAGCCATGTACCTCGCCGACCTGTGCACGATCCCGTCGAACCTGGCCGGCAACGCGGCGCTGTCGCTGCCGTGCGGGCTGGCGCCCGAGGACGGGCTGCCCGTGGGGCTGCAGATCATGGCGCCGGTGCTGGCCGACGACCGGGTCTACCGGGTGGCCGCGGCTGTGGAGGCGGCGCTCGCCCAGCGCCGCGGCGGCCCGTTGCTGGACGCGATCCGCGGGCCCGCCGGGCTGCCCGCCCCCGGTATCGGCGGAAACTGGCGCACCGGCGAGCGGCGCTCCGGGGACCGGCGGCCGGAGGGAGCAGCACGTGACTGAGCAGGCGATCATGAATCTGGTCCCCTTCGAGGACGCCGTCTCCCGGTTCGACCCGGTGATCGGCCTGGAGACCCACGTCGAGCTGGGCACCGCCACCAAGATGTTCTGCGGCTCCCCGGCCCGGTTCGGCGGCGAGCCCAACTCGCTGGTCTGCCCGGTCTGCCTGGGCCTGCCCGGCTCGCTCCCGGTGATCAACCGGACGGCCATCGAGTACACGATCAAGATCGGGCTGGCGCTGAACTGCACGATCGCCACCACGGCCCGGTTCGCCCGGAAGAACTACTTCTACCCGGACATGCCGAAGGACTACCAGATCTCGCAGTACGACGAGCCGCTGTGCACCGACGGGTGGCTGGACATCACGGTGCACGACCCGGCCTCCGGTGATGAGCCGCGGCCGTTCCGGGTCGAGATCGAGCGGGTCCACCTGGAGGAGGACACCGGCAAGTCCATGCACGTCGGGTCCACCGGGCGGATCCACGGCGCGGAGTACTCGCTGGTGGACTACAACCGGGCCGGGATCCCGCTGGTCGAGATCGTCACCAAGCCGGTGGCCGGCACCGGGGCACTCGCACCCGAGGTGGCCCGGATCTACGTCGCGGAACTGCGGGACCTGCTGCGCGGCCTCGGCGTGTCCGACGTGCGGATGGAAGAAGGCTCGCTGCGCTGTGACGTGAACACGTCGCTGGCACCCAGGGGCGCCGCCGAATGGGGCACCCGGACTGAGACCAAGAACGTGAACTCGCTGCGCTCGGTGGAACGTGCGGTCCGGTCGGAGATCCGGCGGCAGGCCGCGCTGCTGGACGCGGGGCAGCGGGTGGTGCTGGAGACCCGGCACTTCAACGAGGAGACCGGCACCACCTCGGCCGGCCGGAGCAAGGAAGAGGCACAGGACTACCGCTACTTCCCCGAGCCGGACCTGGTTCCGGTCGCGCCCTCCCGGGACTGGGTGGAGAGCATCCGGGCCCAGCTGCCCGAGCTGCCCAGCGCCCGGCGGGCCCGGCTGCAGCACGAGTGGGGCCTGTCCGACCTGGACATGGCGGCGCTGCGCAACGCCGGCGCGCTGGACCTGGTGGCCGAGACGGTCACGGCGGGCGCGACGCCGGCCGACGCCCGTAAGTGGTGGCTCGGTGAGCTGCTGCGCACGGCGAACAAGTCCGGCCAGGAGCTCGGCGACCTGCCGATCACGCCCGCCGACGTGGCCCGGGTAGCCCAGCTGGTGGACTCCGGGGCGGTCAACGACCGGCTGGCCCGGGAGGTCATCGACGGCGTGCTGGCCGGCGAGGGCACGCCGGACGACGTGGTCAAGGGCCGTGGGCTCGCCGTGGTCAGCGACGACGCGGCCCTGACCGCCGCGGTCGACGAGGCGATCGCCGCCCAGCCGGACGTCGCCCAGAAGATCCGGGACGGCAAGGTCGCCGCGGCCGGCGCCCTGGTCGGCGCGGTGATGAAGGCCACCAGGGGCCAGGCCGACGCCAGCCGGGTCCAGGAACTCATCCTCGCCCGCCTTAGCTGAGCAGCGCTCATGCCGACCGGGCCCGATGCCGGGCTGCCCATGCTGATCTGGGTGCCGACGGCCGAGGTGGCCGCGGGACTGGACGGGCTGCCCGGTGCCGACGTGGAGGTGGTGGCGCCCGATGGTGCGCCCCTGCCGCCCAGCGCCGGCCGGGTGGAGTTCTACGTGCCGCCGTTCTTTCCCGGGCCGCCGGGGATCGCGGCGATGGGACAGATGCCGCGGCTGGCCGTGGTGCAGGCACTGACCGCCGGCGTGGACCGGCTGCTGCCTGGCCTGCCCGCCGGGGTCACCCTCTGCAACGCGCGCGGCGTGCATGACGCGAGCACGGCGGAGTGGGTGGTCGCCGCGATGCTGGCCGCGCTCCGCGAGTTCCCGCTGTTCGCCCGGGAGCAGGCCGCCGGGCGGTGGAACTATCACTTCACCGACTGCCTGGCGGGCAAGACCGTGCTCATCGTGGGGTACGGGTCGATCGGTGCCGCCGTGGAGCGGCGGCTGGCCGGTTTCGAGGTCCGGGTGATCCGGGTGGCCCGGACGGCCCGCCCGGACGTGGCCACGGTCAGCGAGCTGCCAGAGCTGCTGCCCCGGGCGGACGTGGTCGTGCTGCTGGCCCCGGTGACCCCCGAGACCATCGGCATGGCCGACGCGGCGTTCCTGGCCCGGATGAAGGACGGCGCCCTGCTGGTCAACGCGGCCCGCGGCTCGCTGCTGCGCACCGACGCGCTGGTCGCCGAGCTGGGCCGGGGCCGGCTGCGGGCGGCCCTCGACGTGACCGACCCGGAGCCGCTCCCGCCCGGTCATCCGCTCTGGACGATGCCCGGCGTGTTCATCACCCCGCACGAGGCGGCGTCCACCCCCGTGTCGGTCACGCGGATGATCAGCCACGTCCGCGACCAGGCGGAGAGATTTCTCAATGGCGCACCGCTGCTGAATGTGATCTCCGGCAGTTACTGAGAATTCCGCCAGTTACGGAAAGGCTTCCGGCACTTACCCCTGGTCAATGGCATATGGCCGGGTTACGGGCCGCTGAGCAGAGGGAGATGTCTCCCGCTGGACGCCCTTCCTCAATCGAAGTGTGACCTAAGGGGCTTAAAGTGAGCTGCATCGTTCACTGGCGATGACCGCGACCAGCCCGCCGGCGGATCCCGCAGCACACCATGCGGGCCCCCTGCCCGTCCTGGTGACCGCGGGCCCTAGCTCGGTTGCGCAGGAGTTGTCAGCCTGGCCCACAAGGCGCCGCTGGCGCACACGTGGCGGCGCGAGCAGCGCAGCAGCGGCACCGGAAGGAGACTCGGTGCACCCGCAAGCATCGGGTGACTCACGATGAGCCTGGCCGCACAGGCAGCAACCACGGTGGTGGCCCTGATCGCCGCCGTGGCCGCGGTCAGCCTGTGGCGCGGTGCCAACCGGCACACGGGCTCTGTCCAGCGTGCGTACCGGATCTTCGCGCTCACTCCGCTGCTGTGGGGGGCGGGGGCCATCGCCCAGCAGGCGCTGGCCGGCGGCTCGGCCGGGGCTACGTTCCCGTTCACCTTCGCCGACCTGCCCGGGCTGCTGGCGCTGGCCGCCCTGGTCACCGGGCTGGTCAGCCTCGGGTCGCGGCGCGAGGCGGCGCGTCACCCGCTGGCCCAGCGCCACCGGACCCGGGTCGGCACCGCGGTGGCGCGCGGCGCGGACGGCTACGTCGTGGCGTCCGCCCTGTTCATCATCGGCTGGATCACGGTGCTCAGCGCGGGATACGTGCGCTCGGGTGACGACGCGGGCACGTTCGCCGCCGAGCTGATCCATCCGCTGGCCGACCTGCTCGTGCTGGGCGCCGTGCTCCCCCTGGCGGTGGCGGCCGGCCGTCGCGGCGTCGCGCCGGCGGTGGCCCTGGTCGCGGTGTCCGCGAGCGACATGCTGGCCGTCGGGGCCGAGACCACCAACGGGCATCCCGGCGTGGCCGCCCAGTTGCTGCTGGTCGCCGCGTTCTGCGTGCTGGGCTGCGCCCCCTGGCTGGGCGACTCGTGGCGCGTGGGCCCGGGGGATGCGGCCCAGTTCACCCGGGCCCGGGCGCACGCCACCACCACGCTGGCCGCGGTCAGCGCGGCGGCCGCCGCGCTGGTGCTGATCGGCTGGGTCCTGGCGGGCAGCCCGTCGGGCAAGCCGGTGCTGGCCCTGGTCACCGGGACCGCGCTGCTCGCGCTGACCGCGCGGGTCGTGATCCTCGTGCACCGGGACAGCATCCGGTCCAGGCTCTGGCATGAGTCGGGCCAGCAATTCCGCGAGCTGGCCGACCGGATCAGCGACGTCGTGCTGGTGTGCGACTACGGCGGGGCCATCAGCTACGCCAGTCCCACCGTCCGCGACTACGGGTACACCCCGGCCGGCCTGGAAGGCCAGGTCCTGGCCGACCTGGTGCACCCGGAGGACCGGCTGGGCGGGCTCCGCGCGGTCCGGGAGGCGGCGTCGGTGGCCGGAGCCCAGGCTCAGCCGGTCCGCTATTCCTGCCGGGTCCGGGCGGCCGACGGGACCTGGCGGTACGTCGAGGCGACCATCTCGCGGCACCGCAGCCAGGGGGCCCCGGACCGGCTGCTGGTCACCTCGCGGGACGTCAGCGACCAGGTGGCGCTGCGCCGCCAGATCGCGCACCTGACCTACCACGACGGGCTGACCGGGCTGCCGAACCGGGCCTACCTGGAGGAGCGGGCCCGGGAGGTACTCAGCTACGGCGGCACCGCTACCCCGGGCGTGCCCGGGGTGATCCTGGTCGATCTGGACGCCTTCACCAGCGTGAACGACGCCGCGGGTCCCAGCGCGGGAGACCTCGTCCTCGCCCAGGTGGCCCGGCGGCTGCGCGAGTCCGTACCGCCCCGCGGCGCGGTGGCCCGCTGGGGCGGCGACGTGTTCGCGGTCCTGATCCAGGACGCCTCCTCCGCCGGGGAGATCGTCGAGCTGGCCCAGCGCATCCTGGTCAGCGTGGCCGCCGAGCCGTTCCGGGCCGCCGACCGCAGCGTCGACCTGTCGGCCAGCGTCGGTGTCGCGCTCGCGGACGGCAGCCCGGCCGGGTATGTCTGGCGCAACGCTGACGCCGCGGTGTCCCGGGCCAAGGAGGCCGGGGGCGGGCGGCTCGAGGTCTTCCCGGCGCTGCCCTACCCCGGCAGCCAGCGCCGCCTGAGCCTCGCGGCGCAGCTGAGCCGGGCCCTCAGCCATGGCCTGCGCGGTGAGGCCCAGCCGGCCGAGGATGAGCCCGGGGAAGACGGGCTGGAGCTGGCGTACCGGCCCATCGCCGACCTGGCCAGCTCCCGGGTCATCGGCGCGGAGGCGCTGCCCCGGTGGCGCGGGGACGAGGCCGATGTGCCGCGCCAGGAGTTCCTGGCCGCGGCCGAGACGGCCCGGGTGACCGTCGAGCTGGGCGACTGGATGCTGCGTGAGTCCTGCGCCCAGGCGGCCGCCTGGTGGCGGGACGGCTGGGAGGCCAGCCTGTGGCTGCGCTGCGTGGCCAGCCAGTTGGTGGGGCCGTTCGCCGACTCGGTCCTGGGCGCGCTCGCGGTCAGCGGGCTCGCCCCGGACGCGCTCATCCTGGAGATCCCCTCCCCGGTGCTGGGCGAGGGTGGCGACGCCATCCTGCGCGGGCTCGGTGAGCTGCGCGAGCGGGGGGTCCGGCTGGCCGTGGATGTCTCCGCGGCCGGGTACGGCTCGCTGGCCCGGCTCGGCCAGCATCCGGTCGACCTGGTCCGGATCGGCCCGGAACTGGTCGCGGGCCTGGGCGTGGACGCCGCGGCCGAGATCCTGATCAAGGCGCTGGTCCGGGTGGGCAGGGACCTGGGCATCGCGGTGGTCGCGGACGGGATCGAGCGGGCCGAGCAGCGCGACCTGCTCGCCGCCATGGGCTGCACGCTGGGCCTCGGCCCCTTCGTGGCCGCACCCGCGCCGCCGGCCAGTCTCCCTGGCCTGGCCGGTGGCCAGGGTCCAGGCGGCGGGATGGCGGCCGGGCCGGGGCTGGTCGGGGAGATGGCCGGAGGACGCGGGCGGGCCGGGAGAAATGGCCGGCGGTCCCGGGCTGGGCGGTGAGCGCCTGGCGGGTGAGCGCCTGGCCGGCGAACGCGGCGCAGGCGGCGAGCAGGGGCCGGCGGGCGGCGAGCTCCCGTTCGGCGACGTCATCACGCCCGCCCGTCATCTCGCCAGCTGAGACGAATGGGCTCTCAAGTTGACGGCAGCCCGGGACTGGGACAGAGTGATACCCGTGTCCGGTAATCCCGTGCTCGTACTCACCAGGCGCGCAAGCAGCTGACATAGGCCAGCTACCTGCGCGCTACCCTCGTCCGCCCTAAGGCGCCGAGGGTTTTTTGTTGCCCATCAGCTACCGACCGCAGACGAGGAAGCTTGCGATGACCGACCAGACGACCGCGGCCCATCCGGGCCCCGGACTCGCAGGCACGGCGCGGAAGGGCCCCGGCCCGACTCCGCGCGACCTAGCAGCCCGAGCCGCGTCACGCGATGCGGCGGATACCCACTCCGGGCCGGCCCAGCCGGGAGCCACGGCGGCGCCCGGTGCGCCCGCCGAGCGGCCCCGCAGCGACCAGGGCCCGCGCCATGACGCGCCGCACCGCGCCGACCCGGCGCCGCGCAGCGAGCCCGCCCCCGCCGCGGGCACCCGGATGACGGGGGCCTCGGCCCTGGTCCGGGCGCTGGAGCAGCTGGGCGTGGACGTGGTCTTCGGCATCCCGGGCGGCGCCATCCTGCCGCTGTACGACCCGCTCTTCGACTCGCCGTCGGTCCGGCACATCCTGGTCCGTCACGAGCAGGGCGCCGGGCACGCGGCCACCGGATACGCACAGGTGACCGGGCGCCCCGGGGTGTGCATGGCCACGTCCGGGCCGGGCGCGACCAACCTGGTCACCCCGCTCTCCGATGCCTACATGGACTCGGTGCCGGTGGTCGCCATCACCGGCCAGGTGTCGTCCAGCCTGATCGGCACCGACGGCTTCCAGGAAGCCGACATCTCCGGCATCACGCTGCCGGTCACCAAGCACAACTTCCTGGTCACCAACGCTGACGACATCGCGCGCACGGTGGCCGAGGCGTTCCACGTGGCCTCCACCGGCCGGCCCGGCCCGGTGCTGGTCGACGTGGCCAAGGACGCGCTCCAGGCGGAGACCGAGTTCCGCTGGCCGCCCGTGTTCGACCTGCCCGGCTATCACCCCGTGACGCGGCCGCATTCCCGGCAGGTCCGCGAGGCGGCCCGGCTGATCGCCGGGGCCAGCCGCCCGGTGCTCTATGTGGGCGGCGGCGTGATCAAGGCGGGCGCCAGCCCGGAACTGCTGGAGCTGGCCGAGCTGACCGGCATCCCGGTCGTCACCACGCTGATGGCCCGGGGCGGCTTCCCGGGCAGCCACCGCCAGAACCTGGGCATGCCCGGCATGCACGGCACGGTGGCGGCCGTGGGTGCGCTGCAGAAGTCGGATCTGCTCATCACCCTCGGCGCGCGGTTCGATGACCGGGTCACCGGCAAGCTGGACAGCTTCGCGCCCGGGGCCGCGGTGGTGCACGCCGACATCGACCCCGCGGAGATCTCCAAGAACCGGCGCGCCGATGTGCCCATCGTGGGGGACTGCCGTGAGGTGATCACCGAGCTGATCGCCGCGGTCACCTCCGAGTTCGAGGCGGGTCACCGCACCGACCTGGCCGCCTGGTGGTCCCAGCTGGATGCCCTGCGCAACACCTACCCGCTCGGCTATGACCAGCCCGAGGACGGGTCCCTGGCCCCGCAGTACGTGATCGAGCGGATCGGCCAGATCGCCGGCCCGGACGCGATCTACGTGGCCGGGGTGGGCCAGCACCAGATGTGGGCCGCCCAGTTCATCAGCCACGAGCGGCCCGGCCACTGGCTGAACTCCGGCGGGGCCGGCACCATGGGCTACGCGGTGCCCGCCGCGATGGGTGCCAAGGTGGCCGACCAGGCCGCGTGCGTGTGGGCGATCGACGGCGACGGCTGCTTCCAGATGACCAACCAGGAGCTGGCCACCTGCGCGGTGGAAGGCATCCCGGTCAAGATCGCCATCATCAACAACGGCAACCTCGGCATGGTCCGCCAGTGGCAGACGCTGTTCTACAACGAGCGGTACTCCAACACCGACCTGGACCGGGTGGCGCGCACGTACGACGAAGCGCTCAGCCACGAACAGCCACCACCCCAGCGGGATCCGGCGGCCGGCGGCGGGACACGCGTCCCCGACTTCGTCAAACTCGCTGAGGCCTACGGGTGCGTGGGACTGCGCTGCGAGGACGCGGCGAGCGTGGACGCGGTGATCGAGCAGGCCATGAAGATCAACGACCGGCCCGTGGTGGTCGATTTCATCGTGCACCGTGACGCCATGGTCTGGCCGATGGTCGCCGCGGGCACCAGCAATGACGACATCATCGTGGCGCGGAACATGGCGCCGGACTGGGATGTGACCGAATGAGCCAGGGGCTGGCCCGCCTCCGTGATCAGGAGCCGACCATGAACAGGCACACGCTCTCCGTGCTGGTGGAGAACAAGCCGGGCGTGCTCGTCCGGATCGCGGGCTTGTTCTCCCGCCGCGGGTTCAACATCGACTCGCTCGCGGTCGGGCCCACCGAGCACCCGGAGATCTCCCGGATGACGATCGTGGTGGACTGCGCCGATCACCCGCTGGAGCAGGTGACCAAGCAGCTCAACAAGCTGATCAACGTGCTCAAGATCGTGGAACTCGAGCCCACCGCCTCGGTGCAGCGCGAGCTGCTGCTGATCAAGGTGCGGGCCGACCTGGAGAGCAGGTCGCGGGTGCTGGAGACCGTGACGCTGTTCCGTGCCAAGGTGGTCGACGTGGCCCAGGACGCGGTCACGGTCGAGGCGACCGGCAACCGCGACAAGCTGGACGCCCTGATCAGGGTGCTCGAGCCGTTCGGTATCAAGGAACTCGTCCAGTCCGGCATGGTGGCCCTCGGCCGGGGTGGCCGGTCGATCACGGACCGGGCGCTGCGTCCCGTGGACCGGGTGGCCGAGCGCAGCGGGGCAGGCGCCGCGCCGTGACGTGCGGCCCCTGGTGGCCAGAACTCGTGGTGGGCCGGGCTCCCCGGCGGCGGCCCGTGGTGGAGATGAGCCCGTGGTGGAGATGGGCCCGTGGTTGGGCCCGTGGCTGAGAATGAACAAGCGGTAAGCGAAAGGCAGACAATGGCAGACATTTTCTATGACGACGGTGCCGACCTCAGCATCATCCAGGGCCGGCACGTCGCCGTCCTCGGGTACGGCAGCCAGGGACACGCGCACGCGCTGTCCCTGCGTGACTCCGGGGTCGACGTCCGGGTCGGGCTCCCGGAGGGGTCCCGCAGCCGGGAGAGCGCGGTCAACGAGGGACTCCGGGTCACCACCCCGCGCGAGGCCTGCGAAGAGGCCGACCTGATCATGGTGCTGGTCCCGGACCACCTCCAGCGGGCGCTGTACGCCGAGGCCATCGAGCCGAGCCTCATCGACGGCGACGCGCTGTTCTTCGCGCACGGCCTGAACATCCGCTACCAGCTCATCCGCCCGCCCGCCGGGGTGGACGTGTGCATGGTGGCCCCCAAGGCCCCGGGCCACCTGGTCCGCCGCCAGTTCTCCGAGGGGCGCGGCGTGCCGGTGCTCGTCGCCGTGGAGCAGGACGCGACCGGGAACGCCTGGCCGCTGGCTCTGTCCTACGCCAAGGCCATCGGCGGCACCCGGGCGGGCGCGCTGGTCACCACCTTCAAGGAGGAGACCGAGACCGACCTGTTCGGCGAGCAGGCCGTCCTGTGCGGCGGCGTGTCCGAGCTCATCAAGGCCGGGTTCGACACCCTGGTCGAGGCGGGCTACCAGCCCGAGATCGCCTACTTCGAGTGCCTGCACGAGATGAAGCTGATCGTGGACCTCATGTATGAGGGCGGCATCTCCAAGATGTACTGGTCGGTGTCGGACACCGCCGAGTTCGGCGGCTACACCCGCGGGCCGCGGCTGGTGGACGAGCGGAGCCGTGAGGAGATGCGCCGGATCCTGGGTGAGGTGCAGGACGGCACGTTCACCCGGGAGCTGATCGAGGAGTTCGACTCTGGCCGGCCCAACTTCCTCAAGCGGCGTGAGGCCTCCCGGGCGGACCAGATCGAGCAGGTCGGCGCTCAGCTGCGGCCCCTGATGAGCTGGCTGGACACCTCGGGTGACGCGGACGGCTCCTGAGCCCAGGCTTGACGGTGTGGCGCCAGCCTGGGGCTGGCGCCGCACCGCCCACCTGCGCAACCGCACCGCCCACCTGCGCAACCGCACCGCCCACCTGCGCAACCACACCGCCCACCTGCGCAACCACACCGGCCCCGTATGCACCGCACTGCTCACCGGCCGGACGGCTGTGACTCCCCTCGACTCGTGAACGTTTTCACAAGCTCCGCTAGACTGAGCTTTCGCTGTCCGTCATAAGGGGCCATCGCCGTGCCTGCACCTATCGTCCTCATCGCCGAGGAACTTTCGCCGGCCGCCGTCACGCAGCTGGAAACCGACTTTGATGTGCGCCACACGGACGGCTCGGACCGTCACGCGCTGCTCGCCGCGCTCGCCGGGGCCGACGCGGTCATCGTGCGCAGCGCCACCACAATCGATGCCGAGGCGCTAGCCCACGCCCCGCAGCTCCGGGTGGTCGCCCGCGCGGGGGTCGGCCTGGACAACGTCGATGTGGAGGCGGCCACCCGGGCGGGCGTGATGGTGGTGAACGCGCCCACCTCCAACATCGTCAGCGCCGCCGAGCATGCGGTCGCCCTGCTGCTGGCCGTGGCCCGCAACGTGCCGCAGGCCGCCGCCTCGCTGCGGGCCGGCGAGTGGAAGCGATCCGCCTTCACCGGGGTCGAACTCGACGGCAAGGTGGCCGGCATCCTGGGGCTGGGCCGGATCGGCGTCCTGGTGGCCGAGCGGCTCAGCGCGTTCGGGATGCGGGTCGTCGCCTATGACCCTTATGTGCCCCCGGCCCGGGCGGCCCAGCTTGGCGTGCGGCTGGCCAGCCTGGACGAACTGCTGGGCGAGGCGGACTTCATCACGGTCCACCTGCCCAGGAACGCCGAGACCATCGGCCTCCTCGGCGACAAGGAACTGCACCTGGTCAAGCCGGGCGTGCGCATCGTGAACGCAGCCCGGGGCGGCATCGTCGACGAGCAGGCGCTGGCGCTGGCGCTGCGCGAGGGCCGGGTCGCGGGGGCGGCCATCGACGTGTTCACCACGGAGCCTGCCACCGGCAACCCGCTGCTGGAGATCCCCGGCGTCGTGGCGACCCCGCACCTGGGCGCCAGCACGGCCGAGGCCCAGGAGAAGGCGGGTACCCAGGTCGCCCGGTCCGTCCGGCTGGCCCTGGCCGGCGAGTTCGTCCCGGACGCGGTGAACGTGCAGGGTGGCGTGGTCGATGAGGACGTCAAGCCCGGCCTCCCGCTGGCCGAGAAGCTCGGCCGCATCTTTACCGCGCTGGCCGGCGGGATGGCCGCCCGGATCGACGTGGAGGTGCGGGGCGAGATCGCCAGTCACGACGTCCGGGTACTCCAGCTGGCCGCGCTCAAGGGCGTCTTCACCGACGTGGTCGAGGACGCGGTGACCTACGTGAACGCGCCCCTGCTGGCCAGCGAGCGCGGCGTCGAGGTCAGCCTGGTCACCGAGGCGGACAGCCCGGACTGGCGGAACCTGGTGACCCTGCGCGGGATCATGCCCGACGGCCAGGTGGTCTCCGCGTCCGGCACGCTGAGCGGGCGGCGGCAGCAGGAAAAGCTGGTCGAGGTCAACGGCTTCGAGATGGAGATCGCACCCGCCGAGCACATGGTGTTCCTGACCTACACCGACCGGCCGGGCGTGGTCGGCACGGTGGGCCAGATCCTGGGCAGCGAGGGAATCAACATCGCCGGGATGCAGGTATGCCGCGACGCCCGGGGCGGCCACGCCCTGATCGTGCTGTCGGTGGACTCGGCCATACCCGCGGTCGTGCTCGACGACATCCTGTCCACGATCGGGGCGGTAGTCGGCCGCACCGTGGACCTGGTCGATCAGTAACCGGGCCGGCCGGTCAGTCTCAGAATGAGAGACGGATCTGTCCCGCGCGCGACAACCAGCCCTTCAGGTACTAGGATGTCCAAGTAAATGCGGCGCTTCGTATCCATCATTACCGGCCGTAGCGGGGCCTGATCAGGGCAGGCCGGCCACCCGCTGCGGGAAGCGGTGCTGGCCGTAAGTCCGCCCGAGGGATCTCACCACAGCGCGCCCGGCATCCCGGGGCCGCTGGAGCGCACCGCGACCGGACCGGTCAGCGGGATGCGGGCCACCTGCCCGGCGCCGCGCGGTGAGCCGCCAGCAACGCGTCAGGAGACCGCGTCGTGTACGACATGTATCCGTGGAATCAGCCTCCCGCTGACCATGACCCGGCCGGCCATTCCCCCCGGCCCGGTGCGGACCGCCGGGCCGCCCAGCCCCCCAGGACCGGCCGTCCGGCTCCCGCCACTTCCGCCACTGCTCCTGCCACCCGGGCCCTTCAGATGGCCCTGGACCGGCGTGATAACGGCGGACAGTCAGCGGCCGCAGCCGGCCAGTAAGGTACGCGCATGGCATCTTCAGCGATCAAGCTCGCCGTCATCGGCGGGGACGGTATTGGCCCAGAGGTCGTGGCCGAGGCGCTCAAGGTCCTCCAGGCCGCGAACGTGGGCATTGACGACACCACCTACGACCTCGGCGCCCAGCGGTGGCACCGCACCGGGGAAACACTGCCCGATTCGGTGCTGGGGGAGATCCGGTCCCAGGACGCGATCCTGCTCGGCGCGGTCGGCGACCCGACCGTGCCCAGCGGCGTGCTGGAGCGGGGCCTGCTCCTGCGGCTGCGCTTCGAGCTTGACCAGTACGTCAACCTGCGCCCGGTCCGGCTCTACCCGGGTGTGCTCACCCCGCTGGCCAGCGTCCGGCCCGAGTCCATCGACATGCTGGTGGTCCGGGAAGGCACCGAGGGCCCCTACACCGGAGCCGGCGGCGTGCTGCGCAAGGGAACGCCCGAGGAGGTGGCCACCCAGGAGAGCCTGAACACGGCGTTCGGGGTGCGGCGGGTGGTCCGGTACGCGTTCGAGCGGGCCGCCGAGCGGCCCGCCCAGAAACTGACCCTGGTGCACAAGACGAACGTGCTCGCCTACGCCGGGGACCTGTGGCAGCGCACCGTCGAGGCGCTGGCCAAGGAGTTCAGCTCGATCGCGGTGGACTACTGCCACGTCGACGCCGCCTCGATGTTCTTCGTCAGCCAGCCGGACCGCTTCGACGTGGTGGTGACCGACAACCTCTTCGGTGACATCCTCACCGACCTGGGGGCGGCGGTGGCCGGGGGTATCGGGCTCGCCGCGAGCGGGAACATCAACCCTGAGCGGAGTGCCCCGAGCATGTTCGAGCCGGTGCACGGCAGCGCGCCGGACATTGCCGGCAAGCAGAAGGCCGACCCGACCGCGGCCATCCTGTCCGCGGCCATGCTGTGCGACCACCTGGGCCTGGCCACCGAGGCGTCCCGCATCGAGCAGGCCGTGGCCGACGACCTGGTCGAGCGGCAGGGAGCCTGGGCGGCGCGGGTCACTCCCGAGATCGGCGACGACATCGCCGCGCGGGTAGCCGGATAGGTCCGCAGGCCGACCCGGCCGCGGCTCCGTGTAGCGCGCCAGCAGCGCGCGGCGATGAGAAGACAACGAGATAACCACACTGGTCACAACGAAGGACCCAGTCATGACGGCAAGCCCGAGCACCGAGATCGCTTTCGACGTCCGCGCCAGCGCCGATCCCGTTCCGACGGCGGAACGCGAGCGTGTCCTGGCGAGCCCGGGGTTCGGCGAGGTATTCACGGACCACATGGTCACGCTGCAGTGGACGCAGGAGCGGGGCTGGCATGACGGCCTGCTGCAGCCCTACGGGCCGCTCATGCTGGAGCCGGCCACCGCGGTGTTCCACTACGCCCAGGAGATCTTCGAAGGGCTGAAGGCCTACCGCCAGGGCGGCGGCCCGATCGTGGCGTTCCGGCCCAGCGCCAACGCGGCCCGGTTCAAGCGGTCCGCGACCCGGCTGGCCATGCCGGAACTGCCCGAGGCGGCGTTCCTGCGCTCTATCGAGCTCCTGGTCAGCCAGGACCGGGACTGGGTCCCCACGGCCGAAGGGCACAGCCTCTACCTGCGGCCCTTCATGATCGCCACCCAGCGGGGGCTGGGCGTGAACCATCCCTCGTCTTCCTACCAGTACACGGTGATCGCGTCGCCGGCCGCGGCGTACTTCAAGGGCGGGGTCCGCCCGGTCTCGGTCTGGCTGTCCGAGGACTACACCCGCGCCGCGCCGGGTGGCACCGGCGAGGCGAAGTGCGGCGGCAACTACGCGGCCGCCTTCGCCGGGCAGATCCAGGCCGTCCAGAGCGGCTGTGACCAGGTGGTCTGGCTGGACGCGGTCGAGCGACGGTGGGTCGAGGAAATGGGCGGGATGAACCTGTTCTTCGTCTACGGGACCGGCCCGGACGCCCGGATCATGACCCCGGCCCTGACCGGGACCATGCTGCCCGGCATCACCCGCGAGTCGCTGCTGACCCTCGGCCCGGATCTGGGCTTCCGTACCGAAGAAGGCAAGATCTCCGCCGACCAGTGGCGGGAGGAATGCGCCTCCGGCGAGCTCACCGAAGTGTTCGCCTGCGGTACCGCCGCCGTGATCACCCCGGTGGGGAAGGTCAAGAGCGCCAGCGGCGAGTGGATGATCGGCGACGGCACCCCGGGCCCGGTCACCATGCGCCTGCGCGAGGAGCTGGTCGGCATCCAGTACGGCCAGCTCCCCGACCCGCACGGCTGGGTCCACAAGATCTGCTGAGCGAGCGGGTGCAGCACTCGCGTGAGGCATCCGGATACGCACCCCGGCCGGGTCATGCGGGCACCCCGGCCGGGGCGTTGAGGCGCGAGGACTGAGCCAGGTGTGTAAGACTGGGTGCATGACGTCCGGCCGCATCATTATCGGCAGGCGCGTCGGCACCTAGCAGGGCCCGCCTCACGGCTGGCAGCCCGCACAAGCCGACGCGCAGACCTCTCGCATGCCGCGAGGGGTCTTTTGTTTTGCGGGCACCCAGGTACACCGGCATCCACCCACAAGCGCGGCCCCACCGCCGCACGACAGAGACGGACGAGGTCATGGCCCAGAGGCCCGACGATGTGTTCCACGTCTACGACACCACGCTCCGCGACGGTGCCCAGCAGGAAGGGCTGACCCTGACCGTCGCCGACAAGCTGGCTATCGCCCGCCGTCTCGACGAGTTCGGCGTTGGCTTCATCGAGGGTGGCTGGCCCGGGGCGATCCCCAAGGACACCGAGTTCTTCCAGCGGGCCCGCACCGAATTGGACCTCAGGCACGCGCAGCTTGCCGCGTTCGGCGCGACCCGCCGGCCCGGCCTGCAGGCGGCCGACGACCCACAGGTCGCCGCTCTGCGCGAGTCCGGGGCGCCGGTCGTGACTCTTGTCGCCAAGAGTCACGACCGGCACGTCCGGCTGGCCCTGCGCACGACGCTGGACGAGAACCTGGCCATGATCCGCGACACGGTCAGCCACCTGCGGGCCGAAGGGCAGCGGGTGTTCCTGGACGCGGAGCACTTCTTCGACGGGTACCGCTCCGACCCGGCCTACGCGCTCGAGGTGGTCCGGGTCGCCGCGGAGGCGGGCGCGGACGTGGTCGCGCTCTGCGACACGAACGGCGGCATGCTCCCCGGCGAGCTCGGCGACGTGGTGACCGCGGTCGCCGCCGTGACGGGTGCCCGGCTCGGCATCCACTGCCACGACGACACCGCCTGCGCCGTGGCGAACAGCCTGGTCGCGGTGGACGCCGGCGTGACCCACGTGCAGGGCTGCGCCAACGGCTACGGGGAGCGGGCCGGCAACGCCAACCTGTTCAGCGTGGTCGCCGGGCTCCAGCTGAAGAAGGGCCAGGTCGTGCTGCCGGAGGGCTGCGTGGCCGAGATGAGCCGGGTGGCCCACGCCATCAGCGAGGTCACCAACGTCACCCCCAGCACCCACCAGCCGTACGTCGGGTTCTCGGCCTTCGCGCACAAGGCCGGCCTGCACGCGTCGGCGGTCAAGGTGGACCCCATGCTCTACCAGCACATCGACCCGGCGGTGGTCGGCAACGACATGCGGATGCTGGTCTCGGACATGGCCGGCCGTGCCTCGGTCGAGATCAAGGGCAAGCAGCTCGGCTACGACCTGTCCGGTGACAAGGACACTGTCGGCCGGGTGGTCGGCCGGGTCAAGGAACTGGAGGCGCGCGGATACACCTTCGAGGCCGCCGACGCGTCCTTCGAGCTGCTGCTGCGTGACGAGCTGGCGGGCGAGCGGCAGCGCCACTTCCAGGTCGAATCCTGGCGGGTCATCGTGGAGCAGCGGGCCGGCGGCGAGGTGGTCAGCGAGGCCACCGTGAAGCTGCACGCCAAGGGTGAGCGGATCGTGGCCACCGGCGAGGGCAACGGGCCCGTCAACTCGCTGGACAAGGCCCTGCGGGTCGGCCTGGAGGGGCTCTACCCGGAGCTGGCCATGCTGGAACTGGCCGACTACAAGGTGCGCATCCTGGAGGGCTCGCACGGGACCGGCGCGGTCACCCGGGTGCTCATCGAGTCCAGCGACGGCACCGGCGCGGCCGACGGGACCTGGAGCACGGTGGGCGTGGACGAGAACATCATCGCCGCGTCCTGGCACGCCCTCGAGGAAGCCGTGACTTACGCGCTGCTGCGGGCGGGCCACCAGCCCTCACGCCCGCGGCGAGTGAGCTGCCCGGTGACCCGCCCGCGTGCGGGCGGGTCACCGCGGCCGGGCATGAGCTCACCGCGAAACCATACCCTTGCGCTCTGTTACTAGAACCGGACTTGCCGGTATTGTTCGGGCATAAGCCTCCGTACTTACGGCAGAGCTCCAGACCCCGGCTCATCGCCAGCCAGTAGCTACCAGGCCGCTGTCAGCGTTGCCCGGGTCACCCCTGGCCGGGATGCGTCGCCTGGCGAGTTGCGCTGCGCGCGGGCCGCCGTGCTGGCCTACTTCGTGATCCTCGGCCTGGCCGAGGGCATCTGGGTCGCCCGGATCCCCGGCGTCAAGGTCCGGCTGCACCTCACCGACGGGCTGCTCGGCCTGTCCCTGCCGGTGGGCCCCGCCGGGCTGGTCGCGGTGATGCCGCTGGCAGGCCGGCTGGCGGACCGGTTCGGCAGCGCCCGGCTGTGCCGGCTGGCCGGGCTGGCCGTCGCGGTCCTGCCGCTGGCCTTGTGGACGGCCGGCACCTTACGCCGCGGTCATCGGCGCACTGCTGGCCTTCGGCTTCACCGGCGGCCTGATGAGCGTGGGCCTGGGCGCGCAGGGTGTCCAGATGGAGCAGGCCTACGGGCGGCCGCTGATGGCCTCGTTCTACGCGTCCTTCAGCGTGGGCGGGCTGGCCGGGGCCGTCCTGGGCGGACTGCTGGCCTGGCTCGGGGCCGGGCCGGCCGCGGTCCCTCGCCATCGCCGCTGGCTGGCAGCGGCCACCGTCGCTGATCGCCGGGCGCTGGCTGCTCGGCGACCCCGCCGGGCCGGAAGGCCGCTGACCGCGCCGCCGCGGCCCCGCCAGGCCGGCCGGTGCTGCCTCCGGATCCCCGGCCGGCGCGGCCCGCGATACCGCGCCCGGGCCCGGCGAGGCAGAGGCCGCGGATGGCGGCGGGACCCGGGCTCGTCGCGGCTGATAGCACTCGGCCTGCTCGCCCTGTGCTCCCTGATCGCTGAGGGTGCGGCGGCCAACTGGAGCGGCCTCTACCTGCGGGACGACCTGGGTGCCCAGCGGGGGTATCGCGGCCGCCGGGTTCGCGGCCTTCTCCCTCGCGATGGCGGCGGGGCGGCTGGCCGGCGATCGGCTGGCCGCCCGGTACGGTCCCGCGGGTACGGTCCGCCGGTGCGGCCTGCTCGCCGTCGGCCGGGCTGGCTTCGGCGTTGCTCAGTCACGGCCCGCTCGGTGCGGTCATCGGGTTCGCCGCTCAGCGGCGCCGGCTTCTCCTGCACGATCCCGCAGTTGTTCTCGGCGGCCGGACGGGTCGACCCGGACCGCCCGGGCGGGGACATCGCCCGGGTGGCGGGCCTCGGCTATCTGGGCCTGGTCGGCGGCCCGGCGCTGATCGGCGGGTGCGCGAGCCTGGCCGGGCTGCCGGCCGCGCTGGGCCTGGCGGCCGTGCTCGGGCTCGGCGTCGCGCGCTGCGCGGCCGGGGTCCTGGAAGGCCCGTGCCGGCGCTGACCGTTCCGCTCTCGACCCGGCAGGGGTCAGCGGAACGGATCCTGCCCGACCGGCCGGATCATGATCTCGCTGACGTCCACCCCGGCGGGCTGGGCCACCGCGTACATCACGGCGGCGGCGACGTCGGCGGGCGCCAGCTTGGGGTCGGCCTGCCGTCCCGGGCCGGCCGGCCCGGCGTCGGTCAGGCCGGGCTGGATCAGGGTGACCCGGACGCCCGTGCCCACGCACTCGGCGCGGATGCTGGCCGCCAGCGCGCCCACCGCCCACTTGGTGGCCGAGTACAGGCTCCCGGGCCGGGTCACGCGCCCGGCCACCGACCCGGTCAGCAGGAGATGGCCGCCGGACCGGGCCAGCACCGGCAGGACGGCGCGGGCGGTCAGCGCGGTCCCGAGCACGTTCGTGGCCACCAGCCCGTGCCACTCGAGCCGGGGGCAGGCCGTCGTGACCCAGGAACGAGGTCGGCGCGGACCAGCCCGCGTTGGCGAAGACCACGTCGAGCCGGCCCAGGGTGCCGAGTACCTCGCTGACCAGGGCGAGCAGCTGATCCCAGTCGGACACGTCGCAGCCCGCCGCCAGGGCGCGCGGCGGGCCGCCGAGTTCCGCGGCCAGGTCCCGCAGCGGGCCCGGCCGGCGGCCGCTGAGCGCCACCCGGTACCCGGCCCGGGCCGCGGCCCGGGCGGTGGCCGCGCCGATGCCCCCCGACGCCCCGGTGATGAGGAAGACTGGATCCGGCACCGGGCCAGGCTAAGGCCTGTCCCGCGGACGGTGGGCCCGCGGTTTCCCGTACGGTGGGACTCATGGATGACAAGCAGATCATGGGCCACATCGACGAGCTGATCCAGACCGAGCACGAGCTCCGCGCGCAGGTCGCCAGCGGAAAGCTGCCCAGCGCCGAGGAGCAGGCCCGGCTCCGCTCGGTGGAGGAGTCCCTCGACCAGTGCTGGGACCTGCTCCGCCAGCGCCGGGCTCGCCGTGAGTTCGGCGAGGACCCGGCCGAGAGCGCCTCCCGCCCCGCGTCCGAGGTCGAGGGGTACCTGCAGTAGCCCGTCCGGGACCGTTGCCGGGCCTGGGCCGCCGGGCGCGCTCAGTAGGCTCTGAAAGAGCCCGGGGCGAGCCTGGGCCGTGACTTCCATCGAAGAGGTTGAGCGGTGCGCATCGCGAGATTTGCCAAGGGCGGCGAGGTCGCATACGGGGTGGTCGGGGAGGCCCAGGCGGATGGGGCCGGTGCGGCCCGTCCCGGGGCCGGGGCGGCGGGGCTGAGCGTCGTCGCCGAGCTGCGGGGGCACCCGTTCAGTCCCGGCAAGGGAGGCGTCCAGTTCACCGGGGCGACCTTTCCCGCTGGACGACGTGCGGCTGCTGGCCCCGGTCCTGCCGAGCAAGGTGGTGGCGGTCGGCGGCAACTACGCCGATCACGCCCGCGAGATGGGCGCTGAGCCTGCCGCGGAGCCGGTCCTGTTCCTCAAGCCGTCCACCGCGGTCGTCGGGCACGGGGACCAGATCGCCTACCCGGTCAAGCTGACCCAGCGGGTGGACTACGAGGGCGAGCTGGCGGTGATCATCGGGAGGCTCTGCCGCGAGGTTCCCGCGGCCCAGGCGGGCGAGGTCATCTTCGGCTACACCTGCGCCAACGACGTGACCGCCCGCGACCTGCAGGCCCGGGACGGCCAGTGGACCCGGGCCAAGGGGTTCGACACGTTCTGCCCGCTGGGCCCCTGGATCGAGACCGACGCCGACCCCGCCGACCTCCAGCTCACCACCGAGGTGAACGGCGAAGTCCGCCAGCAGGCGCGCACCTCGCAGCTGCTGTACGACGTGCCCGCGCTGGTCGAGTACGTCAGCACCGTGATGACCCTGCTGCCCGGCGATGTGCTGCTGACCGGCACCCCGGCGGGCGTCGGGCCCCTGGAGGACGGAGACGAAGTGTCCGTGACCATCGAGAACGTCGGGTCGCTGCACAACACGGTGGTGAACCGTGACTGAGCACACCCCGCCTGCCGATAGCCAGCCCGGGGGAGGGGTGCGGGTCCGCTTCGCCCCCTCGCCCAGTGGTGACCTGCACGTGGGCAACATCCGGACCGCGCTGTACGACTGGGCGTTCGCCCGGCACACCGGCGGGACCTTCGTGCTGCGGATCGAGGACACCGACCAGAGCCGGGTCACCTCCGAGTACATCGCCTCCGCGCTGGACACGCTGCGCTGGCTCGGCCTGCAGTGGGACGAGGGCCCGGAGGTCGGCGGCCCGTACGGCCCGTACCTGCAGAGCGAGCGGCTGGACATCTACCACGAGTGGGTGCAGCGGCTGCTCGCCGAGGGCCACGCCTACTACTGCTACTGCAGCCCAGAGGAGCTCGCGGCCCGCCGGACGGCGGCCCGGGCCGGGGGCGGCCCGAGCGGCTACGACGGGCACTGCCGGGTGCTCACCGCCGAGCAGGTCGCGGCCTACCGGGCCGAGGGCCGCAAGCCGGTGGTGCGGTTCCGGATGCCCGAAGGGTCAACCACGTTCACCGACCTGGTCCGCGGCGAGGTCACCTTCGACCACGAGCACGTGCCGGACTTCGTCCTGGCCCGGGCGGACGGTTCCCCGCTGTACACGCTGGCCGTCGCGGTGGACGACGTGCTCATGAAGATCACCCATGTGGTGCGCGGCGAGGACCTGCTGTCCTCCACCCCCCGGCAGATCGCCGTGTACCGGGCCATGGGCGTCCCCGAGGACCAGTTCCCGGTCTTCGCGCACCTGCCCTACGTGCTCGGCACGAACGGGCAGCGGCTGTCCAAGCGGAACGGGGTCGTGTCGGTCAACTGGTACCGGCACGAGGGCTTCCTGCCCGAGGCGATCGACAACTACCTGGCCCTGCTGGGCTGGTCCCCCGGGGAGGACCGGGAGGAGTTCACGCTGGCCGAGATGGCCGCGGAGTTCGACCTGGCCCGGGTGAACACGAACGCGGCCCAGTTCGACGTGCGCAAGCTCGAGTCGATCAACGGGGACAAGATCCGCGCGCTGGACCCCGCCGATTTCGTCTCGCGGATCATCCCGTTCCTGCAGCGGGCCGGGGTGATCGGTGATCCGGCGAGTGAGGCGGAGCTGGCCATGGTCACGGCGGCCGCGCCGCTCATCCAGACCCGGATCAGCCGGCTCACCGAGGCGCCGGGCATGCTCGGCTTCCTGTTCGCCGACGAGGAGCATTTCGAGGTGGAAGCGCAGGAGGCCGAGCGGGCCCTCGGCCCGGACGCGCTGCCCGTGCTCCAGGCCGCGGAGGCGGCGCTGGCCGAGGTCGAGCCGTGGACGCGCGAGGCGATCAGGGCGGCCCTGACCGCGGCGCTGGTCGAGCCGACCGGGCTCGGGCTCAAGCCGCAGGCGGCGTTCGCGCCGGTGCGGGCCGCGGTGACCGGGCGGCGGGTCTCGCCGCCGCTGTACGAGTCGATCGAGCTGCTGGGCCGGGAGCGGACCCTGGCCCGGCTGGCCCAGGCGGTCAAGGCGGCCGGCTGACCGGCCCGCTGGGGCGCTGGTGTCGCGGGCGCGTGGAAGGCCATCCTTCTAAACCGGTATAGCGCCGATAAAACCGTTATTGGACTATTGACGCTAAACCGGTCTAGTGATGTCATTTCCGGTGAGCGCCGGCGCCTCGCGCGGGAGGCTCATCTGGTCCCCGCGACGGCGCGGCACCTGGCCGGGCCGTCCCCACATCCACAGGAGGTCCGCCATGGCTGCACCGCATCAGCAGGATCCCGGGGCGCGGGGGACGTCCCGCCGGGCGCTGCTCGCCGGGACGGTCACCGGCGCGGCGGGGCTCGCGCTCGGCTCGGGCCTCAGCCCCGCGGCGGCGGCCGTCCGGGGCCGGACCCTGGCCACGCCGGCGGGCTTACCGTCCGGGGGAACGTTCCCGGGCCGGCCGAGCCGGTTCGTGACCACCCGGGACGGGGCGTTCTCCGTGGGCGGGGCCGCGTGGCGGTTCGGCGGCACCAACACCTACTACCTGCACCAGCAGTCGCACTACATGATTGACAGCGCACTCAACGACGCGGCGGCGATGTCGCTGGCGGCGGTCCGGGCCTGGGCGTTCGCCGACGGCTCCGGCGGCAGTTACACCGCGCTGCAGCCGAAGCCGTACGTGTACGACGACGCCGCGTTCGATTCGCTGGACTACGCCATCTGCAAGGCGGGCCAGCTCGGCCTGCGGCTGGTGCTCACGCTGGTGAACAACTGGCCCGACTACGGCGGCATGGCGCAGTACGTGAGCTGGTTCCTGGGCCTGCCCGACGACTCGTACGGTGCCGCGACCAACCACGACATGTTCTACAGCACCAGGTCCATCCAGGACTGCTACCGCGCCTACGTGAAGTACGTGCTGACCCGGTTCAACCGCTATACCGGCCTGCGGTACAACGAAGATCCGACGATCATGACCTTCGAGCTCGCCAACGAGCCCCGCAGCCGGAGCGACAAGACCGGGCAGCAGCTGCTGACCTGGGTCACGCAGACCAGCGCGTACTTCAAGCACCTGGCCCCGCACCAGCTGGTCACTACGGGGGACGAGGGGTTTTACGGCGACCCGGCCAACTCCGACTACCCGTACTCCAACTACGAGGGAGACCGCTGGAAGGACTTCCTCGCGCTGCCTGCCATCGACTACGGCACGGTCCACCTGTACCCGCAGGGCTGGGGGGAGAACCCGTCGTCCAAGCCGGGCACCGACCCGGTCAGCTGGGGCACCACCTGGATCACCAGCCATCTGTCCGACGGGGCCGCGCTGGGCAAGCCCGTGGTGATCGAGGAGTACGGGCTGGCGATCAACGCCGCCCAGGGCATCGCGGACGAGGCAGCCCGCGACACCGGCTACCGGACCTGGACCGACACGGTGCTGGCCCGCGGCGGTGCGGGCGACCAGTTCTGGCTGCTGACGTCGCGGGTGGACGACGGATCGTTCTACCCGGACTACGACGGCTACCGGATCATCTGGGACAACGAGCCGGGCAACAGCACGAACGGGGCGGCCCAGCTGCTCAGCGCGCACGCCCGGGCCATGGCCGCGGCCAGCTGACGCCGCCCGCTCTCAGCCGGGGTGCGGCGGGCCGGCTTCGAGGGCGAACACGCCGACCCCGAAGGGTTCCAGCGTGACGGTCTCGCTGACGGGCACGCCGTCCAGGCCGCAGAGCTGTGACCCCGAGCTGACCTGCGGCTTGATCGTGACCGGCTCCGCCGCGTGGCTGACCAGCCAGGCGAAACGGGTACCGTCCGCGCGGACCAGCACGTCGGCGGCCACCCGCGGGTCGTCCACGGTCACCGGCCGGCGCGCGCCCGCGTAGGTCGCGAGCGCGTCGTACAGGATGCTCGTGGCGTCCGGGTTGGCTCCCGGGGTGACGGCGGCCATGTACTCGATGGGATACGTGCACAGGATCAGCGCCCCCGCGCCCGTGCGGCGCACCAGCAGCGCCGGCCGGTCCCGGCTATCCACCGCGAGCACCTCGGCGCCGTCCGGCCGGACCGGCAGGTAGCTGCGGCTCGGCCCGCCGCCAGACGCGGCGAACGTCAGCTGGGCGCCCTGCGGGAGAGTGCCGAAGTCCTGCGCCAGCGTGAACGTGACCGGCCCGCCCTCGGTCCGGGCCGGGGCGCCGTAGCCCAGCTCGTGCTGGACCCCGAACATGCCGTTGAGCCGTGCGAACCAGGGGCCGGCGTGCACGCCGTGGGCACCCGGTGAATAGGAGACGTAGACGACCGCCCCGCCTTCGGCCAGCGCCTCCAGCTGATGCCAGGTGGGGCTGAGCAGCTGCTTGGTCGACGGCACCAGGTACAGCCGGGCATCCTGGCCGATGCCGGTGCTCTCCCGGGTGAGGGCCGGGGGCAGGTCGGCCAGCCGGGCCGAGACGTACGCCTGGCGCAGCACTCCGGCCAGGTAGGTGCGGTCCTCCTCCACGGTGAACGGGTAGACGGTGTCCAGGTACGACGGGATGACCAGGGCCGCGTCGCTCGCGGACCGCTGGCAGTCCCCGAAGCCGACCTGATCCAGGGTCTGGCTGAACGTGGCCATCTCGGTCAGCTGCGGCTTGGCCGCGCCCCGCGCGTCGGTCAGGCCGAAGTGCATCTCGAACGCGTGGTGCCGGTAAGGATCCTGGCCGGCCAGGCTGTCGTAGTCGGTGTTGTTCCAGGCGATCCAGCCGGTCGCGCCGGCCAGCAGTGAATTGTGCAGGACCTGCCGGTAGTAGTGGGCCGCGCTGGCATCGGACACGAAGTCCGAGCTCACCCCGAACTCCTCCAGGACCACCGGCGTGCCGTAGGTGCTGGCCAGCTCGCAGGCCCAGGCCGCGGCGTAGTCCTGGCGGACCAGGTCGTCGCCGACCGGGTACACGTGCGGGCCGACGAAGTCGCACTGGCGCGCGCTGTCCGCGACCGAGAACCCGTTGTCGCGCCCGCTGACCTCGAGACCCCACGCGCCGTCACCGAGGGAGACCGGCTGGGTGCCGCCGGCCGCGCGCACCGCGCTGAGGATGATCTGGGCCCAGGCGGCGATCGTCTCCCGCGGTGCGGCGCCGCCGTAGATTGGCATCTCGTTGGACACGAGCCAGCCGCAGACCGCCTCGTGCCCCGCGAACCGGCGGACCATCTCGCCCGCGAACCACGCCTCGCGGGCCACCATCCAGACATCGGCGTACAGGTCACGCCCGGCCCGCCAGGCCGGATCCCAGTTCTCCCCGGACATGTGCCCCACCAGGAACGTGGGGACCGTGGTCAGGCCCGCCTCCGCATGCCGGTCAAGGAAATCGCCGAACCGGGCGGTCATGTCCTCGTCGATGCGGTACGGCTCGGGCATGAAATCAGGCCAGTAGAAGAACGACCGGGTCATGGACAGCCCGTGCGCACGCAGCACCCCCAATTCGGCCCGGATTGCGTCGGGGTCGTAATTCCGCCACATCAGCGGGCCGCCCGTCCGTGACCAGAAGTTGACACCGAGCCAACTGGCTGGCCGCCCCCCGGTCATGAGTTTGGCGGCGTTCCTGTGCATGCGGAAGGCTCCTCTCTCCGGCGGGGGTGGGGGATGCGCACCGAGAGCCACTGAGATCGAAACACTATACCGGTTAAGTGTCAACGGAGATTGGCTCCGGCGCTCAGGGCGGGCGCCGCGGTCCTGACGTTGCGCAGGGCGCTCGTTACACTGGCCAGCGCGGGAGCCGGAGCCCAGGGTGCTGGGCGGGCGGCCAGGGTGCCGGGCAGGCGGCGCCGCCGGGAGGAATCGGTGAAGCGTCCGACCATCGCGGACATCGCGCGCCGCGCCGGGGTGACCAAGGCGGCGGTGTCTTTCGCGCTGAACGGGCAGCCCGGCGTGTCCGCGGCTACCCGGGAGCGGATCCTGGCCATCGCCCGCGAGATCGGCTTCCAGCCCAATAGCGCGGCCCGGGCCCTGTCCGACGGCCGGGCCGGAGCGTTCGGCCTCATCATCGACCGGCCTGCCCGCACGCTGGGCGTGGAGCCGTTCTTCACCCAGCTCATCTCCGGGATCCAGGCCGAGCTATCGCAGGACCACACCCCGCTGCTGTTCAGCATGGCCGAGGATCAGGACGCCGAGATCGCCATGTACCGCTCCTGGTGGGCTCAGCGGCGGGTGGACGGAGTCTTCCTGGTCGACCTCCAGGTCGGCGACCGGCGGGTGGCGGTCCTGGAGGAGCTGAAGATGCCCGCCGTGGTCATCGGCACGCCCGCGGGCGCGGGCTCGCTGCCCGCCGTCTGGCAGGATGACGCGGCCGCGACCCGGGCCGTGGTCGAGTACCTGGCCGGCGCCGGGCACCAGCGGATCGCCCGGGTTACCGGTATCCCCCGGCTCTGGCACACCAAGATCCGCACCGACGCGTTCCGCGCGGCCACCCGGGCCGTCGGGCTGGAGGCGGTGCTGATGGAGGGGGACTACACCGGCGAGAACGGAGCCAAGGCCACGGTCCGGCTGCTGGAGGACCGGCATCCGCCCACCGCGATCGTGTACGACAACGACCTGATGGCGGTCTCCGGCCTGGGCGCCGCCCAGCAGAAGGGCGTGGAGGTGCCCGCCGAGCTTTCCATCGTGGCCTGGGACGACTCGGCGTTCTGCCAGGTTGTCCACCCGCCGCTGACCGCGCTGACCCGGGACGTGGCCGCCTACGGCGCCCACGCCGCGCGGGTCCTGGCCCAGGCCGCGGCCGGGGCCGAGGTGGGTCACTACCAGGCGCCCACGCCGGTGCTCACCGTCCGCGGCAGCACGGGGTCGCCCCGCCGCGTCGCGGCCCGGCCCGCCTCGTAGCCCGGGAGCCTAACGATACGGCATCCCCGCTCCACCGGCGGGCCCGGAAGGCTTGACACTTAACCGGTATAGTGCTTCGCTCAGTCGCAACGATGACTGGCCGGTGCAACGGCCGCCCGTCCCGCCGGGTTCCCGAACATATAACCGAACAATGAGGGCGGTTCAGCGTCGGCGGGTCCCCTTCCGTACTTCGCGCGCACAAGGGCGGGATGCGTTACCCGGTATTCCAGCAGGATTGGAAGCCAACGCTAATAGAAAAGAGGGAATCCCCGATGTTGTCGAGACCCTGGCGCGTTCGCGGTATTGCCGCCGGCGCCACGATTGTGGCGGTGGGTCTGCTGGCTGCCTGCGGAGGCAGCAGCGGCAGCGGCTCCGAGCTCTGGCTCATCCTCCTCCGGCCCCACGGGCGTGCTCACGGTCGCCACCGGGGCCACGGCCTACCCCGATGACTTCAACCTCTACTCCCCGAACGCCGAGGACGCCACCAACGGCATGATCTACGAGCCGTTGTTCTTCTACAACACGGCCAAGGCCGGGGACATCAAGCCGTGGCTGGGCACCAGCTACGCCTGGTCAGCCGGGGGCAAGACGCTCACCGTGCAGTTGCGCCACAACGTCAAGTGGTCCGACGGCAAGCCGTTCACCAGCAAGGACGTGGTCTTCACGTTCGACCAGGCGCTGCACAGCACCGCGATGAACAAGTTCGGCCTGCCGCTGGCCGGCGTCTCGGCCGACGGGGCCTACGGGGTGACGATCACGTTCACCAAGCCCGCCTACACCGACGCCTACTACGCGCTCGGCCGGGTGGAGATGCTGCCCGAGCACATCTGGCAGTCGGTCAAGAACCCGACCACGTTCCTGAACGAGAACCCCGTCGGCACGGGCGCTTATGTCCTGTCCAAGTTCACCCCGCAGGCGTTCGAGCTCACCGCCAACCCGCACTACTACATGCCGGGGCTGCCGCACTTCAAGACGGTCCGGTTCATCTCCTACAGCGGCAACACCACCCTGGACGCCGCGATCGAGGCCGGCCAGCTCGACTGGACCGGCGCGTTCATCCCGAACATCAAGAAGACCTACCTGGCCAAGGACCCGAAGTTCGTGGTCAGCGACATCCCGCTGGCCACCACGTTCCTGGTGCCGAACATGGCCACCGGGCCGACCACCAAGCTGGCCGTCCGGCAGGCGATCAGCGCCGCGCTGAACCGCAGCTACATCAGCAACAGCGTGTACAACGGGTACGCGCCGGCCACCAACCCCGAGGCGCTGATCACGCCGAACTACAACTCGGTGCTCGACCCGTCGCTGGCCAGCGCCAAGCTGCCCAGCCCCGACGTGGCCACAGCCAAGGCCGACCTGGCCCGGGCGGGCGTCAAGACCCCGCTGAGCCTCACGGTCAAGATGGTCGCGGGCTACACCGACTACCTGAGCGACCTCCAGATCATCCAGCAGGAGCTCAAGCCGGTCGGCATCAACCTGAGCATCGACCAGGAGGCCTACACCGCGTTCATCTCCGACCAGGACAACGGGAACTTCCAGCTCCTGATGGACAGCTTCGGCTACACCCCGGACCCCTGGTCGTACTACTACACGCTGCTGGACAGCGGGATCGCGCCCGCGATCGGCAAGGCGGACACGGTCGGGAACTTCGGCCGCTACAAGAACCCGCAGGTGGACTCCCTGCTCAGCCAGATCGCGGGCACGACCGACACCGCCGTGCAGAAGCCGGCCTTCTACAAGATCGAGCACATCTTCGCCCAGAACCTGCCGCTCATCCCGTTGTGGGAATCGCAGAACGAGATCGAGTTCGACGGCCACAATGTCGGCAACATCCCCACCGTGTCGAACGCGTACGGCGCCCCCGCCGTGTACATCCAGCCGGACATCGGGTGGATCGCCTCGCGGCTCATCCCGGTGACCAAGTGAGGACCGCCCGGGCCTGACCCCCGCCGAGGCTGGCGGCCGGCCGACCGCAGGGTCGGCCGGCCGCCGGACGGGAGCAGAAAGGAGGCCGGGCGTGCGTTACGTGGCCCGCAAGCTCGGGTTCTACCTGGTGGCCGCCTGGGTGGCGCTCACCATCAACTTCATGCTGCCGCAGCTCATCCCGGGTAACCCGGTCGAGGCGCTGATCGGCAGGATGTCCCAGTCGGGCACGCCGCCGCCCGGCGAGGCCAAGGTGCTGACCGCCCTGCTGGGCCTGGGCGGCGGCAACATTGTCGTGAAGTACGGGCGCTACCTGGACGGCCTGGTCCACCTCAGGCTGGGCCTGTCCATCGCGGATTTCCCCACCCCGGTCAGCACCGAGATCAGCCAGTCCATCTACTGGACCCTGATCCTGGTCGGCACCGCGACGGTGATCAGCTTCGTGCTCGGCATCGGCCTGGGCGCGCTGGCCGGCTGGAAACGGGGTTCCCGGCTGGACGCGATCATCCCGGCCACCACTCTCCTCACCGCGATGCCGTACTTCTTCCTCGCGCTGATCATGCTGTACCTGTTCTCCTCCAACGTGTGGCACGTCTTCCCGCAGGGCCAGGGATATGACACGAACTCCGAGCTCAGCCCGGGCTGGAACCTGCCGTTCCTGGCGTCCGCCGTGCAGCACGCGATCCTGCCCGCGCTCACCATCGTGCTCAGCTCGGTCGGCGGCTGGCTGCTCGGCATGCGCAACATGATGGTCTCGACCCTGTCAGACGACTACGTGGTCGCCGCCGAGGCGAAGGGGCTGCGGCAGCGGCGGATCATGATCGGCTACGCGGCCCGCAACGCCGTGCTGCCCAGCGTCTCGGGCTTCGCGATCTCCCTCGGGTTCGTGGTCAGCGGGGCGATCGCGATGGAATACGTGTTCTCCTACCCCGGCCTCGGCGAGAAGCTGGTCCAGGCGGTCAACAACAACGACTACCCGCTGATGCAGGGCATCTTCCTGGTCATCACGTTCGCGGTACTGGGTGCCAATCTCGTGGTCGACCTGCTGCACGGCTTCATCGACCCGCGGACGAGGCTGTCCCGGTGACCGCCACCAACGTCGTCGCGGCCGTCGCGGCCGAGCCCGGCGTCGACGCGCACCGGCTCGGCGGCCGGCTCCGCGAGGCCTTCCGCTCGCCCCGCCTCGTCGCGGGTACCGCCATCGTCGGGTTCTTCCTGCTGCTCGGCATCATCGGGCCGTTCTTCGTGACCAACCCGAATCAGCTGAGCCGGACCGAGCTGGCCCCGCCGTCACTCGCGCACTGGCTCGGCACCACCCAGATCGGGCAGGACGTGTTCGAGCAGCTGGTGGTCAGCACGCGGGCCTCACTGGCGATCGGGATAGGCGCGGGGCTGCTGGCCACGGTGGTCTCGGTCGTGATCGGCATCAGCGGCGGGTATGCGGGCGGGTTCCTCGATGAGGCGCTCAGCCTGCTGTCCAACGTGGTGCTGGTCATCCCGACACTGCCGCTGGTCATCATCATCATCGCGGACGTCAAGTCGAACGGCCTCGGCCCGCTGATCGTGGTCATCGCGCTGACCAGCTGGGCGGCGTCCGCCCGGGTGCTGCGGGCCCAGACCCTGTCCGTCCGCAACCGGGAGTACGTGCTCGCGGCCCGGGCCGCCGGGGAGCGGGCGTGGCGCATCGTGTTCGTCGAGATCGTGCCGAACGAGCTGCCGATCATCGTGTCCAACTTCATCTTCGCCACGATCTTCGCGATCCTTACCCAGGCCGCCCTGGCGTTCATCGGACTGGGTGATCCGACGTTGCTGACCTGGGGAAACATGCTCAACCTCGCGTACAACGACCAGGCGCTGTCGGTCGGGGCCTGGTGGTGGTTCATCCCGCCCGGCCTGTGCATCGCGCTGCTCGGCATGGGCCTGGCGCTGATCAACTTCAGCCTGGACGAGCTGCTCAACCCCCGGCTGCGCGTCTACCGGCCGTCCCGGTCCGGGCGGCCGGTGTCCGGGCGGTCCGGACCTGGGTGGTCCCGGGGGAGCGAGGGATGAGCGAGATGAACGCTGGCCCGCCAGCCTTGCGTGCGGGCGGCCCGGACGTGGTCCTCCGGGCCGAGCACCTCAGCGTGGAGTACGCCGGCCGCCAGCCCACCCGCGCGGTCCGCGACGTCACGGTCGAGCTGCGCCGCGGTGAGGTGCTCGGCATCGCCGGGGAGAGCGGCTGCGGCAAGTCCACCCTGGCTTACGCGCTGACCCGGATGCTCAAGCCGCCCGCCCTCCAGACCAGCGGGTCGATGACGTTCTTCCCGGCGGACGGCCGCCCGGTGGACATGCTGGCCCTCCGGGGAGAGGAGCTGCGCCAGTTCCGCTGGAGCAAGATCGCGATGGTGTTCCAGAGCGCGATGAACGCGCTGAACCCGGTGACCAGCCTGGCCCGCCAGTTCGACGACATCTTCGAGGCCCACCGGCCGCAGATGGACCGGGGGGCCCGCCAGGCGCGGGCCCGGGAACTGCTCGAGATGGTGGGGATCGACCCGGCCCGGATCGGCGGGTTCGCGCACGAGCTGTCCGGCGGCATGCGCCAGCGGGTCATGATCGCCATGGCGCTGGCCCTGGAGCCCGAGATCGTCGTCATGGACGAGCCCACCACCGCCCTGGACGTGGTGGTCCAGCGGGAGATCCTGGACGAGATCGAGCGGCTCCGCGAGGAACTCGGCTTCAGCGTCATCTTCATCACCCACGACCTGTCGCTGCTGCTGGAGGTCAGTGACCGGCTCGCGGTCATGTACGCCGGGGAAGTGATCGAGCGGGCCCCGTCCGAGCTGGTCGCCGTGGCGCCCGCGCACCCGTACACGCTGGGCCTGCTGCGGTCCTTCCCGGACATCCGCGGCGCACGCCGCGAGCTGCGCGGGGTGCCGGGCAGCCCGCCCGATCTCCGCACCGACATTCGCGGCTGCCCGTTCCGGCCCCGCTGCGACTATGGGTTCGGGGCCTGCGCGGACATCCACCCGGTGCTGCGTCCCCCGGCTGCCCGGGCCAGGCATGGGCTCCGGGGGAGGCCTGGGTTCCCGGGCCGCCGACTGGGAAGTCGCCTGCCACCTGCACGATCCCGGGAAGCGCCCGGCCGGGCCGCCGCCCGCGCTGAGCGGGATGCCGCGTGCCGAGACGGCCGAGACGACCAGTGCCGAGACGGACCGGGAGTGCCGGGACGACCAGTGCCGGGACGGCCGATGCGGACCGGGTCGGGGCCGCGGACACCACTGGGGGTGACACGTGAGCGTGCTGGAGGTTTCCGGCCTGACCGTCGAGTTCGGGCAGCGGGGCGGGGCGCGTTTCCGCGCGGTGGACAACCTGTCCTTCACCCTCCGGGCCGGCCAGACCCTCGCCCTGGTCGGCGAGAGCGGCAGCGGCAAGTCCACCGTGGTCCGGGCCCTGGCCCAGCTGCAGAAGCGGGCGGCCGGGGAGATCCTGCTGGACGGGCGGCCCGCGGCCCGACGCGGCCGCGGGCTCCGCGCCTACCGGCACGAGGTGCAGCTGGTCTTCCAGGACCCGTTCGCCTCGCTCAATCCCATGCACACCGTCCGCTATCACCTGGCCCGGCCGTTGCTGCTGCGCCCGGATCACCCCCGCGGCGAGGCCGTGGACCGGGCCGTGCAGGACCTGCTCGGCTCGGTGAACCTGACCCCGCCCGAGGAAGTCGCAGCCAAGCACCCGCACGAACTGTCCGGCGGCCAGCGCCAGCGGGTCGCCATCGCCCGGGCCCTGGCCACCGACCCCGGCGTGCTGCTCGCCGACGAGCCAGTGTCCATGCTCGACGTGTCGATCCGGCTGGAGATCCTGAACCTGCTCGACCGGCTGAAGCAGGACCGGAACCTGGCCATGCTGTACGTCACGCACGACCTGGCCACCGCCCGGCACTTCTCCGCCGAGATCATGGTGATGTACCGCGGAGAGATCGTCGAGCACGGCCCGAGCGACTCGGTCATCCTCAGCCCGGCCCACCCGTACACGCAGATCCTGGCGGGCGCCGCGCCCGACCCGTCCGCGTCCCGGGCCGCCCTGGCGGCCGCGCGGCGCCAGCGGCAGACCGTCCGGGACGCCCGCGCGTCCCGCGCGGCCCAGCCCGCCCCCGCCGCCCGGGACGCCGAGATGCGGGAAGCCGCACTGGGCCAGGGCTGCCGGTTCCGGGCCCGCTGCCCGCGCGCGATGCCGGTGTGCGAGACCCATCCCCCGGACGTCGTCACGGCGCCCGGGCACCGGGCGCTGTGCTGGCTGTACGCCCCGGGCGCCGGGAACGGCCCGGGTCCCGCGGCCGGTCCCCCCGCCCGGGCGGGCGCCAGCTGACCCGGGCCCAGCAGGCCGTCCGGCGCCCGGCCCGGGCCCGGCCCCGGCAGTCGCGGAAGGATTTCGCGGGAGGGGGGTGGGTTCGGCTACACTGCACAGGCGCGGGTGAGCGTGGCTCCGCCCGGCGCGATGGGGTATGGGGTAATTGGCAGCCCGACGGGTTCTGGCCCCGTTAGTCTAGGTTCGAGTCCTGGTACCCCAGCAGGATGATGACCGGCAGGCCTCCGCTATCAGGAGGCCCTGCCGGTTCTTCGTTTCCGGCGCGCTCAGCGCATGCTGGAAATCGGCGCAGCTGGAAATCAGCGCGTATCGAAGATCAGCGCATCTCGAAATCGGCGAAGTCGAAGCCCGGGACGACCAGGCAGGCGACCAGGGACCATGCCGCCGCGGCCGCGTCGCCGGTAGCGGGCGTGGCGGACTGCCACGCTCCGGCCGGGACCAGGACCTGAGGTGCGTGACCGGCCGCCGGATCTGGCCCGACCAGGCGCGTCTTCTCGCCTATCCGCAACTCCATGGGCGCGCCGCCCTGCCAGAGCCACAGTTCATCGCCCCGGACCCGGTGCCACGCCGACTCCTGGCCGGCCGGCAGCAGGTAGAGGATGGCCGTGGCCAGCGCGCGTTCACCCGGCCACCCGTCCGGGACCGTCCGGAGCCCGGAGCGGTACGTCTCCCGGAAGTAGCCGCCTTCCGGGTGGGGTTCGAGCCGCCAGCGCTCCACCGCCGTCGCGGTGTCCATCCCGTGGCTTGCGTCCATGTCCTGCCCAACGCCGGGCCGGGCCCGGGCATGCCGCACGGAGCATCTGCCGCACGGAGACGGCCCGGCACCAGGGGGGAGGGTGCCGGGCCGTCCGGTCCGTGCTGGCGGCCAGTTCCCCGGCGCGGTCAGCCCGCTGAGGGGTCCAGCTCGCCGAGGGCCAGCAGGTGCGTTCAGATCCAGCGGCGACGGCGGGTGGCGCGGCTGCGGCTGCGGCTGCGGCCGTACCGCTTGTGGCCGCGCTCGTGGCCGGACAGCCGGTACAGGATCAGCAGGATCAGGGCGCCGGCGATGGAGCCGATGATCCCCGCGGTGCGGAGGTGATGGACGGCGAGGGTGTGGTATTCGATCAGGTTCAGGATGAACCCGCCGAGGAAGGACCCCAGCACGCCGAGAACGATCGTCCCCAGCAGCCCGATGGGGTCGCGGCCGGGGACGAGCAGGCGCGCCAGCGCCCCGGCGATGAGTCCCACGATCAGCAGGATGATGATGAATGCCAACATGCGCGGCATCTACCCCTATGAATAGTGATCATGCGGTACGGTATGCCGTTTCCAGGTTCCTGGATCTTTACCAGGCATGCCCATGGCTTTGCCAAGGCGAGAGGCGCGGGCCCCGGCGACGCGCCCGGCCGCTGGCCCGGCACGCGTCGCCAGCCAGGATGCTGGGCGATGTCCATTTGGCGTCATGCCTCGCGGTACCCTACGATGCAGTGTCTGGCCCCGTCGTCTAGTGGCCCAGGACGCCGCCCTCTCAAGGCGGTAGCGGCGGTTCGAATCCGCTCGGGGCTACTCATGGAGTAGCAGTTCACAGGCCCGGTCACCTGCTCAGGGTGGCCGGGTCTGTGGTCATCTGGTCCGTGACTGGCGGGCTGCGACTCGGCCCAGGACTACGCAGCCTGACGGTTTGGCCCCGCTCCGGCCTCGGCGAGGATGGCCGGGAAGCACCGCCGCGCCGCGGCGGCAGCTGCTCAACGGTGTTTGCTCACCGGGCGTTCTGCCGGAGCTCAATCGACCGGGGGAGGACTCATGCCCAGCCCTATGCCGACCATCACCCTGCCTTCCTCAGACGTGATCCCCGTGCTCGGGCAGGGCACCTGGCACCTGGCCGAGAACCGGGCGCGACGGCCCTCAGAGATCGCCGCGCTGCGCCATGGTCTCGACGCCGGCATGAACCTGATCGACACCGCCGAGATGTACGCGGACGGGGACGCGGAAAAACTGGTCGGCGAGGCCATCGCCGGCCGGCGTGAGCAAGTCTTCCTGGTCAGCAAGGTGCTGCCGCACCACGCGAGCCGCCAGGGCACGGCCCGGGCCTGCGAGGCCAGCCTGCGGCGGCTCGGCACGGACCGGCTCGACCTGTACCTGCTGCACTGGCGCGGGCCGGTCCCGCTCGCGGAGACCGTCGAGGCGTTCATGGCCCTGCAGGCGGGTGGGCTGATCAGGAACTGGGGGGTCAGCAACTTCGACGTGGGGGACATGCAAGAGCTGCTCTCGCTGCCGGGCGGGAACGAGGTCCGGACCGACCAGGTCCTCTACAACCTGAGCCGCCGCGCCCCCGAATTCGAGCTGATCCCGCTCTGCCAGGAGCTGAACGTCCCGATCATGGCCTACTCGCCCATCGAGCAGGGACGGCTCCTGGGCGGCCCGGTGCTGCGCGACATCGCGGCCCGGCACGACGCCTCGCCCGTCCAGATCGCGCTGGCCTGGGTGCTGCGCCAGGACGGCGTCTGCGCCATCCCGCGGGCCAGCCGGCCGGAGCACGTGGACGAGAACCGCGCGGCGCTCGACGTCGAGCTGGATCGTGATGACCTGGCCGCCCTGGACGCGGAGTTCCCGCCGCCCCTTCACCCGCAGCCGCTCGAGATGCTCTGACGGCCAGAATTTCCCTAACGGTCTTTACGGCTCAGCCTCGG
>CAVQNH010000003.1:0-31193 GCA_963713815.1 uncultured Actinomycetes bacterium
GAGCGGCTGTGGGACGAGCTGACCCGCGAGGAACTGCTGCACCCGGACGACCAGCGTTACCGGATCGCGCAGCGGCTGCGCCGGCTCAACGAGCTCGGGTTCGACGCCGACGAGGTGGAGCTGATCAGCACGCCGGACGGGAACCGGCTGCGGTTGCGGACCAAGGTCTCCGAATCCGGGCACCACGCGCGCAAGCTGTTCCTGCGCACCGGGCTCGTCGTGGAGGAGAACCAGGCCCGCCGGCTGCTCAACGACATCGCCAGCTTCCGCGCTTACCTGGAGCAGAAGCGGGGCCACCCGGTGTCCGAGATGGTGGCGGCCAGCCAGTGGGTCAACGACGTCTACGATCCGGTGGTCGCGGCGATCCCGGATGACCTGCGCGGCCGACTGCCACCGGCGGAGATCTTCCACGAGATCCTCGAGCACCGCTGGTACATGTCCGAGGCCGCGGGCTTCGACGTCGGGACGGCCGCCGCGGCCCGGTCCTACTTCCAGACGGTGCTGCCCGGGGTGCCTGAGCTGCTCGGCGAGAGCGGCGCGGCATCCGGCGACACCGGCTTGTCGTCCTGACGGCCGCTAGCCGGATCTGCCCTCGGGGCCGCTGGCCCGTCGGCCCGCGGGGCTTAGGCTCGGCCCATGGCTGTCGACTGGGCGACGATCGCGTCGCTGGCGACCGCGGGCGGGACCCTGGCGCTCGCGGTCTCCACGTTCGCGTCGGTACGCTCGGCCAACCGGGCCGCCCGGGCCGCCGAGCGGTCGTTCCTGGTCGGGCTGCAGCCGCTGCTGGTCCCGTCCCGGCTCCAGGATCCGGAGCAGAAGGTCTCCTGGATCGACCACCAGCACGTCCGTGCTGACCGGTGGCACCGGCTTTGCCGAGGTCGAGGGCGAGAACGACACGGTGTACCTGGCCATGTCGGTGCGCAACGCGGGAAACGGCATCGCGGTGATGCGGGCCTGGCAGGTGTACCCGGAACAGCTGATCACCGAGGAGCGGCCGGACCTGGACGGGTTCCGGCGGCACACCCGCGACCTGTATGTGGCCCCCGCCGACGTGGGGTTCTGGGAGGCGGCGTTCCGTGACCCCGAGGACCCCCGGCGGTCCGGGGTGATGCAGGCGGTCAAGTCCCGGCAGCCGATCACCGTGGACGTGCTGTACGGCGACTACGAGGGGGGCCAGCGGCTGATCAGCCGGTTCCTGATGCAGACCCGGGGGGACACCGGGCCGTGGATCGTGTCGGTCGCGCGCCACTGGAACCTGGACCGGCCGGATCCCCGCTGACGCCCGGTCGCTGGGTGGCCGGTAACGTCCACGGGACAGTGCGTGCGGTCCCGGGGAGGTAGTTGTGATGGCGGACGCAGAGCCCGAGCCGATGCAGGCCGGGGTGGTCAACGTCCTGCTGACCATCGACCCGGCGGCCAGCCATGCCGCAGGAACGTACCTCACCTGGGACGGGGCGCCGTTCGACGAGGAGGAGACCGCACGATGCGACGCGGCCACGCCGCACGAGCTGTGGGCGTGGACCATCACCACCGACGAGGCCCCGGGTGCCGCCGCCGAGCCCCGGGCGGACGTGCGCCGGCTGACCACGATCGTGGCCGGGGCGCCGGGCCAGGCGCCGGATGCCTTCAACGAGGCGGTGCTCGCGCATTTCGCCGGCTGCCGGGCCCGGGACGTGCTGGGCCCGGGCGGCGGGGGGCCGGGCACCGGCGGGACCGGCGCGGCCGGGGAACCCACCCCGTGAGACCGGGGCGGCCGGGGGCTACCGTCCTTACCCGGTCATCTTCCGCGAGACCGTGCTGCCGCGGATCTTCCGCGACACGGTGCTGCCCGGCCTGGCCGGGCTGGCCCACGACGAGGCCCTGGAGATCCTGGGCCGCTGGAACCGCCCGCCAGCGCGCCGGCTCCGGACGCTACTGGCTGAGCCAGCGCCGGGCGGTCAGCTCGCGCAGCCGCCCGCCGCCTTGGCCGCGGCGACGTCCGCGGACACGCTCCCGTGCTGGTACAGCGCCAGGTCCCGGGGCGAGAACCCCCAGTGCCCGTTGGCGTACACCAGGGTCTCGGTGGCGCTCTCCGGTTTCGCGGCACCGGTCAGGGCCACCTTCACCACCGCGGTCGTGCCGGTGACCGCGACGTGATGGATCTTGTAGGACATCCCCGCGGTGGCCCCTGGGCAGCCCCGGTGCACGGCCACCCAGGCCTGCTCCTTGATGGCCTGCCGGGCCGGAGCGCTCAGCATCTGGTAAATGATCGCGAACTGGCCGGCGGTGTAGAGCGTGAGGTAGTCATCGGCGTCGGACCGCACCGCCGCGGCCGTCTGCGGTTCCACCGGCGTGGACGCGTGCGCGCCGGGCGCCGCGCTGTGAGCCGTGGCGGGCGCTCCGGCGGCACTCCCGGAACTGGCCGCTGAGCACGCCGCTAAGGCCAGCCCGGCGGCCACCACGGCGGGGACTATCCCAATCGCCTGAAATCGCATTGGAACGCTTCCTCTCGGAGGTGACGCATAACAGACGCCCGCCGGGCCCCGGCGGTGCACGCCCGCGCCGGCCAGTCTGGGTCAGGCTGATCGCGCCGCCGGCCAGCGGGACGAGCACGGTAAGGCGGTCACCCTGGTCCGGCCCGCCAGATTATGGCACCGCGTGGGCCGCCGGTGCCCGGGGAACGGGCGGGGCCGGGCGAGAGGGCGCCTGGTTACCGGGGTGCGGCGCGCAGGCGGCTGGCGAAGGCCCGGACGGCAGCGGCAGGGTCGCCGGCCTCGGTGATGGCCCGGACCACGACCACCCGGGTGGCCCCCGCGGCCAGGACGTCGTCGAGCCGGGCGAGGTCGATGCCGCCGATCGCGAACCACGGCCGGGCCGGCTTCCCGCGCGCCACGTGCCTGAGCAGGTCGGGGCCGGTCGCCGGGCGGCCCGGCTTGGTCGGCGTGACCCACACCGGCCCGGCGCAGAAGTAGTCCGCTCCCGGCTCGGCGGCCGCGGCGTCCGCCTGGCCCGGGCTGTGGCTGCTGCGCCCGATCAGCGGACCCGGGCCGAGGATGCGCCGGGCGACCGGGACGGGCAGGTCGTCCTGGCCCAGGTGGAGCACGTCGGCGCCGGCCGCGAGGGCCACGTCCGCACGGTCGTTCACGGCGAGCAGGCGGCCATGGCGCCGGCAGGCTTCCGCGAACACCTCGAGCAGCCCGAGTTCCTCCTTAGCCTCCAGCCCCTTCTCGCGCAGCTGGACGATGTCCACCCCGGCGCCGAGCACCGCGTCGAGGAACCCGGCCAGGTCGCCGCGGGAGCGGCGGGCGCCGGTGCACAGGTAAAGCCGGGCGTCCGCCAGCCGGGCCCGCAGATCATCGCGCGTCTGGTCATGGGTCATGGCGTCACCCACTGTAGGGCCGCGGGCCGGGGTGGATTAGCCTGGCTTTGTCGGCTTGGTCCGACCACGGGAGTCCCGCCGAGGGGCTGAGAGGGAGGCAGACGCCTCCGACCGTTGAACCTGATCCGGGTCATGCCGGCGAAGGGAGTCCGCTCAGTCATGAGCGTCACTGGCACGCTGAACACGGGCACCCTGAACACGGGCACCCAGCACACGGGCGCACTGCACACGGGCGCACTGCACACGGGCGCACTGCACGCTGACGTCGTCGTCGCGGGTGGCGGCGTCATCGGCACCGCGATCGCCTGGCGCGCGGCCGCGGCCGGGCTCGACGTGATCCTGGTGGATCCGCAGGCCGGCGACGGCGCGTCCCTGGTCGCGGCGGGCATGCTCGCCCCGGTGTCGGAGGCCCTGTTCGGGGAGGACGCGCTGCTGCGGCTGAACCTGCTGGCCGTCCGGCGCTTCCCCGCCTTCGCCGCCGAACTCGAGGAGCTGACCGGCCAGCAGGTCGGCCTGCGCCGGGAGGGCACGCTCGCGGTCGCGCACGACGCTGGTGATCACGCCGCGCTGCTCCGGCTGGTCGCCTTCCGCCGGTCGCTGGGGCTGGACGCCGAGGAGCTGGACGGGCTGGAGTGCCGGGCGCTGGAGCCGTTCCTGGCGCCGGACGTGCGGGGCGGCGCGCTGTTCGCGGGCGACTGGTCGGTGGACAACCGGCGGTACGCGGCGGCGCTCCGGGCGGCGGCCGCGGCGGCCGGGGTGCGGGCGGTGCGCGGCCGGGTGGCCCAGGTCCTGGCCCGCGGCGGCCGGGCCTGCGGCGTCGGGCTGGCGGGCGGTGATCACGCGCCTGACCTGGGCGGCAGGCCGCCGGTGATCGGCTGTGACACGGTGGTCGTCGCCGCGGGATGCTGGTCCGGCGGGATCGCCGGGCTGCCGGAGCCGCTGACAGCCGCGGTCCGGCCGGTCAAGGGCCAGCTGCTGCGGCTGCGGCTGCCCGGCGGGATGCCGCCGGTGCTGAGCCGCACGGTGCGGGCCACCGTCCGCGGCACCGACGTGTACCTGGTGCCGCGGGCGGACGGCGAGATGATCGTGGGCGCCACCTCGGAGGAGCGGGGACCGGACCGGACGGTGACCGCGGGCGCCGTGCACGACCTGCTGCACGACGCGATGAGCGTGCTGCCGGTGGCCAGCGAGCTGAGTCTCGCCGAGACCTGCGCCGGGCTGCGGCCCGGGACCCCCGACAACGGCCCGCTGGCCGGGGCCACGGGGCTCGACGGGTTGCTGGCCGCCACCGGGCACTTCCGCAACGGAATCCTGCTCTCGGCGGTCACCGCGGACGCCGTGGCGGCCTGGCTGACCGGGCAGCCGGCCCAGGCGGAGTGGGCGCCGTTCTCGCCGGCCCGGTTCGCCGCGGGGGTGAGGTCCTGATGGGCGTCCGGCTGACCGTCAACGGCGAGCCGCGCGAGGTGCCGGACGGCGCGACGGTGGATGCCCTGGTGGCCTCGGTCACCGGCCAGGCCGCCGGCCAGGCTGGCGGGATCGCGGCGGCCGTCAACGGGGAGGTCGTGCCGCGGGGCGCCTGGGCGGGGTCGCCGCTGCGGGACGGCGACCAGGTCGAGGTGGTCACCGCAGTGCAGGGAGGCTGAGATGACCGGTGCGGAGATGGCGAACGGCGCGCCGGGCCGGGCCGGGAACGGCCAGCTGGACGAGCCGGGATCCTGGGAGCTGGGCGGGCGGACGCTGGATTCCCGGCTGATCGTCGGCACCGGCGGGGCACCGAGCCTGGACGTGCTCGGCCGGGTGATCGCCGCGTCCGGGACCGGCGCCGTCACCGTGGCCATGAGGCGGGTCGCGCCGGGCGGGGCCGGGTCCTGCTCGGCACCCTGCAGCAGGCCGAGGTGCGCATCCTGCCCAACACGGCCGGCTGCCACACCGCCAGCGAGGCGCTGTTCACCGCCCGGCTGGGCCGCGAAGCCCTCGGCACCGACTGGGTCAAGCTGGAGGTCGTGGCCGATGACCACACGCTGCTCCCGGATCCCGGGGAGCTGCTGCAGGCCGCGCGCCAGCTCGTCGCGGACGGGTTCACCGTCCTTCCCTACACCAACGACGACCCGGTCCTCGCCCGGCAGCTGGAAGGCGCGGGCTGCGCGGCGGTGATGCCGCTCGGGGCCCCGATCGGGTCGGGACTCGGCATCCGCAACCCGCACAACATCGCGATGATCGTGGAACGGGCGAGCGTCCCCGTGATCCTCGACGCCGGGATCGGCACGGCCAGCGACGCGGCGTTCGCGATGGAGCTGGGCTGCGCCGGGGTCCTCATCGCGTCGGCCATCACCCGGGCGGCCGACCCGGAGCGGATGGCCTGCGCGATGCGGCTGGCGGTCCAGGCCGGGCACGCCGCCCGGGCGGCCGGGCGGATCACGCGCCGCTGGCACGCGGAGCCGTCGAGCCCGCTGGCCGGGATGCCCGGGGGGCCGGCGTGACCCGGCCCGCGCTCGGGAACGGCGCACGGCGGGCGCCCGGGACGACGCGGGTGCCGCGGGTGCTCACGATCGCGTCCTCCGACTCCGGGGGCGGCGCGGGGATCCAGGCCGACCTGAAGGCCTTCGCCCGGTGCGGCGTGCACGGCATGTCGGCGATCGTGGCCCTGACCGCGCAGAACACCCTGGGCGTCAGCGGCATCCACGAGGTCCCGCCGGACTTCGCCCGGGCCCAGATCGACGTGGTCCTCGACGACCTGGGCGCGGACGCGGCGAAGACGGGAATGCTGTTCTCCGCGCCGCTGATCGAGGCCGTGGCCAGCGCCCTGGCTCCCCGCGGCCTGCCGCTGGTCGTTGACCCGGTCATGGTGGCCAGCTCGGGGAGCCGGCTGCTGCGCGAGGACGCGGTCAAGACGCTGATCACGGTGCTGTTCCCGCTGGCCACCGTGGTGACCCCGAACCTGCCGGAGGCCCAGGCCCTGACCGGCTTGCGGACCGAGGACCGCACCGGTGCTGGCCGAGGCCCTGGCCGCCATGGGTGCGCGGGCGGTGCTGGTCACCGGCGGTCACGGGCGGGAGCCAGTGGACCACCTGTTCGACGGCTCGTCCCACCTGAGCATCCCGGTCCCCCGCTACCCGGTCGCCGCGACCCACGGGGCCGGGTGCACGCACTCGGCGGCGCTCGCGGCCGGGCTGGCCGCCGGCCTGACCCTGCCGGACGCGGCCCGGCAGGCCGCCGCCGTGGCCGGCGACGCCGTAGCGCACGGGCTTACCGGGCTCGGCGCCGGCGAGGGGCCCGTCCACGCCCTGCACCAGTGGTGTGCGGTGCCCTAGTCATACGGAGTGCAGTGCCCTCGTCATACTGGAGTCATCGTGGCGGGGAACGGGCAGGATGGCGGCCCGACGCCCGGGCAGGGGCGGGGCGGGCCGCTAGGGCTGCCGCCGTCCCGGGGCGACAAGCGGATCTACTTCGCGCTGATGTCGGTCTGCATCGGCCTGTTCGTCATCTCCTGGGCGGTCGTTGACCGCTACTCGGTCCTGTGGGCGATCATCCTCTCGGCGGTGGCCCTGGCCATCCCGCCGTTCGCCGCGATCATCGCGAACGCGGCCAGTGCCTCCGACCGCCGCCGCCAGTAGCCAGGGCTCGCCATGTTGAACCTGGCGGCCCGTTCCGTTTAACAGTCGCCACGATCGGCCGCCATAGTTAACCCGAGCTCAGCATGAGCACCAACGCGCTCACCCTGCTCGACCACCTGTTCGAGCAGCCGATCATCATCGTCAACGCAAGCCGCGTAAACAGCCCCCGGTGAAGGATCCACCGGGGGCTGCTGTTGAGGGAGCGGAGGCTCGGGGATTTGAACCCCGGATGGGCGGTAAACCCAAACCGCATTAGCAGTGCGGCGCCATAGACCGGACTAGGCGAAGCCTCCCACGACCAAGCGGTCCGCATCAGCGTACCGGGATGCCGCCACACGTGCCAAAGCAGTGGGGGCACTGGTCCCGAAACAACCGGGATCACGGCCGCCGGGCTCCGGCGCGGCGGGCGCCAGGAGGGCGCCGCGACTCGTTACTCCACCTCGACCACGTCGTAGTCGCCGGCCGCGTACGCCTCCCGGATCCGGGTCTTGGCGAACTTCCCGACACTGGTCTTCGGTACCTCATCGATGACCGACCAGCGCTCGGGAAGCTGCCAGCGGGGTATCCGGTCGGCCAGGTACGCCTTGAGCTCCTTCGGCGTGATCGTGGCCCCGGCCCTGATCACCACCGTGGCGAGCGGGCGCTCGCCCCACTTCTCGTCGGGGACCCCGATGACCGCGGCCTCGGCCACCTCGGGGTGGCCCATGAGGATGTTCTCCAGCTCCATCGACGAGATCCACTCGCCGCCGGACTTGATCACGTCCTTGGCCCGGTCGGTGAGCGTCACGTAGCCGAGCCGGTCGATGGTCCCGACGTCGCCGGTGCGCAGCCAGCCGTCGTGGAACTTCCCCGGGTCGTCGTCCTTGTAGTACGACCCGGTGATCCAGGGACCGCGGACCTGGACCTCGCCGACCGCCACGCCGTCGTTCGGCAGCACCGCGCCACTGTCCCCGACCAGCCGCCCTTCGACGGTGCAGAACAGCCTGCCCGCGGTGTCCCGGTAGTGCCAGGCCTCCTCCTCGCTCACCCCGCGCGGCGGCCGGGCGACGCTGCCCAGCGGCGAGGTCTCGGTCATCCCCCAGGCCTGCAGGATCTCCACGCCGAGTTCCTTCTGGAAGGCCTCCATCAGTGCGTGCGGGACAGCAGAACCGCCGCACGGCACCAGGCGCAGCGAGGACACGTCGCCGCCGTGGGCCCGGATGTGCTGGAGCAGCCCGTTCCAGATGGTGGGGACCGCTCCGGCGATCGTCGGCCGCTCCGCCTCGATCAGCCGGACCAGCGGCTCGGGCTGCAGGAACCGGTCGGGCATGATCAGGTCGGCGCCGCTGAGAACCGCCGCGTAGGCCAGCCCCCAGGCGTTGGCGTGGAACATGGGCACCACCGGCAGGATCCGGTCGCGGTCGCTCACCGCGAACGCGTTGCCCAGGCAGGCGCCCATCGCGTGCAGGTAGGAGGACCGGTGGCTGTACACCACGCCTTTGGGCATGCCGGTGGTGCCGCTGGTGTAGCACATGGCCGCGGCCGACCGCTCGTCCAGGTCCGGCCAGCTGAACGTCTCCGGCTCGGCGGCGAGCAGGTCCTCGTAGTAGTGCACCTCGTGGCCCGGCCCGGCCAGCGCCCCGGCGTCGGCGGCACCCTCGCCCGAGGCCGGGCCGGCCACGCACGATGTGCCGGACGGTTTCCAGGCTGGGCAGGATCGCGGCCAGCAGCGGCACCAGGGTCGGCTCGGTGATGATCACGTGGTCGCCGGCATGGTTGGCGATGTAGCTGAGCTGCTTCGGGTCGAGCCGGAGGTTCAGCGTGTGCAGCACCGCGCCCATGGAGGGCACGGCCAGGTAGGCCTCGAGGTGCTCGGAGTTGTTCCACAGCAGGGTGGCGACCCGCTGGTCGCCGTCCACGCCGAGCTTGCGCAGCGCGCCCGCGAGCTGCGCCGCCCGGACCCCGGTCTGGGCGTAGGACTGGCGGCGGACACCGTCCGCCGTGCACGTGACGACTTCGCTGTCGCCGTAGACCGTGGTGCCGTACCGCATCAGCCCGGCCACGGTCAGGGGCACGTCCATCATCGTGCTGAGCACGGGCCACCTCCTGGTGAGTCACCCCCGGCGCAGAATGCACCGGTCCCACGTCGTTCTCGTCGGATCGTGTCATGCCGTGAGGCGAAACGTCACCCTCCGGGCCGGGGAATACCCTCAGCCTTCGAGCAGGTCGGCGTCGATGCGGAGTTTGGCCACCGCCCGGGACACCGTGCTCTTGACCGTGCCCAGGCTCACGCCGAGGACGTTCGCGATCTCCGCCTCGCTCATGTCCTCGTAATAGCGCAGCACGACGGCGGCCCGCATCCGCTGCGGCAGCCGCTCGATCGCCCGGCGCAGCGGCATCCTGCACCTCGCTGTCGCTCGCGTGGTCGACGACCGGCTGGTCAGGGATGTCGTCGGTCGGGTACTCCTCGACGCGGCGCCGCCGCCACCAGGAGATGTGCGTGTTCACCATGGCCCGGCGGACGTAGCCGTCCACGGCGCCGCGATCCTCGATCCGGTCCCAGGCCTGATACGTCTTGGCCAGCGCCGCCTGGACGAGATCCTCGGCGTCCGCCCGGTTGCGGGTCAGCAGGTAGGCCATGCGCAGCAGCGATCCGCTCCGGGAGGTGACGTACTCGCGGAACGCCGGGTCACCCGCTTCCGGCGCGTCCTGCGGCGGCGCGGGCGGCGGCGCGGGCGATGGCATGTGCGGCGGGCCCGGTTGTGGCCCGTGTGATGGCTCGTGCGGCGCGACGGCGCGCGTCACCTGCGCGCCCGCGGCAACTCTTCGCGCGGAATCGCCCTGACCCTCAGTCCCGGCGTGCCTGCTGCGCGGTGTGGCCCCGTTTCCCCGCGCACCGGCCACGACGTGATCGCCCCCGACGCTCACACCCCAACCGTACCCAGCTAACACGCTGTCCCCACAGTTCCGCCGTGTGCCGGCGAGGCGGCACTTCACGGGCAACGTGCCGGAACCGCTTGACGCGCGCTTCTCCCGCCCCCATCGTCATGACCTGGGACGTTTGCCTGGGGAGGGGTCGATGGTTGTCCAACGTGGTGACTTAGCGTGTTGTGTCCGTTGCGCAGGACCAACGGCCGCGGGACGTCTCGGCCGGCGGCATCTGCTCAAGGCGGCGGTCCACCCGCTGGCCACCGGCTCCTCCGCCCGGGCAGGCGCAGCCGCCCCGCCAGCGGCGGTCACCTCCGGCCCGGAGACGGACGGTGGCGCGCCCCGGTCCGCCGGCCGGGCCGGCCACCCGGGCGTGCTCACCGGGACGGTGCTGGATACCAGCCCGCAGATCATCACGCTCTACTGCCCGGAGGGCGAACGGCGGATCGCGCTGCCTCCCGGGGCCGGCGTGTGGAAAGGCCGCTGGGTCGGTCCCACCGCCCTGGAGAGCGGGGACAGCCTCGTGGTCCGGATGCTCCCGGGCCAGCGCAGCGTCGCCGACCGGATCTGGGCCAACGCCGGCCGGGTGACCGGCGTGATCACGGAACTCGACCGGGAGAGCATGCTCATCGAGGAGGGCCGGACCACCCGCCCGCAGGCCGTGCTGATCCCGCCGCACGTCATGAGCCGGCTCCAGGTCCGGTTCCCCCGGCTGGAGCCCGGGTACCTGGTGGACTTCATCGGGCTGCGCGGCCGCGGGTACCTGGAGGCGCTCGTCCCCGCCACCTCGCAGCCGGCCTACCGGGCCAGTGAGGCGCCCGCCCAGCCGCCGCTGCGCGGCCAGCCCCGGGACCGCATCGCGGGGTCGGCCGTCTGGCACGAGCCCGCCGGCCCGGCCGACGCGGACGGCGTGCGGTACCCGGCGCTCGACCCGGAGAGCGCCTGCCGCGAGCAGCCGCTGGCCGGGTCGGCCTGCCCGCCACTGCCGTACCTGTCGGTCGGCAGCCTGCTGAAGGTGCGCAACGAGTGCACCGGCACAACGCGGACACTGCCGGTGTCCGGCTGCGCCGCGACCGCGCAGATCTTCTGCGACCGGTGCGTGACCTGCGGGACCTCGCCCAGGGGGCGGGTCGCAGACCTGCCGATGGCCAGCTTCGTGGCCCTGGGCGGCGACCTGGAACGGGGCTGTTTCAACGCCACGGTCTCGCTCGGGACCCACACAGCAGAGATGCCGTCACCACCGGCAGGACAGCCATGACCACCCCGGACCTGCCCGCCACGTTCCTGGCCGACCTGCGGGACGTCCAGCCGCCCATCATCGCGGGCCTCCTGATCGGCGGGTGCCTGGCCAAGCTCAGCCGGGCGCTGCGCAGCGGCAGCCTCGACGCCGGCCTGGGCCCCACCCAGCTGTTCCCGCTCCGGCTGCGCCGCCCGCTGGCCATGAGCATGGGCGCGTTCGAGATGTGCCTGGGGCTCGCGCTGCTGGCGACCGTGCTGCCGGTGGGAACCCACGCCGGGACGGCGCTGCACGCGCCGCGCGCGGCGACCGGCGCCCGGATCACGGCGGTCGCGTTCTTCCTGGTGGCCGCGGCGGCGCTGGCCGAGCTGCGGGGACGGCGCCCCGATCTGGGCTGCGGCTGCTTCGGCGACCTCAGTTCCCAGCCGGTGGGCTGGCGGTCGCTGGCCCGGGCCCTGCTGCTCACCGGCGCGGCGCTGATCTCCATCGAGACCCCGGCCCTGTACCTGCCGCCCTGGGGTCACGCGGCACTGCTGTTCCTCGGGATCGTCTGTGCCGAGCTGGCGCTGATCGCCGTCCTGTCGCCGGAGGTCGGCGAGGCGCTGGTCCGGCTGGGCTATACGGACCCGTGCGAGCTGCGCCAGCTGCCCGCTGACCGGACCCTGGCGGCGCTGCGGCGCAGCCGTCAGTGGCGCAGGCACGCCCGGGCGATCACCACCGAGATGCCCATCGACATGTGGCGTGAGCTGTGCTGGCGTTACGTGGTCTTCCCGTGCCGCGAGGACGGGAGGCACGCGGAAGTGGTGTTCGCGGTCCAGCTCAAGCGGCGCCGCCCGGCGGTCCAGGCGGCTGTCCTCCCCCTGCCCCCGGACTGGCCCGGCGGCCTGGCGGCCAGCCCCGCGCCCGCAGCGGACCGGGGCCACCGTGAGGCTATGCAGTTATCTACCCGCGTCTAGCCAGGACGCTAGAAAGCTCGATACTCGGCCAGAAGAGCCAGGGATTCAGATGGGCTGGGCGCGCAGGAACCGGCCGAAGTGCGGCACGGTGAACGCGATCAGGCCGCGCTCCGAGCTGTAGATCAGCCCCTTCTTGATCAGCCCGTCCCGGGCCGGGGACACGCTGGACGGCTTGACGCCCAGTTCTTCGGCCACCTGGGCGGTCGGCACGGGATCGTCGCCGAGCTGCGCCATCATCCGCATGTACTTGCGTTCCGCCGGGGTGGCCCGCTCATACCGGCTGCCGAAGAAGCCGACGGCCAGCTCACCCTCGGCCTGCGGGCTGGCCACGGCGACGTCCTGCGCGGTGACCGGGCTGGCCGTGGCCACATCCCAGGTCACCTTGCCGTAGGCCTGCACGAAGTAGGGGTACCCGTCCGCCGCCTCGTACAGCGCGTCCAGCGCGTCCGGCTCGAAATCGGCACCCTCCCGCTGGGCCGGCGCGAGCAGCGCCTGGTCAGCGGCGGCGCGGTCCAGCCGGTCGATGGACACGTACCGGAACAGGCGCTCGGAGTAGCTCTTGCTCGCGGACAGGACCGACGGGCAGGTGCGGAAGGCCCGCACCGACCACGATCAGCGGGCCGCCGGTCTGGGACAGCTCATGGGTGGCGGCGCACAGCGCGGAGATGTCGGGTGCGGGCACGTCCTGCATCTCGTCGATGAACAGGGCGATGCCGACGCTGAGGTCACCGGCCACCGAGGCGGCGTCGGTGAACAGCTCCATCAGGTCGATCTCCAGGTCGCCGGAGTCGGCCCGGCCGCGTACCGCGGGCACGTCGATGCCCAGGTGCGGCGTGAAGCTGCCCTTCGGCGCCTTCGGATCCCGGGCCGCGAACGCCTTCAGCACCCCCAGGAACTCCTCGATGCGGTCCGGGGCCCGGTGCCGGGGGGCGAGCTCGCGGACGGCCATGTGCAGGGCGCCCGCGACCGGCCTGCGGATGGACTGGTCCGGCCGGGCCTCGATCTTGCCGGTGCCCCACAGCCGCTGCAGGGCCATCGAGCGGAACGAGTTGAGCAGCACGGTCTTGCCCACCCCGCGCAGGCCGGTGAGCACCATGCTGCGTTCCGGCCGGCCCGCGGGCGATCCGCTCCAGCACGACCTCGAACTGGCTGAGTTCCCGGTCCCGGCCGGCCAGTTCCGGCGGCCGCTGGCCGGCGCCCGGCGCGTAGGGGTTCCGTACAGGGTCCACGGCCTAGGAGCTTATGGGCCGCTCTAGCCAGAACCCTAGATTGACGTAGAAAGTGCTCGCCGGCGTGTCGCAGAACGGGCGGCCATCCGTCAACGTGGTGCATTGTGCGTCCCCCGCAGCGCACAAGTCACCACGTTGACGAGTAGGGCCGGGCGGGGGGCTCCCGGCCCGGGCTGGTCGTTGACGGACGGAACTGAGTGGCGGGGGTGAGCCCCTGACTTGATTGGTGGGAGTGATGGGCGTGTGGGAGGCCGGGGCGCGGCGCCTCTCCCCTGGCACCGCGCCCCGGCCGGCTAGCTAGCCCGGGCTGACTGGCCCGAACAGACCGTTAGTGAAGCAAACGCAGTGTGTTGACCGCGTCGTCCACGTAGTACAGGCCGGACGCGAACGGCGCGACGGCCAGGCCGAACAGCGCGCCCGCACCCTTCGGGCTGCCGGACTTGTCGAGGAACCGCGTGGCGACCTGCGTGCCCGCCGGGGTGGTCTCGACCAGCCTGCCGTCACCGCCGTTGACGGTGAGGACATCCCCGCGCGGGGCCACGGTGAGGCCCAGCGGCGTGTTCAGCGCGCCGCCCGAGGTGACCACGAACCCGGTACCGGCGCTGGTGTGCCGGAACGGGGCGCCCGGGATCGCGGTGACCCGGTTACCCACGCTGTCCGCGACGTACAGGGTGCCGCGGGAGTTCAGCCCCACGCCGGTGGGCCCGACGACCAGGGCGGCCGGGTCGGTACGCTCCCCGAACCCGGACCCGATGGTCGTCACGCGCACGAGGTGCGGGGCGTGGCGGCCATGCAGGGCCAGGCCGAGCCGGAGCACGGTGCCCTGGTTCACGACGCTGCCGTTCGCGGCGACGGTCCCGTTGAGGACGTTGGTCACGAACAGTTCAGCGAAGTGACGGCTGCTGATGGCGGTCATGTCCCACGGCCCGTTGATGCCGTTGCCGGAGATGGTCTCCCGGACGTGGCCCCAGCGGTCCAGCACCAGCAGGCAGCCGGCCTTGGCCGTGGCGGACATGCCGTTCGTGGTCGGCAGGCTGCCGACCACGACCCACCCGCCGTGCAGGATGGACAGGGCCGTGGTCAGGCCGATCCCGCCGGGGCAGGCCCCGGGCAGGTGCCTGGCGCTGATCCGGGCGAACGTGGTCCTCGATGCCGCCCGGCGACACCTGCACGATCGTGGTCCCGGTGCCCTGGAGGTTCTTCTTGTTGTTGAAGTTGCTGATCAGGACGCTGCCGCGGTTCAGGTTGCCCTGACTGCGGCCGACCACCGCCACGCCGTACGGGTTGACGTCGCCGTTACCCGGCACCGTGGACGCGATGGTAGAGATCTTGTGAAAGTGGCTGATGAAGGACTGATGCCCGTGCGGACTGGCCGTGCTGCGCGCCTGCGCCCCCGCGGCAGGCGCCACGGCGAGAGCCGCGGCCGCGATGGTTGCCACTGATGCGGCTGATGCCAGGGCGACACGATGGATGAATGACATTCCCCGCTCCCCTTTCCCCTGGATGCCCGGGTCCGTCGGTGGGCCCGGGCACGGCGCAAGGGCGGGGACCGAACGCGCACCGGAAACCGCACGGGCCAGCCGGCCGGTGACGAGCACCATCCAGCTCCGCCGACGGCGCGGGTGAGCACCGTGCGGCAGGCTCTCTGGCCGGCACCGGCCGGTTGGCACCATGCAGCAACGCCCCGCTCGCGCGCCGCACCCTTGTCACGGGAATGGCGCGCGGGGGGTTCAGATTACGGACAAGATTGTTTCGGTAAATGTGCGGCAAGTAATGATCCGGTCAATGCAGGGTCAGCTGGCGTGCTGTTTACCGGCCCGGCCGGTGCCCGGGCTGGTTCAGCCGGGCCAGGTAGGCGTTGTAGGCGTCGAGATGCTCGTCGTCGTCGATGGTGCCCCGCGCCCCGGCCACGGCCGGTGTCGGCGGCGGGCGGCCCGGCGGCGGCCTGGCTCCGGGGCGCGGCTGCCAGATCCCGCGCGGGGTCCGGGGCCGGGGCCGCGGTGAGGCAGACGCGCCGCGGGCGTGATCCGGGCGGGGCGACCAGGGTCTCGAAGCTCGCCGTGCGCACGGTTTCCAGCCAGCCCCGGCTGACCGTGCCGACCCGGTCCGCGTGCGCCCACATCAGGAAGACCAGCATCATGAAGCCGAGCATGATCGCGTCGCCGCCGATCCACATGACCGCGCCGCCCGCGTGCAGGTCGGCCACGGGATCGGGCGACCCGGGCGGCCGCATCGCCGTGGTCATCCCCTTGATCGGGGTGTTCTCCGTGCCGAGGACCAGGCCGGTGAACGTGTCCACCGGCATGGCCACGACCAGCATCACGAACCTGATCGGGTAGGACAGCCGCCAGCGGATCGGCTCGCTGCCCAGGATCGGCAGGAAGAACAGGTACCCGACGATCAGGTAGAGCGCATGCTCGGCGTTGTGCAGCGCGGGGTTGGTCATGACCACGCTCATCAGGCCGGTCAGGTGCGTGACGGCGATGGTCGCCGCGTACAGGACCAGGACGAACGGCGGCCAGGTCAGGAAGGTGACCACCCGGGACCGCACCACCCGCTTGGCCCAGGTGTGCAGCGGGTTCCGGCTGGCGTGCAGCAGCAGCGTGACCGGCTGGCCCAGCACCAGCAGCGGCGGCGCGATCATGATCAGCATCAGGTGCTGGATCATGTGGTCCCAGAACAGGACGTCGTCGTACGCGCCGATGCCGCTCTCGGTGGCCAGCACGACGACCAGCGAGACCGCCCAGGAACAGGGCGGTCCGCCACCACGGCCAGGGCCGGGCGGGGTGACGGCGGCCGACGCGCCACGCGCCCCACAGGTACAGGGCAGCGAAGACGACGACGATGGCCGTGACGACAGGCGCGAATTCCCAGCGTTCCAGGACCGCCTGCCAGCCGAACCGGGGCAGCATGGAACCTCCCTCTTGCTGGCTCGAGCCTACTCACTACCGCGTGTAGGGGAAGCCCCGGCCCCTTGCGCCCGGGAGGGTGCGCCGATCAGGCTGGCTGCTCCTGGATCATTGCGGCTCACTTGATGGGCAGCGATGGGATAGCAGGAACACGCGACGGACAGAGGCAGATGACGTTGAGCAGTGATCCAGGTTCGGTCCGGGTCCCGGGAGCAGGGGTACCGGGACCGGCGGGCCTGCATCTGCACCGCTGGAACGACAAGGCGGTGGTCGGGGTGGCCATCGCCGCCTTCGCGTCGGGCTTCGGGCAGTTCGGCGTGGTGGCCGCGCTCGGCGACGTGGCCCGGGGATTCGGCCAGGTGAGCCACGGCACGAGCCTCGCCGACCAGGCCGGGCTGTCCGGCACCGACCTGGGCATCGGACTGGCCATCATGCGCCTGGCGTCGCTGGGCGCGCTGCCCATTACCGGCCTGGCCGATGACTTCGGCCGCCGGAGGATGCTGCTCATCACGGTCGGCGCCGGGCTGGCCGTGACGGTGCTGGCCGCGGCCAGCCCCAGCTACTGGTGGTTCGTGGCCATCTTCGCCTGCGGGCGTCCCCTGCTCAGCGCCTCGAACGGGCTGGCGCAGGTCATCGCGGCCGAGCAGACCGCGTCGGCCGAGCGGGCCAAAGCCGTGGCCCTCATCGCCGCCGGGTACGGCACCGGCGCCGGCGTCATCGCCATCGTGCACAGCCTGGCGTCGCACGCGATCGGGTTCCGCGGCGTGTTCATCCTGGCGCTCATCCCCCTGGCCCTGCTGCCGCTCGTCGGCGCGCTGGGTCCAGGAGCCTGAGCGGTTCACCGTGTCCGCCGCCGAGTCCGGGCATCCCATCCCGGTGCTCGATGCCGTGGCCCGGCCCTTCCGGCGGCGCCTGCTGATGGTCGCGGTCCTGGCCTTCGCCATCTCGGTCATCACCGGGCCGGCCAACAGCTTCGGCTTCCTGTTCGCGCAGAACATCCTGCACCTGCGGGGCATCGTGACCGCGGGCATGGTGGTGGGGTCGGGCATCGCCGGGCTGGCCGGGCTGCTGACCGGACGCTGGCTCGCGGACCGGGTAGGCCGGCGCCTGACCGGCGCACTGGCCATGGTGGCCGTGGCCCTGCTGGCCACCCTGACCTACAGCGGTTCCGCCCCGGCCCTGGTGGTCGGCTACATCTCCGCCGTGTTCGCCGCCTCGGTCTTCGCCCCGGCGGCGGGGGCGCTGGTCAACGAGTTGTTCCCCACCTCGGTCCGCGCCTCGGTGGTGGGCTGGTCAACCGCGGCCGGCGTGCTGGGGGCGGTGGCCGGCCTGGTCATCTTCGGGGCGGTGGCCAACGCCGAGCACGAGTTCGGGGTGGCCGGGGTGGTCACGTTCCTGCCTGCGGCACTGGTCATGGGGCTGTTCTGGCTGCTCCCCGAGACCCGCGGGCGGACTGTTCTGGCTGCTCCCCGAGACCCGGGGGCGTGAGCCGGAGGATCTCTGGCCTGAGGCGTGACCTGCGCCCGCCGGGCAGGCGGCCGCTGCCCGCCGGGGCCCGGCACGGGTTCCCGTGGCGTCCGACGGCCTACGGCTGCATGTCATCCACGAGCGCGGCGGCGCGCAGGGTAGGCGTTCAGCCTGGTCAGGTGCCGTGCTGGCTCGCTGAGCGGAGGGTGTGGGATTCGAACCCACGATGAACTCGCGCCCCAAGCGGTTTTCAAGACCGCCGCCATCGGCCACTAGGCGAATCCTCCGCCGACAACGATAGCGCTGTGACTGTTGAGGTCAGAACGATCGTCCCGTGCTCCGCGGGAAACCGTCCTCCACAGCCGCCTTCCCGTCCAGCCGCAGGGCGATCGCAGTGAGGGCGCGCTCGATGACATCCCCATCTTCCTGCGCCGCTTCGGCCCGCAGGACCAGACGAAAGTTGCGTGGCCACACCTGACGTTGCGCCTTTGGTAGGGGAGGACCCTACCGATAGCCCTGCCGGGCGACATGTCGGCTGGCTTGCAATGGGGACATGCGGACAGAACCAGAGTTCAGACACTCCACCTCCCAGCTGGGCCACGACAAGGGCGACGTCAGCTCTACGACGGTCGCCTATCAACTGTCCGGGCCACTCACTGCCCTCGTCGGCAGTGCCTTCGTCAGCGGAGTCATGTACGGCTTGCTCGAGTTCCTACAGCGCTCGCCCATCAGACAAGAGCACGTCGCCGGGTCTGCCGCGTGGGGGCAGCAGCTGGCGCTGGCGCTCGGCACCATTGTGATCTTGAGCGCCGCCCAGGCGCGGCATCGGCGGAGGTTCGGCCCGCGCTCAGGTCAACTCTGGCTGCTTGCGCCGCTCGGAAGGCATGCTGCGCGCCGAGTCGCGCGTGCACTCGGTTTCGGTAGCGAAGCCGCGCAGCCGGGCAGATTGCTACTCGCGCTTCCTGCTGCCGCGCTGTTCTTGTTCTGCTTCTGGCGGGCAGGCGTCCAGGTGACAGGCGGCCTCGATCCGAACTTCACGGTCAATGCCTGGGGTGGGCCCAGCTATGCAGGCGCGATGGCCTGCCACTATCTGGACCTATTCCTGCTTGCTGCCGGCGCTGCCTGGCTCATGGACCGCATCCTGCCGGCATAATCAACGGCAGTTCGCAGGCTCGGCGTGGAACGCGGTGGATTGGGCTGTCCGCGATCCTGACCGCAGCGGTGACAACAACGGCATCACAGGACGTGCCAGGCTGGGTAGATGCAGTGGCAGCCTGATACAGCATTCCTGCAGGGCCTGGACTTCTTCAGCGGCGCGGTAGCCGAACTCGGCGATGCCGCCTGGCAGAGGACTTCACCGTGCGCAGACTGGCGGGCACTCGACGTCCTCGGCCACGTCGGTCAGGGCACCCGCTTCGGAACGCTGCTCCTCCAGGGCGCCCAGCCGGCCTGGGCGCCCGTCGAGCCGCCCGGCGCTGCGGTGGACGGAACCCCCGGCGAGTGGTGGGAGCAACTCGCGGACCAGGCCCGCACCGCCGTTGCGGGCGCGGACCTGTCCCGGGTCCTTGACTCGCCCAGGGGCCAGCGAAGCATCGCGGAGGGCCTGAGCTTTCCTGCCCTCGACCTGTTCGTTCACGGCTGGGACATCGGCAAGAGCGCAGGCGTGGACCTGGACCTGCCCGCCGGGGCGATCGAGTTCGCCCGCGTGGTTCTCGAGCCCCTCCCCGCCGGGCAGGTGCGCAATCCGCGGGTTTTCGCGGCCGAGAAGCCCGCTCCTCCCGGTGCCACTGACTCACAAGCACTCATCGCCTGGACCGGCCGGGACCCGGCCTGGACTGCCTGAAGTAGGCGGCAAAGCAGACAGCTATCGGCCAGGACCTGGCGCACCTCCGGACCCGCCGCGACCGGCAACTCCCGGCCGCGAGCAGCAGGGAGGAAATGCCAACCAAGATTCCGCAACGAACTTTTCGGCCCGCTCACTCCGGACGGCACGACGCCGTCCGCCTCAACGATCACCCGCCGGCCATATCAGCCGCTGCCCCGGTGAGCAGGGGCATTAAGACGGACGCCGGATGAAGGCGGGGTCGTAGAGGTACCAGCCTTCCCGGCCGCCCACCGCGGGGCTGGCGTACCAGCGGAGCCCGACGCACCAGCGGCCGTGCCGGTCCTTGCGCTGACCCGTGACCTGGGCCCAGGCCCATGTGCCATCCTGGAGCAGGACCTCGGCCTCAGTGTCCTCCGGGATGGTGGAGCCGGGCACGGCGTCGGCGGGCATGGCCCGCTCCAGCGCCGGCTCACGGGCAGAGTCCGAAGCGGCCATCTGGCCAGGATGCGCTCCGGCTCGTACGCTCTAGCGCCCGTTTAGGATATTTTTCGCGAATGTTTTCGGATGGACCCAGCTCGCCGAGCCGGGCCTCCCCGACAGCGCTGGCCGAGTGCTCAGGTTGAGACGTGCAGAGTGGGCTTCTGTGGGTAGATGTGCCGCCTGGGCGCGCGTGGCGGCCCATCTATGTGAGGGGGAGCCATGCACGCAGGACCGAACAGAAGTACCCGGCACACCGGCCCGATCGTGGGCGTGGTGGTTCTTACGCTGCTGATCCTGCTGGCGATCGTGGTCGTCCTGGCGCTGGGCTGAGGGCCCGCGCCAGCGGCAGGACGCCCGTGCCGGCGGCGGAGTTGGCGGGCTAGGCCTGCTCAGTCGGGCGGACCAGTATCTCGTTGACCGCGACGTGCCGTGGCCTGGTCACGATGTAGGCGATCGCGTCCGCGATGTCCTCGGCGCCCATCGGCTGCATGCCGCTGACCTGGCCCCGCATGGCCTGGAGCACCTCAGGCCGGTTGTGGCCGGCCAGCTCCGTCGCGGTCGCGCCGGGCTCGACCAGCGAGACGCGCACGTGCCGCTGGGTGACCTCGAGGCGCAGCGCCTCACTGAACGCGCCGATGCCGTGCTTGGTCAGCGTGTAGACGGCGCTGCCGTTGCGGGCGATCCGGCCCGCCGTCGAGCTGATGTTCACCATGTCGGCGACCTGGCGCGGCCCGTCCTCGGCCGCGCGGAGCAGGTGCGGCAGGGCGGCGTGCGCGCAGTAGAGCAGGCCCATCACGTTGAGGTCAACCATCCGCTGCCACTCCGACAACGGTGCCCCCACCGCCGGGCCCAGCAGCATCACGCCCGCGTTGTTGACGAGCGTGTCGAGGCGCCCCAGCTCGGCGACCGTCCGCTCAACGGCGTCTGTAGCCTGCTGCTCGTCGGTGATGTCCGACTCCAGGACGAGCACCGTCCCGCCCTGCTCGCGGATGCCCGCGGCGAGTTCCTCCAGCCGGTCCTTGCGCCGGGCCGCGACCGCCACTGCCGCCCCCTCGGAGGCGAGCGCTATCGCCGTGGCCGCGCCGATGCCGCTCGACGCCCCGGTCACCAGCGCGACCGTGCCGTCCAGCCGGTCCGGCGTGGTCCGCCCCCTGCTCTCTGCGGGCGCTTCCTGGTCGAAGAAGGGGGTCTCGGGCATGACTGAACTCCTCAAAGCCGATGCTGTCGCCGTCCCCGCCGCCACGCCGTTTCAACCAGTACGGGCACGGGAGGACTAACTGGAGGATCCTCCGTTAGCCATCCAGTATAAGCGGAGCAGCCTCCGGCTCGCGTGATTAGCGACTGGAGGTCTCGGCCGAGGCTCAGCCGGGCCAGGCAGCATGAACCGGATGCTGCCTGCCCCGGCTGATCAAGCCTCAGCGCCAGCCGGCAGGAGGCGACGCTAGAAGCCACAGACTAGAGGTCTCAGCCGAGGCTTAGCCGGGGCAGACAGCATGAACCTGATGCTGCCTGCCCCGGCTGTTCAAGCCTCAACGCCAGCCGGCAGGAGTCGACACTTAGAAGCCGCTAGAACTCAGCTGAAGAGGCAGAGTTCCAGGATGAGGGCCTCGACGGCCCCCTCACGCTCCTCCGGCTTCCCGTACCGCACCGAACGGCCGATCTCGGTCCCGATGTCGAACTCGTCGAGGTAGCGGAAGATCCCCTCGCGGCCGTGCCCCAGCGCGATGTCGTATCCGAGCAGGAGGGCGGCGTGACGCATCTCGGGTGTCGCCACCCTGGTGAGGACGGCCCGGATGACGCGGCCCTTGAGCCCGCGGGCCCGTCGGGTGATCCACTGGCGGCGCTGGCGTCCCCTCACGCTGTCGCGCACATCTAACATGCCTGGCCTTCTTTCGCTAGCGGGGTCGGTCGTTTGGCCCGGCCAGGCTTCCCCCCCAGCCGTGCCCCACTTTCTAACAGAGAGACGCGTAACTGTCGCTCTGGGTGCACAGAATCCCGATATCAGATGGATCTCGGCAGGAGGAGCAGGCCCCGGCTCAGCCGACGACGGGGCCGCGGCGGAAGCGGCTGAACCAGCTGGGGCGCACGTCCCACTGCATGGAGGTCACATCCAGGGCCGCGAAGTTCCGCAGCCGGTTGTCCGCGTCCAGCCCTGTCACCCTCACCGGCCCATAACCGAAGTCACACGTGCGCTGGTAGGCGCGGTGCAGGTGGCCGTGCATGAGGTAGGTGGGCATGACCGCGTCCACGATGCGCTGCAGGCGCCGGCGGTGGGCGTCGTTACGGGCCAGGTCCTCCGGTGCCCACTCGGCAGGCGGGTGGGCGAAGGTGTGGGCGACGCCGGACGGGCAGTCATGGCAGACCATCACGTCGGCATGACCGCTGGCAGAGATGGCAATCTCCTGCTCAGTGGTGATCTCCTCCTGGGGCCACCAGTCCACGCCCTCGGTGCGGACCGCCCGGTCCAGGCTCACCCCGCCCCCGCAGGCGAGCCAGGTGAGGCCGTGCCAGTTCCAGCGGTAGCCGCGGGGCAGGTGCATGATCCGCGGGGCCACCATCACGCGCCCCTCCGGCCCGGGCTTGCGATCCAGCTGGTCGAGCCGCGAGAAGTCCTCGTGATTGCCGTCCACGAACCACAGTTCGGCATCCACCTCGGCCAGGACCTTGCTCACCTGGTCCAGGTAGGCCAGCCCGGCCTTGTCCGGCCAGATGCCGAAGTCCCCGAGGTGCAGGATGATCCGATGGCTTTGTCCCGCCAGCAGGGTCGGGACGCGCCTGATGACGCTGACTGCCCACTCCTCGTTGCCGTGCCAGTCCCCGGCGACGACGATCCGGCGCGGCCCGTCGGCTGCGGTAGGCGCCTCCCCGTCCGGCCCGGACGACCCGGCGCTCAAGACGTCCCCCGGGCCGGTGCAGCGGTCATGACTGATTTGTAACCGCTGGGCAGGTATTCCGCCAGGGGTCTGGCCGCGCGGTGCTGGCCGGGGTAACGCGGCAGGTTTCCGGGAGCCCGGGCGGAGCCGGCGCCACAGCCCGTGCGGCGGATTCCAGCCCTGGCACTCGCAGAGAGCGCACTCATTACCCGGGCGGTAGTGATCGTGTGCCTCGTGGTCATGACCGCAGCGGCATACGCCAGGGTGACGCTTCTGTTTCATGCCGTACCCGTCTCAGCTTGTCCAGCCACGCACGTGGGCCCCTCACCTGGCGGCCGGTTTGCCCTGGTCTGGCCACCCACGCCCCGGGATGACCCGTCCATCCTGGCTTCAGTCGCGGCGGCGATCGCCGATGCTGCAGCGTATACGTGGGGGCTGGTCCGGTGCCGCCCCGGGGGCTCACAGCAGCGCAGGCGCGTGGCCACCGAATTGTCCGCCCCCCAGAGGGCGGTATCGTGACTGATGTAACCCTCCATCACCCTAAGTGAGGACCACGGGCGCCGGATGACACCGAAGTACGCCAGGCTGACCAGCTGGTCCGTCCGCGCTGCCGTGGCGGCAGGCGCAGCCGGGGTGGTCGCGGACCTGGCTGGGGCGAGGTCCGTGCTGGTGACGGTGCTGGTACTCGTCTTCTTCGCGGTGGCGCCGACCGCCGCTATCGCCGGGCTGCTGCGCGGGTTCGATGTATTCGCGCGCCTGATCATCGCATGCGTCACAGCGATCGCAGTAATCACTTTCATCGCCATGATCATGCTGGCGGCAGGGATCTGGTCCCCCCGCGGGGGCCTGGTAGCGGTCGCACTGGTCAGTGGAGCGTGTCTGCTCGCGCGCCGCATGGGTCCCATTACAACCAAGATCGCCGAACGTGCGACCAGGATCGCCGGGCGCGCCCGAATTGTGTGGATGACGCTGGTTGACTATTGCCGGTGGTGCCTGGCGCGGAACCCACCGCACGCCAGGCGGCCGAGCCTGCGCCGCCCACGGCGGAAGAGAGCTCCGCGGCCGAGCCTGCGCCGGCCATGACGGAAGCAGCCCCCCCGGTGGAACGGGATCGGGCTGCCGCTGGCCGCAACGGCCTCGCGCCGGACGTGGCTGTCGTGCCACGGGCCCTGGGGGCCGATGCCGTGGCGGGGACGCCCTCCAGCGTCCGCGACAACGCCTGAGGCTCCCGCCCAGCCGGCCTCAGGCCCATCCTGGGCAGAGTCTGGGACAGAGAATCCCGGCCCACCGGTAACTAAACCTCGCGGCTGCCATTAATCCCGGGTCTCCCTCATTTTACCCTGGAATCTCACCCATACAGATGATCCAGCGGTAGGCGCTGTACGGCACTCTGACAAGCGTGTCGCAGCTGGCCCGAAAGCAGAAAGTCCTCTGTGCGTTATCACCGGGGGCAACGGGGTTCGGGACAGCGATTGCGTCCACGGGGTCAGTATGGGGGCCTCATTGACTGTAACCGAAAGTAATCACTTGCGTGCAAGCGGTTAAGGATTAGAAGACGCGCACGTTCTGCCGCCGAACATGACGGCCGCATGGTGGGGGGGACCTACAAACATGGGTATTGCCATGTTCCCGGACGGCGACCCAGCTGTCGCAAACGGAAAGCCTTCTGCGGAACTTTCCGGCATCGTAAATGGTGTCGAACATCACCGATCACGATCCGGTGAGGGCCGTTACCGGCCGGTGGGCGCGGCATTCGCCATTGCCCCGACGGTCAGCGTCGTCATACCGGTCAAGAACGAAGCCCGGAACCTGCCGATCGTCTTCCGCACGGTGCCCGCCTGGGTCGACGAGGTAGTCCTCGTCGACGGGCGGTCGGTAGACGACACCCTGGCCGTCGCGCGCCAGTGCCGCCCCGACGTCAAAATCGTCAACCAAACCGGGAAGGGCAAGGGTGACGCCCTGCTGGCCGGGTTCGACGCCTGCTCAGGCGACATTATCGTCATGATCGACGGCGATGGCTCGACCGACGGTGCCGAGATCACCCGGTTCGTCGCCGCCCTCGTCGGCGGGGCCGACTACGCCAAGGGATCACGCTTCGCCAACAGCGGCGGCAGCGACGACATCAACCTGCCCCGCAAACTGGGCAACCGGATCCTGTGCGGCATGGTGAACCTGGCCTTCCGCACCCGGTACACCGACCTGTGTTACGGCTATAACGCGTTCTGGGCCCGGCATTTGCCTGCCCTTGGTCTTGATTGCATCGGGTTCGAGATCGAGACCATGATGAATATCCGCGTGGCCAAAGCGGGCCTGCGCGTCCAGGAAGTGCCGAGCTACGAGTTCCGGCGCATCCACGGGGTGAGCAACCTGCACGTCGTCGCCGATGGCTGGCGGATTCTCAAGGTCATTACCGTCGAGGCATTCCGGCACCGCATACGGCAACGCCGGGCCAGCAAAGCGGTAAACGTGCCAGAGGTAGCAGCGGTGGGCAGCCCGATTCCCACTCAGCCAGTAGCTGCCGACGCGAGCAAGGACTGACGTGTCCTCCACCGGAAGCATTTCCGTCGTAATCTGCGCTCATACCGAGAAGCGGTGGCACGAAACGTGCGCCGCCGTCGAATCGGTCCGGGCCCAAAGCACGCCCGCCCTGGAAATCATTGTCGTCGTCGATCATAATCCGGCTCTCCTGACCGCTCTGGCGGCCGAACTGCCTGACGTCACGGTGATCGAGAACCGTGAAGCACGGGGCCTGTCGGGCGGGAAGAACACCGGCGTCGCGGCCGCGAGCGGGGACATCGTGGCATTCCTCGACGACGACGCGGTGGCCGACGAGGACTGGCTGAAGTACTTTGCCGACTCCTACGGTGATCCCGCCGTCATGGGAGTGGGCGGCCTCACCCTGCCCAACTGGCGTGCGCCCCGCCCGGCCTGGTTTCCCGAGGAGTTCGCCTGGGTCGTGGGCTGCACCTACCGCGGGATGCCGGTAGTCCGGGCCCCGGTCCGCAACTTGCTCGGCGGTAACGCGTCGTTCCGCCGGGAGGCCTTCGAGATCGCGGGCGGCTTCCAGAACGGGATCGGCCGTTCCGCGGGCAAGCGGCCCCTCGGCTGCGAAGAGACCGAGTTCTGCATCAGGGTCAGCCAGCGGTCCCCGGAAGCGGTCTTCCTGTTCGACCACCGCGCGACGATCTGGCACCTGGTCACTGCCGAACGGTGCCGCTTTTCCTACTTCCGGTCCCGCTGCTACGCCGAGGGCCTGTCCAAGGCCCTGGTCACGGCCAGTGTGGGCGCCGCTGACGGGCTGTCAACCGAGCGCCGGTACACCACCAGAGTGCTGCCATCCGGCGTGGCGCACGGCGTGGCCGATGCGCTGCATGGCGACCTGCCGGGCCTGGGCCGGGCCGGGGCGATCGTGACCGGCGTCGGGGCCACGGCCGCCGGATACGCGGCGGGCTGGGTACAGCGCCACGCCCGCAAGCAGTCAGGCCACAGGCCGGGCCGGCCACGCACCACGCGGAGTGCAGCATGACCGCGGGGGCCAGGATGACACCGGCCCTGCGGCCGCGCGTGCCGGTCCTCATGTACCACGAGATTGCCCCGGCCTCGGAGACCAGCAGCCGACTGGCTGTCACCCCGGAGGCCTTCGCCGAGCAGATCGCCTACCTGCACAACGCCGGTTTCGAGACGGTGACGGCGGCCCGCCTGGCGGAGATCATGGCCGGCCAGGCCGAATGGCTGCCCGGCCGGCTTCCCGACCGGGTGGTCGTCCTCACCTTCGACGACGGGTTCGAGGACTTCCACCGCCGGGCCATGCCCGTGCTGGACGAGTACGGCTACACCGCCACGGTGTTCGTCACCTCCGGCTGGGTCCAGGACGCCGGGCCGCACGCGGCCGGGCACCGGCCGGGCCGGATGCTGAGCTGGAGCCAGATCGCGGAGATCGCGCAGGCCGGCATCGAGGTCGGCGCGCACAGCTGGCAGCATCCTCAGCTGGACCAGCTGCGCGGGGGCGCCCTGCGCGAGGAACTGTACGCGAGCAAAGCGCACCTCGAGGACCGGCTCGGCGGGCCCGTGCCCGGGCTGGCGTATCCCTTCGGGTACTCCAGCGCCAGAGTCCGGCGGGTGGCCCGCGAGGCCGGCTACGGCTACGCCTGCGCGGTCACCAACACCATGGCGAACGGGCGGGCTGACCTGCTGGCCCTGCCGCGGCTCACGGTCCGCCGGTCCACGAGCCTGTGGACCTTCCAGGACGTCGCGCACGGCCGGAACGTCCCGGCGATCTTCCTCAAGGACCGGGCTCTCACCAAGGGCTACGCGATAGCCCGCCGGGCCCGGGCCACCGTGGGCGGGCTATCGCGTGACCAGTAGCACCGCGCCTCCCGCGGGAGCGCCCGGCGACCCGGGCCCTCCCAGCCGGGACAGGCAGCAGACCAGGTACCCGGGCGGCCCCCGTCGGCCCGCCCGGGCCTGGAGAGTGGCGCGCCAGGTCACGGCCGCCCCCCCGCACCTCGATACCGTGCGGCCCGGAGAGGCGGAACTGCCGGCCTCCGGCCCGAGCCCGGCTCCGGAGACCGGCCCCAGGCCGGCGTCCTTCGCGGCCCGGCACCTGTCCACGGTGCGCCGGCAGATGGCCGATCCCCTCTCCCGCAACGGGTACGCGCTGGTCGCCAACAGCGGGGTCACCGGGATCTTCGGACTCGCCTACTGGATCCTCGTGGCCCGCTTGTACCCGACGGAGGTGGTGGGCCGGGCCGCGGCGGCGTACGCGGCCATGAACCTGCTGGCCGGTTTCACCGCGCTCAACTTCAACGGCCTGCTCACCCGGTTCATCCCGCAGTCCGGATCGAACACCAGAAAGCTCGTCACCCAGGCCTACCTGGTCAGCGCCGCGGCTTCGGTCGCCGTGGCCATCCCCTTCCTGCTGACGGTCCACCGGTGGGGTCCGGCGTATGCGGAACTCGGCAACCCCGTCATCGGCCTGTTCTTCATCGGCGCCGTGGTCGTCTGGGCGGTGTTCACCCTGCAGGACAGCGTGCTCACCGGGCTGCGCAACGCGGTGTGGGTTCTTTTCGAAAACGGTCTGTTCGGTGTGATCAAGATCGTCCTGCTGGTCCTGTTCGCGGCGAGCCTGACGCACCTGGGGATCTACCTGTCCTGGATGCTCCCGGCGCTGCTGGCCGTGCCGCTGGTCAATGCGCTGATCTACCGCCGCCTGGTGCCGCGGCACGCCGAGGCGACCCTCGACTGCGTCCCGCCCACGAACCGCCAGATGGGCCGGTTCCTGGCCGGTGACTACTCCGGATCGGCGTTCCTGCTCGCCACGACCAACCTGGTGCCGGTCCTGGTCGCGGTGCGGATCGCCGACGTGCGCCTCAGCGCGTACTTCTACATGGCCTGGCTGGTCGGCGGGGTCCTGGACCTCGTCGGCGTCAACATGTCCATGTCGCTGACCGTCGAAGGGGCATTCGACGCGTCCACCCTCGCGGCGAACTGCCGTAAGGCACTCCGGAAGATAGCCTGCATCCTCCTCCCGTGCGCGGCGCTGGTGGCCCTGCTCGCCCACCCGGGACTGCACCTGTTCGGGCCGGGTTATGCCGAGTACGGTGCGCCGGTCCTCGAACTGCTCGCTGTGGCGACGCTGCCCCGGGCGCTGACCGAGGTCTACCTGGGCGCGCTCCGCGCCCAGAGCCGGACCTCCGTGGTCGCGATCATCCAGGGGACCCGCTGCGTCCTGATGCTGGGACTCACCGTCGTACTGGTCACTGCCATGGGGCCGGTCGGCGCCGGGCTGGCCGCGGTCATCAGCCAGGGCCTGGTGGCCCTGCTGATCATCCCGGGCCTCTGGCGCATCCTGGCGGGCAGCCGGAGGCCGGCCGCCGTGCCGGCCGCGGAGGCTGGCATCCCGGAGGTCAGCGGGCCATGACCAGCCAGACCGAGAAGACCATCGCCCTCGGGCGGCCTGGCCTGCTTTCCGCCGGGCCCATCCGCTGGCCCACTGTCCCGGCCGCGGCCATCGGCGCGCTGGGCCTGGCTGGCTTCGCGGCGTTCTTCGCCTCGCTCACCGACTACCGCGACCGGATCGGGCCCTCACCGACTACCGCGACCGGACCGGGCCTTCGACGTGATCGGCGACGTGCACGGCTGCCGCGCCGAACTGGAGGCGCTGCTGGCGAAGCTCGGGTACCTGGTCACCCGGGACGCTTCCGCGCGGGCCGTCGACGCGGTCCCGCCGGACGGCCGGATAGCGGTGTTCCTGGGCGACCTGGTGGACCGGGGACCGGATTCGCCCGGGGTGCTCCGCCTGGTCATGGGCATGGTGGCCGCGGGCCACGCCCTGTCCGTGCCCGGCAACCACGAGAACAAGCTGATCCGCGCCCTGTCCGGGCGGAACGTGCAGGTCAGTCACGGCCTGGCCGAGACGCTCAGCCAGCTGGCCGGCGAGGGCGAGGAGTTCCGCAAGGACGTCGCCCAGTTCTGCCGCGGACTCGTCTCGCACCTGGTGCTGGACGGCGGGCGGCTGGTGGTGGCGCACGCCGGGCTGAAAGAGGCCTACCAGGGCCGCGCGTCCGGCCGGGTGCGCAGCTTCGCGCTGTACGGGGACACCACCGGGGAGACCGACGAGTTCGGGCTGCCGGTCCGCTATCCGTGGGCCAACGACTACCGGGGCCGGGCCATGGTGCTGTACGGGCACACGCCCACGTCCGACCCGGAGTGGGTCAACAACACGATGTGCCTGGACACCGGCTGCGTGTTCGGCGGCCGGCTGACCGCGCTGCGCTACCCCGAGAAGGAGATGGTGTCGGTCCCGGCCGGGCAGGTCTGGTACGAGCCCGCCCGCCCCTTCCCACCCTCCCCCGGCGGTTCCGGCGGGGACGCTGGTGCTGATGGGATTGATAGTGCTGCTGGGGCTGGTGGGGATGGCGGTCGCGGCGCGGCCGGGGCTGAGACCGGCCCGGGGGCTGAGGCGGGGGCTGGGGCCAGCGCCGCGACCGAGCCCGCCGCGCCAGCCCGGCGTGACCCCGGAGTGCTGGACATCACCGACGTGCTCGGCAAGCGGGTGATCGAGACCGCGCACCACGGGCGGATCACGGTCCGGGAGGAGAACGCCGCGGGCGCGCTCGAGGTGATGAGCCGGTTCGCGGTCGATCCCCGGTGGCTCCTCTACCTGCCGCCCACCATGGCCCCGTCTCCGACGTCCGGCCGGCCGGGCCTGCTGGAGCACCCGGCCGAGGCGTTCGCGGCCTACGGGGCCGAGGGGGTCACCGACGTGATCTGCGAGGAAAAGCACATGGGCTCGCGGGCCGTGCTCCTCGCCTGCCGTGACGAGGACACGGCCCGGGCCCGCTTCGGGGTGCCGGACGGGATGCCCGGCGCGGTGTACACCCGGACCGGGCGGCCGTTCTTCGGGCGGGCCGTAGGCCGGCCGGGGAGCAGAGCGCGCGGGCCGTAGCGGCCGGGGAGCAGAGCGCGCCGGGCCGTAGGCCGGCCGGGGAGCAGAGCGCGCCGGGCCACAGGCCGGCCGGGGAGCAGAGCCCGCCCGCGACCACCCGGCAGCTGCTCGACGCGGTGCGGGCCGGGATCGGCGCGGCCGGGCTGTGGGACGAGCTCGGCACCGGGTGGATACTGCTCGACTGCGAGCTCATGCCCTGGTCGGTCAAGGCGGCCGACCTGCTGCGGCACCAGTACGCCGCGGTCGGCGCCGCGGCGCGGGCCGCGCTGCCGGAGGCCGTCCGGCTGCTCGGGGAGGCGGCCGCGCGGGGGGTCTACGTGACCGCGCTCGCCGGGCGGACCACGGCCCGGGCCGCCAACGCCGGGGCGTTCACCGCCGCGTACCGGCACTACTGCTGGCCGGTGGACGGGCTGGACGGGGTGCGGCTGGCCCCGTTCCAGGTGCTGGCCACCGAGGGCGCCGTCTACCACGAGCGTGATCACGGCTGGCATCTCGGCCTGGCCGACCGGCTGGCCCACGCCGCCCCCGGGCTGATCACCGGGACCCGGCGGCTCCGGGTGGACACCACGGACCCGGACTCGGTGACCGCGGGCATCGCGTGGTGGGAGGAGCTGACCGGCCGCGGCGGCGAGGGCATGGTGGTCAAACCGCACGCCAACCTGGCCCGGGCCGCGCTGACCCGGGAAGGACGCGGGCTGGCCCAGCCCGGGATCAAGGTCCGGGGCCGGGAGTACCTGCGGATCATCTACGGTCCCGACTACACCGAGCCCGCCAACCTGGCCCGGCTCCGGGACCGCCACCTGGGCCGCAAGCGCTCGCTGGCGTTGCGGGAGTACGCGCTGGGGCTCGAGGCCCTGGAACGTTGTGCGCGGGGCGACCCGTTGTGGCGGA
>CAVQNH010000004.1:0-55549 GCA_963713815.1 uncultured Actinomycetes bacterium
TCACCGGGCGCCCCGCCCAGTTCGGCCGCGGCGTCATGGCCGAGGTGGGTGGCCGGATCATCGGGAAGTTCGCCTCGAACCTGGCCGCCGAGCTGTCCGGGGAAGGCCCGGCCCAGCAGGCTGAGTCCGCCGGGACGGCGGCCACCCCGGCCGAGGCCACCCAGGTCGTGAGCACCCCGGCCGCGGGAACCCAGGCCACGGGATCCCCGGCGCAGGCTGCGGACGCCGGGACCGGCGCCGAGGCCAACGGCGGGGCCGGGCAGCCCGCCGATCAGGCCCAGCTGCCGATCGAGGAGCTGAACCTGCCGGTCCGGTCGTTCAACAGCCTGCGGCGCGAGGGCGTGCACACGGTCGGCGGCCTCACCGCCCGCACCGAGAAGGAACTGCTCGCCATCGACGGGCTCGGGCCCCAGTCCATCAAGGAGATCAAGGCCAAGCTCGCCGACCGCGGGCTGGCCCTCACCACGCCCGGGGTGACAGCGGAGGGGGCGGCCACGGACATGCCCGGCGCCGCCACCGCAGCCACCAGCACGGGCACCACGAGCACGGGCACCACGGCCGCGGGCCCCACCGCCACGGGCCCCACGAGCACGGACACCACAAGCACGGGGACTACCGGCACGGGTCCCGCGGCCACCGGCAGCACGGCCACGGGCACCGGCGGGCCACGCCCGGCGCCCGTCAGCCCGGGCGCGCGGACCGGGGCCTGGGACGCGGGCGCCCCGCCAGCGGACCGCCCGGCCGCGAACGGCCTGCTGCCGCCGCGCGGCGCCCGGCCCCAGGACGAGGACGCCCTCGACCTGCTCAGCGTGGCCGGCCTGCCGCTGCTCAAACGGTTCGCGCCGGTCCTGGGGGCCCTGATCTTCGCCGGCGTCCTGGTCCGTATCGTCCGCCGGCGCCGCCGCGCCGCCCGCGCCTGATCCGCCGCGGCCTCAGGGACCGCTGGTGACCACCGCTTCTCTAACGGACCGTTCCCGCGCCTGCGAGCTGGACGGAGCCGACCCTCTGGCCGGGTTCCGGGACCGGTTCGCGCCCCTGGAGCCCGGCCTGATCTACCTGGACGGCAACTCACTGGGCATGCTGCCGGCCGCGACCGCGCAGCGCGTCGCCGAGGTGATCCGCCAGGAGTGGGGCGCCGGGCTGATCCGGTCCTGGGCGCACTGGATGGACCTGCCCGGCCAGGCCGGTGACCTGCTCGGCGAGCACCTGCTGGGCGCGGCGCCGGGCCAGGTCGTGGTGGGCGACTCGACCACGGTGAACCTCTACAAGCTGGCCTGTGCCGCCCTGGACGCCAGGCCGGGCCGGCCGGTCCTGGTCACCGACGACGACAACTTCCCCACCGACCGCTACGTGCTCGATGGCATCGCCGCCCGGTCCGGGGGCCAGCTCCGCCTCATCCGCACCGACATCGACCAGGGGATCCGGCCGGACGACGTCCGCGCGGCGATCGGGCCGGACACCGCGCTGGTCTGCCTGTCGCACGTGGCCTACCGGAGCGGGGCGCTGGCCGACATGGCCGCGATCACGCGCCTCGCGCACGACGCGGGGGCGCTGGTGCTCTGGGACCTGTGCCATTCGGCGGGCTCGGTTCCCGTGGACCTGGACGGCTGCGGGGCCGACCTGGCCGTCGGCTGCACCTACAAGTACCTGAACGCCGGGCCGGGCGCTCCCGCGTTCCTGTACGTCCGCCGGGATCTGCAGGACCAGCTGACCCAGCCCATCCAGGGCTGGTTCAGCCAGCAGGATCAGTTCTCGATGGGGCCGCGCTACGAGCCGGTGCCCGGGATCACCAGGTTCACCACCGGGACCCCGAACATCCCCGGCACCGCCGCCGTGCAGGAAGGCACCCGGCTGCTCGCCGAGGCAGGCATCCACGCCCTCCGCGACAAGGGAATCCGGCTGACCAGCTACCTGATCGAGCTGGCCGACGCCTGGCTGGCCCCGCTCGGCTGCACCCTGGCCTCACCCCGCGATGCGGCGCGGCGCGGATCGCACGTGTGCCTGTGCTACCCGGAAGCCGGGCAGGTCAGCGCCGCCCTGACCCGCGCCGGGGTGATCGGCGACTTCCGGGCGCCGGACCGGATCCGGCTCGGCCCGGCGCCGATCACGACCCGCTTCACCGACGTCTGGGACGCGCTGGACACCCTCCGGACGATCCTCGAGACCAAGGCCTACGCGGACATCCCCGCCGCCCCCTGAGCGCGAACTCCCAGCCCCAGCCGGGAACCCCGCCCGCGCCGACGGGCGGCCATTCCCGCCCCCCGGCCCAGGCCGGGGTGGCGCCACCCGCCAGGCGTTGCCGGACATCCCCCGGCCCCTAGGCCCGGGAGGGGTGAGCGGCCACCCCGCCAGGGCGTTGCGGAAAGAATTTACCGGTGGCGACGGGCGGCTATTCCCATTCGATGGTGCCCGGCGGCTTGCTGGTGATGTCCAGCACCACCCGGTTGACCTCCGGCACCTCGTTGGTGATCCGCGTCGAGATCCGGGCCAGCAGGTCCCCGGGCAGCCGGGCCCAGTCGGCGGTCATGGCGTCCTCGCTGGTCACCGGCCGGAGCACGACGGGGTAGCCGTAGCTGCGCCCGTCGCCCTGCACGCCGACCGAGCGGACGTCCGCGAGCAGCACCACCGGGCACTGCCAGATTTCCCGGTCCAGGCGCGCGGCCGACAGTTCCTCGCGGACGATGGCGTCCGCGGCGGACACGATGCGCAGCCGCTCCGCGGTCACCTCACCCACGATCCGGATGGCCAGCCCGGGACCGGGGAACGGCTGGCGCCACACGATCTCCGCGGGCAGGCCCAGCGTCTCGCCGACCCGCCGCACCTCGTCCTTGAACAGCGCCCGCAACGGCTCGACCAGCCCGAACGCCAGGTCGCTGGGCAGGCCGCCGACGTTGTGATGGGACTTGATGCTGGCCGCGCCGGTGCCCCCGCCCGACTCGACCACGTCCGGGTACAGGGTGCCCTGGACCAGGAAGTCCACGGCCGTCCCCGCACTGCCCGCCGCCGCGCTGATCTCCCGGGCGGCGCGCTCGAAGGCGCGGATGAACTCCCGCCCGATGATCTTGCGCTTCTCCTCCGGGTCGGTCACCCCGGCCAGCGCCTCCAGGAACGTCGCGGCGGCGTCCACGACCTTGAGGTCCACCCCGGTCGCGGCCACGAAGTCCTTCTCGACCTGCTCCGCCTCGCCCCGGCGCAGCAGCCCGTGATCGACGAACACGCAGGTCAGCTGGTTACCGATGGCCTTCTGCACGATGGCGGCGGCGACCGCGGAGTCCACCCCGCCGGACAGGCCGCAGATCGCGCCGTGCTCGCCGACCTGGGCCCGGACCTGCCCGACCTGCTCGTCGATGATGCTGCCCATGGTCCAGTCGGTGCGGCAGCCGGCCAGCTCGAGGAACCGGCGCAGCACGGCCTGGCCGTGCGCGGTGTGCATCACCTCGGGGTGGAACTGCACCCCGAACAGCCCGCGGCTGGTGTCCTCCATGGCCGCGACCGGGCTGACCGCGGTGCCCGCGGTCACGGTGAACCCGGGCGGGGCGGCGGTGGCGGTGTCCCCGTGCGACATCCAGACCTGCTGGGTTTCCGGCAGCCCGTCCAGCAGCGCCCCGCCGAGCAGGCGCTCGTGGGGCAGCGGCTCGGCCGTCCACGGCTCGTCCGGAAGCAGGCCGCCCGGCTGCGCGGTCTCGGCGTCGACCACCTTGCGGGTCTCTGCGGCGCTGCCGGGGGACAGGATCAGCCGGGTGGCGCCGTACTCGCCGGAGCCGGTGTGGCTGACCGTGCCGCCCAGGGCGGTCACCATGAGCTGGAAGCCGTAGCAGATGCCGAGCACCGGGACGCCCGCGCTGAGCAGCTCAGGCGGGCCGGGCGGCAGCGGCGGCGCACCGTCGGAGTAGACCGACGCGGGGCCGCCGGACAGGATGATCGCCTTCGGGTTGCGGGCCAGCATCTCGGCGGCGGGCATGGTGGACGGGACGATCTCCGAGTACACCTGGCATTCGCGGACCCGGCGCGCGATGAGCTGCGCATACTGGGCCCCGAAGTCGACCACCAGCACGGTGTCAAAGTCCGGACTGGGCTGCACGGCACTGCCTTCCGCTCGGGATCGCCAGTTTATCGGCCTGGCCTGTGCCGGCCGTACTACGCCGGCCCGGGCCGTGCTGCGGGCTGCGCCGCGGGCCCCGGCGCGCCGGGCCGGCCCGGGCGCCCGGCCGCCGGCTCTGGTTCGTGATCATGACTTAGGTGTCGCCCGGGCGACACCTAAGTCATGATCACGGCTTGGGTGGCGGGACTGGTGAGGATGCTGGGGTCTGCGATGCTGGCGGGGCGCCAGAGTCGCCGCCGGGGGCTGGCGTGACTCCACGGGGCTCAGGCTCTGAGACCCCGTTCGGGGCTCCCGGGGCCGACGGGGCTGCCGGGGCCGCTGGGGCCGCCGGGGCCGCCGGGGCTCGCGTGGAGGCGGGGTTCTCAGCGGGCGTCCCAGTTCGCGGAGCCGAGGGGGCGGCCAGGGCCGGGGTCGGCAGGCTTCCCTCCCGGAGCGCCCCGTCCCGGGGCACCGCCTCGCTGTCCCCGGGCGCCGGATCGACCCGGACCCGGGCGATCCGCCGCCCGTCCATGGACAGCACGGTCAGCACGTGCCCGCCCGCCTCGACCGTCTCGTGCCCGGTGGGCAGCTGGCCCAGCATGGCCAGCATGTACCCGGCCACGGTCTCGTAGGGGCCCTCGGGCAGCTCGATCCCGGTCTGCTCCGCGAAGTCGTCCAGGTTCAGCAACCCGTCCACCTCAACGGCGCCGCCCCGCAACTGCTTCGGCTGGCCCTCGTCCACGTCGTACTCGTCCTGGATGTCGCCGATCAGCTCCTCGACCAGGTCCTCCAGGGTGACGATGCCCGCGGTGCCGCCGTACTCGTCCATCACGATGGCCAGGTGGGCCTTGTCCCGGCGCATCTCCGACAGGGCCGACAGCACGGTCTTGCTCATCGGCAGCTGCTTCACCGGCCGGCGGATCTCGCCCACCGTCATGTCCCGGGAGGTGAACTGCGGGTCGATCAGGTCCCGGACGTGGATGAAGCCGATCACGTCGTCGTAGGACTGCTGGTAGACGGGGAACCGGGAGTACCGCTCACCGGCCACGATCTCCAGGGCCCGCTGCAGCGGCGTGTCGGCGGCCAGGAACTCCACCTCGGTCCGGGGCACCAGCACCTCGCGGATCTGCCGCTTCCCGGCGTTGAACACCTCGCCCACGATGTGCCGCTCGTCGGCGCTCAGCGCCTGATGGCCGGCCACCACGTCGCGCAGTTCCTCCTCGGTCATCACCCCGCGGCCGGCCGTCGGGTCACCGCCGAGGAGCCGGACCACCAGGTTGATGGACCGGGACAGCAGCCATACCAGCGGGCGGGCCAGCACCGAGATCCGGTCCAGGGTCGGCGCGGCGAGCATCGCGGCCTTCTCGGGCCGCTGCAGGGCGAGGCGCTTGGGGGCCAGTTCGCCGAGGACCAGGGTGAAATAGGAGATCACCACGGTGACGATGATCAGCGACAGGGTGGACGACCACCCCGGGCTGAGTCCCTGATGGTGCAGGGCCGTCCTCAGGTGCCCGGCCAGGGTGGCCTCGCCGACCGTCCCGGACAGCAGGGTGGCGAGGGTGACCCCGATCTGCACCGCGGACAGGAAGCGGTTCGGGTCCTGGGCGAGCCGGGCGGCCCGCTGGCCGCGTTTGCCGCGCTGCATGAGGGCCCGGATCTGCCCCTCGCGCAGCGAGACCAGGGCCATCTCCGCCGCGGCGAAGAATCCGCCGACGAGCACGATGAGCAGGACAAGCACGATGTCCCAGCCGACCTGGTTCACGTCCTGATCCCTGACCTCCGTGTGTCTGCCACCGGCGGTCCGGCTCCCCCGAGCCCCAAATGGGACCAGGCCGTGGCGCCCGCACGGCAGATGTGCGCACAGTCTAAGCAGTCCGCCGCCGGGGCCGCGCCTGGTACCTGATCAGTCGCCTTGACCACGAGGCGGCGCGCCGAGCAGCCCGCCTTTACCGTGGGCGTGCTGTACCCCGGTCCAGCCCGGCCATGCCGCCGGTTTCGGCCCGCCACCCGGGGGGATCTGATGGGCAAGCACAGCCCGGCCAGATAGCGTATGGGTCCCGTGAGCCCCGAGGTATGGAAGAGCAGCGGCACCCTCGCCGACGGCCGGGAGATCATCTACTTCGATGAGACCCCCGGGCTGGGCCGTGCGGAGGTGCCGGACACCAGGCCGCTCAAGCCCATGCCAGGGCCGGGCGACGAGCCGGATGCCGGGCTGCGCTGGGACGCGCTGCGCGGCGAGTGGGTGGTGATCGCGGCCGCTCGCCAGGACCGCACGTTCCTCCCGCCGCCCGGCGAGTGCCCCCTCGACCCGTCCCGGCCGGGCCGGCCGACCGAGATCCCGGCCCCCGATTATGACGTGGTCGTGTTCGAGAACCGCTTTCCCTCGCTCCGCGGCGCCGGGCACTGGCCGCCTCCAGGCCCGGTACCGGAAGGCAGTGGGCTGGACTCCGAATCTCCGCAACGCAGCCGCTCCGCAGCCGGTCCCCTCGAAACGGGCGGCGTCCCGGGAGAGCCGGCCTACGGCCGCTGCGAGGTGGTCTGCTTCACCTCCGACCACGACGGGTCGTTCGCGGGCCTGAGCCCGCGGCGGGCCCGGACAGTCGTGGAGGCGTGGGCCGACCGCACCACGACCCTCGGCGGCATGGACGGGATCGAGCAGGTGTACTGCTTCGAGAACCGGGGCGAGGAGATCGGGGTCACCCTGCATCACCCGCACGGCCAGATCTACGCCTTCCCGTTCGTCACCCCGCGGACCGCCACCATGCTGGTCCAGGCCCGGCGGTACGCCGAGGAGACCCAGGGGAACCTGTTCGACGACCTGGTCGCCGGCGAGATCGCGGCGGCGACCCGGATCGTGACCCGCAACGAGCACTGGACCGCGTTCGTCCCGGACGCCGCGCGGTGGCCGTTCGAGGTCCAGCTGTTCCCGGCCCGGCGGGTGCCGGACATCCCCGCGCTGGGCGACGCGGAGCGGGCCGCGTTCTGCGACATCTACCTCGACGTCCTGAACCGGCTGGACGCGCTGTTCGGCATGCCGCTGCCCTACATCGCCGCCTGGCATCAGGCGCCCGGCCGGGACGAGTTCGCCCGGCGGGAGTTCGGGCTGCATCTGCAGGTACTGTCGGTCCGCCGGGCGCCCGGCAAGCTGAAGTACCTCGCGGGAACGGAGTCCGGCATGGGAGTCTGGATCAACGACGTCCTGCCTGAGGAGGCAGCACAGCGGCTGCGGGAGGCCGGGTGAGGCTGCTCGTCACCGGCGGCGCCGGTTACATCGGGAGTGCGGTCGGCGCGCTGCTCGTGGCTGAGGGCCACGACGTGACCGTGCTCGATGACCTGTCCACCGGACACGAGGACGCGGTGCCCGCGGGCGCCACGTTCGTCCGGGGCACGCTGCGGGACGACGCGGCCCGGCTGCTGGCCGGGGGCGTGGACGCGGTGCTGCACTTCGCGGCCAAGTCGCTGGTCGGGGAGTCCATGGCCCAGCCCTCGCTGTACTGGGAGAGCAACCTGGGCGGCTCGCTGGCCCTGCTGGAGGCGATGCGGGCGGCCGGGACGCCGCGGATCGTGTTCTCCTCCACCGCCGCGGTCTACGGCGAGCCGGAGCAGGTGCCCATCGAGGAGACCGCCCCGACCCGGCCGACCAGCCCGTACGGGGGATCGAAGATCGCGGTGGACACCGCGCTGGGCGAGTACGCGCGGATGCACGGCATGGGTGCGGTGAGCCTGCGGTACTTCAACGTGGCGGGCGCCTACTGGCAGGCGCCCGGGGCCGGGACTGGAGCCGGGACCGGGGCTGGAGCCGGGACTGGGGCTGGAGCCGGGACTGGGGCTGGAGCCGGGACCGGGGGCGGCGGGCTGTGGCTGGGTGAGCGGCACTCGCCCGAGACCCACCTGATCCCCAACGTGCTGGCCGTGGCCCAGGCGGCCGCCCGCGGCGAGGACCGCCACCTGACCCTGTTCGGCGACGACTACCCCACGCCGGACGGCACCTGCGTCCGGGACTACATCCACGTGGCCGACCTGGCCCGGGCGCATCTGCTGGCCCTGGGCGCGTGCCAGCCGGGCCAGCACCGGGTCTACAACCTGGGCAGCGAGTCCGGATTCTCCAACCTCGAGGTGCTGGCCGAGTGCCGGGCCGTGACCGGGATCGATATCCCGGCCGAGATCGGGCCGCGGCGGCCCGGGGACCCCGCGGTGCTGGTCGCCTCGTCCGCCCGGATCCAGGCCGATCTCGGCTGGCAGCCCGAGCGCGACCTGGGGGCCATGGTCGCCGACGCCTGGTCCTTTACCGAGGCCATGACCGCGGGCCGCACCCCGTGAGTTCACGGGGCGCGGACCACGCCGCCCAGTGGTTCGCCGAGCAGTACGACAACGCGCCGGAGGGCGTGTGGCACGCCCCGGGCCGGGCCAACCTGATCGGTGAGCACACCGACTACAACGACGGGTTCGTGCTCCCGTTCGCACTGGACCGCGGCACGTTCGCCGCGGCCGCCCCGCACGAGGACGGGGTCCTGGAGCTGACCTCGCGGCAGGAGCCGGGCGGGGCGGGCGGGACCAGGACGGTGACGATCGCGCTGGACAGCCTGGCCCCCGGCGGCGTGCGGGGCTGGGCCGCGTACCCGGCCGGGGTGGTCTGGGCGCTGCGCCAGGCGGGCTACCCGGTGCCCGGTGCCCGGGTGGCGGTGGACTCCGATCTCCCCCAGGGCGCGGGCCTGTCCTCGTCAGCCGCGCTGGAGTGCGCGGTCGCGCTGGCCCTGACCCAGCTGGCCGGCTTCGACGTGGTCCGGCAGGAGCTGGCCGCCATCGCCCGGCGGGCCGAGAACGACTTCGTGGGCGTGCCGACCGGGATCATGGATCAGTCCGCGGCCCTGCTCTGCCAGTCCGGGCACGCGCTGCTGCTGGACTGCCGCAGCGGCGAGGCGGACTCGGTGCCGCTCGACCCGGCCCTGTCCGGGCTGGCCCTGGCCATCATCGACACCCGGGCCCGGCACGCGCTCACCGAGAGCGGCTACGGCGCCCGGCATATCGAATGCGAGGAGGCGGCGCGCGCGCTCGGCGTGCGCACGCTGCGCGAGGTCCCCGGGACGGACAGCCTGGCCGCGCTGGCCGACCCGGTCCTGCGCCGCCGGGCCCGGCACGTGATCACCGAGAACCAGCGGGTGCTGGAGGCCGCGGCCCTGCTGCGCCGGGGCAGGGTGGCCGGGATAGGGCCGCTGCTGAACCAGTCCCACGCGTCGCTGCGGGATGACTTCGAGATCTCCTGGCCCGAGGCGGACGTGGCGGTGGACGCCGCCACGGCGGCCGGGGCGCTGGGCGCCCGGATGATGGGCGGCGGTTTCGGCGGCTCGGTCATCGCCCTGCTTCCCGAGGACGGCAGAGCGGTACGCGAGGCGGTCTGCGCCGCGTACCGCGACCGGGGCTGGCCGGAACCGGGGTTCCTGGACGCGCCGCCATCCTCCAGTGCCCGGAGGGTCCTTTGATGACTAGTGTCCGGAGGATCTTCTAGTGACTAGTGCCCGGAGGGTCCTGGGATGACCGTTCAGGATGACGCGGCGGCCATCGCCGGTGACCTGGCTGACCTGCGCCGCCGGATCCACCAGGACCCGGAGATCGGGCTGGACCTGCCGCGTACCCAGGCCAAGGTGCTGGCCGCGCTGGACGGCCTGCCGCTGGAGATCACCCGGGGCCGCGGGATCAGCTCGGTGACCGGGGTGCTGCGCGGCGCGCGGCCCGGGCCCACGGTGCTGCTGCGCGCCGACATGGACGCGCTGCCCATCACCGAGCGGACCGGGCTGCCCTACGCGTCCGGGGTGACCGGCGTGATGCACGCGTGCGGGCACGACCTGCACACCGCCATGCTGGCCGGCGCGGCGCAGCTGCTGTCGGCCCGGCAGGCCGAGCTGCCCGGGAACGTGATCTTCATGTTCCAGCCGGGCGAGGAAGGCCAGGCCGGCGCGACCTACATGATCAGCGAGGGCGTGCTCGACGCGGCGGGCGCGCGCCCGGTCGCCGCGTACGCCCTGCACGCCGCGTCGGCGCAGTTCCCGCCGGGCATGTTCTCGACCCGGCCCGGCTCGATGATGGCCGCCGCCGACATCCTGGACGTGACGGTCCGCGGGCACGGGGGTCACGCGTCCCAGCCGCACCTGGCCCAGGACCCGATCCCGGCCGCCTGCGAGATGGTCACCGCGCTGCAGACGCTGGTGACCAGGCGGTTCGACGTGTTCGATCCCGTGGTGATCACGGTCGGCAGTTTCCACGCGGGCACCGCCGACAACGTGATCCCGGACGAGGCGCACTTCCTGGCCACCGTGCGGTCGTTCTCGGCCGTGGCCCGGGACCGGGTGCGGGCGGCCAGCCTGCGGCTGATCGCGGACCTGGCCGCCGCGCACGGCCTGTCGGCCGAGGCGGACTACCTGGACGGGTACCCGGTCACGGTGAACGACGCGGCCGAGACCGCGTTCGCGGGGCAGGCGGTGGCCGAGCTGTTCGGGGCGGACCGGCTGATGACCCAGGCCGACCCGCTGCCCGGGGCGGAGGATTTCTCGTTCGTGCTCGACGAGGTGCCCGGGGTGTTCCTGATGCTGGGCGCGGGCCCGGAAGGCTCGGACCCGGCGTCCGCGCCGTTCAACCACGCCGCGGACGCGGTGTTCGACGACGCGGTCCTGGCCGACGGCGCAGCCCTCCTGGCCGAGCTAGCCCTCCGCCGCCTCACCGCCGCCAAGACCCCGTAGTCCCGGCCCTGCTCCGTCCCGGCCTGCCTCTCCGTCCCGGCCCGCCTGCCCCCGTCCCGGCCTGCCCCCGTCCCGGCCCGCCCCCGTCCCGGCCCGCCCCCGTCCCGGCCTGCCTCCGCTCATCACGGCACTCCGCTCTCACCAGGAACGTTGCGACGACCGGCTGAATCCGCCGGGCTATGGCAACAGCAAGCCCATGATCACGAAGAGGATTTGTTACCTGTGGGGCTGGTGTGGGGAACGGGGGCTAGCTACAGGGTGGCGGCGTCGGCCCAGAGCGCTGGCCAGCCCTCCTCGCAACCACACGAGCCCCACAAGCCACGCCAGCCCCTGACCCCTCACGTCCCGCTCGTGATCATGACTTCGGTGTCGTCAGAACGACACCGAAGTCATGATCACGACGTGGAGCGCAGAGCTCGGGGGGTCAGTGGGGCTGGCGGGGATGGGGGGATTAGAGGCTGGCTACGTCGGCCTGCTTGGCGCGGACCGCCTCGGCCGCCTCGCGGAGGCCGGCCAGTTCGGTGTCGGTGAGATCCCGCTCTACGACGGAGCGGACTCCGGCCTTGCCGATCTCGGCCTCGACACCCAGGTAGACCCCGGAGATCCCGTACTCGCCGTCCACCCAGGCACAGACCGGCAGCACCCGGCCGGAGTCCTCGGCGACCGCGCGCGCCATCCGGGCCGCGGCCGCCGACGGGGCGTAGTACGCGGACCCGGTCTTCAGCAGGCCGACGATCTCGGCCCCGCCGTTGCGGGTCCGCTCCACCAGCGCGTCGATGTCCTCCTGGCTGAGCAGGCTGGCCAGCGGCTTGCCGTCCACGGTGCAGGCGGACGGGACCGGGACCATGGTGTCGCCGTGCGACCCGAGGGTGAGGGTCTGCACCGAGCCGACCGGCACGCCCAGCTTCTCGGCCACGAAGTAGCTGAACCGGGCCGTGTCGAGCATGCCCGCCTGGCCGAGGACCCGGGTGGCGGGGAAGCCGGTCACCTTGGCCGCGAGGGCGGTCATCTCGTCCAGCGGGTTGGACACCACGATCAGGACGGCGTCGGGGGCGTGCTTCACCACGTTCTCGGCGACCGAGCGGACGATCTTGGCGTTGACGCCGATCAGGTCCATCCGGCTCATCCCCGGCTTGCGGGGCAGGCCGGCCGTGACGATCACCACGGACGACCCGGCGATCGCCTCGTAACCCTCGCCGCCGGGACCGGTGGTCTGCCCGGTGACCTTGGTCTCGAAGCCCTCGATCGGCCGCGACTGGTTGATGTCGAGGGCCAGCCCTTCCGGCTTGCCCTCGACGATGTCGGTCAGCACGACCTCATCGAAGATGTCGTACTCGGCAAGCCGCTGCGCGGTGGTCGAGCCGTAGAACCCGGCCCCGACGACGGTTACCTTGCCCTTGCGGGTCATGTTCCGTGCTCCTTTCAGCCCATCGCCTTGGCGAGGTTCTCGCGCAGCGCCGTGAGGAACTCCTCGGTGGTCAGGAACGGAGTGTCCTCACTCACGAGCAGCGCCAGGTCCTTGGTCATCTTGCCTTCCTCGACGGTCTCCACGCACACCCGCTCGAGGGTCTGCGCGAACCGGGTCACCTCCGGCGTGCCATCCATCTCGCCGCGATGCGTGAGCCCCTGGGTCCACGCGAAGATCGAGGCGATCGGGTTGGTCGAGGTCGGCTTGCCCTGCTGGTGCTGCCGGTAGTGCCGGGTGACGGTGCCGTGCGCGGCCTCGGCCTCGATGGTCTTGCCGTCCGGGGTCATCAGGACGCTGGTCATCAGGCCGAGCGAGCCGTACCCCTGGGCGACGATGTCGGACTCCACGTCGCCGTCGTAGTTCTTGCACGCCCAGACGATGCCGCCGTGGCCCTTGATCACCTGGGCGACCATGTCGTCGATGAGGCGGTGCTCGTACCAGATGCCCGCGGCCTCGAACTCCGCCTTGAACTCCGCCTCGAAGATCTCCTGGAACAGGTCCTTGAACCGGCCGTCGTAGGCCTTGAGGATGGTGTTCTTGGTGGACAGGTACAGCGGGTAGCGGCGGGCCAGCGCGAACCGCATGGTGGCGCGGGCGAAGTCCCGGATCGAGTCGTCGTAGTTGTACATGGCCATGGCCACGCCGCCGCCGGGGAAGGTGGCCACCTCGAGGTCGATCGGCTCGCCCTGGCCCTCCTCCGGCTGGTAGGAGATGCGCACCGTGCCCCGGCCCGGCACCACGAAGTCGGTGGCCCGGTACTGGTCGCCGTGGGCATGGCGGCCGATGATGATCGGCTCGGTCCAGCCCGGCACGAAGCGCGGCACGCTGGAGATCACGATGGGCTCGCGGAACACGACGCCGCCGAGGATGTTGCGGATGGTCCCGTTGGGCGACCGCCACATCTTCTTGAGCCCGAACTCTTCGACCCGTCCCTCGTCGGGGGTGATGGTGGCGCACTTGACCCCGACGCCGTACTGCTTGATCGCGTTCGCCGCGTCCACCGTGACCTGGTCATTGGTGGCGTCACGGTTCTCGACGGACAAGTCGTAGTACTTCAGGTCGATATCCAGGTAGGGCAGGATCAGCTGGTCCTTGATGAACTGCCAGATGATCCGCGTCATCTCGTCGCCGTCCAGTTCGACGACGGGATTGGTTACCTTGATCTTGGGCATGCCGCAGACTTCCCTTCCCTACTGCGCTGTGCTCTTGCCCGCCGGGCTGTTATCCCTGGGGCACGGTTACGACGGAGTCGGCAGCACCAGGCCAGCGACCAGCAGGCCGATGGCCAGGATGGCCAGCGCCGTCACGTCGATATAGCGCCGCCTGCTGGCGAGCATGCCCACCCGCCGCTCCGGCAGCGCAAGCCGGGCCGCGACAGCAACGAAAAGGGCACCCGCCAGGATAAACGTACCTGTACGCACGGAGTGCGGACCCTGCCAGATATAAGCCAGCCCCGCCGCCAGGCCAGCCAGCACGATCACGTACACCACCTGGGCCCCGTGCACCGTGCCGGAGCGCCGGGCCCGGGGACCGCGGGGCGTGGCCGCCGGGACGTCGGAGTCCGGCTGATGCTGGTGGTGCACCGGGGCATCGGGGTGCGCCGCCCGCCCGGGCGGGGCAGACCGCGGGGACGCGGGGCGCGAGGGGTAGCCGGGTCCCTCCGCCGGCCGCGGCCGGCCGCCCTCCGGCGGTGGCGGCCAGGCCTCCCGGCCCGTCCCGGCCATGCTCGCCAGCGCGTACGCCGCCAGGCCGCCCGGGCCGAGCGGCGGCGTGATCCCCGCTGCGTCGTCGGTCACTACCGCTCGCTTGCCCTGATGGTGAGCATCACTACCGCTCGCTCCCGTGCCCCCATGAGCACCGCTACCGCTCGCTCCCGCGCCTGCCTGAGCACCGCTACCGCTCGCTCCCGTGCGTCCCTGAGCATCGCTACCGCTCGCTCCCGCGCCTTCCTCAGCACCGCTACCGCTCGCTCAGTGCGACCCAGGTGAGGTCGCGCTCGCCGATGTACTCGCTGTCCGGCCGGATCAGCCGGTTGTCCGCGTGCTGCTCCATCACGTGGGCGGTCCAGCCGGCCATCCGGCTGACCGAGAAGACCGGGGTGAACAGGTCGGTGGGAATGCCCAGGTAGTGGTACACGGTGGCCGCGTAGAAGTCCACGTTGGGATAGAGGCCCTTCTCCGCGAACACGGTCTCCTCCATCTGCCGGGACATGCGGTAGTACGTGTCGTCCCCGGACGCCGCGGCCAGTTCCCCGGACATCTGGCGCAGGTGGGTGGCCCGCGGGTCCTCGGTCTTGTAGACCCGGTGGCCGAAGCCCATGATCTTCTCCCCGGCATCCAGCCGTTCCCCGACCACCGGGCCGACCGCGGCCACCGGGTCGGGGCCGCCGGTGGACCGGATGGCCTCCAGCCCCCGCATGACCTGCTCGTTGGCCCCGCCGTGCAACGGCCCCTTCAGCGTGCCGATCGCCGCGACCACCGCTGAGTGCATGTCTGACAGGGTGGCAGCACACACCCGCGCGGCGAAGGTAGACGCGTTCATCGTGTGGTCCGCGTGCAGTACCAGGCAGGTATCCAGGATCTCGGCGTCCCGCGCGGATGGCGGGGCGCCGCGCAACTGGAGCAGGAAGTTGGCCGCCAGGCTGAGGCCGGGATCGGCGGGCACGCACTCACGTCCCTCGCGGGCGGCGTGATAGGCGGCGACCAGGACCGGCTGCTGCGCGGTGAGCCGGGCGGCCTTCCGCTCGTTCGCGGGTGCCGCGTTGGAGCTCTCGTCCGGGTCGTCGGCGCTGGCCAGGGAAACCAGGCTGCGCATCGCCTCCATCGGGCCCTGGCTGGCCGCGATCCGGGGCAGCATGGAGCTGACCAGCGTGCCCAGGGTCCGGCCGGCGGCCAGTTCCGCGCGGTAGCCGTTCAGCTCGCCCGCGCTCGGCGCTGACCCGCGCTGCAGCAGGTAGGCGATCTCCTCGAAGGTCGAGGCCCCGGCGAGCTGGTGGATGTCGTAGCCGCGGTAGAACAGCGGCCGGCCTGGCCGTCGATGTCGCTCAGCGCGGTGGACGCGGCGACGACGTCCGCCAGGCCCTTGGACGGCTTGTCCGCCATTTCTTCTTCCTCCCGATGACTCGCTCGGCAGTGTACTTCCGCAGACTGCAGGTTCCTTCCATCGGCCGGCCTATGTCCGGCCGCCGGCCAGCCCGGGGGGTGCGCCGGGCCAAACGACATGGCAAAAGGGGGTGAGAGTATGCCCGGAAAGGGTAACTGCAAGGAGAGAGATCCGTGACTGCTCGGACAAGCGGGAGGAACGGCCGTGGAAGGGCCTTACATACGCATCGAGGACAGCGGTGAGGTGCTACCGCTGGGCGCGGCTGTGACGACGATCGGGCGCGGCAGTGGGGTAGACATCCGGCTCGGCGATCCGAGCGTCTCCCGGCTGCACGCGGAGATCATCCGCCGCGGGCCGTACGCCTACGTGGCTGATCTCGGGTTATCGCGCAACGGCACCCGCGTCAACGGGCGGATCGTCACCCGGCGCGTCCTGGAGGACGGGGACGTGCTCACGTTCGGGAACGCCCGGTGCCGGGTCGGCGGGATCCCCGGTGAGGACCTGTCCGCCGAGACCGATCTGAGGCGCTCCCCCAGCCCCGAGCTGACCAGGCGGGAACTCGACGTACTCACGTCGCTGTGCCGCCCGGCCCTGTCCGATGAGGCGTTCGTCGCCCCGGCGACGGCCCGCGAGATCGCCGCCGACCTCGTCGTGACGGAGGCGGCGGTCAAGCAGCATCTCCTCCGGCTCTACCAGAAGTTCCGCATTCCCGAGGGCACCAACCGGCGGGTCAGGCTGGCCAACGAGGTGGTCTCCCTCGGCCTGGTCCGGCCGCTGCCCTCGGTCGGGCGCGAGAAGGCGCCGGCGCCGCAGCCACAACCGTCCCGGTCCGCCCCGGACCGGCCGGCGGGCCCTCCGGCTCCCGCGGGGACAGGGCGCGTCCCGGCGGGGAGCGGCCTTCCTGAACGGCGCGCCAGCTAGCCCGCCCGCGGGCCTTCACCGACGCCTATGACCCGGTGACGTCACCGGCGCCCGGGTAACGTCACGGGCGCCCGGCACCCACGACCGGGGTGACGTCACCGGCGCCCATGACCCGTGACGTCACCGGCGCCCGGAAGGGCCCGCTCAGGGCTAGAAATGCACCCACCAGGGGCCCAGGTGAATGCCGAACGGCCCCTGGAACCCCGGCACGTGCACCAGCGTGCCGTTAGGCGTGCCCAGCGGCCAGAACGCGGCCGCCGAGGTCAGCGCGAGCGCCACGGCGGCGACCGCGAGCGCGCACATCCCGAACAGCGCCACCGCCTGCACCCCCGGGCTGCGCACCACCGCGGCCCAGACCCGGTTGAGCTGGCGGCGTGCCTTGCCCGACCCCGGGCCGTAGGCGTAGAACGCCACCAGCGCGCCTGCCCCGTAGGACAGCGCGTGCAGGCTCGCCGACGACGGCATGGCCAGGAACGTGAGCCCGGCCACGGCCACGGCCACGATGAGCGCCAGCGGCGCCACGACCACGGTGGAGATCAGCGAGCGGAGCACGAAGAACGGGAACGAAGCCACGGTCATGATGGCCCCCCGCTGGTCTGATCCACGGTGGGCCAGGTCACCGGCCCGCAGCAGCGCCAGCACGGCCAGCGCGACCAGGGTGCCGGCCACCGGCAGCACCACCGCGAGGCTCACCGCGATCACCATCGTGGCCAGGACCAGGATCGGCTGCCGGTGCGGGGGCGACCAGCGGTCCGCGCGGTCCCCGCCCTCCCCGGGGCGGCCGCCCGCCCGTCCCGCTCCGCGGGCCCGGGACGGCCGGAACTGTCGTCCGGGCCGGAAGAGCGTCCCCGGCGCCCGCCCGGCGGGTAAGCCACGGGAGGCAGGATGTCCGCGAAGTCGTCGGGGCGGACCGCGGCGATCGGCTGGGTCCCCGCCGGGGCCAGGCCGCCCGCCGCAGGCGGCGGGTACGTCGTGGCTCCCTGGCCGGCGCCGGACAGCATGGTCCCGCCGGGCCCGCCGAACCCGTCCAGCGCGGTGGGGCGCGGCGGGAACCCGTCGGCCCGCGTCCCCGGGGCGCCCAGCCCCATCCCCTGCAGGCCGCCCGCGGGCACCGCCATGGGCAGCAGGACGGCCGGGTCCAGCGCCGCGGCCCGGCTGCGCAGCTGGATGGCGGCGGGCCGCTGGGCCGGGTCCCGGCGCAGCGCGGCGGCCACCAGTTCCGCCATCGGCGCCGGCACCCCGGACAGGTCCGGCTTGCCGTTCACGATCCGGTAGAAGATCGTCTCGTACGATCCGGTGCCGAACGGCGCCCGCCCGGTCGCGGCGAAGGCCACGGTGGCCCCCCAGGCATGCACGTCCGAGAACGACGTGCTGCTCTGCCCCTCGATGACTTCCGGGGACAGGTAGCCGGGCGTGCCCATGAACATCCCGGTCATGGTCAGCCGGGTCGAGTCCAGAGCCTGGGCGATACCGAAGTCGATCACGACCGGGTCGCCGTTCATCAGCATCACGTTGCCGGGCTTGAGGTCGCGGTGCACCACGCCTGCCGCGTGGATCGCGGCCAGGGCGTCCGCGAGCCCGGCGGCCATCCGGATCAGCCGGGACCCGCTCAGCGGGCCCTCCTGGGTCACCACCTCGTCGAGCGTGCGCCCGGGCACGTACCGGGTCACGATGTACGGCGTCTCGCTGGTCACGTCCGTGTCGAGCACCTCGGCCACGAACGGGCTGCGGACCCGGCGCATGGTCTCCACCTCACGGGCCAGCCGCCGCCGCGCGTTCGGGTCACCGGCCACCGCCGGGCGCAGGATTTTCACCGCCACCGAGCGCTGCTCGGGGTCACGGGCGAGGTAGACCACGCCCATGCCGCCCTCGCCGATCCGGTCGAGCAGGCGGTAGGGCCCGAGCCGGTCGGGCGTGTGCTCTGCTGGTGTCATGGCCCCCCCAGCCTACGAACTACCCTCGGGCTGCCCCATCCAGACGCGACAGAACGCAGGTGGGAGCGGTCGTCTCAGCACGATAACCTGCCCGGCCGGGACATCGCGCTCCCGGTTAGCTGCCGGTGACCAGTTTGCGCAGGGCTTCCGCCGTCCTGGCGTTCTGCTCCGCGTAACCGACCAGGGCCCGGGCCAGCTCGGCGGCCCACTCCTGCACCGGCACGGGCTGGCGGGACAGCACCACCCCGCGCACCTCGCGGCAGATTTCCGCGCTGGGCTGCCCGGCCCGCACCGCCAGCGACATGACCCGATCCCCCAGCCGGACCGTGATGCTCGACACCGTGCCAGGACGCCCGTGCATCCGGTCGGACATCGAGCGGTCCCGCTCTATGGTCACACATCCGGGCGGCAGGGACTCGCCGAGGGACTCGGTGAGCACGCGCGCGTAGACCGCCGCGTCGGCGCTGTCTGCCCGCAGCGCGGCGGTCACCAGCTCGAGGTCGGGGCTCTCGTCCGGCTGCGTCATGCTTGGCTGCTCCCTAGGGGGCGGGCTGGCGGGCGGCCTGCCCGCACGCTACGTCCATTGTCACCGGCCCGCGAAGGTGGCTTTGCCCGGTCCGTTCTCGAGGAAGCTGCGCATGCCGGTGCGCTGGTCCTCGGTGGCGAACAGCCCGGTGAAGTGGAGCCGCTCGATCTCCAGCCCGGTGTTCAGGTCGGTCTCCAGGCCGTCGTCGATGGCCTGCTTGGCGGCCCGCAGGGCGAGCGCGGCGCCGGTGGCGTACCGGGCGACCAGGGCCCGGGCCACGTCGTAGACGTCCTCGTCCGGCGTCACCTGGTCCACCAGGCCGATGTCCAGGGCCTCGGCCGCCTCCACGAACCGCCCGGTGAACACGATGTCCTTGGCCCGGGCCGGGCCGATCAGCCGGGGCAGCCGCTGGGTTCCGCCCGCGCCAGGGATGATGCCGAGCTGGATCTCCGGCTGGCCCACCTTGGCTCCCCGCCCGGCCACCCGGAAGTCCGCGCACAGCGCCAGCTCGAGGCCGCCGCCGAGCGCGTAGCCGGTGATCGCGGCCACGACCGGCTTGGGGATCTTGGCCACGGCGGTGAAGCTGGCCTGCAGCCGCCGTGAGTCCGCGGCCATCCGCTGGTAGCTGGCGTCGGCCATCTCCTTGATGTCCGCGCCCGCCGCGAAGACCTTCGGGCCGCCGTAGAGCACCACGGCCCGGACGCCCGGGTCCGCGGATACCTCAGCGGCCGCGGCCGCAATCTCGTCCTGGACCTGGGCGTTCAGCGCGTTCATAGGCGGCCGCTCGAGCCGGATCGTGGCGATGGCCTGATCGGTCTCGACCCGGACGAACTCCCCCATGCCGCACCTCCTGCCGGGCCGCGTTCCGCTCGGGCAGGCACGCTGCCCGCCCAGGGCCCAGGTGGAGGGTACTCCTGCCGGCTAGTCCTCGGCTGTCCGCGGCCGCGGCACCCCCTGCGAGTCCTGCAGGAAGGACTGGATCTCCGACTCGCTGTAGCGGCGGTGGCCGCCGAGCGTGCGGATGGACCGGAGCTTGCCCTGCTGGGCCCACCGGGTCACGGTCTTCGGGTCGACCCGGAACAGCGCGGCGACCTCGGACGGCGTCAGGAGCCGGTCTTCGGTACGGTTGTCTTGCTTCATGACGGCAGTGCCCTTTCACGTGGTGGGACGACTTCGGTGACGGAAAGTGACACGAGGGCGTCATGCTGCTCGCATAACGTGTAGGTGCTCATGGCCCCCCCGGGCTTCCCTGCTGGCGCGCCTGTGCCGCGTCTGGCATGACCACCCGCGGGGCTGGCACAACGAGGCGCCCGCGAGCGTGTTGCATAAAGTAGACGCAGTGCCACGCACGGCGGTTTACGTGCGGAACGTGATACCGCCACTACTTTCCGCGATTTTTTCGGGCGCGAGTACCCGCCGCTACCCAGACAGGCCTCGCAAAACCGGCAGCCAGGGGCGCCCGCCGGCGGCCGTCAGGCGCCTGGCCGGCAGGCCGCAAGGCGCCCGGCCGGCACGCCGCAAGGCGCCCGGCCGGCGGGCAGTTTCCCTAGCGCAGGTCGCCGGTAGTCAGCCCGGCGGGCGCCTCCGGCAGCGTGACCAGGCCCATCTCCGCGGCGCCGGCCAGCAGGGGATGCCGGGGCACGACCCGGAGGGTGTAACCGAACGGCCCCGGGCGGCCCAGCTCGGCCTTGCCCACGAAGCGGGCCACGCCGTCGTCCGGCCCATCCTCGACGGCCAGCGCGCTGACCGCCGGGTGCAGGATCTCGTCCGCGTCACCGACCCGGCCGTAGACGACCTCGACGCTCACATCGTCGGGGGACAGCCCGCCCAGGGCGACCGTGGCCCGTACCACCAGGCTGCCGCCGGGGCCCTGGTCGCCGTCCTCGCCTTCCACATGCTCGATGCGGACCCCGCCCCAGGCCCGGGTGACCCGTCGCTTCCAGGCGGCCAGGTCCCGGGCGGCCGCGAACGGTTCCGGCCTGCCCGTGCTGCCGGACACCATGCCGGTGCCCTCCGCCTCGCTGAGCATGCGGGACGACCGGGCCGCGGGAATGTACAGCTCCTCCACGTACTCGCGGACCATCCGGGAAGCCTGGACACGGGGGCCCAGGGCGCGCAGCGTGTGGCCGACCATCTCCAGCCAGCGGCGGGGCAGCCCATCGGTGCCGGTGTCGTAGAACCGCGGCGCCACCGTCAGGCCGAGCAGGTCATAGAGCGCGTTGGACTCGAGCACATCGCGCCGCTCCGGATCCTCCACGCCGTCCGCGGACGGGATCGCCCAGCCGTCGGCGCCGTCGTACCACTCGTCCCACCAGCCGTCCCGGATGGACAGGTTGAGCCCGCCGTTCAGCGCCGACTTCATGCCGGAAGTACCGGACGCCTCCAGCGGGCGCAGCGGGTTGTTCAGCCACACGTCGCAGCCCTGCACCAGGGCGCGGGCCATGGCCATGTCGTAGTCGGGCAGGAACACGATGCGGTGCCGCACCGCCGGGTCGTCGGCGAACTGGACCATCTGCTGGATCAGCCGCTTGCCGCCGTCGTCGGCCGGGTGGGCCTTGCCCGCGATGATGAACTGCACCGGCCGCTCCGGGTCGAGCATCAGCCTGGTCAGCCGGACCTGGTCGTGCAGGATCAGCGTGAGCCGCTTGTAGGACGGCACCCGGCGGGCGAACCCGATCGTCAGCACGTTCTCGTCGAGCACCTCATCGGTCCAGCCCAGCTCCGCCTCGCTGGCCCCGCGCTGCCGCCAGGACGCCCGCAGCCGCTCCCGGGCCTGCGCGACCAGCCGGCCGCGCAGCGCCCGGCGGATCTCCCACAGCCGGGCCGGGGCGGTGTGCGCCACCCGCTCCCAGGCGTGGCCGTCCTCGGGCAGCTGCTGCGCCACGGCGGAGTCCTCCGGCGGGCCGCTGGCCAGGTCCAGGACCTCCTGGGCGACCCAGGTGGGGGCGTGCACCCCGTTGGTGATCGAGCCGATCGGCACCTGGGCGGTGTCGAACCCGGGCCACAGGCCGGCGAACATCTCCCGGCTGACCTCGCCGTGCAGCCGGCTGACGCCGTTCACCCGCTGGGCCAGCCGCATGCCCATCACGGCCATGTTGAACACGGACGGGTCGCCGCCGGGGAACGTCTCCGCCCCCAGCGCCAGCACCCGGTCGATGGGCAGGGCAGGGTCGGCCGCGGCCCCGGTGAAGTGCCGCTCGAGCAGGTCACGGCTGAACCGGTCGATCCCGGCCGGCACCGGGGTGTGCGTGGTGAACACGGTGCCGGCCCGGCACAGCTCGATGGCCTCCTCGAAGCTGAGGCCCTGCGCGGCGTACTCGCGGATGCGCTCCAGGCCGAGGAAGCCGGCGTGGCCCTCGTTGGTGTGGAACACCTCCGGCTCGGCGTGCCGGGTGAGCGCGCAGAACGCCCGGACCGCGCGGACTCCGCCGATGCCGAGCAGCAGCTCCTGGCGCAGCCGGTGATCACCGCCGCCGCCGTACAGCCGGTCGGTGACCTCGGCCAGCGCGGGCTCGTTCTCTTCCACGTAGGAGTCGAGCAGGAGCAGCGGGACCCGGCCGACCTGGGCCACCCAGATCTGCGCGGCCAGCAGCTTGCCCTCGGCCAGCGCCACGCTGACCTTCACGGCGGTCCCGTCGGGCGCGCGGAGCAGGGTCAGCGGCAGCCCGTTCGGGTCGCTGGCCGGGTAGCGCTCCGTCTGCCAGCCCTCAGGCGACAGGGACTGGGTGAAGTACCCGTGCCGGTACAGCAGGCCCACCCCGATGAGCGGCACGCCCAGGTCGCTGCCGGCCTTGAGATGATCACCGGCCAGGATGCCCAGGCCGCCGGAGTACTGCGGCAGCGCCTGGGTGATCCCGTACTCGGGCGAGAAGTAGGCGATCGCGGCCGGCGGCCCGCCCGGGCCACGAGCGCCGTCAGAACCAGCGCCGTCAGAACCACGGGGGCCGCCGTCCGCGTGCTGCTGGTACCAGCGCGGCCCGGACAGGTACTGCTCCAGGTCACGGGCTGCGTCGTCGAGCCGCCGCAGGAACGCGTGATCGTGGCCGAGGCTCTCGAGCTGGGCGGGCGGCACCTCGCCGAGCAGGGCGACCGGGTCGTGCCCGGACGCCTCCCAGCCCGCCGGGTCGATCGCCGCGAACAGGTCCCGGGTCTCGGCATGCCAGGACCAGCGGAGGTTTAGCGTGAGGTCGCGCAGCGGGGCGAGCGATTCCGGCAGCGCGGCACGGACGGTAAAACGGCGGATGGCTCTCACGGGCAGTGACCCTAATCGCCCTGAGTAGGTGCTGCGAACCGGGTCCACAAATTGGGACGCGGCCTTCCGCCGTGCAGGCCCGCGCCGAGCCGCCCCGGACGGGCGCATGAGGCGACTCCGGCCGGGCACCCGGGACCTCTCCGGCCGGGCGCCCGGGACCACTTCCGGCGGGCGCCCGCCCGCGCCCCGGCCGGGCACACTGGGGCGCTCCGGGCAGGCGGGCGGTGGCGGCGGTGAAAGCCCCGGGTACGCACGGTCAACAGCAGGCCGGCCCCCTCGCGCGCAGCCGCCGCGAGTGGGTAGCTTCAAGGGGTGATAGGACGCATTCCCATCCTGGACGTCGAGCCCGTCCTGGAGTGCGGGCGCCGCCCCGCTAAGGCGGTAACGGGAGAAACCTTCCCGGTCAGTGCCACCGTGATCCGGGAAGGGCACGAGATGCTCGGCGCCGGCGTGGTGCTGCGCGGGCCGGGAGGTGAGCGAACACCGGTCGGCTACATGCGCGAGCTGGCCCCCGGCACCGACCGCTACGGGGCCGACGTGACCGTCCCCGCCGAGGGACTGTGGCATTTCCAGGTGGAAGCGTGGGGCGATCCGATCGCCCACTGGCGGCACGACGCCGCGATCAAGGTGCCGCGCGGCCTGGAGGCCGAGCTCATGCTGACCGAGGGCGCGCTGCTGTTCGAGCGGGCCGCCCGGGGCGTGCGGGGCAGCGCCCGGACCGGCCAGGCCGCCCAGGCCGGGGAGCGCTGGGCGAACGCCGCGCAGGCGGCGCAGGCCGCCCGGGCGGCCCGGGCCGCGCTGCGGGAGGTCGCGGCCCAGCTGAGGGACCGGGCGCTGCCGCCGTGGGACCGGCTCGCCGCCGCCTCGCTCCCGGCCGTGATGGCCGTCCTGGCCGAGTACCCGGTGCGCGACATGATCACCCGGTCAGCCCGGTACCCGGTGATCGTGCACCGGCAGCGCGCGCTGTACGGGGCGTGGTACGAGTTCTTCCCCCGCTCGGAGGGCGTCGAGATCGACCCGATGGGCTACCGCGAGCCGCGCAGCGGCACGTTCCGCAGCGCGGCCCGGCGCCTGGACGCCATCGCCGACATGGGCTTCGACGTCGTCTACCTGCCGCCCATCCACCCGATCGGGACCACGGCCCGCAAGGGCGCCAACAACACGCTGCAGGCCGCCCCGGGCGATCCGGGCTCGCCGTGGGCCATCGGCAGGCCCGAGGGGGGCCACGACGCGATCCATCCCGATCTGGGCACGCTGGCGGACTTCGACGCGTTCGTCGGGCTCACCCGGGAGCTGGGCATGGAGGTCGCCATCGACCTGGCCCTGCAGACCTCGCCCGATCACCCGTGGGTGACCGAGCACCCGGAATGGTTCACCAAGCGGGCCGACGGCCGGATCGCGTACGCCGAGAACCCGCCCAAGAAGTACCAGGACATCTACCCGCTGAACTTCGACAACGATCCCGGCGGGATCTACACCGAGGTGAACCGGATCGTCCGGCAGTGGATGGCGCACGGGGTGCGGATCTTCCGGGTGGACAACCCGCACACCAAGCCGCTGAGCTTCTGGGAGCGGCTGCTGGCGGATATCGCCCGGACCGATCCTGACGTGCTGTTCCTCGCCGAGGCGTTCACCCGGCCGGCCATGATGCAGGCGCTGGCCGAAATCGGCTTCCACCAGTCGTACACCTACTTCACCTGGCGTAACAGCTCGGCCGAGCTCAGCGATTACCTACGTGAGCTGTCTGGGCCCGCCGCGGCGTACATGCGGCCGAACTTCTTCGCCAACACGCCAGACATCCTGCATGAGTATCTGCAGCATGGCGGGCCTCCCGCGTTCAAGATCCGGGCCGTGCTGGCCTCGATGCTGTCGCCGTCCTGGGGCATCTACTCCGGCTACGAGCTATCCGAGGGCACCCCGGTCCGGCCGGGCAGTGAGGAGTACCTCGACTCGGAGAAGTACCAGTACCGCCCGCGCGACTGGGAGCTGGCGCAGCAGGGGCCCGCCGGCATAGCGCCGTATATCGCCCGGCTCAACGCGATCCGGAAGGCACATCCCGCGTTGCACTGGTTGCGTAACCTACGCTTTCATCATGTTGACCAGCCGGAGCTGATCTGCTTCTCCAAGCGCGACCCGCAGGAGGAGGACACGGTCCTGGTTATCGTGAACCTGGACCCGCACCAGCCCCGGGAGGCGACCGTCTGGCTTGACCTGCCCGCGCTTGGCCTGGAAAGCAACGCCGATTTCGTGGTTACCGACGAGCTTTCAGGACAGTCGTTCCGGTGGGGCCAGGCCAATTACGTTCGCCTCGACCCCGGCTACGAACCAGCTCACATCTTCCAGGTAAAGACCTCCCCCTCAGCCTGAGCCTGGAAGATACCGAGACACCCAGCAGGAGCCCTCAGTGGTCACAGAGCCCGCGCCGGGCCGCCCCGACTTGCCCGGCCTCCCGCTCCCGGAGCACCTGCCCAGCTTCGCCACGCCCCCCGGTGAGCCGATCCCTGACTCGTTCTCGTTTGAACGGCCCCGTGACCCGCAGTGGTACAAGCGGGCAGTTTTCTACGAAGTCCTGATCCGCGGGTTCCATGATTCCAACGGAGACGGCACCGGGGATCTGCGCGGCCTCACCTCCCGGCTGGACTATCTCCAGTGGCTGGGGGTCAACTGCATCTGGCTGCTGCCGATCTATGCCTCACCGCTGCGCGACGGCGGGTACGACATCTCGGATTTCACATCCGTTTTGCCGGATTTCGGCAATATCGGGGACTTTGTGGAGCTGGTCGACGGCGCGCATGAACGGGGCATGCGCGTGATCGCCGACCTGGTGATGAATCACACCAGCGATGCGCACCCGTGGTTCCAGGCGTCCCGCACCGACCCGGAAGGGCCGTTCGGGGATTTCTACGTGTGGTCCGATACCGATGACCGGTTCCCGGAGGCGCGGGTCATCTTCGTCGACACCGAGCACTCGAACTGGACCTACGACACGGTGCGCGGCCAGTACTACTGGCACCGCTTCTTCGCCCACCAGCCCGACCTGAACTACGAGAACCCCAGGGTCCAGGACGCGATGCTGGAGGTCCTGCGGTTCTGGCTCGATCTCGGGATCGACGGGTTCCGGCTGGACGCCGTCCCCTACCTGTACGAGCGGGAGGGGACCAACTGCGAGAACCTCAAGGAGACGCACGAGTACCTGAAGCGGGTCCGGTCCGAGGTGGACCGGCTGTACCCGGACCGGGTGCTGCTGGCCGAGGCCAACCAGTGGCCCGCGGACGTGGTGGAGTACTTCGGCGACACGGAAGCCGGCGGGGACGAATGCCACATGGCGTTCCATTTCCCGCTGATGCCGCGGATCTTCATGGCGGTCCGGCGGGAGCAGCGCTACCCCATCTCGGAGATCCTGGCCCAGACCCCGCCGATCCCGTCCCGCTGCCAGTGGGGGATCTTCCTGCGCAACCACGACGAGCTGACGCTCGAGATGGTCACCGACGATGAGCGTGACTACATGTACGCGGAGTACGCCAAGGACCCGCGGATGAAGGCGAACATCGGGATCCGGCGGCGGCTGGCCCCGCTGCTGGAGAACGACCGCAACCAGCTGGAGCTGTTCACCGCGCTGCTGCTGTCGCTGCCCGGCTCGCCGGTGCTCTACTACGGCGACGAGATCGGCATGGGCGACAACATCTGGCTCGGTGACCGGGACGGGGTCCGCACCCCGATGCAGTGGACCCCGGACCGCAACGCCGGGTTCTCCACCTGTGACCCGGGCCGGCTCTACCTGCCGATGCTGATGGACCCCATCTACGGCTACCAGGCGCTCAACGTGGAGGCCCAGCAGAAGAACGCGGGCTCGTTCCTGCACTGGACCAAGCGGATGATCGAGATCCGCAAACGCCACCCGGTGTTCGGCCTGGGCGGCTATGAGGAGCTGAGCTCCTCCAACCCGAGCGTGCTCGCGTTCGTGCGTGAGCACACGGAGAGTGACCATTCCGAGGGGCTAGACAGCACGGACCGTATACTGTGCGTCAATAATCTTTCCCGGTTCCCGCAGCCGGTCGAGCTGGACCTGAGACGGTTCAAGGGAGTGACCCCGGTCGAGTGCATGGGGGGCGTCACCTTCCCCCCGATCGGGGACCTGAGCTACCTGCTTACCCTTCCAGGGCACGGTTTTTACTGGTTCCAGCTTCCCGAGCCCCGAGGATGAGTACCGACGGTGACGGCGTGGGCTACCCCGGTGAGACCGGGATAACCCAGGCGGGACCCGCCCGCTTTCGGTGCGGAATCTGGCGAGATGGTGGTCGCTGTGATGCTGCATGATCCCTGGGGACGGGGTAGACCGGAAATATGACATTTGAGGAAACGCTGGCGGAGTGGATGCCGAGTCAGCGCTGGTTCGCTGGCAAGGGCGCCAGGATCCTCGACCTGGCCATCGTGACCGACACCGAGCTGGTCGGCGGCGACCCGGGGCTGCACCATCTCATCGTCGCCGTCACGCAGGGTAGCCCTTTCCCCCAGGGGGGCACGGGGGCCCTGGGCAGCACGGTGGACAGTTACCAGCTCTTCCTCGGCCTGCGCGAGGAAATCCCGGGCCACCTGCAGCACGTGCAGATCGGGGTGGCCGATGACGGCCGGATCGCCTACGACGCGCTGCACGACCGGGACCTGACCCACCGGCTGCTGCAGGCCATCGCCGACGGCGGCCGGGCGGGCCCGCTGTGCTTCGCGCACGAGCCGGGGGCCGAGATCGACACCAGCCTGGCCAGCCTGGTGCTGACCGGCGAGCAGAGCAACACCAGCCTGATGTTCGGCGAGGCCACCATCCTCAAGGTGTTCCGGCGGCCCTCCCCCGGGCCCAACCCGGACCTGGAGGTGCCCCGGGCGCTGGCCATGCGCGGCTCCACGCACGTGGCCGAGCCGCTGGGCTGGATCGAGTCCCGGCTGGACGGCGCCCCGGTCATCCTGGGCATCCTGTCCCGCTACCTGCGCGCCGCATCGGACGGCTGGTCACTGGCCGCGACCAGCGTGCGGGACCTGTACGCGGCCGAGGGCCGGATCCACGCCGCCGACGCCGGCGGTGACTTCGCCGGCGAGGCGTACCGGCTGGGCGAGGCCACCGCCGAGGTGCACCGCGACCTGGCCCGGGCGTTCGGCACCGACGAGCTGCCACCGGAGGCCATCAGCGCGCTGGCCGACGAGATGTTCGCCCGGCTCGACGTGGCCCTGGCCACCGTGCCGGAGCTGGGCCGCCACGCCGACCTGCTCGGGTCGGCCTTCGCCGACCTGGCCAAGCTGGACACCCCGCTCAGCGTCCAGCGGGTGCACGGCGACTACCACCTGGGCCAGGTGATGCGGACCCAGACGGGGTGGGTGCTGCTCGACTTCGAGGGCGAGCCCGCCACGCCGCTGGCCCAGCGCCGCGCCCTGTCCACCGCGCTGCGCGACGTGGCCGGCATGCTGCGCTCGTTCGACTACGCGGCCCGCCACCAACTGCTGGCCCGTCCCGACGGGGACCGGCTGCACCCCCCGGCCCTGGAATGGGTCCGCCGCAACCAGGATGCGTTCTGCGCCGGGTACGCTGCCGCCGGGGGAATCGATCCGGGCACGCACGCCATCCTGCTGCGCGCCCTCGTCCTGGATAAGGCGGTCTACGAGGTGATGTACGAGGCCCGGAACCGGCCCGGCTGGCTGTCCATCCCGCTGGGTTCGATCGCCGATTCAATCGCTGACGCATGAGCATGATCAGCCAGCAGAATCAGGCCGGCATCAGCCTGGGCGAAATCGACCGCGTCATCGCGGGGACCCACCATGACCCGCACTCGATCCTCGGCGCCCACGCCGGGCCGGACGGGGTCATCGTGCGGGTGCTCCGCCCGCTGGCCAAGTCGGTGACGATCGTGCTGCCCGACGGGCAGCGGTTCCCGGCCGAGCACGTGCACGAGGGCGTGTTCGCGGTCACCCTCCCGGGAAGCCAGACCCCTGACTACCGGGTCGCGGTCAGCTACCCCGACGGCAACGGCGGCAGCCTGCCCGAGATCATCGCCGACGACCCGTACCGGTACCTGCCCAGCCTGGGCGAGGTGGACCTGCACCTGATCGGCGAGGGCCGGCACGAGAACCTCTGGCAGGTGCTCGGCGCGCACGTCAAGCAGTACGGCGACGTGACCGGGACCGCGTTCGCGGTCTGGGCGCCCAACGCCCACGGCGTGCGGGTCATCGGCGACTTCAACCACTGGGACGGCCGCGGGCACCCGATGCGGTCCCTGGGCGGCGCGGGCATCTGGGAGCTGTTCCTGCCCGACGTGGGCGACGGGACCCGGTACAAGTACGACGTGCTCGCCCCGGACGGCCAGTGGCGGCGCAAAGCCGACCCGATGGCCAGCCTGGCCGAGCGGCCGCCCGCGACCGCGTCGGTCATCTACACGTCGCGGTATGAGTGGAACGACGCGGAATGGCTGGCGGCCCGGTCCCGCGGCCAGCAGGTCCGCGAGCCGGTCAGCGTGTACGAAGTGCACCTGGGATCGTGGCGGCCCGGCCTGACCTACGTCCAGCTCGCCGACGAGCTCACCGAGTACGTCGCGGGCATGGGCTTCACCCACGTGGAGTTCCTGCCGGTGGCCGAGCACCCGTTCGGCGGGTCCTGGGGTTACCAGGTCACCTCCTACTTCGCGCCCACGGCCCGGTTCGGCAGCCCGGACGAGTTCCGCTACCTGGTCGACCGGCTGCACCAGGCCGGGATCGGCGTCATCCTCGACTGGGTGCCCGCCCACTTCCCCCGCGACGAGTGGGCGCTGGCCCGGTTCGACGGCACCGCGCTGTACGAGAATCCCGACCCCCAGCGCGGCGAGCAGCCCGACTGGGGCACGCTCATCTTCAACTACGGCCGGACCGAGGTCCGCAACTTCCTGGTCGCCAACGCCGTGTACTGGCTGGAGGAGTTCCACACCGACGGGCTCCGGGTGGACGCGGTGGCGTCCATGCTCTACCTGGACTACTCCCGCAAGGCCGGCGAGTGGACCCCGAACGCCCAGGGCGGCCGCGAGAACACCGACGCGGTCTCCCTCCTGCAGGAGGTCAACTCCACCTGCTACCGCCGGGTCCCCGGGGTCATGATGATCGCCGAGGAGTCCACCGCCTGGCCGGGCGTGACCCGGCCGGTGCACCTGGGCGGGCTCGGTTTCGGCTTCAAGTGGAACCTGGGCTGGATGCACGACACGCTCAGTTACATGTCGCTGGACCCCGTCTACCGGCAGTACCACCACAACGAGATCACGTTCTCGCTCATGTACGCCTTCAGCGAGAACTTCGTGCTGCCCCTGTCGCACGACGAGGTCGTGCACGGCAAGGGATCGCTGCTGAACAAGATGCCCGGCGACGAGTGGAACCGCTTCGCCGGGCTGCGGGCCATGCTGGCCTACATGTGGGCCCACCCGGGCAAGCAGCTGCTGTTCATGGGGTCGGAATTCGGCCAGGGCAACGAGTGGTCAGCCGAGCGCGGCCTGGACTGGTGGATGCTCGACTACCCGGGCCACGCCGGCGTCCGCAAGCTGGTCACCGACCTGAACCAGGCCTACCGCGGCTCCCCGGCCATGTGGGCGCAGGACAGCTCGCCGTCCGGGTTCAGCTGGATCGACGCGAACGACGCGGCCGGGAACGCGCTGTCCTTCCTGCGGCTGGCCGGGCCGGACGATGACCCGGGCGGCCCCCGGGTGATGGCCTGCGTGGCCAACTTCTCCGGCGGCCCGCACGAGAAGTACCGGCTCGGGCTGCCGCACGCCGGCCGCTGGCGCGAACTGGTCAACACCGACGCGGCCGACTACGGCGGCAGCGGCGTAGGCAACCTGGGCATGATCGAGGCCGTCCCCGAGCCGTGGCACGGCCAGCCCGCGTCCGCCGTGCTCACCCTGCCCCCGCTCGGCGTCCTCTGGCTCGCCCCGGAGTAAAACCCGAAAACCAAAATTCTCCGCAACGAAAACCGTCCCGGGCCGGTCATCCCGCCCCGGGACGGTTTCTCTCCGCAACGAATACCAACCCGGGCCGGCATCGCCCCGAGACGGTCGCCCCAGAAACCACCCGGCCGGCATCCCGCCGCCGGATGGTTTTCCGCGCGGCCGCGCCACCCACTCGCCCCACCCCGCAGGTACCTGCACGTGCGATTGGCGCAGTCCGGCGTGCCCCGTTCGTGCGCCCATGGCATGAATGGGCGCGGCGTGATCAGCGGGGAACGGTTTTCGTTGCGGAGAATTTGAATTTGGGTCTAGTCATAGGCGGACAGGCCGAGCTTGACGGCCAGGGCGATGCCGCCCAGGCCGATGACCACGCGCAGCAGCCGGGCCGGCAGGTAGCGGACCAGCACCGGGCCGATCCGGCCGCCGATCAGGAACCCCGCCGCCAGCGGCAGCACCGCGGCCCAGCGCACCGGCCCGAACAGCGCGAACGCCACCGCCGCGACCGTGTTGGCCAGCCCCGACACCACGTTCTTGATCGCGTTCGTCCGGGCCAGCGGCTCGGTCAGCATCGTGGTCAGCACGACCAGCAGCAGGATGCCGCCGGCCGCGCCGAAGTAGCCGACGTAGACCGCCACGCAGAACAGCGCGGCGATCAGGAACGGGTTGCGTTCCCGGTCGGCGTGCCCGGTCCCGGTTTCCGGGCCGGCCGCCGCCTGGAGCAGGAGCAGCACCGAGGCCGCCCCGATCAGGACCGGCGCCGCGGCCTCGAAGGTCCGGGCCGGGGTGAGCAGCAGCAGCGCGGCGCCGGCCCCGCCGCCCAGCGCGGTGACCAGGCCCAGGCGGCGGATCCGGCCGCCCTGGCCGGCGAGTTCCGGGCGCGAGCCCATGGCCGCGCCCGCCCCGGTGAACAGGAGCGACACCGTGTTGGTCACGTTCGCCGACAGGGGCGGCAGGCCGAGCGCGAGGAGCACCGGGTAGGACACCACGGACGCCAGGCTCGCGACCGTGCTGACGATGCCCGCCACCACGCCGGTGACCAGCAGCAGGAACAGGTCGGCGACGGTCACTTCTTGACCAAAGCACATTCCGCCGGGCCGGGCGCCGTGACGTCGCCCACACCCGAGCGCCCCGGGACGATCGGAAGGCGGTCGCGGAGGGTAATCATCACCCATGAGCAACGCCCTGCCGGTGCCGCCGGCCGCCGCGGTCCGCACCGCGTACCACGAGGAACTGAACGAGGGCCAGCGCAGCGCCCTGCTCAGCTGGCTGTCGTTCACCGGCACGTTCGCGCTCACCCGGGTCGTCACGTCCAGCATCCGGGCGGGCCGGGGGCCGTTCCGCAACCTCAGCGCGGGCGGCGAGCACCTGCACCACTACCTGTGGGGCATCGGCATGCTGGCCGGGGTCGGCGCCATCGCCGTCCGCGGCGAGGACCGGCACCGGCGGCATCCGGCCGTGGCGGTCAGCTACGGTGCGGCGCTGGCCCTCATCGTGGACGAGTTCGCCCTGCTGCTGGACCTCAAGGACGTGTACTGGGCCCGGCAGGGACGGATCTCGGTGGACCTGGGCGTGGGCGGCTCGGCGGTGGCCGGGTCCTACCTCGCGGCCCGGCCGGTGCTGCGGCGCCTGGCCCGCGATCGGGCCCGTGACCCGGCCGGCGACCGCGCCGGTGCCGCGGCGGCTGACCCGGCCGGGGACCCCGGCCCAGCCTCAGCCCAGCCGGCACAGCAGCCCCACTAGCCACAGCCTAAGCCACAGCGGTTACAGCTGCCCCAGGAGCCAGCGGGGGCCGGTCACGGACGCGCCGGCGTCGGTGACCCGGCGGCGCAGCTCCCGGTCCGCGGTGACCACCAGGCGCCGGCCAGGGGTCGTGGCGGCCAGCTCGGCGATGGTGTCGTCGCCCGAGCCGGGCGCGGCGATCACCCGGACCCCGTCGGTCTCCCGGAGCCCGGGCACCGCCGCCCGGGCCTGCCCCTCGACCACCAGGATGTACTGGGGGAACCAGTAGTCCAGGTCCCCCGCGGCCAGGTCGGCGGGGAGCTCCGGGACACCCCGCCCGGCGAGCCCGGCGATCTCCCCGTACAGCCGGGCCGCGGCGGCGGCCCGGTCCCGCCACCAGCCGTCGGCCCGGGCGCCCATCACGTTGGCGCCGTCCACGATCACGGTCACCGGGGCCAGGGCCTCGCGGATGACCGGCCAGGTCTCGGCGAACCCGGGGTGCAGCGGCCGCGACTCGACCCGGTCCGCCGGGACCCACGCCACCTCGGGCGCCTCCCGGCTGGCCGGGTAGACCGGGAACTCGCCGTCCGCGGCGGCGACCAGCGTCTGATAGGACCAGCCCCCGTGGTCGTCATCGACCAGGCCGTAGATCCGCACCGCCTCCGGCGGTACCGCGCATTCCTCGGCGGCCTCGCGCAGGGCGGCGCCGGCCGCGCTCTCGTGACTGTCCCGGGCGCCCCCGGGCGGCCCCCAGGTATCCGGGTGCTGGGTCCAGCTGGCCCGGTGGATCAGCAGCACACTGGCCTGGCCGTCCGGTTTGGCCGCGCTGGCCAGCAGGCCCGCCGCACCGTACTTGCCCCAGTGCCGGTGGCCCTGGGCGCACACCACCCAGCCATTGCCGTCACCCTCGGCCATTGGCGTCCCTTCCGGCGATCCCGACCGACCATAGCGCAGGCCACCCGGCCTGATCCGGGCAGGCTGGGGCGTCCACGCGGCCCGGCAGGTCGTCCTCCGCCGGCCAGCCCGGGGTTCGGGGGTCGTCCCCCGCTGGCCGGGGGTCGTCCCCGCCGGCCGGGGAGGGGAGGCGCGCCGCAGGCGTGTTCTCGCCGAGCCGGCCAGCTCGGGGGGTCCGGGGGGTCGTCCCCCCGGGCTAACAGAGCCGGGGCGGGACGACGGGGCGCAGCGGCCCCGTAAGCTGCTGGCATGGTGAATTCGATGCTGACGGACCGGATCACCAGGTTCCGCCAGCGCCGCACGGCGCCCCTGATCCTCGAGCTGGACCTGACGGAGGGGATCGCGGAAGAACCCCCGTCGGATCCCCTCTCCGCGCTGACCACCATGCGCCGGCCCCGGCTGGCGGATGTGCTGGACGGCCTGCGCCGGGCCGCGGCCGACGACCGGGTCCGGGCGCTCGTGGTGAAGGTCGGCGGCCGGCCGATCGGGCTGGCCCAGGTGCAGGAGCTGCACGCGGCGATCCGCGAGTTCGGCGGCTCGGGCAAGCTCACCGTGGCCTGGGCGGAGACGTTCGGCGACTTCAGTCCCGGCAACGTGCCGTACTACCTGGCCACCGCCTTCGAGCGGATCTACCTGCAGCCGTCCGGGGATCTCGGCCTGACCGGGATCGCCGTGCAGAACTGGTTCTACCGCGGTGCGCTGGACAAGCTGGGCGTTGAGGTCGAGGTCGGCGCGCGGGGTGAGTACAAGAGCGCGGCCGAGCGGCTGACCGAGCACGGGTTCTCCGGGCCGGCCCGCGAAGCGCTGCAGCGGGTGGCCGCCTCGATCGTGGAGCAGCTGACCGGGGCGATCGCCCAGCGGCTGGAGGTCCGGCCGGCCGACGCCCGAGCGCTGATCGACCGCGGCCCGTTCGTGGCCGCGGAGGCGCTGGACTCCCGCCTGGTGGACGCGCTCGGCTACCGGGACCAGGTCTACGCGGCGGTCCGGGAGGACGCGGGCCCGGACGCGTACCTGCTGTACCTGGGGCGCTACCAGCGGGCCCGGACGCTGGCCGAGCGGGCCAGGAAGCTGCCCGGCACGTCCGAGGACGCCGTCGCGCTGATCTACGCCAGCGGGCCGATCCGCCGCGGCCGGACCACCCGGAGCCCGCTGGGCGGCAGTTCGATGGGCTCGGACACGGTAAGCGCGGCGGTGCGCAGCGCGGTGGCCGACCGCCGGGTCCGGGGGATCGTGCTGCGGGTCAACAGCCCGGGCGGCTCGTACGTGGCCTCCGACACGATCTGGCGCGAGGTGGTCCGGGCCCGCGAGGCGGGCAAGCCGGTCGTGGTGTCGATGAGCGAGGTTGCCGCGTCCGGCGGCTACTTCATCGCCATGGCCGCCGACACCATCGTGGCCCAGCCCGGCACGATCACCGGCTCGATCGGCGTGATCAGCGCCAAGCCCGTGCTGGGCCAGGCCCTGGACCGGGCCGGAGTGAACACCGACTCGGTGACCGAGGGCGCGCACGCGGACATGTTCACCACCTCGCGGCCGTACAGCGACGAGGAATGGGAAAAGATCAACGGCTGGCTGGACCGGATCTACGCCGACTTCACCGGCAAGGTGGCCCAGGGGCGCGGGATGTCCCAGGACCAGGTGCACGAGATCGCCCGGGGCCGGGTGTGGACCGGGGCGGACGCGGCCGGTATCGGCCTGGTCGACCAGCTCGGCGGCCTGAACACGGCCATGACCGTGGCCCGGGAGAAGGCCTCGCTCCCGGAGGCCGCGCCGGTGCGCCTGTACCCGCGGAGCCATCCGCTGGACCGGCTGCGGCCCCCGGATTCGAGTGAGGCGCGGCCGGCCGCCCGGGCCGGGATCAGCGGCCTGTTCGCGGAGAGCTGGGGTCCGGTGTCGGCGCTGGCCGCCGCCGCGGGCCTGTCCCCGCAGGGGCCGCTGATGCTCCCCGGCCGCTGGGTGATCCGGTGACCAGTAATCCGGCGACCAGTAATCCGGGATCAGTGACCCGGTGACCGGTGATCCGAATGATCCGGGGGCACGTGATCTGAGCCGGGCCCGCGGTGACCGCTACTGACTCCGGGTCCGGGCTGGCCGCGGCCCTGTCGGTGTTCGCCAGCGGGGTCACGCTGCTCACCGTGGCCGATGGCCGGGATGACGTCGGTACCACGGTCAGCGCGTTCTGCCCGGTGTCGCTGGACCCGCCGCTGGTGGCGGTCTCGCTGATCGCCGACTCCTACCCGGCGGAACTGCTCGGCCGGGTAGACCGGTTCGCGGTGACGATCCTGGCCGCGGCCCAGCGGGCGGTGGCCGGCCGGTTCGCGGCCGCGGGACGGCCCGGCGCGCGGCTGATGCTGGACGGCGTGCCGCACCAGCGGGGCCCGGTCTCGGGGGCGCTGATCCCGGACGGCGGGCTGGCCGCGCTGGAGTGCGAGGTCACCCAGAGACTCGAGGCCGGCGACCACCTGCTGGTGCTGGCGTCCGTGCCGCATGCCACCTACCTGGCCGAATCGGGCGAGCCCCTGATCCGGTTCGCGGGCCGCTACCTGGCCCCGGATCGGGGCTGATCCCAGGAATGTGCGGCGCATAGCGCTCTGTTTTCCAGGCGCAGGAGGCGCGGCCCCGGTTCCCGGCCGGGCGCCGCATCCGCCCTATGCTGAGCCGTTCTGAGAGTTCGAGAGGCACAACCATGGCAGGCAACGAGTGGCGCGACGCCGCACCCGACGCGGGCACGCCACCGGTCAGGATCGACACCAGCGTGGCGCACATCGCCCGCGTGCAGGACTACTGGCTGGGCGGACGGGACAACTTCGCCGCCGACCGGCACGCGGGTGACGAGGCCGTCGCCGCCTTCCCGGGCCTGGTCGCGTCGGTCCGCTCGACCCGGGCCTTCCTGGCCCGGACGGTGCGCTACCTGACCGCCGAGGAGGGGATCAGGCAGTTCCTGGACATCGGCACCGGCATCCCCACCGCGGGTAACACCCACGAGGTGGCGCAGGCGATCGCCCCGGACGCGCTCGTGGTCTACATGGACAACGACCCGGTGGTGTTCGCGCACGCCCGGGGACTGCTGGCCAGCGGCCCGCACGGGAGCACCGCGTACCTCGACAACGACCTGCGGGATACCAGCAAGGTGCTGGCCGAGGCGGCCCGGATGCTGGACCTCACCCAGCCGGTCGCCCTGGTGCTCATGTCCGTGCTGCAGTTCATCCCGGACGGCGAGGATCCCTGGAAGATCGTCACCACCCTGCTCGACGCGCTGGCACCGGGCAGCTTCCTGGTCGTCTCCCATCCCGCCAACGACATCGAGGCCCGGGTCATGGCGAACATGGCGGCCCGGCTCAACGAGCTCATGGCGGAGCAGGTCACGCTGCGCAGCCAGGAGGAAGTGGAGCGCTTCTTCCTCGGACTGCGGCTGGTGCCGCCCGGGATTGTCCGGGTCCCGGAGTGGCGCCCCGATTCGGCCGAGGCGGCGGGCCGGGTGGCAACCATGTGGGGCGGGGTCGGCCAGAAGTGATCCCCCGGCCAGGCCCGGAAGGAGTAATTATCCCGGGCTTTCGCCCCGGGCCGGCGGCGCCCAGCCTGTGCACAAATCTGTGCAGGAATCTGTGGACGGATGGTGGACAGTCCCGGTAACGCGGGGGAAAACAACAGGCGCACGGTGGATTGCCTGTGGACGGCCAAAGAATCTTCAAATAGCGGCCAGCCGGCCCTTGTGCGCCTGGTCAGCGGGCAGTAAAACTGCTTTCACCACTGAAGAGGGGCCACCTCGGGGGGAACCCCGGACGCGGGCAGGAGCCGGGAAGCCGGCGCCTGCTTCAGGTCCCAGTGATCGGTGGTGGGCCGGGCCGCACAAGGAAGCCGGGGGCTGGGCTGCCAGCCCCGCAGGCGGGCCGGTGCGGCCGGGTGACGCGAGGCCCCTCCATCTCATACATGGAGGGGCCTCGTCGTATTCTGCCCGACATTGACAGTCTTCCCGGCTGCGACACACCGGAACCGGGAGGACGACGTCACCCGGGCACGTCAGATCGGGGCACTGGCCTCGCTCTGGACGGCCTCGGTGTCGATGCCGCGGGGCTGGACGCCGCCGTGGCTGGACGGCCTCGGTCTGGACGGCCTCGGTGTGCACGGCGTCAGGCTGCACGGTCTCAGGCCGGGCGGCGGTCTGGCCGGCGTCTGGCCGCCGGGGGCGTCCGGAAGCGTCGGCCGGCGGCGCAGGCCGGCCAGCGCGACCACGGCCCCAGCCAGGCCGAGCGCCCCGGCGAGCAGGAACGCCCCGTTGAGCCCGGCCGCCGACGCCGCGTGCACGACCTGGTCCAGCCCCGCCCGCTGGCCCGCGGGCACGCTGGCCAGCAGCCGCTGGGCCTGGCCCCCCGAGACGGCCTGGGCCACGGATGGACGGCCGCCCCGGGCCACCACCTCATGAGCCGCCCGGGCCGAGAACACGCTGCCGAGCACCGCGATCCCGAACGCGTAGCCGAGCTGGCGCATCGTGTTGACCGCGCCGGCCGCCATCCCGCCGCTGCGCACCGGCACCGCCGCCATGGCGCTGGACACCAGCGTCGGCGTGGCCAGGCCAACCCCGATCCCGGCCACGATCAGGCCCGGCACCAGGTGCGTCCAGGCCGATCCTGCGCCCAGGCCGGCCTGGAGCAGGGCGCCCGCCCCGACCAGCGCCATCCCGCCGCCGATAATCCACCGCGGGTTCGAGACGTGCAGGAAGCGGCCGATGGCCGCGCTGACCACGAAGGCGGACAGGGACATAGGCGCCGCCCCGGCCAGCCCCGCCTGCACCGGGCTCAGGCCGAGCACGGTCTGCAGCCACAGCGAGCTGTAGGCCAGGTAGGCGAACGCCCCCGCGTTGAGCAGCAGCGCGGCGACCATGACGGCGGCGAAGGCCGGCCGGCGCAGCAGCGAGACTTGCAGCAGCGGCTGCCGGGCCCGGCTCTCGATCAGGACGAACACCACGAAGGAGGCCAGCCCCGCCGCGATGAGGCCCACGGTCTGGGCCGCGCCCCAGCCGACACTGGACGCCCGGACCAGGCCGAACGTCGTGGCCGCAGCGCCCGCGGTGAAGGCCAGGACGCCCGCCAGGTCGAACCCGGCCAGGGACTGCCGGTGGTCGGCCCCGAACGCGGCCAGGGTGAGGACGACCGCCGCCACGCTGACCGGCAGGTTGACGAAGAAGATCCACCGCCAGGACAGCGTCTCGGTGAGCAGCCCGCCCAGGACGGGCCCGACCGCAGCCGAGCCGCCGGCCACCGCGCCCCAGACCCCGAACGCGGTGCCACGGTCCCGTCCCTGGTAGGAGGCGTTGAGCAGGGCGATGGTGGTGGCGAACATCGCCGCCCCGCCGACACCCTGCACCGCGCGGGCCGCGATCAGCAGGCTGGCGTTCGTGGCCAGGCCGCTGGCCAGCGACGCGGCCGCGAACACGGCCAGGCCCGCCAGGTACACCAGCCGGCGGCCGCGCAGGTCGCCCAGCGAGCCCAGCCCCATCAGCAGGGCGGCGAGGGCCACCGCGTAGCTGTCGATCACCCACTGCAGGGACGAGAACGAGGTGTGCAGGTCCACGGCCATGTCAGGCAGTGCGACGTTCACGATGGTCACGTCCACCAGCAGCATGAACGTGCCGAGGCAGACCGCGACCAGGGGTGCCCATTTGCGCATCTCTGGCTCCTTCCGGCCCCGGGTCTTCACGTCCCGGGGCCAAGTCCGGCCCGGCGCCCTCACAGCGCCGGGGTTACGGCCCCACCATGACCGTGGCCTGGCGGACAAGACGATCTACAGGCCCCGATGATGTAGTTTTCTTCCATGAGGACCCTCTACGGTGCTGGAATCTGCCGTGCTGGATCAGCCTGATCGTCAGCTCATCCGCGCCCTCCAGCTCGATCCGCGGGCTCCGTTCAGCCGCATCGCCGAGATCCTGGGGGTGTCCGAGCAGACCGTGGCGCGCCGCTACCGGAAGCTGCGCGGTGACGGCTACCTGCGCGTGATGGGGCTGGTCAGCCCGCGGGGGGTGGGCGTGACCGAGTGGCTGGTGCGGATCGGCTGCCGCCCCGGCGGGGCCAGGCGGCTCGCGGACGCGCTGGCCCGGCGGGAGGACGTGTCCTGGGTCACGCTCAGCTCCGGCGGATCGGAGATCGTCTGCGCGGTCCGGCCGCTCAGCCAGCGGCAGAGCGACGAACTACTCCTGCAGCGGCTGCCCGCGACCAGCCAGGTGCTGAGCGTGGCCACGCACGCGGTGCTGCACCGCTTCGCGGGACGCGAGGCCGACTGGGCCGGATACGTAGACGAGCTCACCGACGAACAGGTCACCCAGCTGGCCGCCGCGCCGCCGGCCGGGCGCGGCCGAGCCCGGACCTGCTCCAGCCGTCGGACGGGCCGCTGCTCGCCGCGCTGGCGCTGGACGGGCGGACGAGCTACGCCACGCTGGCCAAGGAGGCCGGGTGGACCGAGGGCCGGGTGATCCGCCGGGTGGAGGCCCTGCGCGAGGCCGGGATCCTGTACTTCGACGTGGACCTGGCCACCGAGATGCTGGGCTTCAGGGCCTCGGCCTACCTGTGGCTGATCGTGGAACCAGCCCATCTGGCCGCGGTCGGGGAGGAGATCTCCCGGCACGCCGAGGTGCCGTTCGCGGCGGCCATCACCGGCTCAGCCAACCTGGTCACCAGCATCGTGTGCCGGGACTCCGAGGCGCTCTACGAGTACGTGACCACCAAGATCAGCGCCGCGGCCGGGGTGCGGCAGCTGGAGATCTCCCCGGTGCTGAGCCGGATCAAGCAGGCTGGCTCGCTCATGGACGGCCTGCGCCTCGCCACCCCCGGCGCCGCCCCCCGCCCAGCGACTCCCGACCGCTGACCCCAGCCAGCCGCCCCGCGCCCAGCGACCCCTCACCCGCTGGCCCCCATCCAGCCGCCCGCCAGGGCTCAGCGCCCCCTCACCGCTGACCCCCACCAGCCGGCGCCCCGGGACTCCGGGTCAGGCCGTCTCCCCTTTCGTGATCACGGTCAATATGGGGCGCTGGGTGACAGATATTGACCGTCGTCATGGGAGGGCGAAGGGTCGGGCGCGCTCAGTGGGGCTAGAACTCGCGGTGGCCGGAGCGCCAGACCCCACGGACCAGGGGGACGCCGGGGCGGTAGGCCAGGTAGGTGTGCGAGGGACCGTCCAGCAGGATCAGGTCCGCGCGGGCACCGACGCCCAGGTGCCCGACGTCGGTGCGGCGCAGGGCGCGGGCCCCGCCCGCGGTGGCCGCCCAGACCGCCTCCTGCGTGGTCATCCGCATCTCCCGGACCGCGAGGGCCACGCACCACGGCATGCTGGACGTGAAGCACGATCCCGGGTTGCAGTCCGTGGCCAGCGCGACGGTCACCCCGGCGGCCAGCAGCCAGCGGGCGTCGGGGTAAGGCTGCCGGGTGGAGAACTCGACGCCGGGCAGCAGCGTGGCCACGGTGCCGGACCCGGCGGGTCCGGACGACGCGAGCGTGTCCACGTCCGCGTCGCTGAGGTAGGTGCAGTGGTCCGCGGAGGCCGCGCCCGCCGCCACCGCGACCTGCACGCCGGGACCGGGCCCGAGCTGGTTCGCGTGCACCCGGGGCAGGAGCCCGGCGGCGCGGCCGGCCGCCAGGACCGCGGCCGCCTCGTCGGCATCGAACGCCCCCCGCTCGCAGAACACGTCCACCCAGCGGGCGTGCGGCGCGCACGCGTCCAGCATCGGGCCGCAGACCAGGTCCAGGTACCCGGCCCGGTCGCCCTCGTACTCGGGCGGCACCACGTGCGCCCCCAGGAAGGTGACCTCGGGGGTGACCTCCGCGGCCAGCGCGACCGCGCGGGCCTCGTCGGGCACGGTCAGCCCGTAACCGGACTTGCACTCCAGCGTGGTGGTGCCCTGGGCCATCATTTCCCGGGCCAGACGGGCCAGGTTGGCCCGCAGGTCCTCGTCCGGGGCGGCCCGGGTGGCCGCCACCGTGCTGCGGATCCCGCCGGCCTGGTACGGCTGGCCGGCCATCCGCGCCGCGAACTCCGCGCTGCGCTCCCCGGCGAAGACCAGGTGCGCGTGGGAGTCGACGAAGCCGGGCAGCACCGCCCGGCCGCCGCAGTTGACGGACTCGTCCGCGGCGGGGGCCTGCCCGGCGGGGCCGGTCCAGGCCACCCGGCCGTCGTCGATGACCAGGGCCGCGCCGGTCAGCGCGGCGAACGACCCCGGTCCCTGGCCCGGATCATCGTCCGGGCCGGCGTTGGTGACCAGTTCGCCGACGTTGGTGATCAGCGTGCTCACGCGACCTGACGCTACCCGCCGCCATCCCCCAGCGCGCCATCTCCCCGGTGCTGGCCGTTAGCGCGGTGCTTTTTATGCACGGGAGCGCACAAAAAGCACCGCGCTGATGTTTCGCGCCGCCGCGCGGGTCCGGCGGCCGCGCGGGCTTGGCAGCGGGAAGGGTCCTCGCCTCCGGGGTCGGACGTTTCACGCCGCCGCGCGGGGCGGGCGGCGGGAGGGTTCCCGGCTCCCGGGCCGGACGTTTCGCGCGGGGCTGGCGGCGGGAGGGTTCTCGGCTCGCGGGTCGGTGGACCTGGGAACCCCGGGCCGGGGGGACGGTTTTCGTTGCGGAGATTGTGGATTTTCCGGTCAGTTGACCTGGATGGAGCGCTTGGCCAGGCCGAGCCAGAACCCGTCGATCACGGTGCGGGCGCTGGCCACGTCGCCGTCGGACGCGCCGAGCGTGACGAACAGCGGGGCGAAGTGCTCCGTGCGGGGGTGGGCCTGGCGGGCGGCGGGCGCCTTGTGCTGGAAGTCAAGGAGTGCGTCCAGGTCGCCGCGGGCCAGCGTCTCCTGGCCCCAGTGGTCGAACTCGGCCATGACCGGCTGCACCCGGCCGTCGGGGCTCAGGGCGCGCAGGTTGTGGGTGAAGAAGCCGCTGCCCACGATCAGGACACCCTCGTCGCGCAGGGGCTTGAGCTTGCGGCCGATCTCGTACAGGCCGTGGGGGTCCAGCGTGGGCATGGACACCTGGAGCACCGGGACGTCCGCGTCCGGGTACATCTCGACCAGCGGCACGTAGGCGCCGTGGTCCAGGCCCCGGTCCGGGATGTCCTCGACCTGGGTGCCCGCCGCGCGGAGCAGTTTGCGGACGTCGGAGGCGAGTTCCGGGGCGCCCGGGGCCGGGTAGCGGACCTGGTAGTACCGGTCCTCGAAGCCCCAGAAGTCGTAGGTCAGCGGCACGGTGCTGGTGGCGCCGAGCGCGAGCGGGGCCGCTTCCCAGTGCGCGGAGACCATGAGTACCGACTTCGGCTTGGGGAGCTCGCGGGACCAGTCCGCGAGCTGGCGGGTCCACAGGGCGTCGTCGGCCAGCGGGGGCGCGCCGTGGCTCAGGTAGATCGCGGGCATGCGCTGCGTCATCGGTTCCTCCTGCGTGGTTCCTGTCATCACCCCGGACAACGGTTCAAATTTGAACTACATTCCCGCATGCGAGCCCTGTCGTTCGAATTCAAACGATACTCGGTAGGCTGGCGGGGTGACAGATGGCGCCGACCTCACGCCGCCCGGCGGTGACCAGGCCGCCGGTGGCCCGGCCCAGCGGTGGCTAGACCCGGCCGAGATGAAGGCCTGGCTGGCCTTCCTGGAGGTCAGCCACCTGCTGGAACGCGCCATCGAGCAGCAGTTGCGCCAGGACGCCGGGCTGTCCCACGCCCAGTACGAGATCCTGTCCCGGCTGGAGGCCGCGGCCGGCGGGGCGTTGCGGATGAGCGAGCTCGCGGACGTGATCGTGGTGTCCCGCAGCGGCCTGACCTACCAGATCACCCAGCTGGAGAAGGAGGGGCTGGTCCGCCGGGAGAAGTGCCCGTCGGACGAGCGCGGCATCCTGGCCATCCTGACCCCCGCGGGCCGGGACGCCCTGACCCGGGCCGCACCCGGGCACCTGCGGGTCGTCCGCGAGAACCTCATCGACGCGCTCACCCCGGCCCAGCGTGAGGCCCTGGCCGAGGGCCTGAGCGCGGCCCGCACCCGCCTGCGCCCGTCGTCCTGACGCCCGTGAGCCCCGGGTTCCCGGGCCCCGGGCCCCGGCCTGACCCGCCCCGCCTCCCTGGCCCCACAATCCCCTTCAGCCCCGGCGGCCCCAGACAAGGCGTCGTGATCATGGGCTTACTGTTGCCCTGGCCCCAGTGATCCCATGATCACGGCGGGGGCCTGCGGCCGGGGAGGCCGGGGAGGCCGAGCTGGAGAGCTGGGGAGGCTGGTGTGATCTGGGGTGCAGTCAGTGGGCTACCCGCGGAGGCAGCCGCTCGCCCTCGGGGGGCGGGTCCGGGCGGGCTGGCCGAGGAGGCGGAGGGATCAGGCCAGGAGGGGGCGGATGGAGCTGGGTGAGGGCGGCGGGGACGTCGGGGACCAGCAGGTGCTGGCCGCCCCGGACCACGTCGCGGCCGCCGGTCACCACGTCGGTCACGTCGGCCGCGGTGCCGGCGAAGATCACCGACTCCAGCGCGGTGGAGGCGGCCGCGCCGGCCAGCCGGGGCGAGTCCAGGCCGACGGTGACCAGGTCGGCCAGGGCGCCCGGCACGATCTCCCCGGCCTCCGGCCAGCCCAGGCAGGTGTGCCCGGCGGCGGTGGCCGCCCCGGCCAGCGCGGCGGCGCCGAACCGGCCGCGCTGGCCCGAGGCCAGCCGCTCGTCCAGTTCGACCCGGCGGGCCTCGTCCAGCAGGTCGATCACCGCGTGGCTGTCGCTGCCCACGCTGAGCGGGCTGCCCGCGGCGGCCAGCGCGCCCGCCGGGCCGATGCCGTCGGCCAGGAAGGCTTCCGTGGTCGGGCACAGGCAGACGCACGTGCGGCTGCCGCCGAGCAGCTCGATGTCGTGGCGGGTGAGGTGGGTGGCGTGGACCATCGTGCTGCGCGGCCCGAGCGCCCCGGCGCCGTCCAGCACCCGCGCCGGGGTGGCCCCGTAGGCCGCGAGGCAGGCCTCGTTCTCGGCCGGCTGCTCGGACAGGTGCGCGTGCAGCGGGGCCCCCAGGCGGTGGGACCACTCGACGACCGGGTGCATCTGATCGGGTGGCACCGCGCGCACGGAGTGGATGGCCACTCCGGCCCGGGCGTGCGGCGCGAGCATCCCGTGCTCGTCGGGCCCCAGGGCGGCCAGCCGGTCCGCCCACCGGGCCGCGTCCCCGTCACTGAACCGCTGCTGCACCGGCGACAGCGGTGTGGGCGTCCCGTCCGGGGCCAGGCCGCCCGTGAGGTAGCAGGTGTCCAGCAGGGTGATCCGCAGGCCGGCCTCGGCCGCGGCCTGGATGAGGACGCGGCCCATCTCGTTGGGGTCGGAGTACGGCACCCCGCCCGGGCCGTGGTGCAGGTAGTGGAACTCCCCCACGCAGGTCACGCCGGCCAGGGCCATCTCGGCGTAGACGGCCCGGGCCAGATCCAGGTAGCTGTCCGGCGCCAGCCGGCCGGCGACCTGGTACATCCGCTCCCGCCAGGTCCAGAACGTGCCCTGGCCCGCCTCCGTGATCCCGCGCAGCGCGCGGTGGAAGGCGTGCGAGTGCGCGTTGGCCAGGCCCGGCAGGGTGAGGCCCGGCCGCCGCTCGGTGCCCGGCGGCACCGCCTCCGGCGGCACGTCCGGGGTCACCGCCCGGAACACCCCGCCGCTGGCCTCGATCAGCACCCCGGAGCGGACGCCGCCGCGGCCCAGCCAGGCCAGCTCGGCGTGCCAGCGGCGGATCCCGGGCCCGGCCGCTCGCGCCGCCCCACGGGCCCGGCCGCCCCCTCGGGCCTGGCCGGCCCCTCCGGGCGGGCTGCCGCTCCGGGACCGGTCATCAGCCGGCCAGGTCGCGCAGCACGGCCGCCAGCGCGGTGACCCCGGCCGCGCAGTCCGCGTCCTCGGCGTGCTCGGCCGGCGAGTGGGACACCCCGGTGGGGTTGCGGACGAAGAGCATCGCGGTGGGCAGCCGGGCGGCCAGCACCCCGGCGTCGTGCCCGGCCCCGGTAGGCAGGCTGGGAGCCTCGATCCCCTGGGCGGCCAGCGCCGCCGCCAGCCGGTCCGCCAGCGGCTCGTCGAACTCGACCTCGGGGCTGAACGACTCCTGGCGGGCGGCCATATCGACCCGGTTCGCGTCGGACTCCTGGCCGGCCACGGCCAGGATCTGGTCCACGGTGTCCTCGAGCGTCCGGCCGTCGGGGGCCCGGACGTCCAGCCAGGCGCGCACCGCGGAGGACACGGCGTTCGCCGCGCCCGGCTCGGCGATCACCTTGCCGATCGTGGCCCGCGCGCCGTGTTCCACCGCGGCCTGGCGGGCGGCCAGCACGGTGGCCGCGTAGGGGATCATCGGATCGCGCCGGTCCGCCAGCGCGGCCGTGCCCGCGTGATCAGCCCGCCCGGCGAAGTCGAGCCGCCACCGGCCGTGCGGCCAGATTCCCTCGGCGATGCCCACGGCCGCGCCGAGGTCGGCCAGGCCGCGGCCCTGCTCGATGTGCAGCTCCACGTAGCAGCCGAGCTGGGCGATCAGGTCCTCGTCGCGGCCGATATGGCCGGGATCCTGCCCGGCCGCCTGCATCGCGCCGGCCAGCGTGATGCCGTCGCCGTCGCGGAGTTCCCGGGCCTGCCCGGGGTCGATCGCGCCGGTCAGCAGGCGGCTGCCCAGGCAGGCGACCCCGAACCGGGCCCCTTCCTCCTCGGTGAACGCGGCCACCGCGATCGGGCAGGACGGGACGAAGCCCCCGGCGCGGAGCTCGTCGATCGCGCGCGAACGCGGACACCACGCCGAGCGGCCCGTCGTAGGCCCCGCCGTCCGGCACCGAGTCCAGGTGACTCCCCGTCGCTATCGCGCGTCCCGCCTGGCCGGCCGGCGACCCAGAGACGTCCCACCAGGCCCAGAGGTTGCCGTTCCGGTCCGGGTCCAGGCGCAGCTGCCGGTCCCGGGCCGCGGCCACGAACCAGGCCCGGCAGTCCAGGTCGGCCGGGGTCCAGGAGTACCGGCGGTACCCGCCGGTGCCCGGCACCCGGCCGATCGGCAGCAGCGACTCCCACAGGGACGCGAACGTCACCGGCGCAGGCGTGCTCACGGCTGCATCGGGACGCGCACGCCCCGCTGCGCGGCCACCTCGGCCGCCTCCTCGTACCCGGCGTCCACGTGCCGGATCACGCCCATCCCCGGGTCGTTGGTGAGCACCCGTTCCAGCTTCTCCCCGGCCAGCGGCGTGCCGTCGGCCACGCACACCTGGCCCGCGTGGATGGACCGCCCGATGCCCACCCCGCCGCCGTGGTGGATGCTCACCCAGGACGCCCCGGAGGCCGTGTTGACCAGCGCGTTCAGCAGCGGCCAGTCGGCGATCGCGTCGGACCCGTCGGCCATGGCCTCGGTCTCGCGGTAGGGCGAGGCCACCGACCCGCAGTCGAGGTGGTCCCGGCCGAGCACGATCGGGGCCTGGACGTCGCCGCGCGCGACCAGCTCGTTGAACCGGAGCCCGGCCAGGTTCCGCTCGCCGTAGCCGAGCCAGCAGATCCGCGCCGGGAGCCCCTGGAAGTGCACCTTCTCCTGGGCCATCCGGATCCACCGGGCCAGCGGCTCGTTGTCGGGGAACAGGTCGAGGATGGCCGCGTCGGTGGCGGCGATGTCGGCCGGGTCCCCGGACAGCGCGGCCCACCGGAACGGGCCCCGGCCCTCGCAGAACAGGGGCCGGATGTAGGCGGGCACGAAGCCGGGGAACGTCGAACGCGCGGGAGTACCCGGCCAGCTCCGCCTCGCCGCGGATCGAGTTGCCGTAGTCGAACACCTCCGCGCCGGCGTCCATGAACCCGACCATCGCCTCGACGTGGGCGGCCATCGACTGCCGGGCCCGCTCGGTGAAGCCGGCCGGGTCCTCGGCCCGCAGCGCGGCCATGTCCTCGAACGCCACCCCGCGCGGCAGGTAGGTCAGCGGGTCGTGCGCCGAGGTCTGGTCGGTGACCACGTCGATCGGCGCGCCCATGGCCAGCATGCGGGGAAGCAGTTCCGCCGCGTTCCCGAGCAGGCCGATGGACAGCGGCTCGCCCGCGTCCCGGGCCGCGGTGGCCCGGCGCAGCGCGTCGTCCACGTCGTCCGCGGCCTCGTCCAGGTAGCCGTACTCGATCCGGCGGGCGATCCGCGACGGGTCGCAGTCGATGACGATCGCCACCCCGCCGTTCATGGTCACCGCGAGGGGCTGCGCCCCGCCCATGCCGCCCAGCCCGGCGGTCAGCGTGATCGTCCCGGCCAGCGATCCGCCGAACCGCTTCGCGGCCACGGCCGCGAATGTCTCGTAGGTGCCCTGCAGGATGCCCTGGGTGCCGATGTAGATCCACGACCCGGCGGTCATCTGGCCGTACATGGTCAGGCCGAGGGACTCCAGGCGGCGGAATTCCTCCCAGGTGGCCCACTGCGGGACGAGGTTGGAGTTGGCGATGAGGACCCGCGGCGCCCATTCGTGGGTGCGCATCACGCCGACCGGCTTGCCCGACTGGACCAGCAGGGTCTCGTCGCCCTGCAGGTCCTGCAGGGTGCGCACGATCGCGTCGTAGGCCGGCCAGCTGCGGGCCGCGCGGCCCGAGCCGCCGTACACGATGAGCTGGTCGGGGTGCTCGGCGACCTCGGGATCGAGGTTGTTCATCAGCATCCGCATGGCCGCTTCCTGCGGCCAGCCCCGGCAGGACAGGGCGGGTACCCCGGGGCGCGCGCACGGGCCGGGGCCCGGCGGGCGCGGTGCCTGCTGTATTCGCGGCGGCCATCGGCGCTCCTCATCAGCTTCCGGCAGCGGCGTCATCACCGCCCCGATCGTTCATCATGCCCCGGACCCTGCCGGGCGAGCACGGGCGGGTGCCCGCGCCCGGGCCGCGTCAGGCGATCGCGGGCGCCGCGGGCATCTCCCGGATGCCGCTCCCGGCTGGCAGGCCTGGCCGGTCAGTCCCGGGCCCAGCGCGTTATGGCGGCCTCGTCGATGTGGCCGCCCAGGCCAGGCTGCCGTGGGACGGCCAGGCAGCCGTCGGCACCGACGGCGAGTGGCTGAGCCAGGAAGAAATCGCGGCGGTGCGGAGTCCACCCTGGCGGGTCGTAGGGGAACTCGATGAACGGGCCGCCACCCACACCCGCCACCACGTGCAGGTTGGCCAGCAGGCCTAGCCCGTTTGTCCAGGTGTGCGGGGTGAACCAGTGATGGCGCAGCAGTGCGAACTCGGCGACGGTCCGGGCCCGCAGCATCCCGACGGCCAGCACCACGTCGGGCTGCGCGACGTCGAGCGCGCCCGCCTCGAGCGCATCGAGCAGCTCGCCGGGGGTGCGGGCCATCTCACCGCCGGCCACCCTGATCCCGGTCTGCTCGCGGAGCATCCGCATACCGTCCAGATGACCCTCGGGCAGCGGCTCCTCCAGCCAGAAGACGCCGAGCTCACGAAGCTGCGCCGCCAGCCGGCGGACCGCGGCGAGATCCAGGGCGGGCGAGATGTCGCCGGGCATCCGCCACCACTGGTTGAGATCGACCATGATCTCAACGCCGTCTCCAGCTGCCTCGCGGGCCGCCCGGACCGCGGCGAGGCCGGCGGCGGTGTCGTCCCGCCGGATCCGGATCTTCACCGCGCGGAAACCGGCCGCCATGGCGGCGAGCACGGACTCCGCCCGCTCAGCCGGGCTCCTGGCCTCCCCGAACGAGGCGTACGCGGGCAGGGCGTCCCGCGCACCGCCGAACAGGGCAGCCACCGGGAGCCCCGCCACCTGGCCGACGATGTCCCACAGAGCGGCCTCCAGCGGCCAGAACCGGCGCGCGTGGAGGCTGATCGTCTCCAGCGTCCGCACGTGGCTGGCGATCTGGAGGGGGTCGCGCCCCAGGAACAGGTCCGCATACCCGGCGAAGCCCTCCATGGTGTCGCCGGAACCGGTCCCGGTCACGCCCTCGTCGGTGTCCACCCGGACCAGGGTCGCGTCAAAATGCCGCCGCGGCACCGGATCCCAGGCGGGCCGGAACGGGGGGTCCAGCGGGAGCCGCATCCGGTCCAGCCGGATCGCGGTGATCTTCATTGCAGCCCCCTCATCATTGGATAACCACTGATCATGCCGCCTGCTGGCATGCCCATCCAGACCGGGACAACCGACTTACGCGGAAAATCTCGGGTACATTCCGTGACGGCATTGGGATCGCGCCGATGTTGCGGCTCCCGGCGGACGGAAACTACGCTTCCTCCAGCCAGGAGATTCCGGACGGCGTGATCGCGCCACCAGACGACAGTCGGCAGACGCGCAGCAGGCCAGGGCCCTGCGGCTACGCCACAGGGGGCTCACGCTGTGACCAGGTACCTGCTGAAGCGCCTGGGGCTGGCCGTGGTCACCCTCTGGCTGCTCAGCGTAATCGTCTTCTTCGCTGGTCAGGTGGTGCCCGGCGACCCGGGCCGGGCCATCCTCGGTAATCTGGCCGATCCCCGGGCGGTGGCGGCCCTCGATCATCAACTCGGCGTGGACCGCCCGCTGCTCACCCAGTACTGGACCTGGATCACCGGCCTGCTGCACGGCGACATGGGCCAGTCGTACCAGTACCGGTCCGCTGTCGAGCCGTACGTCCAGGCCGCGCTCGTGAACTCGGTCAAGCTGGCCGCGCTGGCCTTCGTGATCGTGGTACCGCTCGGTATTCTCGGGGGGGTGCTGGCGGCGCTCAGGTACGGCCGCGCCACCGACCGGATCATCTCGGTGGTCGGGCTGTCCGCCGCCACGGTGCCCGAGTTCGTGTCCGGGATCGTGGTGATCATCATCTTCGCGGTCTCGCTCAAGTGGCTGCCCGTGTCGGCGTCGGCCGGGCCGGCGCCTCGCCGGCCTCCCAGCTTGAGCACCTGATCCTCCCGGCGATACCACTCGTTCTCATCCTGTTCGGCTACATTGCGCGCATGGCGAGAGCGGGCACGATCGAGGCGCTGGACGCCGACTACACGCGCACCGCCACGCTCAAGGGGCTGAAACGATCGGTGGTGATCCGCCGCCACGTGCTGCGCAACGCACTGCTGCCCACGATCACCGTGATCGCCACGCAGACCGGTTACCTGATCGGGGGCCTGGTGGTGGTGGAAACACTGTTCAACTACCAGGGCATCGGGAACCTGATCTACAAAGCCGCGCAGGCCAAGGACTTCCCGATGCTCGAGGCGGGAGTGCTCACCATCGGCGTGGTCTACATGGTGGCGACGCTGACCGCTGACGCGCTCAGCACTGCGCTGAACCCGCGGCTCCGGCAGGGGAGCAGCGGATGACCGACATGGCGGTCGCGCCGGCCGCCGGGATAGCCGTCGCCCGGCCGGACCAGACGGGCGAACTGACCCCCTGGCGGCTGCTCCTGCGCAGGCCCACGTTCGTGGCCGGGGCGGTGATTCTGCTGTTCTGGGTGGTCTGCGCGATCTTCGGAAGCGTCATCGCCCCGCACAACCCGCTCGCCCAGCAGCTTCTCGCGACCAGCCAGCCGCCGTCCGCGGCACACTGGTTCGGTACCGATCAGCTCGGACGCGACGTGCTGTCCCGGGTCATCGTCGGGGCCAGGAGCATCCTGCTGATCGCGTTCGCGGCGACGGTGCTCAGCACCGTGCTCGGCACCATGCTCGGCCTGGTCATGGGCTATCTCGGCGGGATCGTTGACATCGTGGTCGGCCGACTGGTGGAGGCCGCGCTCGCGCTTCCGGTCGTGATCGTCGCGTTCCTGTTCATCGTCGCGGTGGGCCCGTCCCCGCTGACCATCATCGTGGTCATCGGACTCGTCTTCACCCTGCTGATAGCCCGCACAGTCCGGTCCACGGTGCTGGTGGAGAGCCAGCTCGACTACCTGGCCGCGGCCCGCCTGCTCGGCGAGAAGTCGCTCGGCATCATGGTCTTTGAGGTCCTGCCCAACGTGGTGCCGGCCATCCTGGTCGAGTTCACCGTGCGCCTCGGGTATGCCATCTTTACCGTCGCCACGCTGTCCTTCCTGGGGTTCGGCGTCCAGCCGCCCACCCCGGACTGGGGGGCTGACATCGCGCACAACTACGTGACCCTCGGCGCGGGCTACTGGTGGATGACGCTGTTCCCGGCCCTGGCCATCGCCTCCCTGGTGATCGGGATCAACCTGTTCACCGACTCGATCGAGCAGGTGCTCGCGTCATGACCGCCACCGACGCATCCGCCGCCCCGGCCGGCCGCGGCGGGGCCGAGCCCACGCTGTCCGTCGGGCACCTGGATGTCGCGTACAAGGTGCGCGGCCGGGACCGGCTGGCCCTGCGCGACGTCTCATTCGAGGTCGGGCGGCGCGAATCGTACGGGCTGGTTGGAGAGTCCGGGTCCGGCAAGTCCACCGTGGCCCTCGCGCTGACCAGGTACCTGCCGCGTAACGGCCGGGTCAGCGCGGGAACGGTCAGCATCAACGGCGCCGACCCGCTGGCCATGAGCGGGGCCGACCTGCGTCACCTGCGCGCCCGCACCGTGTCCATGGTGTACCAGGAGCCCGGCAAGGCCCTGAACCCGTCGATCCGGGTCGGCCGCCAGGTCGCCGAGGTGTACGAGATCGCCGGCCTGCACCGCGCCGAGGCCGCCGATCGCGCCGAGGCGATGCTGGCGAAGGTGCAGATCGCCGACCCGGGCCGGGTCATGAGCCGGTACCCGCATCAGCTGTCCGGCGGGATGGCCCAGCGGGTGGTCATCGCGATGGCGCTGGCCGCGGAGCCCGCGCTGCTCATCCTGGACGAGCCGACCACGGCGCTGGACGCCACGGTCGAGGCCGAGGTGCTCGACCTGGTGTCCGCGCTGCGCGCGGAGTTCGATACCTCGGTCCTGTTCATCAGCCACAACCTGGCCGTGATCGCCAAGATGTGCGACCGGGTGGGCGTGCTGTACGCGGGTGAGCTCGTCGAGGAGGGCCCGGCCCGCGAGGTGTTCGACGAGCCCCGGCACCCGTACACGGTCGGGCTGCTGCGCTGCATCCCGCGCCGCGGCCAGCGCAAGGACCACGGCCGGCTGGACACCATCCCTGGTTTCCTGCCGCCCGCCGGGCACTCCCTCACCGGGTGCGTATTCGCCCCGCGCTGCCTGCTGGCCGAGGACCGCTGCCGGGAATCGCCACCCCCGTCCTTCCAGGTCGGGGCGGGCCGGACCGCCCGCTGCTACCGGCATGACGTGGCCCCGAACCTGCCGCGCGCCACGCCGGAGGACAAGCCGCTGCCCGGGCCTGCGGCCGGCGCCGAGACCCTCGTCCAGCTGGCCGGGCTGTCCAAGACCTTCGGTGCCCGTGGTTCCCGTGGCGAGCAGGTGCACGCGCTCACCCGGGTGGACCTGCAGCTGGAGCGGGGCGAGACGCTGGGGCTGGTCGGTGAGTCGGGCAGCGGGAAGACCACGCTGGCCCGGGTGCTGCTCGGGCTGCTGCCGCCGGATCCTGGCGCCACCGTGGAGCTGGAGGGCCAGCCGCTGGCCGCTGATGTCCGCCGCAGGCCGCGCAGCCAGCTCAAGGAGCTGCAGATCGTGTTCCAGAACCCGGACTCGGCGCTCGACCGGCGGCATACGGTGCGGCGGCTGATCAGACGCCCGCTGACCCGGCTGGCGGGCCTGTCCGGCGAGCGGCTGCGGGCCCGGCTTACCGAGCTGATCACCTCGGTCCGGCTCGAGGACCGCCATCTGTCGATGCGCCCCAACCAGCTGTCCGGCGGCCTCAAGCAGCGGGTGGCGATCGCCGGGGCGTTCGCCGAGCGGCCCCGCCGTCGTGGTCTGCGACGGCCCACCTCCGCGCTCGACGTGTCGTTCCAGGCGGCCATCCTGGACCTGTTCGCCGACCTGCAGGCGGCGAGCAGGTCGCTACCTGTTCATCTCCCACGACCTCGGCGTGGTGCGCTACCTGTCGGACCAGGGCGTCGCCGTGCTCTACCTCGGCGAGGTCATGGAGGTCGGGCCGGCCGAGCCGGGTCTTCTCCGGTCCGCGCCACCCGTCACCGAGGCGCTGCTTTTCCGCGGTACCGAGCCTGGACGGGCAGCGGGCGAGGACCGGATCAAGCTCACCGGGGAGATCCCCGTCCGCGACCAACCTGCCGACGGGATCGTGTTCCACACCCGGTGCCACGCCACTGCCGACCGGGTTGAGAGTCGGCAGAGCCGCCGTTGCGCGAGGTCGAGCCGGCCACCGGATGGCTGCCGCATTCCGCTCGATGAGCTCAGAACCTGGACGCGCCGGACAGCCCACGTGACACCGGCCAGCAGCGATCACGTTTTCGATTCGCGCGCGGACGCGGGCTCGCCGAGGAGGATCCGTGGTGAACACCGATGATCGCCGATCTCACAGGCTCGGTCGGGTCGGGGTGAGATGGCGACCACGTCATTGACGAGTCCGCGGCGGCCGGATCGCCCGGCGGGACTTCATCCGTGCGGCGCCATCGTCGGCATATCGCTGCCGGTGCTCGGCACCATCATCTCCGCTTGCGGAGCTCGGCAGCCCGTCGTCATCCAGCAGGTCGCAGCGCTGCCGCGGGCAAGGCAGGCGCCACCATCAAGGCGGCATCATCGTGCCGTCGGGCGATCAACCCGGTGACCGTCGCTGACCAGGGCGGCCTGGACATGCTCGGGCGGACCGGCGGTCCTGTGCCTGTCCGACCAGCAACCTGACGCTGCGCCCGGTGCTCGCCGAAAGCTGGACGCCCAACTCCACGGCGGACATCTCGACGTTCAAGATCCGCCAGGGCGTCACGTTCCACGACGGCCACACGCTCACCGCCGACGACGTGCGTGTACACCTCCAGCTCCCACCCAACCCCAAGAACGGTCCAGCGCGCCTGTCCGCGTTCGGCGGGGTCCTGGTCCCCTCCGGGGTCGGAGGTCGACGACTTCACCGTCGAGTTCCGGCCTGGTCGCGCCGAACGGCCACTTCCCGTACCTGACGTCGTCCGACAACTACGACATGATCATGCTGCCGAACAGCTATGACCCGCCAAGTCGCAGAGCACCCGTTCGTCGGCACCGGCCCGTTCGTGCTGAGAGCTCACGTCGAAGCAGGGCGCCACGTTCGCCCGCGACGAGAAGTACTGGGGGACCCAGGCCCTGCCTGCCGCCACCAGTTCACCTTCTACGACCAGCGACGCCGCGGTCCTCGCCGCTGCACCGGCGGGACGGTGGACGTGGTGCGGCAGTTCTCGGTGGCCAGCGGCCAGCAACTGCTGCAACGGCAGCTACAACGTCATCCGGCTCAAGTCGACGCGCACCGCGAGCGTCGATGCGAACCGACCAGTCCCGTTCACCGAGCGCGGGTCGCCCGGCGGTCACGCTCAGCATCGACCGGCCCGCCACCATCCACGCGCTGTTCAAGGGCTTCGCCGACCTCGGCAACGACAGACCGTTCGCGCCGGTATCCCGTCCACCAACACGACCGTCCCGCGGCGGGCCCAGAACATCGCCGAGGCGAAGTCGTGCTGTCCGCCGCGGGGCTTCGTCCGGGCTCTCCACCCCCAGCTGATCGGCAACGACGTACAGGAGATACGCGAGTACGCGGTCGCGGCGTAGGCGGCGAAGGCCATCGGGGTGAACATCAACGTCAAGATCGAGGGCTCGTCGGCGTACTACGGCAAGGCCACCTTCGGGAACTCGACTGGCTCGACGCCACCATCAGGCTGGTCGACTCGGGCGCGCGCGTGCCGACGTGTTCCTGACCGCACCGCTCGAGACGATCAACGCCGGCCACACCGGGCATGGAACGCGGCGCACTTCGACGACCCGCAGTACGACAGCTGGCGCAGCAGTACGTCGCGGCCATCGACCTGTCCACGCAGAAGCAGATCACCGGCCAGATCGAGACCCTGCTGCTGACGGACCCGATCATCTTCGGGTACTTCTACGACTCTCTCGGCGTCGGCGAGAACGTGACCAGCGCCTACCCGACCGCCGATCGGCCACATCTCCTCGACAGGCGGCCAGAGAGCCGCCCCCCGCCCCGACGCCGCGGGC
>CAVQNH010000005.1:0-313650 GCA_963713815.1 uncultured Actinomycetes bacterium
GCCGTTCCGGCCTGCTGCCCCGCTGCTGCTCAAGAGCGCGCTGGATCACCTCAGCTGGCCCGGCGCGGCGTCTGAGTACGGCTTCACCGCCTGCGATCTTCGACACGATCTGCTGGTCCGTCAGGTAGATCAGCGCCCGGCAGGCGTTGAGCACCGCGTATGCCTCGGGCGCATGCTCGACGCCCCAGCCAAGCTCCCCAGCCAGGTAGTCGAGGATCGTCCGGCGCGGCACGGCGCCGATGAGTTCCGCTGCCTGGGGGCCGAACGCCGGCCAGCCAGCGGCACGGCACACGGCATAGTGCATCAGCAGGTCAGGATCCCCCGGTGACTGGCCGCCGGGGCGAACCGCCCGGCCAGGCTGGCCGGGACCGGCCGCGACATGCAGCACAAACGGCCACGGCGGCGCGGGCTGTCCCGCCTGCGCCACGGTGACCACGCTGCACTCCAGCTCCCGGCCCGGGCACTGGCCGGCGGCCTCACAAAGCGCCTGGCTCATCTGCTCCACGGCAACGCCGTCGATGCCTTCGCCAATCACGAACAACATGTCCACGTCGCTGCGGCCTGGCACCCAGCCCCCCAGAGCAGCCGACCCGTGCAGGTATGCCGCCTGGAGCAGCCCGCCAGACACCGTCATCAGCCGGCCGGTCAGCGCCCGCGCGTAAGCGAACACGCTGTCTGGCGAGGGTGCGGTGGGGTCCACAGGCGGGGCGTCCTTCCGGCCAGGCCGAGCCTACGCCGGACGTTGCGGGCGCCAGCGCCGTTGGTCCCCGCGGTGGCGCGCTGCGGGCGGGATCCCTCAGCCGGTGATGAGATCGAACTGCTCCCAGGTGCCGATGGCGGTCCGGTTGGCGATCAGCGGGGACGCGCCCGCGTTCTCGGCGGTGACATACAGGTTGTCGGCCAGGGCGAGCAGGCTGACCGTGCCACCCGGGTTCTGGATGAGCTGGAAGGTCTCCCAGGTGCCGATGGCAGTGCGGTTGGCGATCAGCGGGGACGCGCCCGCGTTGTCCGCTGTCACGTACATGTTGTTGGCGTGCGCCCGGAGGGCGATGGTGCCGCTGCCCACGGTGATCTGATCGAACTGCTCCCAGGTGCCGATGGCGGTGCGGTTGGCGATCAGCGGGGAAGCGCCCGCGTTATCGGCGGTGACGTACATGTTGTTGGCGAGCGACCGCAGGCTGATCACGGTAGTGGCGCTGCCCAGTGTGGGCTGGGTGGGGCGGGTGGCCGTGAGGGCGATCTGGCCTTTGAGCATGCGCCCGCCGTCGTTGGTGAGCCGCAGGTAGTAGTCGGAGGAGCAGGCGGTGCCGTCCTGGTCCAGGGACAGCAGCCCGGAACCGGCCGGGACCCCGGCCTGCGTCGCGGCCGTCTTGGCGATCTGGTTGCCCTCGCCGTACTCGTCGAACATGGAGATGTAGATGCCCTGGGCGCCGACGCGGACCATGTTGTAGAACTGCCGCCACATGAAGTCCCCGTGGGCCCGCTGGTTCGCCGAGACGTCCCCGGGCAGCACGCAGGGCTGGTAGTCGATGCCGTTGGCGTTGCAGTCGGCCTGGTCAGGAACGTTGTAGTTCTGGTAGACGGAGTCGGAGTCCGCGGCCGTGCCGATGGCGCCGACCATCCAGGGGGAGAGCATGTTGAAGGCGTGGTACACCCCGAGGTAGCCAGCGCGTGAGCCGCCGGTGCCGGTGCGCCACTCCCGCGGCACCCCGCCGATCACGTAGCAGCCCTGGCTCTTGAACCAGTTGACGACGTCCAGGCAGGTGGCGGCGTCCCATGGATGGTTGCTGTCGTTGAAGCCGAAGCCCCAGATGCACACCACCGGCTTGCCGTTCTGGAACGCGTACGCACTCGACGCGGTGTGGGCGGACATCTTGCTGGTCCAGTCGGTCTTGATCTCCGGCTGCATGGTGGTCCAGCCGGTCACGTCATACATGATGTAGAACTTGCGCCCGCTAGCCTCCGCGGCCGACCTCACCTTGGCTGCCATCGCGTCGCGGGTGGGGCCCTCGCTGCTGTTCGGGTTGAACCGCTGCAGGGCAGCGGTGTCGCAGCCGTTCTGCTGCATCCACAGGAAATGGGTGTTCACGCTCTGCTGGTCGAAGGAGGAGAACAGGGTGGCCGCCCCGCCCCCGTTGAGGTTGCTGTACGCCGTCTGGTATCCGGTGGCGTACTCGGCCATGTCCGGCCACGCCTTGATCGCGTTGTTGGACGGCGAGGGCGGCTGGCCCCAGTTCTGGCTCCAGTGCCACCAGCCGTTGATCGGCGCGCCATCACCGATGCACGCGAACCACCCCTGATAGCCGACCGTGATCTTGCCGACCACATCACCGGCGGCACTCGCCGCCTCGCTGGGCAGGGCGCGTAACAGACTGCCAGCAGCGGCGCCGGCGCCGGCCAGGATGAGGAACGATCGCCGCGTCAGATTCATGCGCTTCTCCCAGTCGGTCGGCTCGGTCATGGATGAGGTCGGATGCTGCCCAGGACCATCGCCGACCATCAGCGCTGCCGTGCTCGCTCGCCAGCATCTCCCAGGGGAGACTGACGTCAAGAGCTTCCCGGTTAGTTTTTATGACTTTTAAATAAAGTCCTGAACTGGCCTGATGCGGGCGTCTTCGGTGGCCAGGCACGGGGGACTGCCTGGTCAGGTGACGCGTGCCCGCGCGCGCCGCGGCAGCCGGCTGTGCCAGGACCCGGTGACCGTGATTCGCCGCGCGCCAGGTACCCGGGCATCAGGGACGCCGGGTACCTGGCGCGCTGACGGTCAGGAGCCCGTCTTCGGGGCGGTCAGGTCGTAGACCGTCATCCCGCCGACGGTCTTCGCGGTGAAGTGGGCCTTCACCCAGGCGGTGATCTGCGACCCGTACCCGGAACCTCCGCCCCCGCCGCCCGGTCCGCCGGATCCGCTGGCCACGAAGTAATGGATCTCGTGAGCGGAGACGAGCTTCTCGAACTGGGCCAGGGTCGGGGCCGGGTCACTGCCGGTGAAGCCGCCGATCGCCATGACCGGGACCCCGTTGCTGCCCAGTTCGAGTGAGGCCGCGCTTTGCGACCCGACCGCGGCCGCCGCCCACCGGTAGCCTGACGCCCCGGATTCGAGCAGCGAGGACAGGGCACTGCTGACGCTGCCCGTTCCGCCGGGGCCGCCCGCCGAGCCGGGGCCGCCCGCCCCGCCCGTCGTCCTGGTGCTGCCGCTGGCCACGCTTCCGCCGGTGGACCCGGGTCCGACCGCCGTCCCGGTGCCGCCGGTTCCCCCGGCGGTCCCGCCCCGGGGGGATTCTCCGGCCGCGGTGCCGGTCGTCCGGCCGGGATAGCCCGTCCTGCCCGGGGCAGAGTCTCCCGCCCGCGAACTGCCCGACGCGGCCGGGAACCCGCCCACGCCCGGCTGCCCGCCGCCGGGACCGCCGGAGGAGCTGGCCACGGCGGGACCGGCCGTCGGGATCGACCCGGCGTGAGCCGTCGCCGCGGTGGCGACGCTGTAGGCCAGCGGGCCGGCCAGCCCGGCCGCGAAGGCCAGGACCAGCGGCGCGGCAGCCATCAGGGTGCGCCGCCGGGAACTGGCGCCCCGCAGGGCCGGCCCGGCCAGGATCATCGCGGCCGCGGCGGCCGCGGCGATCGCGATGGCCACCCGGAGCCACGGGAGCCAGCTGGGGCTCCGGTCCAGCAGCACCCAGGCCCAGGCCGCGGTGACCAGCAGCATGCCGGCCAGGGTGACCCGGGCGGCCCAGGTGTGCCGGATCCGCCAGAGCACGACGGCGCCGATGCCAGCCAGGGCGGCGATGGCCGGCGCCAGGGCCACCGTGTAGTACGGGTGGATGATGCCGGACATGTAACTGAACACCACGCCGGTCACCACCAGCCAGCCGCCCCACAGCAGGGCGGCGGCCCGGGTCCGGTCGGTCCGCGGGGACCGCCGGGACAGCCACAACAGGGCGGCCAGGGCGATCAGGGCCGCCGGCAGCAGCCAGCTGATCTGGCTGCCCATGTCGGACGCGAACAGCCGCCCGATCCCGGTCGCCCCGCCGAACATCGAGCCGCCGCCTCCGGACGGGGCGCCGCCGGCCCGCGCCGCGCCTTCGCTGGCCCCGGCCGCGGCCTCCCCCAGCCGGGCCGCCCCCGCGCCCAGCCGGGCGGCGGTGCCGCTTCCGCCCCCGCCCCCGGCGGAGCTTTCGCTGCCGGTGATCCGGCCGAGCCCGTTGTAGCCGAACGTGAGCTGCAGGATGTTGTTGTCCGTCGAACCCCCGACGTACGGTCTGCTGCCGGCCGGGGTCAGCAGGTCGATCGCGACCCACCAGCCCGCCGCCGCCACCAGCGCCGCGAGCCCGGCCAGCAGCTGCCATAGCCGCTTGCCGAGGGACGGCTGGCCCGCCCAGAGGTACACGAGCGCGAAGGCCGGCAGGACCAGGAAGGCCTGCAGCATCTTGGTCAGGTACCCCAGGCCCAGCAGGGCCCCGGTCAGCGCGACCCACCGGGTCAGGCCCGATTCGACAGCCCGCGTAATGGTGTACGCCGCCAGCGTCATGACCAGCACCAGCAGCGCGTCCGGGTTGTCGAAGCGGAACATCAGGGCGGCCACGGGGGTCAGGGCCATGACGGCCCCGGCGATGGTGGCCGCCGCCGGGCCGGACCACCGGCGGACCGTGGCGTAGAGCACGCCGACGGCGGCCACGCCCTCCAGCGCCTGGGGCGCCAGCAGGCTCCACGAGCTGAACCCGAAGGCCCGGCCGGACAGTTCCATCACCCACAGCGACGCCGGGGTCTTGTCCACGGTGATGAAGTTGCTGGAGTCCAGCGAGCCGAACAAGAACGCCTTCCAGCTCTTCGTGCCGGCCTGGACAGCGGCGGCGTAGAACTCGTTGGCGTAGCCACTGCGGCTCAGCCCGGCCAGGTAGAGCACGGCCGTGGCCACCAGGAGGCCGAGGAGCGCAGGCCTGGCCCAGGCCGGGTCGCGGGGGCGGCCGCGGACCAGCCGCGTTCCCCAGCTGCGCTGCCCCGGTGCCTGGGTCGGCTGGCGGACCGGGCCGGACGGCGTGGAGACGGCCCTCACCGGAAGTCACCGCCCGCGATGTCACAGCCCGGCCGGGGGTGGCGGAAGACCCAGCTGCGGTACAGGCCGAAGCGCACCAGCGTGGCCGTGAGGTTGGCCGCCACCAGCACGGTGAGCTCGGCGGTCCGGCTGGCCTGCGGGGCGCTGGCGTGCAGGGCGGCCAGCGCGCCCGAGGTGAGCGCGAGGCCGATGGCGAACGCGATCAGGCCACGCACCTGGTGGCGGGCCGCGTGGGTCCGGCCCCGGATGCCGAAGGTGACCCGCCGGTTGACGGCGGTGTTGGCCACGGCGGTCAGCAGCAGGCTGACCGCGTTCGCGGCCTGCGCCGCCACCACGCTGCGCAGGAGCAGGTACAGCAGCAGGTACGCCGCGGTGCTGGCCACCCCGATCAGGACGAACCTGGCCAGCTGGCCGCCGAGCCGGCGGCCCGGGCCGTCCGCCGCCGGCCGCAGCTGCGCGCTGCGCAGTTCGGGCACCCGGATCGTGCCGCGGGCCAGGCCGGTGCCGAGCCGCACGATGCCGCGCAGGTCGCCCAGGGCGGTGGCCACGACGTTGACCCGCGAATCCGGGTCGTCGATCCAGTCCACCGGGACCTCGTGGATACGCAGCCCGGCCCGCTCCGCCAGCACGAGCAGCTCCGTGTCGAAGAACCAGCCGGTGTCCGCGGTGAGCGGCAGCAGGGCCCGGGCCGCGTCGGCCCGGATGGCCTTGAACCCGCACTGCGCGTCCGAGAAGCGGGTGCCGAGCGACGCGTGCAGCAGCAGGTTGTAGCAGCGGGAGATGATCTCGCGCTTCGGGCCGCGGATCACCCGCGCGGCCCGCGCCAGCCGGGTCCCGATGGCCACCTCGCTGTGCCCGGACAGCAGCGGCGCGACCAGCGGCAGCAGCGCGTTCAGGTCGGTGGACAGGTCCACGTCCATGTAGGCGCAGACCTCGGCCGTCGCTGCCGGCCCACACCGAGCGCAGCGCGCCGCCCCGCCCGGGCCGCTCGGTGCGGACCGCCCGCACCAGGGGAAGCTCGCGGGCCAGCTCCAGGGCCCGGGCCCAGGTGCCGTCGGTGCTGCCATTGTCGGCGATAGTGATGCGGGCTGCGAAAGGAAAGCGGCCATCAAGATAGGCGCCCAGCCGCCGGACGGAGGGGCCGAGGTCGCGTTCTTCGTTGCGGACCGGAATCACGATTTCGACCTGGGCCGGTCCGGGCGCCAGCCGGTCACGTGCTCCGGTCCGGGGCTGCAGTGAGTAGTCAGTGATATGCATGGTCCCCAGGGTCGGGGGCGATGCTTTACCGGTCCTTAACTGACTTTCTGCGGCAGCCATGAATGGGTGCCTGGCGGCGCGCGGCGGTCCTTTCCAGACTGGGGAATCGGCGATTCTGCGCGCGTTAAGAAGATTCCCCCAGCCCCTTTCCAGCTCATCGCCTGGGCCGAAGTCAGCGTGCGGGGGGCCGCTGCGAGGTGCCGCAGCGCAGGCCGTCGAGAAGGACGGCGACGGTGCGCTGGTTGTGTTCGGGTCCTCGCCCGGGCACGGGCTGGGACAGCTGGGTGATGGCGTGCAGGAGATCCTCGGCGCTGATGTCATCACGAACCGCGCCGTCGGCTACTGCGGCGTCGAGCAGCGCCGCGAGGGCGGGGCCAAGCCGCTGCAGGAAGTAGCCGGGCAGCCCCGAGAAGGCCGGATCGCCCGAGTGCAGCGCTGAGGCGAGCCCGCGTTTGGTCGCGAGCAGTTCGGTGAACCGGTGGACCCACTTGCTGAGCGCTTCCGCCGGCTCGTGCGCGGCACTCAGGGCCGGGCCCGCGTCGGCGACGGCGTCGATCCCGCTCTCAACGACGGCTTTGACCAGGTCAGAGCGCTGCGGGAAGTGCCGGTACAGCGTGCCGACCCCTACGCCGGCCAGGTCGGTGATCTCCTTCGCCGGTGCGTCCACGCCGGAGGTGGCGAAGACGGTCCCCGCGGCCTCAATCAACGCGTCGACGTTGCGCCGCGCGTCGGCGCGGCGCCGCGGCACCGGTTCGCCGACGCCCGGCTTGGCGGAGCCAGGGGGCGAGATTCCGGCCTGTGTCCTGTTCCCAGACACCACATCACCTCCGCTTGCGTAACGGAAAAGCTTTCCGTATAGTTCCGGAATAGCTTTCCGTTTAGCGCAGCGTACGACATCCACCTGATGCCGACCACCACAGGGAGAGAATCCATGCAGTACCGCACCCTCGGCCGGACCGGCATCCAGATCAGCCCCTACGCCCTGGGCGCGCTGATGTTCGCCACCTCCATGGGCAATGCCCCCGAGGACTCGGCCCGCATCATCCACAAGGCGCTGGATGCCGGCATCAACTTCATCGACACCGCCGACGCCTACGGCGACTCCGAGGACGTCGTCGGCAAGGCCCTGAAGGGGCATCGGGACGACGTCGTGCTCGCCACCAAGTTCGGCCGCCCGACCGGCCAGGGCCCGAACCAGCAAGGTGCCTCGCGGCGCTGGATCGTCACCGCCGTGGAGAACTCACTGCGCCGCCTACGGACCGACCACATCGATCTCTACCAGCTTCACCGCCCCGATCCCCGCACCGACATCGAGGAAACCCTCTCCGCGCTGACCGACCTGATCCGCAGCGGTAAGGTCCGCGCGATCGGCGCGTCGCAGACCCCCGCGTCCGACATCGTCGAGGCCCAGTGGGTCGCCGAACGGCGCGGCCTCGCGCGGTTCAGCACTGAGCAGCCGGTCTACTCCATCCTCAACCGCGGGATCGAGCGCGAGATCCTTCCGGCCATCCAGCGCTTCGGCATGGGCACCCTGGTCTGGGGCCCGCTCGGCCAGGGCCTGCTCACCGGCCGCGTCCGCAAGAACCAGCACAACGACCTGCGCCGCGCTGGCCTGATCCACCACCTCACCGACGAGCGCCGCCTCGACGTCGTCGAACAGCTCATCCCGCTCGCCGCCGAGGCCGGCCTGCCCATGACCCACCTCGCGATGGCGTTCACCATCGCCCACCCCGGCGTCACCAGCGCATTGATCGGCGCCCGCACCATGGACCATCTCGACGGCCTGCTCGCCGGCCTCGACGTCGCCCTCAGCGACGACGTCCTCGACCAGATCGACAAAATCGTCCCGCCCGGCACCGACATCGGCACCCTCGACCAGGCCTACCAACCGCCAGCCCTGGAGAACCCGGGCCTGCGCCGCCGCTCCCTGACCGCACGCGCCGCAGCCTGACCACAGCTCAGCTCCCGCGAGGCCGACCTGGGTGCCCTGGTGCCTTCTGGGATCGGATCAGCCCTACTGCTCGGGGTCACCTTCTTCAGGTGCGTAAATACCCAGGCGGCGGCGTAGCGCCCAGTGCTTGCAGGCCTTGATGGGATGCCTGAGGAACCGGAGCAGATCTGGATCGACCGGGCCGTACCAGTCGACAGGGACGCCGAGGACCCGCTGCGGTTCCTCGCCCTGCCGGGCATATGGATCCACCCCGCGCGGCATCCCGAGGACCTTGTTTCGTTCCTCGCGGTCACTCGTCATCGGCAACCTCTCTGGTGCCGGGGCTGGCCTGGCACTCGCTCAGGCATACGTCCACAGCATGACGCGACTGGTTAGCTGATGCAACGACGGAGGCGGAGCAAGCGGTTCGGTGAACCGCTTGCTCCGCTCACTCTGGATAAGCCGCTGACCAGGCCAGCGGGGCAACCCCATGGCGGGCCAGATGTGGATGCCTCGGCTGAGCTGGAGAAGCGGCCCCGGCATCCCCGGCCTGTGGCCGCTGGCACCACAAGACTGGGACGACGACACCTTCTACGGGCAAGCATCCGGCAGCTGGGTGCTAGCGATGCTCAGGGGCGGGACCATGCCACAGGCGGCCGAGGTATCGCCATACCGGGCCCCAGGTTCAGGCGGGAGAGGCGGGGGAGCCTCGTCCTCACCGAGCAGGACGCGCAACCTGGCCAGCGCCCGCATGCTCTGCACCTTCACCACTCCCGGCGACAGGTTCAGCAGCTCCGACACCGTGTGGATGCTGTGATCCTCCCAATAGCGCAAGACGACGATGGCGCGGTCCCGCGGGCTGAGCTGCCCGAGAGCGTCCAGCAGCGTGAGGCGGAGTGATCATGACCCGGCTCATCGGACTTGCGTGTCGAGAGGCGAGGTGTGCTCGGCAGTCCGAAAGGATCAGTCATGCCGAGACCGTATCCGCCCGAGTTCCGCCGCCGCGCTCTGGATCTGGTCGAGTCAGGGCGGAGCATCCGTGATGTCGCAGCGTCACTCGGGATCGCTGAGTCGTGCTTGTAGCGGTGGCGGCACCGCGATGTCGTCGATCGCGGCCTGAAGCCCGGCACCACAGCGGAGGAAGGCGCCGGGCTGGCTGCAGCACGGCAGCGGATCCGCGACCTTGAGGAAGAAGTGAAGATCCTGCGCAAGGCGGCGGCCGCGGTGGAGGCGGTGGTGCCCCCAAAGACCGCTACCGCCTGGTCGCCGAACTCCACAGTGACGGGGTGCGGATCGGGCGCGCAGATCAGGTCGATCTGGCGCGCGCCGTCATTTTCCGTTGGGCCTTGGTGAGGACCGACCGTTGCGCGTGATCCTGGTTGCGTCTATCCCGGTTGTCCCGGTTCCATCCCTGAGGGGTGGCCGTGTCAGGGAGGTATGGCACAGTGGCGTTCTTTTCCGGCGGAGGGGTGGGCTGGGGATGGCCTGGCCACCGCTGCCCGGGCTATCACGGAGGTACCGCGGTGACCGGGGCTCGGTGGCCCAGATCCGGGCGGCCAGCCCGAGCGAGGCCAGCCCGAGCAGGAACATCAGGGTGATTACCGGCCATTGCCATGCACCGGGCAGGTACAGCGCGAGGAACCAGACCCGTGCGTGCCCGCCGGAAAGCTTCATCAGCAGCGGCACTAGGGCTTGGGGGAAGAGCGCGATGCAGCCGGTGAACAGGCTGCACCACAGCAGGCGCCGGCGGTACCTGGGCATTGAGGTGATGAGGGATGGTTTGTTGGCTGGCGTGGCGGGCTGTTCGGTTCCGGTCCGCAGGACAGACAACAGCTCGGGCCCGCGCCGGATAAGGCTCCGCTGTGCGGCGCGGCCGAGCAGCGCATAGGCTCAGCATCCCGGTGATGACGCCCACCGCGAGGGCTGCCCAGCGAAGTGCCGGGCGGCCAGTCAGCTCACCGGCCAGCACCGTTGCCGCCGCGGGCGCCGCCGTGGCCAGCGCCAGGAACAGCATCACCAGGGCGGCCCCGAGCTCATCGGTGTCGCCCAGCGGTGCGTTCTTGCGGTCCCGTGGGCCGGGACCGGGGGCTGGCAGGGCGATGGCCACGGCCGGCAGCAGCCCGGCCCCGCCGCCGAGCAGCGCGAACGTCGCTGCCAGCGCCCCCGGCCACAGGTCCGGGCGTCCGCTGGCCGCCATGCCCGCTGCGGTGAGTACCAGGGTCATCGGGGCGAACAGGGCCAGCCAGGCGAGCTGCCGGCCGCGGACATCGGCTCGCTCGCTGCCGGGTATCAGCAGCGTCAGCCACAACGCGGTGCCGTCTTGGCCGTAGAGATTCGCCGAGGTGACCGCCGCCATCAGCGCGGTGAGCGCGCCGAGGAACGGCAGGAATGCCGTCGTGCCGAACGCGGCCAGGCACCAGGCAGGTCATCACGGCGAAGGCGGGCGGGACGACCAGGCTGTTCAGCCGCTGCGGGTCCCGCCGCCAGGTGCGCAGCTCCTTGACCAATACCGCTGCGGTGGCCCCAGCGGGCATCCAGTGCCGCGGCGCCGCGCGTCCGGCCGGGCTGCCGCGGACCGCCGGCCGGGGCCACCGCGCCGGGCCGAGCGACCGTTCCCACGTCAGCCACAACAGCAGCAGCACCGCGATGAGCCCTAGCAGCGGTGCCGCGGTCATCAGCCAGTCCGATCGCGACGAGGCCTCGACCGCGAGCACCGCCCAGCTGGACGGCAGCGCGCGCACGGCGGCGGCGAACCCGGCCGGGAATCCGGTGGCCACCAAGGGGTGCAGGGCCGCGAGCACGATCCAGCCGGAGGAACTGGCCACCAGCATCACGGCGGTGAGCAGGGCGCTGACCACGGCGCCAGCGCGTGACCGGGACAGCGCACCGAACAACGACCCGGTCACCCGGGACAGCAGCACGACCAGAATCAGTTGCAGCACGACCGCGGGCAGGGCGATGAGGGCCGGGACCATGCCGAGCCGGATCCCGAAAACGACCAGGGCGGTGAACGCGATGAAGGTGACCGGAGCGGTCACCCCGGCGAATGCCGCGCCGAGCAGGCCGAGCGCCAGCCTGCGCCGCGGGACCGGCAGGAGCCGGAACTGCTCGGCGCGCAGCACCGGCTGGCCGGTGTAGGCCGGCCCCAGCATCCAGCCGAGGGCCCACACCGCGAACACCACGCCGAGCAGGTCCGCGACCGTGCCCGGCGACCTGGCCCTGAGCATCGCCGCGCCGATCGTGGCAGCCGCCAGCGCCAGCCCGGCTGCCGCGCCGCCGAGGACCCAGCCCGACCGGGGCCCGCTGGCCTCACGCCGCAGCACGGTGAGCTTCATCAAGATCAGCGGGCCAGCCACGACAGTACTTCCCCCGCTCTGGCATCGGCGCCGGCCAGCTCGACGAAGGCCTGCTCCAGCGACCTTCCGCGCCGCACCTTCTCCAGCGGTCCCTGGGCGATGACTCTGCCCGCGGCCAGCACGGCCACCGTGTCGCACAACTGTTCAACCAGCGGCATCGCATGACTGGACAGCAGCACACCACCGCCCGAAGCGGCGAAGCGCCGCAGAACCCGCGTCAGCGTCGCGGCGGCCACCGGGTCGACCCCCTCGAATGGCTCGTCCAGCACCAGCAGTTTCGGCCGGTGCAGCAGCGCGGTGGCCAAGCCGATCTTCTTCCGCATCCCGGCCGAGTAGTCGATGATGAGCGTCCGCTCGACATCCCCGGTCAGCCCGAGCACCCTCAGCAGCTCGCCAGCCCGCCCGGCGGCCGTGGTCCTTGCCCAGCCCACGCAGCTGGCCCAGGTAGCTGAGCAACTCCCGGCCGGTGAGCTGCTCGGGCATCGCCAAGCCGTCAGGCAAGACACCCATCAGCTCCCGGGCCCGCTCCGGCTCTGCCCACACGTCGATCCCGAACACCCGCGACGTCCCCCGGTCAGGGCGCAGCAGCCCGACCGCCATAGACAGCAAAGTGGACTTTCCCGCCCCGTTAGACCCGACAAGCCCGCACAACGAGCCAGGCGCCACGGTCAGGTCAACATGATCGACCACCGCGTACCCGCCGAACATCTTGTGCAGGCCAGCCAGCTCGAACGCGGCTTCCCGGCCACCAGCTGCGGGCACCGTCGCGCCGGCCGCCGGGGCATTCCAAGCTCTCAACAAACAGCCCTCCGTAGTAGGTGTTGTCCCGCTGGGCGCCGTGATCCGGCACAACTGAGCCATCAGCCAGGCCATCCCGATCCCTCATCGCGTCCGATCACTGATCCCTTGGGCTTAGCGGTCTTAAGGCCGTGCCTGATTGATCGCGAGATGGGGTTCCGGACGCGACGAGGGCCGGGCCGCCCAGCCGTATCGGGCTGGCGTCTGCCGTTGCATCATCCGCTGGCAGGGGTTGCCCAGGAGGTCAGTCGCGAGGATGATCACGGCTCGGCCTGCAGCGCCGCGATTGAAATGCGTCAACTACCGATGCGAGGTTGGCATGGGGATCATCGTTTCCGGAGGGGCGTCGCGGCGCGGCTTGCCGGCCGAAGTGCCGAGCGCGATGCCGGTGCCGGTGATGAAGACCAGCAGCAGCACCCCCGCGGGAACGGCCAGGATGGCCAGGTTCTGCAGGAGCAGCAGGTAGGCGACGCCGGATGCGGTGATGGCGATAGCGAGCGCGATCCCGGTGAACCGCAGCCACCGGGGCAGCGCCCCCGACGCGGCGGCGGCCAGGCCGAGGATGGCCAGGGCGAGCATCTTGACCCCGTCCAGCCGGTTCACCGCGTCATAGAGCAGGTGCGCGGTGCCGGGTGATGCCGTCCCGGCCAGGACCGCGCCGAGCGCGAACTGCAGCAGCGAGATGAGCGCGGCCGCAACGCCGGCGATGAGGGCGACCCGGGCGGCCGCGGCCGCTCCGGACCTGCGTGCCGCCCGGGCCAAGGCGATCGAGACGATGGCCAGCCCGGCGGCAGGCAGCCCCTCGGTGAGGGCGTACTGCGCGGCCACGGCGGTCCCGTGCCCGGCCAGCGCGGCAGCGATCTCGGCTCCGGAGGCGGTGAGTTTCGGGCTGGGCGCCGGGACGGACAGCCCGGCGATCCAGGACAGCGCGTAGCCGATCCCGGCGACGCCGGTGACTGTCAGCAGACGTCGGCGATTAGCAGAGAGGTTCATTTGTCGTGCTCCTTACGGGTGCTCATTTGCTTATTGGATGTAATTAGCCTTAGGGGTTCCTTGCAGATGTCCTCACGCTGGTCCGGCATCTGCGTTTTGAGCGCGAGCACTTTGCCGGTGGTCTCGGCGAGACAGCGGTGTTACGGGCCTGACTCAACCAGCGTGCTGCTGCCTGGGCGTGTTAGGCGGGCGGCCGCCGGCTGCCGGGCAGGTCGCGCTGCCGGCGGCCGGGCCCGGCTCGGTCCGGGCGCGGGGCTGGCCGGCGCGGCGGGTGATCTGATGGGCGCGAACAATATCGGGGTCGCGCGGGTCGGATGGCAGCGGCGTTTGCGGCCAGCTGGCGGATCCGGGGCGGCGCTTGCCGGCGCGGATTTGCCTCATTGGTGGCTTCCTTTCGGGGGTGTCTTTCCGGCTTCGCCTGGGTCCAGCCGGCGTACCGAGATCAGGCACATGCCCAGGTCGCGTACCTTGACCAGGACCCCGTGCAGCGCTGGCTGGTCTGTCACCGGCCCGGAGATGATCGTTTCCCCGGCCTCGCTGCTGACCTGGAGGCCCTCGAACCAACCGGTCCAGCGCTCGCCGAGGACCCCCTCAATGCGGATCTCGTAATGGGCCGGCGGCCGCGAGCCGCTCATGCCTGCCTGCCCGCTGGCGGGCCCTTCAGCGCCCGACCGGGCTTGAAAGCAGTCATTCCCTCGTCCTCTCGCGGGTCTACGTTTCTGTCCCTGCACGCTACGAAGCGCCCCCGGGCCAGGCGTCACCCGAAGGTGCCCAGCGGGTGGAATCTTCAGTGGCGGCACCGGGCACGAAGGTGCCGCTCGCCGGGGCCGACCCGGGCCGGCGCGGCGGCCGGCCCGGCGGTGGCGGCGCTCCGGGGACGCCGGCACCCTCGGGCCGACCCCCGGCGGCAGCCCGCGCCTGCTCCAGGGCCGTGCGAGGGTACCGGCCGGGCGCTACGATGGGCCTATCGCCGCACGATAGATGGCTGGAGGCGGTGAGCGTGCAGGTCACCGGTGACTGAGCCGCCCGCGGCGGCCAGGCTGAGGATTGCCGCGGCGGAGCGGGATGTGCTGCTGGCCACCAAGCTGCACGTGCCCGGCCCGCGGCCCGACCTGGTGCCCAGACCGCGCCTGGCGGACCGGCTCGATGAGGGCCTGGGGCGGGGCCTGGTCTTGGTCTGCGCCCCGGCCGGGTCCGGCAAGACGGCCCTGCTGGCCGACTGGGCACGATGCGGCCCGCGGCCCGCGGCCTGGTTGTCGCTGGACGCGGGCGACAATGACCCGGCCCGGTTCTGGCGCCATGCCGTTGCTGCGCTGGACCGGGTGTGCCCGGGCATCGCCGAGCGGGTGGGCCCGCTGCTCGGCCCGCCGCCGCCGCCGTCGTTCGAAGGGCCGGTGACGGCGCTGATCAACGAGCTGGCCGCCCAGCCCGGTGCCGGCGAGGTGGCGCTGGTGCTGGATGACTACCATCTGATCGACTCCCAGCCGGTGCACGCCTCGGTTGAGTTCCTGCTGGAGCACCGCCCGCCAGGCCTCCGGCTGGTGCTGGCGAGCCGGTCAGATCCGCCGCTGCCGCTGGCCCGGCGGCGGGCGCGCGGGCAGCTGGCCGAGGTGCGCGCCGCGGATCTGCGGTTCACCACCGAGGAGGCAGCGGCGCTGTTGCAGCAGGTGGCTGACGCCCCCGACATGGCCCTGCCCGATGCGGCCGTGGCGGCGCTGGCGGCGCGCACCGAGGGGTGGGCCGCAGGGCTGCAGCTGGCCGCCCTGTCGCTGCGCGGGCAGGCGGACGTGACCGGGTTCGTGGCGGCGTTCACCGGCAGCCACCGCTACGTGCTGGACTTCCTGGCCGAGGAGGTCCTGGAGCGCCAGAGCGATCAGGTGCGCGCGTTCTTGCTGGAGACATCAGTGCTGGAGCGGCTGTCCGGCCCGCTGTGTGACGCGGTCACCGGCCAGACCGGCAGCCAGGCGCTGCTGGAGCAGGTGGAGCGGGCCGGGCTGTTCCTGGTGCCGCTGGATGAGGTGCGCGGCTGGTGGCGTTACCACCACCTGTTCGCCGATCTGCTCCGCGCCCGCCTGCAAGACGAACAGCCCGGCCGGGTGGCGCCGCTGCACCGCAACGCCGCCGCGTGGTCCGAGGAACACGGGCTGGCCGATGACGCGATACGGCACGCGGTGGCCGCCGGGGAAATGACCTGGGCCGCGCGGCTGATCGAGCAGCACTTTGACGCCGTCTACTATCTGCGCGGCGAGGCTGCGACGGTTCAGCGCTGGCTTTCGGCGCTCCCCGCCGACCTGGTCGAGTCCCGGCCCCGGCTGCTGCTGGCGCAATCGCTCATGGCGGCCGCCAGCGGCCGCGTGGAGGCAGCTGAGCCGCTGCTCGACGCGGCCGAGCGCACGTCGGCGGGCGCGGCCCAGGAACCGTTCGAGCCTACTGCTGGCCGGGCCGCCAGCATGCTGGTCAACGTTCCCGCGCTGATCGCGATCCATCGCAGCTATCTCGCCGAGCTACGTGATGACGCCGACGGTACGGCAGCCTTCGCCTCGCAAGCCTTGGCCGCGAGCAGCGCGGGCGAGTGGCTGCTGGACTCGATGACCCGGTGGAACCTGGCCGTGGCTGACTGGCTCTGCGGCCGCTGGCCGAGGCCGAGCGCGCATTCGTGTCCGGCATCGCCGGGAGGCAGGCCGCCGGCCTGCCGACGTGGAGCGCATGGGGAAGCTATGAACTCGGTCAGGTCCAGCGTGCCCAAGGCCGCCTGGACGCGGCCGTGCGGACCTGTCAGCAGGCGCTGGAGTTCACCGCGCCGCCAGGTCGTCCGCCGCTGCCGGCTGCAGGCCCAGCTCATGTGAGCCTGGGCGAGGTGGCCTACCAGCGCAATGAACTCGATAACGCCGTGCGGCATGTCACCGAGGGCATCAGGCTGTGCCGCCAGTTCGTCTACACCCTGCCGCTGGCCGCCGGCCTGGCGACGCTGGCGTGGATCCGGCAGGCGACCGGTGACCCGGCCGGGGCGCTAGGGGCAATCGGCGAGGCCAGCGCAGGCCGCCCCAGGACCACCTGGGCTGGTCAACCCGGTCCCGGCACAGCGGGCTCGGCTGCTGCTGGCCCAGGGCGACGAGGGCGCCGCCGCCCGCTGGACGGAGGAGTGCGGCCTCGGCGCGGACGACGAGCCTGACTACCCACGGGAGCCGGGGCATCTGGTGCTGGCCCGCGTCCTGCTCGCCCAGGACCAGTCCGGTCGGGCGCTGAGGCTGCTGGACCGGCTGCACGCCGCGGCGGCCGCCCAGGACCGAATCGGCAGCGTCATCGAGGCTGGCGCGCTGCGGGCGCTGGCGCTGGCGGCCAGCGGCGAGGAAGCCGCCGCGGTCACCGCCCTGGCCGGGGCGCTGACGCTGGCCTGCCCGCAGGGGTACGTGCGGGTCTTCGCCGACGAGGGCCCGCCGATGGCCGCGCTGCTCGGCCGGCTGATCGCGGCCCAGCGATCCGGCTCGGCCGCTGCCGGGGTCCCGCTCGGCTACCTGGCCCGGCTCCTGCGGGCGTTCGGCCCGGAGCATGCCGTGCCAGACACGGGGCCAGGCACCGCCGCGGTGCCGGGCATCGTCGAGCCGCTGACCAGCCGCGAGCTGGAGGTGCTGGGGCTGCTGGCGGCAGGCAGATCGAACCAGGCCATCGCCGGGCAGCTCGTGGTCACCCTCGACACCGTCAAAAAGCACGTCAGCCACGTCTGGACAAGCTCGGCGCGGCCAACCGCACCGAGGCCGTCGACACGGGCGCGGGAGCTGGACCTGATCCCCTAGCGGCGCGCCGTGGCCAATCCCCGCGGCACTTTCGTGCTGCTGCCTGCCGTGGAAGATTCCACCTGGCCTGTCCACTATCGGGGGACGCCCGCCGCGTCCCAGCCTTTTACCGTCCTGGCATGACCTATGACCCGCACAATCGCGGGCTGCCAGGAAGGGCCCGGGTTCGGTGACTGATGGTCAGGCTGCCCCCGACCTCCGCGTCAAAAAGCTGAGGAGAATGTGATGTCCGCTACGCAATCGGCTGCTAGGCGCCCTGCCCGGACGGGCGGGGCGTTCGCTGACGGCCACGGCAAGCTCGGCCTGGCGCAGGTCGTCATCACGACTGCACAGCTGATGGTGATCCTCGACGCGACGATCGTGAACGTCGCCCTGCCCGACATCGCCAAGGCGCTGCACCTCTCCGGCACCGGCCTGGAGTGGGTGGTCAACGCGCTGGAACACGTTGTCCGAGTGGCGAGATGATCGTTGAAGCCCATGCCCAGGCCAGGCAGGCGCGGTCTTGCTGCAGGCACAGTCAGTCCAACGTGATACCCCGACATCCGCTGGTTTATCGCGACTGCCTGCGGCTCCCGTGGGCCATGCGCAGGCCAGACCCTCGATCATCGTGACCTTCTGGGAGCCTGGCAGGCTCTTCACCACAGCCACGGCCATGGAAATCCTGGAGCGAGCGGTTCGGTGAACCGCAAGGTTCACTCCCAGCATTGCCGCGATGGCGCAGATGCTGGCGGTGACCGCGCGGGTGAGGTGACGGCTCTCAACCGCCTGCGGCCCCGTCGGCCGCTGCCGCCATCTTGCGGGCAGCGGGTGGATATCGCCCTGGCTATCGTAGCCGAGGTCCGCCCGATCCACCATCCCCCGCAGAGCACCATGACGGTGCGCAGGATGTCTTTGCTGTCCAGAGCCGCTACCGCAGGCAGAAGGATGGCCCATGCAATAACACAGCCGACGCTGTATGCCGTGTAGGTCCTCAACTGTTGGCTCATGACGACGACCCTTTCCCTGCTCGGGGTGGCGCACCGCGATGCGGGCGCTCAGTCGTCGCTGCTCACATGTCTACCGAGCCAGCGGCGGCCGGACGTTCGTTGTCCGCGCCTTGCCGGAAATACTGATATCAATATGATAGATATGTGCTATCGGATCTGTCAAGCCGCGCAGGGGTGGATGGTGACCCAGAAGGCGGGCCGCCGCCCTGTCCTGCTTCGCCCTGCAGGTCTGCCGGGTTTAGTGACGTCAGCTGATGCGAGCACGCAGGCCGGGGAGCTGATTCGGGCTCGTTCGTGACTTTCCACTCACCGCGCCGGGGTGGATACTGGCTGGGTGCGTCCGTTCGGTTGAGCCTGAGGACGCGGGTGGCAGGGCAACGACCGGAATTACCTGGTGCTGACGCTGCGCCAGGGCCAGGTCGTCGCGATGCGGGCCTTGCGGGATCTGGACGAGGCTCGCAGTTTCACCAGCGAGGATGGGCTGAGGCAATGAGGCTCCAGATCCTGCACGTGCCGGACTGCCCGGCGCGAAAGCCCTGAATGGTGTCCTCGCCCCGCTGCTCGCGGCCCGGCCTGATATCCAGGTAACGCGGCTAGTCGTGACGACAGAGAATGAGGCGGGACGGCTGGGGATGACCGGTTCGCCGACGATCCTGGCCGATGGCAGGGAGGTGGCTCCCTCCCCAGGCCACCAGCCGTCCCTGTCCTGCCGTCTCTACCCCGGCGAGCACGGGCATCTGGGCCCAGCACCCACCGCCGCCCACTTTTGGGAGGCACTTCGGCAGCGGCCCCCGGATAACCCAGGCCACCGCCGAGAGTGCGGGTGCCAGTCAATCGACCCCGGGGGGCTGGACCCGCCAGCCGCCGCGATGATGCCCGTCGTCATGGCCACACCCGCCACCGCAGCCTGCAGCCGCCGGTGCCGGGCGGCACCCAGGCAGAACTTGATCATGTTGCCTCCTTACCAGCTCGCTGACCGGCTGGGTTTCAGCCCGCGTTTCCCTCAGCACGGGTAACCGGAGGCGGCGTGCCCTCGCGGCAGCTCGTGGACCCGCGCCGAGCGGGGCAAGTCTGCGGGAGCCCGGCCGCGAGTTTCCTTCGCTGCCGCACGCGTGACCCGTCCTGCCGGTCCGGCCTGATCAGCACGGCCAGCACGCTAGAAGCCAGCTGCTCGCCGTGGCATACGGCTAGGCGGCGTCTTCGAGGTGCACCTGGGTACACCCCCCGGTTGGGGGCCTAGCGTCACTGCGTGCCTGGCCGGGGCACCGGCACACTTGGCAGGCAGGTGCGGCGGCGAAGGAGATCAGGCTGTGGATGGCAGAGAAGCACGGGGCGAGTTCAGCGGACACGGCCGTGGTCGTGGATCGGCGAGGGAGCCGTCGCCGCGGCGCGGGGCGCAGGACTGTGCGGGCTGGTCCTGCCCGGTCTCATCCTGGTACTGGCGCTGCTGATGCCGCTGCTGCTGACCGGGCTGGAGATCGGGCTGCTGGTGAACGGCCCCCAGCACTGGCACGAGACGGACGCGGTCGTCGTGCGGATCGCGCCGGTCGCCGGCCTGGCCGCGAGCCTGCTGCTGATCCCGGCCATCCTGGGAGCCATCCGGGGGCTGGCGACGCTGACCCGGAAGCTGTCGGGGGACTGGTGCGCGGTGCCGGTCATGGACCCGTACCTGAATCAGCCCCGGAACGGGCAGGCCGGCTACCTCGGGCGGCTGCGCTGGCTGGCCGACCCGGCCACCAGGCGCGACGGGCAGTGGCTGGCGGTCAGCACCCTCGGGGGCTGGATCCTCGCCGCCGTGCCGGCCGGGCTGATGCTGAGTGGCCTGTTCTGCCTGCTCGGCACCAACAGGGGGTATGCGGCGGTGGCCATGCGGGCAGTCTTCCCCGGGCACGAGCCGGCGATGCTGGTCCTGCTGGGCGCCGCCTGCATCGCGGCGGGGCTGTGGGCAGGCCCGCGGCTGCTGCGCGGCTACGGGCTGCTGGCCCGGTCGATGCTGGCAGGCCGGTCAGGCGCAGCTGGCCCTGCGGGTCGCCCATCTGGCGCAGACCCGGGCCGACACGATCGACACGGGCGCGGCGGAGATGCGCCGGATCGAGCGGGACCTGCACGACGGCGCCCAGGCCCGGCTGGTGGCGATGGGCATGAGCCTGGACGCCGCCGACCAGCTGCTGGAGAGCGAACCGGCAGCGGCTCGGGCGCTGCTGGCTGAGGCCCGCGAGTCTTCCGCGAAGGCGCTGGCCGAGCTGCGTGCCCTGGTACGCGGGATCCACCCGCCAGTGCTGGCCGACCGGGGCCTGGCCGAGGCCGTCCGCGCGCTGGCCCTGGACCTGCCGCTGCGGGTCCATTTCGCCAGCGAGCTGACGGGCAGGCCGGCCGCGCCGATCGAGTCGGCTGCCTACTTCGCGATCAGCGAGCTGCTGGCCAACGTGTCCAAGCATGCGCAGACCCGCCAGGCTTGGGTGGACCTGCGGCACGTGGGCGGGATGCTGCGGATCGGGGTCAGCGACGACGGTGCCGGAGGCGCGGACCATCGGCGCGGCACCGGGCTGGACGGCATCGAGCGCAGGCTGGCCGCGTTCGATGGCGTGCTCGCGCTGTCCAGCCCGCCAGGCGGCCCTACCGTGGTGAACATGGAGATCCCGTGCGCGCTGTCATCGCCGAAGACCTTTTCCTGCTGAGGGACGGCCTGACCCGGCTGCTCGAGGCCCACGGCGTGCAGGTCACCGCGGCCGTAGACAACGGCGCCGGTCTGCTCGCCTCGGTCACCGCCGACCGGCCGGACGTGGCGATCGTAGACGTGCGGCTGCCGCCGACGTTCACCGACGAAGGGCTGCGGGCCGCGCTGGCCGCCCGGCGGGAGGCACCCGGCCTGCCGGTGCTGGTGCTGTCGCAGTACGTGGAGCAGATCTACGCCCGCGAGCTGCTCGCCGGCGGCGCCGGTGGCATCGGTTACCTGCTCAAGGACCGGGTGCTGGACGGCGCCCAGTTCGCGGAGGCGGTGCGCCGGGTCGCGGACGGGGGCACCGCGATGGACCCGGAGGTGATTGCCCGGCTGGTGGACCGCAGCTCCGCGGACGGGGCGCTGGCCACGCTCAGCCCCCGCGAGCGCGAGGTGCTCGGGCTGATGGCCGAGGGCCGGTCCAACGCGGCCATCGCCCAGCGGCTGTTCATCACCGAGCGGGCCGTGGCCAAGCACACGGCCTCCATCTTCCTGCGGCTGGGCCTGCAGCCCTCCGACGACGACAACCGGCGGGTGCTCGCCGTCCTGGCGTTCCTCGACGGGTGATCAGCCCGCTGGATACGACCGCGAAGCGGCCTGGCCTTGACACTGCGGACTCGGTTGAGATCATCGTGCCACGAGGTGGACAGCAGCCCAGCTTGGAAGATCGGTAGCTGCTCAGCTGGCGGCGCTGTGCTGAGCGGTGGCCGTGAACTCGTTTGGCACCGGTTGCGGATAACGGATGTAGCTTCCTGAGCACCCGGATAGGCATGGACATGAGTCAAGGTCGGTATGAGATCCGCCACCGCGGATGATGCCGCGGTCATTGAGGGTTCCTGGCGGGAGCCGGAGCGGTTCGCGGTTCTGTTTGACCGGCACGCCCCGCACATCTACCGCTACCTTGCCCGGCGTGCCGGCCGCCAGGTTGCCGATGATCTGGTCGCCGAGACGTTCCTGGCCGCTTTCGCCAAGCGGGACGGGTATGACCTCGGCCACCCGGATGCCCGGCCTTGGCTGTACGGGATCGCCACCAACCTGGTCGGCCAGCATCGCAGGGACGAGGCCCGCCAGTACCGGATCAGGCAGGCTGCCGCAGCCGAGCCCGTGGTTCTTGGTCACGCCGAGCGGGTGGCTGCCGATGTCACGGCCCAGGCGATGCGCACGCTGCTGGACGCGGCGCTGGCCGCGCTGTCGGCCGGTGACCGGGATGTGCTGCTGCTCATCGCCTGGGAGCAGCTGACCTATCAGGAGGTGTCGCGGGCACTGGCCATCCCGGTGGGGACGGTGCGGTCCAGGCTGCACCGGGCGCGCACGAAGGTGCGCCAGGTCCTGGCCGGCACCGATGCGGCTGCAACGTATGAGGAGCTCACGACCAATGAATGACATGGAGCTGCTTCGGGAGCTGGCGCAGGAGACGCCCCTGCCGGCACCTGCCGAGCTGGACGCGGCCCGCGCCAGGCTGGCCGCCGCGATCGCCGCCGATCCGGCCACTGGACGCCCCGCACTGGTAGCGGAAGCCAAGAGCTTCCAGCCTGACCCCTCCCGCGGCCAGCCGGTCGGGCCGATGCATCCTCCTGCTCCCGCGCCGGTGCTGACCGCGGTCAAATTCATGCGCGCGGGCGCCGTCGGCACCGCCGCGTACCTGATCATCGCGCTGGCTTTCATCGGCGACATCTCCGCCTACCACCTAACGGTGCTCGGGCACCACCTCACCACGGCCCAGCTCAGCCATCAGCGCCCGCTCATCGTCACGCTGGTGATAGCCGCCGGGCTGGTCCTGATGGCCCTGTGGCTGTGGATGGCGCGGGCGGTCGGGCGGGGCAGGAACTGGGCGCGCATCCTGTCCACGGCGCTATTCGGCCTGGCGACCCTGGGGCTGACTGGGAACAACGGCGTCGCGCAAGTGTTCTGCGCCGTGCTGACCTGGCTGACTGGCCTCGCCGCGGTGTGGCTGCTGTGGCGCCCGGCCTCCAGCGCGTTCTTCAAGCCGCAGGCCCTTGACGGCAGCTCCGCGGCCGCGGCAGGCGATGCCGACAGGCGGCATTGACGCGGCCACCTTGAAGCGGAGACGACCCGTGAGGAGCGAGTCCGAGCTGCCTCCTAGTGGAGGCGCAGTCCTGCGATGACGAGTCCGACCATGCGGCGTGCGTCGTAGCGGGGATTGTTGTCCGCGCCGATACAGAGATTGCCGACGCCAAGCATCAGTTCGTAGGCATCCATGCCGGGGAGAATCTCGCCCGCCTCAGCAGCGGCGTCGAGCAGCTGGGCGCACACGGGGACGAGGCGGTCGAGGAAATAGGCGTGCAGGGTCTCGAAGGCGGCCTTGTCGGACTGCAGCGCCCCGGCGAGGCCGTGCTTGGTGACCAGGAAGTCGACGAAGAGGTTGATCCAGCGCGCCAGGGCGGCGTGCGGCGTGCTGCTGTTCGCCAGCAGTGCCGGACCGGCCTCAGCGCATGCCTCGACCTGGTGCCGGTAGACCGCGACGATGAGATCGGCTCGCGTCGGGAAGTGGCGGTAGATCGTGCCCAGGCCAACGCCGGCCTTGGCGGCGATGTCGCGCACGGGCACGTCGACGCCGGAAGCGATGAAAGCCGCGGCGGCCGCGTCCAGCAACGTCTCCTCGTTACGCCGGGCGTCGGCCCGCTTCCGCGGGGCTGACGCCCTGGATCCGCTGTCGATGCCGACCATGCGCCGCTACCTCCGTCCCTCCACTTGGCAAACGGAACCATGTTCCGTATGGTGGTTAGCGGAACAACGATCCGTTTGTTCAGGATGCCAGAACAGGCGAGCCAAACCAAGTCACGCGTCGCCAACTCGCGTCACCTCTCAAGGAGGAACAGGCATGCAGTACCGCACCTTGGGCCGCACCGGTGTGCAGGTCAGCACCCTCGTGCTCGGCGCGATGAACTTCGGCAGCTTGGGACGTACCACCCAGGACGAGGTCACCGCCATGGTCGACGCCGCCCTGGAGGGCGGGATCAACCTCATCGACACCGCCGACATGTACAGCCACGGCGAGTCAGAGGAGATGGTCGGCAAGGCCATCGCCGGCCGCCGCGACGACATCGTGCTGGCCACGAAGGCGGCCATGCCGATGGGCGACGAGCGCAACCATCAGGGCAGTTCGCGCCGCTGGCTGGTCACCGAGCTGGACAACAGCCTGCGCCGCCTCGGCGTCGACCACGTCGATCTCTACCAGATCCACCGGTGGGACCCGGCGCACCAGCGACGAGGAGACGCTGTCGGCGCTGACCGACCTGCAGCGCGCCGGGAAGATCCGCTACTTCGGCTCCTCGACGTTCCCCGCGTACCGCATCGTGCAGGCCGAGTGGGCGGCCCGGGAGAACCACCTGAGCCGTTACGTCACCGAGCAGCCCAGCTACTCGATCCTGCAGCGCGGGATCGAGACCCACGTCCTGCCCGTGACCGAGCAGTACGGACTCGGCGTGCTGGCGTGGAGCCCGCTGGCCTCGGGCTGGCTGTCGGGCGCGATCCGCGAGGGCCAGGAAATCACCACCAGCCGCTCGGCGACTGATGCCGCAACGCTTCGACACCGCCATCCCCGCCAACCGGGCCAGGCTCGATGCCGTCGAGCAGCTGGCCAAGGTCGCCGACGAGGCCGACCTGACCATGATCCAGCTCGCGCTCGGATTCGTCACCGCGCACCCCGCCGTGACCAGCGCGATCATCGGCCCCCGCACGGTGGACCACTTGCACTCTCAGCTCGCTGCCGCAGACACCGTGCTCTCCGCCGACGTGCTCGACGCGATCGACGCGATCGTCGCTCCCGGCGTCGACCTCGCCGCACACGAGAAGCACGACACGCCGCCCGCCCTGCTTGACGCGGCGCAGCGACGTCGCTGATCGCCTCCCGCTTCTGAAGCGACGCGTATCCCACCCCGTGGTGAAAGGACGAACGGACCCATGCCACAAGCACCCCACCCCAGTTTCGGGATCGCGACCGCGCCCGCAACAGGTCGGCTACCACGACATCCTGCGCGTCTGGCGCGAGGCGGACACGATCCCGCAGATCGAGCATGCGTGGCTGTTCGATCACCTCATGCCGATCGGCGGCGACCCGGGCGGACCGATCTTCGAAGGCTGGACACTGCTCTCGGCCCTCGCCGCGCAGACCCAGCGACTGCGCCTCGGCCTGCTCGTGACCAGCAACCGCTTCCGGCCGCCCGCGATGCTGGCCAAGATCGCCGCGACCGTCGACATCGTCTCCGGCGGACGGCTCGACTTCGGTATCGGCGCAGGCTCACGGCCCAGCCATCCCGTTGGCCCGGCGCGAGTACGACGCCAACGGCCTGCCCTACCACGACGCCGCCTACGCCGTGGGGAGCCTCGCCGAAGCGTGCACGGTGATCCGGCGGTTGTGGACCGAGACCGAGCCGTTCGACTTCCAGGGCACCTACGTCCAGCTCACCGGGGCGTTCTGCAATCCCAAACCCGTCCAGCGCCCCTACCCGCCGATCCTCATCGGCGGACGCTCGGCCCCGGTGCTGCGCGTGGCCGCCGAGCACGCCGACCTGTGGAATATCCCCGGCGGCGACATCGACGACGTCGTCAGCCGCAGCGCACTGCTGGACCGCTACTGCGCCGAGATCGGCCGCGACCCCGCGTCGGTCACCCGCTCGATCCACCTGCCAGTCTCCTACGACCAGCCCGGCAGCACCCGGGACGCGATCGGCGAAGCGATCGACGCCGGCTTCCGGCACATCGTCCTCGGACTGCCAGCGCCCTAGCCCGCCGGCGTCGCGCAGTGGGTCACCGACGAGCTCATCACCACGTCGGCCTAGCACCCCAGCAGCAGCAGCGCCCGGCAGCACCCCAGCCCTGGTCCTGGCCCGTGACTTCAGGGGTGGTGACGCGCCGCCCGGTATGCGACGCTGGTGTCACCAACTTCAGGCCAAGCCGGGGGACAGCCTGATGTCTGAGCAACCCGAGGTCAGCCCGACGACCGGGCGAGCGGACGATGGCCGGGCGGACACGCCGTCCGGCGCGCTGAAGCAGGTCGATGCCGGCCTGCTGAGCGTGGGATACGCCGAAGCCGGCCCGGCTGACGGCCGGGCGGTTGTTCTCCTGCATGGGTGGCCCTACGACATCCACAGCTATGCCGAGGTCACGCCGGTGCTGGCCTCGGCGGGGTACCGGGTGATCGTCCCCTACTTGCGGGGCTACGGCACGACCCGCTTCCTGTCCGGTGCGACGCCCCGAAATGGCCAGCAATCGGTCCTCGGGGTCAACGTCATCGCGCTGATGGATGCTCTTGGCATCCACGAAGCGATCATCGCTGGCTTCGACTGGGGAGCCCGGGCAGCCAACGTCGTCGCCGCCCTCTGGCCCGGCCGGTGCAAGGCCATGGTGTCAGTCAGCGGCTACCTGATCGGCAGTCCGGAGGCCGGCCAGGCACCCTTGCTCCCGGCGGCCGAACTCGCCTGGTGGTATCAGTTTTATTTCGCCACCGAACGCGGCCGGGCCGGCTATGACCAATACCGGCGCGAGTTCGCCAAGCTCATCTGGCACACCGCCTCGCCACAGTGGAACTTCGGCGACGCGACCTTCAACCGGAGCGCCGCGTCCTTTGACAACGCGGATCATGTCAGCATCGTGATCCACAACTACCGCTGGCGGCTCGGGGTGGCCGACGGCGAGACACAATACGACGATCTGGAAAAGCAGCTCGCCGCCGGCCCCGTCATCGCCGTGCCAACCATCACCCTGGAAGGTGATGCCAATGGTGCGCCCCATCCGGAGCCCGGCGCCTATCGGGCCAAGTTCTCGGGCAAGTACGAGCATCGGACCATCCGGGGCGGCGTCGGGCACAATCTGCCGCAAGAGGCTCCGCAGGCCTTTGCCCAGGCCATCGTCGACGTCGACGGCTACTGACCGTCCTCCCAGCATCAGGCCGCCACGCCATTACCGACCTCCCGGGGCAGCCAGACTAGGCTTCCCGGATGATCTCATAGCTGAGGAAGGCGAGTCCGTCACCGACGGTCCGGGTGTCGAGGAGGCGGACGGGCTTCTTGTCGCTGGTCTCGCCGAAGAGGCGCTCGCCAGCCCCGAGCACGACCGGGTAGACCATCAGCCGCAGCCCGTTGACCAGGTCGTGCTCCATCAGGGTGCGCACGAGCTGACAGCTGGCGTAGACGACGATTTCCCCGTCCAGTTCCTGCTTCAGCTTCGAGACCTCCTCCACCACATCGCCCTTGAGGACCGTCGAGTTGTCCCAGCGGGGTGCGGCGAGAGTGGAGGAGACGACGTATTTGGGCAGGCTGTTCAGCCGGTCCGCCCACTCGCCCCTGCGGCCCGCCCACCGCGTTGCGAAGTACTCGTCGCTCCGCCGGCCCAGCAGCAGGGCCCCGGCGCCCAGCGCCTCGTCGAACTCGGCCTTGGCCCACGCTTCGCGGTCTTTGTCCCCAATCTGGCTGAACCAGCCGCCATGCCTGAAGCCTTCCTCACCGGTCGGGTCCTGGACGACTCCGTCGAGCGAGACGTTCTGGCTCACGATGATCTTGCCCATTACGGTTCTCCTTCGTTGGCGTTGCCCGCTATCAGCGATGTAGATACCGGGGCGTCGGGCAAGTGGGCGCCCGCTGGCCGCCCAGTTCGCCTCCCAGCCGGGATCCATACGGGAGGTGCGACAACCGGTCCGGCAGAGAGGTGGAGCTAGCGTGGGAGTGGTGACAGCGGACCTGGTCGGCAGGGCGCGGGCCGGGGACGGCGACGCGTTCCGGGAGCTGACCGAGCCGTATCGCCGGGAGCTGCAGGTGCACTGCTACCGGATGCTCGGATCCTTCCAGGACGCCGAGGACGCCCTGCAGGACGCGCTGCTGGATGCCTGGCGGGGCCTCGCAGGGTTCGAGGGACGCGCCTCGATCCGCACCTGGCTCTACCGGATCGCCACCAACCGGTGCCTCAAGGCGGTTCGCTCGGCGAGCCGGCGCCCGGCCAAGGAGTGGGACATCCCCGGGGCTGAACCGCCCGAGCCGACCCGGCTCGGCGAGGTCGTGTGGCTCGAGCCCTATCCCGACGCCGTCCTCGAGGGTGCGATCAACGTGGCACCCGGGCCGGAGGCCCGCTACGAGCAGACCGAATCCATCTCCCTGGCCTTCGTGACCGCCCTTCAGGTCCTGCCGCCCCGCCAGCTCGCGGTGCTCATCCTGCGCGACGTCCTCGGATTCCACGCCAGCGAGGTGGCCGGCATGCTGGACTCGACCGTCGAATCGGTGAACAGCGCCCTCAAACGGGCGCGCGCCAGCCTGCAGCGCCAGCGGCCGGCGACCGGCCGTGAACCGCCGCCTGCCGACGGTTCCCCCTCCGAGGACGCGATCGTGGCCAGGTTCGTCAGCGCGTACGAAGCCGCTGATCTCGACGCGGTGGTGGCTCTTCTGACCGATGACGTCTTCATGTCGATGCCGCCCATGCCCCTCGAGTACGAGGGCCGGGACGTGGTGGCCCGCTTCTGCGCCGGCATTTTCGGCTCAGGCCGCAGGTTCGACCTCGTGCCGACGCGGGCCAACGGCCAGCCGGCGTTCGCGGCCTACCTGAGCGCCCCGGCCGGCATCCGGCGCGGAACCGGCCTGATCGTCCTCACCCTGACCGGTGACCGGATCTGCGCCATGACCCGCTTCGAAACCAGCGTGTTCCCGTGGTTCGGGATGCCCCGATCGCTCCCGAGCCGGTAGCCAGCTTCCGGACAGCGGGTTTGCGTGTCCTCGTCACCGGGGGAGTGGGCGGCCCTGTGCCCATCCCCGCCGCTGCGCCGCCCAGCGGACCGTAGCCACCGCGATGGCCAGCACCGTGGCGGCGGCCATCATGAAGAACCCGCCGGCGATCCACTGGGCCGCGCTGACCGCCAGCGCCACATGCGAGGTATCGGCGGCGTGGTCGTGGATCAGCCCGGCCAGGATGGCCGCGGCGAGATAGGCCAGCGCGGGCACCGGGATGATCAGGTAGGCCGCCCGGGGATGCACGGCCAGGGCCCCGGCCGCCGTGCCGGCCAGCAGGAAGATGCCGAGCGACACGCCGGGCTCGCTCCCGGTCACCACCGTGACGAGCAGGCCGGCCAGAGCCCCGCCGATGACCAGCGCAATCCCCAGCCGCCCGGGCCGCGAGCCCCACCAGCGCTGCGGCCCGGCGGGCGGCACCTGCCCCCCGCGGGATGACCGGCGCGCCCCCGCGGGGCGTCCGCGCGTCCCCGCGGGGCGTCTGCGCGCCCCCGAATCGCCCCCGCAGCGCCCCCGAATCGCTCCCGCGCGCTCCCGCGTCAGCTCCTGCCGCGCTCCCGTCTCAGCGCCTCCCCGGGCTCCCGCCTCAGTGCCTCCCCGCGGTTCCGCGCCACGCCTCCGCGTGCCCGGATTGCGCCGCTGTGAACGCGCATTTGGCGCCCGCCCGCCGTCATAGCGCGGACCGGAATCCGCGCTGTGCCCCGGTCTATCCAGCATCTTTCCCCAAAGGTTTGGGCAGCGTTGTTTTAATGAAGGAAGCGCGGGGGTAACCTCCGCCGCAATGGTAGCAAGCCATCCCGGGGGGGCGATGCGCAGCAAGGTGCCGTCTCGGCAGGCACCGGATAACCCGGCCCGCGCCTCCCGGCTGGCGCCCGCCCCCGGCGGACCCCGGCGCAGGACGCGCGGCGGGCCGGGCGGCCCGGGCACGCCCCCTGGCCCTATGGCCAGGACCTGGTACTTCATCACCTGCGCCCTCGCGGCGCTGGTCCTGGTGGCCAGTGGCTTTTCCTACCTGGTCATCCGGGACGTGGGCAGCATCGGCGCCTCGCACGCCATCACCAGCGGCCCCTCGGCAGGCGCGCAGAACATCCTGCTGATGGGCCTGGAAAGCCGCCGGGACTGGAACGGGAATATCCTCCCCGCGAGCATCCTGGCAAAGCTGCATGCGGGAAATGCCCAAGCGGTGGCAAACGGCACCGGCGGAAATGCGACTAACACGCTAATCCTGATCCACATATTCGCCGGCGGCAAGAAAGCGGTCGGCTTCTCGATCCCGCGCGACGACTGGGTGAATTTCGCCGGCACGGTCGGACCGCAGCAGGTGGGCAAGATCGACCAGGCCTACGGCGTGAGCATGTACTACGAGCAGGCGAAGCTGCGGCAGCAGAACCCGGCCATGGGGCAGGACCAGCTCGCGTTCCTCGGCAACGAGGCCGGGCGGCGGGCCGCCGTGGCCACGGTCGAGAAGCTCACCGGGATGCACATCGACCACTTCGCCGAGGTCAACCTGGACGGGTTCTACGAGCTCGCGAAGGTCGTCGGGGGCGTGGAGGTCTGCCTCAACCACGCGGTCCGTGACCCGAAATCCGGCGCGCACTTCCACCGGGGGTACCAGCACCTGGACGCCGCGCAGGCCCTGTCGTTCGTCCGCCAGCGCGACGGGCTGCCCAACGGCGACCTGGACCGTACCCACCGCCAGCAGGCGTTCATCGACTCGGTGATGCACCAGCTGCGGACCCAGGGAGTGCTCGGCGACCTGACCAAGGTGTCGGCCCTGCTCTCGGTGGCCAAGCAGTACGTGATCACCGACGCGGGCTGGAACCTGCTCGACTTCGCGTCCCAGATGCGGAGCCTGACCAGCGGGAACCTCGTCTTCCGCACGCTGCCGATCACGGGCTTCGCGACCATCGACGGCCAGGACGCCAACGTGGTCAGCGTGCCGGCCATCCAGGCCATCGTCCACGCGGTCTTCTTCCCGAAGCCTGTCCGGCGGCAGGCCCGGCCGCACACGGCCGCGCCGGTCAAGCCCTCGGCCGCCGCCACCACCGTGGACGTGCTCAACGGCGGTCCCACCACCGGCCTGGCCGCGCGCATCTCGGCCGCGCTGGTCAAGGCCGGCTACCAGGCGGGCACGGTGGGGAACACGCCGTCCCGCACGGCCACCTCGGTCAGCTACGGCCCGGGCGCCTCGGCGAACGCGGCCGCGCTGGCCCGGATGTTCGGCGTCACCGCGGCGCCGGCCCCGTCCCTCGCGGCCGGGCAGGTCCAGATCCTGCTCGGGGCCGGCGCCGTGCTGCCCGGCGCCCTGGCCGCCAGCCAGCCGCAGCCCGCCGCGACGATCGTTCCCACCGCCGGGCCGCAGGGCGGTGCGGTGATCGCCCCCAAGGACGGTATTCCCTGCGTGAACTGACCGGCGGCCAGGCCGGGCCGCCGGACTCAGGCGTCCAGGCCGGGTTCCCGGGCGGCGAACATGCCGCTGGATCCGGGCATTGGATCCGGCGGCGGTGACGGGGCGCGGACGGCCCCCGGCTAGCTGTCCATCTATTCGCTGTGGCATGCCGCCCGGGGTCAGTCTTTCCGGGCCACCCCGCCCAGGATCGTCATGAAATCGCTCGTGTTCGTGACCGGGTCGTCCTCCGGCCGCCAGGCCCAGATATCGGTCAGGCCGGGCTCGACCAGCGTCCAGTCGCCGAAGAACCTGCTGATCTCGTCGCGGGTGCGGGCGGGCACGGTCACCAGTGCCCTGTTGGCGTCCACCAGCTCGCGGGCGGTGTCGCTCCGGCGTTCCGTCCCGACCACGTGGGCCTGCGATACGTCGGCATGGGAAATGAGCAGGTAGCTGCCCGGGGCCATGGCCTCGCGCAGCCTGGCCACGGCCCCGGCCGGATCGGCCTCGTCGGGGATGAGGTGCAGGACGGCCAGGAGAAGCACGCCGACCGGCTGGCTGAAGTCGATCAGCCGGCGAACCTCCGGAGCGCCCAGGATGTCGTCCGGGCGGCAGATGTCGGCCCGGACGGCCGCGGTCTGGGTGCCGGACAGCAGCGCCCTGGCATGGGCCACGACCACCGGATCGTTGTCCGCGTACACGACGCGTGAGTCCGCGTTGACGTGCTGCGCGACCTCATGCACGTTCCGGTTGGTGGGCAGCCCGGAGCCGATGTCCAGGAATTGCGTGACTCCCTCACGGGCGCAGAAACCGACCGCCCGCTGGAGGAAGCCACGATTCTCGCGGGCCAGCCACGGGAGCTGCGGGATAGCCTGCGCCATCCGGTCCGCGGCTTCCCGGTCGGCCGCGAAATTGTCCTTGCCACCCAGCCAGTAGTCGTACATCCGGGCGATATTCGGGACCGACGTGTCGAATTCCGGTGCCCGTCGGCTGGCCTCCCCCATGCGCAGACCCTAGCGCATTTCCGGTACGCCGCTCATATGCCGAAACGGCCAGGCGTACAGTCCTGCTGACGCAGTTGCCCCAGCCCAGATCGAGGTGCTATGACCACGGCCCGGCGTACGCTCGCGCCCTTGCGCCCAGCGGCCCGCCTGCTCACCGGATCCACGTACGCGCTGCTCGGCTTCGACGCCCTGCGGGCGCCCGGCGGGCGCGTCGACCTGGCCGCACCGCTGCTGGCCTCGATCCGCGCGAAGGTGCCGCTGCCCGCCGACGACGAGGTGGTGGTGCGGGGGAACGCCGCCGTGCAGGTGGTGGCGGGCACGCTGCTGGCCCTGGGCCGGGCCCCGCGGCTGTCCGCCCTGGCCCTGGCCGGCTCGCTGATCCCCACCACCCTGGCCGGGCACGCGTACTGGGCTATCGAGGACCCGGCCGAACGCAAGATCCAGCGGATTCAGTTCCACAAGAACATGGCCATGATCGGCGGCCTCCTGCTGGCCGTGCTCGACGACCCCAAGGCCTAGCGCGGCCGGCCTCCGCGCCCGTTCATTCCGGCCCTGCCGCGTCAGGATGTACCTGACTTGTCAGCCCGCTCCTGACGCGATACCGTGGCTCCCGAGCCTGTCAGGGAAGTCCTGACAGCATCGGGACGGGAAGCGTTATGACCAGCGATACGGCACCGGGCACGGCGGCGCTCGAGGTGAACTGCTCGTTCTGCGCCAAGCCCAGCTCCGCGGTCGCGAAGGTGATCGCAGGCCCCGGCGTCTACATCTGCAACGAGTGCGTCCAGCTGTGCAACGACATCCTCGTGCAGGAGCAGCGGGCGTCATCCCCGCCGGGGACCCAGCTGCCCGCCCGCGAGGAGGCGATGACCGACGAGGAGATCCTGTCCCTGCTGCCGCGGATCGCCTCGGTCAGCGCGCAGACCGACGCCAGCCTGCAGCGGCTGGTCACCGTGCTCCGCGGCCGGGGGGTGACCTGGGCCCGCATCGGCGCCGCGCTGCAGATCACCAGGCAGTCCGCGTGGGAGCGGTTCTCTGGCGAGGAGTAGCCCGCGCCCGCGTGCCGCGGGCCAGCCAGCCTGGTCCCGCCCCGGCGGCCGGCGGTACCGGTCCCGGGGCCCGCGCAGCAGAGGTCAGAGCGCCTCGAAGAGAATGACGACGGCCGCGAGGGCCCGCTGCGCCGGGATGGCCAGGCCGATGGAGGCCAGTGCCCGGCCGGACACCTCGGCGCCGGTGATCCGGTTGTCACCGAGGTCGGCCCGGCGGGCTGGCCGCTCGCCCGGGGTCACGTCGGTGATCCGGTAGCGCCGTCCCGGGTCGACCCCGGGGACCCGGAGGGCGGCCGGCTGATCGCTGCGGGGCTCGTCCAGCTGCACGTAGCACATGAGGGCCGCGGACTGGTCCGCGGCCACGACGCCGTACATCCACGCGGTGTCGTCCGGGGTGTCGAGCCGGACCACGCGGCCGCCGTGAATCAGCCCGCGATGGTCCTTGTACAGCCGGATCCAGGCCGCGAGCTCATCCAGCTCCTCCGGGCCGGCCTGGGTGATGTCCCACTCGATGCCCAGGTGCCCGAACAGGGCCGTGGCACAGCGCAGCGACAGCGGCATGTACCGGCCGGTCTGGTGCGAGAACGGCGCGGACACGTGCGCGCCCAGGTACTCCGGCGGCACCAGCTGCCCGGTCCACCGCTGGATCGGCTGCCGGGCGAGCGCGTCGGTCATGTCGGAGGCCCAGACCCGCTGGACCCGGCCCAGCATGGCCAGGTCGATCCGCCCGCCGCCTGCCGCGCACGATTCCCACTCGACGGCCGGGTGCCGCTCCCGGAGCCGGTCGAGCAGCGCGTAGACGGCCAGTGCCTGGTCGTGCGCGGCCGGGGCACCGTCCCGCGGAGCAGATCCCGCATCGATGAGGTCCCGGTTGCAGTCCCATTTGACGTAGGAGACCGGGTATTCCGAGAGCAGGCTGCTGATCCTGCCGAAGAGGTACGCGGAGACTTCCGGCCGGGTCAGGTCCAGCACGAGCTGATGGCGTTGCAGCGGCGGTACCCGCTGCCCGGTGGACAGGATCCAGTCCGGGTGGGCCCGGTACAGGTCGGAGTCCGGGTTTACCATCTCGGGCTCGATCCACAGGCCGAACTCCATGCCGCGGTCCCGCACGTAGTCCACCAGCCGGTGCAGCCCGCCGGGCCACACCGCCTCGTCGACCTGCCAGTCGCCCAGCCCCGCCCGGTCGCTGCGCCGGGCGGTGAACCAGCCGTCGTCCAGGACGTACCGTTCCACGCCGATGCGGGCGGCGGCGTCCGCGAGGGCCGCCAGCGTGTCGAACTCGTGCCGGAAGTACACCGCTTCCCACACGTTGAGGGTGACCGGGCGCGGGGAGCGCGGATGGGCGGGCTGGGCGCGCAGGTACCGGTGGAACTGCGCGGCCAGGCCGTCCAGCCCGTCCTGGCTCGCGGTGAGGTAGACCCAGGGCGTGGCGTAGGACTCGCCGCGGGCCAGGCTGATCTCCCCCGGAAGCAGCAACTCCCCGCCGCCGATCGTCGTCAGGCCCGGCAGCATCCGCCCCGCGGGCGCGGCCGGGCCGCCCGTGCGCCATGCCCAGTCCGGAGGGCACCCGTTCGACCCGGTGCACCGTGTTACCGCTCCACGCCACGTGCACCCCGAACACCTCGCCGTGGCCGAACCCGAAGCCGGGTACGCCCGCGACCACGACCGTGGCCGAGTCGTGCCCGGTGTGGCCGCGGCGGCCCTCGCGCAGCCACAGCCCGTCGCCGAGCCGGTGCCGCTGCGGGATACGCTCGGCGGTCTGCCGCCCGGTGAAGTCCAGGACCTCGCCGGCCCGGCCGGGCAGCGGGAAGACCACCTCCAGGCTGTCCACCACATACGGCTGGCGGCCGGTATTGGTCACCGTGTGCCGGACCCGGATCGCCCCGCCGGGGACCGCCTCGGCCTCGGTCACCAGGCGCAGGCCGGCGATGGCTGTCCTCGGCCTCGATCAGCGTCCGCCGCTCACCGGGCTCCCACCGGACCGGCTGGAACCGCGGCGACCAGTCGCGACCGGCGGCGGGATGGCCGCCCGGGTCCAGCCGGTGCCCGGACAGTCCCGGCCGGCCGAACCAGCCCTCACCGTGCTGGGGCAGCAGCGGGCCGGGGCGGGCCGCCCGCAGCAGGGCCGCGGCGTCGCCCGGCTCCAGCCCGCCGCCGGGCACCGGGCCGGCCCACACCGCGGGCAGCGCCCCCGCTTGCGGGAACAGGATCAGCCCGGTCCCGGACGTGACGTCCGGATCCGCGACCAGCCACGGTCCCGGGTTCCCGGCCGGTCCGGTCCCGCCTGCCGGATCCCCGCCCCGGGGCACCCTGCCCCGCCGCACGCCATCCCCGGCCACCCCATCCCCGGGGAGGGCCTGAACATCATCACCGGCGGTCACTCAGGCTCCGATCTCCGGCCGGGCCGGACGGTTCGTTAGGGAAAGCCCGGGGCCGGGCCATCTGGGGCTGGCTGCCTGGTCCGGCGTCAGCTCAGCCGTTGGTCAGGTACGAGACCACGAGGTCACCGAGCATCAGGCGCTGGGCTGCCCGCCGGGCCGGATCGGTCAGGTCCCGGCCGAACAGGGCGCTGAACGTGTACCGGTTGGCGATCCTGAATACGCAGAACGAGCTGATCAGCATGTGGACGTCCAGTGCATCCACCGGCGCGGTGAAGACCCCGTCGGCCCGGCCCGCATCCAGGATCCGGGAGATCATCTCGATCGTCGGCGCGCGCAGTTCGTGCAGGGTGGGCAGGGTGGCGAGGTGGACCGCCTCGTGAACGTTCTCGATGCTCACCAGGCGGATGAAGTCCGGGTGCGCGTCATGGTGGTCGAACGTGAGCTCGGCCAGGCGGCGGATCGCCGCGACCGGTTCCAGCCGCTCGACATCGATGGCCAGTTCGGCGTCGCGGATCTGTGAGTACGCCTGCTCCAGCACCGCCACGTACAGCTGTTCCTTGCCGCCGAAGTAGTAGTAGATCATCCGCTTGGTCGTGCTGGTCCGTGCGGCGATCTCGTCAACCCGTGCTCCCGCGTAGCCCTGCCGCGCGAATTCCGCGGCCGCGATGCGCAGGATCTCGGCCCGGGTGCGGTCCTTGTCGCGCAGGCGCTCGCCGTGACCCGGCTTGCTCGTGGCGGTCCCCTTGCTGGCGGCTTGGGTCAAGACGGGCTCCCGATCAGCTGGACTGGCCGTTGTTTGCGGCCGCGCTCAAGCCTAAGCGCGCGTGCCCGGGGCCGACATGACGTGGGGCCTTCCCTTCGCCCGGGCCGCGCCCTACTATTAACCCTCTAGTTCGTACATTAGATGACCTGGAGGGCATGCGTTGACCCGGTGTCACGACGGGACGGTCAGGGGCCAGGGCGGCCGGCGCCGGGGCGCCCCATGAGCGCGTTAGGCGCCGCGGCCACGGCACGGGACTCCGCATCCCGGCTGATCGGCCTGATCGGCAGCGGTATCGGCGGGTCCCTGACTCCGGCCCTGCACGAACGCGAAGCCCGGGCCCAGGGACTGTGCTGCCTCTACCGCATCATCGACCTCGACGTCCTCGGCCTGACCGCCGCGGACACGCCCGCCCTCCTCACCGCCGCGCACCGCCTCGGCTTCGACGGCCTGAACATCACCCACCCGGCCAAGCAGATCGTCCTCGATCATCTCGACGAGCTCTCGCCCGACGCGGCCGCGCTGCAGGCGGTCAACACCATCGTCTTCGAGAATGGGCGGGCCGTAGGCCACAACACCGACTGGTCCGGCTTCGCGCAGAGCTTTGCCCGCGGGCTGGCCGGGGTGGCCGCCGACCAGGTCGTGCTGCTCGGGGCGGGGGGCGCGGGTGCCGCGGTCGCGCACGCGGCCCTCAGGTCCGGCACGCGGGTGCTGACCGTCGTGGATCTCGACGGCGACCGGGCGGCAAGCCTCGCGGCCGACCTCGGCAGGCGGTTCGGCCCGGGCCGGGCCCGCGCGGCCGGGCCCGGTGAGCTTGCCTCGGTGCTGCCCGGCGCCGACGGCCTGATCCACGCCACCCCGACCGGGATGGTGGCCCATCCCGGGCTGCCATTGCCCGCGGACCTGCTCCATCCCCGGCTCTGGGTGGCCGACGTCGTGTACCTGCCCATGGACACCGAGCTGGTGCGCACGGCCCGGGCGCTGGGCTGCCGCACCCTGGACGGCGGCGGCATGGCGGTCTTCCAGGCCGTGGAGGCCTTCCGCCTGTTCACCGGCCGGTCCGCCGACGCCGGGCGCATGCTCCGGCACTTTCGCGCCCTGGTCAGCGCGGCTGGCCCCGCTGAGACGGCCGCCCCGGCTGACCCGGGCGGTCAGCTGAGCCCACCCCCGTCGTTCCCTGGCGATCTAGGAGCGAGCCTTGACTAGCACGGCCACCCTCAGCGTGTGCGGGGTCTCCAAGCATTTCGGGGGACTGCAGGCGCTGCGCGACGTGACCCTCCACGTGAACCGGGGCGAGGTGGTCGGGCTCGTCGGCGACAACGGCGCGGGCAAGTCCACGCTCATGAAGATCATCGCCGGGGTGCAGCAACCGTCGGGCGGCCACGTGGCCATCGACGGGGAGCCTGCGGAGTTCACCAGCCCGGCGGAGGCGGCCGCGGCCGGGATCAGCACGGTCTACCAGGATCTGGCGCTGGCGATGGAACGCGATGTCGTCGCCAACTTCTTCCTCGGCCGGGAGATCCTCGCCGGCCACTGGCTCGGGCGGCAGCTGGGCTGGCTCGACCGGCGCACCATGCGTGAGCGCACGGCGCGGGAACTGGCCCAGCTGCACACCCGGATCCCGGACATCGGTGCCCGGTGCAAGGACCTGTCCGGCGGCCAGCGCCAGGCCCTGGCGATCGCCCGGGCTTCGGCCTGGTGCGAGCGTGTCCTGCTGCTCGACGAGCCGACCAGCGCGCTGGGCGTCGAGCAGCAGCGCGAGGTGCTCGACCTGATCCGCCGGGTGCGCGACCTGGGGACGGCCGTGATCCTGGTCAGCCACCAGATGCTCGACGTGCTCGCGGTGTGCGACCGCATCACCGTGCTGCGGCTCGGTGCGGTCGTCGCCTCGGTTGAGCGGGAGGACGTCTCGGCGGACGACCTGATCGGTTACATCACCGGCTCCAAGGTGGGCCCGGCGCGGGTCAGCAGCGAGTCGGAGGGCGCCGCCCCAGGTGACGATGCCCCGGCAGGCGGTCCTGGTGCCGCCGGGCCGGCCGAGACGGACGGTGAGTAGGCCATGCGCGAGGTCAGGCCGGTATCCGGGCCAGTCGCCGCGCCCCCGCTGGCCCCGGACGGCGGCAGGCCGGCCGACCGCCGGGCCTGGCTGCTGCGGGAAGGCTGGACCGGGCTCGTCCTGGTCGCCCTGATCGTGGGGTTCTCCATCTGGTCGCCGGACTTCTTGACCAAGCTGAACTGGCTGAATACCTCGTCCACCGCGACCGAGGTCCTGCTGCTCGCGCTGGGCGAGACGTTCGTCATCATCGCGGGCGGGATCGACCTGTCGGTCGGCGCGGTCCTGGGCCTGTCCGGCATGGCTGGTGGCCGGGTCATGGCGGCCCTGATGAGCGGCGGGACCGGCACGGCGCTCACCGTCGCCGCCGGGTTCGCCACCGCGCTGGCCGTCGGCCTGGCGTTCGGGCTGCTGAACGGCGGGCTGATCGCCCGCTGCCATATCCCGGCCTTCGTCGTCACGCTCGGCACCCTGGGGATCGCGACCGGCCTGGGCAACCTGATCTACAACGGCCAGGAGATCTCCGCCATCCCGGCGTGGGTGGGGGCGTTCGGCAACAAGAACCTGCTGGGCTGGATCCCGGTGCCGGTGCTGATCGCCGCCGTGCTCTGCGTCGTCACCGGCCTCGCGCTGGCCAAGACCAGGTACGGGGCATACACCTACGCCATCGGCGACAACCGGGAGGCCGCCATCCGGGCCGGCCTTCCGTGGCAGCGCCACCTCGTGAAGATCTACGCGGTCTCCGGCCTGCTGGCCGGTATCGACGGCGTCCTGGTCATGAGCCGGCTGGGGGCCGCCTCGCCCACTTCCGGCGTGACCGACAACCTCAACGCCATCGCCGCGGTGGTGATCGGGGGCGCCAGCCTGTTCGGCGGCCGCGGAAAAATGATCGGCTCGATCATCGGAACCCTGATCATCTCGGTCCTGCTGACCGGCCTGATCATCGTCAACGTCCCGCCGTACTGGCAGGAGGTCGCCGTCGGCGTCGTGCTCATCACGGCCGTCTACATCGACCAGTACACCGGTCGCCTGCGCCGTTAGCGCCTGCGCCCCGGTCCCACCCAACCCCACCCTCGGCCACGTCAAGACAGGGGACAACGATGTTTCTCACGACACGAATGATCGCGCTGCCGGCCGCCGCCCTGCTCGCCGCGGCGGCACTGGCGGGCTGTGGCGGCAGTTCCCCGGCCAGCTCCAGCTCTAGTTCCGGCTCCGGTTCGGGCACCACGGGCAAGGGCCTGGTGGCGTTCATCCCCGGCGCCACCGGGGTCGGCTTCTATGACGCCCTGGAGGAGGGGGCGAAGGCCGAGGCGGCCAAGCTCGGGTACACCTTCCTGTACCAGGGCTCGCCGGACTTCACCCCGGCCGCCCAGACTCCCGTCGTCAACGCGGTCTGCACCAAGCACCCCAAGATCCTGCTGATCGCGCCCACCGACCCGGTCGCGCTGCGTCCCGCGATCCAGACCTGCATGAACGCAGGAGTCAAGGTCGTGACCGTGGACACCGCGCTGACCAACACCGCGGGCCTGGTCAGCGCGATCACCTCGAACAACATCCAGGGCGGCGAGGCGGCGGCGGGCGTGATCGCCAAGGCGCTGAAGGACCACGGCCAGGTCGCCGTGTTCAGCATCGACGGGACCACCACCACCCAGGTCGAACGGGTCCAGGGCCTCAAGAAGGGACTGGCCCGCTACCCGGGCATCTCGATCGTGTCGTCCCAGTTCACCGGCCAGCCCGAGACGGTCTCCGAGACCGACACGAAAGCGATCATGACCTCACACCCCCAGGTCAAGGCGCTGTTCGGTGCGGCGGAAACCAATGCCGAAGGTGCGGCGCAGGCCCTGTCCTCCCTCGGTGCCACCGGCAAGCTCACCGTGGTGGGCTACGACGCCGACCCCTCCGCGGTGTCCCTGCTCAAGACCGGCGCCATCAGCGCCCTGGTGATCCAGCAGCCCGCCCGCGAAGGCCAGCTCGGTGTCGAGTACGGCAACGACGCCCTCACCGGCCACACCTCCCTGGTCAAGACCTCGGTGCTGCTGCCGAACATCCTGGTCACCACGGCCGAGGCCGGCAATCCATCCGACGCCAGGTACTACTACCCGGCGGCGTCCTGACGCGGCGCTCTGTCCGGCCTGGCCCGGCTCGCCCGGGCCGGGCCGGACGGCGCGCTCACCCCCGGCCGCGAAATCCCGCGAGGCAAGGAGCAGACCGGCATGCGTAAATCGATCGCCACGGTGTCGGTCAGCGGCACGCTTCCCGAGAAACTGGCCGCGATCGCGCAGGCCAGGTTCCAGGGCGTGGAGATCTTCGAGAGCGATCTGGTCACCGCGCCGTTCCCGGCCGAGCGGATCCGCGGGCAGGCGGCGGATCTCGGCCTGGCGGTCGAGCTGTACCAGCCCTTCCGGGACTTCGAGGCGATGCCCCCCGGCCGTTTCGCGGCCAGCCTCAGGCGGGCGGAGCGCAAGTTCGACGTCATGGAGCGGCTGGGCGCGGGCACCATGCTGGTCTGCTCCAACGTCTCCCCGGAGGCGATCGGCGACGACGCCCTGGCCGCGGAGCATCTGCACGCCCTGGCCGAACGGGCCGCGGCCCGCGGCATGATGATCGCCTACGAGGCGCTGGCCTGGGGCCGGCATGTCCGCGAGTACCAGCACTCGTGGGAGATCGTCCGGGCCGCCGGCCATCCGGCGCTCGGCGTGTGCCTCGACAGCTTCCACATCCTGTCGCGCGGCTCGGACCCGGCGGGGATCCGCGAGATCCCCGGCGACAAGATCTTCTTCCTGCAGCTGGCTGACGCGCCGGTGCTGGTCATGGACGTGCTGCAGTGGTCCCGGCACCACCGGTGCTTCCCCGGCCAGGGCGGCTTCGACCTGACCGGCTTCCTGGAGCACGTGCTGGCCGCCGGATATGGCGGTCCCCTCTCGCTGGAGGTGTTCAGCGACACCTTCCGGCAGGCCGAACCGGAATCCACGGCGGTCGACGCGATGCGGTCCCTGCTCTACCTGGAGGAATCGCTCCGGGTGCGGCTGGCGGACGGCGCGGGGGACGCGGCCGGGGAGCCAGGGCGGAGCGGGGGGCCGCGGCGGGGCGAGGGGCCGGGGCGGGGCGAGGGGCCGGGGCGGGGCAGGCCTGTCCGGCTCCCGCTGTTCGCGCCGCCTCCCGCGCCGGTCCTGGCCCGCGCACCGGCCCTGCCTCGTGGGGCGCAGCCTGCCCCGCCCCGGCCGGGCCTGGCCTTCGCGGAGATCGCCGCCGCGGCGGCGGACGCGCCGGCCCTGACCGACGCGCTGCGCACGCTCGGCTTCACCCGGGCCGGCGTGCACCGGACCAAGAACGCGGCGCTGTGGCGGCACGGCGCGGCGCACCTGGTCCTGAACACCGACCCGGCCGGGGCCACTGGTCCGTGAGTCCGGGCGCGACCCGCACCTGACCGCGCTCGGACTGCGCACCCCGGACAGCGGTGCTCTCGCCGACCGGGCCGAGCAGTACCTGGCCCCCGTCCTGCCCCGCAGGCGGGGCGGGGGAGAGGCCGATCTGCCCTCGGTCCGGACGCCCGCCGGGACGACCCTGCTGTTCTGCCAGGACGATGACTGGCTCGGCGACTTTACGGCCGTCCCGGGCCCGGGCCCGCAGGCCGCCCCGGGCCGCCTGACCGGGATCGACCACGTCGCCCTGGCCGCGCCCTTCGACCGTTTCGACGACTCCGTGCTGTTCCTGCGGGCCGTGCTGGGCCTGGAACCCGGTGCGGACCTGGAGCTGGCCGATCCGCAGGGCCTGGTCCGCAGCCGCATCCTGACCTCCCCGGAGGGGTCCGCGGGCGCTGTGCGGATCGCGCTGAATATGCCGCCGCTGGGCGGCCGGGCCGGCCCGGGCGCCCAGCATGTGGCGTTCAGCTGCGATGACGCCTTCGCGGTGAGCGCCGCACTGCGGGCCGCTGGCGCCCCGCTCCTGGCCATCCCGGAGAACTACTACGAGGACCTGCAGGCCCGCCTCGACCTGGATGACCGCGCCGTCACCCGGCTGCTCGGATCAGGAATGCTCTACGACCGGGACGCGCGGGGGGAGTTCTTCCACTTCTATACCGCCCTGCTCGGGCCCCGGCTGTTCATCGAGGTGGTCCAGCGCCGCGGTGACTACGGCGGATACGGTGCAGCCAACGCGCCGGTCCGGATGGCCGCCCAGCACGCTCTCCCCACTGCCGTCGGCCGCGAGCGCTAGCCGCAGTCAGGCGATCTTGCGGGCGCCCGGGCCGGGGACCGGGTTGACGTCCCGCGCGGATTCCAGGACGTGCCCGGCCTGGCAGGACAGCTGCAGGTGCACGGGCTGGCCGCAGTCGCGATGGCGGAGCACGACCGGCGGGCCGTCCGGCCCGGCGGCGTACGTGTCGCCCCACTGCATCAGCCCGACCAGCACCGGGTACAGGTCCAGCCCTTTCGCGGTGAGCCGGTACTCGTGCCGGCTGCGCTGGCCGCTGTCCTGGTAGGGCACCTTGCGCAGCAGTCCTTCCTGGACCAGGTGGGCCAGCCGGTCGCTGAGCACCTGCCGGGGAATGCCCGTCCGGTGCTGCATGTCAGCGAACCGGCGCACGCCATTGAACGCCTCGCGCAGCACGAGGAACGTGGGCCGCTCGCCGAGGATCGCCACCGCCGCACCAACCGCGCAGTTGGCCGGGTCGTAGTCCAGCATCCAGGTCCGTTCCATGGGCACAGGCTAAATCTAGTTGACAGACTCAGCAACTCGAGACCATGCTGGGTCTATGAATCGAACTCAGGTGGGCCAGGGCCCGGCCCGCGAGGCCGCCACGATCCGGCCGCCGGACACCGCCGACCTGGCCGCGCTCGGCGGCTTCTTCGCCGGGCTGTCCATGCGGAGCCGGGTCCAGAGATTCTTCGCGCCGGTCCGGCTCAGCCCGGCCATGATCCGGCTCGCCTGCGGCCTCGGCGCAGACGGCCCGGCCGGCGGCACCGGTCATTCCGGCCCGGACCGCCGCCCCTCCCGCAGCGGCGGCACGGATGCCCTGGTGGCCACGCTCGGGGGCGTCATCATCGGGCACGGCATGGCCGTGGACCGGCCCGCTGACCGGCCCGCTGGCCGGACCGCGCCGCCGGAGGGCCGGGTGACCGAGATCGGCGTGGTGGTGGCGGACGCCTGGCAGGGCCAGGGGGTGGGCTCGGCCCTGGTGGGCGCGCTGATCAGCCGGGCCCAGGCCCGCGGCGTGACGTCGCTCATCATGGACGTCCTGCCCGACAACCGCCAGATGCTGGCCATGATCGCCACTCACTGGCCCGCCGCGCGCACCTGGCGGCGCGCGGACTGCCTGACCATCCAGGCCGCCCTGGTCCCGGAGCAGCGCGCTGTCCCGCCGCCCGCCGCCGCGCGGCCCGCCCGCCGCCTGCTCACCAGCGCGTGAGGCGGGCGCGCTGCCCTTCCCCCGACAGCTAGCTGACCGGGGGATACTGGCCGGCTGCGGATCGGGCTAGCGTGGGGCATCGGGAAGATCGCCAAGTACACGATGGCCAGCGTGATAGCGCGTTTCCCAGTGCTCGACACCTTCCCCGGTGATGGACAACGCAGGAGTGCCATTTTGCCCTGGGGGTCGCGATGGCCATGGTCGTGGTGATGGCCGCACTGGTGGGGGCCGGAGTGTGGGCCGCCGTCCGCCTGGAGGGACACATGGACACCCCAGCCACGCTGGCCGGGCAGTCGCCCAGCCGCCACTCCCCGGCGGACCGCCGGCGCCCCGCAGGACTGGAGTTGCGCACGTCTGCACCGGCCACCCCGGGCGGGCGCGGAACGTCCGCTGCCGGTGCCGGGACACCGCCCGCCAGCGGGCCCGCGTGCGCTGATGGCTGACCCGTCGGCTGGCGGCCTTCCGGTTCCTGCCCGGCGCCGTGGCTACGCGTTCACGGCGGCGGTCCTGCTCCTGATCATGCTGGGCGGCACCCTGCCCGTCCCGCTGTACGTGCTGTACGAGCAGCAGATGGGTTTCGGCCCGCTCGGGGTGACCGTGGTCTTCGCCGCCTACGTGCTGGGCACGCTGTTCGCGCTGGTCGCCCTGGGTGATCTCAGCGACCACGTCGGGCGCCGCAAGGTGCTGGCCCTCGCCGTCGTGTGCGCGGCGGTCAGCACGGGCCTGTTCCTGGCCGCGACCAATATCTGGTGGCTCATCGTGGCCCGGGTGGTCAGCGGGGTCGCCGCGGGCCTGGTCACCGGAACGGCCACGGCCGCCCTGGCTGAGCTGCAGCCCCGTGGTGACCACCGGGCCGCGGCGGTGGTGGCGTCCGGGAGCAATATGACCGGGCTGGGTCTCGGGCCGCTGACCGCCGGCCTGTTCGCCGAGTACGTGGCCATGCCCCTGCACAGCGTGTTCTGGGCCTACCTGGGCATCTGCGCGGTGGCGCTCGCTGCGGTCCTGGTCATCCCGGAGACCGTCCGCAGCCCGGACCGGGCGATCAGCTTCCGGCCCCGGCTCGCCGCCCCGCCGGAGGTCCGGACGCCCCTGATCGGCGCCGGTCTCGGGGTCTTCGCGGCGTTCACCGTGCTGGGGCTGTACAGCAGTCTGGTGCCGACGTTCCTGCACGGGATCCTCGGCGTGCACAACCTGGCGCTCATCGGGGGTGCGTCTTTCCTGATCTTCGTGACCGCTGCGGTCAGCCAGGCGGTCTCGGCCAGGATGGCCAGCCGGCGCAGCCTGGAAGTGGGGCTGCCCCTGCTGCTGGTGACCCTCGCCGTGCTCGAGTCCGCGCTGTTCGCCAAGGCCCTGTGGCTGTTCGTGGTGGGCACCCTCGCGGGCGGGGTGGCGGTGGGGTTCATCTTCCGTGGCGGTCTCAGCGAGCTGAACCGTCTCGCCCAGCCCCAGCACCGGGCCGCCGTCGTGTCCACGTTCTTCGTGGCGGCGTACGTCGGCCTGGGCCTGCCCGCGGTTCTCACCGGCCTCATCTCCCTGCCCATCGGGCCGGTCGACGCGAGCGCCTGGGTGTCGGGCCTCGCCGCCGCGGCCGTCGCGCTGGCCTTCGTGGTGGTCCGGCGCAGCTTCGGCATCGCGGCTACCCCGCGCCCAGCCGCCCGGCCCTGCGACAGCTGGTGCTCCCCGGCGGAGCCGGCCAGAATTTCCGCGCCGAGCTGACCACCCGCCGGTACTGCGGTTCAGCGCACGGTCCGGCTCATCCGCACCGTGGTTCCCCGGGCGCTGGGCTCCAGGACCACGTCATCCATGAACGTCCGCATCATGGGCAGGCCCTGGCCGCGCCCGCCGCCCGCCACGGAGGGCTTCCAGGTGCTGGTATCGGCCACCACGATGTCCAGGCGCGAGCCACGGATCTCCGCGGTCAGCGTGACCTGCCCGGCCGGATCGCCGCCGTAGGCATGCTCGATGGCATTGCTGCACGCCTCGCTGGCCGCCAGCGTCACCTGGCTGGACACCACCAGCGGCACGCCGGAGGCGGCCAGCCAGAGCCGCAGGCTCCGGCGCATGCCCGCCAGGCTGGCCGGCACCGCGGACAGGGTCAGCCGCAGCGGGGTGGGCGGCTGCCGGTAGGTGAGGACCAGGATGTCGTCGCCGGACCCGCCGGCGGGCGCCAGGGCCACCAGCACCCGGTCGGCCAGCTCATCGGGCGTGCTGTCGGCATTCCGCTGCAGGACGTCCGCGGCCTTGCGGATGCCCAGCTCCAGCCGCTCCCGGCGACGTTCCACCAGGCCGTCGGTGTAGAACAGCAGCGCGGAACCGGGGCGCAGCGCGGCGGTGGCCTCGGTGCGCACGCCGCGGGACGGGACGGCCAGCGGGACCGCGGTGGCCCGGTCCAGCAGCTGCGCCTGGGTACCGCCGGGATGGGCCAGGATCGCGGGAGGATGCCCCGCGCTGCTGTAGGTGACGGTGCCCGCGGCCGCATCGATGACCGCGCAGAAGACCGTGCTGGCCTGCGCCCCCTTGAGCCCCTCGGCGAACCGGTCCAGGTCGGCCAGGGCCTGCGCCGGGCCGTCGTTGCGGAGCAGCAGCGCCCGGCAGGCGCTGCGCAGCTGGCCCATGATCACCGCCGCGCCGAGTCCCCGGCCCACGCAATCGCCGACCACCACCCCCATCCGGCCGTGATCGAGGGGCGTCACGTCGTACCAGTCCCCGCCAACCTCCAGCGGGCGCATGGCAGGCTCGTAGCGCACCCCGAACCCGGCCGCCAGGTCGTGCTGGCCGAGGAGGGACTGCTGCAGCGCCAGCGAGAGATCACGGGCCTGCTCGTAATGGATGGCGCGGGCCAGCGCGTTGCCGAGGTGCGCGGACAGCAGGCTGAACAGCACCCGGTCCTGGAAGCTCAGCCGGCCGCGGCCCCCGCGATCCAGCCATATCGCCGCCTCACCGCCGCCCGCGTCCAGCCGCGCGGCGACGCTCGCCGGGTGGCCATCACCGCCTGTCTCGGTCACCATGAGTGGCGCCGGCTGCGACCGCGCCGTCTCCAGCCCCTTCCGGGCGGCCTCGTCCAGCGTGGGCCAGCTGCCGACCGCGGGCACGCCGGCCAGGGAGACGGCGGCGTGCGGAGGCCAGACCGCCGCCACCGCCCGGTTCGCGCCGAAGGCCTGGCGGAGTTCGGCCAGCCCGGCGTGGAGCACCTCGCCGATATCGGTCGCGCCGAGCAAGCCCGCGGCCAGCCTGGTCACTGCGGCCTCACGGTCGGCCGCTTCGCGCTCGGCAGTCACGTCGCGGACAGTCCCGGTGAAGACCCGGCCGTGGCCTCCCCAGTCGGGGACGGAACGCACGGTGGTCGTGCACCACACCGTGCGCCCGTCCGGGCGCCGGACCGGGCAGGTGTACTGGCCGGCCCCGGTCGCGAGCGCGTCCTGGGCCACGGTGTCGAACACCCGCCGTAGTTCGGGCTCGCGGACCGGGTCGGGCTCCCACGGGTAAGGCCGGGGATAGGGCAGGCCCTCCGGCCCATAGCCGACGATCTCGCCGAAGACATCGTTGACATCGAGGAACACCCCCTGCTCGTCACAGACGAAGAACCCTTCCTCAAGCGATTCGATCAGCGCGCGGCCGAAGCGGGACTCGTGCAGCCGGAGCCGGGACAGCTCCACCGTCGACCTGACCCGGGCCAGCTCCGTCATCTGGCCCAGGTCCATGCGATCCGGATCCATCGGGTCAGGCTGATCCGGGCTAGGGATGTTCACCCCGGGAACCCCGGGAACGGGCGGCCGGCTGTACCGCCGTGGGACCCGGGCGCGAGCGCGCCCGCAACCTCGTCATAGATATCGAGCCCGATCGGGATCATCGACAGGATGCTGGCGATGGGACCGTCACCGGCCACGATACGCATCGGGATGCCCGACGCATGGCAGCGCCGGTGACAGGCCGTCAGCAGGGCCACGCCTACCGAGCCGAGATGCTGCACCTTGGACAGGTCCACCACCAGGGGTGCCGGAGGGGTGGCGACGGTGACGGCCCGGGTCAGCTGCTCGTCGAGGAGCGGGCCGGTGGCCATGTCGATCTCGCCGCGCAGATGCAGCACCACGGCGCCGTCCACGATTTCCTGTTCCACGGTCAGCAGGTCGTCTTCGGGCTGGCCGGGGGCCAGGGGTGCGACGGGCCCGGCGGGCAGGCTGTAGACGATCTCGTCCAGGCGCTGCCGGATGGCCGCCGACGCATAGGCGTCGCCGCCGACGACCGCGACCAGCCGCTCGGCCAGATCGCGGAGCTTGATGTTCGAGCGCTGCGACTGCCAGCTGAGCAGGCTGAACGCGGCCTCGGCGTCCAGCCCGTACACCAGCATCAGCGCCCCCTTGGCCTGCTCGATCGTGGCCCGGGAGGCCATGGCCTTGCGCAGGCCGGTCGCCACCTCCCGCGACCTGGCCCGGGCCTGCGACTCAGTCACGTCGATGAGGTAACCGCGGATGCCCGTCACGGCGTCGGCGTCATCGAAGGTGCCCTCCCCGGCGATCAGGGCCCAGCGGAGCTGCCCCGCCGCGTCGATGATCCGGTAGAGCAGGCTGAACAGCTTGCCGTCGCGCAGGCAGGCCCGCAGAACCTGCCCGGCTTGCCGCCGGTCGGCCGCATGGGCGTGGCTCAGCAGCAGCGCCGTGGTCGGGACCACCTCGCCCCGGTGGAAGCCATGGATGGCGTAGATCCCGTCGGACCACTGCCAGGTGTCGTCGCCCGCCGTGTACTGGTAGCTGCCCATGGCGTCCCCCCGGCCGCCTGCCCTGGCGATCACCGCCCGCTCACCCGGCTCGCTCCTGGCGCGGCCTCCCGTTCGCCGGCGGGCCCGCCGGCGGCCCGGCCAGCTGCGCCTGCTCGGTGAAGACCCGGGCCAGGTCGACGCGGGAGCTGATGTCCAGCTTGCGGAAGACCTGGCGCAGATGGAACGCCACGGTGTGCGTGCTCAGGAACATCTCGCCGGCGATCTGCTGGTTGGTCAGGCCCTTGGCGACCAGGTCAGACACGGCACGCTCGGTGTCGGTGAGGCTCGACCAGCCCGTTTTCGGGCGCTTGGCGTGGGTGAAATGCCGCCGCCGGATGCCGATTCCCCGCAGCCGGCGGCGGACTCGCCGGCCGTCGCGCAGGGCCGCCGTCTGGTCGTAGCCGGCCAGCGAGTCCTCGAGCCGCCGCCCGCCTGCCTCGAAGTCATTCCGCCCGATGAGGAGCACCCCGAGGTCCTCGGCCGCGGACGCGCGGGCCCACGGATCGGGGCTGTCCTCGACCGCGCGCTGCAGCGCCCCGGCGTCCTGATCCAGCAGCCCGCGCGCGTGCGCGGCAGCCGCCGTGACGCCGGCCAGACCCGGGCTGCCCGCCGCCAGCTCGGCGGCGGCCGCGCACACCGCCTCTGCGTCTTCCCGGTTCCCCTGGGCGAGCGCGAAGCGGACCAGCCAGCCGGATGCGGTCAGGTCGCCGGCCAGCACGCCCGGGTGCTGCCGCAGGCAGAGCTGCAGGCGGGCCGCAATCTCCGCCGCGCCTTCCGTGTCCTGGCGCGCCTCGGCGAGCTGAGCCGCGACCACCAGGCAGCGCGTCTGCCCGTAGCCGGGGCCGTGCCGGGCCATCCGGTCCTGGTAGCTGCGCACATACCCGACCGCGGCCGCGAGGTCGCCGCCGCGCAGCGACGATGTGGCCAGGACGCCCAGGCCGCAGGTGGTGAGCAGATCGCTTTCGTGCGTGGCGGCCAGCGCGAGGCCCTGCTGCGCACCGGCCGCCGCCTCCGCCGGGCGCCCGGCGGCGAGGGCCAGGGCTGCCCGCCAGTATCTCCGTGCTCGGGTCGCGCCCGCCCGGCCCGGTGGTCGCGGCGGCGGCCTGCAGCCCGCGGAGGACCTCATCCGCCTGGTCCAGCTGGCCGGCTGAGACGAGCATCCCCCCGAGCAGCATCGGCGCTATCCCGCGGCACGTCAGCCCGGTCGCGGTGCTGGCCAGCCGGGCCGCCTTCCGCGCGATGTCCAGCGCCGCGGCCAGCTGGCCTGCCTGCCAGGAGCGCATGGCCTGGATCAGCAGCGCGGCGGCCAGCCTCGGCTGGCTCTCCTGGCCGGCCCGGGCCAGGATGGCCTCAGCCGACCGCCATGCTTCCCCGGTCTCCTCTGTCGGCCTGGACCCCGCCGACATGGACCGGGCCAGCATGAGGGTGATCTCGGCTTCGTCCCGGGCCTCGCGGCCAGGTTCGGGCTCTCCCAGCAGATCCTCGGCCAGGGCCCGGGCCTCGGCAGGCTGGCCGCCGCACAATCGGACGGACGACAGGAGCGAGCGGAGCCTCATCTCCACCGGTCTCGGTGCCGGCAGCGGTCCGGCGAGAGCGGACTGCGCGCATTCCCCGGCTTCGGCCAGCCGCCCGGCGACGGCCAGGGCCTCCACGGCGGTGACGATCCGCGCAAACCGGTCCTGGTCGGCCGGCTCCGACAGCCGGAGCGCCTGGAGGGCCAGGTCAGCGGCGGTCTGCGGGGCAGCGGCCAGGAAGGACCGGGCTGCGCGGTCCAGCTGGGCCAGAGCGGCAGGCGCGGCCGGCCGGCCCGCGCTGACCAGGTGATCGGCGGCCTCGGTCACCGGGCCACCCTGGTCCAGCAGCAGCTGGCCGATCTGCCGGTGCAGCGCCTGGCGGGCCGGCCGGGGCACGCTCTCGGCGAGTGCCCGCCACACCAGCTCCCGGTCGAATATGAGCGAGTCCGGTGTCGCCACGAGCAGGTCGGCCCGCAGCGCGGCCTCGACGTCCGGCAGCAGCCGTGCGGGTGTCTCACCGAGGAGCGCGGCCACCTTCTCGATGCTGAACGAGCGGCCCAGCACGGCGCCGACCGCCAGGACCTGCCGGGCCCGGGGGCCGAGCGCGGTGGTCCATCGCTGGATGACGGCCAGGAAACGCTTCGGCAGCTGGCCGGACGCCAGCCGGGCTGACCCGGCGCCCGCCTGGATCTTGCCCTCGTCCCGCAGGCCGGCCAGCAGCTCGGTGAGCAGCAGGGGATTCCCGCCTGTCCCGGCGGCCAGCGCCAGGATCGCCTCGTCCGGCACGGCGTCCAGGACCCCGGCCACCACGTCGGCCACGGCCGACGCGCCCAGCGGGCTGAGCCGCAGCCGGGCCGCCCCGCTGTGCTCCAGATGAGTGAACAGCCACTGGGCGTCGCTGTAGGCACTGGCGGTGCTCCGGGCCAGGAGCCAGAGCGGCGGCCGGGTCCGCGGCTGCTGGGCCAGGCCCCGCAACCCCCAGAGCATCGCCCGGTCGGCACATTCCAGATCGTCCAGCACGATCAGCATCGGGCGGTCCGCCGTGCGCAGCGGACTGTCCGCCGTGCGCAGCGGGCTGTCCGCCGTGCGCAGCGGGCTTTCTGCCGTGTGCAGTGCGAGGCCCCCGTCCGGTCCGGCGGCAGGCGCGTCCCACCACGGCCGGCCGCAGCCGGCCGCACCCGCGGGCGTCAGCAGTTCCCCGGGGGTCGGGACCAGCACCCGCGTCCCGGGCATCCGCCGGGCGTCCGCCTGGCCCCAGGCCAGCGTGAAGCCCCGCGCCGTGGCCGCCGCAGCGGATTCTTCCAGGAAGCAGCTCTTGCCGATTCCCGGCTCGCCCTCGACGAGCAGGATGCCGCCGCGCCCCGCCTCCGCTGCCCGGAGCATGCCGAGTGCCACGTCAAGTTCTTTCTCCCGACCGCGCATCCTTCGGTCCCCGATGTAGTCGCCACGCGTCACTCGCGTAACAGAACAGCCGTACCTGCGCTGCCGTGGCGCCCCCAGGTACCCCTTGTGGCCCATCGTGGAGTCGCGTGAAGGTCTATGTTAGGCATCAACTCAGTTACAAGACAAGGAAGCAGCCGGCCCCCTGAACCGCTCCGAATTCCGCGCTGCCCCCTGCTTTCCTGATGATCTGGCAAAAGCCAGGCAATCAGCTGGGTCGCTGGTGAGCGATGAATAATGATCACGCTGGAAGGACAGCGCCCGCCCTTTCGGTGCGATTGGAATCTGTCCGGACCGCCATTCCGGAGCCCCGGCCCTTCGCCTTTTTCCTGCCTGGTGCGTATCCGGCAGATCCTGGCGCGGCCTGGCCCGGCGGCGGGTGGCGCCCGCTCAGCGGGCCTGCGCCAGGCGGGCCAGCAGCGCCGTTACCGGGGCGCCGCGCAGCCACTCGCGGCGCAGGGAATTACGGTCGGCTTCGACGAGGCCGCCCCAGATGCCATGCTGGCCGGCGCCGCTCCAGGTCCGCAGCGACAGTTCCAGGCACTCGGCCCGCACCGGGCACGCCGTGCACACGGCCAGTGCCCGGGTCGCCTCGGCGCGGGCCCGCTCGGCCTTGGCCGCGATGGGATACCACTCGTCGGGGTCGAGAGCCGTGCCCGCGCAGCCTGCCAGGGGACTGGCCACGTAGTTCTGCAGTTCCTCGTCGGTCAGTGCGGCCTGGCCGGTGCCCACACTCGATGGGGGCGAGATGGTCATGGTGTGCCTCCTCCGCCCGGCCGCCCGACGGCGATTGGCTGGGATCGCTATGGCATTAGACACAGCCTGGCCACCCGTGCTTCCTGGCACTTCGTCAAGGTGGGTAGTCCCGGCGGGCCGGTGACCACCGCGCCTGGCCTGGCCCGCAGACGACTAGCCGGTCAGGGGATGCGCGGCCTGCTCCGGCCGGACAGCATCGAGCATCGAGGCACGTGCCCTAAGCCACTGATCAGAAAGCAGAGGAGGTTCCGCGATGACACAGCTTCCGGCCCGCCGGATCGCGCGCACTATCACTCTGTCGTCGCCAGCCTCAACGATGGTGTCCTCACCGTGACGGTCCCCGAGTCCGGAGCCGCCAGGCCGCGCCACGTGGAGATCACCGGCTGACCGCAGCCTAACCGGAGCGGTCCCGGTGGAGCTGGGGGATACCCACCGGGACCGCGGCGCGGTCTTGTGCCAGACGGCCGGTGCACCGCCGAGCCCGGGCCAGGAGCATGTGGTGACCAGCCTGGTGGCTGCGATCAGACGCCTGGTGGCCGCGATCAGACGTAGGTTTCGTCGACATAGCACCAGCGCCAGTTCTCGCCCGGCTCGAAGGACTGCACGACCGGGTGGCCGGTCCCGTAGGCGTGACCGCGGGCGTGCCGCAGCGGGGACGAGTCGCAGCACCCGACGTGTCCGCAGGTCAGGCACAGCCGCAGGTGCACCCACGCCGACCCCAGGCGCAGGCACTCCGCGCAGCCCTCCGGTGTCTGCGGGGACACCGGGCGGATCAGGGTCACGTGCGGATCGGTGGTAGCCGGCATGATCGCCTTTCGCCGGTGCAGCAGGTATGCCCAGGCTCTGCGGTCACGACCGGCCGCACATCAGCAAGGTCGTTAGTTCTCGCGGCCGGGGTGGCCGGCCGGCGGCCGCTAGCGCCAGACCGCTACCGGGGTGCCCGGCGCGTAAACCCAGCCTCCTGTGCCCTTGCCGGAGTTGGGATCGGCGGACAGGCGGCTGTAGTCGATGCCGAACTGGTACTCGGCGCCCGGTGAGACCCGGTGCCCGGTGGGATTGGGCGGCTGGATTTTCCCGGGGTCGGTGAACGAGCGGTCCACATAGGAAAACTGGGCCGGGTTCACCAGGAACCCGTTCGCGCCGCCGATGACCACCCAGGAGATGATCACCCCGCCGGTGGCGTCACCCTGCGTGTCGATCATGGCGATACGGGAGCCCTCCGGCGTGGTGTACCAGGACAGGGCGCTCGGATCGGTGTTGTCGGTGGACTTGAGCACCGCCTCCGCGGGCGTGATCCCCTTCAGGGCGTCCAGCCGGGCGGTGCTCTCGGCCAGCAGGCACCCCGCCGCGTTGATCCCGTCGACGGTCCCGCCGGAGTGGAACGCCTTCGCGCACACCGGCTGGCGGGCCGCCAGCCAGGCGCTGTCGCCGGCGTTGATGGCCGCCCGCTGGGCCGTCGACCCGCTCTGGTAGTGCGCCAGCTGCACCGCGTCGATCGACGTGTCCGCGTCCTCGGTCCTGGCCTCGTAGCACTGCTCGATGGCGAGGGTGGACGACTGGCCGCCGCAGCTCGCCGGGGCCGGCTTGGTGCGCGCCGGGTGACCGGGGTCGAACGGCTCGACGATCGGCGTGAACGCCGCGGCCGCCGCGGACGCGCTCGCGGTCGCCGCGGCCGTGCCCGCCGGGGTGGCTCCGGTGCTGGCCGGGGCCGGGCTGGCGGAGGCGGCCGGCGCGGAACTTCCGCTGGCGGGCCCCGCGGAGTTCCCGCAGCCGGCCAGGCCCGCGATCACGGCGGTACTGATCGCGGCGCCCGCCACACCGCTCCAGGCCGGTCTGTGCCGGACCGGACCCCGTCCCCGCTGCTGCCCCATCCCGTTACCCCCTGGTCGCCCCGGTATCTGGTGTTCGAGGGGACGTTAGCGGGCCGCGGGGCGCGGTTTCCCTGATCTCTGGTCAATCGGTGCTGCTATTTCGCAGCGATCGACCAGGATCATGGAATGGACAGGGACAGGCCGCGCGCGCGGGGACGGGAGAGGGCAGGATGAGCGAGATCCCGGCCGGGAGCCGTTACGTCGCGATGGGCAGCTCGTTCGCGGCCGGGCCAGGCCTCCCGGCGCGGGTCCCCGGCAGCCCCCGCCGGGCCGGCCGGTCGGCCAGCAACTACGCCCACCTGGCCGCCCGCGCGCTCGGGCTGGACCTGCACGACGTGACCTACTCCGGCGCGACGACCGGCGACATCCTCCGGCCGTCGGCCGCGGGCCAGGCCGCGCAGCTCGACGCGGTCACGCCGGCCACGCGCCTGGTCACCGTCACCGCGGGCGGCAACGACGTGGGCTACCTGCCCCGGCTCACGCTGTCCAGCCTGCCCTGGCCGCTGCGGGCGCTGCCCCGGGTCCGGGCCCAGGTGGCCGGGTTCGGGGATCCCGCCGCCACGGACGAGCGGTTCGCGGGACTCGGGCCGAGCCTCCAGGCCATCGCGCGGGGCGCGCGCGAGCAGGCCCCGGACTGCCGGGTGCTGTTCGTCAACTACCTGACGATCCTGCCGCCGGCCGGGACTGATGCCGGGACGCCGCCGCCGGCCGCGATCGCGGAGTGGGGCCGCTCGATCGCGGCCCGGCTGGCCGCGACGACCCGGGCCGCGGCCGAGGCCGCCGGCGCGGAGTACGTCGCCGCCTCGGTGGCCTCCGCCGGTCATCACGCCTGGTCGGCGGCGCCCTGGACGCGGCGCTTCCACCTCTCGCTGCGCGGCGGGGCGCCGTACCACCCCAACGCGGCCGGGATGGCGGCGGTGGCCGAGCTCGTGGTCGCCGCCGTGTCCGGAGCGCCCGGCGAACCAGGCGAACCAAGCGCGCCGCGGGAGCCCGGCGCACCCGAGGCGCCCGGAGGACCGGCATGACCCTGGAGATCAGGCGGCTGCACCTGGCCTCGCTGCGCGGGCCCGATGGCGGGGAGTGGCCGGTGCACGGGTTCGTCGTCATTCACCCCGGCGGGGCCGCGCTGGTCAACACCGGCGTCGGCGGGCCGGACGACCTGCTGAGCGACTGGCGCGTGGTCAACCGCAGCGCCGCCGATGCGCTGGCCGGCCTCGGGATGAGTCCCGCCGACATCGGCCTGGTCATCAACACGCACCTGCACTTCGATCACTGCGGCCAGAACGCGGTCTTCCCGCACGCCGCGGTCTACGTCCAGCGGGCCGAGCTGGCCCGCGCGCAGCGCGAGGAGCCGGAGCTGTACGACTGGCTCGGCTTCATGAACGCGTCGTTCGAGCTGCTCGACGGGGACGCCGAGATCCTGCCGGGCGTGTCGGTCATCACCACGCCGGGCCACACGGCGGGCCACCAGTCGGTCGTGGTGCGCACCGGCGACGGCTCCGCCGACCTGCTCACCGGCGACGCCGCGTACACCCCGCGCCAGTACCGCCAGCCGCCCGCCCCGGACGGCGCCGGCCTGCCGGATGGGCAGGCCGCGGACTTCGCCGCCTGGCGGGGCTCGCTGGCCAGGATGCACGCGCTCGGCGCCGGCCGGGTCCACTTCTGCCACCACACCGACGTCCTGCACGGCTGACGGCCCGCCGTTCCAGCCCCGCACACATTCCGTAACACTAACGGGACGTATCGTGGTGCCGTGTCCGCGGCAGAGGAGATCCGGGCCCAGGCCCTGGAGGTGGCGGCCGGCTGGTCGCCCGACGGCGCGCCGGAGTCCTGGCGGCTGACGGCCGGCCTGTTCGAGGCCATCGCCGCCCACGAGGAACTCCTGGACCGGCTGGCCTGCCTGCCGGCCGACCGGCTGCCGGCCCTGCTGGCCAGCGCGGCCATCTCGTACCTGGTCCGCCGGGACCGGCCGGTGCCGCTGGCCGGGTATTTCCCCGAACCCGGGGGGCCGCAGCCCCGCATCGACGGCGGCTTCCCCGGGGCGGCCCGGGCGTTCATCTCCGCCCGGCTGGACGACATCGAGACGGAATGCCAGGGACGCCGGTACCAGATGAACGAGGTGGCCCGGTGCACGCAGATCGCGCTGGGCATCGCTGCGGTCATGGACCCGCCGACGCGCCCGGCCTCAGGTGCGTGCCCCGGCCTCAGGTGCGGACTCAGCCTCATCTGCGGACCCGGCCTCGTCGGCCGAGCCGATCGGCCTGGCCGACCTGGGCACCGGTGCCGGCCTGGGGCTGCACCTGGACCGCTACCGCTATCTGGTCGGTGACCAGGCGTCCGGCCCCCGCACCGCCGCGATGACCCTGAGCTGCGACGTCCGCGGCTCCCGGAGGCCACCGCCGGCCGTGCTCCCGCCCATCGCCGAGCGGGTCGGCATCGACCGCCATCCCCTGGACCCGCAGGACCCGGCGGCGCGGTCATGGCTGGAGGCGTGCGCGCCGCCGGAAGCCTCCGCGCTGGCCCGGCTGGCCGCCGCGATCGGGGTGGCGCGGCGCTACCCGGCGCGGCTCCTCGCCGGTGACGTGCTGGGCGCGCTGCCCGGCGTGCTGGACGGGTTCGGCGCCGGCCGCCAGGTCATCGTCACCGACGCATACCTGGCGGTGTTCCTCTCCCCACCGCAGCGCAGGGAGCTGGCCGCCATCCTGGCCCGCGCGGGGCGGACCCGCCCGGTGACCTGGCTGTCGCTGGACCCGCTGGTCCCGCTCGGGCCGTCCGGCCGCGACAGCGTGCAGGGCATACCGCTCCCGGGCGCACTGGTCCGCGACTACCAGCGCGACGGTGTGTTCGCCGTGCTGGGGGAGCGGACCTTCGACGGCGGCACGGAGCGCAGCCGTCTGCTGGCCCGGGCGCACCCGTCGGGTGAATGGGTCGAATGGCTCGCCTAGCCGGCTCACCAGCCGGTCAGGACAGAACACCTAGCCCTGCGGCGGCTCGTGTTTCCAGATCACATAGGTGCCCAGGCCGACCGGCTTGACCTCGGTGCCGTAGGGCACGACCGAGATGGTGTGGTAGTCGGGATTGTGGTGCAGCTCGGTGGCCAGCCCGTGGTCCAGCGCGGTGGTGTCGGTGAAGTTGAGGGCCACATAGGAGAAGTAGCCCTGGGCGATGTATGGGCGAAGGTCTTGGCGTTGCCCGTCGCGACGATCCCCGCCGTGGCGGCCGGCGTTCCCGGTGGCTGGCCCCGGAGGGCAGGACGATGTTGCGGGTGCTGGACCAGCGACGCCACTCCTGCCCGGATGGCAGGTAGTACTTGGCGACCGAGGGGTCCTCGACGAGCAGCGGCCCGCTGCTGTGACGCGGCCAGCGGCCGGAGCACCGCGATGAACGCGGTCGCGTTGGGCCAGCTGGTCGCGAACGACCACGACTGCGACCGCGCCCAGGTAGACCGGGAACACCAGCGCGATCACGCAGGTCACGCTGGTGAGCCCCCGCTCCCGGCCGGGGGGCACGGCCGCGACGAAGCGGTCCGCCGCGTAGCCCGCGGCGATGGCCGCGAACCAGGCGCCCACGCCCACGTGCTCGTTGAGCAGCGCGGCGGTGTGCAGCCAGGCCTGCTCGGCCGGCCCCAGGATCGCGGCCAGCGGTCAGGACGGCCAGCAGCCAGGTCCCGGCCCGTCCCTGCCGCCGCACGGCGCTGATGATGACGCCGCCCACGGCCAGGACGACGAGGAGGCCCGCCCAGTACCAGGTGCTCGAGAGCACGGACAGCGCGGAGTCCGTATGCGCCACCGGGGTCAGGATGGTCCGCGTGAAGCCCGTGGAGGTAGCTGCCCCCGCCGATCAGCAGGCCCACGGCCAGGCACACGACCACCGTGACCAGCAGGATGCCCACCCGCTGCAGCGCGACCCGGCCACCCGGCGCCGGGAACGCCGCCAGGCACCGCCAGCACCAGGACGAGCACGTCGAACAGGACCGTGGAGTACGACGTGGCGTTGGCCAGGGCCAGGGCCCCGCCCGCCGCGACCATGTGCCCCATCACCGCGCCCTGATCCCCGGCCCGCAGCACGCACCAGGACGCGAGCGCGACGAGGAACAGGGACGGGGCGTCGTAGGTGGCGAACGCGCCCAGGTGCAGGGTGGGACCCAGCACGGCGAACAGTGCGGCCGCGAAGAAGGCAGCCCGCCGCCCGTACCGCCGCCGGGCCGCACTCCACAGCAGCGTGGTCGCGCCCGAGCATGAAGACCAGCGACAGGACCCTCGCCCCGGCCAGGCCGCCCGCGTGGTCGGCGAGCGCGCCGAGCGGCGGGTAGATCACCGGCGCACCGGAGAAGTAGTACGGGAACGGCGGGATCGGCCGTGCCATGCAGCCAGTTCGCCCACTGCAGGTGCCCGGCCCACAGATTCAGGCCCTCGTCCTGGAACGCGGTGTCGGCCCGGACCAGCCGGAGCGACAGCAGCGTCTGGACGATCAGCACCGGCAGCAGCGGCCAGCCACTGGGCAGCCGCCACCGGGTGGGCCGGTCCGGGCGGTGCGAAGCGGTGCGCCCGGCGACGAGCGTGCCTGCCGGGGACTGCGCCGGCGCCGACGTCTGAGCATTCATCACGGGTATGTCTCTCCGCGTCCTGTGCCTGGGGTGCTGGGCAGTCGCCGACCAGGCTCCCCGGCACACCTGCGTCACTGCTGAGCGGCGTGGGTCGGCCCGGGTGCATGGCGCAGGTCTTGGCTTATCGAGAGACGCGCGGGAAGCCTGGATTACCTGGCGTTACCGCGATGAGACGCACGAGACCCGGGCCGCCCGATCACCGCTCGGCGGGAAAAGGTGGATCGCCCTCGGCACCCGCCGCGCCGGCCATGGCGCGGCGCGCCCGCCCGCAGACCGTCGATGAGCAGGTCAAGCAGCCGGCCCGACCGGGTCCGCCAGTCGCTCTTGGGGTCGATCCGCCACAGGAATCCCATCATCAGCAGAACATCGTCGGGATCCAGGCCCGGGCGGATGGTGCCGGCCGCCTCGTTCGCCCGCAGCAGCAGGGACAGGGCGCCGATGATCGGCTCGTAGGACCCGGGCCGCCGCGACCAGGTCCGGGTTCCGGGTTGGGCAGCTAACCCAGGGCACTGTTAACCCAGGGCGCCGTTAACCCAGGGCACCGGCCTCGGGCAGCCGCAGCCAGCGGTATCCATAGCCCGCCAGCGTGATGTCCCCGTCCGCCCGGACCCCGGCACTGGCCCCGCCGTCCGGGGAGCCGGAGTCGCCGAGCAGTTGCCGCAACCCGCCGTCGCGCGCGCGGTCGGCCAGGTCGCCGGGCAGCCGGACGGTGGCCGGCTCGGGGGACAGGTTGTGCAGCGTAACCACGCAGCCGTCCCGCCAGCGGGTCTCGATGGCCAGCACCCGCGGGTCGCTGACCTCCAGCGTGCGCCATTCCCCCCACCCGAGCTCCGGGCACTGGCGCCGGATCTGGATGGCGTGGGCCACCCAGGAGTACAGCGAGCCGGGGTCGTGGCGCTGGTCGAGCACGTTGACCGTGCGGTAGCCGTACGGGCCGTCGGCCTGCGCCGGCCGGTACGGCGTGGCCGAGGCGGAGAACCCGCCGGCGTGCCGGGAGGACCATTGCATCGGGCTGCGGACGGCGAGGCGGCCCGGCAGGGAGAGGTCCTCGCCCATGCCGATCTCGTCGCCGTACAGCAGGACGGGCGTGCCGGGCAGCGCCAGGGTGAGGGCCAGCACGAGCTGGATCCGGCGCCGGTCGTTACCCAGCATCGGCGCCAGGCGCCGCCGGATCCCGCGCCCGTACACCCGGTGCTCCGGCGCGGGCGCGAACGCGTCGAACACCTCACCGCGCTCGGCGTCGCTGAGCAGGCCCAGGTTGAGCTCATCGTGGTGCCGGCAGAAGTTGGCGAACTGGGCGTGCTCAGGGATCCGGGGCCGCTGGTTCAGCGCGTCGATCAGCGGCGCCGCGTGGCCCCGGGCGTGCGCGAGCCATTGCGCGGCGCAGGTACGGAAGTCGAACAGCATCTGCACCCCGTCGCCATCGTCGATGGCGAAGTAGCGCTCCTGTTCCTGCGGGCTGACGTTGGCCTCGCCCAGGAAGATCGCATCGCCGCGGCGCCGCCCGATGAACTCGACCTGCGATCTCAGGTAGGAGATCGGCTGCTCCCGGGATCGGGTGCCGACCGTCTCGATCATGAACGGCAGCGAGTCGACCCGGAAACCCGACACCCCGAGTTCCAGCCAGAAGCCGAGGACCTTGTTCATCTCGTCGCGGACATCCGGGTCGGTGATATTCAGGTCCGGCATGAAGTCGTAGTAGCGGTGCATGTACCACTGCCCGGCCACATCGTCGTAGGTCCAGGTACTGTCCTGCTCCCCGGGGAACGCCACCTCGCTCGGCTGGGCCTGCTTCTCATCGCTCCAGACGTAGAAGTGGCGGTAGCGGGAACGACGGTCGCGCCGGGCCTGCTGGAACCAGGGATGCTGGTCGCTGGTGTGGTTCATGACCAGATCGACCAGGACCCGGATGCCGAGATTGCTGGCCGTCCGGATCATCTCGACGAAGTCGCCCAGCGTGCCGAACCGGGGATCGACGGCGTAGTAGTTCGTGATGTCGTACCCGTCGTCGCCCAGGGGTGAGGGGTAGAACGGCATCATCCACAGGGTGCTGATGCCCAGCCCGGACAGGTAGTCCAGCCGCCCGGTCAGGCCCGCCAGATCGCCGGTCCCGTCACCATCGGAATCCAGCCACGTTGCCACATCGGCGCAGTAGATAACGGCGTCCTTCCACCACAGGTCGCTGGTGGCCTTGTCAGTCATGGCACCCGGGTTCCCCGGCCAGGTGCCTTATAACGTCCCGGCGGCGACCGGCAGGATAAAAACCCGGGGCCAGGAAGGAATGAGGCGCCGGAGCTGATCGAAGGCCGTCACTCAGGAGATCCCGCATCCGTGTGCTCATGACTCCCATCCTGCCCTGCGGACGGCCGCGCCGACGGCCAGGTGCTACACGCCGGCGTCGGCGCTGACCCACCGGGCCGCGACCTGGTCGGCGTGACGCCGGGTGGGAGCGTGCCCGCTGACCGCGGCCAGGAACGTCGCCGAGTCCAGGGCGAACAGGGTGGCCGGGCTCACCGCGGTCACCGTCGCGGTCCGGGGCACCCGGCGGAGCAGGGCGATCTCGCCCAGGCCGGTGCCCCGGCCCCGCACCCCGCGTGGCCGCCCGTCCACCGAGACCGCCACCTCACCGTCGGCGATGGCGTAGAACCGGTCCGCGTCCTCCCCCTGGCGGATCAGCACCTGGCCGGGCGCCGCGTCGATCCGCTCCAGTGCCCCGGCCAGGGTCACCAGCGCCGGGGCAGGCAGATCCGCGAAGTGGGGCAGCGAGCGCAGCAGCGCCACCTCGGTCACGGGCACGGCCCGGCCCTGGTCCAGGCGGCGGAATGTCCGGACCCCGCACAGCGCGGTCAGCGGCAGCAGGCAGCCGACGGCGATCAGCGCCAGCCGGGCCCCGCCCAGGCCGACCAGCAGCGGGGTGAGCAGCGAGCCCGCCGCCAGCCCGGCCATGGACAGCCCCTCGACGATCCCGAACACCCGCCCGACCAGCTGCGCGGGCACCACCCGCTGCAGCATCGTGTTCGCCGAGACGGCCAGGACCGCCCGGCCGCCGCCGGCCAGCGCGATGAGCGCGACCACCAGGCCGAGCTGGCTGGTGAAGGCGGTGAGGATGAGGCCCGCGCTGAAGGCGGTCAGGGCGATCGCCAGCGCCGGGCCGAGCCGCCGCCCGAGCAGGTGCGCGGTGAGCAGCCCGGCCGCGACGCCGCCCGCCCCGTACGCGGTATTCAGGTAGCCGACCCACACCTGGCCCCGGCCCAGGACCCGGATGGCCACCACCACGAACAGCACGTCGAGCGAGCCGATCACCACGTACTGCGCGGTGAGCAGGCTGACCAGCAGCCGTGGCCGCGGCTGCCCGCTGACCTCCCGGGCCCCCTCCAGCAGCGTGGTCAGTCCGGACGGCGCGCTGGCCCCGCCGTCCAGCGCGATGCCCGCTACCCGCACCGGCGCGACGAGCGCCGCCGCGCCCGCCACCATCGCGGCACAGACCGCGAACAGCGCGCCGATCTGGCCGAGCCCGAGAAACAGCGACGCGACCAGGGCGGCCAGGATCACGCCCACGTTCTCGGCCCAGCCGGCCACCACGTTCGCCGCGGTGAGCTGCTGGGCGTCGCGGGCCAGGGCGGGCAGCACGGCGAACTGGGCCGGCCGGGTGGTGGTCATCGCGGTGCTGGCCAGCACGGCCATTCCGTACGCCAGCAGCGGCGGCGCCCCGGACCACAGGCTGGCCGCGACGCCCGCCATCCCCAGCGCCTGCACCACGTAGCCGCCGGCCAGGAGCAGGGTCGGCGACTTCCGGTCGGCGAGGGTGGCCAGGACCGGGGCGAGGAGCATGCCCGGGAACAGCTGCGCGAACGCCACCAGCCCGGCGGTGGTAGTGCCGCCGCGGTCGAAGGCGTAGACCAGCATCCCGATCCACACCGCGTACTCGGCCACCACGAACGCGACGAAGGCGGCCGTCACGCGGGCCATGGCCGGGTCGCTGACCAGCGCACGGATGACCCGAAAGAACCGCCTCACCAGTTGCCCTCCCCCCCGGGCTGGTCCGACCGTAGCCACCTGCCTGCCGGGCGGGCAATCGTGCTAGCCTCCCCCGGCCGGGTAGGGGGCCACGGGGCGGGGGTAGCCCGGGACCTGGCCGAACGGCTCCGTCAGCGGTGACGCCGGCGGCTGCGGCCAAGCGCGCAGGCCCGCCCGGCATGAGCCGCCGCTAGTCTCGTACGGGCGTCGGAGGAGAGGATCTGGGATGAGTCGCGTAGTGGTCATCGGCGCTACCGGGCACATCGGCACCTACCTGGTGCCGCGGCTGGTGCGGGGCGGTCACGAGGTCATCGCGCTCAGCCGCGGGCAGCGCGAGCCGTACCACCCGGCCCCCGAGTGGTCCCGGGTCACCCGGGTCACGGTAGACCGCGACGCGCAGGACGCCGCCGGAACGTTCGGCGGGCGGGTCGCGGAGCTGCGTCCCGACGTGGTCGCCGACCTGGTCTGCTTCACCGCGGAGTCGGCGCGGCAGCTGGTGGACGCGCTCCGCCCGTCCCGCCCGCTGCTGCTGCACTGCGGGACGATCTGGGTGCACGGCCCGGCGCTGCGGGTGCCGGTCACCGAGGACGAGCCCCGCACCGCCTACGGCGAGTACGGCACGGGCAAGGCGGAGATCGAGGCACTGCTGCACCGCGAGACGCTGGCAGGCGGCGTCCCCTCGGTCGTGCTGCACCCCGGTCACATCAGCGGGCCAGGCTGGCCCGTGATCACGCCCGCCGGCAATCTGGACCCGGCCGTCTGGACCAGCCTGGCCACCGGCAAGCCGCTCGCGCTGCCCGATCATGGTCTGGGCGTCCTGCACCACGTGCACGCCGACGATGTGGCCCAGGCCTTCGAACGGGCCCTGTCCCGGCCCGCGGCCATCGGGGCCAGCTTCCACGTCGTGGCCGAGCAGGCCATGACGCTGCGCGGCCTCGCGGCCGGCGTCGCGCAGTGGTTCGGCCGTGAGCCGGAGCTGGACTTCGTGGACTGGGCGGAGTTCGAGCGCCGCACCGATCCGGCGCACGCCGAGGCCACCCGCGAGCACACGTTCCGCAGCATCACCGCGAGCATCGCCCGGGCCCGCGAGGTGCTCGGCTACGCGCCCCGGTACAGCACGCTCGAGGCCCTTCATGAGGCCCTGGCCTGGCTCGTCGCCCACGGCCAGGTGGACACCGGCGGCCAGCCGTTCCCCGCAGAAGGCGGGGCCTAGCGGGCCGGCCGGGAGAGCCCCGATACCCTGGCAGCTCACCGCCGCCACAGTCGTTCACGATGGGGCCGAGCTGTCACTCTCACACGCCGCGAAGACGTTCCGCGTGCCAGGCGGCCCGCGGGCGGCCCGGCTCCGGCCGGGAGATGCCGCGGCGGTCGCGCTGCTCATCGCGCTGCCCGTCCTCGTGTACGGGGTTCCGGCTTTGCTCGGGCACCCCGTCCTGCCCGGTGACGACCTGACCCAGAACTTCCCGCTGCGCGTACTGGTGGGGCAGGAGATCAGCCACGGCCACCTGCCGCTGTACGACCCGTACATCTGGAGCGGTGCCCCGTTGCTGGGCGGCTGGAACGCCGGGGCGGCCTACCCGTTCACGTTCCTGTTCGCCGTCCTGCCGCCGGTGGCCGCCTGGACCCTGAACATGGTCCTCACCTGGGCAACCGCCGGGCTGGGGATGTTCGCGTTCTTGCGTGCCTGCCGCCTGGCCAGCCTGCCGGGCCTGCTCGGTGCGCTCTCGTTCGCGTTCGCCGGGGCCATGTCGGCGCAGGTGGCCCACTTCGGGCTGGTGGCCGGCATGAGCTGGGTGCCGCTGCAGCTGCTGTGCGTCCTCCGGCTCACCGGGCCCGGGACCAGGTTCTCGCGGCTGGCCTGGACCGGGGCCCTGGGCGGGACGTTCGGCCTGACCATCCTGGCCGGTGAGCCGCGGGCCATCGACGACGCCGGCGTGATCGTCCTCCTCTACGCGGTCTGGCAGGTCGCCCGACTCGGCCGGCACTTTGGCCCGGCCGCCCTCTCAGTCGCCGCGGGCCTGGCTCTGGGCGCCTGCCTCGGGGCGGTGCAGTGGCTGCCCGGCCTGGCCGTGGTCGGCTCGTCCCAGCGGGGCGCGAGCACCGTGGCCCTGTTCAATTCCGGCTCGCTCCCGCACCGGTGGCTGCTGCTGATGCTGGTGCCGGATCTGCTCGGCGGCTCCGGCTCGTTCGGCCAGCCCGCCTTCTTCGCGAACTACAACCTGGCTGAGGTCACGGGTTACGTGGGGATCCTGCCCCTCGTCGCCGCACTCGCGCTGCTGGCCCGGGTCCGGCTGCGGCCACGGCCGCCGGAGTGGCTCGTGTGGCACATCACGGCGCTGGCCGGGATCGTGCTGGCCCTGGGCGGGAACACCCCGGTCGGCGACGTGCTCGCCCACCTGCCGCTGTTCGGCAGCCAGCGGCTGCAGAGCCGGAACATCCTCGTCGCGGACCTGGCGCTGGCCGTACTCCTGGCCTACTGGGCCGACCGGCCACTCGGTGCGGGCAGCCGCCGGTTCCTCCGGATCCGCGGGCGCCGTGGCCCCGATCTGGAGACGGTGCTCGCCCTCCTGCCGCCGCTCGGCGTGGTCGCCGTCGTCGCGCTCGGCCTGTCCTGGGGAGCGGGGCTGCTGCACTGGCTGAGGGTCAGCCCGGGCGCCGTCGGCCTCGATGGCTCGCTCAAGCCGTGGCTGATCCCGTACGGGCTGCTCGGGGTGGGGGCCGTCGTGCTGGTGATCACCGGCCGGCACCTCCGGCCGGGGCCGCGCTCACGCTGGCTCGGCACCTTCGTCCTGGCCGACCTGATCGTGTTCACCCTGCTCGGCGTCGTCGCGGTCGGGTCCGGCCTGGGCAGCACCAGCGCCGCCGCCGCCCAGGGCGCCACGGCAGCCAGCCAGCGGGCGGGAACGGGGAGCCAGCGGACCGGCGCGACCCCGGCTGGCCAGCCGGGAGCCGGGTCCGGGGTCCGGACGCCGGCCGTGCGTCCTGTCGCGTCGCTGGGGTATGCGGGCCGGTTCGCGATCTACGATCCGGGCCAGATCGATGCGCACGGCCTGTCCGAACTCGGCTCGCCCGATCTCAACGTGATCAGCGGCACGCCGTCGGTACAGGGATACTCCTCGCTGGTATCAGGCTTCTACGCCTCGGCCACCGGGTCCCACCGGGCCAGCGGCGACGGGCAGGACGTGCTCGATCCCCGGGCCGTGCGGACCGGGGTGCTCGACCAGCTGGACACCTCCGTCCTGCTCACGCCACCGGCCTACCTGGCCAGCCCGGCCGGGGGATCCGCGGCCTCGCCCGGGCCGGCGGGCACCGGCCGGCGGGACGTCACCGCTCACCAGAAGGCCACCTGGTACTTCGCCGGGCCGCTCGCTGTCACGCGGCTCGAGGTGCCGGACTCGGACGCCCGGCAGGACGCGGCGGCCGGCACCCAGATCGGGCTGATGACCGCCAGCGGCGCGACGCGCTGGTTCCGGGCGGCCGCCGCCGGGGCGACCCGGCTGGCCATCAGCCTGCCCAGGCCGCTGGGCAGCATCGCCGTGGTCGCCCAGGCCGGCGGCCAGGCAACCCGGCTCGGCCCGGCCTCGGTCACCGACGCCCACGGGCAGGTGTTCGTGGCCGACGGGCAACTGCAGGACGCCCTCATCCCGCCGCGGTGGGGGTACGCGGGCCGCGACGGCTCGTTCGCGGTCTTCGTGGATCATTTCGCCCGCGGCCCGCTCCGCCTCCAGGCGCTCCCCGGCCGGTCCGCCTCGGGTGCATCAGTCCGGCGGGTAGCCGGGCCGGCCTCCAGCCCGACCGCGGCGGCCGTCTCCTCCTCCCGCGGCGTCCGGGTCATCCGGTCGGTGGCGGCCACGGCCGGCTGGAGGGCCACCTGGCATCCCCGCGGCGGCGCGGCAGCCCCGCTGGCCGTGCACCGCGATGGTCTCGTCCAGGCCGTCGACGTGCCAGCCGGGCGGGGCGTGGTGACCTGGCACTACCGGCCGCCGGGCTTCCGGGCCGGCTTCGCGCTGTCCCTCGGCGCGACCGTGCTCATCATCCTCCTGCTGATCAGCGGGCTGCTGCGGTCGCGTGCGGGCCGGCCGCCTGAGCTCACCTGGGTCCCCGTCGAGGACCTCCGCGCCGTCGAGCCCCTGGTCAGCAACGGCTTACCAACCATCCAGCCAGTCTTCAGGTCCTGCTCCTACGGTTGGGCGAAGGGACACGGCCAGGAAGCTGAGCAGGGAGGCTGGGACGGTGCGGGAAGACGTCACGATCTGGTACAGGGGAGCGGGCCACCAGCTCGGGCGGGGCCAGCACGGCTACGCGATCTGGCCCGCAGGCGGGCCACCGGAGCAGCCCCTGGAGCAGTGGCCCGAGACACCGGCGGGCTGGTCGGCGGCGTGGTCCCGGTTCAACACCGTCGAGGCGCCCGGCAACATCGTCCATCTCGGGCCGCCCGCGGACCCGACCTCCGCTCACCCGGCTGACCCCGCCTTCGCTCAGCCGGGTAACCCCGTGTCCGCTCCGCCGGCTGACCCTGCGTCCGCTCCGGCAGCGAACCCAGTCTCCGGCCCGCCGGCCGCTTCCAGCTCCTGGCGGCCGGCGGCCGGTCCCTACCCGCCTGCGGCGGGCCCGGCCTGGCCGGGCGCCCGCCCGCCCGGGACGGGCGTCGGCCCCGCCGGGCCGGGAGTCCGTTCCGCCTGGCCCGGCCTGCGCTCGTCCGGGCCGCTCAGCGCGGCCATCCTGCTGGCCACCGGGGTTGTCTGCGGGGTGGCCGGGCTCTTCCCGGCCTACCTGTCCGGGGCCAGCCTCGCCGCGGAGCCCACCAATCTGGTCCCGCACGTGATCTACCTGGTGGTCTGGGCAGCCAGCGCCGTGCTCATCGTGTCCGGCGGCATCCGCCAGCGGATGGGGGCCCTCCTCGCGCTGGGCATGAGCATCGTCACGTTCGGGTTCTTCTTCGCAGACCTCGGCACGGTGATCTCCGGCGGTGCGCACCTGCTGGGCCCGGGGCTGGTGCTCGGGCTGGCCGGCTGGCTGGCCTGCACGGCCGGCTCCGTGCTGGCCTTCCGGCTCCGCGCGGCCGATGCGCCCCGCAAGCTGGACGGCCGCCAGGGCAGCGCGGTCGTGATGCTGACCCTTGCGGCGCTGGCCGCGATCGGGACCGCGATCACCTTCGCCCCCTCATGGGACAGCTACACGATCCGGGCGGCGAGCGGGGCGACGCAGTCCCTCACCGCGGGGAACGCCTTCGCGAACCCGGCCGCGGTCATCATCGGCGATGTCGCGGTCATGGTCGCGCTCGTCGCGGTCGTGATCATCGCCGCCTTGTGGCGCCCGGTCCGGCTGGGCGCGGTGCTGCTCGCGGGGGCGGCCATCCCCATGGTGGCCCAGGCGGTCTCGGCGCTCGTCCAGGTCGGCGAGCCCGTATCCGCGAGCAACTTCGGCATCTCCGCGGCGCAGGCCGCGCAGGCCGGGCTCACCTTCAGCACCGGGCTCACGCCGGTGTTCTGGATCTACTGCGCGTTCGTGGTGGCGCTGCTCATGGCGGGCGGATGGATGTTCATGCCGCAGCGCCCGGCGAGCCGGGCCGGGGCCCGGCCCGGGGGCTTCCCTGCGCCGGTGCCCGGCCAGATGACTACCTGGGGCCCTTGATCAGGTGGGCGTAGACGACGACGTTGTCGAGGTACTGGCGGGTCGTGGTGTCGAAGGGCCCGCCGCAGGTGACCAGGCGCAGGCTCGGGAAGCTGGCGTTGCCGTAGACCTCAGAACGCGGGAACGCTGACTTCACCACCTTCTGCACCCCGTCCACGGTGAAGACCGCGGTGGACCCGTTGGCCCGGACGACGTCGATCATGTTCCCCGGGCGCAGCGTCTTGATGGAGAAGAACACCGACGTCCCGGTGAACGAGTTGACGTGGCCCAGGATCACCGACGAGCCGCGCTGACCGGGGGTGACGCTCCGGTCGTACCAGCCGGCCAGGTTGTGATTGCCCAGCGGCGGCACCTCGATGGCGCCGCTGGCCGCCACGCCGAGCCGCATGACCGGCGCCGACACGTGCAGGACCGGGATCTCGATCCGCAGCGGCGCGGATCGCGCCAGCGGTGCGGCGATGGGGCCGGTCACCGGCAGCGGGGCGGACGTGCCCACGGCGGCGGGGATCTCGAGTGCGCTGCCGGTCAGGGGACCGCCGTCCACCAGGGCGTGCAGGGCCACCAGGGCACCCCCGATGATCAGCCCGGTGCCCAGGACGATCATCGGTGCCCGCCGGCGGCGGCGGCCTTCCTCGTAGTAGGTGCGGGTGGACCACTGGGCCCGGTGCCGCCGGGAGCGGCGGGGAAGGACCATGCGGTGCGTCACCTCCAGTGCGAGAGCCGGCCCGCCCGGCCCGTCAGGCCTGGCGGCCCGGCCAGGTCAGGCCGGCGCTCTCAGATCGGCGGTGGCCCGGGCCGAGCGGTGGCTGGGCCGGCGACTGGCGGGTCAGCACTGGCCGGGTCAGCACTGGCCGGGTCAGGCCGGGGACTGCCGGCGCCGGCGCAGCCCGGCGACCGTGATGACCAGGCCTGCCAGCAGGACCGCGCCCCCGGCCGCCAGCCCGGCCAGGTCACCGGCGTGGTGCAGGCTGCCGCCACCGCCGGTGTCAGGTGCCCCGTCCGGGGTGGCCCCCGCCGTCAGCGGAACCATGCCGGCCGTCGGCCGCGACCCGGAGGGCGACGGACGCGGGCATGGTCGCGGTCATGGCGGTTACCAGGACGCACGTCACGACGACCGAGATGACGCTGGCCGCGTGGATGGTGACGGTGAACCGGGTGGGCGGCAGGATGTGGTCCAGCCCGGCGGCATTCAGCATCAGCCGCCCGCCCAGGCTGAACACGCCGTTGCCGGTGTCCGTCATGATCCCGGTGAGCGGGACACTGCCGGTCTGCGCCCCCATGACCGGGAGCGCGCCGCTGAAGCTGACCGTGGACGTACCGGCCGGGAACGGGCCGCCCAGGGCGGTGCCCGGCGAGGACAGCGTGACGGTGTCGGTCGCGCCCACCGAGCCCGGCCCGGTGTCCCGCAGCTGGATCGGGATCCGGGCCGTCCGGTTCGCCGAGTGGGCTCCCGAGGTGACGGTGCAGGTGTAGGCAGGCGCGGTGAACGCGGTCGGTGTTCCCGCGGCCGGTGTTCCGGTGGCCGGGGTCCCCGTGGCTGGTGTGCCCGGACCTGAGACAGCGGCCGCGGAAGCGCCGGGAGCCCCGGCGAGCAGTCCGGCCACCGCCAGGGTCAGGGCGGCCAGGGTCAGGGCGGCGCCTGAGTTCGCGGCGCGGCGTGCGACATTCCCATGGTGGAACACGTTCTGGCCCTTCGTGAGGTGGCCCGCTCCACGAGGTAACCCGCTCCTGAGGTGACCTGCTCTGGCGATATCCCGCTCCAAGGGCACGTGCGTTATCAGGGTAAGAGGGCCGGAGGTCTCCAGCGGGGCAATGCCGGGATTGAGTTCTTACGAACTCCGAACGCGGCTGGCCGGCGGCCGCGGCGGCCAGGGTGCGCTGGCGGCCTCACCCGCGCCCCGGCCAGCTGGGCGGCTGGCCGGCGGCCGGTAAAGTCGTTAGGTGAAGTCAGTGCAGACTGCGGGCGGCGGCGGCCCGGCTGGTTCCGGGGCAGCGGGTGCGGGGAAGCCGGCCCGGGCCTGCTGATCGAGAGGCTGAGCCGGGTCCTGCCCGGCGACCGCGTCGTCGCGGATCCCGACGTCCTCGCGGCCATGTCCCATGACGAGGCCGAGTGGGCGCCCGCCGGACGGGCGGCCGCGGGTGTCCGGGCCCGCACGGAAGCCGAAGTGCAGCAGGTCGTGCGGATCTGCGCCGAGCTGGGTGCGGCCGTCGTGCCGCGGGGCGCCGGCACCGGCCTGTCCGGCGGGGCCAACGCGGTCGACGGCTGCGTCGTCCTCGACCTGGCCCGGATGGACCAGGTGCTCGAGATCGACCGGGACAACCTGCTCTGCGTCGTCCAGCCCGGGGTGGTCAACAACGACCTCAAGGCGGCCGTGGCCGAGCATGGCCTGTGGTACCCGCCGGACCCGGCCAGCGCGCCCTGGTCCACGATCGGCGGCAACGTCGCCACCAACGCCGGCGGCCTGTGCTGCCTGAAGTACGGCGTGACCCGCGACTACGTGCTGGGCCTGCGCGCCGTGGTTGGCGGCGCCGTGGCTGGCGGCGCGGCGGTTGGCGGCGCCGTGGCTGAGGGCGCCGTGGCTGAGGGCGCAGTGCGGTACGGCGACGCGGTCCGGCTCGGCCGGCGCACCACCAAGGGCGTGGCCGGGCTGGACCTGGTCGGGCTGTTCGTCGGCTCCGAGGGCACGCTCGGCGTGGTCACCGAGGTGACCCTGCGGCTGCGGCCCGCGCTGGCCGGCACGCCGCGGACCGTCGTCGGCGCGTTCCCCGACCTGGTCACGGCGGGTGAGGCCGTGGCGCAGATCACCCGGCGCGGGCTGGGCCCCTCCGTTCTGGAGCTCCTGGACCGGGCCTGCCTCACCGCCGTCGAGGACTGGAAGCACCTGGGCCTGGAGGCCGACGCGGCGGCGCTGCTGCTGGCCCGGGTGGACACCCAGGGGGACTACGGCGCGGCTGAGTCGGACGGGCTCGCCGCGGCCATGACCGATGCGGGTGCGCTGTGGGTGGCCCAGTCCACCGACGACGCCGAGGCCGAGGCGCTGTTCGAGGCCCGGCGGCTGGCCTACCCGGCGTTCGAGCGGCTGGGCCCGGTGCTCACCGAAGACGTCTGCGTCCCGCGGTCCAAGGTCCCGGCGATGCTGGCCCAGATCGAGGCGATCGCGGCCCGGCACGGCCTGCAGATCTCCACCATCGCCCACGCCGGCGACGGGAACCTGCACCCGCTGATCGTCACGCCGCCGGGCGACGACGCCGCCCGGGCCGCGGCCCAGGCCGCGTTCGAGGAACTCCTCGACGGGGCGATCGCGCTGGGCGGCACGGTGACCGGCGAGCACGGCGTCGGGCTCCTGAAACGGGACGGGATGCGCCGCGAACTCGATCCGGGTGCCCTCGCGATGCAGCAGGCGGTGCGCGGCGCCCTGGATCCGCGCGGCGTGTTCAACCCCGGTAAAGGGTAACCAGGGCCAGCCCGAGCCGTAGGCTGTGCGCGTGGTCACCTGGCGATCGCTCGCTGTAATGACCGGCCTCCTGGCGCTGCCCGCGGCCGCGTGTTCCGGTGTCCATGCCCCGGCGGCCGCCCCGGCCGCGGAACGGACGGCGGCCCGGGCCGGCGCCAGCGGCGCGGCGGGATCACCCCGGCCCGCGGCGAGTCCCGGCCCGGCGCGCCCGGGCCCGGTCACCCTGGCCTTCGCCGGGGATGTGCACTTCACCGGCCGCACCGCGCGGCTGCTGAAAGATCCCGCGACCGCGTTCGGGCCGATCAGTTCCGTGCTGAGGTCGGCCGACTTCACCGCGGTCAACCTCGAGACCGCGGTGACCAGCCGCGGCCGGCCGCAGCCGAAGACCTACCACTTCCGCACCACCCCGGAGGCGTTCACCGCGCTGCGTGACGGCGGGGTCGACCTGGTCACCATGGCCAACAACCATGTCCTCGACTACGGCCAGGTGGGGCTGGCCAGCACCCTGGCGGCGGCCCGGGCCGCCCGGTTCCCCTACGTGGGCATCGGCACCAACGCCGCCGCGGCCTGGGCGCCCTACGTGACGACGATCAACGGCGTGAAGATCGCGATCATCGGGGTGTCGCAGGTCGCGGAGCTCGCGTCGTCCTGGGTGGCGACCCGGTCCCGGCCGGGGGAGGCCAACGCCATCAACCTGCCCCGCACGCTCGCCGCGGTCCGGGCCGCCCGGCGGCTCGCCCCGGTCGTCATCGTGTTCATGCACTGGGGTACCGAGGGCCAGGCCTGCCCCGACCCCAATCAGATGTCCCTGGCGCCGAAGCTGGCCGCGGCGGGAGCCAGCATCATCATCGGGGCGCACGCCCACATGCTGCAGGCATCCGGCTGGCTGGGCCACACGTTCGTGGCCTACGGGATGGGCAACTTCCTGTGGTGGGAGCACTCCTACAGCACCGCCACCGGGGTGCTGAAGCTCACGCTGCATCGCCGCGCCCCCCTGACCGCGCACTTCATCCCCGCGGTCGTGTCCCGGACCGGCCAGCCGGTCGTCCTCCGGGGCGCCCAGGCGCGCCGGGCCGCCGCGCACTACGCGAGCCTGCGCGCCTGCTCGGGGCTGGCCCGCCGGCCTTCCTGACGGCCGGCCGGGCTCAGCCGCGGCCCCGGGCGGCCCGCCGGGCGCTATGAAGCCGGGCGCCCGGCGGGGACCAGCCGGCGATCTGGGTCACGGCTGGCTGAAGAAGGAGCGGATGGCCGGGGCGAGGGCGGCGGGCCGGCCGCCGCGGTTGGCCGGGCCAGGATCGCCGGAAGCACCATGATCCAGGCCAGGGAACCGCGCCTGCCGGTTGTGCGGGAGCGTCCCGGCCAGGGCGTCGAACGCGGGCCCGAGGAAGGCCGGCCGCTTCAGGTCGCCGCCCATCAGCAGCACGTCGGCGGTGACGCCGGCGAACGTGCTGACCGTGCCGGCCGTCTCGGCCAGCAGCAGCCCTTCGTAGCGCAGGGTCGGTGCGACCTTCCGCATGGTCGCGTCGCCGGGGGCGGCCGCGGCGTCCTCCTTCTTCATGGCCGCGCTGGTCATGGCCTCCAGCAGCCGCCGCGGCATGATCTTGAAGGCCGGGGGAGCGAGGTCGCACCCGAACATGCTGGTGATCATCGCCGCCGCCACCCGGCCCTGGCTCATCTCCTCATCGAAGCGCGGCACCCAGCCGGTGTAGCGGTCCTGGCCGGCGGCGGTGAGGATGGCTGGCTCGTACAGGGCCAGCTGGCGGATACCCGGCCCGGCCCGGGCCGCTTCCAGGGCGATCAGGCCCCCGATGCTGACCGTGAACACCTTGCTGGCCCCGGACGCGGCCAGGACGGCCTGCAGATCCTCGACCTCGGTGCGCAGGCCGTGGCCGGCCTGGTGCGGGCCGGACCGGCCGCGGCCCCGGCGGTCGGGCATATAGACGGTGAAGTCATCGGCCAGCCCCAGCGCGAGCTGGGTGTGGCTGCGGGCCGACTCGTTGCTGCCGTGCAGTATCACCACCGCCGGGCCCTGGCCGACCCGCAGGTAGCCGATCGTCGTCCCGTCCGCGGACGGCACGGAACCGGTGGTCATGGCCGCGGTGCTCAGCTGAGCTGTCTTACTGGTATTCACTGTTTTCTCCTGGGTGATTGGGTCTTTTCCTGGGCCGGCGGCTGCTCGCCGTGGAATCGCGCCCACTGGCCCATCCAGTCGGTGCCGGGGTCGTTCATCCGCTCGATGAGCCGCGCGGTGAACGCCGACTCGGTATCCAGCAGCGCCAGCCGGTACTCCTCCTCGATCAGGAACAGCCCCGGCACCCCGTCGGACTGCGACTTCTCGATCAGGGCGCGGATCCCGGCCTGCTGGCGCCCGAGATGATCGAGCCGGGCGCGCAGCAGGCCGAGTGCCTCGCTGGGCGGCAGCGCCGAGATCAGCGACAGGGCGCTGACGAACGCGGGGTACTCGTGCCGCGGCTGCGCCACCAGCTCGCGCAGCCAGTCCCGCAGTTCGTCGCGCCCGGCGTCGGTGAGCGCGTACACGGTGCGCTCGGGCCGCTGCCCGCCCCGGCTGGTTTCCTGCTCGGTGATGAACCCCGCTCTGGCCAGCTGGCCGACGACCATGTACAGCGATCCGTGGTTGAACTTGATGCTGCGGTCGTCACCGTGCTCGCGCAGGTTGCGCCCCAGTTCGTAGGGGTGCATGGGCTGCTGGCTGAGCAGGGACAGGACGGCCAGCGCCAGCAGGTTGCCGACCTTGCGCTTGCCGGGCATGTGCTCCTCCTCGGTGGCCGCTGATCCAGTGGGCTGGTCAGGCACCGCGGGCCGGGTCGTCGACGGTGGGCAGGCGGCCGCCGGCGTGGGCGCGGCGGGCGTCGGCGAGAAACTCCCGCGAGCAGATCGCTGACAGCTGCGCGATGCCGCCGCTGAGCACCCTGACCTCTCCGTGGCGGATGTGCCCGGTGAGCCGGACCCGGCGGCCGGCGCTGGCCGCCGGGTGGTGAAAGGTCTGCTTGACCTTCCCGCGGCCCGTCCAGGCCAGGTCCCAGTGGTCGATGACTGCGTCCTCGGCGACCAGCAGCGTCACCGCCGAACGGTCCAGCTCCAGGCCGATCCGGATATCGCCCTCCGGGATCTGCGGCGAGCGCAGGTCCAGCACCACCCGGCCGTGCCGCGAGCGGATCTCGAAGTCCCGGCTGGTGGTCCAGTTGCCCAGCTGCTTGTGGGCGCGGTGATCGGCGAGGATCTTGACCTCGTTGCCCGCGGGGCGGGTCTGCGTGCTCATGGTTCTTCCTTCCGTCGTGATTGTTCGACCCTGACTATCCAGCATTGAATAGTCAGTGTCAACTATTTAAGGGCGACCGGCGACGGCTCCCCCGCGGGCTGGTGCGTGGCCGCCGGGCCAGCCCGGTCCTCCCGGCGGTCCCGGTCGGCACCTCGCGGCGCCCTGCGCCGCGGAAGATTCCACCCCAAGGGCACTTTCGGGTGACGCCTGACCGGCCGGTGCCTTCGTAGCGTGCTGGAAGACCAACGCAGACCACCAGGGAGCGCAATGGCGCCAGAGCATTACGAGATCCGGGTTGAGGGCATCCTCGGCGAACGCTGGACCGCCTGGTTCGAGGGCCTCCAGGTCAGCAGCGAGGGCACCGAGACGCTGATCTCCGGACCGCTGACCGATCAGGCCGCCCTGCACGGGGTCCTGGTCAAGATTGGCGACCTCGGGATGCACCTGATCTCAGTGCACCGGGTGGACCCCGGTGACGCCAGGAAGGAAGTCCGGCCATGAAAAACCTGCTCGCCAGCCCGGCCGCGGTGCGGGACGGCCTGCTGCCGTGCCTGCGCGAGGACCCGCAGTTGTGGTTCTCGGACCGGCCCGCCGAGCTCGAGCTGGCCAAGGCTCACTGCCAGCCCTGCCCGTTGCGCGGAGCCTGCCTGGACGGGGCACTGGCCCGCCGGGAGCCGCACGGGGTCTGGGGCGGCGAGATCTTCGAGCAGGGCACGATCACCGCGCGGAAGGCGCCGCGCGGCCGCCCGCCTAGTAAATCCAGGAGAACACCATGCACCCAGTCATGACCGAGATGCTGGCCGCCGAGCGGATCAGGGAGATGGTCGCCCGGGGTGACGCCGCCCGGTGCGTCCGCCAGGCGCGGCCGGGGCGCCGGGCCCGCCAGGCCGGTCAGGCCGGTCAGGCCGGTCAGGCCCGCCAGGGGCGCCAGGGCCGTCGGGGCCGCCAGGGCCGTCGGGCGCGGGCGGAGCTCCGGGCCGGCCTGGAGCCAGCTACCCGGGCAGCGATCCAGCCCATCGTGCCCCGCCCACGGGAGAGCCAGGAAAACCAGGGCCGCGCAAGCGTCCCGGGGCGGCCGCGCCCGGCCAGTAGGCCCGCTGCCATGGCCGAGGGTGACGTGGCCCCGCAGGTCCCCGATCTGCCTCTCGGACTCGATGCGACCTCACCCGCGGCGGGACCGCGGCGCGCCGCGGGATGCCGGGAAGGCCAGGAGCCGCGGGATGCCGGGAAAGGCGAGAAGGAGTATCGTTTCCGGTGGCGATTCCGGACGCCTCTAGGTCCGCAGGCAGAGCTGCAAGCTCACCGGCTGTGTGGTGTCAGTCCACGGCCAGTCTTTCCTGCCCGGACCGAGCGGACCAGCGGGCATGAGGAAGGGCTGCCATGCCCAGCTCTGCAAACCCCGGTGCTGCAAAGACCGGTGCTGCGAAAACCGGCACGTCAACGCGCCCGCTGCCCGGCCGGCCGAGCCTCCGGTACCTGAAGCTGGAGGCGAAACGCCGCCTGGCCGCGGGTGAGTTTCCCGCCCTGCACGACGCGCAGCTCGCCATCGCCTGGGAGTACGGCCAGCCGAGCTGGACCGCGCTCAAGCAGCGAATCATCGAGCTGCCCACCGCGGAATGCCAGGTGCTACCCCAGCTGGGCTGGGTGATCACCCGGTTCCGCGGCGCCGACCAGCCGGGCTGGACCGCTCCCGGGCCGGACGAGATGCGGCAGCATTTCGCGCCGGAACTGCTGACCGCGCGCCCGGGACCCGAGCTGATCGCGGCCATCGCCAGCGTGGCCCCGGTGCTCCGCGAGGAACTCACGATCGTGGCCCAGACTCCGCTGACGGCCCAGGTGAGGATCGGCGGCCTGGAGGTCTTCGCCTCCGTCGCGGCGGACCCGCCGCACCGGCTGACCGGGCTGCTGGCCGTTCCGCTCGGCCGTCAGATCACCGATCCGCGGGTGGCGGCGCCCGCGGCTGGCCCGGATGGCCGGGGACGTGCCCGCTGGCCTGCGGGAGATCGCCGACGAGGGCTTCGCGGAACTGGGCCTGCCCGGCCTGGCCCTGGCGGGCGGCGGACCCGGCACCGCTGCGTGGGTGGTCACGAAAGGCTGGGCGGACCTGGACCGGGGCGAGGAACTCCGCCCCTGGCACCGCTGGCCCGCCTACTGCGGTTCCGCGCTGGTCACCACCACCGCCGTGCTGCGGCTGGTGGCCGACGGCCGGCTTACCCTCGACGCCCCCGCCAACGGCCAGCTCCGTACCGTGCAGCTCGAGGACGCCACGATCACCGTCCGCGACCTGCTCACCCACACCGCCGGGGTGGACAGCCCCGCCCCGTCCGAGCTGCTCGCCGACCACGTTCCCGACCTGGTCAGCGTCACCGGCCCGGTCGTCTCCTGCAGCGGCCCGCGGGGCACGGTCCGGCCCAGCAACGGCGGCTTCGCCGTGCTCGGCCAGCTGATCGCCGACGTCACGGGCGTGCCGTACGCGCAGGCGGCGACGGAGCTGGTGCTGGAGCCGCTCGGGCTGGCCGGCTCCTCGTTCCCGGCCCGCCCCGCCGACCTCGGCCCGGACGCGGTGACCGGCTACAACGCGAACCCGGACGGGACGTTCACGGCCGGTCCGGGCGGTGATCTGCACCATTCCCGGCGGCCGGCGGGCTGTGGGCGACCGCCGCCGACACGGTCCGGCTGGGCACCGGGTGGTCCACGCTGCTGCCCCCGCAGCTCGCCCGGGAGGCGGTCACTCCCCAGACTGCGCCGACGTCATCGGGACTGCGGATGGGCCTCGGCTGGCTGGTATCCGGCCGCGGCGACCTCGCCGTGCACGCCGGGGCGGCCCCGCCGGGCAGCGCGTTCCTGCGGCTGCGCATCCGCGACGGCGAGGTCCAGGTGATCCTGACCAGCCGGGGCGTCCCGCTCGGGCCGCTCACCGACCGGCTGCTCCGCGTCTGGACGCCCTCCGCGGCCTAGCTGACCCTCGCACGGCCAGAGGCCAGCGGCATCCGGCCTGGCCGCGCCCTGCTCATTCCCGCGCACAAACCCTGCACTCACTCCGAACAAACCCTGCACACACTCAGGAAAGGAACGACCATGTACCAGCCGTACCCGGGCACCACCCAGATGCCCGACACCCAGCCCCGCACCATCCCCGGGACCGTGCGCCAGGCCGTCAGGGCCATGTACGGGGGCGCGGCCGCGAGCCTGATCTACCTGATCAGCTCGGTGGTCACGCAGGGCTCGACCAAGACCGCCATCCAGAAGCGCTTCCCGAACCTGACCGCCAGCCAGGTCACCACGGAGCAGCATGTCCTGCTGATCGCGGGCATCGTCTCGGGCCTGGTCGCCATCGCGGCGTGGCTCCTCATCGCCCGGGCCTGCCAGGCCGGGAAGAACTGGGCCCGGATCACCGGCACCGTGCTGTTCGGCCTGGCCACCCTGGACGCGCTCGGCGGCCTGGTCAACCCGGTGGCGGTCCCGGTCAAGATCCTCGCGTTCGTGATCTGGGCGTTCGGCCTCATCGCGGTCATCCGGCTGTGGCAGGCCGCCTCCACCGCCTACTTCAAGGCCCCCCGGCCATGATCGAGGTCTGCGGGCTCACCAAGCGGTTCGGCCCGGTCACCGCGGTCGACGGGCTGAGTTTCACGGTCCGTCCCGGCCGGGTGACCGGGTTCCTCGGGCCGAACGGCGCGTGCTGGCGTTCACCGCCGAGCACGCGACTGGTCTGATCCGCACCACGCTCGTGGCCGTGCCGCGACGCCGGGCGGTCCTCGCGGCCAAGGCCGCCACCGCGGGGGCGGTGGCCCTGGCCGCAGGCGAGGTGCTCGCGTTCGCCTCGTTCTTCCACGGTCAGCGGCCGGGAACCAGGACGTCCCCCGGCTGATAGGTAGGGGTCCCGTCCACGACGGTGGCCAGCACCGGGATGTCTGCGATCCGTTCCGGGACGGTCCGCAGCGGGTTGCCGGCCAGCACCACGAAGTCGGCCAGCTTGCCCGGCTCCAGCGAGCCGATCTCGTCTTCGCGGTGCATCGCGGCGGCGGCGTCCGTGGTGTACAGGGCGAGGGCGTCCCGGGCCGTGAGCCGCTCGCCGGGCCCGAGGACCTGGCCGCCGGCGGTGCGGCGGGTCACGGCGTCGCGCAGGCCGAGCAGCGGGGCGGCGCTGATGACCGGGGCGTCGGAGGAACCGGCCACGGTCAGGCCCGCCCGCCGCCACGACCCGAACGCGTAGAGCTGGTCGCCGTGGCCGGGGAACGCCTCGGCGAACCCGTCGCCCAGGGCGGACAGGAACCCGGGCTGGCTCACGATCACGATGCCGAGGTCCGCCGCCCGGGCCGTGAGCGGCGGGTACATGGCCCCGGCGTGCTCGATCCGGTGCCGCCGCGGGTTCCGTCCCGGGCCTGACATGCCGGGTACGGCGGCGTACGCGTCGAGCACGGTCTCGATGGCCCGGTCCCCCTGGGCGTGCACCGCGACCTGGAACCCGCTTGTGTCGAACTCCCGGACCATCGCGGTCAGCTCGTCCCGGCTGAAGAACAGGATGCCGGAGCCGTGCGGCGGGACCGGGTAGGTGCCGTGGATGGCCGCGGTGCGGCTGCTCATCCCGCCGTCGGCCCAGATCTTCACGGCCTCGGTGGCCAGCCGGCCGGAGTGCCGGCCCTGCAGGCCCCCGGCGAGCAGCCAGTCCACCTGGTCGTGCACGACCAGGCCGTAGATCCGCTGGTGCAGCGCGCCGGCCTGGTCGGCCTCGGCGAACGCGGCGAACGTGTCGCGGCGCAGGTCCGCGTCGCAGGCCGCGGTGATGCCGAGCGACGCGAGGTGCTGGCCGGCCCGTTCCATCAGCCGGGCCCGCTCGGCGGCGCCCATCCGGGTGATGTCGTCCCGCAGGTTCTGCTCGAACAGCGCGAACATCGGCCCCTCGAACACCACGCCGTCCAGGCGGCCCTCACGGTCGCGGCCGAACGCGCCGCCCGGCGGATCGGGCTGCCGGTCGGCGAACCCGGCCGCCCGCAGCGCCGCGCTGTTCAGCACGCAGGCGTGCAGCGACGTGTGGTAGACCACGGCCGGGCGGTCGGGCACGGCCTGGTCCAGGTCGTCGCGGGTGGGATGCCGGCCCTCGCGGAGCCGGTACTCCACGTACCCGCTGCCGGTGACCCACGAGCCCGCCGGGGTGCGGGCGCTGGCCTCGCGCAGCCGCGCCTGGATGGCCGGGATGTCGGGTGCGGACGGCTGGCTGCAGTCGGCCCCCGCCGCCAGGTACCCGATGTCCGCGACGTGGCAGTGCGCGTCGATCAGCCCCGGGAGCACGGTGGCCCCGTCCAGCCGGGCCACCGCCGCGCCCGGCCCGGCCATGGCCCGGACCTCCCCGGGGTCGCCGACGGCGGCGATCCGCCCGTCCCGGACCAGCATGGCCCCGGCGGTCCCGCCGTCCGGGGCCATGGTGACGATGACGGCATCCTCGATGACCAGTTCCACCCGCAGAACCCTACGTCGCGCCCCGCCGACCCGGCAGAGCCGGGCTCAGGTCAGCCGCAGCGGTGGCTTAGCGGCTGGTGGCGAATTCGCCGGTGCGGATCGAGGGGGGCTCGTCCTCGCCCTGGATGAGGTGGCTGTGGCTGAGGGCCGTGACGCCGGCGACGATCAGGGCCAGCGCCAGCGCCTCGCCGGCCAGGTCCAGGATCCCGGTCTGGATGTGCTCATCGAACAGGAACAACCCGAGCAGGCTGGCCGACAGCGGGTCCAGGATGGTGAACCCGGGCTGCGACGCGGCCAGCGGGCCTGCAGCCAGCGCGTGCGAGGCCAGCAGCAGGGTCGCCGCTCCCGCCCCGATCAGGACGTACAGCGACCAGTTGGTCACGATGGCCACGATGCCGTCGCCCAGGTGGGCGCTGAGCTCCTTGATCACCGCGGCGACGAAACCCCACGAGACGCCGGTGGCCGCGCCGAGCACCGCGGCGCGGCGGGACGGCGCGGCGCCGGGACGGCGGCCCAGGCCGAAGGCCACGGCCAGGGCCACGAGGACCACGGCCAGCGACGCCAGCCCGGCCAGCCACCACAGGGTGCCGGGCGCGGACGACCGGCCCCCCGACGGTGATGCGGAGAGCAGGAAAAGCCCCAGCCCGGCGCACATGGCGATCGCGGCCAGCCAGTCACGCCGTTTCACGCTGCGCGAGCCGATCACCGCCATGTAGCCGAACACGAAGATCAGTTCCAGGGCCAGGATCGGCTGGACCAGGGCCAGCGCGCCGAAGTGCAGGGCGCTGATCTGCAGGATGAAGCCGAGGATCATGCTGCCCAGGCCGAGCACCCAGATGGGCTGGCGGACCAGCCGGAACAGCAGGTAGACGTCGAATCCCGAGGACCCGGTGTTGCGCGCGCCCAGGCGCTGGCAGACCGAGGAGGTGGCGGTGCAGAAGCTGGCCGCCAGCGACAGGACGATCGCCGCTTCCACGAATACACACCCCCTGCCCGGCTCGTTCACGGCGTACCCGGAGCTTCCTCCGTTACGTACAACCCGTTCGGCAGCCGAATCTTCCCGCCTGCGACATCAATCTTGCCGGAAGCGGGCCGCGCACCGCGCGCCGGCGGGTCAGGGGAGGGGGGCCACGTCCGGGACCTCCTCGGCCCGGGTGCGGCGGCCCATCCACCAGAAGGCCGTCCCGACCACGATGAAGGCCAGCACCGGGAGGAGCTCGGTCCACAGGTAGGTGAACCGCTGCGCGTAGGTCCAGCCCGAGGGGATGAAGTCGCTGCCGAACCACGAGCTGCCCAGGCCCGGGGCGATGAGCTGGATGCTGGCCACGGCCACCAGGATCATCAGGATCACGGTCAGCGGCCGGTACCAGGGCATCCTGAATGGCCGGGGCGTGGCCGGGTGGCTGCGCCGCAGCTTCCACAGCGCGGGGTAGATGAGCAGGTAGCTGATCAGCGTGGTGGAGATGGTCACGCCGAGCACCGCGTCGAAGTACTTCGCGGCGTTGCCGCTGGTGATCTGGTGGGCGAGCACGACCACGATGGTGGCCACGATCCCGCTGAACACGTTGACCCGGACCGGGGTGCCGTACTTGGCGTTGATCACCCCGAGGAAGCGCGGGCCCGCCCCGTCGTAGCAGGACACGGCCAGGGCCCGGTCGGAGCCCATGATCCAGGTGACGCCCGAGGTCAGCAGGCACAGGAGGAACAGGATCGCGCAGGCGTCGCCGAGGACCAGCCCGGCCCCGGTCAGCGTGGCGGTGCCGCTCACGGTGACGTGCCCGCCGTACACGGTGAAGACGTCCTGGATGGCGCTGACGAACCCGCTGAAGTTGGTGATGGCGCTGGTCGGCAGGACGATCAGGATGCCGATCACGGGCAGCGCGTACAGCACCACGCTGGCCACCGTGGAGCGGGCGATCCCGAACGGCACGTCGCGCTGCGGGTTGGTCATCTCCTCACCGGCGCTGCTGGGCAGCTCGAAGCCGACGAAGTTGAACAGCAGCACGCCGACCAGCAGGACGAACCCGCTCTGGGACGGCTTGTAGCCGCTGGCACCCAGGCCGTGCGCGCCGTGCTGGATCGCGAAGATGGCGACCGAGATCGTGAACAGCCCGAGGAGCAGGAACCGGGCGAAGGCCCCGGCGGTCGGCAGCCACTTGGCCCGGCTGAACGACATGATGGCGGCCAGGATCGACAGCCAGACGAACGCGAGGGCGATGATGAACCACACCGGCGTGGACACGTTCGCGCCGTGGTTGAAGAACACCTGGACGGCGGCGATGCAGCTGATGGTCAGCGAACCGCCGATCCACACCGGGTTGGTGATCCAGTACAGGAAGTTGTTCACCGCCCCGGCCAGGTGCCCGAAGGCCAGCCGGGTCCAGTAGTACGGGCCGCCTTCCTGCGGGAACGCCGAGCCCAGCTCGGCGAACAGCAGGGCCTGCGGCACGAAGAACACCACCGCGAAGATCATCATCCAGGTGAAGGCCTGGCCGCCGCCCTGCGCCACGTTGGCGATGGTGTCCACGCCGACGATGGTGCAGATCAGGAAGAACAGGATGTCGAAGCGGCCGAAGTGACGCTGCAGCTTCTGCCGCTCGACGGTAGCCGCAACGGTCGTGGTGTCCAGGGTGTCGGTCATCCGCGGCGCTCCCGGGGGTCAGCAGGGCGATAAGCAGGCACATCCTGGCCGCAGCCTCACAAGTAAAGATTTCGGCCGTGTTTCCTATTGGTGACGGAAGGGGATCAGCTGTCAATCCCCCCGCCGCACCGGTCCAGCTGGACAGTCAGGCTCCGCGGCGCCCCCGGTCCCGGGCGGGCGCAGCGAACAAGACCCCTCCCGCTGCCTAGGTCCCCCGGACGGCGGCGTGGTTGGGTGGGAGGGCAGCGGGCATGGTGCAGTCGCGGCCGCCCGCGCGCCGTCCCTGCCCCGGGTCGCCAGGAGAGCTCGTCATGACCGTGGACCGGATGCTGCCCAGCCGTGAGGCCGCTGACCTGCTCGACCTGACCCGGCAGCTGGCCGAGCGCGAGCTGGCGCCCCGCGTCGCCGAGGCGGAAGCCGCCGGGATCTTCCCGGCCGAGGTCTTCAAGATCATCGGTGCGGCGGGCCTGCTGGGCCTGCCGTATCCCGAGTCGCTGGGCGGCGGCGGCCAGCCGTACGAGGTGTACCTGCAGGTCCTGGAGGAACTGGCCATGCGGTGGGCCGCGGTCGCGGTCACGGTGAGCGTGCACGGCCTGTCCTGTTTCCCGCTGGCCACCTTCGGCACCCCGGAGCAGCAGGAGCGATGGCTGCCCGACCTGCTCGGCGGCGGCATGCTCGGGGCCTACAGCCTGTCCGAGCCGCAGGCCGGTTCCGACGCGGCCGCGCTGGCCTGCCAGGCGGAGCGGGACGGCGGCGGCTACGTCATCACCGGCACCAAGGCCTGGATCACCGGCGGCGGGAACGCCGACTCGTACACGCTGTTCGCCCGCACGGCTCCCGGCAGCCAGGGGGTCTCGTGCTTCCTGGTGCCGGCCGGCCTGCCCGGGCTGTCGTTCGGGCCGCCGGAGCGGAAGATGGGGCTGCGGGCGGTGCCGACGACCAGCGCCCACTACGACGGTGCGCGGCTGCCCGCGGACCGCCTGATCGGGGCCGAGGGGCAGGGACTGCGGATCGCGTTCAGCGCGCTGGACTCGGGACGGCTCGGCATCGCGGCCGTCGCGACCGGGCTGGCCCAGGCCGCCCTGGACTACGCGGTCGGCTACGCGAAGGAGCGGCGGACGTTCGGCCAGCGGATCATCGACCACGAGGGCCTGGCGTTCCTGCTCGCGGACATGGCCGCCGCGGTCGGCGCGGCCCGGGCGACCTACCTGGACGCGGCGCGCCGCCGGGACGCCGGGCGCCCGTACAGCCAGCAGGCCAGCGTGGCCAAGCTGGTCGCGACCGACGCGGCGATGAAGGTGACTACCGACGCCGTCCAGGTCCTCGGCGGCTATGGCTACAGCGAGGACTTCCCGGTCGAGCGGTACCTGCGCGAGGCCAAGATCATGCAGATCTTCGAGGGCACGAACCAGATCCAGCGCCTGGTCATCAGCCGCCACCTGGCCTCCGGACCGAAGTAGCGACGTGCCTGGTCGCCTCGGACGCGGCTGGAGTGAGTACGTCTTCTGAATTTTCTTCCGCGGTGGTGTCGAATGGCCCCGAGCCCGTTCGTAGCCAAGGTGAGGGGCCGGCAACAGTCCGGTCGTCACCCACCGGAGGCCCACGATGTCCATCATCATCACCACCACCGCTCCCGCGAAGCCCATGACCAACCAGCCCATGGCGGACCAGGAGAACGTAAGCGCCACCCTGACTGTCGCCGCGCCTGCCACGAGGGTGTTCGCCGTGCTGGCGGACCCGACGACCCATGCTGCGATCGACGGCACCGGCTGGGTTCAGGAATCTGCCGACCCGGCGCCGCTGACCGAGGCGGGGCAGATTTTCCGGATGGACATGTATCACGCCGGCCATCCAGACGGTGACTACCAGGTGGTCAACCAGGTCGTGGTGCTCGACCCGCCGCGCGCCATTGGCTGGCTGACGGGAACGGAGAAGGGCGACGGTCGCCTGGAGTTCGGCGGCTGGATCTGGCGTTACGACCTGGCACCGCTCGGCCCGTCCGAGACCGAGGTCACGCTCACCTACGACTGGTCGGCCGTGCCGCAATTCATCCGCGAGCGCGGCATCCAGTTCCCGCCGTTCGGCCCTGAGCATCTCATCAACTCGCTGCACCACCTGGCCGAGCTCGCCGCACCGACGACCGGCGGCCAGACACCTGGCGGGCGGCGTAGGAGAAATAGTCAAGACCGGTGAACCGGCGTGCCAGGAGGAGACCATCATGACCGCGACCTACACCTTCGACGTCTTTTCCAGCCTCGACGGCTTCGGCGCCGCCAGCGGCAACTGGACCGGCTACTGGGGCAAGCAAGGCCCCGAGCTCCTCGACCACCGCCTCGCCCTGTACGGCGGGAAGCAGCGGATGGTCTTCGGGGCCAACACCTACCGGGCGTTCGCGCGGATGCTGGCCTCGAGCGCCGAGGAGTCCGAGGTGCGTGACCCATGGGTCACCCGGATGAGGAGCCTGCCGGCAACGGTGGTGTCGACCACACTGGAAGGATCCCTCGACTGGCCGGATGCCAACGTCGTGAGCGGCGACGCTGTTAACGTCGTGGCCCGGCTCAAGGAGGAGTCCGAGGTGCCGTTGCGCTCGCACGGCAGCCTGTCGATGAACCGGGCGCTGATGGCCGCCGGCCTCGTCGATCGGGTCCAGGTGACGCTCTTCCCGGTGATCACCGGTCAGACCGGAGTGGACCCGATCTTCCAGGATGCGGCCGACTTCGACCTCGAGCTGATCGAGAGCCGGACGCTCGACGGCCACACCCAAGAGCTCATCTACCGGCCCACCCTGCATGTCTGAGTCCATCCATGCCCCGTCGAACAGCCGAACCTGACCCGGAAGAGGCCTCCTCGACGAGGGAAGGCGCCCGGGTCAGGCGTCCCAGTCGGCCAGTACCGCCTTGGTGTCGCCGCCGGGGACCGGGGGAGGGGAGGGCGTCGCCGGAGGCGTCCGGGAAAACCGGGGGGCCGGCGCGGCCTGCGGTATCCCGTCCAGCGTGATCACTGTTTCGCGGGCGGTGAGGTGCGGGTTGCGGGCTGCCTCGCCGAAGGACAGCACCGGCGTCACGCAGGCGTCGGTGCCCGCGAACGTCGCTGCCCACTCATCCCGGGTCCGGCTGGCGATCACCTCGGTGAAACGGACCCGCAGCCGGGGCCAGCCGGAGCGGTCCATCTGCGCGGGCAGGTCCTCCCCGGCGATCCCCAGGCCGGCCAGGAACTGGGCATAGAACTGCGGCTCCAGCGCACCTACCGCGATCCACCGGCCGTCAGCGCAGGTATAGGTGTCGTAGAACGGTGCGCCCCCGTCGAGCAGGTTGGCCGAGCGGTCGTCGGTCCAGGTGCCCGCGCCGCGGAAGGCCCACATCATCTGCAGCAGCACGCTGGCCCCGTCCACCATGGCCGCGTCCACCACCTGCCCGGTCCCGGACCGCTGCCGTTCCCAGAGCCCGGCCAGCACCCCGGCGACCAGGAGCATCGAGCCGCCACCGAAGTCACCGACCAGGTTGAGCGGCACGGCCGGCCGGTCGCCCGGCCCCGATCGCGTGCAGCGCGCCGGTGAGCGAGATGTAGTTGATGTCGTGCCCGGCCTGGGCGGCCATCGGCCCGTCCTGACCCCATCCCGTCATCCGGCCGTAGACCAGGGCCGGGTTCACCGCGTGGCACTCCTGCGGGCCGACCCCCAGCCGTTCGGCCACGCCGGGCCGGTAACCCTCCAGGAGCACGTCGGCCTTGGCCACCAGGCGCAGCACCAGGTCCCGGCCCGCGTCGGTCTTCAGGTCGGCGGCCAGCGACCGCCGGCTGCGCAGCGTGTAGTCGGTCCGTCCGCTGGCCGGGTCGAGGCCACCGCGGGGCCGTTCCACCCGGACCACGTCGGCGCCCAGATCGCCCAGGATCATGGCCGCGTGCGGGGCCGGGCCCAGCCCGGCGAGTTCGATCACCCGAAGGCCGGTGAGCGGACCAGGCATGCTCAGCCCCTTTCAGCCAGGCTCGTGCGCACCGGGGCAGTATGGCATTCGCGGACGCCAGAACCTGCCAGGTCATCCGTGATCAAGGCAGGGCGCGCTTCGGGTGCGGACCGGGTAACGAATTGAACGGGATAAAGCGGCCATTATGGAATGGCCATGGATTTACGTGGTTAGCCTCGGTCGCGCTTAACCGGAAATTAACAAAGCGCTTCCGGATTTCCTACTCTTCCCATCGCTTTGCCCATGTTCGCCGCTGCTGCTGGCCAGGCCGACGCGCTGGTCAGGGCAACATCTGACGTGGCCGGCTCACACTGTTTATCATGCTATGGCCCCCTGAATACCAATATGTCTGGCAGTCTATGTTGATCTCAGCAAATGTCAGGAGCCCGACCCGCCGCGGCCACTGGTACCGGTGCCAGCGCTGCCTGGGTGCGCACGTTATCGGAGGTCAGCGGCTTGGAGACCGTCGGGGAGATCATCAGCTGCATGCGGGCCATCGCGCCTGCCGGGCAAACTGTGCTCGACCAGGCAGTTCTCGCCCGGCTGAGGGAGCTCACGCAGGCGCTCGTCGAGGTCAGGGAAGGGGCCGCGGACGATCACGCACGGTTCCTGCGCATCGGCCAGCGCCGGCTCTGCCTGCCGGAGGCGGAGGTGTCCGCGTGGCTGTCCGGAGCCACGGTGCTCGTCACCGGAGGGACGGGATGCATCGGCTCCGCCGTGATGGCCCAGGTGGCGGAGCGCGGGCCCGCCCGGCTGGTCAGCGCGAGCCGCGGGAGCGCCGGTAGGTGGCCGGCCCAGGCCACGGCGGAGTACCGGCAGGCCGACGTCCGCGACCGCGGCGCGCTGGAGGCGCTGATCCGCGAGGTGCAGCCCGACGTGATCTTCCACGTCGCCGCGCAGCGCGAGCCCGCGCGGGCCGAGGTGGAAGTGCACCGCACCGTGTCCACCAACGTCCTGGGCACCCGCAACGTGCTGGAGGCGGCTGAGGCGGCGGGGGTGCCCCAGGTGGTCTGCGCCTCCACGGGCAAGGCCCTGCGGCCCTTCTCACCTGACATGTACACGGCCTCCAAGCGGGCCGCGGAATGGGTCTCGTCGAGCGTGGCCGCGCGTGGTGACCTGCTGGTCTCCGCGGGCCGGTTCACTCACGTGCTCGACAACTCGCTCATCTACCAGCGGCTCCTGGGCTGGGCCGAGGACGGCGTGATCCGGCTGCACAGCCCCACTATCGCGTTCTACGTGCAGTCCGCGCTCGAGTCGGCGCAGTTGCTGCTGCTGGCGGGGCTGGGCGCGCAGCGCGGCGAGTACCGGGTGCACGCCATCTCCGACCTCGGCTGGCCGGTCAGCCTGCTGGACGTGGCCCTCGGGGTGCTGGTCAGCACCGGCTCGCAGACGCCGATCTACTTCAGCGGCTACGACCCGGGTTACGAGGAGGTCCCGTTCCCGGGCCTGTACGACCCGGTGACCGCCGGCGACGTGAGCCCGCTGCTGAACGCCTTCGAGGCCGCGGCGGGAACCTCCTCGCCCTGTCCCCTGGTGGACGCGTTCCGGCTGGAGATGGCGCCCGACCCGCAGCCCGTCAAGCTGCTGGCGGCGCTCGACGAGATCTGCCGCCGGACGACCGACCCGGATGTGGTGCGCGGCGGGCTGAACGAGCTGTCCTGGGGGCTGCTCGACGCGACCCTGCACGCGGTGCCGGGCCGGGTGCTGGGCCGCGCCGCCGCGCTGTCCGACCCGCACCAGGAGGTCATGTGCCCTGATCACCGCCGGGTGCTGGAGGCGATCAGGAACAGCGCCGGCCTGACCGGCAGCGGCTGAGCAGGCCGCCCGGGCGGGCGCGCCCCCGGGCCCCCGCCGCCGCAGCGCTTACACGGTGCCCTGACCGGGGGTGCCCGCCGGGTGCGGCCGGAGTCTCTGCACATCGACACCGCCCGCGAGGCGACCGCTGAGCGCCTGGTTGAGCTCGACGAGCGCGGGCCCGCGTGAGTGCTTGTCGAGCGCCTCCGCGCTGGTCCACTTCTCGACCATGACCAGCCGGTCGTCTCCCTCGTTCAGGGCGTACAGCAGGCAGCCGTCGTCGTGAGCGTGGACGTCGGCGATGGCCTTCTCCATGGCCGCGATGACCTCCGCCCGGTGCTCCGGCAGCGGGCGGATGGTGGCAATGACGACAACCTCGGTCATGACCGGGGATCCTTTCCTGGAGGGACATCCGGCCGCGTCGCGGCCGGGGCTTTGCCGAGCGGCCGCCAGGCCACGGCGGGCAGCAGCGGGCTGAGCAGCCTTTCAGTCAGTGCGCCGCGATAGACGCCCGCCCCGTACGCGGCCTCGTCGGCCAGGTAGCCGAGCGAGAAGGCCGCGGCGTTCAGCGGGGGCCGGATCCGCCGCCATTCCGCGAGCGGCGGCCCGGCCAGCAGCGACGCCACGGCCAGCCGGCGGCCGAGCCGGGTCCGGGCCGTCCGGCCGCCGGGCCGGGCCAGGGTGGCGGCCGCCGCCGGCAGCGCGTACTGGATGGTCCAGCGGCCCGCGCCCAGCCAGGTCTGCAGCACCGAGTCGGCCATCGGGCGGAGCACGCCCTTCGGCGGCACGTCCCAGCCGCGCAGCAGCCGGACCAGCTGCCCGGTACCCGCCCCGTAGGCGGCGAGCGCGGCCGCTGGCCGGCGGGCCAGCAGTGCGGCCACGGCCAGTGCCGGCCACGCCTGCAGCACCAGCGGAGGCACCTTCCCCGGGTGCCGGCGCGCGAGCGGAGCCGCCGAATTTCCATAACGGAACCGTCGTCCCAGCACCCGGCCCCAGGTCGCGGGTTCCGCGTGGCTGATCGACGCGGCGGGGTCGTAACGGACCCGCCACCCGGCTTCCGCCAGCCGCCAGACCAGGTCCACGTCCTCGCCGTAGCGCAGGTCAGCGTCGAACGGGCCCGCCGCCCAGCGCGGCCCGGCGGACCAGCAGGGCCGCGGTCGGCACGTAGGACAGCCGGGTCAGCGGCAGTACCCGGCCCTCCTGCGGGCCCATGTCGAGCGGCGCGCGGGCCCCCAGGTAGCGTCCGGCCGAGCCGGGCCCGGTAATGGGCCGGACCCGCGGGGCCACGGCGGCAACCAGCGGGTCCGCGAAATGGGCGGCCAGGGACGTGATCCATTCCGGGCCGGCCTCGCAGTCGCTGTCCAGGAAGGCCACCAGCGGGGTGCTCACCCGGGCCAGCCCGTCGTTGCGGGCCGGGCCGGGTCCGCCGGAGCTGGACCGGCGGATCAGCGTCGCGCCGTGCTGGCGGCACAGGCCGGCCATCTCGTCGGCCTGCCGTGACCCGTCGTCCACCACGACCACCGGGTAGGTCCGGCCCAGGGCGGTGAGGCATCGGTCCAGGTGTGCGAGCCGGTCGCGCGCCGGGATCACCACGGTGACGTCAGGCAGTGCTGGCCCGGGGGGCCGACCCCCCGCTCCGCTTTCCGGGGGGACTACCCCCGCTCCTCTTTCCCGGGGGACTACCCCCGGAGCCCCGGGCCCCGGCCCTCGCGCATCACCGGCTGGGGGAGACCCGCCTCCGGCGGGCCCTGCCTCGCCGGCAGGCGGGCGGGGGTGGGCCATCCCGGTGTCAGTGAGCCGCCGGGCCAGCTTGCCTGCGGCGGGGGAGCACACCGGCCCGCGGCGCAGTTCGGCCAGGGCCCGCTGGCCGGCCGGGTTGAGCCGGAGCAGCCGCGGGGGCGACCCGCCGAACAGCACATCCGCGCCGACGAACTGGGTCTGCGGGTCGAACACGACGTGAAAGCCGGGTGGCAGCGGCGCCGGTCCCCGCCCTGGGCCCGCGACGGGCCGGGTCAACTGCCGGGTCACAGGGCCAGCTCGAAGGTCACAGGGCCAGCCCCCCGTCTACCGGGACCACCGCGCCGGTCATCCCGCTGCTGCCGTCGCCGGCCAGCCAGGCCAGCGCCGCGGCCACCTCCTCCGGGGCCAGCAGCCGGTCGAGGGGCTGCTGGGCCGCGAACGACGCGGCACCGGGCAGCCCGTACAGCCGGGCGCTCTCGGCAAGGATCGGCGTGTCCGTGGAGCCCGGGCTCACCGCGTTGGCGGTCACTCCGGTGCCGCGCAGTTCGGTGGCCAGCGCGCGGATCAGCCCGGCCACGCCGGCCTTGGCCGCGCAGTAAGCCGCCAGCATGGGCAGCCCCCGGGTAGCGGCGGCTGACGCGACGGCCAGGAAGCGGCCGTGGCGCGGCTCGGGCCGCCGGAGCAGCGCCGGGATGGCCGCGCGGGCGAGCACCAGTACCCCGCCGAGGTCGGTGCTCACGACGGCTTCCTCCTGGTCGAGGGGCATCTCCCAGAGCGGCACCCCGCCCGCGATGACGCCGGCCACGGCGAGCGCGGCGTCCAGGCCGCCCCACCGCTGCTCGGCCTCGGCCACCGCGGCGGTCATGGCCGCCCGGTCACGGGTGTCGGCGACGAAGCCGTGCACCTCACCCGGGCTGCCCGCGGCCGCGGCCGCCACGGCGTCCAGATCGGCCCGGGTGCCCAGGTGGTAAGGCAGCGCCGGATCATCGGCGCAGCGGTCGACAGCCAGCACGGACCAGCCCTCGGCCGCCAGCGCGCGCACGGTGGCGGCGCCGATGCCGCGGGCGGCCCCGGTGACCAGCGCGACCCGGGTCACGGCTGATCTCCCGCTGGCGGGGGCACCGGATACCAGGCTTCGACCGCGGCGGCCAGGTCCGCGCCCAGGCGGTCCAGCAGCCAGGCTCCCTCGGCTCGCGAGGCCCCAGCGGGGTCGCCGAGCACTCCGTTGGGGCTGACCGCCCGTATCCCGCCGGCCCGCAGCGCCGGCATCAGCCCCGGCAGCGGCTCCGTGTTCCCGGCCTCGGCGAGTCCGCTCCGGACCCGGTACGGGGTGAGGGCCAGCTGCAGCGCGGTCTCGGTGCGGCCGGCGTGCGCGTCCGGCGGGGGCAGGTCCGGGCCGGCCTGAGGCTCGGGCATCCACAGCAGCACGTCCCGTGATTCGGCGAGCAAACGCGCCACGGCCTGCCGGGCCGGGGCGGCGTTCCCGCCGTGCGCGCACACGAACACCAGGTGGCCGAAGGTCTCGGCGGCCGAGCGGCCCAGCTCGGTCAGCACGAGTTCCACTGCGGCCTGGCCAATCGACAGCGTGCCGGCGAACCCCGCGTGCTCGCCGCTGGAGCCGTAACTGACCGGCGGGGCGACCACCACGCCGGGCCGCCGGGCGGCGAGCCGGCCGGTCAGCGCGACCGCGATGTCGGTGTCGGTGGACAGCGGCAGGTGCGGCCCGTGCTGTTCGGTGGAGCCGACCGGGATCGCCAGCAGCGCCCCCGCGGCGGCCAGGCGGCCCGCTTCGGGCCAGGTCAGGTCGGCGAGCAGAGTCATCAGCGCATCACCCTAGTGCTGTCACGTTGACGGTGCTCGCCATGTTCACGGTGCCTGCGTTCACGGTGCCTGCGTTCACAGGGCTGCTCCCACCCGCTCGCCCTCGATGACCGCGGCGTGGGCCCGGCGCGGCGCCAGGCAGTCACCCACCCGGTGCACCTCGAACGGCGCCCCTTGACCAGCACCGCGCAGCGCATGCCACAGCTCGTCGGCGGGCCGGGGCGGGACAGCGCAGACCACCCAGTCGCAGGCCAGCCCGTGGCTGGTCCCGGTCGGGTGATGCAGCAGCGTGAGTTCCAGGCGGCCCGCCGGGCAGGTGGCGTCCAGCACCACCACGTCCGTGCGCTGCCGGATGCCCTGCGCGTGGGCCTTCCTGGTCCACAGCTCCAGGTCCAGGGTGAGGCCGAGATCCTGGCCCACCATCAGGGCGCTGGTGATCACTTCCACCGTGCAGCCGCGGTCCGCCAGCAGCTCCGCGACCGAGGTGGCCGGGTGGAATCCGAGCTCGTCCAGCACGACCACGGTGCCTTCCGGCCGGGCCGAGCCGTCGGCCACCTGGCGGACGTCCACGATCCGGGGATGCCCGTGCGCCCAGGCCGGCTGGACCGGGACGGCCCCGGTGGCCAGGACGACCGCGTCCGGCCGTTCCGCCCGCAGGAACCTGGCGTCCACCGGGTGGCTGGTCTCCACGTGCACGCCGAGCCGCCGCGCCCGGGCCGCCAGGCGGCGGGGGAGCTCACCGAACTGGTCGCGGCCCGGGACCCGGGCCGCCACCGCGGCCTGCCCGCCGGTGCCGGGGTCGCGCTCGAACAGGGTGACCCGGTGGCCGCGCTCAGCGGCGGTCACCGCCGCCTGCAGGCCGCCCGGGCCGCCGCCAACCACGTACACCCGGCGGCCCGCCTTATGCCCCCGCTCCGGCCCACGCCCGCGCTCCGTGCCATCCCCGCGCTCCGTGCCGGTCCCGCGGGCCGCCGGGATGGCGGGCGGCGGCAGCGGGACGGATTCGTGCCCGGCCCGGGGGTTGGCGGTGCAGCCGAGCCAGCGGTTGCGGCCCACTCGGCCCGCGCACTCCTGGTTGCAGGACAGGCAGGTACGGATCTGGGCCGCCTCCCCGGCCCGGGCCCGGGCCGCGAAGTCCGGGTCGGCGATCTGCCCGCGGACCACCGCGACCAGGTCGCACTGCCCATCGGCCAGCGCCTGATCGGCCTGCTGCGGGTCGGTGATCCGGCCCGCGCCGACCACCGGGATGTCCACCGCGGCCCGGATCGCGGCCGGCACGTACATGGCGTAGCCGGGGGCCGCGCGCATGCTGGCCACGACCATGTACAGGGTGGCCGTGGCCACGCCGACCGTGGTGCTGATGTAGTCCACCGCGCCGGTGGCGCTGGCCATCCGGGCCACCTCGACCGCCTCGCGGAGGGTGGTGCCGCCCTCGACCATCTCGTCGCCGCAGAGCCGCACGCCGAGGGCCCGTCCGGGCCCGATCGCCGCGCGTACCGCGGCCACCACCTCCAGCAGCAGCCGGGCGCGGTTCGGCAGCGGCCCGCCGTACCCGTCGGTGCGCTGGTTCGTGGCCGGGGACAGGAACCCCCGGATGATCGAGGACTGCGAGCACTGCAGTTCCACGCCGTCGAAGCCGCCCTCGGCGCAGTGCCGGGCGACGCAGGCGTAGCCGGCCACGATCTCCGCGATCTCGTGCGGCTCGACCGGCTTGGGCACCTCGCGGAACAGGGGGTCGGGGACCGGGCTCGGCGCCTGCACCGGGAGCCGGGAGTACATCCCGGAGGACTGGCCGCCGTTGTGGTTCAGCTGGGCCAGGACCGGGACCCCGTGCGCGTGCACCGCGTCCGTGATGCGCCGGTAGCCGGGGATCACCTCGGGCCGGTAGCCCTGGATCAGCTTCTCGTAAGGCCGGTCCGCCGGGTGGGTGGAGTGCTCCTCGGTGATGATGAGCCCGGCCCCGCCGGCCGCGCGCCGCGCGTAGTAGGCGGCGTGCTGCCCGGTCGGCAGCCCGTCGCACGCGTAGTTGGTCAGGTGAGCCGCGAACACCACCCGGTTGGCCAGCGTCAGCGGGCCCACCCGCAGCGGGGTGAACAGGTGCCGGTACGGGCCCGTGCTCATGGCTCTCGGCTGCTCATGGCCCGGTGCTCATGGCTCTGCGCTGATGGCTCTGTGCTCATAGCTCCGCGTTCACCGGCTCAGCTCGCGAAGACCACGCCGAGCGCGGGCGCCACGTCGGTGTAGGCCCGGATGCGCAGCAGCCGGCCGCGGCCCAGCCGGGCCAGCTCCCGGGCGAGTTCCTCGTCCTGCTCGCCCGAGGTGTCCAGCAGTACGTCCAGCCGGGACAGCCGGGCCGCCAGCGGGCGCGGGTCCGGGCCGGCGTTGTGCACGCAGTCGGACAGCAGCACCACGCGCGCGTCCCGGGCTGGCACCCGGGCCAGCTCGGTCGCGGCCACCTGCAGCGGGAACGCGATGTTGGTCAGCCCCTTGGCCGGGATGCGGAGCATCTCCTCCAGCAGCTGCTGGGCAGGGACATGCTGGCCGAGGTGGCTGAGCACCGCGGCGTCGGACCAGAACGCCACCACCGACAGGTCGTCCCGGTCCAGTTCCGCGGCGAGCGCGCCGACCGTGGCCGCCGCGGTCCTGATCCGCTCGCCGCGCATCGACCCCGACACGTTGACCAGCAGCACCACGCTGCGCCGGGTCCGGACCCGCTCGCGGACGATGATGTCGTCCTCCTCGGGCACCGGGTGCTCGACGAGCTGCTCGACGGTGCGGTCGAGGTCGATGTCGTCCGACCCGCCGTTGTAGCGGACGCTGGCCAGCTCACCCACGCCGCGCCGGGCGCTCGTGTCACGCCGCGGCCGGGGCACCGCGAGCTGGGCCGCGATCTGCCGGGCTCGGCGCAGGGTCTCGGGATCGGCCTGCACCCCGCCGTCCGCGGCGGCGTCGCCCGCGCTGATCAGCGTGCCCTGTTCCTCGGTGATGGCCGGGCCCCCGCTGCCGGAGCGGGGCGGCCGCCGCCCGCCGCGGCCGCCACCGGACAGCACCAGGCCGCCGGTCCCGCCGCGGGCCGGCTCCATCAGCACCGGCGGCTCATCCAGGACCTTGGGGCGGCGGCGCAGCGGGCGCAGCTGCGACACCGGGCGCTGGCTGCGCCGCTGCTCGGCCGGCCGGGCCAGGGGGGAGTCGGCCTCGACTGCTCTTCAACCAGGCGCCGCCGCGGCCGGATTCAGGATGAAGTGGTCCTCCCAGATCTGCCGGAGCACGACCTCGGGGGTGACCTCCACGGTCTCGTCGAGGAAGATCCGCCCGGACAGCGCGACCACCATCGCGTCGAACACCACGTCCGGGTAACTCTCGTCGTCCAAGGCCCCGTGCTGAAACGGAGCAATTCCCCGCAAGTCCAGGAGCTGACCCGCGATCAGGGTCGTGTCGATGGCGCCGCGCACGCTGCTGCCCTGCCGGACGTCCGGGTGCTCGCGGGTGGCCCGGGTCACCGCGACCGCGTCGGCGACCAGCCGGGTGTACAGCCCGGGGTCCAGGTCCGGCAGGGGGGCGCGGAGCGCGACGATGCCCCGCTCCGATTCCGCGTCCTGGTAGGTGATGGCCAGCCGGCAGAGCCGGTCGTGTACCGACGTGGACAGCCGGGTGGTGCCCACGTTGTCGTACGGGTTCATCGACGCGATGACCCGGAACGTGGGCTTGGCGGTGACCGTGCCCGCCCGGGGCACCGCCACCTGCCGCTCGGCCATCGCGGTGAGCAGCGTGTTCAGGGTGTCCTCGGGGGCCCGGTTGAACTCCTCGATGTACAGGAAGCCGCCCTCGCGCATGGCCTCCAGCAGCGGGCCGTCCACGAAGTTGTCCTGGCTGTAGTCCTCGCGCAGCACCCGGGCCGGGTTGTGGTGCCCGACCAGCTTGGCCGGGGTGAGGTCCGCGTTGCCCTCGACGAACACGAACGGGATGCCCCACTCGGCGGTGATCGCCCGCAGCAGCGTGCTCTTGCTGGTGCCGGGCGGTCCCTCCAGGATGATGTCGCGGCCGGCGGCGACCGCCGCGAGCGTGAGGGTCAGCTCACGCTCGCGGCCCACCAGGCGCGCCGCCACCCGCTGATAGGTGCGCGCCAGGTCCGCGGTACTCGTGTCCTCTGTCACTGTTCCTCTGGTATCTGCTGTGCTGCCATCTGGTCAGCGCTCGGGTCGGGTGCGGTCACTTGATGAGAGATCCCGCGTCGATGGGCAGCGTCACCCCGGTCACGTACCGGGACTCGTCCGAGGCCAGCCACAGTACGGCGTTGGAGATGTTGACCGGCTCGACCCACGGGATGGGCAGCGCGTTCAGCTCCTGGAACCGGCTGCCCAGCACTTCCCTGGTGCGCTGGTCCACCGGCAGGTCCGCGCCGAACAGCTCGTAGGTGGCCGAGTTCTGGATCATGTCAGTATCCACGCTCGTCGGGTGCACGCTGTTGACCCGGATCATGTCCGGGGCCAGTTCCAGCGCCAGCGTGCGCATCAGGCCCACGACGCCGTGCTTGGCCGCCGTGTAGTGCCCGATGTGCGGGATGGCCATCAGCCCCGCGGTGGAGCTGGTCAGGATCATCGACCCGCCGCCCGCCGCGCGCAGGTGCGGGATGGCCGCCTTGGCCGCGTGCCACACGCCGGTAAGGTTCACGTCGATCATGTCCTGCCAGTGCGTCTCGTCGAGCTCCTCGAGGCTCCCGAAACTGAAGATGCCCGCATTCGCGGACACGATGTCCAGGTGCCCGAGCTGCGCGACGCCGTCGTCCAGCGCCGCCTTGACGGCGCCGAAGTCGCGGACGTCGGCCTGGGTGGCGACGATCCGCCGGTCCAGGGCCTCGACCTCCTTGACCGTCTCGGCCAGGTCCCCCGGGGTCGACATGGCGTAGGGCACGCTGCCGATCTGGCCGGCCAGGTCGACGGCGATGATGTCCGCGCCTTCCTGGGCCAGCCGGATGGCGTGGCTGCGGCCCTGGCCGCGCGCCGCTCCGGTGATGAAGGCGACCTTGCCTGCTACTCGTCCTGCCATGGTGATCTGCTCCTATCGGATTGTGTTGCCTGCGTTGACGGTGAATTCCAGGCCGGTGACGTACTGAGCCTCGTCAGAAGCCAGGAACAGGACCGCGTTGCTGATGTCCCGCGCCTCCACGGCCTCGATGGGGAGGGTGTTCACGAAGATCGGGCCCAGGCCCGGGTCCCGCTCGATAAGCGGGTTCAGTCCGCCCAGGCCCTCCGCCATCGGTGTGTTGACCCCGGTCGGGTGCACCGTGTTGACCCGGATCTTGTGCTGGGCCAGCTCGTTGGCCATGGTCCGGGCGATGCCGACCACGCCGTGCTTGGCCGCGACGTACGGGGCCAGGAAGGGCAGGCCCTTGATGCCCGCCGTCGAGCTGGTGCAGATGATCGACCCGCCGCCCGCGGCGATCAGGTGCGGCGCACAGGCCACCATGGTGTTCCACACGCCGGTCAGGTTGGTGTCCAGGGTGTCCTGCCAGACCGCCGGGGTGACTTCGTCCCAGGCCTGCACGGTGCAGATGCCCGCGTTGGCGCAGACGATGTCGAGGTGCCCGAGCTGCGCCACGCCGTCGTCCACGGCGGCCTTGAGCGCGGCGGCGTCCCGCACGTCGGCCCGGGTCGCGATGATCCGGCGGTCCAGCGCCTCCACGTCCTTGACCGTCTGGGCCAGGTCCGCTTCGGTGGACATGCCGTAGCCCACCGTGTCGTAGTTGCGGAGGATATCCACCGCGATGATGTCGGCGCCTTCCTCGGCCAGCCGGATCGCGTGGCTGCGGCCCTGGCCGCGTCCCGCCCCGGTGATGAAAGCGACCTTGCCTGCTACTCTGCCCGCCACTGATTCTCCTTCTCGTGGATGAATTCGTTACTTGAGCAGCTCGCCCGCGTCGATGGGCAGCGTGACGCCGGTGACGTAGCGCGACTCATCGGAGGCCAGCCAGAGCACCGCGTTGGAGATGTCCACCGGCTCGACCCACGGGATCGGCAGCGCGTTGATGGACTGGAACCGCTCGCTCACGACCTCCCGGGTGCGCTCGGCCTCGGGCAGGTCCGACGCGAACAGCTCGTACGTCGCGGCGTTCTGGATCATGTCGGTGTTCACGGTGGTCGGATGCAGGCTGTTGACCCGGATCATGTCCGGGGCCAGCTCCAGGGCCAGCGTGCGCATCAGCCCCACGATGCCGTGCTTGGCCGTCACGTAGTGCCCGACGTTCGGCATCCCCTCCAGTCCCAGGCCGGAGCTGGTCAGGATCATCGAGCCGCCGCCCGCGGCGCGCAGGTGCGGGATGGCCGCCTTGGCGGTGTGCCAGACCCCGGTCAGGTTCACGTCGATCATGTCCCGCCATTCGGTCTCGCTGAGCTGGTCCAGCGTGCCGAAGCTGAAGATGCCGGCGTTCGCGGACACGATGTCCAGGTGCCCGAGCTGCGCGACGCCGTCGTCCAGCGCCGCCTTGACCGCGGCGTAGTCGCGGACGTCGGCCTGGGTGGCGACGATCCGCCGGTCCAGGGCCTCGACTTCCTTGACCGTCTCGGCCAGGTCGCCCGGCGTCGCCATCGGGTAGGGCACGCTGCCGATCTGGCCGGCCAGGTCGACGGCGATGATGTCCGCGCCTTCCTGCGCGAGCCGGATGGCGTGGCTGCGGCCCTGGCCGCGGGCCGCGCCGGTGATGAAGGCGACCTTGCCTGCTACTCGTCCAGCCATGTCGGCCGCCTCACTTCTTGTTCGTGAAGCCGGCGTCGACCGGCACCGTGATGCCGGTGACGTAGCGGCCGTCGTCGGAGACCAGCCAGAGAATGGCGTTGGAGATGTCCACCGGCTCGACCATGTCCACCGGCAGCGCGTTGGCCATCGCCTGGCCCATGGCCGGGTCGGACTCCAGGAACTGCTGCATCACCTCGTTGACCACCATCGGGGTGCGCACGCCCGTCGGGTGCACCGAGTTCACCCGGATGCTGTGCGGCGCCAGGGTGTTGGCGTAGGAGCGCATCAGGCCGACGACGCCGTGCTTGGACGCGGTGTAGCCCAGGCCGCCGCGGGTCGCGCCGCCGATGCCGTTGATCCCCGCGGTCGAGCTGGTCAGCACGATCGCGCCGCCCTGGCCGCGCTCGATCATGGAGGGGATGGCCGTCTCCACCGTGTTGAACACGCCGGTCAGGTTGACGTCGATGACGTCCTGCCACGCCTCGTGGCGCTCCTCACCCAGGGCCATCGGCGCGATCCCGGCGTTGGCCAGCACGATGTCCACCGGGCCGAGCTCGGCCACGCCCGCGTCGAACGCCGCCTTCAGCCCGGCCTCGTCCCGGACATCGGCCTCGCGGGCCACGATCCGCCGGTCCAGCGCCTCGACCTCCTTGACCGTCTCGGCCAGGTCCTCTGGCGTGGCCATCGGGTAGGCCACCGAGTCGATCTGCCGGCAGAGGTCCACCGCGATGATGTTGGCGCCCTCCTGGGCGAGCCGGATGGCATGGCTGCGGCCCTGGCCCCGGGCGGCACCGGTGATGAAGGCCACTTTGCCCTCGAGCTTTCCTGCCACTTCTGTCACTGCCTCTCGTTGTGTTGGTGCGTGCTGCCGGCGATCGCCGGCCATCTCCTGTGACCCCCCTCGCCCGCGCTGAGCACGGGCACCGACCTGGTTTTCGTTGCGGCTCGTGAACCTGCGCGAGCGGCCTGCGGCCAGACGCCGGCTAACGCGCGGCGGGCTGTCTGTCCGGCGCCGGGACGGCCGGGGGCGGCTGCTCGCGTTCCAGGGCGCTGGTGTCGAGTGCGCCGGTCTCCGCAGCGGCGCTCCCCCGGTCACCGGCCTGCAGGGCGCCGATCTCCCGGGCGCGGCGGCGGCCCTCGAGTACGGCTTCCGCGGCGGTGCGCGGGGCCACGCAGTCACCCGCCCGCGGGACGCCGGGCTGGCCCGGGACCGGCCGGACCCCTGCCGTGCTGTGCCCTTTCGGGTGCGGTCTCGTGCGGCCGCCTCTTGCAGGGCCGCCTCGTACAGGGCGGTGTCGGCCAGCCGGTGGCCGCAGTTGACGACCGCGGCGCAGCCGATCTCCCGCTGCTCCCCGGTCCAGGTGTCTTCCAGCCGGGCCCGGCCCTGGCCGGCCTGGCGGAGCCGCGACCGCAGCGCCCGGGTCACCCCGGCCCGCTGCAGCCGCGCGTTCGCGTCCGCCAGGTCGCCGGTCAGCGAGAGCAGCGTCCCGGCCACCGGGTCCGGGGTCACCAAGGTCACGGTGCGCCCGCCCGCGGCCAGCCACTCGGCCATCGCCACCCCGGCCGGGCCGCCGACCGGGTCGTCCACCACGACCGGGCCGTCCGGCAGCGAGTCCGGCCCGCCGGACAGGACCGCCAGCGGGTCCAGCGCGCCGGGGCTGAGGGCCGGGCGGGCCGCGGGCCGGGACCCGGTCGCGAGCAGCACCGCGGTGCCGGCGGCCCGGGCCGCGGCCAGGCCGTCCGCGCCGATCTCGGTGCCGGTGTCGATGCGCACGCCCAGCCGGCGGCACTCGGCGTCCAGCCAGTCCGGGAGCAGGGCCAGCCGTTCCCGGCCCGGGGCGCGCGCGGCGGTGCGCAGCGCCCCGCCGGTGCGCTCGCCGCGCTCGGCCAGCCGCACCCGGTGACCCCGGCCGGCCAGGACCCGGGCCGCTTCCAGGCCGGCCGGGCCGCCGCCGACCACCAGCACATCCCGGCTCCGCGGGTCGCGGCCCTCCTCGGGCGGGTCCTCGGTCTCGTGGCCGCTGCGCGGGTCGCCGACGCAGCTGACCAGGGGGTTGCGCGGGTCACGCACCCGGCAGGCCTGATTGCACAGCAGGCAGGGCCGCACCTGCTCCGGGCGGTCCTGGCGCAGCTTGGTGACCAGGCCGGCGTCGGCGATCTGGGCCCGGGTCATCTCGACCAGGTCGCAGGCGCCGCCGTCCAGCGCGTCCCGCGCATCGCGGGCGTCAGCCACGCTGCCCTGCAGCACCACCAGCGCCGCGCCGGCCAGCGCGTCCCGGACCTGCCGGGCCAGGGCCAGGTTGAACAGGGGCGCGGTGTGCGCGTCGGGCCGGTAGGCGCTGGCCGAATAGGGGCCGCCGCGCACCACGACCAGCAGGTCCAGCCAGCGGCTGAGCTCGCGGGCGTGCTCCGCCCCGGCCTCGGGGGTCACCCCGGCCCAGGGGGCCAGTTCGTCGCAGGACAGCCGCAGGCCGAGGACGTGCCGCGGCCCGATCGCGTCCCGGACCGCGGCCAGGACCTCCCGGGTCAGCCGCAGCCGGTCCGCGCCGTAGCCGTCGGCCCGGTGGTTGGTCAGGCCCGAGTGGAACTGGCGGAGCAGCGCCCCGGGCCCCGCGTCGATCTCGACACCGTCGGCGCCGGCCGCGACCGCCGCCCCGGCCGCCGCGGCGAACCCGGCGGTCAGCGCGGAGATCTCGGGGCCGCCCATCTCCATCGGCACCTCGCGGGAGACCGGGTCCGGCACGCCGGACGGCCCCCACAGCACCGCCTGGGAGTAGGCCGAGGAACCCTGCAGCCCGGTGTGGCCCAGGCCGGCCAGCACCAGCGTGCCGTGTGGCTGGCAGGCCGCGGCGATCTGCCGCCAGCCGTCCGCGGCGGCCCCGGCCAGCGGCGCCCGCTCGTACGGCCAGTCCGACGGGTGCACCGACGCGGTCTCGGTGACGATCAGCCCGGCCCCGCCGGCCGCGCGGCGCTGGTAGTAGGCGACGTGCCGGGGCGAGAACGCCCGCCCCCCGCCCAGGCCAGGCCCGTGCTGGCCAGCCGTGCTGGCCGCCCCGTGCTGGCCAGCCCCGTGCTGGCCAGCAGAGCCGAGGTTGGTTTCGTGCGGGCCGAACATGACCCTGGACTGCGCGGTCCGGCCGGCCAGTGTGACCGGGCTGGTGAGCCGCGCGAATCCCGAGGTCATGTCAGCGTGCGCCACCCGCCGCGAATCCGGCCAGCGGGTTGATGTCACACGCCCGGTCCGGCGGGGCCGGCACCGGGCGGCGCCCGATCGTCACCGGGACCGGCTTGGACGCCTGGCCGCGCACCGGGCCGCGGTGCGAGTGGTCCAGCCCGGGCCGGGGGAGCGCGGCCCGGTCCGCGAGGGCCTGCCCGGCCCGTGCTCGCTCAACCAGCGCCTGCTCGCCGAAGCCCCGGACGCACTCCGGGTCCGGCCCGTCCAGCGGCAGCCCGGTGAAGAACTTCGCGGCCATGCAGCCGCCGCGGCACGAGTCGTAGAACTGGCATGAGCCGCAGGCGCCGCCCGCGGACGGCCCGCGCAGCTCGGTGAACAGCGCGGAGTGCCGCCAGACTTCCTCGAAGCCGCCGCCGGCCCGGACGTTCCCGGCCAGGAAGTTCTCGTGGATCGCGAACGGGCACGCGTAGACGTCACCGACCGGGTCGATCAGGCACACCACCCGGCCGGCGCCGCACATGTTCAGGCCGGGCAGCGCCTCGCCGTAGGCGGCCAGGTGGAAGAACGAGTCACCGGTCAGCACCTGCTCGCCGTGCGCGCACAGCCAGTCGTACAGCTGGCGCTGCTGCGCCGCGGTGGGGTGCAGCTCGTCCCAGACGTCGGCGCCCCGGCCGGACGGCCGCAGCCGGGTCAGCCGCAGCTGCGCGCCGTAACGGTCGGCCAGCGCCTTGAACTCGTCGAGCTGGCCGGCGTTCTGCCGGGTCACCACCACGGAGATCTTGAAGCCCCGGAACCCGGCCGCGGCCAGGTGCTCCATGGCCCGGATGGCCATCGCGTACGACCCCTGCCCGCGGACCGCGTCGTTGACCTCCGCGGTCGCGCCGTCCAGCGAGATCTGCACGTCCACGTAGTCGCTCGCGGCCAGCTTGCGGGCCACGGCGGCGTCGATGCGCACGCCGTTGGTGGAGAACTTCACCCCGACGTGGTGCGCGGTGGCGTAGTCGACCAGCTCCCAGAAGTCGGGCCGGACGGTGGGCTCGCCGCCGCCGATGTTCACGTAGAACACCTGCATGCGTTCCAGGGTGTCGATGACGGCCTTGCACTCGGCGGTGCTCAGCTCGCCCGGGTCACGCCGGCCCGAGCTGGACAGGCAGTGCACGCAGGCCAGGTTGCAGGCGTAGGTCAGCTCCCAGGTGAGGCAGATCGGCGCGTCCAGTCCGCGCTCGAACAGCTCCACCAGGGTTTCGGTGCTCACGCGGCCCCCTGTTCGGTGACCATGCGCGGGGTGATCATCCGGGATTCGGCCAGGGTGGCCAGGCCGCGCTCGAAGACGGGCAGGCGTCCGTCCGGCACGCCCGCCGCGGCGCAGGCGGCGCGGGCCGAGGGATGCTCGCCCAGCGAGCGGACCACGGCCAGCATGGTGGCGTTCTTCAGGAAGGACAGCCGCCGGGTGCCGAAGTGGTAGAGCAGCGCGCCGAACGGCTCCGGGCGCACCGCCACCCGCTCATCCAGTCGCCAGGGCTGGTCCAGGTCAAACGAGCTGGCCGGGGGCACCAGGACCGCCCCGGCTGGGTCAGTAGACACCGCACATGCCGTCGATGGAGACCTCTTCGACGAGCAGTTCCTCGGCGACCAGGCTCTCGTCGGCCGGGCTGGCCGGCTGCGCTGCGGTCGGCTGCGCTGCGGTTGGCTGCGCTGTGCTCTGCCTGTGCGGCCGGGACCGTCGTGGTCGCGCTGGCGGTCTGTTCGCTCATGCCTGCCTCCGGATCCGTCGTCCGGCCGCGCTGGCTGGGGGTCCGCCAGCACCGCCGCTGTCGCCTGCCCGCAATATGTGGCACTTAGTGCAGAGACTAAAGGCACTCAGTGCCAAAGGTCAAGACGTGACCTTCGGGCTTTCGCATGCCCGGCTTCGTCGTGGCATGCTCCTTGACAGGCCCACGAGCCAGGAGGACGGAAAGGCGGTGCTGGCCAGTGAGCGCTACGGGGATACCTGCCCAGCTTGGCCGCAGGCGTATCACCTCCCGTGCGGAACTGGAGCATGTCGCGTTCGAGCTGTTCGACCGGCAGGGCTTCGAGGGCACGACGATCGACGACATCGCCGTCGCGGCCGGGATCGGCCGCCGGACGTTCTTCCGCTACTTCCCGTCCAAGAACGACGTGCCGTGGGGGAACTTCGAGAACGAGCTGGACCGGATGCGGGGCTGGCTGGCCGCCTGCCCGCCGCAGTGGCCGCTGATGGACGCGATCCGGCTGGCCATCGTCAACTTCAACAAGGTGCCGCCCGCGGACGAGCGCTGGCACCGGCGCCGGATGCAGCTGATCCTGGGCGTCCCGGTGCTCCAGGCCCACTCCACCCTGCGCTACGCCGAGTGGCGGCAGGTGATCGCGGATTTCGTGGCGCTGCGCACCGGCCAGCCGTGCGACAGCCTGCTGCCGCAGGCCATCGCCTACGCCATGCTCGGCGTGGCCATCGCCGCCTACGAGCAGTGGCTCCAGGACGACCACAGCAACCTGAGCGAGCTCCTGGACACGGCCATGCGTGAGCTGGCCGCCGCGTTCGGCGACGGCCTGCCGCTGCGGGTCGAGCCCGGCCAGTGACGGCGGCGCAGTGACGGCGGCGCAGTGACGGCCGCGCAGTGACGTCCGGCCCGGGCGTCCGGGACGACACCGGGGCCGTGGTCGCAGTCCCGGCCCGGGTCAGCCGGGTCGTGTCGTTGGTGCCGTCGCTGACCGAGACCGTGGCGGTGACCGCGCCGGGCCTGGTAGCCGGGGCCACCGACTGGTGCACCCACCCGGCCGGCCTGGACGTCCCCCGGGTCCGCGGGACCAAGAACCCGGATGTGCCGGCGGTCATCGCGCTGCGCCCCGACGTGGTCCTGGCCAACGAGGAAGAGAACCGGGCCGCCGACCTGGACGCCCTGCGCGCCGCGGGGCTGCCGGTCTGGGTGACCGTGATCCGGACGCTGGACGAGGCGCTGGCCTCATTGCGGCGGCTGCTCACGGTCGCGTGCCGGGTCCCGGCTCCCTCCTGGCTGGACGAGGCGGAGCAGGCCTGGGGGCTACGGCCGCCGGGCGCGCCGGATGCGCCGGAGCGCCCAGGCCAGCAGAGGCGGGCGGTGATCCCGATCTGGCGCCGGCCGTGGATGGTGCTGGGCCGGGACACGTTCGCGGGCGACGTGCTGGCCCGCCTCGGGGTGGTGAACGTGTACGCCGGCCACGCCGAGCGCTACCCGAAGGTCCCGCTGGACGACCTCCTGGCCGCCCGCCCGGACCTGGTCGTCCTGCCGGACGAGCCGTACCGTTTCACGGCCGGCGACGGCCCGGAGTGCTTCCCCGGCGTGCCCGCGGCCCTGGTCAGCGGCCGTCACCTGACCTGGTACGGCCCCTCCCTGGCCGAGGCTCCCCGGGTCCTCGCGGCCCAGCTGGCCGCCGCGTCCCCCTTTTCTCCCTAACGATCCGTCCGTGGCCGGGCCTTCAGCCATTGATGGTCAGCCGTTTGGTGCCTCTCCGACGGCACCCATGAGTGAAACGTAACGCCGGTATCGGAAGCAGCGATTGCTCCCGGTACCGGCGTCCTCGGTGCTGTGGGCGGGGGGTCGGGCTTGTTACTTGCTGTCTGCCTCGACCAGGCGCTCGATGAGCTCGTCGATGTTGCCTGACTTGGGTAGCTCCCGTTCGGCCAGCAGCTCGGTCAGCTCGCCCTTGGTGCGGCCCTCGTAGCGCTCGCGGGCCGTGCCATGAGCCTGCCTAGCCTGCTCACGCTCGGTCGCGCGGGCCTCGCGGGCCAGCTCCTTCTCGGCCTTCTCGGCCTGGTCGGCCTGCTCACGGGCGGTCTGCTCGGCTGACTCGGACTTTTCACGCACGATGTCGCTGGCCGACTCGGCCTGCTCACGGACGAGGTTGCTGGCCGACTCGGCCTGCTCACGGAGCATGCCCGAGAGCGCGCCCGCCGCCTCCGCCCACTGGACGGTGAGGTGGCGGTTGATGTCTACCGTCCGCTGCACGAAATCGAAGTAGCGTTCGACTGCCGGGATCAGGTCGATCTGGGGCAGCCCGGGAAGCCAGCCAGTCAGGGTCCGCGCGCCCTGCGTCCAGAAATCGGCGGTCTTGTCCACCGCGCTGCGCGCCTGGCTCGCTGCAGCGCTGTATTGCCTCGTCATGCTGGTCATGTGTATCTCCTTCGCCTGCTTGAATATGCTTACTATATCAAGCGTATGCGTACTAAAGCAAGCGATGAGACCTGAACTACCGCGCTGAGTAAACGGTCACGGGGGAAAGCGGGGGACCTCATGCGCCGGGCAGCGAGTGACCCCGGTGCTCTTCAGGCGCTGCTGGCCCGTCTGGAAACCGAGCCCGACCCCGGCATACGCCGGGACATGGCCTGGTACCTGATTCCCCGCGCATGCGAAGAGGAGATCAGCCGGGCCTTGCAGGCCGCCAATGTCGAAGACGAAGACATCGGCGTCCGGTGGATCGCCCGGTACGCCCTCCTGCTCACGGACCGCACCGACAACTGCCTGCACTTGCTCCCCTTCCGGCGCACCTGCGACCCGTGCCACGATAGGCCAGGCACCGGTGGCCAGCGGCCTGCGCGGCTCTGGCCGCGGCCACCACGACTTCCCGGCAGGCGCAGTCAGGTGAGCTGCTTGACCAGCTGGATCTGGTCGTGCCCGCGCGGGTAGGCGGGGATGCGCCCGCACTCGGTGTAGCCGAAGCGGGCGTAGAAGCCCGGGGCCTGGAACGAATGGGTGGACAGCGCGACCTGGTCACAGCCGCGGCGGCGGATCTCCTGCTCGGCCGCGGTCAGGAGCTGGCTGCCCAGGCCGGTCCCGCGCTGGTCTTCGCGGACCCAGAGCAGATCGATGTAGCCGCAGCCGCCCCAGGTCCAGCCGTACAGGCCGCCGCGTAGTTCGCCGTCGGCCTCGCGGGCGGTGATGCACAGCAGCGGCCGTCCGTGTAGCCGGTCGCGGCCTCGTTGAACGCGATGATCTCGGCGTTGAGCCGGTCCCGCAGGCCGTTATCGGCGTCGGTCACGTCGAGGCTGACGTCATCCATCGCGGCTCCCGGGCCAGGGCGCCACGCTGCAGGCGCGCACCGCCGCCGGCGGCGCTGGCCTGCCCGCGTTTCACAGGAGGGCTTCGGAGCCGTCGTAGTGCGCGGCGTGGGTGACCCGCAGCTTGTACTTGAGGACCTTGCCGCCCACGGTCTCCGGGAGGGCATCGGTGAAGACCACGGCCTTCGGGGTCTCGTAGCCGGCCAGGGCGGCGCGGCAGTGCGCGATGAGCTCGGCCTCGGTCGTGGCGTCGCCGGGGGTACGGATCACGACCGCGGTGACCGCCTCGCCCCAGTGCGGGTGGGGCAGCCCGATGACCGCGGACTTGGCCACCCCGGGGTGCAGCCCGAGCACGGCCTCGACCCGCAGGCTGGAGACGTTCTCGCCGCCGGTCTTCACGATGTCCTTGTAGCGGTCCAGCATCACCCGCAGCCCCTCGTCGTCGTAGACGCAGCTGTCGCCGGAGTGGAACCAGCCGAAGCGGAACGCCTCCCGGGTGGCCGCCTCGTCGCGGTAGTAGCCGGACATCATCGACGGTGAGCGGTACACCGCCTCGCCGGGTGTGCCCGGGGACGACCTGAGGTCCTGGCCCTCCGGGTCCAGCACGGTCGAGGCCAGCACCGGGCTCGGCACGCCCACGTAGTTCTGCTTCGGGGCGGTGCGTGCGTACAGCTCAGGCCACCTGTCCGGCCAGAAACGGTGGCAGGAGATCGACTCGGTCTGCCCGAAGATCTCGAAGACCAGCAGATCCTCGCCGCAGTGCTGTTTCAGCGACGCGAGCGTGGCCGGGGGGAGCGCCGCCCACCCGTAGACGATGACCTTCAGGCTGCGCGCGTCGAGTTCAGGCCGCGCGGTGAGCACGGCGTCCACCGCGTTGACCATCGCGGGCGAGCCGGCCCACAGCGCGGTCACCCGCTCCTCGGCGATCATCTCGGCGATACGGCCCGGGTCCGGCTTGCGGCCCAGGATGAGCGTGCCGCCGGACAGGAACACCGAGTAGGTGAAGGGCTGGTCGCCGACGTGGTACAGCATCGGCAGGAACGTGCCGACCCGCAGCTCCGACTCGATGCGCAGGCCCCGGGTCAGGGACAGCGCGAACCCGTAGGCGGCCATGTAGCTGCAGGTGTGCGAGATCATCACGCCCTTGGGCATCGCGGTGGTGCCCGAGGTGAACAGCAGCTCCCAGACGTCGTCTCCGTGGATCTCGACGTCCGGTTCGGTGACCGGCTGATCGCGCACGAAGTCGCTGAACGAGACGCTGCCCGGCACCGGGCCGCCGCCGAGGGTGATGGTGACGCCCACCTCGAGCCCGTTGGCCGCGAACGGCGCCTCGGCGGCCGCCCAGAACTCGGCGTCCACGACCGCCAGCCTGGGCTCAACCAGCCTGATCATGGCCGAGATCATGTCCGGGGCCATCATGGGGTTCATCGGGGCGACCACCAGGCCGGCCTTGGCCGCGCCGATCTTGATCAGGTAGCCCTCGACCGAGTTCTCGCAGAACAGCATGACCACATCGCCGTGGTCCAGGCCGCGGGCCAGCAGGGCGTGCGCGATCTGGTTGGCGAGCTGGTCGGCCTGCCGGTAGGTCAGCCGGCGGAAGGCCGGGTCCGCGTAGGCGCCCTCCCGGCCGACGATGGCCTCCTGGTCGGGGAAGCTCCAGGTCATGCGCTCGAGCAGATCGCCGACGCTGGTGCGCTCCCAGCGGTGGGTGGCGCGCCGGTGGTGCAGGCTCGTCACATCGAGGTCAGTCGCGCGCAAGTCCGCGGCCATCGCCACTCACGTCCTCTCTGACGGTGTGCCCCTGCATACCTGCCCGGCGCCGGCCGCCGGAGAAGTGAGTGCAGATTCACTACAGTGGTCACTGTAAGCATCCGCGGGCGGCTTGAAAAGGCCCAACCGCGATCCGGGCGAGGACTCTGGCGCGGCAAGTGAATCCACGTTAACCTCGGGTTGCACTGGCCGGCGGGGCGTGATCGTCCGGCCGGACACGACCAAAGGAGGTTCGGTGCCCGTCCTGCGATCGGCGGCGGACACGGCCGGCGAGGCGTACCAGGCTAACCGGGCCGGGCAGCTGGCGGCCATCGCCGCCCTCAACGAGCAGCTCGAGCTGGCCCGCGCGGGCGGCGGCGCCAAGTACGCGCAGCGCCACCGTGACCGGGGCCAGCTGCTGGCCCGGGAGCGCCTCGAGCTCCTGGTCGACCGGGACTCGCCGCTGCTCGAGCTGTCCTCCCTGGCCGCGTGGGGGACCGAGTTCGCGGTCGGGGCGAGCATCGTCACCGCGGTGGGTGTGGTGTCCGGGGTCGAGTGCGTCCTGATCGCATCCGACCCGACGGTGCGGGGCGGGTCGATGAACCCGTACACGCTGCGCAAGAACCTGCGGGCCCTGGAGATCGCGCGGCGCAACCGGCTCCCCCTGATCAATCTGGTCGAGTCCGGGGGAGCCGACCTGCCCACCCAGTCGGAGCTGTTCGTCCCGGCGGGCCGGATCTTCCATGACCTGACTGAGCTGTCCGCGATGGGCATCCCGACGATCGCGCTGGTCTTCGGCAACTCGACCGCGGGCGGCGCGTACGTGCCGGGCATGTGTGACTACTCGGTGCTGGTCGACGGCCAGGCCAAGGTGTTCCTCGGCGGCCCCCCGCTGGTCAAGATGGCCACCGGCGAGGAAGCCGACGACGAGTCCCTCGGCGGCGCGGACATGCACTCGCGGGTGTCCGGGCTGGCCGACTACTTCGCGACCGACGAGCTGGACTGCCTCCGCATCGGCCGGCAGATCGTCGCGGACCTGCACTGGCGCAAGCTCGGGCCGCCGCCCAGCGAGCCCGCCGACCCGCCGCTGTATGACCCGGAGGAGCTGCTGGGCATCGTGTCGGCCGACTTCCGGGTGCCGTTCGATCCCCGCGAGGTGCTGGCCCGGGTCGTGGACGGCTCCCGGTTCGGGGAGTACAAGCCGCGCTACGGGACCAGCCTGGTCACCGGCTGGGCCTCGGTCCACGGTTACCCGGTCGGGGTGCTGGCCAACGCCCGCGGCGTGCTGTTCAGCGAGGAAGCCAAGAAGGCCAGCGAGTTCATCCTGCTGGCCAACCAGAGCGACACGCCGCTGATCTTCCTGCAGAACACCACCGGCTACATGGTGGGCACCCAGTACGAGCAGGGCGGCATCATCAAGGACGGCGCCAAGATGATCAACGCGGTGACGAACTCGGCCGTCCCGCACATCACGGTGAACATGGCCGCCTCGTTCGGCGCCGGGAACTACGGCATGTCCGGCCGGGCCTACGATCCCCGCTTCATGTTCGCCTGGGCCAACGCGAAGCTGGCGGTCATGGGCGCGCAGCAGCTGGCCGGGGTGATGTCCATCGTCGGGCGGCAGTCCGCCGCGGCGACCGGCCGCGACTTCGACGCCGAGGCCGACGAGAAACGGCGCCAGCTGATCGAAGCGCAGATCGAGCGGGAGTCCGAGGCGTTCTTCGTCAGCGCCCGGCTCTACGACGACGGCGTCATCGACCCGCGGGACACCCGGTCCGTGCTCGGCGTGGCGCTGTCCGCGGCCCATTCGGGCCCCGTCGAGGGGCGCCGCGGCTTCGGCGTCTTCCGGATGTAGGCGCCGGTGACCACGCCAACGACAGGAGACACGTCAGTGACCACGCCGGTGAGCATCCGCAAGCTCCTGATCGCCAACCGCGGCGAGATCGCGTCGCGGATCATCCGCACGGCCCGCGCGATGGACATCACCACGGTCGCGGTCTTCTCCGACCCCGACGCCGGGCTGCCCTACGTCGTCGAGGCTGATGAGTCCGTCCGGCTGCCCGGATCGGCCCCGGGCGAGACCTACCTGCGGGGCGAGGCGCTGATCGCCGCGGCCGCCGCGACCGGCGCGGACGCCGTGCACCCGGGGTACGGGTTCCTGTCGGAGAACGCCGGGTTCGCCCGGGCCTGCGCGGCGGCCGGGCTGACCTTCGTGGGGCCGTCACCCGGGGCCATCGAGGCCATGGGGTCCAAGACCGCCGCCAAGGAGCTCATGGCGGCCGCCGGCGTCCCCGTCCTGCCCGGCGCGGTCTTCGAGGAGGGGGCCGAGCCCGACCCCGCTGAGCTGCGCAAGGCCGCGGAGGACATCGGCTTTCCCGTGCTGGTCAAGGCGGCGTACGGCGGCGGCGGCCGGGGCATGCGGATCGTCGCCAGCGCGGACGAGATCGCCGGGGCGGTGGCCAGCGCCCGCCGCGAGGCCGCGTCGGCGTTCGGCAACGGCACGGTTTTCCTCGAACGGTTCGTGGAATCTCCCCGCCACATCGAGGTCCAGATCCTCGGTGACCAGGCCGGGACGGTGGCGCACCTGTTCGAGCGGGAGTGCTCGATCCAGCGCCGTTACCAGAAGATCATCGAGGAGGCGCCGTCCCCGGCCGTCGGCGAGGAGCTGCGGGCCGAGCTGTGCCGGGCCGCGGTCGCCGCGGGCCGGGCGATCGGCTATGCCGGCGCCGGGACCGTCGAGTTCGTGCTCGACTCGTCCGGGCGCTTCTACTTCCTGGAGGTCAACACCCGGCTGCAGGTCGAGCACCCGGTGACCGAGCTCATCACCGGCCTGGACCTGGTCCGGCTGCAGCTGGAGATCGCATCCGGCCAGCCGCTTCCGCCGCAGGTCACCGGGGCGGAGTTCACCGGCCACGCGATCGAGGCCCGGCTCTACGCCGAGGACGTGCCGGCCGGCTACCTGCCCGCGAGCGGCGACCTGCACACGTTCGAGATCAACTTCTCTAACGGTCTTCGCGTGGACACTGGCTTCGCCTCGGGCACCCGGGTCAGCACGTTCTATGACTCGATGCTGGCCAAGGTGATCGGGTACGGCCCGACCCGCGACGACGCGAGGCGGACGCTGGCCGGGGCGCTGTCGCGGGCCCGGCTGCATGGGGTCGTGACCAACCGGGACCTGCTGGTGGGCATCCTGCGCGAGCCGGAGTTCACCGCGGGCGCGATCGACACCGGCTACCTGGACCGGCACCGGCCTGCGGAGCTGTGCCCGGCCGGGGCGGAGGCCGGGCCCGTGCACCTGCTGGCCGTGGCCCTGGCCGGGCAGGCCCGGCGGCGCGCGGAGGCCCCGGTGCTGGCCACGCTGCCCTCGGGCTGGCGGAACAACCCGAGCGCCCCGCAGCGGGCCCGTTACGGGCTGGACGGCCGGCCCGCCGAGGTGACCTACCGCTTCGGCCGGGACGGGCCGCGGGCCGAGGTGGACGGGACCGACCTGGGCGACGTGGTGCTGCACGCCACCCGCCCGGCGCCCGCGCCTGCGGGGCTCGTGCGGATGCTGGTGGATCTCGAAGCCGGCGGGGTCCGCCGGGTCATCGACGTGACCCAGGCCGGCGGCACGTTCTACGTGGACAGCGTGCTGGGGCACAGCGTGGTGACCGAAGCCGACCGCTTCCCCGACCCGGCGGCCGCGGCCCAGGCCGGCTCCCTGCTCGCGCCGATGCCCGGGACCGTCGTCCGCGTCGAGGCCGCCGTGGGCGACCACGTCAAGGCGGGCGCCGTGATCCTCGCCATCGAGGCCATGAAGATGGAGCACGCGATCCGCGCGCCCGTCCCGGGCATCGTCACCGAGCTCCCGGTCAGCGTCGGCACGCAGGTCGACAGCGGGTCGGTGCTCGCCGTCCTGGAGGAGCCCGTGGTGGAAGGGCCCGTGGTGGAAGGGCCCGTGGTGGAAGGGGGAGCCGGTGACTGACCCGGCCGGCGGGGATGTCGTGCGCTACGAGGTCGTGCGGGGCGTGGCCTGGCTGACCATCAACCGCCCGGAAGCCCGCAACGCCCTCAGCCAGGCGGTGCGCGACGGCCTGTTCGCCGGGGTGCGCCGGTTCAACGCCGACGACACGGCCAGGGTGCTGGTCCTCACCGGCGCGGGGGACCGGGCGTTCTGCGCTGGCGGTGACCTGAAGGAGATGGCGGACAGTTCGCTGACCGTGCCGCCGCCGGACTTCCTGCCCCAGTTCGGCCGCAATATCAGCGTGGCCAAGCCGACGATCGCCGCGGTGAACGGGGTCGCGTACGCGGGCGGCTTCCTGCTGGCCCAGAACTGTGACCTGTGCGTGGCGGCCGAGTCCGCCCGCTTCGCCGTGACCGAGGCCAGGGTGGGCCGCGGCGCACCCTGGGCGGTGCCGCTGTCCTGGCTGGTGCCGCCCCGCATCGCCATGCAGATCCTGCTGACCGGCGACCCGCTCAGCGCCGCCCGGGCCTACGAGATCGGCCTGGTCAACGAGGTGGTGCCGGACGCCGGCCTGGTGCCCGCCGTGCAGGCGCTGGCCGAGCGCATTGCCTCCAACGCACCGCTGTCGGTCATGGCGGCCAAGCGGACGGCCTACCTGTCGCTGCGGCACCGGCTGGAGGACGCGTACGCGGAAGCGGACCGGATCTGGGACCCGGTGTACCGCAGCGCGGACGCCCAGGAAGGCCCGGCAGCCTTCCGGGACAAGCGCACCCCCGTCTGGACCGGCCGCTGATGCCCGCCGACCTCAGTGCCCTCACCGCCGACCTGGTGGCTGAGACGGCGTGGCTGGACGAGATCCTGGGGGCGCTGCCCCCGGCCCAATGGCAGCTGCGCACGCCCGCCCCCGGCTGGACCATCGCCGATCAGGTCAGCCACCTCGCCTACTTCGACGAGGCGACCCTGCTGTCGATCCGCGACCCGGAGTTGTTCCGCCGCGACGCCGGGGTCCTGACCGGGCGGGGCAGCGACTTCCCCGACCAGATCGCCGCCGAGTACCGTCACCTCGGCGCGGCCGAACTGCTGCGCTGGTTCCGGAGCGCCCGCCAGGCTCTGCTCGACGGCTACGCCTGCATCGACCCCGCCGCCCGGCTGCCCTGGTACGGCCTGGACATGGGGCCTGCGTCGTCGGTCACGGCCCGGCTGATGGAAACCTGGGCGCACGGCCAGGACATCGCCGACACCCTGGGTATCCAGCGGCCGGCCACCAGCCGGCTGCGGCACGTCGCGCACCTCGGCGTGCGCAGCCTGCCCTACAGCTACGCGGTCAACGGCCTGCCGCGGCCGGACGCCCCGATCCGGGTCGAGCTCGCGGCGCCGGACGGCGGCCAGTGGACCTGGGGGCCCGAGGACGCCGCCGACCAGGTCCGCGGCACCGCGCTCGACTTCTGCCTCGTGGTCACCCAGCGGCGGCACCGTACCGACACCGGGCTGGTGATCACCGGCCAGACCGCCGGCCAGTGGATGGCCATCGCGCAGGCCTTCGCCGGGGGGGCCGGGCGGGGACGGCCGCCGCTCAGTGCTACCAGGACCAGGGCGACCCCGCCGCAGGGAGGGACGCCGGCATGACGGCACCCCGGATTCAGCCAGCCCAGACTCAGGCAGCCCAGACTCAGGCAGCCCAGACTCAGGCAGCCCCGATTCAGCCAGCACCGCGCCGCCCGGTCCGGATCGCGAACTCGTCCGGCTTCTACGGTGACCGCGCCGCCGCGGCCCGCGAGATGGTCGAGGGCGGCCCCATCGACGTCCTCACCGGCGACTACCTCGCCGAGCTGACCATGCTGATCCTGTGGAAGGCCCAGCAGAAGGACCCGTCCGCGGGTTACGCCCGTACCGTGCTCACCCAGCTGGAGCACGTGCTCGGCACCTGCCTGGACCGCGGCATCAAGATCGTCAACAACGCGGGCGGCCTCAACCCCGCCGGCCTGGCCCGGGAGTTCGGGGTGCTGGCCGGGCGCCTCGGCCTGCACCCCGCCATCGCCTACGTCACCGGGGACGACCTGCTGCCCCGTCTGGACAGCCTGGTCGCCGGCGGGCAGGCCCTGGCCCACCTCGACACCGGCCAGCCGCTGGCCGGGGCGGGCGGCAAGCCGGTCACGGCCAACGCCTACCTCGGTGGCTGGGGCATCACCGAGGCCCTCGCCGCCGGCGCCGACATCGTGGTCTGCCCGCGGGTCACCGATGCCTCGCTGGTCACCGGCCCCGCCGCGTGGTGGCACGGCTGGCGCCGGGAAGACTTCGGCCCGCTGGCCGGGGCCGTGGTCGCGGGCCACGTCATCGAGTGCGGCCCGCAGGCCACCGGGGGCAACTACTCCTTCCTGGACGAGATCCGCGACCGCCGCTACCCCGGCTTCCCGATCGCCGAGGTCGCGGCCGACGGCAGCAGCGTGATCACCAAGCACCCGGGCACCGGCGGCCTGGTCTCCCCGGGCACGGTCACGGCCCAGCTGCTCTACGAGATCGCCGGGCCTGGCTACGCCAACCCGGACGTCGTCGCGCACTTCGACACGATCCGGCTCGAGCAGGACGGCCCGGACCGGGTGCGGATCTCCGGCACCCGGGGGAGCCCGCCGCCGGCCACGGCCAAGGTGGCGATCAATTTCCTGGGTGGCTACCGGAACACGATGACGCTGGTGCTGACCGGGCTGGACATCGAGGAGAAGGCCGTCTGGGCGGAGCAGGAGCTGTTCGCCATCCTGGGCGGCCGCGACCAGTTCGCCGACGTCGATGTCCGGCTGCTGCGCTTCGACCGGCCCGACGCGCCCACGAACGAGCAGGCCACCGCGCACCTGCGGATCACGGTCAAGGACCCCGACCCGCGCAAGGTGGGCCGCCGCTTCTCCAACGCGACGATGGAGCTGGCCCTCGGCGGGTACGCGGGCTTCCACACCACGACCCCGCCGACGCCGGAGAGCGCGTACGGCGTCTACTGGCCCGCGCTCGTGCCCGCCGGCGAGGTGCCGCACGCGGCGGTGCTGCCGGACGGCACGACCGTACCGATAACGCCCACCGTCCCGGCGCCGTCAGCGGTATCAGCCGCTCCGGGCGCGGCCGATCCGGAGGCGGCTGACCAGGAGGCGGCCGACTGGGCGGCCGGGCGCGGCCGATCCGTGGCCCGCGGGCACGCCCACCGTCGTCGCGCCCCTGGGCCGGATCTGCGCGGCCCGGTCCGGCGACAAGGGCGGCAACGCGAACGTCGGGATCTGGACCCGCGACCCCGCCGCCTACCCGTGGCTGCGCGGCTACCTCACCGTCGAGCGGCTGCGCACGCTGCTGCCCGAGTGTGCCCCGCTCGACGTCCGCCGGTTCGAGCTGCCCAACCTCAGCGCGCTCAACTTCGTCATCGCGGGCCTGCTGGGGGAGGGTGTGGCCTCCTCGACCCGGCCCGACCCCCAGGCCAAGGGCCTGGGCGAGTACCTGCGTTCCCGTTACGCCGAGATCCCGGCGGCCCTGCTCGGACGGAGCGCGGGTGACTAGCGCCGCCGCCGGGCCCACCCCAGCGGGCCAGCCGGGGGAGCAGCGCTCACCGGGCCAGCAGCCACCAGACCAGCGGCGGCGCGATCCCCTCCGGCGGCAGCGGATCCTCACCGCGGCCGCCAAGCTGGTCGCGGAGCGCGGCTACCACGACGTCGGCATGGCGGACATCGGTGCGGCGGCCGGCATCACCGGCCCGGCCATCTACCGGCATTTCGACGGGAAGTCCGCGGTCCTGGTCGCGATGTTCGACCACGTGATCGACGACCTGTCCGGCGAGGCCAGTGAGATCGTCGCCACCGGCGGCGACGCCCTGGCCACGCTGCGCGGGCTTATCCAGACCCAGGTCCGGTTCGTGCTCCGCGACCGCACGCTGGCGCAGGTCTACCACAACGAGGTGGCCAACCTCCCCGAGGAAGACCGGCACCGGCTGCGCCGCAAGCAGCGCCTGTACATCGAGGAGTGGGTGCACGTCCTGGCCCAGCTCCGCCCCGACGCCGGGGACGCCACCGTCCGGGCCCTGGTACACGCCGCGGTCGGCGCGATCCAGTCCGTGCTCTTCTACCGGAGCGGCCTGGCCGACGATCAGCTGGCCGGACTTATGTCGTCCGTCGCCGAGACGTCCATGTTCGCGCCGCTGCTCGCCCGGGGGGACGACCCCCCGCCCCGCCTTCCCGGGGGACTACCCCCCGACCCCCGTGAAGCCAGCCCGGAGATGACCCGATGAGCCCCGCCCCGCGCGCCTCGCTCGACCTCTACGCGTCACCCGGGCTGTGGCTGGACGAGGCGGTCGCGGTGGCCACGGCCGCGGAGTCGGCCGGGTTCGGCGGCTTGTGGACGCTGGAGGCGCACACCGAGCCGTTCCTGCCGCTGGCCCTGGCCGCCGAGCACACGTCCCGGATCGAGCTGGGCACGGCCGTCGCCCTGGCCCTGGTCCGCAACCCGATGATCGTCGCCCACCAGGCCCACGAGCTCAACCGCTACGCGGGCGGCCGGTTCAACCTCGGCCTCGGCCCGCAGGTCGGCGCGCACATCACCCGGCGGTTCGGGGCACCGTTCGACCATCCCGCCGAGCGGATGAGCGAGTTCGTCGAGGCCCTGCGGGCCATCTGGCGCTGCTGGAATGACGGGGAGCCGCTGGACTTCCACGGCCGGTACTACCGGCACGACCTGATGACGCCCGCGTTCGATCCAGGGCCATCCGGAGTCGGTGAGCCACACGTCCTCCTCGCCGCGGTCGGGCCGCGGATGACCGCTGCGGCCTGCGCGGTCGCCGACGGGCTCATCGCGCACCCGCTCACCTCGCGCCGGGTGGCGCAGGAGCAGCTCAGGCCCCGGATCGCCGGGGCGGCCCGGCCTGGCTTCGAGCTGTCCTGCCCGGTCCTCGTGATCACCGGGCGCAGCGACGCCGATCTGGACGAGGCCCGCACCGCGGTGCGCCGGCAGATCGCGTTCTACGCCTCGACTCCCGCCTATCGCAGCGTGCTGGAGCTCTACGGGTCGGGTGATCTCGCCGACCGGCTCCGGGCCATGTCCCGCGCCGGGGAGTGGGACGCGATGACCGGCCTGATCCCGGACGACCTGCTGCGCGAGTTCAGCGTCGAAGCCCCGGCCGGATCGCTGGCCGGGGCGCTGCACGAGCGGTTCGACGGCGTGCTCGACCGGATCATGATCTACGCGCCGTACCCGGTCCCGGGCGACCTCTGGGCCGAGGCGGGGCTCGGCGCGGCCTGAACCGCCCCCGCCCGGACCAGGATCCGCTGCGCGACGATCGTGGCGACCAGGTCCGTGGGCGGGTCAGCTCGCGCCGACGATGCCGTCGTCGGTGCGGATCTCACCGGCGCCTGGCACCAGGGCCGTCACCCGGGCGGGGACATGGGTGATGCCCGCCGGGCCGAGGAACCCGCTCAGCGGGTGGGTGATGTCCGGGCGGTTCGTGGCCCGCTGGTGTGAGCGGATCCGCTCGGTGAAGTAGCCCGCCGGATCCACCAGCGTGACCTGGACGGCCGGCGCGAGCTGCAGGGCGCACATCAGCCCCGCGTATCCTGCGCCGATCACGATGACATGCTGACCGGACAGTGCGTTTGTGGTCGTCGTCATGGATTGAGGACGGACGGGCTGAGGCGGATGTGACCAGGGCGCCGGCCCGGGCCGGCCGCGGGGTCCTGCGGACCCGGCAGGGCCTGATGTCACATGGGGCCGGCCTGGATCGTCCAGGACAGGACGGTGCATACGGCCGGCGGGCACGGCGGAGGAGGCTGGGATGACGGGTTCGGGCGGGACGCGGCAGGACGAGCTGGCCGCGGAGTACACGCGTATCCGGCCCCGGCTGCTGCGGGCCGCCTACGCCATGCTCGGCACCTGGGCCGACGCGGAGGACGTCGTGGCCGACAGCTGGCTCCGGCTGGCCGCGGCCGACCAGCGGGACCCGGTGGCCGACGTCGAGGCCTGGGCCGTGGTCGCGGTGTCACGCCGCGCCCTGGACGTGCTGCGATCGGCCCGGGTCCAGCGCGAAGCCTATGTCGGCCCGTGGCTCCCCGAGCCCCTCGTCGAGCGGCTGCCGGGCCCGGCCGGCCCGGATGGCGTGGGGGTGTCAGCCGATCTGTCCGACCCGGCCGACCGGGTGACGCTCGACGAGAGCGTCAGCTACGCCCTGATGGTGGTGCTGGAGACGCTGACCCCGGCCGAGCGCACGGCCTTCGTCCTGCACGACCTGTTCGGCGTCCCGTTCACGGAGGTGGCCGGGGTGGTGGGGCGCGGCCCGGCCGCGGTGCGCCAGCTGGCCGCCCGGGCGCGCGCGCATGTCCGGGCCGGGGCACCGCGGATGACGGTCAGCTCCGGCGAGCACCAGGACACCGTGGACGCGTTCTTCCGGGCGGCCGCCGGGGGTGACATCGCGGGCCTGGTTGCGGTGCTGGATCCCGACGTCGTCGTGACCAGCGATGGGGGTGGCCAGGCGCAGGCGGCCCGCCGCCCGGTCCGGGGCGCCGAGCGGGCCGCCCGGTTCCTGGTCGGCGTGGCCGCCAAGATCCGCGCCGACCAGCGCGTGGTCCCGATGACCGTCAACGGCGGGCCCGGCCTGGCCCTGGTCGACCCGGATGGAACCGCCAGCCTGGTCGGCGCCCTCACCGTGGCGGAGGGGCGCATCCTGCGCGTGGATCTCCTGGTCGCCCCGGCCAAGCTGGCCGGGGCCCGGTTCACCGCTGGCCCGCGCGGCTAGCCCGGCGGCCGGATTCGCCGGCCCGCGGGGCAGCCGCACTCAGGGCACCGGCCACAGGTACGCGTGCCCGTTCGTGTCGGTGGTGGCCAGTGAGGTGCCGTCCGGGTCGAACGCCACGGACAGGACCGCGGTGGCCGAATCCACAGACCCGGCCGCGCGGCCCGCACCTTCCGGGTTGGCCAGTGTCCTGGCCAGCTTCCCGGCGGGCAGATGCCACAGGTAGGTCTTGCCGTCGGCGTCGCCCGTGGCCAGCCACTTGCCGTTGGGGCTGAACGCCACGCTGTTAACGCCTGAGCCGCCCGGATCGGCCAAGGCGATGCTGTCGTGCCTGGCCAGGTTCCAGATGTAGGTGACCCCGTCGCTCTCGCCCGCGGCGAGCGACCCGCCGCTGGGGCTGAACGCCACGGCGGTGATCGGGGAGCTTCCCGGGATAGGCAGGGTGCGGGTGCTGCCATTGCCCGCGTTCCACAGGTACACCTGACCGTCGCTGCCGCCCATGGCGAGCGTCAGCCCACTCGGGCTGAACGCCACGGCGTCCGAGTTCACGGTCCCCGGGGACACGACCGCAGGCACAGCCCCCCGGCTGGGCGGCAGCGTCCACACGCGAACCGTGCCGTCGGTGCCGTTGACGGCGAGCTTCTTGCTGTTCGCGCTGAACGCCACCGCCGCGACGCTCGCCTTCTGGTCAGGCAGTACGGCGATCTTGCGGTGGGGGTTTACCTGCCACAGGTATGTGCTGGCGTTGTGAGCACCACCGGCGGCGGCCAGCATCGCCCCGTCGGGGCTGAACGCCTCCGCTCCGCCGCCGGGGCTGAAGTGCCCGATCTTGGCCCCGGTGGACGCATTCCACAGATAGGTGACTCCGTCGGCCTGAGGCCCTTTCTTCGGGCCGGTCTTCTGGCCGCCGGTTGCTCCTGCGGCCAGCGTCTTGCCGTCCGGGCTGAATGCCACGGACGACAGGCTCCCCGCCTGCGCCCCGATGGCCCGGGGAGTGTAGGCCGAGGGATCCAGCCGATGGTCGGGAGGCACCACGATATGACTGCTCATGACCATGGTCAGCACTACCGCCACGCCCGCCGCCACCAGGATGCCGGCTCCGATAAGCGCTAAATAGGCGGCCCGGCGCCGTTGCGGCCGCCGTCCGCGCGTGGCCTGGCCGGGGGGCCGGCCAGCTGCAGGCCGCGCCTTGGGTGGTGCCTTGGGCGGCGCGCTCCGCGGCTTGGGCGGGGTCTCCGGTCGCTTGCGGGGCGTGGTCAGCGGGCTGCCAGGGCTGCCCGGGCTGCCCGGCCAGTTCTGCGGAGGCGCGGGCCGCCTGGGTTCGGCGCGAGGCTGCTCGCGGGGAGTGCCGGTCGTGGGCCCGGCCGGTGCGCCCGCCTTCCCCGCTGGACTGCCAGTCCGGCCCGCAGGGGCGGCGGCCTGGCCTGGGGCGCCGGCGGGTCGCGGATCTGGGGCGCGGGCGGGTCGCGGTTCTGGTGCGCGGCCGGTGCGGCCGGGACGCGCTTCTGGGGCGCGGGCGGGTGCCCACGGTGGGGCACCGGCCCCCTGGGCTGGGGTCGCGAGGCCGGAGGATGTGCCGCGGGTCGGCTGCGGCGCCGGAGTGGGGGCGGCCTCCGGCTCGCGGGTCCGGGCGGCCTCAGGGGCCGGGGGGGCCTGGGCTCCGGCGGCCTCCTTGGCCCGGGCAGCGGCGGCCCGCTCAGCCTGGGGAGCGGCGGGCTGCTGGGCGGGGGGAGCGGCGGGCCGTTCAGCGGGGGGAGCGGCGGGCTCCGCGGCTCGGGCTGCGGCAGCGTCCTTAGCCGGGGGAGCGGCGGGCTGCTCAGCCGGGGCAGCGGGAGATTCCCCGGCTCGGGCGGCGGCCCGCTCCTCAGCGAGGGCAGCGGCGGGCTGCTCTGCCGAGGGGGCAGCGGCGGCTGCTCAGCCGGCAGCGGCGCTCTCGCGGGCAGCGGCGGGCTTCTCAGCCCGGGGAGCGGCGGGCTGCTCAGCCCGGGGGCAGCGGGCAGTGCTCCTCGCCGGGGCAGCGGGAGATTCCCCGGCTCGGGCGGCGGCCCGCTCCTCAGCGAGGGCAGCGGCGGGCTGCTCAGCCGGGGAGCGGCGGGCTGCTCAGCCGGGGAGCGGCGGGCTGCTCAGCCCGGGGAGCGGCGGGCTGCTCCGCGAGGGGAACGGCGGGCTCCTCGGCTGGGGCAGCGGCGGGCTCCCCAACCGCGGCGGGCCGGGCCGGGTCACCTGCTTGGACGGCCGGCGGGCTGGCCTGCGGCCGCGCGGCGCTGGGCTCGTTCTCCTCCGCATCGTCCGGGGCCGGCACGATCACCTGCAGGCCCGGGTCGGTCGCCTGATCGTCAGGAGCGCTCGTCTCAGGACCTGCGCCGGGCTGGCCCGCGTCCCAGTCCAGGCCCGGAGAGCGGGCAGCGTAGACCTCGCTGGCTTCAGTGTCCTGCCCCGGCGGCGGGCCGGAATCGCCGGCCGCCGCGGCCAGATGGGAACGGGGCCGCCCCCGGAGCCGGGGACGCCCCGGCCGCCGGAGACAACGCCGCGCCGTGTGGCACCCCCGGACCGGGCGTGCGCCCGGTCCCCGCCTGACCGGGCAGGCTGCCCAGGGCGCGCCAGTCCCGGGTCGGACGCGGAACTCAGGTGATAAGGCGGCAGGCCGAGCGCGTCCCGCAGCGCGTCAGCGAACTCCCAGCAGGTGTCGTAGCGGTCCGGCTGGGTCTTCGCCAGGGCCTTGGCTATCACGCCATCCGCGGCCGGGGGCAGGCCCGGCCGCCGTTCGGCCAGCGACGGCGGCGGCTTGTTCAGGTGGGCCCAGATGGCCGCGAAGCTCTCGCTGCGGTGGAATGGCGCCTGGCCGGTCAGCAACTCGAACACCGCGCACGCCAGCGCGTACTGGTCCGTGCGCCCGTCCACTGGCAGACCCTCGATCTGCTCGGGGGCGGTGTAGTCCGGTGTGCCCAGGAACTGCCCGGCCGCGGTGAGTCCCAGGGACACCTCCGCGCTCTTGCTCAGCCCGAAGTCCGACAGGTACACGTGGTCCGGCCGCCCGGGGCGCCGGTCCAGCAGGATGTTCGCGGGCTTCACGTCCCGGTGCACCAGGCCGACGGCGTGCGCCGCGTCCAGGGCGGACGCCACCGGGGAGATGATCGAGGCGACCCGGTCGGGTGACAGCGGCCCCTCACGGCGAAGCAGCGACCGCACATCCCCGCCCCGGACCAGGCGCATCGCGATGAACAGGATGTGCCCGACCTCACCGGCCTCGTACACCGGGATGATGTGCGGATCCTCCACGGCGGCGGCCGCCCGCGACTCCCGGATGAAACGCTGCCGGAACATGTCGTCGGAACCCATCGCCGGTGTCATGATCTTCAGTGCCACCAGGCGGTCGAGACGCTCGTCGTGCGCGCGGAACACGACGGCCATGCCGCCTGCACCGACCTGCTCCTCGAGCCGGTATCCCCCCAGCCGTGAGCCTGGGGCGAAGCCGGCCGCCAGATCGGCGCGATGCCTCGGCGACTCCTCGTTCACCCACGCCTCCACACGTTCCTGTGCCCTGGCATCCTATGCTTCCGCCCAACGCCGGGTCAGAGCGTAAGAACGCGGATATTAAGTACATAGGAGAGATGCTGTTTCCAGCGCGCTGCCGCCTGGCCCGCGCGGGGGGACGCCTCTTCCCGCCGTCCCCGCGCCCTAACATCCCCCGCGCTGCCCTCACGGGCCCCGGATCGCCTGGTGTCCGCCTTCCCGCCCGCGCCCTCGCCTGCGGCACCCGGCGCACCCTGGCCTGCGGCAACCGGCGCCCTGGCCGCGGCACCCAGCGCGCCGCCGGCCCGCGCCACCGGCGCAGCCCGGCCCGCCGCCCGCGGCAACAGGGCCAAGAACGGCTAACCGCACCTTCCGCCCTATTTACGGACGCGGCGTTTGCGATCACCTCCGTGCGGCCAATAAGAGTCAGTGAACGGGGGGCAGGAATTTGATTACTAAACGTGCGGCCGGGGCCGCTGGAGAAAGCCGGAAAACCGGACTATCAGCTCGGAAAATGACCACGGCGGGTCAGGCCGGAGGCTGGATCAGGAAGGGTTCCCGGCTCGGATGGTGCGCCGCTGCCATCCTGGCCGTCGGGGCCACGGGCGGGTGCGGGCTGCTGCATCAGGCCGCCGCGCCGGCCGGGATGGAAAAGCAGATCAACGAGGGGGAGCAGGTCAGCGCGGCCACCCAGGCGCACGCCTCGTCCCCGGCGCGTTCCGCGGGCACCAGTACCCCAGGTCCCGGCGCATCCGGCTCGAGTACCGCGAGCGCCACCGGCACGCCTGCACCGACAGCCACCCCCGGCAAGGTCACGGGCAAGCAGGTCACGGCCATCGGCGACTCGGTCATGGCGGCCAGTGCCATGGCCCTCGCGGCGGCGATGCCCGGCATCTACATCGACGCCAAGCCCGACCGGGAGATGCCCGCTGGCCTGGCCATCGTGCGCAGGCTCGCGGACACCGGCCGGCTTCGCCCGGTCGTGGTGATCGGCCTCGGCACCAACTACCTCGTCACCACCCGGCAGCTCAACGAGCTGATGTCCATCATCGGCCCGGACCGCAAGCTGGTGCTTATCAACACCTATGTTCCTGATGCGTGGAGTAAGCAGGTGAACGCGACGGAAGCGGCCTTTATCCGCCTGCATCCCACTGTGACTCCCGCTGACTGGTTCGACACGATCAAGGACCGGATGAACATACTGTGGCCGGACCATATCCATCCCGAAATCCCCGGGACATATGTGTACGCGCGCATGGTGAAACGAGCGGTCCAGGCCACCCGCGACGTCACGGTCCCCTAGGGCCCGGCAGGCCGCGCAGGCCCGCCCGGCAGTGGCTGTAGCGCCGGGGGCTTCCGGGTCACGATGGTGATGTCACCGGAGTTGTCGCTGGCCGTGATCACGTTCCGGGCCGACGGGGACTGGGGCACGGACACGGTCGTGCTGCCGAAGGAGTTCCGGGTCTCGACCCGGTAGGTGGCCGGGCCGGCCGGCAGCACGAGCGTGATGCTGCCGAAGCTGTCGGTCACGCGGACAAGCTGCGGGACCTTGCTGAACGTCAGCGAGATGTCACCGGAGTTGTTGCTGGCCACCACGTCGGCCGCGTCCAGCCCGGTCACGGAGATGGCCCCGAAACTGTCCTGGAGCCGGGTGTCACCGGTCACTCCGGCCGCCTGGATGTCGCCGGTGTTGTTGTCCAGCTGGATGCGGCCGGACAGGCCCGAAGCGGCGATGGTGCCGAAGCCGTCCGTGACATGCACCGTCCCGGACAGCTGGGACACGCTCATGTCGCCGCTGGTGTCGGCCAGGGCGACCGTGCCGTACAGCCCGCGGGCGTCCAGGTCACCCAACGCGCTGCTGACCCGGACCGGCAGCCCGGCCGGGACGGTGATGCCGAGATCGAGCGAGCAGGTCCCGGCGGGCACGTGGCACTGGGGATTGAGGGCCAGCCCGTCTGGTCCTGACCGGTGACTGAACGAGGGCCGGGCGAAGCTGCCGCTGAGATGCCCGCGGACCACGATCCGGCGGCCCGGGCCGGCCCGCACGGTGAGGCTGCCGTCGCTGCTGGTCACCCGGGCCTGGCCGCCGGTCGCCGGCGCGCTGAACCCGACCGAGTAGCCGACCTGGCCCTGGTCGGCCAGGTAGATGACGGTCCCGTTGACCCATCCGTACGTGGCGAAGGCGATCAGGGCCAGCACCACCGGGAGGCCGCCGGCGAGGACCGCCCAGCGCGCAGGGGTCATGGCGGGTGCAGCAGGCATGGCTATCGCGCTCCCAGGTAGCGCAGGACCGCGAGGACCCGCCGGTGATCCTGGTCGGCGGGCGGCAGCTGCAGCTTGGCGAAGATGCTGTTGATGTGCTTGGCCACCGCGCCCTCGCCGACGACGAGCGTGGCCGCGATGGCCGCGTTGGACCGGCCCTCAGCCATCAGCGCGAGCACCTCGCGCTCGCGGGCGGTCAGGTCGGCCAGCGGGTGCCGGCTGCGGGCCAGCAACTGCGCGACGACCTCCGGGTCGAGCGCGCTGCCGCCCGTGGCCACCCGGTCCAGCGCGTCGAGGAACTCGGCCAGGTCCGCGACCCGGTCCTTGAGCAGGTAGCCGACGCCGCCCGGCCGGTCGGAGAGCAGTTCGGTGGCGTAACGCTCCTCCACATACTGGGACAGCACCAGCACGCCCACCTGGGGCCAGCGCTGGCGGACCACCAGGGCGGCCCGCAGCCCCTCGTCGGTGAAGGTCGGCGGCATCCGCACGTCCACGACTACGGCGTCCGGCTCGTGCTTGCCCACCGCCCGCAGGAACTCCTCGGCCTCGCCAGCGGCGGCCACCACGTCGTGCCCGGCCTCGGCGAGCAGCCGGGTCAGGCCCTCCCGGAGCAGGACCGAGTCCTCAGCGATCACGACCCGCATGGCAGTTCCGCCTCGATCACGGTCGGCCCCCCGGCCGGGCTGCGCACTGACAGCCGGCCGTCCACCCCGGACAGCCGGTCGGCCAGGCCGGCCAGGCCCTGTCCGTACGGGTCGGCGCCGCCGTCCCCGTCGTCGCGGATGAGGATGCGCAGCACATCGCCGTGCCGGGAGACCTCGACCTCGGCCCGCGTCGCCCGGGCGTGCTTGGCCACGTTGGTGAGCGCCTCCGCGACGACGAAGTACGCGATCGCCTCGGCGGACGCCGACGGCCGGTCGGGCAGGCTGGCCCGCACGGTGACCGGCACCGGGCTGAGCGCGGCCAGGCCGGAGATCGCGGCGTCCAGGCCCCGGTCGGACAGCACCGGCGGATGGACGCCCCGGACCAGGTTGCGCAGTTCGGTGAGGGCCTGCTTGGCCTCCTCGTGAGCCTGGTCGATGATCATCCGGGCCCCGTCGGGGTCGTCCGCGAACCGGGCCCGCGCGCGCCCCAGGTTCATGGCCAGCGACACCAGCCGCTGCTGGGCGCCGTCGTGCAGGTCCCGCTCGATCCGGCGGCGCTCGGCGTCCGCGGATCCCACCACCCGGGCCCGGCTGCGCTCGAGTTCGCCGATCCGGACGGTCATGTCCGCCTGGCTGCCCGGCCCGATCAGATAGCTGGCGACCGCCGCATCGGCCGTGGCCAGGGCCAGCGTCACCCGTGGCGCCGCCGGCAGCACGATCACGCCTACCACCACGGCCGCGGCCACCAGCCAGGGGCGCGGCAGGCCAGCGTCCAGGTGCCAGGTCAGCCGGATCATCAGCCAGCCGAACAGCGGCAGCCCCATCATGGCCAGGGCGAACGACCAGACCGCTGTGACCACGATCGCCTCGGCCAGGCTGAGCGGCAGCCGGATCAGCGCGTACGCGGCGTGGCGCCACGCCACGCGCGCGGTCAGCAGCCGCCACATCCGCCGCCACCGGCCCCGGTCGGGGCTCACCGGGAGCCGCGCGGCCGGGACGTTCACGCCCAGCATGACCAGGAACCTGGCCCGCTCGGCCCGGCCGAACTCCAGGCTCAGCCAGAGCGCGGCCACCAGCACCGGGAGGCCAATCAGGAAGAGCCACAGCGTCCCGATGCCGGCCACGGCCAGCGCCACGATCACGCCGAAGGCCAGCGCGCCGGTGACTACCCCCGCCATCAGGTGAATGACGGCCAGCCAGGTCTGCGCGGAGACTACCGGCCCGGCCACCCGCAGCAGCATCACGGCCAGCGGTCCTGGGCTGGTCCGCACGCTACCCCCGCTGCCGGGGAAGGGGCCCGCGGGCATGCCGGGCACAGGCCCGGCTCCTGCCCCGCCATCAGCCATCAGCTAGCTCCTCCGGTGTCCTGGTCCTGGCTCTGACGCTAGAGGAATGATTGCGCGCCGCCCATCCCGCTGGACCCCGGTTCGCCCCGGGCGCTAGCACCACCCCGGATCCGGGCTCCTCCGGGATGTCGGCAGGCACCCTCCGCCCGGGACGCTGTCAGCGGCGGGCCGATCCGGCCCGGGCTAGCACCCTAACGGGAGGAATACCCATGGATGCGGACATCAGGTCGGGCTGGGCGGGCGCAGGGGGCGCCGCCGGCGCGCCCGCGGACCCGGTGATACAGCTCAGCGGCGTCACGAAACAGTACGAGGACGACGGGCCGCCCGCGCTGCGGGCGGTCAGCCTGGACATCGGCCCGGGTGAGGCGGTCGCGGTGATGGGACCGTCCGGGAGCGGCAAGTCCACCCTGCTTAACCTCATCGCCGGGCTGGACCGGCCGACCAGCGGGACGGTCACCGTGGCCGGGCAGCGGATCGACCGGCTCAGCGAGACCGGGCTGGCCCGGTTCCGGCGGCAGCGGATCGGAATGATCTTCCAGTTCTTCAACCTGCTGGACGACCTGACCGTGGCCGACAACGTGCTGCTGCCCGCCCAGCTGGCCGGGCTGTCCCGGCGGCAGGCCCGGGCCCGGGTGGCCGAACTGCTGGCCACGCTGCGGATCGAGCAGCACCGGGACGCCTACCCCGCGCGGCTGTCCGGCGGGGAGCGCCAGCGGGTGGCGATCGCCCGGGCGCTGGTCAACCGGCCCGCCCTGCTCCTGGCGGACGAGCCGACCGGCGCACTGGACACCGCGACCGGCGAGGAGATCGGCGAGCTGCTCCGCGAGCTCAACTCCGCCGGGCACACCCTGGTGCTGGTCACCCACAACCCCGACCTGGCCGGTCACTACGCCAGCCGCACGGTGCATATCGCCGACGGCCTTATTTTCCGCGACGACAACCAGCCCATTTACCGCCAGGACGACCAGTCCGGCGCCGGCCAGCCGGGCCTGCCGGCCGGGGTACGGCGATGAGAGCCGGGCCGGTCGGCCGGGCGGTGCGCGGCGGGGTGGCCCGCCGCCGGGTGCAGACCATCGTTATCGCCCTGGTGCTGCTGGTATCCACCGGGGCGTCCGTGCTGGCGCTCGCACTGGTGGTGGACTCCAGCGCCCCGTTTGACCACTCGTTCGCGGCGCAGCGTGGCGCCCACCTGGCCGTGATCATCAATCCGGCCCGGGCCACCGCGGCCGACGTGGCCGCGACCCGGAGGTTGCCGCAGGTCACGGCCGCGGCTGGCCCGTTCGCGGCGGTGAGTGTCGCCCCGCAGCCGGTCGGCCGGTCCGCGCCGGATGGGACCTTTCCGCCGATGACGCTGGCCGGGCGGTCCGGGCCGGGCGGCCGGGTGGATGACCTCACCCTGCAGTCTGGTCACTGGGCGGACCAGCCTGGCCAGATGGTCCTGGCCGTTAACTCCTCCAGCGACGTGCAGATCGGGCTCCCGCTCGGCGCGCGGCTCAGCGTGACCAGCGCCCCCGGCCATCCGGTGCTGACCGTGGTCGGGAAGGCCACTTCGGTCACCAACTCCGCGGACGGCTGGGTGACGCCCGGTGAGATAGCCCGGCTGCGCACCCCCGGGACGCCCGGCAGCGACCAGATGCTGTACCGCTTCCGCAGCGCTGGCACGGCCGCGGCGGTCCGCGCGGATGCCGCCGCGGTCAGCGCGGCGCTGCCGTCCGGCGCGGTGACCGCCGTCCAGTCCTACCTGACCGTCCGGGAGCAGGAGACGTCGCAGATCGGGCCGTTCGTTCCGTTCCTGGTCGCCTTCGGGGTGATCGGCCTGGTGATGTCGGTGCTGATCGTGGCCAACGTGGTCAGCGGCGCGGTGGTGTCGGGTTACCGCCGGATCGGGATCCTCAAGAGCATCGGCTTCACCCCGGGGCAGGTGGTGGCGGCCTATACGGTCCAGGTCCTGGTGCCCGCCGTGGTCGGCGTGCTGGGCGGCCTGGTGGCCGGCGACCTGCTGGCCATGATGCTGCTGCGCCAGGCCGCGAACGCCTACGGCGTGGGCCAGCTCAGCGTCCCGGTGTGGGTGGACGTGGCCGTGCCCGCGGTCATGCTCGGCCTGGTCGCGATCGCGGCCCTGCTGCCGGCCATGGGGGCGTCCCGGCTCAGTGCGGTGCAGGCCATCGCCGCGGGCCGGGCCCCCCGGGCGGGCCGCGGCTACGCCGCGCACCGGCTACTCGGGCGGCTGCGGCTGCCCCGGCCGGTGACGATCGGGCTGGCGGCCCCGTTCGCCCGCCCGGCCCGCACCGCGATCACCCTGGTCGCCGTGCTCCTCGGGGCGGCCGTGGTGACCTTCGCGATCGGCCTGGGCAGCTCGCTGAACCGGGTGGTGGGCGGCCTGTCGCGCTCCGCCTCCCAGCCGGTGCAGATCTACCGGAACTCGCAGAACTCGTTCATCTTCAGCGCCGCCCAGCAGCGGACGGTCCAGGCGGCACTGGCCGCCCAGCCGGGCACCCGGCGCTACGTGGCCGAGACCGACAACCTGATCAGCGTGGCCGGGCTGACCGGGCAGCATCCGCTGACCGCGTTCCGCGGCCCGGCCGCCTGGACCGGCTATCCGATTATCAGCGGGCACTGGTACACCGGCCCGGGCCAGGCGGTCGTGTCCACCGGCTTCCTCACCCTGACCGGCAAGGCCGTCGGCGGGACCGTGACGATCGTGCTGGGCGGCAGGCCGATCCCGCTGCGGATCGTCGGTGAGGACTTCGACGCCGACGACCGCGGGGTATCCGTCATCACCGACTGGCAGACCCTGGCTGGCGCCCACCTCGGCCCGGCCCTGACCGCGCCGGGCCAGTACGACATCGGGCTGCGTCCCGGCGTCTCCCCGGCCAGCTACGCGCAGTCCATCGGCGCCAGGCTCGGCTCGTCGTACTCGACGTCCCTGAACAGCAGGAACTCCGTCGTGGTGAGCCTCATGCTCGGCCTGATCGGCACCCTCACGCTGCTGCTGGCCCTGGTGGCCGGTCTGGGTGTGCTGAACACCGTCGTCCTCAACACCCGCGATCGGGTGCACGACCTGGGCGTGTTCAAGGCCATCGGGATGACGCCGCGGCAGGTCGTCGCCATGGTGATCTGCTGGGTGGCCGGGACCGGGCTGGTGGCCGGGCTGATCGCGCTGCCCGCCGGGATCGCGCTGCAGCGCGTGGTGCTGCCGGTGATGGCCTCGTCCGCGAACCTGGGCCTGCCCGCCAGTTACCTGTCCGTGTACCGGGCACCGGAACTGGTGGTGCTGGCCCTGGCCGGGGTGGTGATCGCCATCGTCGGGGCGCTGCTCCCGGCGGGCTGGGCGGCCCGGATCCGCACCGCCTCCGCCCTCCGCGCCGAGTAACCGGGGCCCCGGCCGGGCCGCACGGGGGCGGCCCGGCCGGGTGCATCCGGCTGTGTGCCGGAACCGCTGTCCCGCCAGCGGTTCCGGCCCACGATCGGCCCTGAGAGTGAGTGCCGCGCCCGGGCGAGCGGTCAGGGGTTACGGTCAATAAGAGGCGTGGTGTGACAGATATTGACCGTGATGACGAGAGCCGGGTCAGAGGCCGCGGACGCGGGCGCCGGCCGGGTCGAAGGGCGGCCGGAGCGAGACCGTGGCCGGGTAGACGTCGCCGCCCGCGTTGACCTGGTAGCGGCCGGTGCGCAGGAACTCCGGGGTGATCACCTCGCCGGCCGGGTGCTGCACGTAGCCGAGGCCCACCGGCCGCCCGACCGCCTCGCCCCAGGCGGCCGAGGTCAGCTGGCCCACCGGGACGCCCTCGCGCAGCAGCAGCTCACCGCCCCAGAGCATCGGGCCGCGCCCGTCGCGGTCCGTGTCCCGGTCCCGGGCCGGGCCGCCGTCTGGCCGGATCGCCGGCCCGTCGCCTACGACCACCGATACCAGCCGCCGCCGGGGCCCCTCGGCCCGCGCCTTCTCCACCGCTTCCCGGCCGAGGAAAGGAACGTCGCCGCGCAGCTTGCAGGCGAACAGCAGCCCCGCTTCCACCGGGCCGTACTCCGGGGTCAGCTCGCGGCCGAAGGCCCGGTACCCCTTTTCCAGCCGCATGGACTCGATCGTGTAGTAGCCCGCGTGGACCAGCCCGAACTCGCGGCCCGCCCCAGTGAGCAGCTCGAACACCCCCACGGCGCACTCGGCCGGCACGTACAGCTCCCAGCCCAGCTCACCCACGTAGGTGATCCGGGTGGCCCGCAGGCGGAAGTAGCCCAGGTCGATCTCCCGGCTCGTCCCGAACGGGAACGCCAGATCACTGAGGTCCGCCGGGGACAGCGCGGCCAGCAGATCCCGGGACCTGGGCCCCATCACGCCGAGCACCGAGTACGCCGAGGTCACGTCGACCAGCCGGGCGAACGCGTCCGCGGGCATCCGGCGCCGGATGTGGTCCTGGTCCCGCTCGGTGGTGGCCGAGCTGCTGACCAGCAGGAACTCCTCCGCGGACAGGCGGGTCACGGTCAGGTCGGACTCGTAGCGGCCGCGCTCGTTCAGCAGCCCGGTGTACACCGTCCGGCCCGGCGGCACGGCCACGTCGGCGGTGCACAGCCACTGCAGCGCCCGTTCGCTGTCCGGCCCGGTCAGCAGGTACTTGGAGAACGACGTCTGGTCGAACAGGGCCACGTCCCGCCGGGCCGCCCGCTGTTCCGCCGCCGACCAGGGCAGCCAGTCCGGCACGCCCCAGGAGTAGTCGAGGACCGGCCCCGTGCCGCCTGGCCGTGCTGGCTGGCCCGTGCTGGCTGGCCCTGTGCTGGCTGGCCCTGTGGTGGCTGGCGCTGCCTCCTGCGGGGCGAACACGTTGGGCCGCTCCCAGCCCATCCGGCTGCCGAAGCACGCGCCGGCCGCCGCCACCAGGTGATGCACGGGGGAGCGGCGCAGCGGCCGGGCCGTGGCCAGCTCCCGGTTCGGCCACGGCACCGCGTAGTGCAGGCCGAGGACCTCGCCGACCCGGTCATGCAGGAACCGGGTGTTGCCGTGGAACGGCGCGAACCGCCGGATGTCGGCGGCGGTCAGGTCCAGGCCCGGGTCACCGCTGAGGATCCACTCGGCCAGGGCCCGGCCCGCGCCGCCCGCGGACGCGATGCCGACCGAGTTGAAGCCCGCCCCCACGAAGAAGTTGCGCAGCCCCGGCGCCTCACCCGCGATGAACTGGTTGTCCGGGGTGAAGCTCTCCGGCCCGTTGTAGAACTTCTTGATGCCCGCCTCGCGCAGCGCCGGGATGCGCCGCTGCGCCTGCTCCATCAGCGGCGCGAAATGCTCCCAGTCCTCACCCAGCAGCTGGAACTCGAACGGGTACGGGATCTCGTCCGGGGACACCCACGGCTTGGCGTCCGGCTCGAATCCGCCGACGACCAGTCCGCCCACCTCTTCCTTGAAGTAGGTCCAGCCGTCCGGGTCCCGGAGCACCGGCAGGTCCCGGTGGATCCCGTCGATCTGGTCGGTGACCACGTAGAAGTGCTCGCACGAGTGCAGCGGGACGGTCACCCCGCACCAGTCCGCGACCTGCTTGGCCCACTGCCCGGCGCAGTTGACCACGATCTCGGCCTGGACGTCGCCGTCGGCCGTGCGCACCCCGGTCACCGCGCGGCCGCCCGCCCCGTCCGCGGTCAGGATCCCGGTGACCCGGGTGCGCTCCCGGATGGTGACCCCCCGGTTCCGGGCCCCCTTGGCCAGCGCGTAGGTCAGGTCGGCCGGGTTGGCCTTGCCGTCGTCGGGCAGCCAGATCGCCCCGGCCAGGTCGCCGGTCTCCATGACCGGGTACCGCTCGCCCGCCTCCCCGGGGGTGAGCATCCGGGCCTGCAGGCCGAACGCCTGGGCGGCGGCCGCGGTCCGGCGCAGCTGGGTCAGCCGCTCCGGGGTGCGGGCCACGATGAGGCCGCCGCAGCGGCGGAACCCGGCCGACAGCCCGGTCTCCTCCTCCAGCCGGGCGTACAGCTCGGTGGAGTACTGCACCAGCCGGGTCCCGCTCTCGGTCGCGCGCAGCAGGCCGACCAGCCCGGCCGCGTGCCAGGTGGTCCCGCAGGACAGCTGGCCCTGCTCCAGCAGCAGCACGTCGGTACAGCCCCGCTCGGCCAGGTGATACGCCACGCTGGTGCCGATCACCCCGCCCCCGATGATGACGACGCGGGCCCGGGACGGGAGCGCCCGGGACTCAGTCACTGCGGGCCGCCTCGTCGAGCAGCCGCCCCCAGGCCGGGCTGGTCATCACGGCCGCGGCCGCCTCGAACCGCTCCATGGCCCAGCCCCAGAAGTCGAACTCGATCGGGCTGCTGGCGTGCTGGATCGCCCCCCACAGCGTCCATCCGTACTTGCCTACCAGCCCCAGGATCTGGGCGCGCGCTACCTTATTCCGCAGAAATTTGCCGTAGTACCCGCCCACGAGGGCCGCGAGGGCGTCGGTGGACAGGCCGCATTCCCCCCAGATGTTGCCGAGCTCGAAACAGGGATCGTTGTTGCCCGAGTACTCGTAGTCGATGAGCCAGATCTTCGCGCCGTCGTCGATGAAGTTCGCGGCCAGCAGGTCGTTGTTGCACGGCACGGTGCCCGGCTCGCGGACCGCGAGGGCCTGGCGGGCCGCGGCCATCTGCGGCATCAGCTCCGCGTACCCGGCCGGGATGGCGAACCCGCGCGCGGTGGCCACGGCCAGGTAGCGCCGCTGGACCTCGAACATGTTGAAGTCGCCGGCGAACCTCGGACCGGCGTGCAAGCGACGGCACGCCTCCGCGACCCTGGGGATGTTGCGGGGGTCGGCCAGGTCTTCGTTATGGAAAGTACGGCCCTCTATATAACCGAGCACGAGCAGGCCCTGCTCGGGCCGGTAGGCGACGACCGGCGCGCCCACGCCCGCCGCGGCGGCGGCCACCGAGTTGCGGTGCTCGTGGTCGCGGTTGATCGCGAGCAGGTCGCCGGGGGCCCAGACCCGGGCCACGAACGTGCCCTCGGGGGTGGACACCTTGTAGTTCCGGTTGGTGAGCCCGCCGGGCAGCGACGCCACCGTACGCGGGGTGGCGGCCAGGCAAGGCACCTGGTCAAACAGGTCGGGGTCAAACAGATCGTCCATTGCCACGCAGGTTAGATGCTGGCGCTACATAAGGTCTAGACATAATCACGGGATTGTCGCGACTGTGACCCAATACAGGGCTATGTGGACGCAATGCGGCGATTGGGTCTAGACAGTAACTTCGCCGGAACCTACGCTACGGCTCAACCTGCGGCCCATCGCAGTGCCCCAGGACCAGGGGAGGATCCGCCGATGACCACCGCCTCCGACTCCGCCTCCGCGCACGAACGGGATTCCGCCGACCTCGCCCAGTTCGGGTACAAGCAGGAGCTGAAGCGCTCGCTCGGGCTGGGCAGCTCGTTCGCGGTCGCGTTCAGCTATATCTCACCCTCGACCGGCATCTTCACCCTGTTCGCACTGGGCCTGACCACGATCGGCGGGGTGTTCATCTGGACCTGGCCGGTGGTGGCGGCAGGCCAGTTCCTGGTCGCGCTGAACTTCGCCGAGGTGTCCAGCCACTACCCGGTGGCCGGGTCGGTGTTCCAGTGGACCAAGTACCTGGCCGGCCGGACGTACTCGTGGTTCACCGGCTGGATCTACCTGTTCGCCGGCATCCTCACCGTGACCGCGGTGGTGGCGACCATCCCGATCGCGCTCATCCCGGCGCTGAACGGGCTGGGCTGGCACAGCCTGAACGCGGCCAGCCTGCACACCCAGCTGGTGGTCGCGCTGATCATCCTGATCGTCATCACCGTGCTGAACATCTACGGCGTGCGGCTGGTCGCGGTGATCAACAACACCGGGGTGGTGTTCGAGATCCTCGGCATGTTCGTGTTCGCGATCGTGCTGCTGATCTTCCACAACCATCAGGGCTTCCACGTGGTCACCAACAGCGGCGGCCTGCACGTCGGGGCGAACTCGTTCCTGGCCGCCATGTTCATGAGCCTGTTCGTCATCTACGGGTTCGACACCGCCTCGACCCTGGCCGAGGAGACCCGCGATCCCCGCCGGGCCGCGCCCAAGGCCGTGCTCTACTCGGTGATCGGCGCGTTCATCATCGGCGGGGTATTCCTGCTCGGCGTGCTCATGGCCATCCCGAACCTGAACAAAGCGATCAGCCAGGGGTGGACCCCGGCCACGATCATCGAGGCCAACTTCTCGACCGGGCTGGCCACCGTCTACCTGCTGGTCGTGTCCGCGGCGATCTTCGTCTGCTGCCTGTCGATCATGGCCGCGACGATCCGGCTGTGCTTCGGCATGTCCCGGGACAACCAGCTGCCGTTCTCGGGGCTGTGGTCCAGGGTCTCGCCCACCCTGCACACCCCGGTGTGGGCCTGCATCGTGGTCGCGGTGCTGGCCGCGGTGCCGTTCCTGAAGTACTCCGGGGCCGGGATCATCGCCATCGCCGCGACCGGCATGATCTACCTCAGCTACTTCCTGGGCAACATAGTGATCATGCGGGCCCGGATGCGCGGCTGGCCGAAGATCAGCGCGCCGTTCAGCCTGCACCGCTGGGGCCCGGTGGTCAACGTCCTCGCGCTGCTGTACGGCGGGGCCATGCTGGTCAACTTCGCGTGGCCCCGGGTGGCCAGCAACCCGGAGCCGAGCCAGACCGGCGGGCTGCTGAGCTTCGGGATCGGCTTCGTGGACAAGATCCCCATCCTGTGGCTCGTGGTGCTGGTCATTACGATTATTGGCGTGATCTACTACCTGGCCGTGGGGCGGCGCAAGCAGTTCGCCCCGGTGATCGCGCCGGCCGGGGACGACGAGCCGCTGGTGACCGGGGCGGCCCAGCCGGAGGCCTGAGCCGTTGACGCAGCAGTACCAAGCACGGGGCGAAGGCGGCCAGCCGCACCGGCCCGCGGCGGCCCTGCTGGACCTGGCGCCGCCGGTGATCGTCCGGGAACCGGGCACGACCGTGCACGGGCAGATCGAGGAGTGGCTGGCCGAGGCCATCGAGGCGGGCCGGCTCGCCCCGGGCGACCGGATGCCGACCGAGCAGGACCTGGCCGCCTGGCTCGGGGTCAGCCGGATGACGCTACGGCACGCGCTGGCCACGCTGGCCCGCCGCGGCCTGGTGGAGCGGGCGGTGGGGCGCAACGGCGGCACGTTCGTGGCCCAGGGCAAGCTGGTCCAGGACCGGACCACCCTGGCCGGGTTCTCCGAGCAGCTCCGGCGGCACGGGATGGTCGCCGGCGCGCGGGTGCTGTCCGCGGCGGAGCGGCCGGCCCGGTCCGGGGTGGCCGCGGCCCTGGAGATCCCCGCCGGCGACCCGGTCTGCGAGATCCGGCGGGTCCGGCTGGGCGACGGCCGCCCCATCGCGGTCGAATGCTCGGTCTTTCCCGCCGCCCGGTTCCCCGGGCTGCTCCAGTGCCGGCTGGACGGGTCGCTGTACGAGCTGCTGGACGAGAAGTACCAGCAGCGCCCCTGCCGGGCGCGGGAAAGCCTGGAGCCGGTGACGGCCGGGGTCCGCGAGGCCGAGGCGCTGGAGGTCCGCGAGGGTGCCCCGCTGATGCTGGTCGAGCGGATCGCCTACGCGCAGGCGGGCCACCCGGTCGAGTTCGCCCGGGACCTGTTCCGCGGCGACCGGACCCGGATCGTCATGTGGACCAGCGAGCTCACGCATGTCGGATGATGCCCGCCTGCTGGCGGTCAGCGACCTGCACGTGGCGTACCCGCAGAACCGCCAGCTGGTCGGGGAACTGAGGCCGCGGTCCCCGGAGGACTGGCTGCTGGTGGCCGGGGACGTGGGCGAGCGGCTGCCGGACATCGAGTGGGCCCTGCGCACGCTCAGCGAGCACTTCGCCCGGGTCGTCTGGGTGCCCGGCAACCACGACCTGTGGACCCACCGCACCGACCCGGTCCAGCTGCGCGGCGAGGAGCGCTACCGGCGGCTGGTCGCGTTCTGCCAGGAGCTGGGCGTGCTCACCCCCGAGGACCCCTACCCGGTCTGGGACGGCCCGGGCGGTCCGGCCCGGATCGTGCCGCTGTTCCTGCTCTACGACTACTCCTTCCGGCCCGACGGCGCCCGGACCAAGGCCGAGGGCCTGGCCCGCGCCTATGACACCGGCGTGGTGTGCACCGACGAGCGGTGGCTGCACCCGGACCCGTACGGCAGCGTCGAGGAGTGGTGCTGGGCCCGGGTCGAGGCGACCTCGGCGCGGCTGGCCGCCATGCCGCCCGGCCCGCCCGCGGTGCTGGTGAACCACTTCCCGCTGATCAGGGAGCCGACCCGGGTGCTGCGCTACCCGGAGTTCGCGCAGTGGTGCGGCACCACCCGCACCGACGACTGGCATGTCCGGTTCAACGCCTCGGCCGTGGTCTACGGCCACCTGCACATCCCGCGGACCATCTGGCGGGACGGGGTGCCGTTCGTGGAGGTGTCGCTGGGCTACCCGCGGGAGTGGGAACGGCGGGCCGCCCCACCCCGCCTGCCCCGCCAGGTCCTGCCCGCGGAGCCGCCCCCGGACCAGCCTGATTGAACAATCAGTGTGAGAGCGCTCACACTAAGCTGCGAGCCTGCTCCGGCCGGCGCGCCGCGAACCAGCCCCAGTCGGGCGGCTGCCGGTCGAGGCGGACCGAGAACAGGGCCCACACGACCTTGCCCGCGTCGGTCGGGACGGTGCTTCCCCAGCGGTCGCTGAGGGCGTCGATGACGTGCAGCCCGCGGCCGCTCTCGGCCAGGTAGTCAGGCTCCTTCGGCTGGGGCGGCCGGGGGCTGGGGTCGGCCACCGCGCACAGCACGAACTGGCCGGGCTGGATCAGGGCCAGACGGACCGGCCAGCGGCTGCGGCCCGGGCCGCCTGCGGGCCCGTCCGGGGACCCGTGAGGGGTCCCGGGCGCGGTCCCCGGCGGGGGACCGGCCTGGGGCACCGCGTGCCGCAGGGCGTTGGTCAGCAGTTCCGACACCACGACCGCCACGTCGTCCTGGCGGTCCGTCACGCCCCAGCGCCGCATGGTGGACAGGCAGAAGTCGCGGGCGGTGCCGACCGACCTGGCGTCCGGGCCGGCCGTCCGCATCGCGAGCCGCGGGAAGCAGGTCCAGTCCGCAGGGGCCAGCGCAGGCGTGCGCTGGCAGGCTCCGCTCGCCGCAGCCGCCATGGCCACCGCGGGCGCCAGCCAGCCCCAGCCCATGCGGCTGAGTGCGTGGCCTGCCAGGCCTAATGGCTGTGCCGTCATTGCCTTCCGAGCGATCCGTCGTTACCGGGAACGGCCAATAGGGGTCATCTTGCCCCATGCACGTTACGTTTGCAACGTCCGCTGCACGAACGTCTGCACGTGCATCTGATCTGTTAGGCTGCACAGTGCAGGTGAGGATTTACCGCACCCGCAGGGAACCCGCACGCTGTGTGTATTCCCTGGTCTCCCCTCACCTCAGGGAGGAAAAAGTTGCAGGTCAAGAACGGGATCGGGGCCGGAGAGCTCGAGGCCCGCTGGCGGAAGTCCACCGCCAGCAACCCCAACGGCAGCTGCGTGGAAGTGGCCGAGCTTCCGGGCGGCTCCATCGCGATGCGCAACTCGCGGTTCCCGGCCGGCCCGGCCCTCATCTACACCAGGGCCGAGATCAGCGCCTTCCTGGCCGCGCTCAAGAACGGCGAGTTCGACGACCTGTGAGACCCCGGGGGCCAGGGTGAAACAACCGCAAATTGGCCCCGGGACACGGGACGGGTCCGGTGATATCGTGCTCTGTGTGCTCCGCTTAGTAGTGGTTCACGATGCTGTAGGCAGATACCACGCGCCCGCAATGGCGCCACTGGGCTGAGAGTCTGACTTCGGCCGGGGGGTTGGGAGTGGCACGTCATCCATTGGCTGGGAGTGGCATGGAGCCGAAAGCTGAGATGGGATCCGTCTATCCGGCCGGCAACGCGGCGAACGGGTCGTTGACCGGGCCACGGGCTGGCGCCACCGTCGTCCGGATGGTGCTCGGCGCCCAGCTGCGCCGCCTCCGCGAGGCGGCCGGGCTCACCCCGGAGCAGGCAGGATACGAGATCCGCGCGTCGCGGTCCAAGATGAGCCGCCTGGAGCACGGCCGGGTGGGCTTCAAGATCCGCGACGTTGAGGACCTGCTGACCCTGTACGGGGTCACCGACCAGAAGGTGCGTCTCGCCCTGCTGGCGCTGGCCGAGAAGGCCAACGAACAGGGCTGGTGGACCCAGTACGGCGACATCCTGGCCGACTGGTTCGAGACCTACCTGGGCCTGGAGGCCGCGGCCTCCCTGATCCGGACCTTCGAGCTGCAGTTCGTCCACGGCCTGTTCCAGACCCGGGACTACGCCCGGGCGGTCACCCTGCTCGGTAACCGGGCCGCCCCGGAGACAGACATCGACCGCCGGGTCAGCCTGCGGATGGCCCGCCAGGACCTGCTCACCAGCGCGCAGCCGCCCCGGGTGTGGTCGGTCATGGACGAGGCCGCGCTGCGCCGCCCGATCGGCGGGCGCGACGTGATGCGCGGCCAGCTGGCCCACCTCCTCGAGGTGGCCACGATGCCGGAGGTCACCCTGCAGGTGGTGCCGTTCCGCCGGGGCGGGCACGCCGCCGCGGGCGGGTCGTTCACCGTGCTGCGCTTCGGCGAGCCGGACCTGCCGGACGTGGTCTACATCGAGCAGCTCACCAGCGCCCTGTACCTGGAGCGGCGGTCCGACGTGGACCACTACATGGAGATCATGAACCGGCTCAGCGCCGAGGCGCTGACGCCATCCGGCACCACCCGCCTGATCAGGGAAATCATCAAGGACACCTGAGTAATCCCGTGCCATCGCCGCAGGGCCCCGCGCCGCGCGCGGGGCCCTGCGGCGTTATGGCCCGCTTCGGGAGATATTCGTTTGGTCCCGCTGGTCCCGGGCACTTCCCCGGGGCCAGGGCGGGGAAGTCACGGGGACCGTGAGGCGTTATGGTCGCATGGTCGCCGCGGTGATCACGCCCGGGTCCTGAGTGGGCTTGGTACCGGGCCGGCTGGGCCGGAGCGTGCCCGTGGCGGCGGCAGGCCGGCCTATCAACCGGCACATCGAGCAGGGACGGACATGGTGGCGCAGGAGTCTTTGATCTGGCCGGGCAACAGTTACCCGCTCGGTGCGACCTTCGACGGGGTGGGCACGAACTTTGCCCTGTTCTCTGAGGTGGCCGACCGCGTGGAGCTGTGCCTGTTCAACGAGGACGGCGCCGAGACCCGGGTCTCGCTGAACGAGGTCAACGGGTTCGTCTGGCATGGCTACCTGCCCGGCGTGAGCCCGGGCCAGCGTTACGGCTACCGGGTGCATGGCCCGTACAACCCCGCCGCCGGGCAGCGGTGTAACCCGGCCAAGCTGCTGCTCGACCCGTATGCGAAGGCCATCGACGGCAGCGTGCAGTGGGACCAGGCGGTGTTCGCCTACCCTTTCGGGCACCCTGACCAGCGCAACGACGAGGACTCCGCACACCACGTGCCCCGCTCGGTGGTCGTCAACCCGTTCTTCAGCTGGGATTCGGACCGGCACCCGCGGACCCCGTACCACGAGACCGTGATCTACGAGACGCACGTGCGGGGCCTGACCAAGCTGCACCCGGAGGTCCCCGAGGCGCAGCGCGGCACCTACCAGGGGCTGGCCCATCCCGCGGTCATCGACCATCTCCAGCGGCTGGGCGTCACCGCGGTCGAGCTCATGCCGGTGCACCAGTTCGTCAGCGACGCCGTCCTGGAGGAGCGCGGGCTGGCCAACTACTGGGGCTACAACACGATCGGCTTCTTCGCCCCGCACAACGCCTACGCGGCCAGCGGCACCCGCGGCGAGCAGGTGCAGGAGTTCAAGTCCATGGTCCGGGCGCTGCACCAGGCTGGCATCGAGGTCATCCTCGACGTGGTCTACAACCACACGGCCGAGGGCAACCACCTGGGGCCGACGCTGTCCTTCCGGGGGATCGACAACGCCTCCTACTACCGGCTGATGGGCGACGACCCGCAGTTCTACATGGACACCACCGGCACCGGCAACAGCCTGCTCATGAGGCACCCGCACGTCCTTCAGATGATCATGGACTCGCTCCGGTACTGGGTGACCGAGATGCACGTGGACGGCTTCCGCTTCGACCTGGCCGCGGCGCTGGCCCGCCAGTTCCACGAGGTGGACCGGCTGTCCGCGTTCTTCGACATGTGCCAGCAGGACCCGATCGTCTCCCAGGCCAAGCTCATCGCCGAGCCGTGGGACGTGGGCGAGGGTGGCTACCAGGTCGGGAACTTCCCCCCGCTGTGGACGGAATGGAACGGCAAGTACCGGGACACGGTGCGCGATTTCTGGCGGGGCGAGCACGCCACGCTGCCCGAGTTCGCCTCCCGGCTGACCGGCTCCAGCGACCTGTACCTCAGCGACGGCCGCCGGCCGGTGGCCTCGGTCAACTTCGTCACCGCCCACGACGGTTTCACCCTGGCCGACCTGGTCTCCTACAACCACAAGCACAACGAGGCCAACGGCGAGGACGGCCGGGACGGCAGCGACGACAACCGGTCGTGGAACTGCGGCGCGGAAGGGCCCTCGGACGACCCGGCCGTGACCGCCCTGCGCGACCGGCAGAAGCGGAACTTCCTGTCCACCGTCCTGCTGTCCCAGGGCATCCCGATGCTGCTGGGCGGGGACGAGATGAGCCGCACCCAGCGCGGCAACAACAACGCCTACTGCCAGGACACCCAGATTTCCTGGGTGCACTGGCCGCCGTCGGCGGACGCGCCCATGCCCGACGGGTACGAGGGTGACCAGGACCTCCTCGACTTCACCGCGAGGCTGATCCGGCTCCGCGCCGAGCATCCCGTGTTCCGCCGCCGCCGTTTCTTCTCCGGCCAGGCGGTGCGCGGCAAGAGCGGCGGCCCGGACCAGCCGGGCGACATCGTCTGGTTCACCCCGGCCGGCGAGGAGATGACCGATGACGACTGGGCCGTCGGCTTCGCCAAGTCCCTTACCGTGTTCCTGAACGGGGAGGCGATCACCGAGCCGGACCCGCGCGGCGAGCGGATCAAGGACGAGTCGTTCCTGCTCCTGTTCAACGCGAGCGAGATGGACCTGGAGTTCACCATCCCCCCGCAGCGCTACGGGGAGCAGTGGGTGAAGGTCCTGGACACCGCGCTCCCGCTGGGCGCCCTGGCCGACGCGCCCGCGGCCAAGCCCGGCGACGCGGTCGCGATCCCCAGCCGGTCCATGCAGGTCCTCGGGCGTGCCTAGTGCTGGCCCGGGGGGGCGACCCCCCGGACCCCCCGATTCACCGGCGTCAGCGCCGAACTCCACCTACCGGCTCCAGCTCCAGCCGGGTTTCGGCTTCGCGGACGCCGCCGCCGTCGCGGACTACCTGGCTGACCTGGGCGTCACTGACGTGTACCTGTCGCCGATCCTGCAGGCCGCACCCGGCTCGACGCACGGGTACGACGTGGTCGACCACTCCCGGGTGTCGGAGGACCTGGGCGGCGAGGCCGCGTTCCGGGACATGGTGGCCCGCTTCCGTGCCCTGGGGCTCGGCGTGATCGTGGACATCGTGCCCAACCACATGGCCGTCCCGGTGCCCGAGTCGCTCAACCAGCCGCTCTGGTCGGTGCTGCGGGACGGCACCGGGTCGCCGTTCGCCGGCTGGTTCGACGTGGACTGGGCCGCGCAGGACGGCCGGCTGCTCATGCCGGTCCTGGGCGGCCCGCTGAGCGACTGCCTCGGCGACCTGGAACCAGACACGAGCGGCGCCGAGCCGGTGCTCCGCTACTTCGACCACGAGTTCCCGGTCCGCCCCGGCACCGAGACCCTGCCGCTGGCCAGGCTGCTGGAGGCCCAGCATTACCGGCTGGCCGACTGGCACCTGGCGGCGACGGAGCTGAACTGGCGGCGGTTCTTCGACATCAGCTCGCTGATCGCGGTCCGGGTCGAGGACCCGGCCGTGTTCGAGGCCACCCACGAGGTGATCCTCCGCCTGGTGGACGAGGGCCTCATCGACGGGCTGCGGGTGGACCACCCGGACGGCCTGGCCGACCCGCGCGGCTACCTGCGGCGGCTCGCGGACCGTACCGGCGGCCGCTGGGTATCGACCGAGAAGATCCTGTCCGGGCCCGAGCGGCTGCCCGCCGACTGGCCGTGCGCCGGGACCACCGGCTACGACGCGCTGGGCGTGATCGGCGGCCTGTTCCTCGACCCGGCCGGCGCCGCCCCGCTGGCCGCCGCCTACGAGCGCCTCACCGCCGGGCCCGCCCGGTTCGCCGGCGTGGCCGAGGCGGCCAAGCGCGAGGAGGCCGGCCAGGCCCTCGCGGCCGAGGTGTCCCGGCTGTCCCGGCTGGCCGGCGAGGCGGGGCATCCCGACCTGGACGGGGTCAGCCCGCCGGACCGGGCCGCCGTGCTCACCGAGCTGCTCACCGCGATGCCGGTGTACCGGGCGTACGTGGTGCCCGGGGAGCTCGCCCCGGCGGTCTCGGCCGCGGTCGTGGACCGGGCCGCCGCGGTAGCCCGGCCCCGGCTGCCGGAGCGGCTGCACGCAGCCCTGGACGCCGTGGCCGACCTGGTGCTCGGACGCGCCGGCGCCACCGGGCACGCCCAGCTCATCGTGACGTTCCAGCAGGTGTGCGGCCCGGTCATGGCCAAGGGCGTGGAGGACACCGCCTTCTACCGCTGGTCGCGGCTGGCCGCGCTGAACGAGGTCGGCGGCGACCCGGACTCCTTCGGGACCAGCCCGGAGGAGTTCCACGAGTTCGCCGCGCGGCTGGCCCGGGACTGGCCGGCCAGCATGACCACGCTGTCCACGCACGACACCAAGCGCCAGGAGGACGTCCGGGCCCGGCTGGCCGTGCTGGCCGAGATCCCGGGGGACTGGGCGGCCGCCGTGACCGGCTGGCACGAGCGGGCCGTGGCCCTGGCCACTGGCGCGGCCCCGGAACCGGACACCGAGTACCTGATGTGGCAGACCCTGGCCGGGGCGTGGCCGCTGGGCCGCGAGCGGCTGACCGGGTACCTGCGCAAGGCGATGCGCGAGGCCAAGAGCCGCACCTCGTGGACCGACCCGGACGCCGAGTACGAGTCGCAGGTGCTGACCTTCGCCGAGCTGGTGCTGGAGGACGAGGAGCTCGCCGGGCAGATCGGCCGCTTCGCGGCCGGGCTGGACGGCGACGCGCGCGCCAACGCCCTCGGCGCCAAGCTGGTGCAGCTCACCATGCCGGGCGTAGCCGACACGTACCAGGGCTGCGAGCTGGCCGGCCTGCGGCTGGTCAACCCGGACAACCGGGCGCCGGCCGACTTCGCCCGCCGCCGGAACCTGCTGGCCGCGCTGGATGCCGGTGATCCGCCGGCCGGCCTGGACGGGGGAAAGCTGCTGGTCACGGCGGCTGCCCTGCGGCTGCGCCGGGAGCACCCGGACTGGTTCGCGGGATCGTATGCCCCGCTGTCTGCCGAGGGCCCGGCGGCGCGGCACGCGGTCGGCTTCGCGCGCGGCGGCCACGCGGTCACCGTGGCCACCCGGCTGCCCGCCGGGCTGCGCCAGCGCGGCGGCTGGGCCGGTACGGTGCTGCCCCTGCCGCACCCCGGCCCCTGGCGGGACCTGCTGACCGGTACCGCCCAGGCCGGCCCGCGGCTGCTGCTGCCCGATCTTCTCCAACGGCTTCCCGTGGCCCTCCTCGTCCCCGCGGAATCAGTGCGGGCGCAGAGTTGAGCGTGTTCCGGGTCTGGGCCCCGACGGCCGAGCGGGTCGACGTGCAGCTGGGGTCGGAGGCCATGGGCGGCGCGCCGCCGCAGCCCATGCACCCGGCCGCCACCCCGGGCTGGTGGGAAGCGGATGTGCCGGAAGCGGCCGCCTCCGGCACCGACTACGCGTTCCGGGTGGACGGCGGCGAGCCGCTGCCGGATCCCCGTTCGCCGTGGCAGCCCCTGGGCAGCGAGGGGCCGAGCCGCACCTACGATCACGGTGCCTTCCGGTGGACCGACCGGGGCTGGCGGGGCGGGCCCCTGCGCGGCGCGGTGATCTACGAGATGCACGTGGGCACGTTCACCCCGGAGGGGACGTTCGACGCGGCGATCGGGCGGCTCGACCAGCTCCGTGACCTCGGCGTGGACATGATCGAGCTGATGCCGGTGGCCGCGTTCCCCGGCCAGCACGGCTGGGGATACGACGGCATCCACCTGTGGGCCGTGCACGAGCCGTACGGCGGCCCGGACGGGCTGAAACGGTTCGTGGACGCCTGCCACGCCCGCCGCGTGGCCGTCCTGCTCGACGTGGTCTACAACCACGTCGGCATCGGCAACCGCCTGGCCGACTTCGGCCCGTACTTCACCGAGGCGCACGTGACCCCCTGGGGCCCGGCGGTCAACCTGGACCAGCCCGGCTCCGACGAGGTCCGCGGCTTCCTGATCGGCAACGCGCTGATGTGGCTGCGGGACTACCACCTCGACGGGCTGCGGCTCGACGCGGTGCACGCCTTCGAGGACCACCGCGCGCTGCACATCCTCGAGGAACTGGCCGTCGAGGTGCAGGGTCTCGGCACACTGCTGAACCGGGAACTCGTCCTCATCGCCGAGTCGGACCTGAACGACCCGCGGCTGGTCAGCTCCCGGGAGGCGGGCGGGTTCGGCCTCGCGGCCCAGTGGAGCGACGACTTCCATCACGCGGTGCACGCGGCGATCACCGGGGAACGGCAGGGCTACTACGGCGACTTCGGCTCGATGGGATCCCTGGTCAAGACCCTGACCCGGGTGTTCTTCCACGACGGGAACTACTCCTCGTTCCGGGGCCGCAGCCACGGCCGGCCGGTCGATCTGCTCCGCATCCCCAGCTTCCGCTTCCTGGGCTACCTGCAGGATCACGACCAGGTCGGCAACCGGGCCACCGGAGACCGGATCTCCAGCGGGCTGTCCGCGGACCTGGTCAAGGTGGGCGCGGGGCTGGTGCTGACCGCGCCGTTCACCCCGATGCTGTTCATGGGGGAGGAGTGGGCCGCGTCCACCCCGTGGCAGTACTTCACCGACCACACCGACCCGGCGCTGGCCACCGCGGTCGCGGAAGGCCGCCGGGCGGAGTTCGGCGCGCACGGCTGGGGGCCCGCGGAGGTGCCGAACCCGCAGGACCCCGAGACCTTCCTGCGGTCCAGGCTGGACTGGGCCGAGCGGGACACGCCGCGGCATCAGGAGATGCTGGCCTGGTACACGGAGCTGATCGCGCTGCGCCGGGCCTGGCCGGAACTGACCGACCCGCAGCTGGACCGGATGGACGCCGGCTTCGACGAGGAACAGCGCTGGCTGGTGCTGCACCGCGGGAGGCTGCGGATCGTGGCCAGCCTGGGCGAGCAGCCCCGGCTGGTGCCGCTCGGCGCGCCGGGGACCGCGGTGCTCGCCGCCACCAGTTCCGGGGTCAGCATCGAGGGGGACCACCTCAGCATGCCGCACGCCTCGTTCGCGGTGGTAGCCACCTAGAGCCCGGTCACCTTACGATCAGGCCCATGCAGCAGCGCGTGGAGTCGGTGCGCACGCCCGACGGCCCCTTTGATCTGACGGTCTGGGTTCCCGACGCCGGCAGCGGCCCCGGCCTGCTGCTGATCCAGGAGATCTACGGGGTGAGCGACTACATCCGGGCCGTGGCCGACGATCTGGCCGGCCTGGGCTACGTCGTGGCGGCCCCGGACCTGTTCTGGCGCCTGCAGCCCGGCTACCAGGCCGTCCACGACGACGCCGGGCTGGCCTCGTCGCTGGAGATGGGATCCCGGTTCGACGTCGCCCAGGGCGTCACGGACTCGGTCGCGGCGCTGGGCGTGCTGGCCGCGCTGCCCGAGGTGGACGGCGGTATCGGCATCCTCGGGTTCTGCCTCGGCGGATCCATCGCCTACCTGGTCGCGGCGCAGCGGCCGCTGGACGCCGTGATCTCCTTCTACGGCTCGGCCGTGCCGGAGCAGCTGGGCGTGCTGGACCAGATCACCGCGCCGCTGCTGTTCCACTTCGGCGGCAGCGACCCGTTCATCTCCCGTGAGCAGGTCAAGGCCGTCGAGGACGCGTCAGCCGGGCGGCCTAACGTCGTTATATACGTGGAAGAAGAGGCCGGGCACGCCTTCCATAACCGCAAGGCGCCCATGTTCCACCAGCCGGAACCGGCCGCCCGGGCCTGGCGGCGGACCGAGGACTTCCTCCGCCGGCACCTGCCCGTCCGCAGGCACGTCTCCTAAGTTCCTCACTGCTCGCCCGCCTGGCGGTCAGCGGGCGGGCCGCCGGCCAGGTGAGCGGTGATGCGGCGGAGCTGCTCGGCGTACCGCTCGCGGAACTCCGGGCTGGACGGGTCGACGCCGAACAGTTCCCGGGCGACCCCCGGCATGATGATCGGCGCGGCGACCATGGCCATCCCGGCCAGCAGCACCGCCGCGGGATCCAGGTCGGCAGCCACCTCCCCGGCCGCCCGCCTCCGGCTGACCCGGTCCAGGTCCGCCTGGCGGCCCGGGCTCCCGTTGGGTGCGGAGTCGTCGGCCAGGCCGCGCCACAGCAGCAGGCGCAGGGAGCGCGGGTCGTCGAGCGCGTCGGCGAGGTAGCGGACGACGAGGTCGGGCAGGGGCAGGTCGGGCGGGGCGAAGCTGTCTTCCCGGTCCAGCCAGGCCCGCTGCAGGGCCAGGTACAGGCCTTCCTTGGAGCCGAAGTAGTAGTTGATCAGCTGCTTGTTCACCCCGGCCCGGCGGGCGATGTCGGCCACCCGGGCACCCGCGAAGCCGTGCAGGGAGAACTCGTCCAGCGCGGCGGCCAGCAGGGCCTGGCGTGACCGTTCGGCGTCACGCTGCCGGTCGGCCCCGGCCGGGGCCCGCCGCGGGCGCCGGGAACCCGCGGTGCCCGCCTGGGCTGCTTTCGTGCTGGCCGCGGTCATGTCCCCACGTTATCAGCCATCCACCTGACACAGCTAGTCAGCTATCTGGTTGACAAAGCTTACTGTCCGGTTGATAGTTGCCGTGGATGCCGGCCCGGACGGGGCCGGCCGGGAAGGAGCATCATGACCGCGGTCATCGAGGCCCGGGAGCTGCGCAAGAGCTTCCCCGGGCACCGGGACCAGGCGATCGAGGCGGTGCGCGGCGTCAGCCTGCAGGTCGCCCGGGGGGAGATCGTCGGATTCCTGGGCCCGAACGGGGCGGGCAAGACCACCACGCTGCGGATGCTGACCACGCTGCTGCCGATCGACGGGGGCAGCGCCGAGGTCGCCGGGCTGGACGTCCGGCGCCAGCCGGGGCGGGTCCGGGCCCGGATCGGCTACGTCAGCCAGCTGGGCGGGGCCGACGAGCTGGCCACCGGCCGGGAGAACCTGACCCTGCAGGGCAGGCTGTACGGGGGGCGCCGGGGCGACGTCGCCCGGCGGGTCGCAGCGGTACTTGAGCAGTTCGACCTGGCCGGGTTCGCGGACCGCCGGGTGCGGACCTACTCCGGCGGCCAGCGGCGCCGCCTCGACGTGGCGCTCGGCGTGGTACACGAGCCCGAGGTCCTGTTCCTGGACGAGCCGAGCACCGGGCTCGACCCGCAGAACCGGGCCAGCCTCTGGGACCACATCCGCGGGCTGCGGGACCGGGGTACCACGGTCTTCCTGACCACGCACTACCTGGACGAGGCCGATGTCCTCTGCGACCGCATCATGATCATCGACCACGGGACCGTGGTCGCGCAGGGTACTCCCCGGGCGCTCAAGCAGCAGGTGGCGGGCGACGCGATCGTCCTCGTCACCCGCGACGAGGACGCGGCCGGGCGAACCGCCGCCGAGCTGGCCGGGCAGCCCGGGTTGCGCGACCTCACCGTGGAGGGAACCGCGGTGCGGCTGTACGCCAGCGACGGCGCCGCCGCGCTACCGGGGCTGCTCCGGCTGCTCGACCGGGCGGGCCTCCCGGTCCGCTCGCTGCGGCTGTCCGAGCCGAGCCTGGACGACGTGTTCCTGCGCCAGACCGGACGGTCGCTCCGGGACGCCGGTGATCCGGCCCCCCCGGCACCGGACCGCCAGGACGCGGACGCGGAGGCGGTGGCATGAAGGCCCTGACCGACATCGGCCTCCTCTTCCGCCGCCACCTGGTCCAGCTGCTGCGCAGCCCGGTCTGGCTGGTGGTCGGGTTCTCCACGCCGATTCTCTATCTCGCCCTGTTCACCCCGCTGCTCAACAATCTGGTCGGCATGCCCGGACTGCCCGGCGGCAACGTGCTCGACCTGTTCCTGCCGGGCATCCTGGCCCTGCTCGCGTTCGCCAGCGGCAGCGGACCGGGCTTCAGCACGATCTTCGAGCTGCGGGCCGGGGTCACCGAACGGCTCCGGGTGACCCCGGCCAGCCGGTTCGCGATCCTGGCCGGCCCGATCCTGGCCTCCATGCTGCTCATGTTCTGCTTCGACGCGGTGGTCGTGGCCATCGGGGCCGCCTTCGGCTTCCATGTGCATGCCGCCGGCCTGATCCTCCTGTGTGTCGTGCTCGCGCTGCTGATGGCCACGATGGCGGCCTTCTCCATCGCCACCGCCCTGGCGACCGGGGACATCAACGGCTTCGCCGCCGTCATCAACGGGCTGAACCTGCCCGTGCTGTTGCTCGGCGGGGTGCTGCTGCCCATCTCACTCGGGCCGGCGTGGATGAGGGTCCTGGCCCACCTGAACCCGCTCTACTACGCGGTCGCCGCCGCCCGGGTCCTGGCGGCCGGCACCTTTACCAGCCCGGCCGTGTGGCAGGCGTTCGCCGTGCTTATCCCGCTCTGCGTGGCCGTGCTGTACTGGGCCACGGCCGTGGTCCGCCGGGCCGTGGCCTGACGCGGCGATCCGTCCGGCCGCGCTGCCCTGTGGCGCGGCCCCGGGCCCGGCCCGCTGCCCTGTGACGCGGCCCCCTGCCCGGCCACTGCGGCGAGGATGAGCGCCATGGCCAGGATGACGGCGCCCGCGATCCCGGCGGGCCCGAGCCGGTCACCGAGGATCAGCGCCGCGAGGACGGTGCCGGTGAGCGGCTCGAGCAGGGACAGCAGCGCGGCGATGCCCGCGGGGGCGGTGCGCAGGCCGCGGAAGTACAGCGTGTAGGCCACGGCTGTCGGGCCGGTGCCGAGCGCGGCCAGCAGCCCGAGGGTAACCGGGGCGGGGGTGAAGCCGATTCCGCCGAAGGCCGCGGCCACCGGGAGCAGGGCCAGGCCACCGAGGGCGAACCCGAAGCCGGCCGCGGCCAGGTCATCCAGGCCGGCCACCGGCCGGGCGCTGACCAGCGTGAGGGTGGCGAACCCGGTGGCCGCGAGGACCGCCATGCCCGCACTGGCCAGCACGGCACTCTCGGGGAACCCGCCGGACGGCAGGCCGGCCAGCAGTGCGAGGCCGGTGAGGGCGAGCCCGGTGGCGCAGCCCGCGAGCCCGGCCGATCCGGCGCGAACCCCGGATCCGCTCGGCGGCCAGCACGAGGACGGGGGCGCTCCCGATCGTGATCAGGGTGGCCAGGCTGACCGAGGTCAGCGACACGGCCGTGAAATAGCAGCTCTGGAACACCGCGGCCAGCCCGGCGATTACGGTGACGCGGGTCCAGGCGGCCCGCCCGGACGGCCAGCCCCGGCCGGTCAGCACCAGGAAGACGATGATCAGTGTGCCGCCGGCGGTAAGCCGGTAGGCGGCCACGGACAGGGCGGGCAAGCCGGAACTCCGGCCCAGCAGGCTGCCGGTCAGGCCGCCGGTTCCCCAGAGCAGCCCGGCTGCCACCAGGCAGGCCAGGCCCGTCCCGGGCCGGCGGCGGGCGGCCGCGGACAGGGTGGTGCGAACAGACATGAAAGATCGCTCCTGCGACGAGAAGGGAAAAGGTCGCGGAAGCGGGGTGGAACGCCAGGGCCCGTGCTCGCTGACGGCGCGCACTTACGGCGCGTGCTGACGGCCGGGACCCGCCCGGGAAGCCGGGCGGGTCAGGAGATAGCGCGCCCCGGCTCAGACGGCCTGGCGCGCTGCGGCTGCACCCCGCTCAGGAGCGGGGCGGCGGGGTGATGGGAAAGAGCCGGTGCACACGCCCATCGTAGCGTTCGGCTGGCCCGTGGGTACCGGGCCCACGGGCAGCTGGCCCGCGGGCACCGGGCCCGGCGGGAGCTGGCCCGCGGTCAGCTAGCCGGGGTGACGATCCCGTATTCGTGGATCTTCCGGTAGATGGTCGCCCGGGACATCCCCAGCGACTTGGCCGCCTTCACCTTGTTGCCCTGGTAGTCGAGCAGGCCCTGGACGATCGCGTCACGTTCCATGGACTCCAGCGGGGACAGCAACCGCCTGCTCACCGTCCAGCATTCCGGCGGGAGATCCGCCGGCTGGATGGACCCGGTGCGCCGCTTCTGCATGACCCGCTTGAGAACCTGCCACAGCTGCTCAGTGTTGCCCGGCCACTTCGACCGCAGCAGCAGCTGCATGGCCTCCGGGGAGCAGGAAAGCCGGCCGTGCTGGCCCAGCTTGGCCACGAAGAAGGGGACCAGCACGTGCAGGTCCTCGATGTGGTGACGCAGCGGCGGCAGCTCCACCGTGCTGGGGAAGAAGCGCAGCAGCTTGGTCAGGTCGCCGTGGGCGCGCCCGCGGTCCAGGGTGACCGCTACCCACAGATCGCGCTGCCGTGAGGCGGTCCGGGCCTCCTGGAACGCGGAGGTCAGCGCGTTCAGCTGGCGGGCGTTGAGCAGGTCCACGTGCCGGATGACCAGCGAGCCCTCGCCGTCGAGCAGTTCGCGGCGGGCCCGCAGCAGCCAGTCGGTGTCCGTGGCCTCGGCCGCATCGAGCACGTAGAAGCGCTCCGCGGGGTTGCGGCGCTGGTGCACCGCGCGGACCACGGTCAGCTTGCCCACCCCGGGCTCGCCCTCCAGGGCGAGCCAGTCTGCCGAGTCGTAGACGGACTCGACCTGCCGGCAGCCGCGCAGCCAGAGCGCGCCGCCGCCGACCAGGCCGGGCAGGGACATGGGGGGCTTGACGGCGGAGTCGCCGGCGGGGCGCTGGCTGGCCGGCTCGATCAGCTTCACGTGCACGACACCGCCCGCGACATGATCGTCGCCCCGGACCGGGCGGCAGTACATCCGGGCCTGGATCCCGCTGGGCAGCTCGACGGACGCCGTGCCCGCCTGCAGGCTGGCCAGCATCTCGGCGGCCTGGCCGAGCAGCACGCCCTGGTCGCCCGGGTCGAGTACCTGGCGGGCGTACTCGTTCATCATGACGACATCGTTGTTCAGGGCCAGCACGATCCCGCTGGTGCGCCGGCAGGCCCGCATGTACTCCTGCATCAGCTGGAGCTCGCGTGCGCTGCTGTCCGCGAGCATGGCCTGGGTGATCTGGTCCGCGGTGGTCTTGGCCAGCGCGATGAGCAGCGGGTCGGCGTCTCTGCGCCAGCAGGTCAGGTCGACCGCCCCGACCGCCTTCCCGGAGATCGGATCGTGGATCGGGACCCCGGCGCAGGCCAGGTCCTCGAGGTCCTCGGCGTAGTGCTCGTGGCCGAACACGATCGCGGGCTGGCCGCCCTCCAGCGCGGTGCCGATCCCGTTGGTGCCCACGTACTCCTCGGCGTAGCTGAAGCCCGGGGCGAGCTGGACCCCGTCGAGGTGGCGCTCCAGATCGTGGTCCGCGGTCATCCTGCTGAGCACGACGCCCGCGGCGTCGGTGAGGATGAGGCTGATCGGCTGCCCCTCCAGGTGCTCGCGCAGATTGCGCAGCACGGGCATGGCGTTGCGGGTCAGCGGGGTATCAAGGTCCGGATCCCGGACGTAGGGCAGCGTCACCCGGTCGGCGGCCACCTTCCACTCCCGTGAGCGCCACCAGGAGGCCAGGATCGGCTCACGCACGTCACTCGGCCGGACCGACTCGGCCGTCAGGAACCGCTCCCGCGTCTTGGCCAGCCCGTTGCTGTCGGCCAAGGCTGGCAGGTGCACTGCTATGGGCACCATCGCGCCTCCGTACTCCTGGCGCCCGTTCGCGCTCGCTGCTCCGCCCAGCGTGCGCCCGGGCCTCCCGGGTTCGCGTCTTACTTACCCAACATATGTGTGGCGTTACCGACCCCTGTCTCAAGTTGAGACCGGCGGCCCCGCGACGGGGGCGTTTTGATCGAAGGACACCGGCTTATCTGCGCCTGCCCGCTGAAGAATCCGGAGCCGCCTCATGGACCAACCAGGCACACCCCCCGGTGAGACCTTCAACCCCTGGACCGTGGTTAACCTGGTCTTTCATCACCTGGCTGACGAGGGACTGCATCCGGTCCTGGGTGAATCGGGTGATCCTGGCCCCCCCGCTGCGGAGCTGCTCCGCGCGCTCGGAATCCAGCCCGCCGCCGAGGGGAACCAGCGGAACTCCCAGGAGATCCAGGATCAGCTCGCCGAGCTTCGGAACATCTTCTTCGGTGAGCGCTGAATTCGTCCGGCCGGAGCGCCCGCCGCGCAGGTCAGGGGCGGATCAGACGGGCCTGTCTCATGTTGAGAGCCCGGCCCCCTCATTTACAGGTTGTTATTCGGCACATAGGGACTTCAGGCAGCCAGGCATCCAGGCTGCCAAGCCACGATTGGGAAAGGGGTGACCATGAGTCGCCAGAGTGTGGCCAAGGCCCACCAGAAGATCCAGGAACTGTCCTGGGAGCCCATGTATCACGAGCCGGTGTCGCAGTACGGGACGGACTACTCGTTCCGGAAGGCATCCAAGAAGGACCCCCTCAAGCAGGTCCTGCGCTCCTACTTCCCGATGCAAGAAGAGAAGGACCACCGGGTCTACGGGGCCCAGGACGGCGCGATCCGCGGCAACATGTTCCGGCAGGTGCAGGAGCGCTGGCTGGAGTGGCAGAAGCTGTTCCTGTCCATCATCCCGCTCCCGGAGATCTCGGCCGCGCGGGCCATGCCGCTGCTGTTCCGCACCGTGCCCAACCCGGAACTGCACAACGGCCAGGCGATCCAGATGATCGACGAGGTACGGCACTCGACGATCCAGCAGAACCTCAAGCGCCTGTACATGAACAACTACATCGACCCGGCGGGCTTCAACAACAGCCTCCGGAACTTCCAGAACGACTACTGCGGGACGATCGGCCGGCAGTTCGCCGAAGGGTTCATCACCGGTGACGCGATCACCGCGGCGAGCATCTACCTCACGATCGTGGCCGAGACGGCGTTCACCAACACGCTGTTCGTGGCCATGCCCGCCGAAGCCGCCGCCAACGGCGACTATCTGCTGCCGACGGTGTTCCACTCGGTCCAGTCGGACGAGTCGCGGCACATCAGCAACGGGTACGCCACCCTCCTCATGGCCCTGGCCGACGAGGAGAACCACCAGCTGCTCGAGCGCGACCTGCGCTACGCGTGGTGGAACAACCACCGCGTGGTGGACGCCGCCATCGGCACGTTCATCGAGTACGGCACCAAGGACCGGCGCAAGGACCGTGAGTCCTACGCCGAGATGTGGCGCCGGTGGATCTACGACGACTACTACCGCAGCTACCTCGTGCCGCTGGAGAAGTACGGGCTGGTCATCCCGCACGACCTCATCGAAGAGGCGTGGAACCAGATCTGGAACAAGGGCTACGTGCACGAAGTAGCCCAGTTCTTCGCCACCGGCTGGCTGGCGAACTACTGGCGGATCGACCCGATGACCGACACGGACTTCGAGTGGTTCGAGTACAAGTACCCGGGCTGGTACGACAAGTACGGCAAGTGGTGGGAGAACTACAACCGGCTGCTCTCGGCCGAACGGGCACCACCCGATCGTGGCCGAGTCCGTCAACTACGTGTACCCGCACCGCTGCTGGACCTGCATGGTGCCCTGCCTGGTCCGCGAGGACATGGTCATCGACGAGGTCAACGGCCAGGTCCGCACCTACTGCCACGAGGAATGCCGGTGGACGGACGCGGAAGCGTTCCGGCCCACCTACCAGGGCCGTTCCACCCCGAACATGGGCCAGCTCATCGGCAAGCGCGAATGGGAGACCCTGTACCACGGCTGGAACTGGGCCGACGTGGTCAGCGACATGGGTTACGTCCGGGACGACGGCAAGACCCTCCAGGCGCCCAGCCGCACCTGGACCTGGACCCGAGCAAGATGTGGACACTCGACCACCTGCGCCGGATGGGACCGGTGCTGAGCCCGAACGTCCTGCTCAACGAGATGACGCCAGAAGAGCGGGCGGCCTTCAAGGCCGACTACAACAAGCAGGGCCCGGCGGGCCGTCCAGCACCTGCGGACGCCTGACCGAACCCAGCTAGACCGGGAGGTGGGCCGCAGGCTAGGCCCTGCGGCCCCCTCCCAACCACTTCTCCGAGGCGATTTCCCACTATCCGCGAGGGGTCATGGCCGACAAGCACGTCGTACGGTTCGAGCCGGTCGGCATCGAAATCGAGGTCCGCGAGGATCAGACGATCCTCCGGGCCGCGGCCGAGCAGGGCGTCATGCTCATGCACGGCTGCAAGGAGGGCCAGTGCGCTGCGTGCAAGTCGTTCATCCTCGAGGGCGAGGACATCGAGCACGACCGGTACTCGACCTTCGCGCTCCCTGATTACGAGCTCGATGAGGGCTACACCCTGCTGTGCCGGGCGCACGCCTACGAGGACGTCACCATCGAGCTGCTCAACTACGACGAGGAGATGATCCGTTCCGGCCTGCCGATCCAGGAGGGCGTGGCGGAGGTGGTGTCCAAGGACGCGGTCACCCACGACATGCGGCACCTGGTCCTGCGGCTGCTCGAGCCGGACGAGATCAAGTTCTTCCCCGGCCAGTACATGGACATCGCGGTTCCCGGGACGGAGGAGGTCCGGTCCTTCTCGATGGCGAACACCACCAGCCGCGAAAGCGGGCTGCTGGAGTTCATCATCAAGGTCTACCCGGACGGGGTGTTCTCCAGGTTCCTGGCCGAGAGGCTGGCCGAGGGGGACCGGCTCGACCTGAGCGGCCCGTTCGGGGTCTTCACCCTCCGCGAGGGCGAGAACGACCTGGTCTTCGTGGGCGGCGGGGCAGGCATGGCCCCCATCCTGTCGCTGCTGCGCACCATGGCCGAGCGCGGCATCCAGCGCAAGGCCACCTTCTTCTACGGCGCCCGGGCCAAGCGGGACCTGTGTTTCGAGGCCGAGCTGCACCAGCTCGAGGAGAAGCTGCCGAACTTCCGGTACATCCCGGCGCTGTCCGAGGCGGACGTGGATGACCAGTGGGACGGCGAGACCGGCTTTGTCACCGACGTGGTCAAGCGGCACGCGGCCGACCTGACCCTGACCGGAGCCCACGCCTACGTCTGCGGCCCGCCACCCATGGTGGAGGCGGCCCTGCCGCTGCTCGCGCAGCTGGGCGTGGAAGAGAAGCGAATCTATTACGACAAGTTCACCACCACCGGGGATCCCGGCCAGCAGTGAGGAGCAACGGACGTGCCTGCAAGCCCACTGGCAGAGCCGCTAGTGGCAATCCGCGCCTGAACCTCTCACGATGAAGGAGAGACCTCATGACAACCGCTCCAGAACGCAGTGTTCCCAAGCCGGTCTTCACCGACGCGGAGGCCGGGGCGAAGGAATTCCCGGACTCGAACGCCCGCCGGTTCAACTACTACACGCCGGCCAAGCGCAAGCAGACCCACTATGAGGACGTGACGGTCGAGGTCCAGCCGGACCCGCGGCACTACCTCGCCCAGGGGTGGCTCTACGGTTTCTCCGACGGCCGGGGCGGGTACCCGCTGGACTGGACGGCCCTGAAGTCCTGGGGCTCGGACCGGCCGGAGCCCGAGCGTTACCCGGGCTCGGGTGGCAAGGGCTACGACTGGCCGGCGCTTGGGTGGCACGAGTTCCGCGACCCCAATGAGGAGTGGGAGCTCACGTTCTACCGCTACAACTCCAACGTCGTACGGCAGCTGAACCAGAACATCGATGCGGCCAGGCAGGCCAAGGCGTTCGAGCAGTGGAACCGGAGCTGGGTGACCTTCGTCGAGCGTAACGTCGGAGCCTGGATGCACGTAGATCACGGGCTGGGGCTGTACCTCTTCGCTAACGCCAACCGGCGGGCGCCCACCAACATGCACAACAACGCGATCTCGGTGAACAGCATGCACCGGATCCGGTCCGCCCAGGACCTCGCGCTCTACAACCTCAGCCTGACCGAGGAAATCGAGGGCTTCGACGGCACGGCGCACCTGGAGACCTGGAACAGCGACCCGGCCTGGCAGGGCGTCCGGGACGTCGCCGAGCAGATGACCGCCATCGACGACTGGTGCGAGGCGATCTTCGTGGCCAACGTGGTGTTCGAGCCGCTGGTCGGCGAGCTGTTCCGCAGCCAGCTGGTGCAGCACGCGGCCCCGCGCAACGGCGACTTCGTCACCCCCACGGTGGTCGGCGCGGAAGAGTACGACTACGCCGAGCGCGACCTGCGCTACACGCGGCCGATGTTCGAACTGCTGACCAGCGACCGTGAGTTCGGCGACCAGAACAAGGCCAAGCTCCAGGAGTGGCTGTCGGTCTGGACGCCCAAGGCCATCGCCGCCTCGCGGACGCTGCAGCCGCTGTGGTCGCAGCCCGAGTCGAAGCCCCCCCGGTTCGAGGACGGCCTGGACGCGCAGAAGGCTCGTTTCAGCGGCATCCTCTCCGACCTGCACCTGGAAAACCCGAAGGAGCTGGCCCAGTGACGACGTACAAGACCACCGAGAGCCCGTACAAGTCCGATAACACCGCCTCGAACCAGTGCGGCGTAACCCTGATGAACAACCAGGTCGGGGCCGTGGTCGCCGAGGTCATGAAGGACCAAGCCCAACGTGTCCGTGCGTTTCCTGCCGTCGATGATCCGGGTCGACGCGATCGGCCGGATGGACTTCGTCTACGACGAGATCTCGGAGGCGCTCGGCGAGGAGCCGGGATTCTTCGACTCCGCGGAGTTCGAGGAGAACATGTCCACCCACTACGGCCGGATGATCCACGAGGATGACCGGACGATCATGTTCGCCAACCCGGAGGACGCGGCCGAGTACATCGGCTTCGATCTCACCGATCTCACTCCCGACCAGCTAGCCCGGCGTCCCGCGCTTCAGCACCGGACCCCGACGAGGAGGAATCGTGTACGAAAAGGACGGCGAGAAGTACTTCGTTGTCGATAGTCATATGCACTACTGGAACGCCGCCCCGGATAACTGGGTCAAGGGAGCCGAGCAGTACGCCAAGGGCTGGATCGAGTGCTTCCACGCCTACCAGGGGCTGGGCCCGCCCGAGACCCACTGGTCGATCGAGCACTTCCAGAAGTACTCCGAGGACGACCTCATGAAGGACGTCTTCGAAGACGGCTACGTGGACGTGGCGGTCTTCCAGCCGACGTACCTGAAGGAGTGGTACTCGGAGGGCTTCAACACCACCGAGCGCAACGCCGAAATGGGGAAGCGGCACCCGGGCAAGTTCATTTACAACACCCGGTTCGACCCCCGCGACGGTGACCCAGGGCTGGAAGAGCTCAAGAAGAACGTCGAGACCTACGGCTCGAAGGGCGTCAAGCTCTACACCGCCGAGTGGAACAACGGCTCCCGGGGCTACAAGCTGTCCGACCCCGGCGCCTACCGGTTCCTGGAGGCGGCCCAGAACCTGGGCATCAAGAACATCCACGTGCACAAGGGCCCGACGATCTGGCCGCTGGACAAGGACGCCTTCGACGTCTCCGATGTCGATCACGCGGCGACCGACTTCCCGGACCTGAACTTCATCGTCGAGCACGTCGGCCTGCCGCGGATCGAGGACTTCTGCTTCATGGCGACGCAGGAGCCCAACGTCTACGCCGGCCTGTCCGTGGTCATCGGCGGCCTGATGTACGCGCGGCCGAAGTTCTTCGCCAGGGTCATGGGCGAGCTGCTGTTCTGGGTCGGCGAGGACAAGATGACCTTCGGCAGCGACTACGGCATCTGGGAGCCGAAGTGGCAGATCGAGGGCTTCGTGGACTGGGACTACCCCAGCGACGAGTTCTCCGACTTCCCGAGGGTCAACACCGCGACCAAGAAGAAGATCCTCGGCCTGAACGCGGCCAAGCTCTACGACATCGAGGTCCCGGCCGAGTTCCAGATCAAGGACACCGGCGCCCCGGCGTCGCAGGATGACGCCAAGCTGGTCGAAGACGATCCGCAGCTGGTCACGGGAGCATGACTGCTTCCGCAACCAGCACCACTGCGGGCACTGGCGCAGGCGGACCGGCGGGTCCGCCTGCGCCAGCGGCGGTGCTCGCCGCGCTGGAGACGGTGCGCGACCCAGAGCTGGACGAGCCGGTAACCTCGCTCGGCTTCGTGGCCTCATGTACCGTCTCCCCGGACGGGGACGCGCAGGTCCGGCTGCGGCTGCCCACCTACTTCTGCGCGCCCAACTTCGCCTTCCTCATGGTGGCGGACGCCTATGACGCGGTGGCCGCACTGCCGGGCGTGCGCCACGCCGAGGTCGTGCTGGACGAGCATTTCGCCTCGGACGCGATCAACGGCGGGGTGGCCGCGCACGCGGGCTTCGCCCAGTCGTTCGACGGCGAGGCGGTCGGCGACCTGCACGAGCTGCGGGCCGACTTCCTCCGCAAGGCGGTGATGGCCGGGACCGACCAGGTCTGCCGGCCGCTGCTCAGCGCGGGCACCGATCCGGCCAGCCTGCCCGGGATGACGCTGGGCCAGGTACCGCCCTCCGCCGCCCTCCAGCGGCTGCGCGAGCGCCGGCTGGAGCTCGGCCTGCCCGCCGGTGATGACGCGTGGCTGCTGATCGACCCGAAGACCGGGGAGCCGGTCAGCCCGGACTCCCTGCGGATGCACCTCGGGCGCGCCCGGCTGACCCGGACCAGTATCGAGGCCAACGGAAGCATGTGCCGCGGGATGCTGGGGCACCGATACAACGACACGGCAGGGCTAGGCCAGCAACCCCAGGCCGAGGAGGACCAATGAAGGCCGTCCGCTTGCACGCTTTCCACCAGCAGCCGGTGATCGACGAGGTACCGGAGCCGACTATCCACGGCCCGCTCGAGGTCATCGTGAAGATCGGCGGGGCCGGCGTCTGCCGGACCGACCTGCACATCATCGAGGGCCAGTGGGACGCGGCCATGGGCACCCCGCTGCCCTACATCCTGGGTCACGAGAACGCCGGGTGGGTGCACGCGATCGGCTCGGCGGTCACCAACGTGGCCCTGGGCGACACCGTGATCCTGCACCCCACCCCCACCTGCGGGCTGTGCCGGGCCTGCCGGGCCGGCGACGACATGCACTGCACCGGGGACAGCTCGTTCCCCGGCCTGTCCCGCGACGGGGGGATGGCCGAGTACCTGCTCACCTCGGCCCGGGCCTGCGTGAAGCTGGACCCCTCGACCCAGCCGCAGGACGTGGCCGCGCTGGCTGACGCGGGCATTACCGCCTACCACGCGGTCCGCAAGGCCCTCCCGCTGCTGTACCCCGGCACCACCGCGGTGGTGATCGGCGCGGGCGGGCTGGGCCACATCGGCATCCAGTGCCTGGCCGCGCTGTCCGCGACCACCATCGTCGTCGTGGACCGGAACCCCGACGCGCTCAAGCTGGCCGAGCAGCTCGGCGCGAGCCACACCGTGGTGGCCGACGGCAGCCAGGTGGAGGCGGTCAAGGACCTCACCGGCGGGGCCGGCGCCCACGTCGTGCTGGACTTCGTGGCCGAGCAGGGCGCCGAGATGGACGGCTGGAACATGACCGCCCCGGCCGGGTCCTACTTCGTCATCGGGTACGGCGGCACGCTGGAGATCCCCACGCTCGACATCATCTCCACCGAGCGCAACATCATCGGCAACATCGTCGGCACCTACAACGACCTGGCCGAGCTGATGTCGCTGGCCGAGGCGGGCAAGGTCACCCTGCATACCCGGACCTACCCGCTGACCAGCGCCGTGGAGGCGTTCGCGGATCTCGACGCGGGCCGGGTGCGCGGCCGCGCCATCCTCGTCCCCTGATTACCGCCACTGACTGAAATCCCGTCCTAGGAGGACCTGATGGCTAAGGAACTGCGTTTCGGCGCGGAAGCGCGCAGCCTGCTGCTGGCCGGCGTGGACAAGCTGGCCGAAGCCGTGAAGTCAACGCTGGGGCCCAAGGGACGCAACGTCATCCTGGAGAAGATCACCGGAACCCCGGTGGTGACCAATGACGGCGTGACCATCGCCCGCGAGATCCACCTGGCCAACCAGTTCGAGAACATGGGCGCCCAGCTGGTCAAGGAAGCCGCCATCAAGACCAACGACGTGGTCGGTGACGGCACCACCACGGCCACGGTCCTGGCCCAGGCCATCATCACCGAGGGCATGCACGCCATCGACGGCGGCGCCAACCCGGTGCTGGTCAAGCGGGGCATCGATGTGGCGGTGGACCGGCTGGTCAGCCACCTGCAGGGAGTGGCGCACCCGGTGGCCACCGAGCAGGACTACCGCCGGGTGGCCGCGATCTCCGCGAACGACGACGAGGTCGTGGGCGCGGTGATCGCGAAGGCGCTGCACACGGTGGGCGACGACGGCATTGTGACCGTCGAGGAGTCCAGCGCGAACGGGATGGGCGTCGACTTCGTCGAGGGCTTCCAGTTCGACAACGGGTACCTGTCGCCGTACCTGGTGACCAACCCGGCCAGCCTCGAGGCCGTCCTTGATGACCCCTACGTGCTGCTGTGCAGCGAGAAGATCACCAAGGTCCAGCAGCTGATGCCGATGCTGGACAAGATCATGCGCGCCCCCCGGCCGCTGGTCATCCTGGCCGAGAACGTCGAGGGCACCGCCCTGTCCATGCTGGTGCACAACCACGTCAACGGGATGTTCCAGGCCGTGGCCGTCCGGGCGCCCGGCTTCGGCGACCGCCGGCTGCGCAAGCTGGAGGACATCGCCACGGTGACCGGCGGCGCGGTCTGCAGCAAGACCTCGAGCTTCTCGCTGGAGACGATGACCCTGGAGCACCTGGGCCGGGCCCGCCAGGTCCGGGTCACCGCCGACAACACCGCCATCATCGGCGGCGACGGCACGGCCGAGGACGTCGACTTCCGGCTCGGCCAGCTGCGCGCCGAGCATGGAGCGGGCCACGTTCGGGATCGACGCGGACGTGCTGAGCGAGCGGATCGGCTCCCTGTCCGGCAAGGTCGCGGTGATCCGGGTGGGCGCACCCACCCCGGCCGAGCTCAAGGAACTCCAGCACCGGGTCGAGGACGCGCTGGCCGCGACCCGGGCGGCGATGGCCGAGGGCATCGTGGCCGGCGGCGGGGCGGCGCTGCTGCACGCCGCGGGCGCGCTGGATGACCTCCAGGTCAAGGACGACTACGCGACCGGCGTGGAGATCGTGCGCCGGGTGCTGACCGCCCCGGCGTATCTCATCGCCGCCAACGCGGGCTACTCCGGTGAGGAGGTCGTGGCCCAGCTGTCCCGGCTCGGCCCGGACGAGGGCTTTGACGCACTCCAGGGCCGGTATGGCAACATGATCGATATGGGCATCATCGATCCGCTGCGCGTCGCGCGGTCCGCGCTGCAGAACGGCGCGTCCGTGGCGGGCCTGCTGCTCACCACCAACACGCTGGTCGCCGAGGAGCAGACAGCGTGGGGCGGCAGCCGCGCGCTGATGACGGAGTTCGGGCCGCTGGATGAGGGCCTGAACCAGCCGTCACCCGACTCCAGCACGCCGCAGTCGCTCGGCCTCGGCCCGTCGGTCGGCTAGGGCAGCTGGTCCATGGCGGCAGATCCAGCGCTGCGGCCGCCTCCGGACCCGCCCGACGGCTCGTCTCCGAGCCCCTCCCCGGGCCCGCCCGCATCGCTGTCGCGGGCGGGTTCCGGGCCGGCCCCGCCGGAGCAGCTGAGCCCGCTGCGCCTGATGCGCTCACGCGGCCGGCTGCGCGGGGTGCTGGCCCTGCTCGGGCCGGCGTTCGTGGCCTCGGTGGCCTACATCGACCCCGGCAACTTCGCGACCAACTTCGCCGCCGGGGCGAGGTTTGGCTACGCCCTGGCCTGGGTCATCGTGGTCGCCAACCTGATGGCCATGCTGGTGCAGTACCTGTCCGCGAAGGTGGGCGTGGCCACCGGGCGGGACCTGGCCGAGCTGTGCCGGGCCCACCTGCCGCGGCCGGTGTCGCTCGGCCTGTGGGCCCAGGCCGAGCTCATCGCCATGGCCACCGATCTGGCGGAGTTCGTCGGCGCCGCGCTGGGCCTGAACCTGCTGTTCCACGTGCCGCTGCGCGCCGCGGGACCGCTGACGGCCCTGGTCGCGTTCGCGATCCTGGCCCTCGACCAGCGCGGTTACCGCCGGTTCGAGCTGGCCGTGTGCGGCCTGCTCGGCATCATCTTCCTCGGGTTCGCCTACGATCTCGCGGCCGTGCAGCTGGACCCGTCGGCGCTGGCCAGCGGCCTGGTGCCGGGCTTCCCCGGGCCCGGCGCGCCCGCTGCTGGTGGCGGGCATCATCGGGGCCACCGTGATGCCGCACGTCGTCTACCTGCACTCCGCGCTGACCAAGTCCCGGGTGGACTGTGCCGACGACGGGGAGCGCCGCGAACTGCTCCGCTTCCAGCGGCTGGACGTGGTCATCGCGCTCGGCGCGGCCGGGCTGGTCAACCTGGCCATGCTGGTCGTGGCGGCCGCGATGGCCAGCCAGGCCGGGGGAGTCCAGCTCGGTTCGCTGACGGTGGCGCACGCCGAGCTGGGCCGCCTGGTGGGCGGCGGCGCCGCGCTGGCGTTCGCGGCGGCGCTGCTCGCCTCGGGCCTGTCGTCCTCCAGCGTGGGCACCTACGCGGGCCAGGTGGTCATGCAGGGCTTCATCGACCGCCGCATCCCGCTGTTCCTGCGCCGCGCGATCACCATGCTGCCCGCCCTGCTGGTCCTGGAACTCGGCCTGCCGACGACCGGCAGCCTGGTGATCTCCCAGGTGGTGCTGTCGTTCGGCATCCCGTTCGCGCTCGTCCCGCTGGTGGCCCTGACGCGGCGCCGGGACGTGATGGGCTCCCTGGTGAACCGCAGGCTCACCACCGTCGCGGCCAGCCTGGTCACCTTGATGATCATCATGCTGAACGTCTACCTGCTGTACGCCACGTTCGCCGGCTGAGCGGGCGGGATGACCGGGCGCGGATGACCCGGCACGGGGCCGGGTACCCTGCACGGCATGACGAGCGCACCGGGGGAGCTGGACCAGACGATGATGGCGGCCGCGCTGGCGCAGGCGAAGGCCAGCCTGGCCGCCGGGGGTGTCCCGGTCGGGGCGGTGCTGGCCATAGGCTCCGACATCGTGGCCGCGGGCCACAACGAGCGCGTGCAGCACGGCGACCCGGTCGCGCACGGGGAGATCTCCTGTCTGCGTAACGCGGGCCGCCAATCCTCCTACCAGAACATGACGCTGTACACGACCCTTTCCCCCTGCCAGATGTGCACCGGTGCCATCCTGCTGTTCCAGATCCCGCGCGTGGTGGTGGGGGAGGCCGGGACCTTCGCCGGTGACCTGGATTTCCTCGCCGGCCAGGGCGTCTCGGTGACCCTGCTCAACGACGAGGGGTGCATGGCCGTGATGCGCGAATTCCAGGAGCGTTACCCGGCCGTTTGGAGCGAGGATATCGGCGGCCGGTAGCCGCGCCCCGCGCCGGGCGGTGCCCCCCATCCCGGCCCCATTGCTTTCCGCCATTTCGGGGAGAATTCAGACACAGATTGCCGATCCGCTGCGGATCGGGGCACTTGGTGCCGATACTCGGCAACGTGATCGGCGAGAAGTTCGAGCGCCTGCTCGCGGCCGCCCGGGGCGGCACCGGCGAGGCCGACGGGGCCTTCTCCGCGCTGTGGCGTGACGCCAATCCCGCCGTGCTCCGGTACCTGCGGGTGATCGCACCCGAAGCCGCCGAGGACATCGCCGCTGACACCTGGGTGCAGGTCGTCCGGGGCCTGGGCGGCTTCCGCGGTGATGAAGCCGCCTGGCGCGCCTGGCTGTTCACGACCGCCCGCCGCCGCGCGATCGACGAGGGCCGCCGGCGATCGCGCCGTCCGGTCGTCTCCCTGCCCGAACTGCCGGACGACGCCGGGCCGGGCAGCGCGGACCCGGCCGACCTGGTCCTGGAGAAGCTCAGCACCGAGGGGGCGATCGCGATCATCTCCTCCCTGCCCCGGTTCCAGGCGGAGGTAATCCTGCTGCGGGTCGTCGCCGGGCTGGACAACCAGGCCGTGGCGCAGCTGGTGGGCCGCAGCCCCGGGGCGGTCCGGGTAGCCGCACACCGGGGTTTACGGCACCTGGCCGCGACCCTGGGTGAAACAACCGGGGGCCTGTAACGGATGCGGCCGACGCGTCGTTTCGCAAGGCAGTATGACCAGACGCGAGCCCAGACGCGAGCCAGGCGAGAAGAGCAGCCGGCCGGACCGTCCCAGCGACGAGCGGTCCCTTGACGCGCTGCTCGAGGGGAGCCAGCTACCGGACGGCGACCTGACCCGGTGGCAGCCCGTCAGCCAGGTGCTCACCGCCCTGACGTCGGTCCCGGCCAGCAGCGAGCTGAGCGGGGAGGCCCGGGCGCTCGCGGAGTTCCGGGTCCGGCCGCTCCACGGGGCGGAGCCGGCCCCGGCCGGCCGGCGCAGCCGGCTGACCGGGCGGCGCCACGTCGCCGGGCTGCGCCGCGTCACCCGGCGGCACGGGCCCAGGCCCGCGGTGGCGGCGGCGGCCGGCGCGGTGCTGATCGGCGGGTTTCTCGCGGTGGCCTACGCCGGGGACCTGCCCGCCGCGGCTCAGCGGCTGGCTCACTACACCATCGGCGCGCCCGCGGCCGGCCGGGACCCGTCGGCCGGCCTGGACCCAGGCCGCTCCTCGCGCCTGGCGACCTCGGCCGGCCAGGCCAGTGCGCGGTCCGGTCACGGATCGCCGCAGCCGGACCGCCGGACGCCCCGCGGATCCGCGTCCGGCTCGCCACGCCACCACCAGCCCTCCGGCTCCCCGTCAGGCACGGCGAGCGGCCGCCCGCCCGGCCTCTGGTGGCCCGGCCACCAGACGCCCGGCCACCGGGGGTCGGGCAGCCCAGCACCGGGCAGTCCGGACCCGTCCGGCAGCCCCAGCGATTCCCCTACGCCCGCGCCGACCCAGCAGCCGTCGCCCTCGGCGAGCCTCGCCCCCTCGGGCGGCGCGACCCCGTCGCCGTCGGCCACGGCCAGCACCATCGGGGGGTCGAGGCAGCGCCGTCAGCCTGACCCGGGCAGCACCTCCAGCAGCCCTCCCTGACCACCCGCCGCCGCCTGCCGCCGCGGCGGGTGGCGTACGGCGGGCCGGGTCCCAACCCCCCCGGGGACCCGGCCCGCCACCGTCCTTGTCCGGGGACGGGTGCGGGTCCAGTTCCCGCGCAGGTGTCCCGGCGATGCTCAGCGGCGGAAGTCGACCGCGGTGGTGTTGGCCCCGCTGATCACGACGGCGACCGTTTCATCCGGGCCGGGGGAGTACCGGCCGGAGAGCAGCGCGGCCAGTGCGGCGCAGCCGCCGGGCTCGGCGACCAGGCGGAGCCGCTCCCAGAGCAGGGCCTGGGCCGAGGTGATGTCCTCGTCGCTGACCAGCACCACCTGCCGCACGTGCTCGCGGATCACCGCGAACGTATGCTCGCCGACCCTCCGCGGGGCCAGCGAGTCGATGGCCACGCTGCCCGCCTCCGCGTCCACGGGGTGGCCCGCCTGCAAGGCCTGGGTCAGGGTGGGTGCCCCCTCGGGTTCGACACCCACCACGCGCACATGGCCCGCGTAGGCCGCGCAGATCCCGGCGAGCAGCCCGCCGCCGCCCACGCTGGCCAGCACCGTGCCGGCCGCGGGTGCCTGGCGCCGCAGCTCAGCGCCCAGCGAGCCGGCCCCCAGGATCGTCTCGACCTGGTCGAACGCAGGGATCGGGAGCGCGCCCGACACGGCCGCCCATTCCTCGCTGGCGGCCAGCGCCTCCGCGTAGGCGGCCCCCCCGACGACCAGGTCCGCGCCATAGCCGCGGATGCGCTCGATCTTGGCCGGGGACGAGACCCGCGGGACGAACACGCGGGCCCGCACGCCCAGCGACTGGGCCGCGTACGCGACCGCCGCACCGTGATTGCCACCGGATGCGGCCACCACCCCCGCCTCGGGCAGCGGGCGCAGCAGCAGGTTGGCGAACGCGCCGCGGGCCTTGAACGATCCGGAGTGCTGGAGCTGTTCCAGCTTCAGCACCAGCGGGCCGGGCTCCAGCCCGAAGACGGCCCGGTCCAGGAAGGCCACCGGGGTCTGCAGCACGTAGGGCCGGATCAGCGTGGCCACCGACGCGACCGCATGCGAGGTGATCTCGGCGACCATGGCCGCCGGGATGCCGGTATCGCTCACGGGGCTCCTTCCCGCCCTCATGCTATGCACCGCCGGCCGGGTACCTCGTCGGCGGCATGCCCGGTCCGCGGCTCGTCGGCGGCATGCCCGGTCGGCGGCGCGCTTGGGCGGGGGCGCGCTTGGGCGGCGGTGCGCTTGGGCGGCGGCGCACTTGGTCGGCAACTGGGGCCGTTGTACCGTTTGCCCCATGCCTGGCTCTGCGGCTCCTGCGCCGAAGTCCCCGTCCCCCCGGCTGTGGCGGATGCGCCGCGTGCAGGTCGCCGGGACGGCGGCCGCCGCGGCGCTGGTCGCAGGCACGGCCGCCGCATTAGCGGTGGGCGCCACGGCCGCCGCCATCGCGGTGGCCGTGGTCCTCGTGGCCGCGCTGGCCGCCTTCTGGTTCGCCCGTAACCGGGTCCGGGCCTGGACCTACACCGAGCGTGAGGATGACCTCATCGTGGCGCGGGGGGTACTGGTCCGCCGCCTGTCGGTGGTGCCCTACGGCCGGATGCAGTTCGTCAACGTGACCGCGGGCCCCGTGGAGCGGGCGTTCCGGCTGGCCACCGTGCAGCTGCACACCGCGGCCGCGGCGAGCGACGCGCGGATCCCGGGGCTGGAGCGGGAGGAAGCCGCCCGGCTGCGGGACCGGCTGGCCGCCCTCGGTGAGGCGAAGGCTGCGGGCCTATGACGCCCGATCCGGGCCAGTGGCACCGGCTGCACCCGCTATCGCCGCTGGTGCGTTCCGGGCGCGCCGCCATCGGCGTGCTGGCCATCGTGGGCATTTCCGCGTCCGGCCAGTTCGGCCGCGATGGCTCCCACCTGTACGACTGGGCACTGGCCGTGCTCGTCGTGATCGCGGCCGTGGTCAGCTGGCTGGTCACCCGCTGGAAGCTGGACGGGTCCACCCTGCGCATCGAGACCGGCCTGCTGCGCCGCGATTCCCGGCAACTGCCGGTAGCCCGGATCCAGGCGGTGGACGTGGTGCGGCCGTTCCTGGCCCGCGCGCTCGGCCTGGCCGAGCTCCGCGTCCGGCTGGCCGGGTCCAGCCACGCCGACGGCCGGCTCGCCTACCTGCCGGAGCAGGCCGCACTCGACCTGCGGGCGCGGCTCCTGGCCGCGCATCACGGGCTCGACCCGGCCACCCCGGAACCCGGCGAGCGGATCCTGGCCACCGTCCCCACCGGCCGCCTGGTCGGGTCGGTGCTGGCCTCCGGGGCCAGCCTGCTTATCGCGCTGCTGATCGCGGAGCTGGTGGTCATGCGGGAATCGCCGGCCGTGTTCACCGCCACCGGGAGCACCTTCCTGGTCTTCCTGGTCACCCTGGTGCCGATGGTGTGGCGGCGGCTCGCGACCGACTACGGGTTCACGCTGGCGCAGTCGCCGGATGGCATCCGGATCCGCCGCGGGCTGCTCGGCACGGTGGCGGAGACCATCCCGCTGCGCCGGGTGCAGGCGGTCCGGATGGTCGAGCCGATGCTGTGGCGGCCGCTGGGCTGGTGCCGCCTGGAGATCGACGTGGCTGGCTCCCCGGGCCGCGACCACGCCGACGGATCGGGCCGGATGCGCAAGACCCTGCTGCCGGTGGGCTATCGCGAGCCGGCCTGGCAGCTCATGCGGCTGGTCATCGGCGTCGACCCGCCCCCGCTGTCGCGGCCACCGCGGCGGGCCCGCCGGAAGGCGCCGCTGAGCTACCACTTCCTGGCCTCCGGGCACGACGCGGCCACCGCCATGGGGGTCACCGGCCGGCTCCGGAAGGTGACCACCTGGGTGCCGCTGGAGAAGGTGCAGAGCATCCGGATGGTGACCGGGCCGGTCCAGCGGATCCTGTCCCTGGCTACCGTGCACGTGGACGCGGCCGGACGTCGGGTCCGGGCCGAGTTCCGCGACCGGCCCGGCCAGGAGGCGGGCCCGCTCGTCGAGGAGCTGGCCGCGGCGTGCCGCAGTGCCCGGCGGCGGGCACCGAGAGGCCGGCCTCCGGCCAGCGCCGTCCATTCCGCTCCAGGGGAGCCTCCCGGACCCAGCGGAGGCTGCTGACCCTGCTCTCACCGACCCTGCCAGCTGACTCTGCTAGCTGACTCTGCTAGCTGACCAGGGCCACCCCGGTGAACGCCGCCCACAGCGCGGCGTAGGTGCCGCCAGCGGCGAGCAGCTCGTCGTGCGTGCCCTCCTCCACGATGTGGCCCTGGTCCACCACGGCGATGCGGTCGGCGCGGGCGGCGGTGGTCAGCCGGTGCGCCACCACGAGCGTGGTGCGCCGCGCGGTGAGCCGCTCGGTCGCGGACACGACGGCCGCCTCCGCGGACAGGTCGAGCGCGGCGGTCGCCTCGTCCAGCAGCAGGATGTCCGGATCGACGAGGTAGGCCCGGGCCAGGGCGATCAGCTGGCGCTGCCCTGCGGACAGGTTCCGGCCGCGCTCGGTGACCTCGTGGTAGAAGCCATCGGGCAGCCCGGCGATCATGTCGAGCGCGCCGACCGCGCGGGCCGCCGCCTCCACCTGGGCGTCGGTGGCCGACGGGTGGCCGTAGGCGATCGCGTCGCGCACGGTGCCCGCGAACAGGTGGGGTTCCTGCGGGACCACGCCGAGCCGGTGCCGGTAGCTGCCGAGGTCGTAGTCGCGCACGTCCACGCCGTCCACCAGCAGCGCGCCGCCGGTCACGTCGTAGAACCGGGCCACCAGCTTGACCAGCGTGGACTTGCCGGCCCCGGTCTGGCCCACCAGGGCCACGGTCTCGCCCGGTGCCACCGTGAGGTTCACCCCGCACAGCGCTTCGGAGTCATCGGCGCCGTAGCTGAACCGCACGTCGCGGAACTCGATCCGGGCGCGGCCCCGGGTCACCGGCCGCGGCGCCCGGGCTTCCGGCGTACTGGTCTGGGTGCGCAGCAGCCCGCTGATCCGGCGCAGCCCGACGGCGGCCTGCTGGTAGCCGTCGAACACCTGGGACAGCTGCTGCACCGGCGAGAACAGCATGTCGATGTAGAGCAGGTAGGCGACCAGCGCTCCGGCAGTGAGCAGCCCGGCGCGCATCTGCCCCGCCGCGACCAGCAGCACCAGCGCGGCCGCCGCGGTGGACAGCGACTGCACGAACGGGAAGTAGATCGCGATGTAGCGCTGGGCCCGGAGCCGGGACCGCCGGTAGGCGGAGCTCAGCCCGGTGAACCGGGCCAGGTTGACCTGCTCCCGGCGGTAGGCCTGGGAGACGCGCAGGCCGGCCACGTTCTCCTGGAGATCCGCGTTCACGGCGGCGACCTTCTCCCGCGCCTCGCCGTAGGCCCGCCGGGACTTGACCCGGAACACCAGCGTGGCCACCACGATCAGCGGGACCAGAGCCAGCACGGTCAGGCCCAGCCGGAGGTTGATGATCAGCAAGGCGACCATGACGCCGGCGAAGGACAGGACCGAGTTGACCATGGTGATCAGCCCGGTCTGCAGGAACGACGACAGCGCGTCCACGTCGGTCGTCATCCGGGTCATGATGCGCCCGGACATCTCGTGCTCGTAGAAGTCCAGGCCGAGCCGCTGCAGCTGGGCGAAGATCTTCACCCGCAGCGAGTACAGGACCCGTTCGCCGTTGCGCCCGACCACCACGGTCTGGACGGCGTTGATGACCCAGTCCGCGAGGACCACGGCCAGCGCGAGGCCCGCGATCAGCAGCACGGCCCCTGTGACCTTGGTCTCCACGCCGTGATCGATGCCGCCCCGGACCAGCGCGGGCATGGCCAGGCTGGCCAGCGCGTCGAGGGCGTCCAGCACCAGGCCGATGATGAGGCCCACCGCGAACGGGCGCAGCACCTGCCGCAGCCTGAACCGCGGTGCCGGGGCGCGGGCCCAGCCGACGTCCACGCCGGGCACATCCTGGGCCGGCGGCAGCGCGTCAACCTTGGCCAGCAGTTCCGGCGACGCGGGAATGCCGGCCATCATGCTGGTCATCCCGGCTCCGCCGCCGCCACCGCGCCCGCCGGTCCGGCCGCGGGCCCCGACCCGTCCGGCCGGCCGCGCCGCGCCGGGCAGCGCGGCCAGACCCGCTAGCTGGGCCGCACCGGCTGCGGCCAGCCCATCCGTCCCGGCCGGCGCTGAGGCGTCCGCATCCGGGGCGGCCTCGCGGGGCCACAGCCGCGGCGTGATGGTGTTCCCCGCTGCCGCGGGGGCGGGCCCGGGTGCGCCCCCGGCCTGCTCGTAGTCCCGGGCTATCAGGGCGTCGGTGCCCTCGGCGTCGTCGTCGGGCCCGGTGATCAGGTCACGGTACAGCGGGCAGCGGGCCTCCAGTTCGGCGTGGGTGCCTGCGTCAACCAGGCGCCCCTGGTCGAGGACGGCGATCCGGTCGGCCAGCTGGAGTGTTGAGCGCCGGTGGGCGATGAGCAGCGTGGTCCGCCCGGCCATGATCTGCTTGAGACGGCCATGGATCTCGGCTTCGATCCGCGGGTCGACCGCCGAGGTCGCGTCGTCGAGGACCAGGATGCGGGGATCGGTCAGCAGCGCCCGGGCCAGGGCCACCCGCTGGCGCTGACCGCCGGACAGGGTCAGGCCCTGCTCCCCGACGACCGTCTCGTAGCCGTTCGGCAGCCCGGTGATGAACTCGTCCGCCTCGGCGGCCCGGGCCGCGGCCAGGACCTCCTCCCAGCTGGCGTCGGGACGCCCGTAGGCGATGTTGGCCCGGACCGTGTCCGAGAACAGGAACGAGTCCTCGCTGACCAGCCCGATCGAGGCCCGCAGCGAGTCGAGGGTGAGGTCGCGGACGTCGCGCCCGCCGACCCGCAGCGTTCCGCCGGTGACGTCGTAGAAGCGGGGGAGGAGTTGCGCGATGGTCGATTTCCCTGACCCGGAGGTGCCGACCAGCGCGACAGTCTCGCCCACCGCCACGTGCAGCGACAGCCCGCGCAGCACCGGCTGGCCCGGCACGTAGCCGAAGCTCACGTCGTCGAGGTCCACGGCGGCCGGCGCCGATCCGAGCGGCACCGCGCCGGGCCGGTCGGTGACGCCGGGCTCGGTGTCGATGACCTCGAATACCCGGATCACGCTGGCCCGCGCTTCCTGGCCGGTGGTCACCAGCGCAGCCAGCGCGCGGACCGGGCCGACCAGCTGAAGCAGGTAGGAGGAGAACGCCACGAACGTGCCCAGGGTGATGGAGCCCTCGATGGCCAGCCATCCGCCCAGCGCCAGCACCCCCACCTGGCCCAGCGCGGGAACGGCCTGCAGGGCCGGGTTGTACCGGGCCATGAGCCGCACCGCGCGCACCCGCGAGGCGTAGAGCAGGCGGCTGGCCCATTCCAGCCGCCGGGACTCCTGATCTTCCTGGCCGAAGCCCTTCACCACCCGCACGCCGGTCACCGCGCCGTCGACCACCCCGGCCACGGCGGCCGCCTGCTGCTGGGCATCCCAGCTGGCCGGGAACAGCGTGCGGCGCGAGGCAACCGAGATGAGCCACAGGGCGGGGCCGACGGCCAGGGCGATCAGGGTCAGCAGCGGGGAGAGGAACAGCATGATGGCCAGCGAGGCGACGAACAGCACCGCGTTGCCGAGCAGCATGGGGATCATGCTGAGCAGGGCCTGGACCATGGACAGGTCAGAGATGGAGCGGCTGACGATCTGGCCGGTGTGCAGCTGATCCTGCCGCGTCCCGTCCAGCCGGGACAGGGCGCCGAGCATCTCGGTCCGCAGGTCGTGCTGGACATCCAGGGAGACCTTGCCGCCGCGGTAGCGGCGCAGGTAGAGGCCCCCGAAGCTGGTCAGCGCGGCGCCCAGCAGCAGGACCGCGAGGGGCCAGACCGCCGGGTGCCCCGGGCCGACCAGGTCGTCCACGATCTGCCGCTGGATCAGCGGGACAATCGCCGCGACCGCGGTGACGACCAGGGTCCCGGCCAGCGCGAGCACCACGTTGCGCGGGTAGCGCCAGCAGTACGCCGCGAGCCGCCGCAGCCAGCCCTCACCCGTGCCCGTGCCCGTGTTGGTACCGGTCCCGGTACCGTTCCGGCCGGCTCTGCGCGGCGCCTTATCCACCGCCTTCCCGCTGGGCAGCATGCGCGTGGTGGTGTCCCGTTCGGTGTTCGTGGGCCCGTTCCTTTCCGTCCCCGTCTGCATCCCCGTTGTTGCGAGGGCCGAGTCCCTGCCTCGCCCGCCTGGCCTCGGTCATCGCCGAGCCGAGCAGCTCGAGCGCATCCAGCACCGTCTCCCGGCCGCCCGTGGCGTCCAGCAGCGGGCCCAGCCAGGCCGAGTACGCCGCGTCCGCCCGGTCCAGTGCCGCACGGCCCGCCGGGGTCAGCGAGAGCCGCACGACCCTCCGGTCGCCCGGCTCGGCGGCCCGGCAGGCGTACCCGGCGGCGACCAGGCCGTCCGCGGTCGCGGTGAGGGTCGGCTTCGCGACCGCCAGACGCTGCGCGAGCCGGGTGGAGCGCTCGCCGCCGGCGCCGGCCAGCTTCATCATCCGGTACTGGGAGGGGGTCAGCCCCGTGTCCACGCACTCCAGGCCGCGGAACAGCCGGAAGATGGCCATGACGGCCTGGGACGTGTCGGCCCCGTCCGGCATGTTGTGCGCCTCGCTCACAGTTAGGCAGTCTAACAAATATCCGTTAGCCCAGCTAACAATGAGCGGTAGCCGGCGATTCCCCTGAGGCCGTCCCGGGATCGTGTGATACTCAGCGTCATCAGGGAGATACCACTGGCGACCAGCCGCGGACCCCGACAGGCGGCCATCCGGCTCCGAGAGGCGGCCATCCGGTGAAGCATCTGGCGGCGGCGTAGCGGTGGCCGCGGCCACCGTGACGGCCTCAGCCATCGCCGGGCCGGCCCCGACCGCCGCGGCGTGGCATGTCCCGGATCCGCCGTTAGCCGCGCCGGCGCTGGCCATCCAGCGGCTGACCGACGCGCAGCTGGCCGGCCAGCGGGTCATCTACAGCTACCCGGGCCTGACTCCGCCGCGGTCCCTGCTCCGGGCGATCCGCCGGGGCGAGGCGGCCGGGGTCATCTTCTTCGCCGGGAACATCGCCGGCCCCGCCCAGCTGGCCGCGGTGTCCCGGCGGCTGCAGCGCGCGGACGCCAGCCGGCTCAACCCGGTGCGGGCGCCGCTGCTGCTCATGGCCGACCAGGAAGGCGGGATCGTGCGCCGGCTCCCCGGGCCGCCGGACCTCTCCGAGAAACAGATCGGCCAGGCGGCTGACCCGCCGGCCCAGGCCGCCGGTGCGGGCACCGGCGCCGCGGCGACCCTGCGCCAGGCGGGGCTGAACGTGAACCTCGCCCCCGTGCTCGACGTCTACCGGGCGGCCGGCAACTTCATCGACCAGTACGGCCGGTCCTACAGCCGCCACGCGGGACAGGTCGCCCGGCTGGGCGCGGAGTTCGTCCGGGCCCAGCAGAGCGGGGGCGTGGCGGCGGCCGCCAAGCACTTCCCGGGCCTCGGCGCCGCATCCCGGGATCAGGACACCGATCTGCGGCCGGTGCGGCTGACGGTCCGCGCGGCCACCCTGCGCCAGCTGGACGAGCGGCCCTACCAGGCCGCGATCGCGGCCGGGGTCAGGCTGATCATGGTGTCGTGGGCGGTCTACCCGGCCCTCGACCGGTACCGCCCGGCGGGGCTGTCACCGGTGGTGGTGCAGGGTGAGCTGCGCCAGCGGCTGGGCTTCCAGGGGGTGACCATCACCGACGCGCTGGAGGCGGGCGCGCTGCGCGGCTACGGCACGATCGCCCGCCGCGGCCAGCTGGCCGCGCTGGCCGGGATGGACCTGCTGCTCTGCGCCGGGCACCGCACTGGCGAGGGTCGGCGCGCGGCGGCCGGCCTGGCCCGCGCCTACCGGGACGGCCTGCTCAGCCGGGCGGCCGGCCAGGCCGCGGTGGCCCGGATCGCCGCCCTGCGCAGTTCGCTGCGCTAGTCAGGAGTAGTCCCGCTCCCGGAGGCCGTACCCGGCGGCGGCACCGCCCACGATCAGGACGAACAGCAGGAACGTCAGCACGTGCACGCTCGTGCACCACAGGCAGATGGCGTTCAGCGTGAACAGCTCGGTGTAGACCAGGTACAGCACGAACCCGATGCCGACGATCACCGACGCGAGCCGGGCCCAGGCCAGCTGCGGGTACTTCAGCCGCCAGGCCCAGGGGGAGACGGCGGCCACCATGAACACGTAGAAGGCCAGCCCGAGCACGGCCACCGGGAAGATGCTGAACACCATGGACTCCGGGCTGGTGGTGACCAGCCCGCAGTTGACCAGCCCCTTGTCCGAGCAGGCCAGGATCGACGAGCTGGTGTAGTGGGCGATGGTCAGGTAGATCGAGACGCCCAGGCCGGCGATGGCCAGCGCCCAGGTGACCAGCTGGAACCAGACCGGGGGGACCTTGATCCCGGGCTGGGCCGCGGGAGCGGCCTGCGCCGCGGCGGCCCGGCGGCCGGGCCCGCGTTGCGCCTGCCCCGGCCGCTGTCCCTGGCCCGGCCGCTGCGCCGGCCGCTGGGCCTGCCCGCCGGGCCGCCGGGCCTGCGCCGCGGCAGGCTGGGGTTCCGGCCGCCCGCCGCGGGTCCCCTTGTCCTTCCTGGCGCCCGTGCCCGCCGCCTGCCTGGGCGCGGACATCAGCCCTGGCCCTCGATCGTCTTGATCACCGGAGAGGTGCAGACGCTGGACGGCTGATTATTCGTGGCCTTGCAGATCGTCGCGGTGATCATGTTGGCCGACCCGTCCGCGCCCTTGGCGATCGCGCTGGACGGGTCCTTGAGCGCGGCGGCCACCTGGGCCCAGGACTGGCCCGACAGGATCTGCGGGTTGTACTGGGCGCCGTGGATGAAGTACTTGCCGCCGAGGTCGATGAACGGGATGGCGCCCGTGTCGGCCGAGGCCACGTAGGGCGGGCTGTCGTACTTGGCGAACAGCGCGTTCTGCGCGGACGTGGGCTTCTGCAGCGCCGTCCCTTCCTTCTCGGTCTGCGTCTCGACCGGGGTGAAGGTCAGGTACTTGCTGGTGTAGGTGGACTTGTAGAACGTCAGCGTCGGCGTGCTCGGGTACGTGTCGGTGCTGGAGGAGTGGATGCCGTGCAGGCCGCTGAAGGTCCCGAAGCGGCTCAGCGCCACGGCCATGGCCCACCGCTCGGTCGCGCAGTACGGGCAGTACTCGGCGCCGATGTAGAGCACCTGGGGCTTGCCGCCGGAGGTCAGCACCTTGGCCGAGCCGACCGTGGTCACGCTCTTGGGGTCGGCGGTCCCGATACCCACCGACGCCAGGGTGGAGGCCGGCACGCCGGTGATGTCCTTGATCACGCTGGCCGGCAGGGCGGTGCCGGTCGCCGAGTCGGCCCCGGCGGTGTTCGTCGAGGGCGAGTTCTGGGTGGTCTTGACCAGGATGAAAGCGACCACGATCACGATGACGCCGAGGATGGCGCCCCCGGTCAGCAGCATCCGGTTGCGGATCTCCCGCTTGCGCTGGGCCGCCCGCTGCGCCGCTATTCTCTCGCGGGCGTTCTCCCGCTTGACTCTGGTCGCCTTGCCCATGTCCCGTCCTATGAATGGTCCCAATGGTGGCCCGGCCAGGCTCCATCGTAGGCGGCATCAGGGAATGAGGCTGCCCCGTTCGTGGGCCGAAGACGGCTGGATTGACCCGTTCCCCGCAGCCCAGGCAGCGATCTGGGCTCGCGAGGTAAAACCCAGCTTGGACAGGATATTCGCTACGTGGCGTGCTGCGGTAGCCGGACTGATAACCAGCTCGTCCGCGATGCCCTTATTGCTGTACCCCCGGGCGATAAGCGCGGTGATCTCGCGCTCCCGCGGGGTCAGCGACGACCGTGCGGTCACCCCGCGGGACACACCGGGCCCCGCGGCCGGTGAGGCCTGGGAGGCGGGGTACCCGGCCCCGGAACCGGCGGCCGGCGGCCCGGACCCCAGCGCCAGGGTCACCGCGGCGTCGGGGGTCAGGCCGCTGCCCTCCTCCCACAGCCCGGAGACCGCCTCCGGGCCCAGGCTGCGGGCCGCGTCGAGGTACTGCTGGGTCCGCCCGGCGGGCGGCGCGGGCAGGCCGGCCGCCTCGCGCATGGCGGTGGCGGCCGCGGTGAGCAGGACCGCCAGGCGGGCCTGCCCTTCCCGGGCGCCCGGGTCTTCACGGAAGCACAGCGCCGCGAACGCCTCCAGCCCGCGGGCCACGCCGATCCGGGCCCCGGTCAGCTGGCTCAGCCGCAGGCTCTCCGCCAGGTGCGCGCGGGCCACGGTGAGCTGTCCCTGATCCAGGGCGACCCGGCCGATGCCGGCCAGGCAGCGGGCGATATCCGGCCGCGAGTCGATCTCGCGCAGGATCGGCAGGGCCGCCTGGTAGCAGTCCATGGCGCCGGCCGGATCACGCCGCAGCCGGGCCAGCGCGCCCAGGCCGAGCAGGGTGCGGGCCACGCCCCAGCGCTGGTCGATGCCGCGCATCACCTCGAGCGCGGTCTCGCCGAGCTGCTGGGCCTCGCGCAGCCGGCCCTCGGCCGCGGCCAGGGTGGCCTGGGTGCCGAGCGCGTACCCCTCGTTCCAGGCGTTACCCGCCTCCCGGGCGGTGGCCAGGGCCTTGGCCGCCCACTGGGCCGATTCCGGCAGCTGGCCGGTGTGCAGCGCGGTCTCCGCCAGCACGTTCTGCGCCGTGGCGGCCCAGATCAGCAGGCTCGAGGCCTGGCACAGCTCCAGCCCGTCCCGGGCCCACTGCCGGGCCTGGGCCGGGTCGTTGGGCAGGGCGAGCTGGGCCCGGCCGATGAGCGCCGCCCCCAGTACCGGCGCGGGCACCTCCCGGCCGCCGAGGCCGAGGAAGCGGGCGAACCAGCCCTCGCCCTCATCGAACGAGCCGCGGACGATCCACGACGGCCGGACGGCGGCGCAGATGCGCAGCCCGGTCTCCGCGTCGCCGCTGGCCAGGCAGCTGCTGAGGACCTGGCGCAGGTTGCCCACGTCCACGTCGTAGCGGCGGAACACGGCGACCACCATCGGCCAGCCGGACGGGATGGTGGCCATCCCGACTGCCTCGTTGTCCTCACACACCGCCACCGTGTAGTCGCGCAGCCGCAGCTGGATCGCGGCGGACTCGCCCGCCTCGGCGAGGCGCTGCGCGGCGTACGCGCGGATACTGTCCAGCATCCGGTAGCGGGTCTGGCCGAGCACCTCCGGCTCCACCACCACCAGCGACTTGTCCACCAGGCCCGCGAGCACGCCGACCACGTCCTCGGCAGGCAGGCCGTCGTCGGCGGCGCAGACCTCCTCGGCCATGTCCAGGGACCAGCCCGAGAACACGGACAGGCGGCGCAGCAGGGTCTGCTCGGCCGCCGAGAGCAGGTCGTGACTCCAGTCGATGGTGGCCCGCAGGGTCCGCTGCCGCGGCGGCGCGGTCCGGTCGCCGGAGCCCAGCAGCGTGAAACGGTCGCCGAGCCGGGCGGCGATCTGCTCCGCGGACAGCACGGTCACCCGGGCGGCGGCCAGCTCGATGGCCAGCGGCACGCCGTCCAGGGCGCGGCAGATGGCCGCCACCGCCATCGCGTTCCGCTCGGTGATCGCGAAGCCGGGCCGCGCCGCCGCGGCCCGGTCCGCGAACAGCTGGGCCGCCTCGAAGCCGGCCAGTTCCGCCGCGCCCCGGAGGGCGTCCGGCGGCGGGACGGCGAGCGGCGCGACCTGCCACACGGATTCCTGCGGGATCCGCAGCGGCTCCTGGCTGGTGGCCACGATGCGCAGCCCCGGGCAGCTGGCCAGCAGCCGCTGGCAGACAGCGGCGCAGGCGTCGACCAGGTGCTCACAGTTGTCCAGCATGATCAGCGCCTGCCGCGTCTCCAGCGCGTCAGCCAGCGTGTCCCGCAGCGGGCGCCCGGTCTCGCCGTCCACCCCGATCAGGGCGGCCATCCGGGACACGATCAGGTCCGGCTCCCACAGGTCGCCCAGTTCGACCACGTACACCCCGTCGGCGAAGTCCCCGGCCATGGTGGCCAGCAGCCGCAGGGCCAGCCGGGTCTTCCCGATCCCGCCCGCGCCGCACAGGGTGAGGGCCCGGGTCCGGCGCAGCGCGTCACGCAGGTAGCTGAGTTCGCGCTCCCGCCCGATGAACCGGTTTGGCTCCTCGGGCAGCTGAGCCGCCCGTGCTTCTGGTTCCCGTGCTTCAGGTACCAGTGCTTCTGGTTCCCGTGCCTCTGGTTCCATTTTCCCTTTTAACAGCGTGGCCCGCTTACCGTCAGTGTTTCATCATTCGGTACGGCCCGCCCCCGGGGATTGGCCCGGGCCGGCCCGTAACCGCCTGTGACGCACGTCAGGCCTCTCTGAGGTGAGACTACGCACCGCCTGAACAGTCAGGCGGGAGCGCTATTAGCGGGCTATTCGTTTCGGCTACTGCTGTTGCGGCGGGGACGCATGAAGCTCGTTCGCTGTACCCACATTGGCAGTTCCCTACGAATTGGGCTAGTCCCCGAATCGGGGGACACCGCTGGCGCCGCGCGATCCGCGGCCTGCGGCCCGGCGGGGATCAGCGGTCCGGGCGGTCTTCGTTGCGGGATCTTGATGTTAGATCTTCTTGCGCCGCGCAATCACAGGTAGCTATTTTCGGGAGCATGGTGCCATTTCCGCGCCGAAGCGCGCGCATGAACATAATTTCGCAGGCCAGCGCCGCAGGCGGGAGCAGGCGGCCCTGGCGGTTCCCGGTACTGGCGATCGTCTGCGCCGGCCTGGTCGCCGCCGGATGCAGTTCCTCGCCGTCCGGCTCGTCCGGTTCCTCGTCCTCCCCGTCGGCCGCCGCGCCCAAGGGGACCGCGAGCGTGGCCTACGCGTCGTCCCTGCAGTTCCTCAACGAGAAGGTGGCCGCCCCGGCCTTCACCAAGGCCACGGGGTACAAGTTCACCGGCCGCGGTGATTCCTCCGGCGCGCTGTCGGCCGACATCGCCGGCGGGGAGATCACCCCGAACGTGTTCGAGGCGGTCGGCGGCGACAACATCATGCCGTTGCAGCCCAAGTTCACCAAGTGGTACATCCCGTATGCGGGGACCCAGATGGTGGTGGCCTACAACCCCAAGAGCAAGTACGCCAGTGACTTCAAGGCGTACGCGGACGGCTCGAAGCCGCTGCAGGGCCTGTTCAAGCTCATGCAGACGCCCGGCTTCAAGCTCGGCCGGACCGACCCCAACATCGACCCGCAGGGCCGCGACTTCATCTACATGCTGGAGCTGGCCCAGATGCACTACAACCTGCCCAAGGACACGGTCAGCAAGATCCTCGGCACCACGGACACCGGCACGGCCAACTCGCCGCAGATCTTCGCCGAGTCCTCACTGGACGCGACGCTCCAGTCCGGCCAGCTGGACGCCTCGAGCGCGTTCATCACCCAGGCGGTCGAGCTGCACCTGTCTTACATCAAGCTGCCGGCCGCCATTAACCTGGGCGATGCCGCGCTGGCCGACCAGTACGCCAAGGCCACGGTGACGATCAAGCCGCCCGGCATGCCGAAGTCGACCAAGTCGGGCTCGCCGCAGGTGATCGACATCACGATCATCGGCAAGCCCACCCCGGCGGGCACCGCGTTCGTGAAGTACACGCTGTCCCCGGCGGGGCTGGCCCAGTACAAGCAGGGAGGGTTCACGCTGATCACCCCGACGATCACCGGCGACAGCCAGCGCGGTTCCCTCAGCCGTGAAGAGTGAGCTGGGCGGCTAGCCCGCCGGCCCAGGTCGCCGGGTCGGCCCTGCGCCGGACCGTGGGCTCGGCCAGCGGGGTTGCCTCGCTGGCCGGCGCCCTGGTCATCTGGGTCGCCCTGCTCGGCCCGGTGATCACGCTGCTGACCCACCTGTCCTGGCACCAGATCACCACTGCGCTGGCCGTCCCGGGCGCGCTCGACCCGCTGCTCGTCTCGGTGGAGTCGGGCGCGATCACGCTGGCCGTGCTGCTGCTCCTGGGCACCCCGCTGGCCTGGAAGCTGGCCCGCGGCTCGCTGCCGTTCCCGCGGGTCTGGGAGGCGGGCGTGCTGTGCAGCCTGCTGCTGCCGCCGCTGGTCATCGGCCTGCTGCTGATCTTCATGGTCGGCCCGTACACGCCGATCGGTGAGCTCCTCGGCCACGTCCACCTGTCCGCGACCAACACGTTCCTGGCCCTGGTCATCGCCGAGGTGTACGAGTCGGCCCCGTACTACGTGCTGGGCGCGCAGGCCGCGTTCGCCGCGGTCGACCCGGCCATCGAGGAGCAGGCCGCGCTGCTCGGCGACCGGCCGTCCCGGGTGGCCCGGCGGGTCACGCTGCCGCTCGCCGCGCCCGGGCTGGCCATGGCGCTGGCCGTGGCCTGGGCCCGGGCCATGGGCGCGTTCGGCGCCGTGGTGATCATCGCGTACCACCCGTACGGGATACCGTTGCAGATCTGGACGACGCTGCAGGAGACGGGGCTGCCCACCGCGCTCCCCTTCGCCCTGGTCCTGCTGGTCGTCGCCCTGCCGCTGCCGCTGGCCGCCTACTTCTGGAGCGCGCGTGCTCGAGGCCGACGTCGAGCTTGACCGCCGGGAGTTCCGGCTGTCCGCCGCCTTCGCCGTGGCCGCGGGGGAGCGCCTCGCCCTGTTCGGCCCGTCCGGGGCCGGGAAGACCACGATCCTCGAGGTCATCGCCGGGCTGCAGGAGCCGGGCCGGGGCACCGTGGTGCTGGACGGCCGGGTACTGACCCGGACGGCCCCGCCGCGCCGCCAGGTGCCGCCGTGGCAGCGCCGGGTCGGCCTGCTGCGCCAGGATCCCGCGCTGTTCCCGCACCTGTCCGTGCGGCAGAACCTGGCTTACGCGGCCAGAACCCGCCCTGGCCCGGGCACCGGCCAGGACGAGATCACCCGGATCGCGGAGCGGCTGGGGATCGGCGGGCTGGTGGACGACCGCCCGGCCCGCCTGTCCGGCGGCCAGGCCCACCGGGTCGCGCTCGGCCGGCTGCTGGCCAGCCGCTGTGACGCGCTGCTGCTGGACGAGCCCTACTCCGGGCTGGACGCCAGCCTGACGCGTGACCTCACCGACCTGGTCCGGGAGGTGGTCGCGGCCCGGCAGGTGCCGTCCGTGCTGGTCGCCCACGAACTCGAGGCCGCGCAGGCGTTCGCGGACCGGATGGCCGTGCTGGACCAGGGTCAGATCCTGCAGCTCGGGCCGCCCGCCGAGGTGGTGGCGGCGCCCGCGGCGCGCCGGGTGGCCGAGCTGGTGGGGTACCGCGCGTTCGTGCCGCTGCCGGGGGACCCCGGGACGGTGGCGGGCGTGCACCCCGACCGGGTGGTCCCGGGCCGGCAGCCCGGCCGGGGCGTGGTGCTGGCCGGCCCGGTCCGGTCCTGCCGCCCGGCCGGGGCCGGCTGGGAGGCCACTATCGAGATGGTCACGATCGAGAGGGCCAGTGCTGAGAGGGCCAGTGCCGAGAGGGCCAGTGCCGAGACGGCCGGTGCCGGGGCGGGCGGTGCCGGGGCGGGCGGGACGCTGGTGCCGGTCCGGCTGCGCGAGGCGCCCGCCGGCGGCGGGGACTTCACGTTCACGGTGCTGGCCCCGCCGTGCTTCAGGCCTGACGGGACCCGGGTCACCCGCGCCGAGGAGGTGCCGACGTGACCGGGGTGGCCGCCGGGCCCGGCCCGGGCGGCGCGAAGCTGCGCGTGCTGCGCCAGGCCCGCGGCTACTCCCAGCAGCAGCTGGCCGGCATGGCCGGGGTGTCACGGCAGGCCGTGTCGGCGGTCGAGGCCGGCCATTCCGACCCCTCCCTCCGGGTGGCCCTGGCCCTGGCCAGCGCGCTGGGCGTGACCGTCGAGGAACTGTTCGGGCCGGGGATTCCCGCCCCGGTGGTGGGGGCCCGGCCGGTGGCGCCGCTCGGCGGCGAGGGAGCCCGGGTCACCCTGGCCCAGGTGGGTGACTCGTTCGTGGCGCTGCCGCTGGCCGCGGAGTCCGCGACCCGGGCCGGGTTCCTGCCCGCGGGCGGGCTCGTCGCGATGCCGTCCGGCCCGGCCCCGGCGACCCCGGTGCGGCCGCTGGGCCCGCCCCGGCCGACCCTGGTGGTCGCGGGCTGTGATCCGGCCCTGCCGCTGCTGGAGACCCCGCTGGCGCTGCTCGACCCCCCGGTCGGGTTCAGCTGGTGGCCGTGCAGCAGCGGCGAGGCGCTCCGGCTGGCCGCGGCCGGGCTGGTCCACGCGGCTGGCGCGCACCTGCTCGGCAGCTCCGGTGAGTACAACACCGGCCCGGCCGGCCGGGAGCTGCCCGGGGGCGGGGCGGAGGTGGTCGGGTTCGCGTCCTGGCGGGAGGGGCTGGTGCTCCGGCCCGGGCTGGACGGCAGTGTCCGCGGGCTCGGCGACCTGGCCGAGCGCGGGCTGCGGGTGGTTAACCGGGAAGAGGGATCCGAGGCGCGCCGCGTCCTGGACCGGGAACTGGGCCGGGCCGGCCTGGAACCTGGCGCGCTGAACGGCTACGGCACCCGCGCCACCGGCCACCTGCAGGTGGCGTCGGCCACGGCCGCGGGCCTGGCCGACGCCGGGGTGGCCAGCGAGCCGGCCGCGCTGGCCTACGGGCTGGGGTTCGTGCCGTTCACCGAGGAACGCTTCGACCTGGTCATCCCGGCCGCCCAGCTCGGCTCCCGGGAGGTGGACGGCCTGCTCCGGGTGCTCTCCTCGCCCTGGCTGGCCGCCCAGCTGGACAGCCTGCCCGGCTACGACGCGGGCCGCTGCGGCGAGCACGTGGCCACACTCTGACCCGCCGGTTAAGGTAAGCCCGTGTACGACCACGATCAGGGTGAACTCGAAGACCTCGGCTGGGAAGAGTTCGTCCGCCGCCAGTGGGACGCCGTGTACACCGCCTACCGGACCGGCCGGGGACGGCGCACGCTCTGCCGCGGCTGGGCCGACCTCCTCGAAGCGGGCCTGGGCTGCCCCCAGAACCTGGCCGACCAGCTGGTCCGGCTCGAGATCCTGGACCGGGCCGACCGGGACCTCGAGGGCACCATGGACCCGCGGGCGCTGGTCACCGGGATGACGCAGGTGATCGCGGACGTCCGGGTTGACCTGCTCAGCCTGGGCCCCGAAGAGCTGGGCGCGGCCCTGCCCAGGCTGCTGGACCGGCACACCGCGCTGCAGGACTTCCTGCGTGACTACGCGTTCGTGGACGACCTGGGCTGAGCGCTCAGCGCCGCCGGGCCAGCCACATCCGGGTCTGGTACGGCACGATCATCGTGGTCCCGGGGAAGTGCAGCTCCAGCAGCTCCTCGATCCGGCGCAGCAGCCGGGCCCGGACGGGCGGGGCCAGCTGCGCGATGTAGGACTTGCTGCGCTCCTCGGCCATCCAGGTCCCCACCTCCACCTGCCGGGTCCACGGCACCACGATCAGCAGGCCGGGCTGGAACCGCCCGGTGCTGGCGATGCTCTCCTCGCTCCAGTCCGGGTCGCGGTGATGGCGCCGGTACCCCGGGCAGGCCGCCTCCATCACCTCCTGGTAGGTGTCGAACCAGAGCTGCCCGTCCGCCCAGGCGTGGCTCCACCACGCCGCCCACCAGCCGCCCGGGCGCAGCACCCGGACCACCTCCCGGCTGGCCCGGTGCTGGTCGAACCAGTGCCACGACTGGGCGAAGCAGGTCAGGTCGACCGACTCCGAGCGGATCGGCAGCGCGTTCCCGTCCGCCTGGAGGCAGGTCAGGCCCGGGCCCCGGGCCCGGGCGCGGCGCAGCATGAGCCCGCCGAAGTCGATCGCGACCGTCCGCGCCCCGCGGGCGGCCAGCTGCCGGGTGGCGATGCCGGTGCCCGCGCCCACGTCGAGCACCCGGGCCCCGCGAAGCGTCCCGGCGGCCCGCTCGATCTCGGCGAACACGCCGTCCGGGTAGGACGGGCGCCCGGCGTCGTAGTCGGCCGCGACCGGGTCGAACGGAGAGCGGCTCACCGCCATCACCGTCCCCGGCCCGCCCGGGTGACCGCGGCACGGCCACCCGGGCGCCCGGTGCCCTTATTCAAGGCCCGCAACGAACCGTTCGTGGTCAGTGCCCATACACCGGGACCAGCAGCCCGCGGGCGATCGTGTGGAAGCGCAGGTTGAAGCCGGTCACTGCCGCGGAGACGTCGGAGTTGATGTCCAGCTGGGGGACGTCCAGGGCGTGCACCGCGAAGACGTAGCGGTGCGGCCGGTCCCCCTCGGGGGGCGCCGCCCCGCCGAAGTCCTTGGTGCCGTAGTCGTTGCGGACCGAGTAGGCCCCGGCGGGCAGGTCGGCGCCGCCCGCCGCGCCCGCGCCCGCGGGCAGTCCGGTGACCGAGGCCGGGATGTCCACCACCAGCCAGTGCCAGAACCCGGAGCCGGTCGGGGCGTCCGGGTCGTAGCAGGTGACCGCGAAGCTCTGGGTCTCGGCGGGAAAGCCGGACCAGCGCAGGCCGGGCGAGATGTTCTCGCCGGACATGCCGAAGCTGTGGTAGACCTGCGCGTTGCTCATCTGCTCGCCGTCGGCCACGTCGTCGCTCAGGACCGTGAAGGCCGGCACTGGCGGAAGGAAGTCGTACGGAAGCGGTGCGCGATCGGCCATGATCTCCCTACCTTCTTTATTGGACTTCTTCTGCTCTGCGGCTGCTAATGCGGCATCCCCGGAAAACCTTACTGGCCCGATCGGAGGCATGGACGTGGCGCCCGGCTCGCTGATCCGCCTACGCCGGAGGTCGCTCGTGCTGCTGCGCCGCTGGTCGCTGCTCCGGCCGCGGCCCGGGTCGCCGAGGCGGCCGGGCCCCGGGGCGCTGAGGTGGCCGCGCCCCGGGGCGCTGAGGCGGCTGGACCCCGGAACACTGATGTGGCTGCGCCGCGGGTCGTTCATCGCGATCCTCGTGGCGCTGGCGGTCGTGCCCGGCCCGGCGTCCGCCGCGCGGCCCTGCACCAGCCGGGGCTGCCAGTCCGCGGGCGAGGTGCGGTGGACCCGGCTGCTGCCCGGCTCCTGGGTGGCCGGGCCCGGGCTGGCCGGGACCACGCCGGCGCAGGGCGACGCGTACGCGGCCATGGGCGGCCAGATCGCGGCGATCGGCATCGGCACGACCGTGTTCGCCTACCAGTCCCGCTCGGGCGCGCCGGTGTGGGACAGCTCGCTGGCCAGCTTCCGGGCCGGCGCGCGGATTGTGTCGGTGCGCGTCTGGGCGGGCGTGGTCACCGCCGGGGTAGATGTGCCGGGGCGGCGGCCCGGGAGCGCCGGCACCCGCCAGGAGGTGGTCCTGGACGGTGCGACGGGCCGGCTGATCCGGTCCTACCCGGCCGCGGCGTTCGGCGGGGCCGTCGCGGCGGATTCCGCCCGGACGGTGATCGTCGGCAGCACCGCGGTGACCGCCTACCGCAACCGGACCGGGGCCGTGCTGTGGAGCCACCCGACCGGCCCCGCGGCCCAGGCCTGGAAGGTCAGCGGCAACGATCTCTACCTGACCGTGTCCGCGGGCGGTTACCTCAGCAACGGCCCGGTCCGGGCGCTGCGCAAGATTTTCCTCCGGTCCGGCAGGCAGCGGCTGGTCCGGCCGCCGGGCCGGTCGTTCCGCGGGGTGCTGAGCCGGGTGGTCGCGGGCGTGGTGGTGTTCACCGACGCCAAGGGCACCATCGCCTACAGCGCCACGACGGGGCGCCGGCTGTGGCGGCGGCGGGGCGCGGTGCCGGAGAACGCGGATCCCCGCGACGGGCTGCTCTACCTCAGCGACGGCAGCAGCCTCGCGGGCGTGGACCCGGAGACGGGCCGCACCCAGGCCCGGGTGTCCGGCGGATCGACCACCGGAACCTCCGGCTTCTACGCCGTGCATGATGGCGTGGTGCTGGGCCTCGACCAGGGGGCCGAGGGAGATGCGTGGGGCTACGACGTGCCCGTCGGCCGGGTCCTGTGGACCAACTCGCACCTGCCGTGGCCGCACTATTTCGTGGACCTGTCGGGTATCGGCGGCAGCACCAACCCGAAGTCGGGGGCGATCCTGCTGGCCATCTGCGGGCAGGCCGGGGCGCCCGCGCCCCGCAGCGCCGGCCCGGTCTGCGACCGCCCCGAGCTGGTCGCCCTGAACTGGTGAATTACCGGTCTCAACCTCAGGGTTGGGCCTTCGTGCCGCGGCCAATTGTGAGTAGTGTGCCATCCTGCAATAGTTAGGCGGCCTCACGCTCGCCGGATGGCAGGGCCCTGGGCAGGCACAGGACAGGAGGCGGCGTGGCGACAGAGGACCTGGCCCGCCGGGCCCGCGAGCTGCTCAGCATGACCGGCGGATCAGCCTCCCGGTCGCTGAACCAGCTGGTGGGACTGGTGTCGCGGCAGGTCCCGGGCTGCTCGGGGGCTACCTCGGCCATGTGGCGGGGCACCGAGCCGGTGGTCCGCGCGGCCAGCCACCCCGACCTGGCCGAGCTGTTCGAGCTGCAGCTCACGGCCGGGTCCGCGCCCTGGCTGGACGCCCTGTCCGGCCTGGACTCACCGGACAGCACGGGCACGGTCACCTGCCTGGACACCCTGGACGAGGAGCGCTGGCCGGGGTTCGCGGCGGCGGCGCTGGCCCGCGGCGTCCGGTGCTGCGTCACGGTGGCCCAGCGGTCCGGGGACCAGGCCCTCACCCTGACCATGTTCGGCGCCCGGCCGCGGTCGCTCGACCCCGATCAGCTCCCGCTCGCCGAGTTGCTCGTCGCGTTCGGCGGGGCGGTCATGGGCAACGCCGACGCCTATGACGGGGTGCAGCGGACGGTCTACCGGCTGCGCGATTCCGTCGAGTCCAGTGCGCTGCTCGATCAGGCCCGGGGAGTGCTGATGCACGCACGCGGCTGCTCCGCGGACGACGCCTGGCAGCAGATGCGGGCCATGTCCGCGGCGCAGCACATCACGATGACCGAGGCGGCCCAGCAGGTCATCGAGTCGCAGGGGGCGGGGACGTCGGGGGCCGGCGCGAGCTGAGGCCCGGCCGGGTCCGGCCCGGCGGGAGCCGGGGCGGGCACGCCGAGGGCCGGGGCAGATCGCTCCTGCCCCGGCCCCAGCTCCCGCGCTCACCGTCGCGGGAAGCGGCTCACACCGCGGGGATGCGGCTCAGGCCGCCGACCGCTCGTACATGGCCAGCGTCTCCTGGCCGATCCGGTCCCAGGAGTAGCGGGCCCGGGCCCGGTCCACGGCGGCGATCCCGAAACCTTCCAGGAGCATCGGGCTGGCCAGCAGGGTGCGGATCCGCTGGGCGATCAGCCCGGGGCGGCCCGGCGGGACCAGCAGGCCGGTGGTGCCGTCGATGATGGTGTCCAGGTGGCTGCCGATGGCCGAGGCCACGACCGGGGTGCCGCAGGCCATGGCCTCCAGGGCCACGGTCGCGAACGGCTCGCCGGTCGGGGCGTCAACCAGCAGGTCCGCGGAGCGGAGCAGCGCGGGCAGGTCGCCCTCGCTGACGCCGCCGTGGAAGATGACCCGGTCCCGCACGTTCAGCTCGCTGGCCAGCCGGAGCAGCGCCCGGTACGCCTTGTCCCCGCGCAGCTTGCCGTGCTCCGGGCCGCCCGCGATGACCAGCTCAGCCTCGGGGATGTCCGCGAGCGCCCGCACCGCGACGTCCACGCCCTGGTTGGGGGCGAGGGGGGCCACGCACAGCAGCCGGGGCCGGCTGCCCCGCTCGGCGACCGGGCCCTCGGGGTTGAACGTCCCGGTGTCCACGCCGCGCGGGATGAGCCGTACCGAGTCGCGGCGCACGCCCAGGCGGGCGAGCGTGGACATCTCGCTGGAGGAGCTGGCGAGTACCGCGCGCACGCTGCGGGCGATGACCGGCTCCAGGCGGAGCCGGGCTGCGCCCCGGTCGGCGCCGCGGCCCGGGGACCGGGCCGGCGGGGGCGCCGGGACGGGAGCCGGGTCGCCGGCCCGCAGCGACAGGAAGGTCTGCACGACCGGCACGTCGTGGTCGCGGGCGCCGGCCAGCGCCGCGAGCCCGCTGGTCCAGAAGTAGGCGTGCGCCACGTCCGGCGCGCCGTCCTGCCAGTGCCGCGCGAGGTACTGGCCGAATTCCGCGGCGTGCGGGGCCAGGCTGTCCGCCGGAAGCTCCTTGGCGGGCCCGGCGGGCACATGCTCGACGGTGACGCCCGGCGCGGGCTCCGACTTCTGCGGCTGGGTCTCCGAGTCGCGGCGCGCGTACACGGTGACGTCGTGGTCCTGCTCGGCCAGTGCCGACACCAGGGACGCCAGCCGGCGGTCCTGCCGATCCGGTCCGGCCTCCGGGGTCTGGCCGAACGGGTTCCCTTGCAGTGTGACCAGGGCAATCTTCATGGGAGCTGCCTCCTATTGGGGGGTCGCCCACGCGGGTACGCCACGAGTCGCCGGAGAGGCAGTCAGGATGCTGGCTACGAAATGCGGGCTGAGACTGATTCAGGCTGAGGCTGAAAGACCGGGCCCGATTCAGGCTGCGCCGGGAAAAATTTCCATGGCAAGCACGCCTCTCCAGCCACGCCAGACGGCGTGGGGGCGTGCCTGCGTCGTAGACACTGCAAGCACTATAACCCGGGAGCCCGGCCGCTGCCAAACGTGCCGCGCGCCCCGGCGGGTCGCCCGCCCGGCCGTCTGCCGCGCTCGGGCCGGTCGCGGTCAGCCGCGATACGGTGACGATCAGGCCTTCGCCGGGCTCCCACTAGCGTGATCCCGGGTTAGCTTGGAGGGTCAGCTGCTGGTCCGCCACCCCCGGTCGCCGGGGCTTAACCTTTGCTACTCCCACCGCTGCGACTCCCACCGCAGTACCCGTCGTTCCCGCCGCGATTGGACCTTTATGCCGCCACCCCCCGGCTCCCCGGAACTCGACCTGGAGGTGGCCGCGCTCAAGGAGCGCTACGCCGGGCTCCGGCAGGCTGCGGCCATGCCGGGGGCCGACGCCGGGGCGGTGCTGGAGGCCGCGTTCGCGGAGCTGGACGCCGCCGTGGACGTGCTCGGCGCGATGCGGGCCGGGCCCGTTCCCGCCGCGGCCCAGGCGGCTGGGGCGGGCCCGGAGGCGCTGCTCGCGGAGCGGCGGCTGCTGCGTGCGGTGTTCGAGGACGCGCCGGTGCCGATGTTCCTGCTCGGCCCGGACGCTACCGTGCAGCGGGTCAACACCCGGGCCAGTGAGCTGCTTGGCTCCGGGTCGGGCTATGCGGTCGGCAAGCTCTTTACCGCGTTCGTGGACCTGCCTTCCCGGGCCGTGGTGCAGAGCCAGCTGGCCACGGTCGTGCGGACCGGCCGGACCAGGCGGATTCAGTGCCGCCTGCTCCGCCCGGAGGGGCCGGCGGCGGCCGTGCTGACCGCGGGGGTGGCCCGGACACGCGGGGATGGCGACCAGGTCGTGCTGGTCGCCAGTGACGGCCCGGCCGGCGGCCCGGAGGTGCCGGCCGAGCCTCGCTCAGCCGCCGTCACCAGTGCCGGCGCCGACAGCCCGGCCCGCCTCATGGAGGCGATGATCCACCGCTACGACCTGGTCACGTCGGCGACCCGGCTGTTCCTGGAGAACGCCACCTACAGCGAGTCGGTCACCCTGCAGCGCTGCGCCCGGCTGCTGGCCGGTGAGCTCGCCGCCTGGGTCATCGTGGACGTGGAACGGCGGCAGCGGCTCCGGCGGCAGTTCGTGATGGGGCCGGAGGACCAGCCCTCGGACCTGGCCGGCGCGATCGCGGGCGTGGACCCGGCCCCGGGCACCGCGCCCAGCCAGGTGCACGAGTCGGGCAGCTCGCTGCTGATCGCGCACGCGGAGGACGCGGGGATCCTGGGGTCCGGGCCGGAGGGCGTGCCGGTCATGATGATGCTGGACGCCACGTCCGTGCTCTGCGTGCCGCTGTCCGACGGCGAGCACACCTACGGCACGCTGACCCTGGCCCGCAACGCCAGCGAGGGCCACTTCGAGATGGCCGATCTCGGGGTGGTGGAGGAAATCGGCGAGCAGCTGGCCCTGGCGATCAGGGTGGACCGGATGTTCCGGCGGCACACCGAGATCGCTGACGCGCTCCAGTCGAGCCTGCTGCCGCGCGAGCTGCCCCGGATCCCCGGGGTGGAGATCGCGGCGGCCTACGTGGGGGCCACCGAAGGCCTGGAGATCGGCGGCGACTTCTACGACGTCTACCGGACTCCCGGCGGGTGGGGCGTGGCCATCGGCGACGTCTGCGGGAAGGGCGAGGAAGCCGCGGCGGTTACCGCGGCCGCGCGGCACGCCATCCGGGTCCTCGCGCACTGGACCGCCGACCCGGCCGAGGTCCTGGACAAGGCCAACGAGGTGATGCTGGCCGAGGAGTTCGGCGACATGTTCGTGACCGCGAAGAACGCCCACCTGCGCTGGCATGACGGGCGGCTGCACGTGGTGCTGGGCAGCGCCGGCCATCCCGGCCCGGTGCTGGTCCGCCCGGACGGCCGGACCACGATCATGAACCCGGGCGGGCTCCCGCTGGGCCTGTTCCCCACGGTGGAAGCCGGGCGGGAGGAGATCGACCTGGAGCCGGGGGATGTGCTGTTCTTCTTCACCGACGGGGTGACCGAGGCCCGCAGTCCCGAGCTGACCTACTTCGAGGACCGTCTCACCGACGAGCTGGCCGGCCTGGCCGGCCAGGCGCCGCGGGACATCGTGGCCGGGCTGCAGTCGCTGGTGGTGGAGTTCTGCCGCAACCAGCTGCGGGACGACATGACCATGCTGGTGCTGCGCGTAGCCGAGCCGCCGGACCAGTGAAGCCACGCACTGGCCCGGCGGCCCGATACCGGCGGGAGTGACCGGGAGGGGTCCGGCGGCCTGCTGGCGGCCCGGTGCTGTGCCCGGGCCCGCGTGACGCCGGCCCGGCCACTACTCCTCCAGGTATTCCTCGATCGTCTCTGAGGTGGTGGCAGTCGGGGTGGGGGCGGCCGGGGTGGTCGTCGTCACCTGCTGTTCCTCCACTTCGGCCTTGCTCAGCGTCCGCCCGGGAAAGACCTCGGGCTCGGTCTCCACGAGGGCGCCAGCCTGTACCGCCTCCGCCTGTTCCGGGGTGAGCACGACCGTGCCGGGCGGCAGCGCGGTGCCGTTGCTGGCCACCACATTGCTGTCCTCCACGTGGCTGGCCAGCACCGTACGGCTGGTGGCGGGCCTGCGCACTACCTGACGCCGCAGCCAGCCGTAGCCGCGGCGCGGGATGAACATCCCGGCCAGCCCGACCAGCATCAGCACCCAGCCGACCGCCTGCACGTCCAGCCAGCCCGGGTGGCCGGAGACGGCGAAGGCGAGAATGGCACCGACAGCAATCAGGGCCAGGCTTACACCGGTCTTCATGCCTGTCTCCTTGGTTCAGTTAACGATGCGCCGCTGGGCGGGCGCGCTGTCGTCGTCGGTCTCCCGGCCGAGCAGGCATTCCCGCAGGTAGCGGAGGGCGGTCGCCTGGAGGCGGGACACGTGCATCTGGGAGACGCCGAGTCGCTCGCCGATCTCGGCCTGAGTCAGGTTCCCGTAGAACCGCATCAGCAGGATCCGGCGCTCGCGGGACGGCAGTTCGTTCCAGTGCGCCCCGACCGCATCCATGTCCAGCGCCCGCTCCAGCTCGGGGTCGTCCGCCCCGAGCAGGTCCGCGAGCCTGGCCGGGCCGTCCGCCTGGGTGAGCGGGGCGTCCAGCGAGGACGTGTGGAAGAACATGTCGGCCTGGCGGGCCTCCTGCAGTTCCTCGTCGGTCACGCCCAGATGCCGGGCCAGTTCCGCGTCGGACGGGGCGTGCCCCAGGTCCTGGGCGAGGTCACCGGCGGCCTTCCGCATCTCGAGCAGCAGCTCCTGGGCCGAGCGCTTCACCCGGACCTGCCATCTCTTGTCGCGGAAATGCCGCTTGATCTCGCCGCTGATGCACGGCTGGGCGTAGGCGGCCAGCGCGCCCCCGAACGCAGGGTCGAAATTGTTGATCGCCTTGAGCAGGCCGACGTACCCGACCTGCATCAGTTCCTCAACTGACTCGGGGCTGTCCCGGTAGCGCAGCACGCAGGACCGGACCAGGGCCTCGTACCGCTTGACCAGGATCTCGCACGCCGCACTGCGCGCGGCGCTTCCGATGGGTTCTGATTTCACGAGCTCGAGGAGCTCACTGTCGTCGCGGCTGAGCAAGTCCGCACGCGACCACGGCGGCGGCAGGCCCAGATCTGCGCCTTCCGCGGACGGGCCAGGGAAGGGCTGAGCATCCACACCAGCCGGGCGACGGTCAAGGGCCGTGCTCGTCATGATCACCTCCGGCGTCCGGGCTCCGGGGGGAAGCCCAGGCGGTCCATTCGTGCCCGCAGGGAGGAAGATAAACATGCCGCCGGCCATTGTTTCGAACCCGTGATCCATTTCGCCCCGGCCTGCCGATACCTGCCCAGGTCAGCAAGGTTTCGGGCATCTCAGGTGACACCTCCGCGGCGGCATGTTCCGGTCGGTTGTGCTGTTGTACTGACCGTCAGCAAGCGTTCGGGGATGAGGTGGCAGCAATGTGGCGGCGCACGCACCGGCAGGCCGGTGACGCTCCGCAGGTGATCGTGGTCGGGGCCGGGTTCGCCGGGATGGCCGCGGTGGAGGAGCTGGACCGGGCCGGAGCCCAGGTGCTGCTCATCGACCGCAACGTGTACAGCACGTTCCAGCCGCTGCTCTACCAGGTGGCCACGGGCGGGCTGAACCCGGGCGATGTGTCGTACCCGGCCCGGGCATTCACCCGCGGGCGGGGCGCCCGGTTCCGGCTGGGCGACGTGACCGGGGTGGACCCGGTCCGCCGCCAGGTCACGCTCGCGGACGGCGGCCGTTTCGACTACGACTACCTGATCCTGGCCACCGGGGTGTCCGCGGCCTACTACGGGGTGGCGGGGGCGGCCGAGCACAGCCTCGGCCTGTACACCCGCCGCGACGCGGTGGAGCTGCGCAACCACCTCATGGCCCGGCTGGAACGGCTGGACATCGCAGGTCCCGGCAAGAGCGTGAACTTCACCGTGGTGGGCGGGGGCGCGACCGGTGTCGAGCTGGCCGGCGCCCTGGCCGAGCTGCGCAGCACGGCGCTGGACGCCGCGTTCCCCGAGGTGGACCTGGCGTCGGTGCACATCCGCCTGGTGGAGCAGGCGGATTCCCTGCTGCTGCCCTTCGAGCCGGGGCTGCGCGAGTACGCGCGGCACCAGCTGGAGGCCCGCGGTGTGGAGATCCGGCTGAACACCGCCATCCAGGAGGTGCGCAGCGACCGGGTCATCCTGGCCGATGGAGAGGACCTGCCCAGCGACGTCACCGTGTGGGCGGCCGGGGTGTCCGCTCCCGCGGAGGTGGCCGACTGGCAGCTGCCGCAAGGCCGGGGCGGGCGCATCCTGACCGGCCGCGACCTGCGGGTGCTCGGCCAGGACCGCATCTTCGCCCTCGGGGACATCGCGCTGATCGAGGACCAGCCCCTGCCGCAGCTGGCGCAGCCGGCGCTGCAGGCCGGACGGCACGCGGCCCGGCAGATCCGGCGGCTCGCCGCGGGCGAGCCGGCCCTGGCGTTCCAGTACCACGACAAGGGCATCATGGCCACGATCGGGCGCCGGTCCGCGGTGGTGGAGCTGCCGCGGCGGATCAGGATCCGGGGCACGCTGGCCTGGCTGGCGTGGCTGGCCCTGCACCTGCTCGCGCTGCTCGGCAACCGTAACCGCCTGTCTGCCGTGCTCAACCTGTCCTGGCGCTATCTGACCTGGGGCCACGGCGGCGGGATTATCGTCGGCGACGATCCCGCCCCGTTCCTGGTGGACGGGCCGCTGCCGGTCGGCAGTGATCGCGGTCACGGCTCCGGTCCTTCCGGGGCCTAGCCGTCCGGGGTTTGCTTACTATGAATCCATGTCGCCAGCGACTGAGCGGTCAGTGGGCTACACGGCACAGACTCCCGCCGAGGAGGTGCGGTCGGAGCGGCTGGTGCTCCGCCGGGTGCATGCGGACGATGCGCTAGGCATCGCGCTGGCTGTCGGGGCCAGCCTGGACTACCTGAAGCCCTGGATGGCCTGGGCGACCCGGGAAGCCGCCGAGCGAAGGACCCAGCTCTTCCGGGTGGCCGAGGCCGACGACCTGTGGGAGACCGGCAGCGACTTCATCTATTCGATCCTGCTGCCGCCCGGACAGACCGTAATTGGGGAGATCGGCCTGCACCGGCGGGTGGGGGAGGGGGGGATGGAGATCGGTTACTGGGTCAACGCGAGGTACGCGGGCCGGGGCCTGGGCACGGAAGCGGCCCGGATGCTGACCGAGGTCGCGCTCGGCCTGCCCGGCGTGACCCGGGCGGAGATCCATTGCGATGAGGCGAACCTGGCCAGCGCGGCCATCCCGCGCAAGCTGGGCTACCGCCTGGACCGGATCGACCGGCACCAGCCGGAAGCGCCGGGGGAGCGGGGTCGCCGGATGGTGTGGGTGACGGAGGCCCGGTGAGCGCCGGGCGGGCCCCTTCTGGCCGGGATCGTGCTGGCGCGGGACCGTACTGGCCGGGACGGTGCTGGCGGGACGTGCTGGCGGGACGGGCTGGCGGGGACTGCGCGGGGACGCTGGCGGGGACTGTGCTGGCCCGGCCGGTGGTGGCCCGGCCCGTAGTGGCCGGGACTGGGCCGCGTGGCACGACGCGTACGACGACCCGGGCAGCCCGCTGGCCCAGCGGCTGCTTGCCGTGCAGGCCTGGATCGCCGCCGCTCTCGACCAGGCCCCGCCCGGGCGGTTGCGGGCGGTCAGCATCTGCGCGGGCCAGGGCCGCGACCTGATCGGGGTGCTCCGTGATCACCCGCGCCGCGCAGACGTGACCGCGCGCCTGGTGGAGCTGGATCCGCGTATCGCGGCGACCGCCCGCCAATTCGCCGCGGATGCCGGGCTGACCCAGGTCGAGGTGGTCACCGGGGATGCGGCGCTAGACGGACGTCTATGCCGGGCTGGTCCCAGCCAACCTCGTGCTGGCCTGCGGTGTGTTCGGCAACATCACCGACGGGGACGTGGCCCGGACCATCCGGTGCTGCGCCGGCCTGTGCGCGACGGGCGGCACGGTTGTCTGGACCCGCGGGCGATTTGAGCCCGATCTGGTCCCGCAGATCTGCGAATGGTTCGCTGCGGAAGACTTCGAGCTACTCGGGGTGTCCGAGCGGGAGACCGGGTGGGGAGTTGGTGCGCACCGGTTTGCCGGAACCCCTGCCCCGTTGCCCGCCGGGGAGCGGATGTTCACCTTCGCCGGGGCCGACGTGCTGAGGCGGGAACGCGGCAACTCTTAGCGCGAAGACAAGATAGTGATGGCTAGTGCGCGTCGGCCAGTGCACAAGGGCCAGTGCACGACGGCCAGTGCACGACGGCCAGTGCTGAGGGCTAGTGCGCGAAGATCGGGACCGGATTCCGCGCCAGCGTCAGCCGGCACTGCCGGGCCTTGACGATGAGCTCGTTGGCGGGCGCGCGGACCGTGGCGGTGCAGCGATGCACAGCCGGGCCGCTGCCCCCGATGAGCAGGGCGCAGGCCACAGCGGCGAGGGCCGCGGGGAAAAACAGGATCGCCTTCACCCGGGCGGACGGGCGGGGGATGCGCCGCCGGATTGGCCGGGTGCGCCAGGCGAGCCAGCCGCCGAACCGGGCCAGCCTGGCCCGGACTTCCTCGATGCGGGGCATCTCCTCGTCCCAGGTGAGCCTGGTGAAGATGGAGAACAGCGCGACCAGGCGGGGATCGGAGTCCCTCAGCATCCGGTCGATCCTGTTCAGCGTCCGCTGCTGACTTGCCGGCAGGCTCACGGCCGATCTCCCATCGTTCTTCCCCCCGGTCCGCTTCCGTCGCCAAGAATTCCGGACCGGCCCACAGGGGCGGGCACCGGCTAGGGGTCCTGGCTTGAGGCCAGGCTACCGGCCGCCTCTGGCCGTCCGCAGGGCACCCGCCTGGTCCGTAATCACAGCGTCAGATCCTGGCTGCCCTCTGTATCCGGGAGGTGCGTGAGTTGCGCGCGGGGCGTTCCCGCGCGTGGCGGGCGTTCAATTCCGCGGGCCGCGACATGCATCGGCGGTCGAGGCGTGCGTCGGCCGGGCCCATGTTGTTCGCTCTGCCGCGGGCCCCACCCGCGGAGGCCGACCCGGTCGGTGGCAGAGCCATGGTGTCTCCGCTCAGGCCACGTGCGGCTGAGGAGTGACGGTCCAGCTGAGTCCGGATGGTGCGGTCCAGATCAAGGTGCCCGGCCGGGGCTGCCTCAGACGCCAGGCGGTCGAGCCCTTCATCCGGTGATCGTGGCGGCATCCACCGGAAATATTGCAGGGACAGGTCAGGCCGCCCTGATCGTAGGGGACCGTGTGATCAAGGTCGCACCTCGACGCCGGCCGACGGCAGATCGGGAACCCGCAGTCCTGGTCACGCACCTCGATCAGGTCCCGCATCCGGTCGGGGATCCGGTATCCGGAGGCGGCATTCGCGTGGGTACACGGGACGCCGGGACCGCCGTCCGCGTTATCGGAGTTCGCGTGATCGCCAATCCCGTGATCGCCGTCCGCGGGGCCAACCTCGCGGGCCGCCGTCGCGGCAGCCGCCAGGATGGCCCGCAGCGCGGCCGCCAGCTCAGCCGACGCGTTCGAGCCAGCCTGGGTGGCGGGCGGTGGCTCATCCAGGAGAGTGACCGGCACCGTGACGGTGATCCGCCCGAGCACGCTGGGTCCGGGCACGCTGGGTCCGGGCACGCCGGGTCCGGGCACCCCGGGTCCGGGCACGCCGGGGCCCTGCGGGCGCGCACCTGTCGGGGGCGGGTCAGCGTCTGACCCGGGCGGGTGACCTGATTTCCGGTGCGGTCGCCCCGGCCAGTGGAGCCGGGTCACCGCCATCACCTGGCCCTGGGCGTCAGTCACGACGACCCGCCAGAGACACGTCGGATCGGCCGCCGCGGCCTGGGCTAGCTGTCGCGCCACTGCCGCCGTGATCGCGCCCATCCGCGTGAGCTGGCCCGGCTCGTCCCACCACCCGGCCAGCGTCCGCCAGGACGCATTGAGCTCTGGGCGCCGGATCTTCACCATGCCGCTGCCTGCGCCGGGCCACGGGGCCTCCCCTGGCGCCGGGATCGGTGGCCAGCACCATGGCCGGTGATCAGCCGCGCCAGGACTTGGGCCCTGACCGGGATCGCCGTTCGCTGGTTCGTGAGGGGGATGGTCGTCGCGAGCGTGGCCAGCGGGACGGGTCGTTCGCCGCGGGCTCACCGCGCCGACCGCTGCCCGGGTCCTCACCCAGGTCGCGTCCGAGGGCGTCGGTGCCATCGTCGCCGGGCGGGTTGCCGCCGCGGTCGGTGCCGCCGTCGCCGGGCGGGTTGCCGCCGGCGTCCGGTGATGCACTAGGTGAGTCTGGGTTCCCGGGGTCGGCCGGGCCGGGTGGCTGCGGAAGGGTGCCGAGCAGCAGGCCGACGAACACTTGCGCGCGCAGCAGGTCGATGCCGCCCCCGGCTCCGTCGCCCTTCATCGTCTCGGCCATCCCGCTGATGCGGGCCCACGCAGCCGATGCCTGTGCTGCCGGGAGGAAGTGGCCGGAGAGGGCGGCAGTCCCGCTGTCCTCTCCAGACAGTTCCACGCGGGCGTTCTTTTCGGCCTGAGCGCGCCGGCGCTCGGCGGCGGCGGGGTCCACCGAAATCACGGCGCGCTGCAACGATGCGCGAAGCTGACCCGTCGTCTGCTGGCCCGCCCGGACGAGAACCTTGCGCTCGACCGCCCGGGCCAGGTCGTCGTCGAGCGGCGTGGTCCACAGGTCAACGAGCTTGGCCCGCGCCAGGTCGATCGTCCCCTGGCTCAGGGCAGACCAGGTCGCGGGCAGCCGGCGGGACATGCTGACCGCCAGGCTCATCCACCACTCGGCGGCGTACTGGGTCAAGGTCAGGGCCAGCGCGACCTCGTTGGGGGCGAACTCGGCCGACAGCTCCCGGACGGGGTCACGGTCCGCCTCGGGATCGTCCATGACACCCCGCCGGCGCCCGAGCTCAGCGACCGCGGCAAGTTCCTGTGCCTGGGCCCAGGAGGTGAGCTTGCGCCACCCGGTGATGCTGTTGACCAGGCCCGCCTCGTCTAGCTGGCCGGGTCCGGCCTGGCCCAGCCAGGCCGCCAGAGCTGGACCGGGCAGCATGCGAACGTGCCCCGCCATCTCCGAACTCAGCATTGGTCCGCCGACGCCCGCCTCAGCGGCACGCAACTCGTCCTCGGCGAACGGGTCCTGAGTGGCGGGGTTCTCATCCGCCAGGTCCTCATCCGCCGGGTCCTGGTCGATTGGGTCTTGGGTATCGGGGTCTTGGGCGGCGGGGTCCTTGCTCGCCGGGTCTTCGTACGCCGGGTTCTGGTTCGCCGGCTCCTCGGCGGGCTGGTCCTCGTCCGACGCGCCCTGGGCGGGCGGATGCAGGTGTCCGGCAGGCTGGCCAGCGGGCGACTGGGACCCGCTGGTGCGATCCTTCCGATCCAGGTCTCCGGCACGCGCGTCTTCGACCGGGCGAGACCTGGTTAAGCGGCGGGAGCCACCCTTGGCCGGTCGCTCAGGCTCTTCCCACGCGGGCAGGTCCTGGCCCCTACGGGTGCGCCGCAGGCGATCGGCAGCGGCCAGGACTTCCTCCAGCGCGATGTCGCCAGCCCAGCACATGCCCATTGCGTGGTCGGCCGGTGCGGCCGCGCGCCCGGAGCGGAAGCCCGGAGGGTCAGGCAACCGTTCTTGGCCTGCGGGTTCAGCTGACGTGGGACTCACCTCCCGGTCTAGGCGACGGACGATTCATGGGACCTGGAAGATCAGCTATGCGAACATAATATCGAATTGTGAGGCTCCGCGATCTCTGATTCAGATATACATTCGATAACATTCCATGGGCTGCAGCCATTGCGTTCGACTACACGATATGCAGCGCCCTCCGCACCCGAGGATTCTCAGGTGCGGAGGGCGCCCAGTCGAGAAGACCCCCATGTGCAGGGCGCGCTCCAGGCCTGATCCGCCGTAGCTGATTACGAGCCCTGTGACTTGCCGACCCGGTGACTCCCAGGCCGGTGCCAACCAGACCGGTGACTACCAGCCCGGTGACTTACCAGCCCTGTGACTCGAACAGCATCCCCTGCGGGTTCAGCACCGCGCCGTGCACCGCCACCCGGCTGATGTGCCCGGTCCATGGGTTCAGCGAGCCGAGATAGTTGGCCGGGAAGCCGGGCCCGGGGCACGTGGCCGGGGCACCGTTGGCGTCGCACGGGGTGACGGCCACAAACACCGAGCCCGGGGTGAACGGCCCGGTGACCACGTCTACGGTGCCCGCGCCGTTGTCGGTCGCGTAGAGCCGGCCGTCGTGGCTGGTGGCCCACGCCGTGTCGTCGACCGACTGGCTCAGCCGCAGCACCGACAGGGCCGGGCGCCGCAGGGCGGGGTGGCGGACGAAGATCTGCTCCTTGTCGCCCTGGCTGGTCAGCATGAACTCCCCGGCGAAGCGGGCCGCGTCGGACGGGACCACCTCGTTGGAGTCGGGGTCGGTGAGCGCCAGGCGGACCTGCCCTCCGGCCCCGGAGTTGGCCACGGTCGCCCGCGCCTCGTCGTAGAACACCGGCCGGATCGCCGCGATGAGGCGGCGCGGCTGGAATGCCAGCTGGTACACGGCGGGGTAACCGGGCTGTGGTGCCGCGGCGCCGGTGGTGCCCGGCGCGGACGCGCTGACCAGCACCATGCCGTGGAAGATCGAGATGGCGTCGGTGCCGCCCTTGCTGGGCAGCGGCGCGCTGTACGCGTAGTGGCGTACCTGCCGGCCGGGGGCGGCCCCGGGGTCGATCGTGTACACGCTGGAGTTGGCGTCCTCGTTCACCGTGGCGATCACCCGGTGACGGGCCGGGTCCGCGGTCACGCCGTCACACTTGCCGCGGATGTCCCACTGCCGAACGACCCGGCCGGTGCGGGTGAACTCCACGACCGTGCTGTCCCGGTTGCCGTCCGTGGCCGCCTGCCCCTGGGGGCCAACACCGTTCTGGAAGGCGGTGAACAGGTAAGGGCCGGCCGCGGTGATGTCGTCCGGCAGGGTGAGCGGGGCCGAGTGATGCTTGGCCGAGCCCGCCGCCACGAAGGTGTGCCGCAGGCTGGCTCCGGACAGGATCACCCGGGCGGAGTACCCGGGGTGGCTCCCGGCGGTGGAGGCGCTGGCCGGGCCCGCGCTGAGCGCCGAGGTGGCCAGGGCGGCCGCGGCGCTCAGGCTGAGCGTGCCCAGGGTGATGGCGCCGAGTCTCTTCGTGGCGAGTCGGGTGGCTTTCAGCTTGCTCGCACTCCGGCGGGCGGTGGGGAACATGCGGCCTCTTTCCGCTAAGGGGCATCCTGATGGCGGGGACGGAGCCGCCTCCGACGGCAGGACGAGGGGTCTGCGCAGCTAGGCATGGTGAATGGTCACCAGGCCTACCGGCCTGACGTGGCACCAGCGCGACCGCAATACGGCACCCGGATGAACGATGGGTCATGCAATCGCAAGGTCGACCCGCCGCCTGGTTAGATCGCCTCCCGTCGGCCTCCGCCCGGCCCCCGCCGGCCCGCCCGCCAGGCCCCGCCGCCGGCCGCCCGTCGGCCGCCCCGCCCCAGGCCGCCGCCCCGCCCGCCCCCCCGTCCCAGGCTCCGCCCGCCCCACCAGGCCCGCCCCGCCGGCCGCCCAGGCCGCCGGCTTACCTCGGGGGGCCCTGGAGCGTTTAGATCGCCAGTGGTTAGGTAGTAACTGCACCCCGGGCGGCCGCAGGAAAGGATGTCTGGATGGGCACGCGCACCTGGATCGAGTCCTGGCCCGTCTACCGGCAGCTGACGGGGACGGACCGGCTCGGGCTCGGCGCGGCCACCAAGACCGCCCGCAGCGCGTCCCTCGAGCCCCGCACCGCCACCGCCGACAAGGTCGTGAAGTCGGTGTGCCCGTACTGCGCGGTCGGCTGCGCCCAGAATGTGTACGTCAAGGACGAGAAGGTCGTCCAGATCGAGGGGGACCCCGACTCCCCGGTCAGCCGCGGCCACCTGTGCCCCAAGGGGTCGGCCAGCCTGCAGCTCACCACCGGTGACGCCCGCCAGTACCAGATGCTCTACCGCCGCCCGGGCGGTACCGAGTGGGAGTCGCTGGACCTGGACACGGCGATGGACATGATCGCCGACCGGGTCATCGACGCCCGGCGCCAGGGCTGGCAGTGGGAGTACGAGGGCCGCCGCACCCGGCGCACCATGGGCTTCGCCAGCCTGGGTGGTGCCACCCTGGACAACGAAGAGAACTACCTGATCAAGAAGCTGTTCACCGCGCTGGGCGCGATCCAGATCGAGAACCAGGCGCGTATATGACACTCCTCCACAGTTCCCGGTCTGGGAACTAGCTTCGGCCGCGGCGGCGCGACCACTTTCCAGCAGGACCTGGCCAACGCTGACTGCATCCTGATCGAGGGCTCGAACATGGCCGAGGCCCACCCGGTCGGCTTCCAGTGGGTCATGGAGGCCAAGAAGCGCGGCGCGAAGATCATCCATGTCGACCCGCGGTTCAGCCGGACCAGCGCGGTGGCCAACCTGCACGTGCCGATCCGGGCCGGGGCGGACATCGCGTTCGTCGGCGGGCTGATCAACTACGTGCTGCAGAACGAGAAGTACTTCGACGAGTACGTGCGCGCGTACACGAACGCCCCGGTGATCATCACCGAGGACTTCGAGGACACCGAGGATCTCGATGGGCTGTTCTCGGGGTTCGACGCCGAGCACCGGGTCTACGACGCCGAGACCTGGGCCTACCAGGGTGGTGAGGTGGCACCGGCCAGCGGCGCCCGGGGCATGGAACCGGGCCGCAAACGGCAGGTGCGGCAGGCGGCCCGCGGCGAGGCGCACGGCTCGGGCGGCGCGGCGGCGCACCCCGACCCGGACCGGGACGACACGCTGCAGCACCCGCGCTGCGTGTTCCAGATCCTCAAGCGGCACTTTGCCCGGTACACGCCGGAGGTGGTGGCCGAGGTCGCCGGGGTGCCCGAAGAGCAGTTCCTCCAGGTGGCGCGGCTCATCACGGAGAACTCGGGACGGGAGCGGACCACCGCGTTCGTGTACAGCCTGGGCTGGACCCAGCACACGGTGGGCGTGCAGTACATCCGTACCGCCGCGATCCTGCAAGCACTGCTGGGCAATATGGGCCGTCCCGGCGGCGGCATCATGGCCCTGCGCGGGCACGCCTCCATCCAGGGCTCGACCGACATCCCGACCCTGTTCGACCTGCTGCCCGGGTACCTGCCGATGCCGTTCGCGCACGGCGACGACGACCTGGACAGCTACGTGCAGGACGAGAGCGTGCAGAACGGGTTCTGGGCCAACACCGGCGACTACATGGTCAGCCTGCTGAAGGCCTGGTGGGGTGACGCCGCCACGGCGGACAACGACTTCTGCTACGACTACCTGCCCCGGCTGACCGGCAGCCACAGCACCTACGAGACGGTGCTGGCCCAGATGGCAGGCACCTGCAAGGGGTACTTCCTGTTCGGCCAGAACCCGGCGGTCGGCTCGGCCAACGCGCGGATGCAGCGGATGGGCCTGGCCAACCTGGACTGGCTGGTGGTCCGCGATCTGGTCATGATCGAGAGCGCCACGTTCTGGCAGAACGGCCCGGAGCTCGAGACCGGCGAGATGCGCACCGAGGACATCAAGACCGAGGTGTTCTTCATGCCCGCCGCGGCGCACACCGAGAAGAGCGGCAGCTTCACCAACACCCAGCGGATGCTGCAGTGGCACCACACCGCGGTGGAGCCGGCCGGTGACGCGCGCAGCGACCTGTGGTTCACCTATCACCTGGGCCGGCGCATCCGGGAGAAGCTGGCCGCGGCGGCCCGCCAGAAGGCCGCGGACGCCGAAACCATCCTGGGCGAGGCCGAGGCCCTGGACATGGACCGGCCGATCCTGGATCTCACCTGGGACTACCCGACCGAGGGACCGCAGGACGACCCGGACGCCGACGCGGTCCTGGCCGAGATCAACGGCCGGGACGCCGACGGCAAGCCGGTCTCGTCCTACACCCAGCTCAAAGCCGACGGCTCGACCGCGGCCGGCTGCTGGATCTACTGCGGTGTCCGCGCCGACGGGGTGAACCAGGCCGCCCGCCGCAAGCCCGGCCGCGAGCAGAACTGGGTCGCCAACGAGTGGGGCTGGGCCTGGCCGGCCAACCGCCGGGTGCTCTACAACCGGGCGTCGGCCGACCCGGACGGCAAGCCGTGGAGCGAGCGCAAGGCCCTGGTCTGGTGGGACGAGGAGAACGCCAAGTGGACCGGGCACGACATACCCGACTTCGTCGGCGACCGGCCGCCGTCCTACCGGCCGCCGGAAGGGGCCACCGGGGTGGCGGCGATCTCCGGCATCGACCCGTTCATCATGCAGGCGGACGGCAAGGCCTGGCTGTTCACCCCGGCCGGCCTGGTGGACGGCCCGATGCCCACGCACTACGAGCCCCAGGAATCCCCGCTGGCCAACCTGCTGTACCGCCAGCAGCACAACCCGATCCGCGAGATCCTCTCCAACCCGCAGGACCGGTTCCAGCCCAGCGGCGCCGAGCCCGGGTCCGAGATCTTCCCGTACGTGAGCACGACCTACCGGCTGACCGAGCACCACACGGCGGGCGGGATGTCGCGCTTCCTGCCGTACCTGGCCGAACTCCAGCCCGCGTTCTTCTGCGAGGTGTCGCCCGAGCTAGCGGCCGAGCGGGGTCTCGAGCACATGGGCTGGGCGACGATCATCACCGCCCGCAACGCCATCGAGGCGCGGGTGATGATCACCCGCCGGATGAAGCCGCTGCGCGCGGGCGGGCGGACCGTGCACCAGGTCGGCCTGCCCTGGCACTGGGGCCCCAACGGCCTGACCACCGGGGACGCGGCCAACGAGCTGTCCCACCTGGCCCTGGACCCGAACGTGCACATCCAGGAGGTCAAGGCCCTGGCCGTCGACATCCAGCCCGGCCGCCGGCCGCGCGGCCCGGCACTGCGCGACCTGATCCGTTCCTACCAGGAGCGGGCCGGCATCACCGATGAGACGGGGACTCAGGCGTGAGTGACGTAACTGCAAATTCGCCGCAACGAAAACCACCCGCCGCGGCTCACTCCGCCCCGCCCCTGGATCCGGCGGCCCACGCCGGATACGAGGACCACCCGCCCCGGATGGGGTTCTTCACCGACACCTCGGTGTGCATCGGCTGCAAGGCCTGCGAGGTGGCCTGCAAGGAGTGGAATCACGTCCCTGAGGACGGGCTGAACCTGCTCGGCATGTCCTACGACAACACCGGCGGGCTGGGCGCCTCCACCTGGCGGCACGTCGCGTTCATCGAGCAGATCAAGCGCCCGGGTGACGCGCCCGGACCCGGGCACGGGCACCCGGATGATTCCGGCGCGTCGGTGCTCACCGAGTCGGCGCTGGGGGAGTTCTCCGCGGACGGCTCCCGCTGGCTCATGGCCAGCAACGTGTGCAAGCACTGCACCGAGTCCGCCTGCCTGGACGTGTGCCCGACCGGCGCGCTGATGCGGACCGAGTTCGGCACGGTCGTGGTCCAGGAGGACGTCTGCAACGGCTGCGGGTACTGCGTCTCGGCCTGCCCGTTCGGGGTCATCGAACGGCGCGAGGGGGATGGCCGGGCCTGGAAGTGCACGCTGTGCTACGACCGGATCGGCGACGGCCTGGAGCCGGCCTGCGCCAAGGCCTGCCCGACCCAGTCGATCCAGTTCGGCCCGGTGGACGAGCTGCGTGAGCGGGCCCAGCTGCGGGTCGATGCGCTGCACGAGGCGGGGGAGACCGGGGCGCGCCTGTACCTCGAGGACCCCGACGACGGCATCAGCGGCGGCGGCGCGTTCTTCCTGCTGCTGGACGAGCCGGAAGTGTACGGGCTGCCGCCGGACCCGGTGGACACCACGCGGGACCTGCCCCGGATGTGGCGGCACGTGGCCACCGCGGCCGGTGCCCTGCTCGTCGGCGGCCTGATCGCCTCGCTGTCGCCGGGACCTGCGCCCGTGAGCCGGTCCGGCAGGCCCGGGGCTGGCGAGCACCGGGCCGGCGAAGCACGGGACTGGCAGGCACGGGGCAACGGCCCGCCGGTGGAGCCTGGCCTGGCGGCCCGCGTGCGGGAGCGGTTGGGCGTGCACGGCCGCGGCCAGCATGAGCGGGACCGGCGCGGCGGGGACGGGCACGGGACCTGGCCAGCGACGGGGTCCGTGAGCGTGCTGGCCGCTCTGGTGGCGGCAGGCCGCCGTGGTGGCGGCACGGCGGCGGCCGAAACGCTGGCGGCGAGCAGCTCGTGGTGCCCCGCGCCCGCCCGGACTCCTACTACGGCAAGCCGATCATCAAGGAGCCGGTCTGGGGGACCCGGGATGTGGGCGGTTACCTGTTCCTCGGCGGGCTGGCCGGCGCCTCCTCGGTGCTGGCCGGGTTCGCCCAGGCGACCGGCAACCACAAGCAGGCCAAGGCGTCGAAGATCGCCGCGGTCGGGGCGATCGGCCTATCCGGGGTGGCCCTGGTGGCCGACCTCGGCCGGCCGGAGCGTTTCCTGAACATGCTGCGCGTGTTCAAGCCCACCTCGCCGATGAGCGTCGGCTCCTGGCTGATGTCCGCGTTCGGTGGCGGCGCGGCGGCCTCGGCCGCCTGCGCGGTGACTGGGCGGCTGCCGAAGGCCGGGGCCGCCGCCACCGCCGGCGCGGCCGTCGTGGGCCCCGGCGTCTGCACGTACACGGCCGCGCTGATCTGTGACACGGCGGTGCCCGCCTGGCACGACGCGCACCGGGAGATGCCGTACCTGTTCGCCGGGTCCGCCGCGTCAGCGCGGCAGGCGGCCTGGGCATGCTGGTCGTACCCCCGGGGACGCTGGGCAGGCGATCCGGTTCGCGGTGCTGGGCGCGGCCACCGAGCTGACCGCCAAGAGCCGGATGCTGCGAGCGCCTGGGGGACATCGGGGAGCCGTACCAGACCGGCCGGCCCGGGAAGCTGCTGGAACGTGGCCGAGATGCTCACCGTGGCCGGGGCGGCCGGGCGCTCCTGGGCGCGGGCGGTGCTGGGCGGGGGCGCGCGAGCGGCGGAGGCGCGTGATGAACGCGATCTGCGGTGCGTCGCTGCTGACGGCGTCCGCGCTGACCCGGTTCGGGATCTTCGAGGCGGGCCGGGTCTCCGCCCGGGACCCGAAGTACACCGTCCGCCCGCAGCGGGAACGCCTGGCTGCTAAGGCGGCCGGCTCAGTTACTGACCCGCCGGGTTCCTGACCCTGGCTCCCCGGTCTGGCGGTGTTTCCCGGCGTGGGGCTCTCCGGCCTGGGGATCAGCGGCCTGCGGATCCGCGGCCTGGGAATCTCCGGTCTGCGGGTCCCTGGTCTGGGGATCAGCGGCCTGCGGATCCGCAGTCTGGGAATCCCCGGTCTGCGGGTCCCCGGTCTGCGGGTCCCGGTCTGGGGATCAGCGGTCTGCGGGTCCCCGGTCTGCCGGACGGGGGACGCGACCCGGGTCTCGATGTCCAGATCGGGGTGGCGCTCCTGCATCTTGGCGTACATCTCGAATGCGCGGAGGTCCTCCGGGGTGAACGGGGGCGGCGTCAGGCTGCGCGGCCACAGCCGCCGCACGCTGACCACGTTGGCCTCCACCGCGTAGAGGGTGAACTGGGCCTGCAGGTAAAGCCAGGCCAGCAGGCCGAGAACCACTCCGAACACGCCGTACACCGACGAGCTCTTCAGTGTGTGGGCCACCAGGTAGGTGCCGAACAGCTGGAGGATCTGCCAGACGATCGCGGACAGCACGGCCCCGGGCAGCATCTGCCGGGCCTTGATCTCGCGTTCCACGGCCAGCCGGAACCCGAGCCAGAAGACCAGGATGTTCAGCACCAGCGAGACGACCAGGGTGCCGATCTGGGCCGCGACCCCGCCGAGCACGCTGGCGCTCGCGCCGGCCAGCCCGGACAGCAGGGTGGTGGCCAGCAGGCCGATGCCCATGGCCAGGATCAGGCCAATCTGCTTGAGCAGCGACCACGGGAACCCCGCGCGGCGCGACAACGGCACGCCCCAGACGGTGTTCAGCGCGTTCTGCGCCGCGGCGGCCACGCCCCGGGCGCCGAGGAAGGTCAGCACGATCCCGATGACCAGGGCGATCCCGGTCCCGCTCACCGTGTGCCCGGCGGTCGCATGCCTGAGCGTGTTCCCGATGCCAGGAAAGTGGGAGAACGTCGAGTTGAGCACCTTGGCCTTGAGCGTGGGGTCGTGGGCCAGCACGATGTCCAGCACGGTCACCAGGACCAGCAGCAGCGGGAACAGCGACGCGAACCCGTAGTAGGCGATGAGCGCCGCGAGGTTCCCGGCCTGGTCGTCGCCGAACTTCTTCCAGACCGCCACGGGAAAGGCCAGCCACGGCCGGTTCTGCTCGAACCGGTCGAGTGCGGCGATCAGTTTCTTGAGGGCGTTCATCCGGCTGACTACTACCCGGTGAGCAGCGCCTTAACTGCAGCGGCGGGCCGCTGATCACGCGGTCGGGACGGTGAACAGGGACCATGGCAGCAGGCGCGGCGGCTGGCCGGCGCCGGGCCCGGCCAACGGCGTGAAGCCCGCCTGCCGCGGCGCGCGGGGCAGGGCCGCCCCGGGGGGCAGGGTCGCGCTGGTCGAGACGATGACCCGGCCGTGCCCGCTGGCCAGCACCGCGGTGCGGCCGAGCCCGGCCAGCCCGGGGAGGACGAGGCGCTCGACCTGCGCGGCGAGGATGTCAGCCCCGGCGACGCCGATGAACCGCCCGGCGCACCGGATCGGCGCCGCCAGGGTGAAGGTGTATTCCCGGGTGCAGATGAAATCGACGTACGGGCCGGCTACCGAGGGCTGCCCGGTCCGCTCCGGCTCCCGGTACCACTCGGTGGTCGTGTAGTCATAGAACTCGGCCGACTCGGGGTCCAGATCTACATGCAGCTTGCTGACCTGCGCCTGCGGATCAGCCCACCACCATTCGATGCAGCGCGGCGCATCAGCCAGTGTCCCGGGCGCGAGCACGATGCCCGCGCCCGCGGCCAGGCCCGCTTGCGCCCGCAGTAGCTCCGCCACCAGCCGGCGCAGCGGGCTGAAATCGTCCCGGCGCAGTGGCGGCCCGGCGGCCTGGGTCGCCGCCGCGATGGACTCCGCCGCCGCGCCGATGTCGGTGACCCGGGCCAGCACCTGCCCGATCCGCTGGGTGATCCCGGTCAGCAGGCTGGTGGCCCGCGCGGCCAGCACTGGATCGGCCAGCACTGGATCGGCGTGCACTGGATCGGCGTGCACTGGATCGGCCTGCACTGGACCGGCCGCACTGGACCGGCTAGCCGCGCCGCACCCGGCGGCGGCTGGCCCAGCGCGGTCACGCTGTCCCCATCCGGAGGCGGAGGTCGAGCAGTCGGCCGGTCTCGGCCTGCACGTGCCGCTCGGCGGCTTGCCGGGCCTGCTCCGGGTCCTGCCGGGCAATGCTGTCCACCAGCCGGTCGTGCTCGGCGGCCACCTCGGCCACCTGGTCGTCGGTCACCGGCAGCCAGACCAGGTCGCCTACTTCGGACCAGAGGCTCATTTCCTCCCGGGTGAGCCGGGGTGACTGGGCCGCGGCCGCGATCTCGACGTGGATCCTGGCGTCGGCCCGGCGCCGCTCGGTGCGCGAGCGGGCCGCGTGCAGCCGCCCGGCGTGCTCACGAAGCGTGGCGATGTCCCCGGCCAGGGCGCGCTGCGCGGCCAGTTTCGCTGCTGCGCCGGCCACCGCCGCCCGGTGGTCGCCGATGTCCCGCAGTTCGTGCACGGACAGCAGCCGCAGCACCGACTCGACCTGCACGGCCTGGGAATCGTCCGGCGCCCGGATGAACGACCCGCCCGCGCGTCCGCGCCGGGTCTCCACCAGGCCCAGGTCCCGGAGCATGGCCAGTGCCTCGCGAAGGGTCACCGGGGATACCCCGAACTGACCGGCGAGCTGGCTCTCCGCGGGCAGCCGCTCACCGTCCAGGAGCAGCCCGAGGGTGATGGCCTGGGCGAGCCGCCGGGCCACGGTCTCGGCCCGGCCGCCCGCGTCCAACGGCGCGAAGAGCGTGCGGGCCCGGATGGTCGCGAGCGCGGAAGATCCCAAGCCAGCGCACTCCTCTTAGTCTGCACAGCAACGGGCAGATCACGGTGCAGGACCAGTCGCGTATAGCCCGCTTGAGCATAAACATACAGTCCTGTAGTTTACGATCCCATCTACTAAGGGGATTGGCGAGATGCCGACAGACGCGCCGTTGGCCGACCCGGGTGCCGCGCGGGTGGCTACTGGCCTGCCCGCTGTCCGGCTCGCCGGCCTGCGCAAGTCGTTCGGCTCGCTCGCCGCAGTGGCCGGGGTCAACCTGGAGATCGGCGAGGGGGAGTTCTTCACCATGCTCGGCCCGTCCGGGTCGGGCAAGACCACGCTGCTGCGGCTGATCGCCGGGTTCGAGCGGCCCGATTCCGGCACGGTCGAGCTGGGCGGGGCCGATGTCACCCGGCAGCCGCCGTACGCGAGGAACGTCAACACCGTCTTCCAGGACTACGCGCTGTTCCCGCACATGAGCGTGCTGCAGAACGTGGAGTACGGCCTGCGGGTGCGGCGGGTGGCCCGGGCCGAGCGCCGCCGCCGCGCCGAGGCCGCCCTGGACATGGTCCGCCTCAGCGGGCTCGGCGGCCGCAAGCCGGTCCAGCTGTCCGGCGGGCAGCGGCAGCGGGTCGCGCTGGCCCGGGCCATCGTGAACGAGCCTGAGGTGCTGCTGCTCGACGAGCCGCTCGGCGCGCTGGACGCCAAGCTCCGCCAGGGCATGCAGCTGGAGCTGAAGCGGATCCAGCGTGAGGTCGGCATCACGTTCGTCTACGTCACGCACGACCAGGAGGAGGCGCTCACCATGAGCGACCGGCTGGCCGTGTTCAACCAGGGCCGGATCGAGCAGCTGGGCACCCCCGTCGAGGTGTACGAGCAGCCCGCCAGTGACTTCGTGGCCGGCTTCATCGGCATCTCGAACGTGCTGGAGCGGGATGGCCGGCATATCACGGTCCGGCCGGAGAAGGTCCGGCTGCTGGCCAGCGGCGAGTCCCCGCCACCGGGGAGCCACGCGGAGCAGGGCCGGATCGATGAGGTCGTCTACCTCGGCATGCTGACCCGGTACGTGGTCGCGCTGGACGCCGGCGGCCAGCTCACCGCGGTCCGGCAGAACCTGGACGGCTACGCCGCCGACGTGGCGGGGGACCGCGGGACCACGGTCACCGTGGCCTGGCCCGACCTGCAGAGCGTCGAAATCACCCATGATCAGGAGGAACAGGCATGAGGAGATGGACGCGGGGCGGAGCGCTGCTAGCGGCAGCGTCCGCTGCGGTGCTGATGGCGGGCTGCGGATCCTCGGGTGGATCGGCCAGCAACTCCGGCGGGGGCGGGGGCGGGGGTGGGAGCGCGACCGCGGGCCTGACGGCGCCGCAGGCCGGCACGGCCGTGCCGACCTCGGTCGGCAAGACCGAAGGACACCTGAACCTGATCGCCTGGGAGGGCTACGCCCAGCCGCAGTGGGTGAAGCCGTTCCAGTCGGCCACCGGCTGTCAGGTGAGCGTGAAATACGCCGGATCCTCCAGCGAGATGGTGTCGCTGATGGCCAACGGCGGCGGCGGCCAGTACGACCTGGTCTCCGCCTCCGGCGACGCAGACCTGCGGCTCATCTACGGCGGGGACGTCAAGCCCATCAATATCAACCTGATCCCGTCGTGGAAGCAGTTCCACCCCTTCCTGCAGTCGCCGCCGTTCAACACCATCGCCGGCAAGCACTACGGCGTCTCCTATGAGTTCGGCCCGAACGTGCTCCTCTACTCGACGAAGACGTTCGCGTCCGCACCCACCTCGTGGGCGGTGCTCTACGACAAGAAGTACTCGGGGCAGATCACCGTGCCGGACAACCCGATCCAGATCGCGGACGCCGCGCTGTACCTGTCCAAGAGCCAGCCCAGCCTGGGCATCACCGACCCCTACGAGCTCACCCAGACCCAGTTCAACGCCGCGGTCACCCTGCTCAAGCAGGAGCATCCGCTGATCAAGAAGTACTGGGGCCTGGCCTCGCAGGAAATCTCGCTCTTCCAGAGCGGCACCACGGTGGTCGGCGCGGCCTGGCCCTACCAGACCAACACCCTGGTCGCGGCGCACGCGAAGGTCGCCGACACGATTCCCAGCCAGGGTGCGACCGGCTGGGCGGACACCTGGATGCTGGCCACCAAGGCCCCGGACCCCAACTGCGCCTACAAGTGGATGCAGTGGGTGACCACGCCCAAGGTGCAGGCCCAGGAGGCGGTCTACTTCGGTGAGACCCCGGCCAACAAGCTGGCCTGCCCGATCATGAACTCGATCCAGAAGGGCTCCTGCGCGGCCTACCATGCCGACGCGCCCGAGTCGTACTTCCAGACCATCAAGTTCTGGAAGACGCCGCTCGCGCAGTGCGGCAACGGCAAGAACGACTGCGTGCCGTTCCAGCAGTGGGTGAGCGCCTGGACCCAGATCACCGGGTAGGGACAACCACCGGATGGCATCCACGACCGCTCAGCAGGGCGGCCCCGCGCCGGGCCGCCCTGCTGCGGGCGCACCCCGCGGGCCGGCTGGCGGCCCGGGAGCCCGGATCTCCGCGTCGCTGTGGCGCCGGAGCTGGCTGCGGGCCACGCTCACGCTGACCCCGCCGCTGGCCTGGTTCCTGGTCATCTACCTGGCGTCGCTCGTGGTCATGCTGGTGACCGCGTTCTGGACGGTGAACCCGTTCACCAACACGCTCGTGCACAGCTGGACGCTCAGCAACTTCCAGCAGCTGTTCACCAGCACCTACCTGACCATCATCGGCCGGACCGTCGGGATGGCCGCCCTGGTCACGGTCACGGACGCAGTGCTGGCTTTCCCGTTCGCCTACTACATGGCCCGGGTGGCCAGCCATCGTGGCCGGCAGCTGCTGTTCACCGCCGTACTGCTGCCGCTGTGGGCCAGTTACATCGCCCGGGTGTACGCCTGGATCGTGATCCTGCAGAAGGGCGGCACACTGAGCTGGTTCTTCTCCAAGCTCGGCCTCGGTGCGGTGAACATCGGCTACACGAACACCGCGATGTGGCTGGTGTTCTCCTACATCTGGCTGCCGTTCATGATCGTGCCCGTGTACGCGGCGCTGGAGCGGATCCCGGACTCGCTCCTGGAGGCGTCCGGGGATCTCGGCGCGCACAACTGGCGGACGGTGCGCAGTGTCCTGCTTCCGCTCGCGCTGCCCGGCGTGGTGGCCGGATCCATCTTCACGTTCTCGCTCACCCTGGGCGACTTCATCACCCCGATCCTGATTGGCGGGGCCAACTCGAACTTCATCGGCAACGTCATCTACTCGAACATCGGCACGGCGGGCAACCTGCCGTTCGCGGCGGCTCTCGCCATGGTGCCTATCGTGATCATGATCTTCTACCTGCTCGGCGCGCGGTTGCTCGGCGCGTTCGAGTCGGTCTGATGGAAGGGCGCCTGGCCCGCATCGGCCTGCGTATCTGGGTCGGCGGCGTGCTGCTGTTCCTGTTCGTGCCGATCGCGATCATCTGCGTCTACGCGTTCAACGCCTCGAACGTGCAGAGCTGGCCGATCCAGGGCCTGAGCGTCAAGTGGTTCCCGGTGGCCTGGCACGACCCGCAGGTCCGCGCGGCGTTCGTGCTGTCGCTCAAAGCGGGCGTGTTCGCCACGGTGATCGCGCTGCTGCTCGGCTCGGCGGCGGCCTTCGGCGTGCACCGGTTCCGCTTCTTCGGCCGCGAGGCCGTGTCGCTGCTCCTGGTGCTGCCGCTGGCGCTGCCCGGCATCATCACCGGGATCGCGCTCAACTCGGCGTTCAACTTCGCCGGGATCGGGCTATCGCTGCTGACCATCATCATCGGGCACGCCACGTTCTGCATCGTGGTGGTCTACAACAACGTCATCGCCCGCCTCCGCCGCGTCTCCGGCTCGGTCTACGAGGCGTCCGCGGACCTGGGCGCCCACGGGTTCTTCACCTTCCGCACGATCACCATGCCGATGCTGTCCACCGCGCTGATCTCCGGCGCGCTGCTCGCGTTCGCGCTGTCCTTCGATGAGGTCATCGTGACCACGTTCACCGCGGGCGCCCAGAACACCCTGCCGTTGTGGATCTTCGGTGCCATCCGGCTCGGCCAGCAGCTGCCCGAGGTGAACGTGGTCGTGGTCGCGGTGCTGCTGCTCACCGTGGTGCCGGTGATCATCGCGGCCCGGCTGACCGGGGGCGGCGGGATCACCCGCGGGTCAGCCGGGGCCAGATAAGACGGGCCCAGATCAGGCGGGCCCAGATCAGGCGGGCCCAGATCAGACGGGCCCAGATCAGGCGGGCCCAGATCAGCCGCGGATAGCGGATCGCCCGGCGCCTGACGGCCGGAGCGTGGCCACCAGGTAGGCCACCCCGAACGGGTCAGCGGCGTAGGGCACCTCCACGCTGAGGCTCGTGCAGCCCTCCAGCGCCCCGGCCAGGACCTGCCAGGCGGCCCGGCCCGTGGCCATCAGGTCGCGGGCCAGGCCCGGATCGAGGTCCAGCAGGGCCCGGGTGTCACCGGCCCGCACGGCCCGCTCTGCCGCCGCGTCGAACGCGGCGGCCCGCTCGTCGAAGTGCCCCGGCGCCCGGGGCCCCCGCCGGGCGCTGCCGTCACCGATGACCAGCAGCCCGGTCTTCGTGTCGCGGCCCGCCAGGTCCGCGCCCAGCTTCCGGCAGCCGGCCACCGGCTCGTCGGCGCTGACCGACCAGATCAGCCGCTCCCCGCGGTAACCCGCCTGGTCCAGCAGGTAGGCCCCGATGCCAGGACCGGGCGGCAGCGCCGGCCGGGCGGCAGCGTCATCAAGGGCAGCGTCATCAAGGGCAGCATCATCTGGGGTGGCGGCATGGGGGATGGCGGCATGGGGGTCAGCGCCATCTGGGGTGGCGGCAGGGGGGTCGGCAGCATTGGTGGCAGCCGCCGGGAGCCCGCCGAACGCGGCGACGTTGAGCCGCCCGTCACCCGGCCACGGGCCGGTCGCGGGGCCCGGGCCGACCACGGCGACCACCTCGGGCCGGTCCCGCAGCAGCGTGGCCACCGCCTCCGCGCAGGCCGCGCGCAGCTCGGGCAGCACCGGGTCGGCTCCGGTCAGCTCGCGGACAAGCAGCGGCGGCCCGGGACAGAGTGCGGCGCTCGTGATCACGATCTCATCAGGCCAGCCCGCGGACGGTCCGGGCGGGCGGCTGCTCACCCTGGATCGCGGACACCATGGCCAGCACTTCCCGGGTCTCGCGGACCTGATGCACCCGGAAGACGCGGGCACCCAGCCAGGCGCAGATGGCCGTGGTGGCCAGCGTCCCGGTCAGCCGCTGGTCCGGGGGAACGTCCAGCGTCTCCCCGATGAAGTCCTTGTTGGACAGGGACACCAGCACCGGCCAGCCGGTCGCCACCATCTCGCCCAGCCGCCGGGTGACCTCCAGCGACTGCCAGGTGTTCTTGCCGAAGTCGTGGGCTGCGTCGATCAGGATCCGGGCCGGGTCCACCCCGGCCGCGGTGGCGCGGGCCGCCTGGGCCAGGGTGCGGTCCAGGACATCGGCCATCACGTCGTCGTAGGCGACCCGGAACGGCCGGGTCCGCGGGGCCTGGTCACCGGCGTGCGCGCAGATCAGGCCGGCGCCGAACTCGGCTGCCACCGCGGGCAGCTCCGGGTCCTGGCCGCCCCAGGTGTCGTTCAGCAGGTCCGCGCCGGCCAGGCAGACCTCCCGCCCGACCTCGTGCCGCCAGGTATCCACGCTGATCACCAGGTCCGGGTAGGCGTCGCGGACCGCGGCCACGAACGGCACGGTCCGGCGGATCTCCTCAGCCACGTCGACCGGGGCGCCGGGCGCGGCGGCCACGCCGCCGATGTCGAGGATGTCCGCGCCCTCGGCCACCACGGCGTGCATCCGGGCCATGGCCGCGCCGGTGTCCCAGGTCGCGCCGCGGTCGTAGAAGGAATCGGGGGTGCGGTTGACGATGCCCATGACCAGCCGCCGGGCCGGGGCGAAGGAGTGCCGGCCGAGGCGGAGGGCCTGCTGGGCGGGCGCTGGCCGTCACCTCGCGCCGCCTGCACCGGGACCGCTGTCCCGCTGCCTCACCGTGACCACGGGCGGCCGCTCGTGGCTCGGGATGGCGCGCGACCGCGGCCGCACCTGGCCGTGGTCCCGGACGAACTGGTGCAGCTCCTGCCCGGGTGGCTCCGGGTGGTCCCGCCGCGCTTCCGCGACCACCATCAATTCCGCGGCCATCAGGGCCAGGTCGTGGTCGGCCTGGTGACGATGGGCCCGGGAGCCCAGGTCCACCTGGGCCACGGCACCGGGGCCGTGCCGGGTGAAGGTGTCCAGCAGCGTGGACAGCTCCACGCCATACCCGACCGGGATGGTCAGTGACTCCATCAGGCTCCGCCGCGCCGCCCACTCCCCGGCCAGCGGCTGGACGACCCCGGCCAGCTGCGGCCACCACAGGCTCAGCAGCGGGCGGGCCACCAGTTCGGTGACCCGGCCGCCCTCGGTGGAAGTGGATCCGTCCCGCTCGGTCCGGACCCGCTCGTAGAACCCCTTGACCAGCTGCACCTGCCCGCCCGGATCTGGCGGCCCGGAGCCCGGCGGGCCGCCCAGGAGCAGGGGGCCCACCAGGCCGGTGACGAAGTGGGGTCCCCATTGGGTCAGGTCGGCATCCACGAAGACCAGCAAGTCACCCCGGGTGACCAGCAGGGACTTCCAGAGTGCCTCGCCCTTGCCGGGATAGGAGCCGAGCTCGGGGGCGATGTCACGGGCCCGGTGGACAGTGGCGCCGGCCCGCTCGGCCGCCCGCCCGGTCCCGTCGGTGGAATCCGAGTCGATCACGACGATCTCGTCCACCAGCGGTGTGCCTATCAGCAGAACCTGCCGGAGCGCGCCCACCACGCGGCCCACCGTGCGTTCCTCGTTCCGGGCCGGGATCACCACGCTGATCCGCGTGCCGGTGCGCTGCTTGGCCGTCATCAGGCGTTCCGGCGGCCAGTCCCGCCAGTGGGAGGTCTGCCGCTGCAGCCACGTCCTGGCGTGGTCCTGCATCTGCGGGACGGTTCCCGGCACGCTACCTGGCGGCACGACCGGCATGCTACCCGCTGGTCGCCAGCGGACCGCCCGCCCGGCGGCGCGTCCGGTCGCCAGACGCCCGCGCCGGGCGGTACTCTCCTCCGGTTGCCCTCCCTGTTACGTCCGGGCTGTGACGTTTCCGGGAGGCATTCCGCCATAAGTGGGAATGATGACCGGTGTGATCCACGGGGCAACCGTGACGGCCGGTAGAACGTCTAGGAAAGTGGTCGGGAAAATCTTCTCAGGGTCGTGCTGTCGGCGTCAGCATTCCGCGTGCGCGCGGCATGGCTCGCGGTCAGCCATCGAGCAAGGACAAGCGAGGAACCGCCATGAGGCGAAGAGTGGTGGGGTGGCTGACCACGGTCGGGGTGGTGGCCGCGGTGGGCGCGTCAGTGCTGAGCCAGAGCAGCACCGCGGGCGCGGCCGTGACGTCGCGGGCTGCCAGGAGCACCCCGGCGGCCGGCGCGGTGTACACGCCGCCGAAGGGTGCGCTGAATTACGGCATGCGGGGACCCGCGGTGCGGCAGCTGCAGCAGCGGCTGGCTTTCCTGCACTACTACCCGGGCAAGGCTGACGGGCAGTTCGGGCTGAACACGCTCGAGGCCGTGTGGGCGTTCAAGGAGGTCCAGGGCATCCAGACCGCCATCGCCCCCAATGACGTCACCGGGAAGATGAAGCGGGCGCTGGTCCACCCGAGGCAGCCGAAGGTGCTGGTGCCCAAGGGCGGCAGCTGGCGCATCGAGGTCCACCTGTCCCTGGGCTACCTGGTCCTGTACCGGAACAACGTGCCCGAGCTGATCAGCCACATCTCCCCGGGGGGCGGCTACTACTACCCCTGCGGAGGCGATCCGAAGGCTACCTGCGGCCCCGCGATCACCCCGGACGGGAACTTCCGGGCGCACTGGTTCGCCAGCGGCTGGGTGAAGGTCCCGCTGGGCACGATGTACAACCCGGTGTTCTTCATCGGCGGGTCGTACGCCATCCACGGCGACGTCCCGGTGCCGCTGGCGGCGGTCTCGCACGGCTGCGTGCGGATCCCGATGGACATCGCCGCGTTCTTCCACAAGCTGGTGCACGTCAACGAGACCAACGGCACGCCCATCTACATCCGGGGTCGCGTCGGGAGCTGATGCGGCCGCGGCTTACCGCGACCGGCCCCCGCCCTGGGAATCCAGGGCGGGGGCTGCTGCTTTATCCACGGCGCCTGCCGGATTACCCGGGCGTATGCCGGCACATGGTGTGGTACTGGTAAAGGCCAGGTAGGGCACTGAGGACCGTATGGCATCCTGGCGCCGTGGCATCACCTCAGCTCCGCCGGTCCGGGGCCGGCGTCCCGGCGCCGTACGCGCCCAGCAAGGTCCCCTACCGGATCACCGCGTTCTTCTGGATCATCAAGATCCTGACCACGGCGATGGGTGAGGCGCTCGCCGACTTCCTGGCCCTCCGGTACAACCCGGTGTTCGCCGGGGTCGTGGGCACGGCGGTCTTCGCTGTGGCCATGGTGCTCCAGTTCCGGGCCCGCCGGTATCAGGTATGGGTCTACTGGTTCGCGGTGGCCATGGTCGCGGTCTGGGGCACCCTGGCGGCGGACGGCATGCACATCAAGCTCGGCGTGCCCTACGCCTTGTCCAGCACGTTCTTCGCCGCCTGCCTGCTGGTGGTGTTCGTCGCCTGGTACGCCACCGAGCGCACGCTGTCGATCCACAGCATCACCACCCGGCGCCGGGAAGTGTTCTACTGGGCCACCGTGCTGGCCACGTTCGCGCTCGGCACCGCGGTCGGCGACCTGACCGCCACCACCTTGCATCTGGGCTTCCTGACCTCGGGGCTCATGTTCACCGGGCTCATCTGCATTCCCGCGCTGGCGTACTGGAAGCTGGGGCTGAACTCCGTCGTGGCCTTCTGGTGTGCCTACGTGCTGACCCGCCCGCTCGGCGCGTCCTACGCGGACTGGCTGGGCGTGCCGCACCGCTACGGTGGCGTTGGGCTGGGGCGCGGCCTGGTCGCGCTGATCCTGAGCGCCGTGATCGTCGCATTCGTCGCCTACCTGGCCGTGACCCGCAAGGACGTGGAGCCGGACGACGCCGGCCAGGGACGGGCCGCCCAGCCGGGCCGCGCCCGGCATCGCCGGTAAAGCCTCCGGGCGGTCCGGCCCGGGGACGGCAAGGTCCCCGTAGGCTGCAGATAGTCACTACAGTGCCCCGTGCTATTGAGCGTCTGGCGGAGGCCGCGATGATGAGCGACGGGCTGGCCCGGGCCGTGCTGGATGCGCTGCCGGACGCGACCGCTGTGCTGGATCCCGCCGGGACGATCACGGCTGTGAACCAGGCCTGGCTGATGTTCGCCCTGGACAATGCCGGCCAGCCGGAGAGCACCGGGGTCGGCGTGAACTACTTCGGCCTGTGCGAACGATCCGCTGCGGCCGGCTGCCAGGACGCGCAGCGGGCCGCGGATGCCCTGCGGGAGGTCCTGGCCGGGGACACCGTGCACGGCGAGCTGGAGTACCCGTGCCCGTCCCCGGCCGTCAACCGGTGGTTCCTGCTGCGCATCACGCCGCTCGGCGGTGACGTCCAGGGGGCAGTGACGTCCCACGTGAACATCACCCGCCGGAAGATGGCCGAGCAGACGCTGGCGCACGAGGCCGCCCATGACCCGCTCACTGGCCTGGCCAACCCGAGCCTGTTCGCCGACCGGCTGAACGCCGCCCTGACTGGCCGCCGGAGTCAGGCCACCAGCACCCAGGTGGGCCTGATGTATCTGGACGCGGACGGGTTCAAGCAGGTCAACGACACCTATGGCCACGACGCGGGCGACGAGGCCCTGCTCACCATCGGGCACCGGCTGCGTTCCCACGTCCGGCCGCAGGACACGGTCGCCCGCCTGGGCGGGGACGAGTTCGCCGTGAGCGCTCCCCGGATCAGCGCGGCCGGGCTGGAGGGCCTGAGCGGCCGGGTCAGCGCCGCGCTCAGCCAGCCGCATCTCATCCACGGGCACCTGGTCCCGGTGCCGGTCAGCATCGGCATCCACCTGGCCGAGCTGGGCGAGTCGGCGGACACCGCGCTGCGCGAGGCCGACCGGGCCATGTACGCGGCCAAGCGGCGCACCCGATAGCTTGCTAGGCGTGCCTGAACCGTTGCTGAGCACGGCGGACTGGTTCGCCAGCCTGCCCAGTGTGTACCTGTCGGCCAGCATGCTGATCACCGACTCCGACGACCGCATCCTGCTGGTCAAGCCGAACTACCGGCCGGACTGGGGCATCCCCGGCGGCATCGTCGAGGCCGACGAGGCGCCGGATCAGTGCGTGACCCGGGAGATCGCGGAGGAACTCGCCCTGGCCATCCCGGCTGGCGACCTGCTCGTCGTGGACTGGATGGGCGCCGCGGGGGACCGGCCGCGGGCGATCATGAACTTCATCTTCGACGGTGGTGTGCTCGCCGATCCCGGTGCCATCCGGCTGCAGGAAGAGGAGCTGGATGACGCCGAGTTCCTCGGCTGGGCCGAGGCGGAGGCCCGGATGGCGCCCACCCTCGCGGCCCGGGTGCCCGCCGCCCGCCAGGCCCGGCAGACCCGCCGTACCGTGTACCTCCCCGGCTGGCGGCGCCGGGATTGAAGCCCGGCGCCCCCACCCGGAGTCCGCGGGACGGCGCCGGGCGCGGAATTACAGCCACGCCGCGGCGATCAGCCCCGAGCCGACCTGCCGGGGCCGGGCACCGTTTTCCGAGACGTACAGCCCCGTCCCGGCCAGGTACAGCAGCCACTTCCCGGACCGGTTCACCGCCAGGCTGGTGTGGTCGAGCCCCGGGAACCCGATGGCCACCCGGTGCTTGAGCACGCCGGCCGGGGTGATCTCCCACATCAGCTTGGACACGTTCCGGACCGGTTCCCCGGCGCAGCATGCCCGGCTGACGAACAGGTTGCCGCCGGGCAGGTACACACCCTCGCGCCAGTAGCTGCGCCGCCGGTCCGGGCCGGTCACCGGCACCTGCGTGTCCCCGGTCCCGCCCAGGTAGTTCTGGGCGGTCGCGGTGTCCATCAGCACGATCTGCCAGCCTTCGTTGTCCTGGATCGCGGCGATGGACACGGCCAGTTCGGTGCCGTTCGCGGCCCAGGACAGATGCGAGATCGGCGCGGGCAGCCCGCCCGGCTGCGCGGCCGGCAGCATCGGGTAGGCCCGCTCCACACCGGTGCTCAGCGTCCGGGTGACCAGGCTGTACTGCGCGGAGAGGTCGCTGCCCGCCGCCTTCATGCAGCGCGGGGTCAGGGTCGGCTGCCGGGCGAACGCGAGCGTGTTCCCGTCCGGGGAGAGCGCGGGCACGCTCCCGGTCGTGAGCAGCGTCGGCTTGCCGCCGGACACCGCGACCGACTCCACGTCGTCCACGCAGCCGTGCCGCCTGCTGAAGAAGATGGTCCCGCCGTCCGCCGAGACGGAGATCTCGTCGCCGATGACCCCGTTGGGGACCAGGGTCCGGACCGGCGCCCCGGTCGCCGAGCTCAGCAGGACCAGCGCGCCCCGGGCGGTCACCCCGGCCATCGCGGGCGGCGTGGCCGTGGTCTGGCTGACCGGGTGGGCGTCCTTCGTGGCCGGCGCCGACGAGCTGGTGGCCGTGCTCTGCGGGGCGCTCGGGGTCCCGCCGCCCCCGCAGGCCGCCACCAGGGTCAGCGCGGCTGGCACGGCCAGCACCCGGAGCAGCTTCACGTCTCCTCCATCCAGGTCACCCTTGGCTGGATGAACTTACCGGCCCGCCCCGCCTCCGGGGGGATGAACCAACCGGCTCGTCCCATGTTCGTCCGGATGAGCCACTGGCCCCCGCGATATCCAGCCGGATGACCGGCCGGCTCACCCCATCGCCGGCCGGTGAACCTGCTGGTGGACCCGGACAGCCTCGCCGGATACCCGAGGGTGAGGTCGACCTGTACCCTGGGTCACGATGCCGACATATCGGGGGAGTCTGGCATGACGCCCCCTAAGTGTGGCCCGGGGGGGCACGGTGAGTTCAGGTCCAGTTTCACGGGGGCGAAATTCCAGCCACCGGCTGACGGTGCTGCATGAGCTGTTCACCGGTATTCCGGTGCCGGTGGCCTATGTGGCCGGGCCGGATCTCGTCTTCGAGTTCGCTAACGACGCATACCGCAGGCTCGTCGGCCGCCAGGATCTGCTCGGCCGGCCGGTGCGGGAGGCACTCCCGGAACTCGCGGCGCAGGGCCGGGCCGAACTGATCACCGGCGTGCTGGAGTCCGGTCAGCCATTCCAGGGTTATGAGAACGAGCTGTTCGTCCGCCGGGGCGGGGGAGAACCCGAGCAGGTTTTCGTTGCGTGCCTGTACCAGCCGGTGCACGGCGCGGACGGGCGGCCCGACGGCGTGCTGCTGCTGCTGAGCGACGTGACCAAGCAGGCCCGCGACCGGCGGCAGCAGGAGGCGCTCGCCACGCAGCTGGCCGCGACGCAGGAGCGGTACCAGACCCTGTTCGAGACCCTGCCCCAGGGCGTCATTTATTACGACACCAACGGCCTGATCCTCGGGGCCAACCCGGCGGCCTGCCAGATTCTCGGCCTCGATGAGGAGGAAATGATCACCTGGCCGGTCGCCGCCTCCATGGTGCACGACGACGGCTCCCCGTTCGACCCGGGCGACTCCCCGGTCGCGGTCGCGCTGCGCACCGGGGAGGTGGTCACCGACGTGGTGATGGGGGTGCCACACGGCCGGACCGGGGAAGCGCGCTGGCTGAGGGTCACCGCGGTGCCCGACGCCCGCGACGAGGACGGCCGCCCGCAGCGGGCCTACGCCATGTTCCGGGACCTGACCAAGGAGCGCCGGGCTGCGGCGGCGCTGCGCGAGGGCGCCGAGCTGATGGGCCGGCTGCGCGAGGCCAACGTGATCGGCGTGGTCGTGAACGGCGAGGACCATGTGCACGACGCCAACGACGCCTTCCTCGACATCATCGGCTACACACGGGAGGACGTGGAAGCCGGCCGCGTCTCCCGCGAGTTGATCACGCCACCCGAGTGGATGGACGCCGACGCGGACGCCCATAGGCAGCTGAAGCGCACCGGGGCCTTCCGCCCCTACGAGAAGGAATACGTGCACCGGGACGGGCACCGGGTGCCGGTCCTGGTCGGCGCCGCGGTGATCAGCTACCACCCGCTGCGCTGGGTGACGTACGTGGTGGACCTGACCGCCCGGCAGCGCGCTGAGCAGGAGCGGGCTCTGCTGCTGGCCCGGGAGCGGACCGCCCGGGCCGAGGCCGACGGCGCCCAGGAGCGGGTCTCGTTCCTGCTGCAGGCCGGCGACCTGGTCGCCGCGGCCCAGGACCGCCACGAACTGCTGCAGCAGGCTGCCCAGCTGGTCGTGCACAGCCTGGCCGACTTCTGCCTGGTCTTCCTGCCCGGTCTGGACGGGGTGCTGCAGGCCGTCTCGATCGCCCACCGTGAGCCGGGCGGGACCGTCGGCTTCACGGACTTGCGCGACGAGCCGGTTCCCGCCCTCGGGCTGGGGACGGTCAAGAACGCCTACGTCACTGGGAGGAGCCGGCTGGTCCGGGGCGCCGCGCCCCAGGTGGCCCGGCGGATCGCGCGCACCCCCCGGCTGCGCGACATCGTGGCCCGTATGCAGCCCGAGAACGTGCTGGTCACGCCGCTCACGGCCGGCTCGGGCCCGCTCGGCGTCCTGTCCATCGGCCGTACCGCTGCCCACCCGTGCTTCACGGACACGGACATCGCGGTGGTTGAGGAACTGGCCCGGCAGACCGCCGTGGGGATGGCCCACGCGGCCGCCTCGGCCCGCGACCACACCGTGGCCGAGACCCTCCAGCGGTCGGTGCTGCCGGACACGCTGCCGGACATCCCCGGGCTGGACCTCGCGGTGCGCTACCTGCCCGGCACGGCCGGGGTGGACGTCGGCGGCGACTGGTACGACGCGTTCCCGCTGGACGGCGGCCGGGTCGGGCTGGTCATCGGCGACGTGGTCGGGCACAACATCGGCTCGGCGTCGATCATGGGCCAGATGCGGCACCTGCTCCGGGCGTACGCGGTGGACCGGATGCACCCGGCTGACGTGCTGCAGCGCACCGCCCGGGCCCAGGCCCAGCTGCTGCCCGACACGCTGGCCACGGTGGTCTACGCGTTGCTCGACCCGGCCACCGGAGAGCTGACCTACGCCAATGCCGGGCACCCGCCCCCGGTGTGGGCCACCCCGTCCGGCGGGTCCGGGTACCTGGATGACGCGCCCGGGGTGATGCTCGGCGCCCCGTACGATGGCGGCTTCGCCGTGGGCCACCAGACCCTGGACCCGGGTACCAGCCTGATGTTCTACACCGACGGGCTGATCGAGGACCGGCGCCGGGACATCACCGACGGGCTCAGCGCCCTGGTCGGCGTGATGGACCGGGTGATGGCCAGCCCCGCGCCGCTCAGCGCCGAGCTGACCTGCGCCGCCGTGCAGGTGGCGATGCTGGGCGAGACCCCGAGGGCCGACGACGTGTGCCTGCTCGCCATCCGGCTCACCGGCTTACTCCGCAGGGCCCGCTCATGGCCCGGCTCCGTGCTGCCGGAAAGGCTACATCCACGTTCACCAAGCGTTAGAAAGTTGACGGGACCCAAGACGAGACGGTCCTGTATCAGATATGACGGTTACGGAGCAGCAACGCAACGTAATCGGTAGTCAGGATCTCAATCATGACTTCACCTGCCGCGGCCCGTCCCATGCTGACGCGCCTCTATGAGTGGGGTGTGGTCGCGGACGTCCGGGGCCGGCCCCGGAAGCTGCCGGCCGGAGTGACCAACCGCGCGCTCCAGGCCCGGGCGCTGATGCTGGAAGCCCTGGGTGCCGTGCCTGGCGGGGTGCCCGCCACCGGCTGGGTCACCGAACTGGATATCGCCGTCAACGGCTTCGACCGGCAGCAGACCTCGGTCCTGGTGATGCGGGAAGCATCCGGGGCGGTGGTGTGGCTGACCGGTGGCGCCGACGGGTGATTGCGGGTCTCCCCGAGCCGGTGCGACGGCACGCCCGAGCCCCCGATCTCGCGTGCTGTCGCACCTTCCAGAAGCTCCCGGCCTGCTAGTGGTGGCCGCCGCCCCCGCCGCCTCCGTCGTGACCTCCGAAGCCGCCATGACCGCTGTGCCCGCCGGACCCGCCGCCATGTCCATGGCCGCCAATACCGTGGCCGTGACCGCCGCCGTGGCTGCGGTGGCCCGGTGAGCCCGGCCACAGGTTGCCTTCGAACGCGTCCGCGTCTCCCATGGGCGGTAGCTGGCCCTGCCGCCGCCGCCTCAGGGCAGCCGCCGAGGTTCTGGCGGCCACGAAAATCACGAGAATGACGATCACCCCGATGAACGTAACCACGGGCCCTCCCTGTGGGGTGTGCTGACGCCCTCAGCGTAGGGCGGCCCGCCTTCCGCGTCGATGACCCGGCCCGGTCGGCTCTTTGCCCGGCCGTAACCCTTTAGCGCTCGGCGTAGTCAGGCTTCTGGAACGGCCAGGCTTCGGCCAGCCAGCGGCGGACCAGATCGTAGAGGGGCTTGTCCAGGCCGGCGTGATCTGCCCGGACCCAGGAGCGCACGTCGACGTCGTAACCGCTGCGGCGAGGCGGGTAGAAGTACAGGCAGCCGATCACGTCGCCCGATGCCGGGTCGAGCACCGTGTATGCGAACCCGGTCCGGTCGGCAAAGTCCCGGGCGTGCTCGGCCAGGTCGGCGGCATTCTCCTCCAGCGACATGGGCCTGGGCCACGTCCGGCCCGCGAATCCGGGTGTCGCCCGGATGTGGTCGATGCTCGATGTCCAGGCGGCATGATCGGCCAGGTTGTGCTGGACGTCGAGCGGCTCGATCACGAACAGCTCGCTGCGCAGCCCGGCCGGGACGGCGAAATCGTCGGGGACCAGCGGTGGGGAACTCACCCGTATCACGCTACTGACAACGTGCCGGGGCCGTGCTCACCTCAGCATGATGCGCTCTCCGCCGACGTCGGCGATGATCTCCAGCCGGCCGCCGAGGGCCTGCACGTACGCGGCGAGCGTCCGGACCTCGGTGGCGCCCGGCTCGGCCCGCTCGATCGCGGACACCCGTTCCTGGCGGACGTTCATGCGGTCGGCCACCTGGGCCTGGGTCAGCCGCATCCGCTGCCGGGCCTCGGCCAGGGTGTGGGCGCGGCTGCGCGCCACCAGCGTGCCTGCCCCGATCTCAACCTCGGTTTCCTCACCGGGGAAGAACTCGTCCAGGAACGATTCGGCGTCATAGGAGATGTACGCCGCGGGAGAAGCCGGGACTGCCGCCGGGTCGTCAGGCGGCGCCGCGGCCAGGCGGGCTGTCGCGCCCTCTATCGCTTCCCGGTAGTCACGGCGTGACCCGCCCGGGTCTTCGATCCACCCCACCAGGACCGCGGTGCCGGAAGGCTCGACGACGAACAGCACGCCGGCCCGCGGATAGTCAGGAGCGCCCGGCCGCAGTTCCATCATGCCGGGCGGCACGTGGATGTCGTCTTCTTCGGCGGCCCCGGAGTTGCCTGACCAGGGCAGCGTGAGATCCCGGATCTCTTGCCGGAGCTCGTCCTCCGCGGCTGAGGCACTGGCGAGATCGGACTCGGAGTCCGTCTCCGTGTTCGTCTCCTCTGGGTTCGTCTCCTCCAGGTCGCTCGTGTCCTTGCTGATGATGGCGAAGGCCTCGCGGACGCTCTGCACTCCTTCGGCGGCCGTGTAGCGGGCCTTGATCGTCTCCTTCTGAACCCGGAACGACTCGACCTTGGCCTGCAGGCGCTGGCTCGCCATGGTCAGCCTCTCCTCCTCGCCCGCCAGGGTGTGAAGCTGACCGTGCAGTTCGGAAAGGCGCTGCTGGGTTCCCGCTTCCCGGGATCGTGCCTCACTGGCCAGGCTCTCGTTGCCGGCGCCGAGCGCCTGCTCGCGCTGGCTGGCGAGCTTGGCGGCCTGCTGTTCCAGCGTGCTGACCATCAGCTCGATGCGCTTCCGCGAGGTCGCCACGTCGGCGACGCCGCGGCGTACCTTGGTCAGCATTTCGAGCTGGCGCTGATAGGAGTAGTCGAGGGCCTCCCGGGGGTCGTCCGGGGGGTGGAGCGCGGATTCCAGCGAGACCACCAGCGGCGGCCCGAGCGTCTCGCCCGCGTCGAGCAGGGCCGCCACCGCCTCGCCGACCAGGCGGGCCAGTTCAGGCTCGGTATCCCGGAGTTCTGTAAGCCAGTCACGGATTTCGCGGTGCATCCGGAGCTGATAGCCCATGACCACATCTCCTCAGGCGTAGTACCTGAGTGTACTGCGGCGGCCCGGTCCAGGGCGGCGCTTAACCGGCCTGCCGGGTGCACAGCGCGTCGAGCCGCTCCAGCGTCCTGGCCATGCTCTCGACCCAGATGCCGCCGTTGTCCATACCTATGCGCTCATCTTCTGGCGCACGCGAACAGTCGTAGATCTCGGTCACGATGGTCGCATCCGGGCCATCAGGAGTGAGCTGGTAAGTCCACCGGTGCCCCCAGCGGGTCTCGGCCTGACTGGACGGGGCGGCGTCCCGATGCCCGCGTCCGGCTTCCGGCTCCCAGCCGATACGCCGGTCCGCTTCGTAGTCGACCACGTGGTTGTTCATCTCGTAGTCGCCCAGCTCCGAGTAGTACATCTTCATCACGAAGACGTCGCCGACGCCCGAGATCATCGTGGTCGAAACGGCCCCCCGGAGCATCCCCGAGCCGTCGAGCTCGAGGTGCCGCGCAGGATTCGCGAGGATCTGGAAGATGTCATGCGCGGGGGCGCAGATCCGGCGGGATACGGCCACGGGCTGGTAGTGGGTGTCGCTCACGGGCAGGTTTCCTTCCCTGAAGGGCCGCCACCCGACGTCCGGGCCGGTGCCTTCACGACATGCAGACGTGCCATCGTCCTTCAAGTCATCGCTGCCCGGCTCCAACCAGCTGCGTGGTTCCGGCGTCCCGGCAGTGACCGGCTCGCCGATTCGGGGCGACCAGGCTGGGGTGATCATCATGCTTGTCCGATGGCGGTTGCCTGGCGGTCACAGACGGGATCAACGCGGCCTACCCTGGGCATGGGGCGTAGCGGGGATGAGGGTGAAGGCGGCGGAGCATGTTCGAACGGTTCACTGACCGGGCGCGGCGGGTTGTGGTCCAGGCACAGGGAGAGGCCAGGACGCTGGACCACACTTACCTCGGTCCTGAGCATCTCCTGCTCGGCCTGACCCATGAGGGCATCGGCGGCGTGGGGGCCGGGGCGCTGGAGTCGCTGGGGATCGGCCTGGAGGCGGTGCGGCAGCGGGTGGAGCAGGTCATCGGCCGGGGCGAGCAGGCTCCGTCCGGGCACATTCCGTTCACCCCGCAGGCGAAGGAAGTGCTAAAGCTGGCGCTGGATGAATCCGTCCAGCTCGGCCACAGCTACATCGGCACCGAGCACATCTTGCTCGGCCTCATCCGTGAGGGCGACAGCGTGGCCGCGCACGTGCTGACCGGGCTGGGCGCTGACCTGGACGGAGCGCGGGAGCAGGTGACCCGGCTACTGGACGAGTACCGGCGCGAGCACGGGCCGCAGACCGGGTGACGCCGCTGCCTAGGAATCAACGGTGTGGCAGCGCGACAGGCCGGCCTGCTCGCGCTGCATAAGGGTACGGTTCCCGCATATGGCCGACTCCCGGTGGTGGAAGGACTTCGACGCGGCCGTCGCGGCGGCGCTTCCCGCAGGGGCGCGCGTCCTTGACGTTGGGTGTGGCGACGGCGGACTGGTTAACCGACTGGGAGAGTTTGGCTTCGACGCCCTCGGCGTGGATCCGGCCGCTCCCGCTCACCCGCGCTTGATCCGGGAACCTGCGGAGCAGGTTCTACGGCTCGGCGTATTTGACGCTGTCACCGCCGTCATGGCGCTCCACCACGCCGAACTGGAGGCCATGACTGCAGCCATTACCAGGCTGCTCCGCCCGCACGGGCGGCTTTTCGTGTACGACTTCGACTGGGATGCCTACGACGACCGCTCTGCCGACTGGCTCGCCAAGCATGATCCCTCTGACGCCGATAACTCCGTAGCAGGATGGCGGCATGAGCACAGCGGCCTGCATACGGGCGCGACGATCAAAGAGGCACTCGACACGCGTCTTGAGCCACTCCATGAGGTCCGCCGTCCCTATCTCGCCCGGATGCTGGCCCAGGACGATCTGGAGGCGGTAGAGCACGCGCTTATTGATGTGCAGATGCTCCCGGCGCTCGGCTTCTGGATGATCGCCGAGCGCACACGGTGAAAGTGAGCCACGTGGCTGGCTAGTGCGCTGCCCGGTACGGCCGCGAATAGGTGTCCAACATGGGTGGCACTGCGCCGCTGCCACTGATCTATCTTTGGGGTTTTTGGCTGGTGCGCCTGGCAGGATTCGAACCCGCGACCCGCTGCTTAGAAGGCATTTTTTACTGTTCAATTCCATTTCTGGCGAGACGCCCACCTCAAGGATCGGCGGTCTGTAAAACCGGACAAGACGGTGCGGTTCCGGCGACTGGCCAGGGGCCGGGTGCAGTCGGTGTTCGTCGGCAGCGCCACCCTGCTGCGGCTGGACCCGGTCCCCGGGGACGGCGCCGTCGTCGCGGACTAGGCATAGTGCCAAGCATCAAGCGGAGCCGAAGTGGGCGGTTCAGGTGATGCTTGACGGTTTCTAGGGTGTGGCGGGACTGGCGGGGTGATTGCCTGGCTTGCTGGCCTGACTCGTGGGCGAGCTAGCCATTGTGCAGGAGAGTATCGCGTCCGCCACCTGGTCGAGGGGCTGCCTGGCGTCGATGGGAATCGCCCCGAAGGCGCGCAAGCGGTCCTGATATCCGGGCAGGAGGCGGCGTGTGTACTCGCGAGAGTCCCCGGCACGGCCCCACTCGTTGTCCTGGCGCGTATCCAGCCGTGCCAGCATGGTGGGCTCGTCGATCTCCAGCAAGAACACCTGGGTAAAGCGATCGGCCAGTTCCAGCTGATTGTCTGCACCGCCGCAGAGATACAGCGTGGCGGGTGCTGCGGCTCGGATTAGTTCGTCGAGGCGGCCCGGATCCCATTCCCAGCTATGCCGGGAGAGCCAGGCAAAGTCCGGCTCTGCCGGCTCTTCTGCCACGGCGCCGGCAGGGTCAACGAACCGCGCAAGGAACGGGTCTTCGTCGTCATCGATGCATGCCAGGCCCTGCCGGGCAAGCACGGTGGCGATCGCGGACTTCCCGGCGCCGGCACAGCCGGTGATCAGCACTGCGCTCATGGGTGCCCATCATCGGCAAGTCCTGAAGGCGGCGCAACGAGTTTGTGACCCGGCGTATCCTGCGCGGTCCTGGGGGCGGCCTCACGATGAGCGCCGGGTGCCGTAGGCCTTGAACCTGCTGATCTCGGTAGTGCCGCAGCTCGCCGCAGGAGGCGGCGGCCTGCCCGCGACCTATGCGCGGTAGCCCTCCGGTCACGGGCACCGCCGCGCCGCTGCCCTGATCTTTCCCGCCAAGAACTCGGTATCTATCAGGAGGACGGGAGAGCGGCCGAAGGTAGCCTCTCTCAGGTGGTGCGACTCATCCACCTGAACGGGCCGCCCGGCATCGGGAAATCGACGATAGCGAGCGCGTTCGCTGACCGGCATCCCGGTGTCCTCAACCTTGATATCGACCGGGTAGCCGCCATGATCGGCGGCTGGGGCGACAGCTTCGGCGACTCGTTCGAGGCTGGGAGGCTTCTGGCGGCGGCGATGGCGCGGGTCCACCTCGCCAATGGCCACGACGTGATCATGCCGCAGATGATGACGCACGTGAACGCCAGGGAACTGGCAGACTTCGAGTCTGCCGCAGCGGCGGCCAAAGCCGAGTACGTCCAGATACTGCTGACAGCGAATGTTGAGCCCTCGGTCGATCGCTGTATGGAACGGGCGAAGGCCGGTGATCCACGCCAGGATGTCGTCAGCAAGGTCATCGACGAGAGAGGTGGCCGGGACTTCGTGCGGATGCTCCATGCGCAGGTCACTCAATTCTCAGCTGACAGGCAGCCGCACTCAGTTATTGACTGCGAGCGGCTCACAGTCGAACAGACTTGCCAGGCCGTCGAAGCTGCACTCCGGCCGTCTTGATCCGGCCTAGCAGGCCGCCCCGGGAGGCAGCCTGGATGCCAACCCGGCCTTGACGGACCTTAGACACGGCGACCTACTGGCCAGGGTTGCGCCTGCGAGCAAGGCAGGGTTGAGAAGTCATGGGCTACTGCCGGGCCGGGTCACGCAGCACCTGCCGATGCCAGTACGCGTGATTCGCCTTCAGGGGGTCAGTCATACTCGCTGCGTGTCCCCTTCACCGCAGCCCGCCTCACCGGAGCAACGGCTCATCATCATCAGCGGGGAGGAAGGCGCGGGCAAGTCAACCATCGTGCGTGCGCTACTGCCGTCGACGCCGTATGGCGCCCGGATCGACGCCGAGGACATCGGCCAGACGAACCCCTGCCCGATGGACGACACGTTCTTCGACCTGCTTCGCCGGAATGTGGCCGGCCTCGTGGAGAACTTCTGGGCCGCAGGCTACGTCAACGTCATCGCCGGTAGCTTCCTGCGCCGCTACTCCGACTACGTTTCTTTCCGCCAGCTGCTACGGCCCTCGGCGGTATTCCTCGTAGATCTCCTGGTCGACAAGGAGGTGCGCGATAATCGGCGAATCATCCGGGCGAAGCGGACCACGCAGGAATGGCGAGACATGGTCGACCAGATTCCGGAAGATCGGACAATCCGTCGGGCTGTCGATGCTGACTACCGATACATCGGCATTGACACGACCGACCTAGACGTCGGCGGAACCGTGCAGCGGATCAAAGGCGCCGTCCCGGAGGTCTATGCCGGCTAGGTAGGGCGCGTGCAGGGTGCCGGCACAAGCCGAGAGCGACCGGTGAACGTCATCAGACGCGGCGCTAGGCTGCTGAGCATGCCCAGGTGCCGAGCGCTCTTGCTCGACTTCTACGGAACCCTGGTGGACGAAGACACCGACGTCATCGAAGCCATATGCCAGGAAGTCTGCCGGAACGCCCAGGCGGCCAGCCCTGCCGAGGTAGCCCGGACCTGGTCGTCTATCTTCCGCGAACTGACCAGCGTCTCACTTGGCACCGCCTTCCGCCTTCAGCGCGACCTCGCCCAGATGTCCCTGGCCGCCACCGTCAGCCGATACCACTCGACAGCCGATCCCGATGCCCTGCTGGAAGCCCAGTTCTCCTACTGGCAGCGCCCACGGATCCAGCCCGACACCCAGGAACTGCTCGCTACCACGCTCCCGGCGTGCCTGGTCTCTAACATCGACCGGGCTGACCTGGTTGCCGCCCTGGCCCATCATGGGCTGGCCAGGCGCTTCGCTCATCTGGTCACCAGTCAAGATGCGCGCGCCTACAAGCCACGGCCGGAGATGTTCCGCGCTGCGCTCGCCCTTCTCGGCCTTGGCCCGGACGAGGTGATCCACGTCGGCGACTCACTGTCCAGCGACGTTGCCGGAGCGCAGCGCCTCGGCATACCCGCAGCCTGGGTCAACCGCAGCAGGCGCCCGGCACCCACAGCGGGGCCCACTCCAACCTACGAAGTCAGCGACCTCAGCCAGCTGCTTCCCCTGCTCGACGGGTTAGCGCGGCGACCATAGGGCCGCTCCCTGTCACGCACCATCCGAAGAAATTATCTTCTCCACGACCTTGGCGTGGTTCTCGCCTACGGCCATGCTTAGCGGTTGGGACGGGCAGGCGGCGGCCCTGGTCGTGGGCGAGATCCTCGTGAGGCGGTCTCCGACCCGGCCGCAGCAGGCAGAACCTTGCCGGGCGGACCCAGGAAGTCAGCCTCACGAGGTTGAAGAGATCCCGGGCGGCTTGCCCGGACGTGGCCGGGGTGTGGCGTCATAATCCGGGCCTGCGTGAACGCTGCATGGAGCTGTTCCGCTGTTGCCGGGCCGCTGCTGCCTGGGCAGCGTGCGCCTGCGCGTCCCGCTGATCCAGATGATCACCGGCACAAGCTATCCGGTTAATCCCTGGGCGGTCTTGCACGTCGTAGCGGGCCTGCAGGTTTATCTCCGTCGGCGCCTCGCTACACCTCGCCCGCTCCACGGCAACCATCTTGCGGTGTCACAGCGATGACGCGAATGCCCGGCCAGCCGTTATCGGCCGCAGCCATCGGTTGAGGCCGAGAATGCGGTTGACCATGGGATGGCGCTGGAGTTCTATCGTCGTGGCGCAGGCCGGCGGGGGTACCGAGACGGCAGGGATGGCGAGACGAGCATGTGTATTCCGGGGCACAAGGCCGCCCGGAGTGGCCTTGCGGTTGGGGTTGTGGCCGAACTGTGGCGGTATCCGGTCAAGTCCATGCTCGGTGAGCAGTGCGGGCAGGTCCTCATGGAGGACCGCGGTATTGCCGGTGACCGGCTGTATGCCGTGCGGGACGGTGAGGGCAAGTTCGGGAGCGGGAAGAACACCCGCCGCTTCCGGCGGATCGACGGCCTGCCCGGTTTCCGGGCGAGGTATGACGGGATCATCCCTGTGGTGACATTTCCCGATGGTCATCAGGTCCGTGGCGATGACCCGCTGGCGGACCAGCATCTTCAGCGCGCTCTGCGCCGCGCGGACGTCGGACTGGCCCGCGAAGCCGGCGTCTCTCATTTCGACCAGGCGCCGGTGCACCTGATCACGGACGCTTCACTGTCCTGGCTGGCGGCAGCCGTCCCTGATGTGCAGGTTGACGCCCGCAGGGTCCGCCCCAATCTGGTTCTCCGGACAGGCCGACTCGCAGCGCTGATTGAAGACGCCTGGGTTGGCCGGACCGCAAGGATCGGCCGCAGCGCCGTGGTGGAGTTCACGCACCGGACCGAACGCTGTGTCATGATCAACAATGCCCAGGACGGGCTGGCGCACAGCAGCCAGGTACTGCGGGCAGTCGCCGAGGAAAATGAAATGATGCTCGGCATCTACGCCAAGGTCATCCGGCCCGGCACAGTCCGCCTCGGCGACGAGATGCTTCTCATGGATGGGTTGCTGGAGTAACAGCCCCCTGCAGAAGGATGCCGATGGCGGGCGGTGGCCAGGCTGCCGCGGCCACCTACGCATCAGACGTTCGCTCCCCCCTGCGTTCGGAGAAGCTGATTCGGCGGAACGCGCCGGTAGCAGTGCACCCACCCATACCCGGATGCCACACACAGAGTCGACCCGTGAGGCACGGTGTCGGGCTTCCACGCCTGCGACGGCGGTCAGATGACGGTCAAAGGATCTTGAGGCCTGCCCGGACAGCCTGCGGCCAGTGCTCTGAGCTGGGCTTTTGGGTGCGCCTGGCAGGATTCGAACCCGCGACCCGCTGCTTAGAAGGCAGCCGCTCTATCCATCTGAGCTACAGGCGCCGGACACCTTATTGTGCATGGCCAAGGTCACGTGTCGGACACAGAGTGGAGCCGGGTTGATGGCTCCGCGGGGTCGGCTTGAGAGCTTGTGAAGCCTAGCTTAGGGGGCGGGGGCGGCCCCGTGCGTGCAGGTTGGTGGGCTGCGGCTGTGGTGCCTAAGGTCGTGGGGTGACCGCCGTCAGAAGGATTCCCGCCGGGGACGCCGCCGCCCGGACCACTGCTGCCCGGACGACTGCTGCCCGGACGACTGCTGAACGGATCCGCCCGTGAAGGGCGGGCTGCTCGTCGCCGGGACCACCTCGGACGCCGGGAAGAGCGTGCTCACCGCCGGGCTGTGCCGCTGGCTGGCCCGGCAGGGAGTCCGGGTCGCGCCGTTCAAGGCCCAGAACATGTCGCTCAACTCCTTCGTCACCCCGGACGGCGCCGAGATCGGCCGGGCCCAGGCCATGCAGGCCGCGGCGGCGGGCATCGAGCCGGACGCGCGGATGAACCCGGTGCTGCTCAAGCCGGGCAGCGACACCCGCACCCACGTCATCGTGCTCGGCCAGCCCCGCGACGAGGTCAGCGCCGCGGAGTACCGGACCCACGCCCAGGACCTGCTCAAGATCGCCCTGGACAGCCTGGACGGCCTGCGCGCCGAGTACGACGTGGTCATCTGCGAGGGCGCGGGCAGCCCGGCGGAGATCAACCTCCGGGACACCGACATCGCCAACATGGGGCTGGCCCGCGCGGCCGGGCTGCCGGTGGTCGTGGTCGGCGACATCGACCGGGGCGGCGTGTTCGCGGCCCTGTACGGGACCCTCGCACTGCTCGGCCCGGCCGACCAGGCCCTGGTCAGCGGCTTCATCATCAACAAGTTCCGTGGCGACCCGGGGCTGCTCGCCCCCGGGCTGGGGATGCTCACCAGCCTGACCGGGCGCCCCGTGCTGGGGGTGCTGCCCTGGCGCGGGGGACTGGGCCTCGACATGGAAGATTCGCTGGCCCTCGACGCGGCCGGCCCGGGGGCCGGAGCGACGCCAGCCCCCCCGCTAGGGAAGGACATCCTCCGGGTCAGCGTGATCCGCACCCCGCGGATCAGCAACTTCACCGACGTGGACGCGCTGGCCGCCGAGCCGGGCGTGCTGGTGCGCTTCGCCACGACCCCGGCGGAACTGGCCGACGCCGACCTCGTGGTGCTGCCCGGCACCCGGGCCACCGTGGCCGACCTGGCCTGGCTGCGGGAGCGGGGACTCGCGGCGGCGGTCACCGAGCGGGCCCGGCGCGGGCAGCCGGTCCTCGGCATCTGCGGCGGCTACCAGATGCTCGCCGCCGAGATCGACGACCCGGTCGAGTCCGGCGCCGGCGTGGTGGCCGGCCTGGGGCTGCTGCCGGTGCGGGTGACGTTCGGCCCGGACAAGGTGCTGGGCCGGCCGCGCGGCACCGGCTACGGTGCCGAGGTGCACGGATACGAGATCCACCACGGTGTGGCCGAGGTCGCCGAGGGGCGCGGGGAAGCATTCCCCGGCGGCTGCCGGACGGTGGCCGTGTGGGGCACGACCTGGCACGGGACGCTGGAGAGCGACGCGTTCCGGCGGGCCTTCCTGACCGAGGTCGCGGCGCTCGCCGGACGGGACTTCACGGTCGCGCCGGACACCAGCTTCGCGGCGGCCCGGCAGGCCCGGCTCGACACGCTGGCCGACCTGGTCGCCGGGCACCTGGACACCGCCGCGGTGAGCCGGCTCATCGAGCACGGGCCGCCAGCGGGGCTGCCGGTCGTGCCGCCCGCGGGCGTACGCTGAACGTTGACCGGGTCGTTTCCCGGTCCCGATCCGGCCTTCCGCGGGAGGCATCAGCCGTGATCCCGGCCCTGACCAGCGCCCTGCACGGGCTGCCGCTGCCCGGGCTGGCACTGCGTGGGCTGGCACTGCCAGGACTCGCACTGCCTGGGCTGGCACCGTCCGGGCTGCTGATGCTGGCCGCGATCACGCTGACCGGCATGCTGATCGCCCTGCTCGCGCACAGCGCGCGGGTGGCCGCCACGGTCACCGCGATCCCGCAGGGGCGGCGGGCGGCGGCGCTGCGCGAGAAGTCGTGGCGCGCCGGGTTCCTCCCGCAGCGCGACCCGGACGCGGCAGGCCGGGCCCGGCCCCGCGCACCCACGGCGGTCCCGGCGGCCGCCTGATCCGCTCTGCCTGACCTGAACCCGGACTCCACCTGAGCCTCCAGCGCGCCTAAGGCGCTGGCGGCACGGTGTGACGTCCGCGGGCGGCCGTCTCCAGCTGTCATCCGGTTCCGCGACCCGCTGGAGGGTGCTCCGTCATGTCCCTATTCTTTGGTGTTCCTGTCGATCTCGCGTACCACCTCGTCTGCTGGATCGCCGCCATCCTGGCCCCGCTGACCGGCGGCCTGGCCACCGCGGCGGCGATCATCGCCTTCACCGTGCTGGCCCGGCTGCTCCTGCTGCCGCTCAGCTACTTCGCGGTCCGCGGGTCGGTCCGCGGCGAGGGCGCCCGGGCCCGGCTGCAGCCCCGGATCGCCGAGCTGCAGCGGCGGCACGCAAAGGACCCGCAACGGCTCCAGCGGGAACTGGGGGCGCTGTACCGGGCCGAGGGCTCTGGCATGTTCGGCGGCTTCCTGCCGCTGCTCATCCAGCTGCCGTTCTTCAGCGTGATGTACCGACTGTTCACCGGCCACTCGGTGGGCGGCGCGCCGAACACGCTGCTCACGCACACCCTGCTCGCCGCGCCGCTGGGCAGTCACTGGCTGGCCGGCGCGGGGCCGCTCAGCGCGCAGGGAGCGGTGTTCGCGGGGCTGTTCGCGCTGCTGGCCGCGGTCGCGGTCCTGGCTGTCCGGGCCACCCGCCGCGCCGCCCCCGCGGTTCCGCCGGTCCCAGTCACCCCGGCGCGGGGAAAGGTGCCGGCCGGGTCCGCGACGCGCGCCGGCCGCTCCGCGACGCCCGTCTCCGCGACGCGCGCTCCCGCTACGCGCGCCTCGGCGACGCCCGTCTCCGCGGCACGCGCCCCCGCGACGCCCGCGTCCGTACCCGGCGGCCGCGCGGTCAGCTTCGTGACCTGGGTTATCCCGTTCGCATCGCTGGTGACGGCCGCGATCGTGCCGCTGGCGGCCGGCCTGTACCTGCTCACCACGACGGCCTGGACGCTGGCCGAGCGGACCGTGCTGCGCCGCCGCTTCATTTCCGCAACGGGACCACAGTCCGCTGGTGCCCCGCCGCGGTGAGCCTGATGTCGCGCCCACCCGGCCGCCGGCCCCGCTGAGCCGTTCCCGGCCCCGCTGGGCAGTGCCCGGCCCCGCCTGCCCGGGCCTTAGTCCTGGGGCGGGGCCGGGAGCGGCCGGGGCCCGGCCGGGAACGGCGGGAGCCTGGCCGGGAGTGACCGGGGGCGGACCGGAGCCGAGTGAACGATCGAGGTCGTGGTGCGCCCGTGCGCGACGAAACGATCGAGGATCGGCTCCAGGTCGTCGATCGAGCGCAGGTACAGCCGCATGAAGTAGCAGTCCTCGCCGGTGATCCGGTAGCACTCGGTGATCTCGGGCGTCTGCCGGGCGATGTCGGGGATCGCATGCACGTGCCCACTCATCGGGCTGACCCGCACGATGGCCGAGAGCGTGTAGCCGAGAGCCCGCGGATTCACGTCAGCCCGGAACGTCACGACGCCGGTGTCCTCCAGCCGCCGCAGCCGCTCGGCCACCGCGGGCGGGGACAGCCCGACCCGGCGGCCGAGTTCGGCGACCCGCACCCGGGCATCCGACTGGAGCTCGGCGATGATGCCGTGATCGACGCTGTCGAGTGGTTCGAAAGCCTCTGGGGTCGTTTTCCTTAGTTCCGACGTCATAATTATCCGGGCTCCGTTGTTTGCCCATTCACGGCTGGCTCTTACCTTCGTATGGTTACCCGCATGCTGCGCGGAAAGCAAGGAACGCCCGCTCAGGGCAGCCCGGCCGGCGCGGTCCGCTGGCCGGTCGCGCGGCTCCCGCCGTCATCGTTCTTCCTGGTCAGTGCGGTTTTTCATTATCTCGGGCCGTCGCTGGCCGTGCTGCTGTTCCTCCGCGTCCCGGTGCTCGGGATGGCCTGGCTGCGCATCGCGAGTGCCGCCGTGGTCTTCGCCCTCTGGCGCCGCCCATGGCGGCTCATTCCCCGGCTCGACCGGGCGCAGCGGACCGTGCTCGTCCAGCTCGGGGTGGTGCTCGCCGCGATGAACTCACTGTTCTACCTGGCGCTGGCCCGGCTTCCGCTGGCCACGGTGGGTGCGGTCGAATTCCTCGGCACGGTGCTGCTGGCCGCGTCCGCGGCCCGCAGCAGGCGCAACGTCCTCGCCCTGGCCCTCACCACGATCGGCGTGGCCGCGATCACCGACGTCCGCCTGGCCGGCCAGCCGCTGGGGTTCCTCTATGCCTTCGGCAACTGCGTCCTGTTCATGTGCTACGTGATCCTGGGGCACCGGATCGCCACACCCCGGACCGCCAGTGTCGGCCATACACGGGCCACGGCGGTGGGCGGGATCGATCTGCTGGCGGCCTCGATGCTCATCGCCGCCGTGGTGGTGACCCCGGCCGGGCTGGGCGGCGCCCTGCGCGCCTTCGGCCATCCCGTGCTGCTGCTGGCGGCGGCGGGGGTCGGCGTGTGCTCGTCGGTCATCCCGTACGTCACGGATCAGCTGGCCATGGCCAGGCTCCCCCGGGCCAGCTTCGCGCTCATGCTGGCCCTGCTCCCGATGTTCGCTACCGTCATCGGCGCGCTCATCCTTCGCCAGTTCCCGACCCGCCAGGACCTGCTCGGCATCGGGCTGGTGATCATCGGTGTCGCGGTGCACAAGGTGCCCGGGCCCACGACCAACGAGGAGAACACTCATGCGTTACACCCGGCTGGGCTCGTCAGGCCTGAACGTGTCCCGGATCTGCCTGGGCATGATGAGCTACGGCACGACCGCCGAACGCCCGTGGCACCTGTCCGAGGACGCCGCCGAACCGATCGTGGCGCGGGCAGTGGAGGCGGGCGTGATGTTCTTCGATACCGCCGACACGTACTCCGACGGCGTGACCGAGGAGATCACCGGACGTCTCCTCGGCAAGCTTTTCCGCCACCGCGACGACTACGTGCTGGCCACCAAGGTCTACTTCCCGATGGGGCCGGGCCCCAACGACCGGGGGCTATCCCGCAAGCACGTGCTGGCCAGCATCGACGCCTCACTGCGCCGGCTCGGCACGGACTACGTGGACATCTACCAGATTCACCGCTGGGACTACGGGACGCCCATCGAGGAGACCATGGCGGCGCTGCACGACGTGGTCCGGGCGGGCAAGGCGCGTTACATCGGCGCGTCGAGCATGTACGCCTGGCAGTTCGCGAAGGCCCAGCACGTCGCGGAGGCGTGCGGAGGGACCAGGTTCAGCTCGATGCAGAACCACTACAACCTGGTGTACCGGGAGGAGGAGCGGGAGATGCTCCCGCTCTGCCAGGACCAGGGCGTGGGCGTCATCCCGTGGAGCCCGCTGGCCCGGGGCCTGCTGGCCGGCAGCCGCACGCGAGGCGGCCCGGGCCAGCACCAGACGGTCCGCTCGGGCAGTGATCCGCTGGCCGACGAGATGTACGCGGACGAGGACTTCGACGTGGTCGACGTGGTTCGCGCGCTGGCCGCCGAGCGAGGCGTGTCCCCGGCGCAGATCGCGCTGGCCTGGCTCCTCCGGCAGCCTGCGGTCACCGCGCCGATCGTGGGCGCGACCCGGCTCGCGCACCTCGACGACGCCATCGCCGCGGCCGACGTGACGCTGGACGACGCGGAGACGGCCCGGCTGGAGGCGCCGTACCGGCCGCACCGCATCCTCGGCCACTCCTGAGGACCCCGCATCCCGGTGATCCCGGGGCGCCCCGGGCCGGCCGGTAAAACCGTTAGGGCTGGGGTGGGGGCTGACCGGTATGATGGTGTGCATGCAGGTCATCACGCAGCGCACCATCGCCGACCGCGCGAGCTATCAGCTCGCCGGTTGCCGCTGCCTGACCTTAATCACTGTCCCAGGCGACCGGAAACGAGTCGCCGGGCTTCCCCGCAGCGCAGATCCTGACCGATCCACCGCATGGCCGTGCCCGCGGCGCTTTTCCGGTACCCCGACCCGGAAAGGCTCCGCCATGAATTCCCAGCAGACTGTCGACACGTTCCTCGAGTTCTTCCGCGAACGCGGGCACCACCCGATCCCGGGCCAGTCACTGGTGCCCCGGCCCGGTGACCCGGTCCTGTTCACCACCTCCGGCATGCACCCGCTGACGCCGTACCTGGAGGGCCAGCCGCACCCGGACGGCAGGCGGCTCGCCGACGTGCAGCGCTGCCTGCGCACCACCGACCTGGACGAGGTCGGCGACCGCACCCACCTGACCGTGTTCGAGATGCTCGGCTCGTGGTCGCTCGGTGACTACCCCGGCGAGCAGAGTCTGCGCTGGGGCTACGAGCTGGTCACCAGCGGATTCGGCATCGACCCGGGCCGGCTGCATGCCACCGTCTTTGGCGGCAACGATCAGGTCGGCCCGGACACCAGTCTGCTGGAGGTCTGGGGTGAGCTGGGCGTCCCGGTCGAGCTGACCGGGACGGACAACTGGTGGTCGAACGGCCCGACCGGGCTGTGCGGCACGGACAGCGAACTGTTCGTGTGGACCGGCGGTACGCCACCGCAGGGGACGCCGGGCAGCGACGGGCGCTGGGTCGAGCTGTGGAACCACGTGATGCTGCGTTACCGGCGGCTGGACGACGGCACCCTGCTCCCGCTGCCCCGGCCGTGCGTGGACACCGGCATGGGCCTGGAACGGCTGGTCACGATCCTGCAGGGCCAGGACTCGGTGTTCGGCTGCGACCTGCTCCGGCCCTGGACCGGCACCGTCGGCCGCCTGTGGCCGGTGGAGGAGACGTCGCTGCGGCTGGTCACCGACCACCTGAGGTCCAGCGTGGTCGTGATCGGGGACGGCGTGACACCGTCCAGCACCGGCCGCGGCTACGTGCTGCGGCGGCTGGTCCGCCGGACGCTGACCTCCTTGTGGCGCGACGACCCGTCCCGGACGCTGTCCGACCTGCCCCTGGAGCTGGTGGACGGCACGCTGGATCACTTCGGCCAGCTCACCGGCCGCGAGCAAGTCATGGGTGTCCTGCTCGATGAGGAACGGCGGTTCCGTGACCTGCTCAGCCGGGGCCGCAAGGTCCTGTCCCGGCGGCGGAACAGCGGGCCGCTCACCGAGGAGGACTTCCGCTACCTGCACGAGACGCACGGGCTGCCCCGCGAGTTCGTCCCCGCGATGCTGCCCGAGCTAGTGGTCACCGCGGTCACCAGGACACGGGCTACCACGGCACCGGGCCCGCTGCGCTGAAGTACCCGCCGGTCGGGCCGTCGGGGCCGATGCTGGCCATCCGGACGATGATCTCCGCGCCTTCCTCGACGGTCTGCGTGCCGCGGTGCTGGTTGAAGTCGGTCGCGGTGAACCCCGGGTCCACCGTGTTGATCCGCATGGCCGGGAACGCTTTCGCGTACTGGACGGTGACCATGTTCAGCGCCGACTTGGAGGACGGGTAGGGCAGAAGCTCCAGGCTGGACTCGAACCGGCTCAGGGTCGGTAGCAATCGCCAGCGAGCCCAGGCCGCTGCTCACCATGACGATGACCGGGGCCTCGCTGGCCGCCAGCAACGGCAGGAACGCGTGCGTGACCCGGACCACGCCGAAGACGTTCGTCTCATAAACGGCCCGCATGTCGGCCGCGGTGACGTCGCCGGGCGGTTTGCGGCCGCCGCTGATGCCCGCGTTGTTGACCAGGACATCGAGGTGGCCGGCCTCGTCACGGATGAGGGCCGCCGCGGCCTGGACCGAGTCGTCACTGGTGACGTCGATCTGGACCGGCCGGGCGCCGATCCGGCCGGCCGCCTCCTTGCCCCGCTGCTCGTCACGGGAGCCCAGGTAGATGGTGTGCCCGGCCTCGGCCAGGCGGCGGGCGGTCTCGAATCCCAGGCTCTTGTTGGCTCCGGTAATCAGTGTTGTCGTCATGCCCCCAGCGTGCCCGGCCGCCCGCCGGGCAGCCAGCGGACCCCTCTTCCTGGGAATGGCGGTACCAGGCTGCGGCGGGCCCGGCCGCGCATACTGGATGGATGAGCCAGCACACCGAACTGGGCGCGGCGCTGCGGGCCTGGCGTGACCGGCTCGCCCCGGCCGACGCGGGCCTGCCCGACCACGGCCTGCTCGACCACGGGGCCCGCCGGACGCCCGGCCTGCGCCGCGAGGAACTGGCCCTGCTCGCCGGGATGTCGGCCGACTACGTCACCCGCCTGGAGCAGGGCCGGGCCAGCGCCCCGTCGGTGCAGGTGCTCACCGCGCTGGCCCGGGCGCTCCGGCTGACCGGCGCGGAACGCGAGCACCTGTTCGTCCTGGCCGGCCAGCCGCTCCCCGGTCCGGGGATCATGCCGACCCATCTCACCCCCAGCCTGCAGCGGCTGCTCGACCAGCTCAGCGGAATCCCGGTCTGCGTCAACGACGCGGGCTGGACGGTGCTGGCCTGGAACCCGCTGTGGGCCGCCCTGGTCGGCGACCCCGCCGGGTCGCGCGGCTGGGACCGCAACGTGCTGTGGCGGCACTTCACCGGCGCCCCCGGACGGGTCACCCACACCCCGGAGGACGAGCCCCGGTTCGAGGCGTCCGCGGTGGCCGACCTCCGGGCCGCCACCGCCCGGTACCCCCGGGACACGGGCCTGCGGGACCTGGTGGCCGGCCTGCGCGACGCCAGCCCCCGGTTCGCCCAGCTGTGGGACAGCCGGGAGGTCGGCGCCCACGAACGGGACCGCAAGACCGTGCACCACCCCGAACTGGGGCCGATCACCGTGGACTGCGACGTGCTCACCGCGGCCGGCAGTGACCTGCGCGTGGTGGCGTTCACCGCCGCGCCCGGCAGCGAGGACGCGGACAAGCTGCGGCTCCTGGGCGTGCTGGGAACCCAGGATTTCGCCCAGCGTGTGTAGCGTGGTGGCGACGAGGAGGTCGCCATGCACCAGCCGCCCATCCCGCACGTGGCCAGCACCGACCCGGACATCGCCGGGCTGATCGAAGGGGAAGCCCGCCGCCAGTTCGAGAAGGTGCGGCTGATCCCGTCCGAGAACTACGCCTCGGTGGCCGTGCTCGAGGCGACCGGCTCGGTCCTGACCAACAAGTACTCCGAGGGCTACCCGGGCCGCCGCTACTACGAGGGCCAGCAGTTCATCGACCCGATCGAGACGCTGGCCCGGGACCGGGCCCAGGCGCTGTTCGGCGTGGACCACGCCAACGTCCAGCCGTACTCCGGATCCCCGGCCAACCTCGCCGTCTACCTGGCGTTCCTCCAGCCCGGGGACACGGTCATGGGGATGGCGCTGCCGATGGGCGGGCACCTCACCCACGGCTGGCCCGTCTCGGTGACCGGCAAATGGTTCCGCGCGGTGCAGTACGGGGTCCGGGCCGACACCGGCCGCCTCGACCTGGACCAGGTCCGGGACCTGGCCCGCACCGAACGGCCCAAGATCATTTTCTGCGGTGGCACCGCGATCCCGCGGACCATCGACTTCCCGGCGTTCGCGGAGATCGCGGGGGAGATCGGGGCGATCCTGGTCGCCGACATCGCGCATATCGCCGGGCTGATCGCGGGCGGCGCGCACCCCTCGCCGGCGGGATACGCCCCGGTGATCACCACCACCACGCACAAGACCCTCCGCGGCCCGCGCGGCGCCATGATCATGTCCGCCGCCGAGTACGCGTCCGCGCTGGACAAGGCGGTGTTCCCGGGCCTGCAGGGCGGCCCGCACAACCACACCACGGCCGCGATCGCGGTCGCACTGCACGAGGCGGCGCAGCCGTCATTCCGTGACTACGCGTTCCAGGTGGTGGCCAACGCTCAGGCGCTCGCCGCGGCGCTGACCGAACGCGGCTACGACCTGGTGTCCGGCGGCACCGACAACCACCTCATCCTCATCGACCTGACCCGGCAGGGAATCGGCGGCAAGCCCGCCGCCAAGGCCCTGGACCGGGCCGGCATCGAGACCAACTACAACACGGTCCCGTTCGACCCCCGCAGGCCCTTCGACCCGTCCGGACTGCGGATCGGCACCCCGGCCATCACCACCCGCGGCCTGCGCGAGGAGCACATGACCCAGATCGCGGCCTGGATGGACGAGGCGATCGGCGCGGCGGTCAAGGAGGATGAGGCGGCCATCGGGCGGATCGCCGCGCAGGTCCGCGATCTGCTGGCCGGCTTCCCGATGCCCGGCTGGGCGCCCGCCCCTTAATTCTTTCCGCAACGAAAACCATCGCCCGCCGGTCCGCCCGCCTCGTCCTAGAGGGTCCGGAAGAACTCCCGGATATCGGTGGTGAGGAGGTCGGGGGCTTCGAGGGCGGCGAAGTGGCCGCCGCGGCCGAACTCCGACCAGCGGACGACGTTGCTGGTCTTGCTGGCGAACGGGCGGATGGATATGTCGGTCGGGAAGACCGCCACGGCGGTCGGCACGGTGGAGCGCTCCTGGGGCATCCACATGGCCGGGTCGTTGAACCGCTCGTAGTAGGTGTGGGCGGCCGAGCCGGCGGTGGCGGTGAACCAGTAGATGCTGACATCGGTGAGGATCCGGTCGCGGTCCACGGCGTCCTCGGGCAGCAGGGCGGCCGGGTTGGTCCACTCCTGGAACTTCTCCACGATCCAGGCGAGCAGCCCGGCGGGGGAGTCGGTCAGCGCCTGCCCGATGGTCTGCGGCCGGGTGCCCTGGACCTGCATGTACGCGCTGGACTGCTGCCGCCACTTCTCCATCGCGGCCAGCCGGGCGCGCTCGGCCTCGGTCAGCGCGGCCATCTCGGCCGGGTCACCGGAGGGGTAGGTGACCAGCGCGTTGACGTGAACGCCGATGACCCGGCCGGGAGCCATCCGGCCGATGAGCGGGCCGACGAAGGCGCCCACGTCCCCGCCCTGCACGCCGTAGCGGTCGTAGCCGAGCCGGTCCATCAGCTCGGCCAGCGCCGCGGCGGTGCGGCCGTCCGTCCAGCCGGTCTCGGTCAGCGGACCGGAGAATCCGTAGCCGGGCAGCGACGGGATCACCAGGTGGAAGGCGTCGGCGGGGTCGCCGCCGTGCGCGGCCGGATCGGTGAGCGGGCCGATCAGGTCGAGGAACTCCACGATCGAGCCCGGCCAGCCGTGCAGGAGCAGCAGCGGGGTGGCGTCCGGCTGGGCGGAGCGCAGGTGCAGGAACTGCACGCTGGCCCCGTCGATCGTGGTGATGAACTGGGGGTAGGCGTTGAGCGCCGCCTCGTGGGCCCGCCAGTCGTACTCCTTGGCCCAGTAGGCGGCGAGCTCACGCAGGTAGCCGGCCGGAACGCCGCGCTCCCAGCCGGTGCCGGGCAGGTCGCGGGCCCAGCGGGTCCGGGCCAGCCGCTCGCGGAGGTCGTCGATGTCGGCCTGCGGGACGCTGATGCGGTAAGGCCGGATCCTGGCGTCGGTGGCGGCGCCGGCGTCGTGTCGGTGGCGTACGGGCGTCGGGTGGCGTCGGCTGGCGGTGAGGTGATGTCGTTGCTTGTCATGTACCTCAACGGTAGGAACCATTGGTGTCAGCTTCTGGCACCAATGAGCGGCACAATGAATCGCATGCTAGAGACCTCGGCCCGCCTGCTCCGCCTGCTGTCTCTGCTGCAGTCCCGGCGTGACTGGCGGGGCGCCGAACTCGCCGGCCGGCTCGGCGTCGGGCTGCGGACCGTGCGGCGTGACATCGACCGGCTGCGCGACCTGGGGTATCCGGTGGACGCGTCGCCGGGCGCAGCGGGCGGGTACCGGCTCGGCACCGGCGGCGCTGCGGTGCCGCCGCTGCTGCTGGACGATGAGGAGGCGGTGGCGGTGGCGATCAGCCTGCATTCCGCGACGACCGGCAGCGTGGCCGGGCTGGAGGAGACCGCGCTCCGGGCGCTGACCAAGCTCCAGGCGATGCTGCCGTCCCGGCTCCGGCACAAGATCACCGCCTTTCACGCCACCACGCTCCCGCTGGCCGGATCCTCGCCCGGCACCGTGGATCCCGAACTGCTGACCTCGATCGCGGCGGCCTGCCGGGACCAGCGGCAACTGCGGCTGCGCTACCAGGGCCGCGGTGGCGTCACCACCCGCAATGTCGAGCCGCACCGGCTGGTGCACACCACCCACCGCTGGTACCTGCTGGCCTGGGACACCGACCGCGGCGACTGGCGGACCTTCCGCCTGGACCGGATCCAGGGACCGCTGGGCCTGCCCGGCGCCCGCTTCACGCCACGCCCGCCGCCGTCGGATGACGCGGCCGCCTACGTGGCGCAGTCCATCTCCTCCGCCCCCTACCGCTACCAGGCCCGGATCCTCATCCACGCCCCGCTCGAGGCGGTCGCCGAGCGTTCGTCCCCCGCGGCCGGCCGGCTGGAAGCCACCGGCCAGGCACGCCTGCGTGCTGCATACCGGATCGAACTCCCTCGAAGAACTCGCCCTCTACACCGCCGTCAAGGGCTTCGACTTCCAGGTCCTCGACCCGCCCGAGCTCATCCCCGTCCTGCGCGCCCTGGCCGGGCGCCTCGGCCAGGCCGCCGACGCCTCCTGATAGGGCCGGGCCTACGCCGGCTGGTGATGCGATGGGCCGGGTCCACGCCGGCTGGTGGTGCGATGGGGCCGGCCTACCCCGGCTGGTGGTGCGATGGGGCCGGGTCTACCCCGGCTGGTGGTGCGCCGGGTCCCGGCCCACGGTCGCCGCGGTGACCATGGCACCCAGCAGGAACGCGCCGCCGCACACGGCCAGCGCCACATGCAGCCCCGGCACGAACCCCATCGCGCCGCTGACCAGCGAGCCGGCCACCGCGACGCCGAGGGCCCCGCCGACCTGCCGGGCGGTGTTGATGAGCCCGGCCGCCGTCCCGCTGCGGCTGCCCGGCGCCGCGTCCATCACGGCCGTGGTCGCCGCGGGCATGGTGAGCGCCATCCCCGACCCGGCGGCCACCATGGGCAGCACCAGGACCCAGTACGGCGTGCCGCGGGCCGTCACGATCAGGCCGAGCAGCCCGGCCGCCCCCAGCACCAGTCCAGTGATCATGGTGCCCCGCGGTCCCCGGCGGCTGGTCAGGCGGCCGGACAGCACGGAGGCGATCGGCACGGCCGCGGCCTCGGGCAGCAGCGACAGTCCCGCGATCAGCGGCGAGTCCCCCCGGACCTGCTGGAGGTACAGGCTGTACGCGAACAGCTGGCCGTAGAAGCCCAGGTTGATGAGCAGTCCCACGACGCTTCCCCCCGAGAGCGCCGGACGCCGCAGCAGGGCCAGCGGCAGCATGGGGGAGCGGACCCGGCGCTGCGCGGCCACGAACGCGACGGTGCCCGCGGCCGCGATGGCCAGGCCGGCCGCCACCGGCCAGGAAGCCCACCCGTGCGGGCCGGCCTCGATCAGGCCCGCGATCAGCGCGGTCAGCGCCACGATCGCGGTGATCTGGCCGATGGGGTCGCCGCGCCGGTCCCGTTGCCCCGGGGGCGAGGCGACCCGGCGGCGGGTGAGCCACCAGGCGAGCAGGCCGACCGGGATGTTGATCGCGAACACCAGCCGCCAGCTCGCGGCCGCGGTCAGCGCGCCGCCCAGGACCGGTCCCGAGGCGGCGGCCAGCCCGCCGATCCCGCCCCACAGGCCGACGGCGCGGGCCCGCCGGGCCGGGTCTGGGTAGCTGGCCTGCAGCAACGCGAGTGAGCTGGGCACCAGCAGCGCCGCGGCCGCACCCTGGATGAGCCGGATGAGGACCAGGACGCCGATCGCCGGGGCCAGCGCGCAGCCGGCCGAGGCGGCGGTGAACAGGACCAGCCCGGCCAGGAACATCCGCCGCGGCCCGAACCGGTCCCCGGCCACACCCGCCGACAGCAGCAGCGCGGCGAAGGCCAGTGTGTAGCCGTCGACCACCCACTGCAGCCCGGTGATCCCGCCGCCCAGGTCCTGGCGGAGCGCGGGCAGGGCCAGGTTCACCGCGGTCGCGTCGAGGATGACCATGAAATAGCCGAGCGAGACGGCCAGCAGCGGCACCCAGGACGCACCGCCAGGCGAGGCCGGGCCGGGTCGCGGGGGCCGGGGGGAGGGGTTCATGCGGCCGGTGTCCATGCGGCCGGGGTCCATGCGGCCGGTGTCCGTATGGCCGGTGTCCGTGCGGCCGGTGTTCGTGTCGCAGGGGTCCATGCGGCGCAGTCTGCCCGCCAGATGGTTCGGTGCGCGCCGAAGCGTCCCGTTGCTAGCGTGCAGATATGCGTACTGAGCAGCCAGTCGAAGGCGATGCGGATATCGCCCGGATCGGGGCGCTGATCGGCGATCCGGCCCGGGCCCGGGTCCTGACCGCGCTGACCGACGGGCGGGCCCTGCCGGCCAGCCGCCTCGCCGCCGAGGCCGGGGTCGCGCCGTCCACGGTCAGCGAGCACCTGGCCCGGCTGCTGGCCGCCGGGCTGGTCACGATGCGGCGCGAGGGCCGGTCCCGGTTCTACCGGCTCGCGTCGCCCGAGGTGGCCGACGTCCTGGAGGCCATCTCGCGGATCTCCCCGCCGCAGCCGATCCGTTCGCTGCGCCAGGGCAGCCACGCCCGGGCCCTGCGGGAGGCCCGTACCTGCTACAACCACCTGGCTGGCCGGCTCGGCGTCGGCCTGCTCGCCGGGTTGCTCGAGGGTGGGCTGCTGTCCGGCGGGGACGGGCGGCATCACCCGGAGCGGGCCGTGGCGGACCGGCTGTCCGCCCCGGGCCGCGACCTGAGCTACCGGCTCACCCCGCGCGGGGAGGCCGCGCTCGGGGAGATCGGCGTGGACCTGGACGCGGTGCTGGCCCGGTACCCCGCCGTCCGGTACTGCCTCGACTGGTCCGAGCAGCAGCACCACCTGGCCGGCCCGCTGGGCACGGCCCTGGCTGACCGGCTGTTCGCGCTGGACTGGGTGCGGCGCACCGACCGGCGCCGGGTGGTCCGGCTCACCGACTCAGGCCGGGAGAACCTCCCCGGGACCCTCGGGCTGCCCCGTGACTGGGACCAGCCGGCCGAGGTCAGCCGTCCGCTGACCGCCTAGCGGCGGACGATTCTCGCTACTCACTCGGTGGCCGTCAGGGCCCGTTCAAAGCGCGCGAGGTCCGAGGAGAGGACCAGCCAGGGATGGCCACCGTCGCGCCCCTTGGCCACGAACACCCGGCGCTCAATCAGGACCTCGGCCGAGATCTCCAGGTGTTCATGCTCACGCCGGAGGCGCTCGATCATGCCTGGCGGATACGTTGGCCACTGATTTGGCAGGGGTTCAGCCGGATGAAGTGCTCGGGCTCGCCCTCGACCCACGACTCGAGGCCAAGGTCGGCGATCGCTGCACGCTCGGCCTCGGTGTCTACGTGATGGGCAGCACCCTGGACGAGCACCACCCATCCCAGCCGCGCTTCGGGATCAGTCTGGTCGACCTCGCACAGCGACCTCGTACTCGGCATACGCGATGCCCGTACGCAAGTCCTCTTACGTGAAGGTGGTCCGGCAGGTGCGGAAAACGATCGATCGTTCAGGGATCTTGTACTCGGACGGCACCGCCACCGGCCCATACCGGCTGTTGTAAACCAGGCGCCCGATCTTTGCGGTGCTGAGCAGCTCCATGCATTCGGGCTCATCCAAGCGCTCCACCACGCGCCGGGCACGCAGCTCCCGAGCCGGGCGAAGCGGAACCAGGAGGAGAACTGAGGTCGGCATGGTCATCCGGCAAGCTCAACACCCTAGCCACCGCCCTCGGCGAAGGGTAACCGCCCACGCTTATGCGTAGCGTGTCGTCCTCGACCTGCGGCGCGGCGTGCACCGCCTAGCGGCGGACGACTCTCGCTACCTCAGCTCGGTGGCCGTCAGGGCCCGTTCAAAGCGCGCGAGGTCCGAGGAGAGGACCAGCCAGGGATGGCCACCGTCGCGGCCCCTGGCCACGAACACCCGGCGCTCAATCAGGACCTCGGCCGAGATCTCCAGGTGTTCATGCTCACGCCGCAGGCGCTCGACCGTGGCCGCTAATTCCGTCTCGTCTGGCTGGCTCATGCACCAAGCTTAACTCGAAACGTATCGACTCGTTTGAGGTTAGACCGGCTCGGTTAGCGTTGATCTTGTGAGCAAGATCGATCCGACCGGGAAGCTGCCGCCCTATCGCCAGCTGGCGGCGATCGTGGCCGTGCGGATCGAATCAGGCGAGTACCCGCGAGGCTCACGCCTGCCGAGCGAGGCTGACTTCATGGAAGAGTTCGAGCTCGGCAGGTCAACCGTCCGCCGTGCGATGGCATGGCTGCGTGAGCAGGGGCTCGCGGAGACCGTGCCCACCAGGGGAACGTACGTCGCCGAGTAGCCCGGTACGGCGCCGGATTGTCACGATGCCCTCTAGTGGCAGGACGGCGTGGGGGACGCGGGGGCTGGACGCGCGGACGCCTCGGCGACGCTGATTGCCTCGGTCTGGGCCGGGCTGGCGGTGACGTGCGCGACGTGGTGCCGGTGCCTGGCCCGGCGGGCACGGGCCGCTTTCTTCGCCGGTGCCGCAGGGGCGGCGGTGGTGGCCACGGGGGCGGCGGCCGCGCCGTACATCGACGTCCCGGTGGCCTGGACGACGCCGGGGCTGATCGTGATGCCGTCCACCGTGGCCTGATGGCCCAGGGAGTCGGTCAGCCGGACCGTGAACGGCCCCGGCCCGGCGCCGGAGGAAGCGAGCCAGTAGCCGTACGTCGTCCGGGTTAGTTCCTGCCAGCCCCCCGACCCCTGGCTGACGGCGACGGCGGCCAGCGGGTTTCCGTTATTGATCGGAAGCAGGGCCAGGTAGTACGCGGAGGAGCCCGTCTTGACCAGCATGGACAGCGGGGCGGGCAGCGGCGGGTCCGCGATCGTGTGGTAGCTGACCGGGACCAGGCCGGCGTTCAGCGGGGCGATCCTGGCGAAGGCCTGCTCGCTGAGGTCGATGTGCCCGGCCTGGCATTCCGGGCACTGATCGACGACCTCGACCGTGACCGACCCGTCCGGCCCGGTCACCTGGAGGTAGCTGCCGCACGCGGCGGCCGCGCCGTACTCGGACGGGCGACAGCGCCACGTAGAGCTGGCCGGCGGGCGGGGACGGGTAGGAGCAGTTCCCCATGCCGCCGGCGGCCAGCTCGTAGTGCGTGGCCTCGCCGCTGGTCACCCCGCTGGCTTTGGCGCCCGCCGTTATCACCGCGGCACAGGCCGGGGCGGCGGTGGCCTGCGAGATGCCCAGCGCCAGCGCCACCAGGACCACGACCGCCCCCGCCGAGGCGGCGGCCACGGTGCTGGCCCGCCACCCCGCCAGCCACCGGAATCCCGGGGCGCTCTGCTCGCGGACGGGCCGCCTGCGGCGGCCGGGCCCCCGTGCGGCGGGCCGAGTCCGGAGCCCGGCCGGTGTTGCGCGCGGGACCACCGGGGCGGTGCGTCATGCGGGGGAGTCTAGGGACCGCGCGACGACCAGAAACGGGGATTAGCCAGACTTGCGTACTTAGCGGCTCCTTTAAGGGTCTTAAGTGCGCCCAGGTTCCGCCCTTTCTGTCCGCAAACCAGGCCCACTCCTGCCTGGCCCCGCTCCGCCCCTGGCCGGTTCCGTGATCATGGGATTGGTGTCGTTATAACGACACCAATCCCATGATCACGGAACGCGCGTCTTGGGGGTAAGTTGCGGGCAGATCCTTCGCGGAGGTGTCTGCGGGTGGATCTTTGGCGGGCCGCCTACAACGTGAGGCCCGCGGAATTGCCCGGGTGGACCGGGCCGATCCCGAGCGAGTTCACGCAGACGGTCCCGTAGGGGCCGAGGCGGGTGGACGTCCGCTGGTCCGGCGCGGTGACCAGCAGGCCGGGCACGCTGGCCGGCTTGGTGCACGAGGCGGTGTTGCCGGTGATCTCGGCGGACGCGACCTGGCCAGGGGCCAGGGTGACCAGTGGGATCTTGCCCACGCTGGCCCGGGCGGCCTGCTGGATCTGCTTCCCGGCGGTGTTGAGGGCGGCCATGCCCGGATAGCCCTGGATCCGGCAGGTCGCGGAGCCGGTATTGGTGAACGTCACCACGTTGTCGGCGTGGCTCATCCCGGCCAGCGCGCCCTGCCGGATCTGCTTGTTATCCGTGTAGGCGATGGCCAGGTGGGCCGCGGTGCATTCGGTCCCGGCGCCCGCCGCACCGGATCCGCCCGCGCCGGAACCGCCCGGGCTGGCCGAGACCATCGTCCCGCCCGGGTTCACCGACGGCGTCGGCGATGCCGCAGCGGAGGAGGCCGCCGTGCTGGCCGTGGCGGCCGCCTGCCCGCCCGCAGGGCTGGCGCTCTGGCTGCCCGACGGGCTGGCACTCCCGCAGCCCGCGATCGTCATGGCCGATACGGCCATAGCGGCGGCCGCGAGACCTGACTTGACGATCATGCTGTGCGCCTCCAGTTCGAGGATTCCGGTCTGCGTCGGCTCTGACGAGCGAAACGGCCACTACTCCCGTCGCCACGGCCGGAATTCCGTTGGTCACCATATCCGGGACAGCGACTCTGTCTCTGGGACGGCGAATAGGCATCTTTGGTTGGGAACTCACTCAGAGCGATGCTCTCGTTTTGCCTCAGTGCTCTGATATGCTGAGGACGTGAATGCGAGCCGTACCGCCCGGGAGCGGGTCCGCGCCGAGCTCACCCGCGAGATCACCGATGTGGCCCGGGGCCAGCTGGCCACCGAGGGAGCCGGCGGGCTGTCGCTGCGGGCGGTGGCCCGGGAGATGGGCATGGTCTCCTCGGCCATCTACCGCTACTTCCCGAGCCGGGACGACCTGCTGACCGCGCTGATCGTGGACGGCTACAACGCGATCGGCGAGGTGGCCGAGCAGGCCGACGCGGCGTGCCTGGCCGGCGAGCTACGCCGGGCGCTGGCTGGCCGTCTGCCGGGCCATCCGGGACTGGGCGCTGGCCCATCCGCATGAGTACGCCCTGGTCTACGGGTCGCCGGTGCCGGGCTATCAGGCGCCGCAGCAGACCATCGGGCCCGCGGCCCGGGCGGCCACGGTGTTCGGGAAGATCATCAGCGACGCCCGGGAGGCGGGTGCGCTCCGGCCGCCCGGGATCTGCCCGCCGCCCCCGGCGTCGTTCGCCGCGGACGCGGCCGCGCTGCGCGAGTCGATCCTGCCCGGGGTACCCGATGACGTGACCGCCGCGGCCCTGGGCTGCTGGACCGCCCTGTTCGGCATGATCAGCTTCGAGCTGTTCGGCCAGTTCGAGAACGTGATCACCGACCGGGCCGCGTTCTTCGCGCACACCATGGCCTGCCAGGGCCGGCTGGCCGGGCTGCCCGGGCTGCCCGGCTGAGGAATCCCGTGCGGGCCCACGCGATAAGCCCGTGACCTGGCCCTTCCGGTGAGCATCGCCTGGCCATCCCGGTGAGCGCGGCCCGGTACTCCGGGCACCCCGCTTGCTTGCGTCGAACCTATGTTCGATGTAATAGTGACTGCCTGCCTTCCCCGGGGTGGTAGCGAACCGGAGTTACAGGGAGTGGGCAGTCAGGTGAGCAGGACATACGCGGAGCCGGTGGACGTCGGAGTCCAGGACGGCAGGCCGACCAGATTCGTGTGGCGGGGAAGGCTTTACACGGTGCTCGGGGTGCTGGACCACTGGGTGATCAGCCGGGAGTGGTGGAAGCAGCAGAACCCGGATCTGGACACCCCGGCCGAGCGTGAGTTCTGGCGGATCGAGGCGGCGCCCGGGCGCAGCGCCCGGGCGGGCACCTACGAGCTGCGGCATGACCTGGCGACCGGCCAGTGGATGCTGGCCCGGGTATGGGATTTAGCGGGGTGAGCTGGGCGGCCGACTTCGTGCACCTGCATGTCGCGTCGGCCTACTCGCTGCGCTACGGCGTCGCCTCGCCGGCGGCCCTGGTCGGGCGGGCCGCCCAGCATGGGATGCGCGCGCTCGCGCTGACCGACCGGGACGGGCTGTACGGGGCGGTCAAGCACGCGGTGGCCTGCGCCGAGGCGGGCCTGGCCACGATCCTCGGCGCTGATCTCGCCCTGGCGGGTGCGAGTGGCGTGCTGCCGGCGGGTGCCGCGCTGGCGGGTTCCGGGAGGGTGGTGCCGGCGGGCCCGGGGGGTATGGGGCCGGCCGGTGACCCGTCCGCCCGGATCCTGAACTCGGCGGCCCCGGCCCGGCTGCGCAGCGAGGACGCCGCCCGGGTGACCCTGCTCGCCTCGGGCCGCCGGGGGTGGGCATCGCTGTGCCGGCTGGTCAGCGCGGCGCATCAGGCGGGCGCGCGCGGGGCCCCGGTGATCACCCCGGACCTGGTCGCCGACTACGCCGAGGGCCTCATCATCCTGCTCGGCCCCGGCAGCGACGTGGGCCGGGCGGTCGCCGCCCGGCGGCCCGACCTGGCCGCGGCCGCCCTGGCCCGGTGGCGTGAGCACGGCGAGGTGGTCATCGAGATCACCGACCACCGCACCCGGGGGAGCACTCACCGGGCCGCCCGGATGCTGCGGCTCGCCCGCGAGGCCGGGGTCACCGCGGTGCTCACCAACGCGGTCCGCTACCTCGACCCGCCCGACGCCGCCGTGGCCCAGGTGCTCGACGCGGCCCGGCAGCTGGCCCCGCTGAGCGAGCGCCACCTGGCCCGGCGCAACGCCCGGGCCTACCTGGCCAGTGGCGGGGAGATGGCCGCGATCGCGGCACGGGTCTGCGAATCCCCGGGGGACGGGACCACGGCCGATGGGGCCCCCGGAGACTCCGCGATGACGCAACTGCTCCACGCGACCGCGGTGCTGGCCGAGCGGTGCACCCTCGACCCCGAGCGTGATCTGGGCCTGGGCGGCCGGTTCATGCCGGAGACCACCGGCGGGGCGCCGCTGGTCACGCTGCGGATGAGGTGTGCCGAAGGACTGCGGCGCCGGTACCCGGGGGTGGGCCGGATCCGCGGCCAGCGCCGGCTGCGGCGCCGCGCGGCCCAGCGGCTGGACCACGAGCTCTCCATCATCGCCAAGACCGGGCTGGCGTCGTACTTCCTCACCGTGTCCGACGTGGCCGCCCTGATCAGGAGCCGGGGGATCCGCTGCTCGATCCGCGGGTCCGGGGCCGGGTGCCTGGTCAACTACCTGATCGGCATCTCCGACATCGATCCCCTCGACTATGACCTGATCATGGAGCGGTTCCTGTCCGAGAGCCGTAAGGGCCTGCCCGACATCGACATGGACGTGGAGTCGGCGCGCCGGATCGAGGCCTACCGGGCGATCGTGGACGCCTACAGCGACCAGCGGGTCGCCTGCGTGTCGATGATGGAGACGTACCGGGCGCGCAGTGCGATCAGGGACGTCGCGGCCTCGCTCGGGCTGCCGCCGCACGAGATCGACGCGGTGGCCAAGGCCTTCCCGCACATCCGGGCGGGCCGGATCCGCAGTGCCCTCACCGACCTGCCCGAGCTGCGGGGCAGCGGGCTGGCCATACCCCAGCTCACCGCGGTGTTCGAGCTGGCCGAACGGCTCGACGGGCTGCCCCGGCACGTGGCGATGCACCCGTGCGGCGTGGTGCTCTCCGACATCTCCCTGCTGGACCGGACCCCGGTGGAGCAGAGCTTCGAGGGGCTGCCGCTGAGCCAGTTCGACAAGGACGACGTCGAGACCGCGGGCCTGATCAAGCTGGATGTGCTCGGCGTGCGCATGCAGTCGGCGATGGCGTACACGCTCACCGAGATCGACCGGACCCGGGGCGAGCAGGTGGACCTCGACACCATCGGCCGCGCCGACGAGCCTACGTTCGAGATGATCCGCGCCGCGCGGACCCTCGGCTGCTTCCAGATCGAGTCACCGGGCCAGCGCGAGCTCGTGGGCAAGCTGCTGCCCCGCACCATCGACGACCTGATCGTGGACATCTCGCTGTTCCGCCCCGGCCCGGTCAACTCGGACATGGTCACGCCCTACCTGGAGACCCGGCACGGCCGCCAGGTGCCCTCCTATCCGCACGAGGACCTGGCGGCCACGCTCGCCGAGACCGGCGGCGTGGTCATCTTCCACGAGCAGGTGCTGCGCATCATCCACGCGATGACCGGCTGCGGGCTCTCCGAGGCCGAGCGGATCCGGCGCATGCTCTCCGATGACCGCTCCCGGGCCGAGGCGGGGGACTGGTTCAGGATCGCGGCCCGCGACCGGGGTTACGACGCGGCCACCGTGGTCCGGGTCTGGGAGGTCCTCGAGTCGTTCGGCGGATTCGGCTTCTGCAAGGCGCACGCGGCGGCGTTCGCGATACCGACGTACCAGTCCGCCTGGCTGAAACGGCACTATCCGGCCGCGTTCTACGCCGGGGTGCTCACCCACGACCCGGGGATGTACCCCAAGCGGGTGATCGTCGGGGACGCCCGGCTGGCCGGCATCCCGATCCTGCCGGTGGACGTGAACGCCTCCGCCGGGGACTGGTGCGTGGAACGCCTGCCCAAGCTGCCCGGGGAGGGGCTGCGGCCGGGCCTGCGCGAGATCAAGGGGATCAGCGAGGCCGAGGTGGCCAGGATCGTGGCGGGCCAGCCCTATGCGTCGCTGCGGGATCTGTGGGAGCGGGCGGCGGTGTCCCGCCCCGTCGCCGAGCGGCTGGTCCTGGTCGGCGCCCTGGACTCGCTCTACGACCCTGATGAGCCGGCCGCCGCCGCGGTGCAGCCCGGCGGGGCGGTGGAGTCCCGGGCGGCGGAGCCCGGCGGGGTGGAGTCCGGCGGGGCGGTGGAGTCCCGCGCGGCGGAGCCCCGCGGGGTGGAGTCCGGCGGGGCGGTGCCGGCGCGTGGAGGCCGGCGGGGCGGTGGAGCCGGCCGCCGCGGTGGAGCCCCCCGCCGCGGCGGGGCAGCCCCCGTCCCGGCGCGACCTGCTGGCCCGCGTCGGGGTCCTGGACCGCCGTACGCGCCCCTCCCGCCGCGGTCCGGAGCCGCCCTCGCGACCTTTCACGCGTTCCGTGCCCACAAACCCCCCCAAAAGGGACACTGAAGCGCACCATTCGCGTGAAAAGTGGGAAGAGGGCGGGCCAGCCGAGGGCGGGCCGGCTGCGGGTGGGGGGCGTGCCGTGGCGGGGGGGCCGGCTGCGGGTGAAGGGGGAGCCGTGGCGGGCCGGCTGGCGGGGGGTGCGGGCCTGGTAGGAGGGGTGGTGGCCGGGGGGAGCCAGGCGCTGCTGGACCTGGACGCGGACCGGGACGGGTTCGCGGAACTCGTTCCCGCCGGGGAACTGCGGGAACTGACCCCGGCCGAGCGGGTCGAGGCCGAGCTGGAGATCCTCGGCATCGACCTGAGCCGGCACGTGGTGAGCTTCTACGAGGACCTGCTCGGCCAGCTGGGCGTGGTGCGCTCCGCTGACCTGCGCCGCTGCCGCTCCGGGGACCGGATCCTGGTGGCCGGGGTGAAGGTTGCCACGCAGACCCCGGCCATCCGGTCCGGGATGAGGATCATCTTCGTCACCCTCGACGACGCGACCGGCCCGGTGGACCTGGCGTTCTTCGAGTCCGCCCAGCCGCGGTGCGCGGCCCGGGTGTTCGGGTCCTGGCTGCTCGTGGTGCGCGGCCGGGTCCGCCGGACCGGCAGGTCGGTGTCGATCAACGGGGAGGAGTGCTGGGATCTGGCCGCGCTGGAGGAGATCCGGGCGGCCAGCGGCATCGGGGCGGTGCACGCCGCCATGGCGGCCGGTGATGTCCCGGGTCAGGGCGCCCCGGCCCAAGGAAAGGGGACCAGCAGGCAGCCGGACCCCCAGGAGACGGGCGAGAAGATCATTTACCCCAACGGCTTCGTGCTGTCCCCGTACGCCGAGACCGGGCCCCCCGGCCCGGGGCTGAAAGGGCCGCCCCGGAAACTGTGGCACGCGAGCCCGGGCAGTTCCGGCGGACTGGCCTCCGGTATTACCAATTCAGACTAATTATCCGGCTGAATCATTTCTTCATTGTATCTTCTTGATTCTTTAGGCAAGAGGGTTCTTGCGGAATATGACCGGCTCTCGCTGGGCACTCTAGTCATCGGGGAACTCAGCCATTAAGCTCCATCTTGTAGATGAAGAGTGGCCGTGTATCACCATCTGGCACCCGCAGGGGGCAAAAAATTGCGGGCCGCCGGAAAAGGGGTGAATGCGGCTTGCCCGGGGGGGATTCATCATGCATTTCAACAGGTATGCCCGAAAGGGCGGGCGGCGCCGTGCGCTAGCCCCGGCCTGGTGGGCGGCCAGCCTGCTGCTCGCCGCCCGGTGGCGGGGCCCGCGGTGAGCGCGACCGCCAGCGTCACGCACGCTCCGTCGCACCACACGTCCCAGGCCCGGTCCACGTCCCAGCGGGTGACGTACCAGGGGTACACCTTCACGATCCCGCGCACCTGGCGGGTAGTCCGCCTGGCCGCGCATCCGGACAGTTGCGTCCGCTTCGACCGTCACGTGCTCTACCTGGGCTCGCCCGGGCGCAGCCAGAACTGCCCGAGCACGGTCATCGGGACCACGGAAGCGCTGCTCGTCCAGCCGGCCACCGCTCGCGCCACCGCGTCCGCGGCGATGGACCCGGTGGAGCGCCTGATCACGGTGACCACCAGGCGGATCATGGTCACCGCGACCTATTCCACCGACCGGGCCCTGGTCAACCGCATCCTGGCCAGCGCGTCTCTCCGGGTGCCGGTGCGGGCCACCCGGACCGCCGCGCCGCCGCCCGGCGGCCTCGCCAACACGCCCGCCCGGATCGGGGAGGCCCGCGCGACGCTGCCGGCCGGCTCGACCGACTTCACCGGGAAGGGCTTCGACGCCTGCACCGCGCCCAGTGCCGCCACGATGCACACCTGGCTGCAGCGGTCCCCGTACCGGGCGGTGGGCATCTACATCGGGGGCTCGGACCGGGCCTGCGCCCAGCCCAACCTCACCGCATCCTGGGTCAGCCAGCAGCAGTCGGCCGGATGGCATTTCATGCCCATCTACGTCGGCCCGCAGGCGAGCTTCAGGGAAATCCACGCCGCGGCCAGCCAGGCGGCCAGCGCGGCCAAGGACGCGGTCAGCCAGGCCCGGCTGCTGGGCTTCGGCCCGGGGACACCGCTGTACTACGACATGGAGGCCTACCCGGCCTCGCTGAATGGCCAGGTGCTGCGCTTCCTGACCTCGTGGACCAGGGAAGTGCACACCCTGGGGTATTCGTCCGGCGTCTACAGCAACTCGCTGTCCGGCATCCAGGCCCTGGTCAGCAACTTCGCCAACCCGGCCGACACCATGCCGGACGTGATCTACGACGCCCTGTGGAACGGCGCCGCGAACACCAGCGACCCCATCCTGCCCAGCACCGAATGGGCCGGGCACCAGCGCATCCACCAGTACCTTGGCGGCCAGAACGTCACCTACGGCGGGGCCACGGTCAACATCGACCAGGACTTCCTCGACGTCCAGCAGGGGGTCACCGGCGGGTCACCGCAGGCCTCCCAGGCGGCCGCCCAGTCCGCTGGTGACGTGGACGCGTTCTTCAAGGGGAAGGACGGCAAACTGTGGCACGACTGGTACGCGCCCGGCAGCGGCTGGCACGGCCCGGTCAGCATGGGCGGCCGGCTGGCGACCCAGCCGTCCGCGGTCGCGTCGGTGCCGGGCAACGTGGCGGTGTTCGCCAAGGGCAGGGATGGCCGCCTGCAGGAGGCCTCCTTCACTCCCGGGACGAACTGGTCCGGGCTGCGGCAGCTGAACATGGGCGTCCTGGGCAGCAAGCCAGCCGCGGTAGGCCAGGCCAATGGCCAGATCGACGTGTTCTGGCGCGGGTCCTCGGACACCCACCTGTGGCATGCCGAGTACCGGCCGGCCAGCGGCTGGAGCAAGCCGCAGAACCTGGGCGGCCACCTGGCCTCCGTCCCGGCCCCGGCCGTGTCGGGCCACGGCGCGCTGACCGTGGCCTGGAAGGGCACCGACGGGCACCTGTGGGAGATCCGCCGCTCGGGCCCGTCCTGGGGCAAGGCGGTCGACCGGGGCATGGGCCAGCTGGGCAGTGCCCCCGCCGTCACCGGCCTGCCGAGCGGCCTCGTCCACGTCTTCTGGGCGGCCAGCACCCACAAGGGCGTCTGGCACATCACGTACACCCCCGGCTCGGGCTGGAGTAAGGCCGCCGAGCTGACCGGGGGCCTGTCCGCCGGCCCGGTCGCGGTCAGCACGCCAGGCAAGGGCGCGGACGTGTTCTGGAAGGGCACCGACGGCAGGCTCTGGTGGTCGGCCAGCCAGGGCAGCGGCTGGCAGAAGGCGGCGGCGCTGGGAATGGGCGCGCTCAGCGGCGCGCCATTCGCCGCCGGGCAGCCCAGCGGCGTGATCGATGTGTTCTGGAAGGGCGCCAGTAACCACCTCTGGCGGGCCCGGTACAGCAGCGGCTCCTGGGCCGGGCCGGCCAGCCTGGGCGGCGCGGTCAGCTAGGGCCGCCCAGGTCGGCCGGGGGGACCGATGGGCCAGCGCGGTGCACGGCGGGCAGCAGGAGACATCGTGCACCGCGCGGCGGCCGGCAGGCTGAAGGATTGCTGAAAGGAGGCGCGTACCTGGGACATCAGAAGGGGCCAGTACTGTATACCTGTCTGGATGACCTGTCGGTCTCCGAAAGAGCTAGGACACTATGACTTCTCTTCCGCCCAGGATTACTGACGCCCTGTGGCGAGTCGTTCCCGCACCGTTGCAGACCAGGTTGCGCAGCATGGTCGTCAAGCGTTTCCTCCGCTTTGCCCCGGCGGCGGTGTGCGCGGTGGCGGCCACGCAGATCACGTACATCATCTGCCTCGGGCCGGCCAACCTGACCGCTGGCGTGGCCGGGTTCGCGGGCTGGTTCGCGGGGGCGGCGGTCAGCTACGTGATCAGCCGCTGGGCATGGGAACGCAAGGGCCGCCCGCACCTGCTGAAGGAGACCCTGCCGTTCGTGGCCGTCTCCCTCGGCGCCGGGGTCATCCTGACCCTGGCCAGCAAGTTCGGTAACGGCGTAGCCAAGGAAATGGGCCTGGACGGGGCCGCCCGGGTCGTCGTGGCCGACCTGTTCTACCTCGCGGCGAACTGCCTGACGTTCGCCCTCCGGTTCCTTATCTTCCACTTCGTCCTGTTCGCCGACCGGAACGCCAAGGTGGACACCATGGCGGTGGTCGAGGGCCGGGCGCCGGTCACGGACGAGCCGGTGGAATCCCTGTTCACCTCCGAGCCCGCCCGGGCGGACCGGCCCGCTCAGCCGCCTTCCCACTCATCCTCGGACCCGGCCCGGTTTGCCCAGACGAGGGGGTCGGCGCAGGTCAACGGCCTGTCCGCCTGGGCCAACGGCTCGGCGGGGCAGTCCTCCCCGGCCCGCCACGGCCAGGTCGACGAGCCGGTGACCCCGGAGCACGGCACCCGCCGCTAAGCAGACGGCGGCTATCTGCCCGCTGGACAGGCGAAAAGCCCCCGGGGCTGGTGGATCCCACCAGCCCCGGGGGCTTTTCGTTGCGGAGAATTTGAAGTGACCGTGGCCGGGCGGGCGGGGTGGCCGGCCGGCGGGTCAGTCGCGCTGGGTTAGTTACGCCGGGGTTAGTTCCGCTGGGCGGGCCCGGGGTCGAGCGCCGCGTCCGGGCTGGCCGGCGCGGCGCCGTTGGCCGACGCCTCCGGGTTCGCCGCCTGCGCGGGGACCTGGCCGCCCGGTGCCCGGTGCCGCCGTTCCCGCCACCAGGTGCCGCCGACCACGCCTGCGTAGTGCAGGCCGTAGATCGCGTTGTGGCCCTTCTTGCTCTCACCGACCTGGCGCTTGTGGATCGTGGCCGGCACCTCCACGACCCGGAACCCGCGCGCCAGCACCGCGATCAGGAGCTCGGCCGACTGGTACTGGGGCTGCTCCAGCCGGACGACTCCGGTCACCTCGGAGCGCATCGCGCGGAGGCCGAAGGAGGAGTCGGTGATATGGGTCCCGGTCAGCAGGCTGATCGTGGTGGCGAAGACCCAGGTCCCAAGCTGGCGCACCGGGTCCTTGGTCTCCTGGCTGCCCAGCTTGCGGGAGCCGGTCACGAAGTCCGCGTCCCCGGCCACCACCGGGGCCAGCACGCGCTCCATCTCGGCCGGGTTGTACTGGCCGTCCGCGTCGGTGGTCACGATGTAGCGGGCGCCGCCTTCGCGGGCCAGCCGGTAGCCGAGGCGCAGCGCGGCACCCTGGCCGCGGTTGACCGGCACGTCGGCCACGAGCGCACCGTGCTCGCGGCCCTCGGGCACGGTCCCGTCCGCGGAGCCGTCGGAGACCACCACGGCCGTCGTGCCGAGCCCGCAGATGGTGGCAGGCAGGGCATCCACGACCGAGCCGATCACGCCCTGCTCGTTGTAGGCGGCAATCACGATGGCGACCGGCGGCATATGCTCGGCCGGCTCGCCGAACTCGGCGAAGAACGCCTTGGCGGCCGCGTCGTCAATCGCCTCGTCCGCTTCCCACGTGCCGGTCACAGTGCCGCCTCCCGCAGTGCCGCCTCCATTGGGCGCATCAATTCTCCATTCACGACGCACGTCTATCAGTTGGTACCCGGTTGTACCCGGGCTGCGCCGGATTCTGCCACCGGGCAACCTGGGAGTTACCTGATGGCAGGCCGAGCGATTCAGCCAGCCCGGGGAGCTTTGGTGGCCCTGTCCGCCGTCAGTGGCGCAAACCTGCCAAACTCATCCCGGTTTATGCGCGCTTATCGCGTGGCTGACGGCGCTGCGGAGCCGCCGGGTGCGGGACGCAACCACCGATGCGCGTGGCCAGTGTAGCCGGGCAGTGCGGTCCCGCATGCGGATGACGCACGACTGGCCGGGGCCTGTGCCATGCTGAGAACGCCAGAGCAGGTGAGAGATTACCTATTCAAGTGATCTGGAAACAATGAATTACGGGTCGATTGCCGATGGGTTGCCGGAGGACGAGGCCTACCGGATCGTGCGCTCCCGCATCGATCTGAGCCGGCTCGCCCCGCTGAGCCGCCGCGTGACCGAGCGGGTCATCGTGGCCAGTGCCGACTTCGACTACGCGACCGACCTGGTCTGCGACGAGCGGGTGCTGGCCGCCGGGGTCGCCGAGATGGCCGGCGGGGCAGCGGTCGTCGCCGACGGGGTGACGGTGGCCGCCGGGATCACCGGCTACCCGGTCATCTGCACCAGCGAGGACTCGCTGACCGGGCGGCTGGCCCGGACGGCCGGGATCAGCAAGCCCGCCGCCGCCGTGCGGCTGGCCTTCGGCCAGGCCGGGCCCGGTGCGGTCTGGGTGGTGGGCTGCGCCGCGGAGGCGCTGGCCGAGATCATGAGCCGGAACGTGCAGCCTGCCCTGGTCATCGCCCTCCCGGTGGGCCTGGCCGGGGCGGCGGAAGCCAAGGACGCGCTGCGGGCCAGCGGCCTCCCCTCCCTGACCAACAAGTCGGAGAAGGGCGGCGCGGCGGTGGCCGCGGCCGCGTTCTGCGCCCTGGCCGACGCCGCGGGGGCCGTGGCCGGGGCCGGTGCCGCGGGCCAGGCCGGGCCGTAGCGGGGCCGTAGCGGGGCCAGGAGAGGGAAAGGCCGCGCCCTGGAGCCACTAGTCTCTGTGACCTGGGGAATGAATCGCTGGGTGCGGCCCAGCCGTGAGCCGAAGGAGGGCGGACCGCCATGGTCGCCGGCACGGCTGCGCCCTACCTCCTGGCCCTCCGCCTCGACGGCCGCCGGGTACTGGTGGCCGGGGGCGGCGCCGTGGCCACCCGGCGGGTGGCCGGCCTGCTCGACGCGGGCGCGGACATCCTGGTCGTCTCGCCCCGGATCAGCGCCTCGCTGCACGACCTCGCGCAGGCGGGCCGGATCCGCTGGGAGTCCCGGGAGTACGCGCCGGGTGACTGCGCCGGGGCGTGGCTGGCCTGCGCGTGCACCGACGACCCCGCCGTGAACGCGGCCGTGGCCCAGGAAGCCGAGGCGGCCGGGATCTGGTCGGTCCGGGCCGATGACGCGGCGGCCTCCGCCGCCTGGACACCCGCGTCCGGCCAGGCCGGGGACGTGCGGTTCGGCGTCGTGAGCGGAGACCCGCTGCGCAGCGCGGGCATCCGGGACGAGGTCCTGGAGGGCCTGCAGTCCGGCCGGGTGAGCGCGCGCCGGCGCCGCCGCCCGGGCGGCCGGGTCGCGCTGGTCGGCGGCGGCCCGGGCGACCCGGGGCTGATCACCGTCCGGGGGCGGCAGCTGCTCGCCGAGGCGGACGTCGTGGTGGCCGACCGGCTCGCGCCCCGTTCCCTGCTTGATGAGCTGGCCCCGGACGTGGAGCTGGTCGACGCGGCCAAGATTCCCCGCGGCCGGGCGATGGCCCAGGAGCAGATCAATTCCGTGCTGGTTGACCGGGCCCGGCGGGGACTGTTTGTGGTCCGGCTCAAAGGCGGTGATCCATTCGTCTTCGGCCGGGGCGGGGAGGAGATTCTCGCCTGCCTCGAGGCCGGCGTCCCGGTCACGGTCGTGCCGGGGGTGACGAGCGCGGTCGCGGTGCCCGCCGCGGCCGGTGTCCCGCTCACCCACCGGGGCGTCACCCAGGAATTCCGCGTGGTCTCGGCGCATATCCCGCCTGGCGATGAACGGTCCACGGTGAACTGGGCTGAGCTGGGCACCTCGCAGGCCACGCTGGTTCTCCTGATGGCGCTGGAGAACCTGGAGCAGATCACCAGAACGCTGATGCGTTACGGCCGGGATTCGCGGACCCCAGTTTCGGTCATAGTGGACGGGACCCTGCCCACGCAGCACATAATTACCACAGGGCTCGCCACCGTCGCCGATGAGGTCGGTGCGGCCGGGTTGCGTCCGCCAGCAATTGTGGTCATCGGTGAGGTAGTGAATGTCGGGGCACAGATAGCCGAACTCTCACGGGCAGCACTGAGGGAAGCGCAAAGTGTAGTCGTGCCCACGTCATCCGGACCTGCCGGAGTCGTCCCGACGCGCGAAAGGCAGTGACAGGAGAGCAATGACGGAAGGGCAGGGCCTAGCTGCTGCATCAGCCCGTGCGACGGGCACGGATGCGGCACCTTCGGCCGACCCCGTCCGGCCCGGGCCGCCGCCGGCGGCCCAGCCGGGCCCAGGTCCCGCCGCGGCGGGACCCGTAATTCCGGGGGGCGGCGAAGGGGGGCGGCATCGCAGGGTCGATGCGCGCCAGCTGGAGGCAGCCCTGCTCGCGCTGCGGCGCCGCATCGTCAACGTGAACCTGGTCTACGAGACCGAGGGCGCGGAAGCCACCCGGGCGGAGCGGCGCAAGCTCCTCAGCCAGATCGATGACTATCTCCTGCCCCGGATCCGGCAGTCCGAGGCGCCCATCCTGGTCGCCCTGGTGGGGTCGACCGGTGCGGGCAAGTCGACGCTGGTCAACAGCATCGTCGGGGCCCAGGTCAGCGCGACCGGGATCCGCCGCCCCACGACCAACAGCCCCGTGCTGGCCTGCCATCCTGACGAGGCGGACTGGTTCGCGGAGAACGTCTTCCTGCCCACGGTGCCCCGGGTCCGCCAGGAAGGGCTGGCCCGGTCCGGCCGGGACGGCCTGCTCGTGCTGGCCTCGAGCGAGGGCATGCCCAAGGGCGTCGCCCTGCTCGACACCCCGGACATCGACTCGGTGGTGTCCGCGCACCGGGATTTCGCGCACCAGTTCCTGGACGCCTCCGACCTCTGGCTGTTCATGACCACCGCCAGCCGGTACGCCGACGCGGCGGTCTGGGAACTGCTGGAGTACGCCAAGGAGCGCGGCGCCGCCCTGGGCATCGTGCTGTCCCGGGTCCCGCCGTCCAGCGGGGCCGAGCTCACCAAGCACTTCGGGGCCATGCTCGAGGCCAACGGGCTCGGCGAGAACGACCGGTTCGTGATCAACGAGACCGTCATCACGGACAGCCGCCTGCCCCCCGAGGCGTCCGCGCCGGTGCGGGAGTGGCTGCAGGACACCGCGGTGCGGGCGGACCGCCGGGTCGCGGTGCTGACCCAGACCATGGCGGGCGCCCTGGACACCTTCCGCAGCCGGGTCCCCGCGCTGGCCGCCGAGGTGGAAGCCCAGCTGAGGATCCGCTCCGACCTGAAGGCCGCGGTCGAGGGCGCCTACGCGGCCGGGCTGGGCGAGGCCGAGGAGGCGCTGGCCGACGGCTCGCTGCTGCGCGGCGAGATCCTGGCCCGCTGGCAGGACTTCGCCGGCACGGGCGAGCTGCTGCGCGGCCTGCAGGCCCCCCGGGGCAGGCAGGGCCGCCAGCGCAAGCGCGGCGTCCCGGCCCGGGCCGGGTCGCTGAAGAGTGCCCTGCGGGCCGGGATCGAGTCGCTCATCCTCTCGGTCGCCGACCGGGCCGCCGAGGAATCCATCCGCCGCTGGCGCAACCACCCGGCCGGGGTGTCCCTGCTGGACGAGTACGCCGCCGCCCAGGCCAGCCAGAGCTGGACCGGCTCGCAGTTCGCCGCGGACGCCGGGCTGATCTTCGGCACGACGGCCGAGCCCCTCCCGGATGACGCCGACGGGGCCAGCCCGGAGGGCCCGCTCCGCCAGGCGACGCTCCCGCTGGCCCACTCCTCGGCGGACCTGCAGACCCGCGCGGTCCGGGCGGTCAGCGCCTGGCAGGACTACGTGATGCGGCTGGTCAAGGCGGAGAGCGTGACCAAGCGGTCCATCGCCCGGGTGATGTCGTTCGATGACGACTCGCTGGCCACCGTGCTCATCGTGGCCATGCTGGGCCAGCGCGACGCCGACGGCGCCCCCGCGGAGGGCACCGGGGCCGTGCCGCAGCTCCTGCTGGCCTCGCTGTTCGGGGCGGGCCCGCTGCGCGAGATCGGCGCCAAGGCCCGGGCCGACCTGACCGAGCGGATGCGCCGGCTCTTCGACGAGGAGATGCTGAGGTTCGTCGAGGTGATCGACTCGGCCGGGGAGCTGGACGACGCGGCCGCCGTCCGGCTGTACCAGGCCACCTACTCACTTGAGATGGCGAGATGAGCATCGGGGAATACCCGTCCACCCGGCTCGGCCTGGCCGGGCTGGCGGACGCGGGGCCGGCCGGCACGGGGCCGGGCGGCACGGGGCTGAACAGCTCGGCACCGGGCAGCCCGGGACCGGGCAGCGCCGGGCTGAGCGGGGCGGGGGGAACCGCCGACCTGTCCGGACGGCTGACCGCGCTCGCCCGCGTGATCCAGATCGGCGCGGCCCGCAGCGGGCCGGAGGGATTCAGCCAGCCGCTGCTGACCGAGGCCGAGCAGCTGGTCGCCCGGGCGGGTGAGCGGCTGCGCCTGTCCCCCAACCACACGGTGGCGGTGCTGGCCGGCGGGACCGGCAGCGGCAAGTCGTCGCTGTTCAACCGGATGGCCGGCGCGGACTTCTCGGCCGTGGGCGTGATCCGGCCGTTCACCAAGGACCCGCACGCCTGCGTGTGGGGCATGGACGGCGCCGGGCCGCTGCTGGAGTGGCTCGGCATCCCGCACCGCAACCGCTACGCCCGGTCCAGCGCGCTCAGCGAGGGTGAGGCGTCCCTGCGCGGGCTGGTCCTGATCGACCTGCCGGACCATGACTCGGTGGCCGCCGGGTCGGCGGTCGAAACGAACCGGCTCGTCGGGCTGGCCGACCTGATGGTGTGGGTGCTGGACCCGCAGAAGTACGCGGACGCGTCCGTGCACCGCCGCTACCTCACCCCGCTCGCGGGCCACTCCTCGGTGATCGCGGTCGTGCTGAACCAGTCCGACCTGCTCACCCCCGAGCAGTCCGAGGACTGCGTGTCCGACCTGACCCGGCTGCTCGACACCGAAGGGCTGCACGACGCCCGGGTCCTGGTCACCTCGGCCCGGACCGGCGCGGGCCTGGACGAGCTGCACAAGGTGCTGGCCGGGACCGTCACCGACCGGCGCGCCGCGACCGACCGGATCTCAGCCGACCTGGACGCGATGGCCGAGCGGTTCGTGCCCTACGCCGGCCAGGCGCGCGGCGCGGGCCTGGACACCGAGACCGAGGACTTCGCCGAGGTCCCCCCGGGCAGCGCCGTGGTCCTGGGGGAGTCGTTCGGTAAGGCGGCCGGTGCGGCCGGGGTCGGCCAGGCGCTGCAGAGCGCCCGCGAGCTGCGGGCCGTGGACTACGTGGGCTGGCCCGTGTCGTGGCTGGTGGACCGGGCGGTCGGCCGCGACCCGGTGCGCAAGCTCCGGCTCGGCAACCTGTGGGAAGAGCTGCGCGGGATATCCGGCGGCCCGGCCGGGGCCCAGCAGGCGGAGATCGACAACGCGCTCACCGCCATCGGCGAGCAGATCGGCCCGGCGCTCCCGGCGCCCTGGTCGCAGACGGTCCGGGACGCGGCGAGGTCGAAGCGCGACCAGATCCCGGGTGCGCTCGGCACGGCCATCGGCCAGGCCCTGCCCGGGGAGAACAGCGTGGAGCCCTGGTGGCGGCTGGTGGCCGCCTGGCAGGGGCTGCTGCTCGGCTGCGTGGTGGCCGGGCTGGCCTGGATCGGGGCGCTGCTGGTGATCGGGGTGTTCCACGCGGTGCACCACGCCGCCGCCGTCTTCAGCGACGCCGCCCTGCTGCCCTGGGTCGTGGTCCTCATCGCGGCGATCCTCGCCCTGGGCTGGCTGACCGCGTCCGGCTGCATGAGCATGGTCAGCGCCGCCGCGTTGCGGGAACGCGGCCGCGTCGAGGCGCAGATGCGGTCCCGGATGCAGGAAGTCGCGGAGCAGATGGTGCTGATGCCGGTCAAGCAGGAGCTGTCGGAATACGCGCGGTTCTGCAGCGCGCTGCAGGTGGCCCGGCGGTAGCCGGGTCAGGCGCCGAACCAGCGCAGGAAGTCGTCGTTGCCGAACATCCGGGCCGTGTCGATCGCGCTCGGCTGTCCCGCCCCGGGGTCCGCGCCGCCGTCCAGCAGCGCGCGGACGACCTCGGACTCACCCTTGAACACGGCGCCGGCCAGCGGCGTCTGCCCCCGGTCGTTGGGGCGGCCGGGGTCGGCGCCCCGCTCCAGCAGGGCCCGCACCGCGGGGGCGTGCCCGTGGTAAGCGGCCAGCATGACCAGCGTGTCGCCGCTGTCGTTGGTCAGATTGGCCGGGACGCCCGCGTCCACATAGGCCGCCAGCGCCCCCGCGTCGCCGGCCCGGGCGAGGTCGAAGATCTTCGTGGCGAACTCCTGGACGGCCGCCTCGTCCGCAGGGCCGGGGGATGGGCCGGGGTCTGGCACGGGCGCTCCTCTCCGCTTCGCTGGGCACGGCTTCCGGTTCCCTGACTATCATCCGGCGCCGTCGCGGCCGATTCCGCCCATGGCGTAACGCGCCGGGAAGCCCCGCCCGCGGGCTGGTGTTAGCAGTCTCCACAAGTTGTAATTATGTAATTCCCCGCACGGCCCGCATTCTCCGGACCCGCCGGGATAGGAGGCAGCGTGCCAGAGAACGAACCACTGGACAGCTACTCGCAGATCGTCGCCGGGGTCGCGGCCGAGCTCACCGGCAAGGTGGCCAGCCTGCGGGTGCCCCAGCCCGGCCGGGGCAATGCCAGCCGGGGCGGGGGCGGCCGGGGCGGGGAGAGCCTCGGCTCGGGCGTCGTCTTCACCGGGGACGGCTTCATCCTCACCAACGCCCACGTGGTCGGCGGCGCCCCGGCCGGCACGGCCGCGTTCGCGGACGGCTCCACGACCCCGTTCCGGGTCGTCGGCGCCGACCCGCTGTCCGACCTGGCCGTGCTGCGGACGTCCGGGACCACCCCGCCGCCCGCCGAACTGGGCGAGGCGGACGAGCTCGTGGTCGGCCAGCTGGTGGTGGCCGTGGGCAACCCGCTCGGCCTGGCGGGCTCGGTCACCGCCGGGGTGGTCAGCGCCCTGGGCCGGTCCCTGCCCACCCGCACCGCGAGCGCGGGCCGGCTGATCGAGGACGTGATCCAGACCGACGCGGCCCTCAACCCCGGCAACTCCGGCGGGGCGCTCGCCGACAGCCACTCCCGGGTGGTCGGCATCAACACCGCCGTGGCCGGGGTGGGCCTGGGCCTGGCCGTCCCGGTCAACCGGACCACGCGGCGTATCATCTCCGCGCTCATGCGGGACGGCAAGGTCAGGCGGGCCTACCTCGGGCTGGTCAGCGTGCCCGCGCCGCTCCCGGCCCTGCTGGCCGAGCGGGTCGGGCGGCCCACGGGCCTGCGCGTGGCCGAGGTGGTGACCGGCGGCCCGGCCGACCGGGCCGGCCTGCGGGCCGGGGACCTGCTGGTCAGCGCGGGCGGCAGCCCGGTCGCCGCGGCGCAGGACCTGCAGCGGCTGATGTTCGCGGAGGCGATCGGGCAGCCGATGGCCATCACCGTGATGCGCAACGGTGCCCTGGTCGATGTGATCGCCGAGCCGTCGGAGCTGGTGTCGGCCTAGGCGCCCGGCCCCGGCCCTAAGGCCCGGGCACCGGGATCCCGGTCTACCGGGGCCCGGCGCCCGGGCATCAGGCCCCGGAGTCCGGGCACGGGGCCGGCAGCCGGATTGTCGCATGCGGTACCGCCGTTTCCCGCCTGCCTGTCCACAACCGGCACGCGTGATCGCCGCTATCCACAGAACCCGGTTCGGCGTGGCTGGCCCCGGCCCCCGGCGGTGATCGTGGACGTCAGCGGGCGGCACCACGCCGCCCCGGGCGGCACCGCTCGCGCGCCGCCGGGCCGAGCCAGGAGGATGGCATGATCAACGACGCACAGGTGTTCCTGTCCGGGTACGTGGCCCGCGATCCACGGTTCCGCATCACGGCCAGCGGTATCTCCAACGTCTCGCTGCGGGTCGCCTACACCCCGCGCCGGGTGGACCGGGAGACCGGCGAGTGGACGGACGGCACGACCTCGTTCGTCAGCGTGGTCTGCTGGCGGACGCTGGCCGACAACGTCGCGCGGTGCCTGCACAAGGGCGAGCCGGTGCTGGTCAAGGGGCGGCTCCAGGTCCGGCCGTACGAGAAGGACGGGGTTTCGCGGCTGGCGGTCGAGGTCGAGGCGACCTCCGTCGGGCACGACCTGGCCCGCGGGGTCGCGAGCTTCCAGCGGCCGCGCAGGGTGCTGGCCGGCCAGGCCGCAGGCAACGGCCACGGGGCGGAGGCCGCGCCCGGCGGCGGGCCGTGGCCGAGGCCCCGGTGGTGAGGGTCAGGTGGCTGAGGCCGGCCTGGACGGTGCCGGCGAGGCGATGGCCGCGCTCGATCGCCCCAACGGAACCGATCAGGGCCCGGGTGCCCTGGACGGGTCTGGCGAGCCCGCGGCAGTGTCCGCGCCGTTCTGAGGCGGCACGCCGGGATCCACGGAATTGCCTGCCGGGCAGGCTCCTTGGCTCTACGCTGTTTACCCAGCGTCATAGTTCGGCCGCTTCTTGAATACGGAATGTGACCGAAATGCCGGAGGGGCCTGCCTGCGGCAGTCATGGACGGGTGGCATGTCGGCAGTGCAGCGCACGATGCACCGCGAGTACCGCGGCGGGTCAGGGTGCCGCCCCGAAGAGCCGTGGGCGTTCGACCGGCTGCCCAGGCGGCTGCGGCTGCGGGTGTACCTGATCACGGTCACCGCCACCGAGTTCCTCCTGGCGGCCTGGCAGCTGACCCGCCTCCGGCCCGACCCGGACCAGCTCGGGTTGTTCCTGGTCGTCCTGGGCTGCGGGATGGTCTGCGTCGAGGCGACCCGGCGCGGCGGCGCGCCGCCGCCGGGCACCCATGACCTGCTCACCGCCTGGTGGCTGCCGGCCGCGCTCCTGCTGCCGCCGGAGTACGCGCTGCTCGGCCCGGTGCTGATCGGCGCGCACGCGCACTGGCGGGCCCGGCAGGGGCCGCTGTACTGGCGGGCGTTCACGGCCGCCTCGCTCGGCCTGGCCGGGGCAACCGCCTCGTTCGTGTTCCACGGCCTGTTCAGCCTGGCCCACCCGCAGGGCCCGTGGCTGCGCGACCCGGTGATGGTGCTCGGGGCCGCCTGCTGCGCCGCGCTGTTCGTGCTGGTCAACGCGGCGCTGATCGGGCTGGCCGGGCGGGCCGCGCGGCCCGGCGAGTCGTGGCCCGGCGTGGCCGGGACCGGGGCGACGTGGGACTTCGAGAGCCTGCTGGTCAACGCGGCAGGACTGTGCGCCGGCGTGCTGGTCACCATCGCCTGCACGCTCAGCTGGGTCATGCTGTTCGTCGCGCTGCCGCCGGTCATCCTGCTCCAGCGCAGCCTGCTGCACCAGCAGCTGCGCGCCGCGGCCCAGTCCGACCCGAAGACCGGCCTGCTCAACGCCGTCGCCTGGCAGCGGGAGGCGGAACGGTGGGTCCGCCGGGCCCGGCGGCTGAGCGTGTCCGCGGCGATCCTGCTGGTGGACATCGACCACTTCAAGCGGGTCAACGACACCTACGGGCACCTCACGGGCGATGATCTCCTGTCCGCGACGGCCAGCACGCTGGGCCAGCACGTGCGGGCCTGCGACGTGCTGGGCCGGTTCGGCGGCGAGGAGTTCGTGGCCGTGCTGCCCGGGGCCGGGCAGCAGGAGGCCTGCCACATCGCCGAGCGGCTGCGGGGCCGGGTCCGGGAGATCGCGGTGCCGGCCCGCGGCGCCGCCGCTCCCGATGACACCGTGGCCATCACGGTCTCGATCGGGGTGGCCGCGCTGGGCCTGGACGGCGAGGACCTGTTCGAACTGCTCGCCGCGGCCGACGCCGCGCTGTACCGGGCCAAGAAGTCCGGCCGGGACCGGGTGTGCACGCTTCCCCCGGGCGCCGGCCCGTCCGACCCGCTGCGCTAATGCCCCTAACCTTGGAGCATGCCTGAATTTATCTATCAGATGCATGCCGCCCGCTTGGTGAAGGGCGACAAGCTTCTCCTTGATGACGTAACGCTGGCGTTTTTCCCCGGGGCGAAGATCGGTGTGGTCGGGCCCAACGGCGCGGGCAAGTCGACGCTGCTGAAGATGATGGCGGGCCTGGAGCAGCCGTCCAACGGGGATGCGCGGCTTTTTCCCGGCTTCACGGTGGGGTTGCTCAGCCAGGAGCCGCGGCTTGACGAGGGCAAGACCGTGCTGGGCAACGTCCAGGACGGGGTGGCGGAGACCAAGGCCCTGCTGGACCAGTACAACGAGATCGCCGAGAAGATGGCGACCGACTACTCCGACGAGTTGCTGGAAGAGATGGGCAGGCTCCAGGAGCAGCTTGATCACCGCGACGCCTGGGACCTGGACAGCCAGCTGGAACAGGCGATGGACGCGCTGCGCTGCCCGCCGCCGGACTCCGATGTGACCGTGCTGTCCGGGGGAGAGCGCCGCCGGGTCGCGTTGTGCAAGCTGCTGCTGTCCCAGCCGGACCTGCTCCTGCTGGACGAGCCCACCAACCACCTGGACGCGGAGAGCGTGCAGTGGCTGGAGCAGCACCTGGAGAAGTACCCCGGGACCGTGGTGGCGGTCACTCACGACCGGTACTTCCTGGACAACGTGGCGCAGTGGATCCTCGAGCTGGACCGGGGCCACACCTACCCGTACGAGGGCAACTACTCCACCTACCTGGAGACCAAGGCGTCCCGGATCAAGGTCGAGGGCGCGAAAGACGTCAAGCGGCGCAAGCGGCTGGAAGACGAGCTGGAATGGGTGCGCTCCAGCCCGCGGGCCCGCCAGTCCAAGAGCCGGGCCCGGCTCGAGCGCTACGAGGAAATGGCGGCCGAGGCGGACAAGCACCGCAAGCTGGACTTCGAGGAGATCCAGATCCCGCCGGGCCCCCGGCTGGGCAGCCAGGTGGTCGAGGTCTCGAACCTGACCAAGGCCTTCGGCGACCGGGTGCTGATCGACGGGCTGAGCTTCTCGCTGCCGCGCAACGGGCTGGTCGGCGTCATCGGCCCGAACGGGGTCGGCAAGACCACGCTGTTCAAGATGATCGTGGGCGACGAGCAGCCCGACTCGGGCACGATCCGGATCGGTGACACCGTCAAGACCGCCTACGTGGACCAGCTGAGGTCCGGGATCGATCCGGCCAAGAACGTCTGGGAGGCCATCTCCGCGGGTGAGTCCACGATCCGGGTGGGCAACGTGGAGATCCCCAGCCGGGCCTACGTGGCGGCGTTCGGCTTCAAGGGCACGGACCAGCAGAAGGCGGCCGGGATGATGTCCGGCGGCGAGCGGGGCCGGGTCAACCTGGCCCTCACCCTGCGCCAGGGCGGCAACCTGCTGCTGCTCGACGAGCCCGCCAACGACCTGGACGTGGAGACGCTGGGCTCGCTGGAGCGGGCCCTGCTGGAGTTCCCCGGCTGCGCGGTCATCACCAGCCACGACCGCTGGTTCCTGGACCGCATCGCCACCCACATCCTGGCCTGGGAAGGCGGCTCGAACTGGTTCTGGTTCGAGGGCAACTTCGAGTCCTACGAGAAGAACAAGATCGAGCGGCTCGGCGCCGAGGCGGCGCGCCCGCACGCGGTGACCTACCGCAAGCTGACCCGGGGCTAGAGCAGCCGGGTGGGCCCGGCCGGGGCTGAGCAGGTCCGCTACGCGGGGCTCAGCCCCAGGTCCGGGCGGCCGGGCCCGGTGGGCGCGTTGACCAGGCTCTGCGCGGCCATCACCAGGTAGTCCCAGAGCTGGGCGTCGAGCGCGGGCTCCAGCCCGATCTGGTCGAGCGCGGCGCGCATGTGCCGCAGCCAGGCGTCCCGCTCGGCCTCGCCGATCGTGAAATGACGGTGGCGCATCCGCAGCCGCGGGTGCCCGCGCAGCTCGTTGTAGGTGGCCGGGCCGCCCCAGTACTGGATGAGGAACAGCCGCAGGTGCTCCTCGGCGGGCCCCAGGTCCTTGCTCGGGTAGACGGCGCGCAGCGCCGGGTCCGCGGCCACGCCCTCGTAGAACAGGCGGGTCAGGCGGCGGAACGTTTCCTCGCCGCCGACCGCCTCGTAGAAGCTCGGCGGGCTGGTGGCGGGTTCCTTCGTCTCGTTCATCGCGCCTCCCAGGCTAGCCCCGTCCGCCGGCCCGCGATGACGGCCGCACGGCTCACCGGGTCCCTGGTGACTGCGGCCCGGCAGGCTGCTGCAGGGCGGGCGCCTGCGCCCCGGTCCCGGCCGTGGGGGCGCGGCCCGCGCTGACCGTGGCCTGGATGGCCTGCCCGGGTGCGGCCGCGAAGTTCAGCGCCATCTTCAGCCGTTCCCTGAGCTCGCGGGCCACCTCCCACTGCCGCAGCGGCAGCGTCCGGGCGACCAGGCGCATCACGATGGCGTCGCTGTAGACCGCCTCGACCCCCCAGACCTCGGGCTCCTCGGTGATGACGTCGCGCCAGCGTTCCTCCTGCCACATCTGGGCCGCGGTTTCCGTCATGACCTGGCGGACCCGGGGCAGGTCCTGGTCGTAGGCCACCGGGAAATCGATCACCGCCCGGGCCCAGCCCTGTGATTCGTTGCCGATCCGGTTGATGGTCCCGTTCCGGACGTACCAGACCACGCCGTTGACGTCGCGCAGGGTGGTGACGCGGAGGCTGACCGCCTCGACGGTCCCGGTGGCGTACCCCGAGTCGATGACGTCGCCCACCCCGTACTGGTCCTCGAGCAGCATGAAGATCCCGGCCAGGAAGTCACGCACCAGGCTCTGCGCGCCGAACCCGATGGCGATGCCGAGAACACCCGCGCTGGCCAGCACCGGGGCCAGGTTCAGCCCGAGGTCACCGGCGATGGTCACCGCCGCGATGCCGAAGATGAGCACCGATGCCGCGTTGCTCAGGATCGACCCGAGGGCCTTGGCCCGCTGCCGCCGCCGCTCGCCCATCAGCAGGTGCGCCGCGTCGCTCTTCCCGTTGGCTCCCGGCTGCGCCGCCCGGCTGGTGATCTTGTTGATCAGCCGGTGGGCCGCGATCCGGATGAGCACCGCGACCAGCAGCACGAACAGGATCCGCAGCACGACGCTGACCGGCTGGGCGAGCCAGACCTTGACCAGGTCGGCGGAGGTCCGGTTGTGCAGGACGTCCCACGCCAGCCGGCAGGCGATGCCGGGCTGCTTGCCGCAGACAGATTCGAGGGTGTCCTGGGGTGCCGTGGCGAGGCCGCGCGCCGCGAGGAGCGCTTGCGAGATCACGGGGGAATTCCTTTCGCCGCCTGGAGGAGGAGCCGGCCGGCCGCGGCGCGGGGAACGCGGGCGGCGGGCCGGGGGCCGCTCCCATAGTGGCCGGCGATCCGGGCTGACCTGGCCACCTTGAGCCGCCCGGGAGCCATCTCCGAAGCAGTTTGGTATCAGTCCGTGTGATTGTGATGACGCAGGGCGGGGGGAGCGTGCAAGATGCAACGTGTAGAGAGAGAATTGCACGGCTCATTTCCGGGCCGTATGAGTACTGAGGTATTTCCTTGATTTGGGCGGCGGAGAGCACTTTAGATGTAACAGTGAGTTAGCACGGTTTGGCGGGGCGCACGGTTGGCGGGGCGGACGCGGGACGGGGCCCAGAGGAGGAACGGGACATGGGAGCACGGCGCGCCCGGTCAGGTGCAGGCCTGGTGGCACCACGGCTGGTGCTCAGCGAGGTCAGTCAGGGTGGCGCAGCCGCCCCGGCCCGGGTCGAGACCAGTGGCGCCCAGGCACCCGCGGGCCTGGAAGCCCGGCAGGAGATCTCGATGGCCCGGGCCATCCGGGCGCAATGCCTGGCCTCCGGGCAGTCCTCCGCCGACATCGCGCTCATCATCCACGGCCAGTGCGGCCCCGCCTTCGGCACCACCCTGGTCCGCGCCCACCGGCTCGCGCAGGGAATCGCGCTCGCGGACGTGGTCGCCCAGGTCAGGGCGCGGTACGTGAACGAGGGGCGGACCGCGCCCCGGTTCAGCGAGACCCTGCTTTCCTCCTACGAAGGCGGCCAGAAGCGGCCCGGCCCCGAGTACCTGCACTACCTGTGCTGCGTGTACCAGGCTGAACCGGCCGACCTCGGTTATGAGAGCCCCTGCCTGTGCGGTCAGGGACATCGTGCCCCGGTACTCATGCTGTCGGGGTCCCAGCCCGCCAGCCAACCGGAGCCGGGCCGGACCGGGGCCACCCGGCTCCGCGGCCAGGACCCGCCCGGCGCCGCCCGCAACGCCACCCCGATACTCACCGCAGTCCCGTGCCCGCCCGAGACGGACCCGGCTGAGCCTGTCGGCGGACCCGGGGCCGCCGTCGTGGGCCCGATCAGGCGGCCCGCCACGCAATTGCCCGGGCTGGAGCCACCCGGCCCGGCGGTCGGGACCGCTCCGGCGGGCGCCCCATCCGGGCGGCCCGCGGACACCTGGCCGCCGCCGGTTCCCGTCGCGTCAGCGCTGGCCCCCTCAGCCTGGGCGGCGTCACCACCGCCCGCCCCGGGCCTGCCTGGTGCGGGCCTGCCTGCGTGCGGGCCTGCCCAGTGCGGCCTGCCCAGTGCCGGCCTGCCCGCCGCGGCCGCTGCTCCGGTCGCCGATCCCGCCACGCCGAGCATGGGCGAGATGGATGACGACGCGGTGCGGCGCACGCTGCTGCGCCTGATGGCGGACCCGGGGGCCCCCGCCGACGGCCGGTTCTTCGGGGCCATCGAGCGGATCCGCCGCCGCCTGGACGAGGCGCTGCTCGGTGCGACCGTCTCGGTGGCGATGCTGGACCACTGGGAGGGGATGACCGGCGAGTACGGCCGCCAGTACATGACGGTGCCGCCCATGCGGCTGCTCTGCGACGTGCTCCTCGATCTCGGTGACGTCCGGCGGATGTGCGAGCAGCGCCAGCCGCTGGAGTTCGTCGAGCGGCTCTGCCGCCTGGCGGCGCGGCTGTCCGGGCTGGCCGGCATGACCATGATCAATCTCGGTGACCAGCGCCTGGCCCGCTCCTTCTTCAGTACCGCGCGGACCGCGGCCGACGAGACCGGGGACCGGCACCTGCGCGCCTGGGTCGCCATCCGCGAGGCGTTCGTGCCGCTGTACTACGGGGATCCGGCGCAGGCCGCCGCGGCCGCCCGGGCCAGCGCCGACATCGCCGGGCACCAGCCGTGCGTGGCTGGCGTGATGGCCCCGGTGCTGGAGGCGCGGGCGCTGGCCCGGCTGGCCCGGGCCCGGTCGGGCGGGGGCCTGCCGGGCACCGTGGCCGGGCGGGGTGGTGCGGGCGGCGCCGAGGTGCGCCGGGCCAGCGCGGCCCTGGACCGGGCGCACGAGGCGCTGGACCAGCTGCCGGAGGAGGAACGGCGGGACACCGCCTTCGGGTACACCGAACGGCAGCTGCTGTTCCACCAGGGCGACGCGCTGGTCACCCTGGGGGATCACCGCGGTGCGGACGACGCGTTCGGGCAGGCCCTGAGGCTCTACTCACCGGCCGAATTCCTCGACCGCGCGCTGGTCGCACTCGGCCAGGCGCGCTGCCGGCTGCAGGCCGGCCAGCCCGAGGAGGCGCTGCGGCTGAGCCGGGAGACCCTGCTCGGCCTGCCTAGCCAGCACCGCCCCGGGCTCGTGCTGCGCGCGGCCCAGTCGCTGGGCGAGGCGGTGGCCGCGAAGCACGGCGACTTCCCGGCCGTGCGGGACTACCGCGAGGTGCTGGTCAGCGGCTGAGCCCGGGGCAGCGTCAGAGCTTGAGGCCGGTCTGGGCGGCGAGGAACGCCAGCGTGTCCGCGGACAGGGTGACCGACCGGCTCACCGCGCGGGCCCCGTGGCCGACCTCCCGCTCGCGGCGGAGCAGGACCGGCCGCTCCGGCCACGGCGCCGACGTGGCGTGCTGCAGCGCCGCGCACATCTTCCACGCGTGCACCGGGTCGACGCGGGTGTCATTGTCGAACACGGTGAACAGCGTGGCCGGGTACCGGGTGCCGGGCCGCACCCGGTGGTACGGCGAATAGCCGAGCAGCCAGCCCAGCTCCACCGGGTCCGCCGCGGTGCCGTACTCGTCGTTCCAGGTCTGCCCGAGCCCGAACTGCTCGTAGCGCACCATGTCGAGCAGCGGGGCGGAGCAGACCACGGCCCGGTACAGGTCCGGCCGCTGGGTGAGGGCCGCCCCGACCAGCAGCCCGCCGTTGGAGCCGCCGGAGATGCCCAGCTGCCCTGACGTGGTCCAGCCGCCCCCGATCAGCGCCTCCGCCGCCGCGTGGAAGTCGTCGAACACGGCCTGCTTGTGCTCGCGCATGCCCGCGCGGTGCCAGTCCTCGCCCTCCTCGCCGCCGCCGCGCAGCGCCGCGATCGCGTAGACGCCGCCCGCCTCCACCCAGGCCAGGATCGAGGCCGAGTAGGCCGGGACCATGCTGATCCCGAACCCGCCATAGCCGTACAGGATGGCGGGCCGCGGCCGGGCCGGGGGGTCGCCCTCCGGGCCGGCGCTGATCACCAGCATGCGCACCTCGGTGCCGTCCTTCGACGAGAACGTCACCTGCCGGGTGCGGACGTCCGGCACCTCCACCGTGCCCGGCGCCTGGGCCCAGCCGGAGACCTCGCCGCTGCGCGCGTCGTAGCGGTAAACGGCCGCCGGCGTGGTGTTGTCGGTGTACCCGAACCAGGCCTCGTGGCCGCCTTCCGGCCGGGCGCTGATGCCTCCGGTGGTCCCCAGCCGGGCGGCGCCGCCCGCGTGGCCGGTACCGGGCAGGGCCAGCGTGCCGGTCCGCTCGCCGGTGGCCAGGTCATGCACGGTGATCTCACTGATCGCGTGCCTGGTCCAGGAGGCGACCAGCACCGGCCGGCTGAGCTCGGCGCCGTCCAGGATGGCGTAGTCGTTCAGGATCGCGGCCGGATCCTGGGCGATCAGGTCGCGCCAGCGGGACGGGTCCGGGTCGGCCGGATCCGCCACCGCGAGCCTGCCGCGCGGCGCGCCCGCGTCGGTGAAGACGTAGAGCTGGCCGTCCCGGCCCAGGTGCAGCCCGGTCCGGGCATCCACCCCCTCCTGTACCGCCTTCAGCTGCGGCCCGGCCGGCCCGGAGGCGGCCAGGTCGGCGAGCCACACGTCGTTGCGGGGCGCGGTGCCCTGGGCGGCGGAGATCACCAGCCAGCGGCCGTCCCGGCTGACCGAGACACCGTAGTAGTTCGTCTTGTCCCGGCCCGCACCGAAGATCGCAGCGTCCTCCCCGGTGGCGGTGCCGACCGTGTGCAGGTACACCCGGCGGTGAAACTGCTGCTCGCCCGCCGGGACCTGGTCCGGCGGGAGCTTGCGGACGTAGTAGAACGCCTTCCCGCCCGGCAGCCAGGCGACCGGGGAGTAACGGCAGCGGCTGATCGGGCCGTCCACCTGCCCGCCCGACACGACGTCCAGCACCCGGAGCTCCGACTCCTCGTCCCCGCCGGAGGACAGCTGGTAGGCGAGCAGCCGGCCCTCGTTGTCCGGCTGCCAGGAGTCGAGCGTGGTCAGCCCGTCCGGATCCAGGGCCGCCGGGTCGATGAGCACCCGTTCCGGCTCGCCGGGGGCGGCCGTCAGCAGCACGCCGTGTTCCTGACCGGGCAGGCGGCGCATGAAGAACTGCCGCGGCCCCCGCCAGACCGGGGCGCTGACGAACCCGGCGGCCATCAGCTCCTGGATCCGGGCGGCCAGCCGGGACCGCCCGGGCCGCCCGCCTTCCGCGCCGGCCTGCAATCCATCCCGGGCCCACAGTTCGTCCTGGGCCCGCAGCCACTCCTGGGTCTCGGCGCTGGCCGCGTCTTCCAGCCACCGGTACGGGTCGGGTACCCGGTGGCCGTGCAGATCGTCGACCAGGCCGGCGCGGCGGGCCGGGGGATACCCCGGTGCCTGCGGGGCGCCGGGCGTGGCTGGGCCCGGCGTGGCCAGGCCGGGCGCGGCGGGGCCGGCGTGGCGGGGGAGGTGGAGGCAGTCATGACCGCACCCTAAGGGAGCGGTCCGCCCGCCGCGTCCGCCGCCGCGGGGGCTGGTCAGGCCGCCGTCGCGGCCCGGGATCGTCGGCGGGCCGCGCCCGTCCCGCCATGGCGCGCGGTGGCCCGGGCGGCGGCACCGGACAATTTGCAATCCCGCCACGCCGGCGTTATGTCTGGGCGGGCAACGCCAGCTACGCTGTCATTGGCTCGCACACTTGTGCTTCCCTGGAATCCCAGGGGACCTACCTGGACTCCCAGGAGCTGGCCCGGCACACTAGTGCTTGCCTACCGCATCAGGCAGGAGGCAGGCTTGCGACGGGTACTGCTGCTCAACGTGACGTATGAGCCGTTGACCACGGTCGGCCTGCGGCGTGCGGTGTGCCTGGTGCTGGGCGAGAAGGCCGAAGTGGTGCACGACGATGCGGAGGGTGCCTTGCTGCGCTCCTCCTCGATGGTCATCGTCACGCCCTCGGTGATCAGGTTGCGCCGGTACGTGCGGATTCCGCATCGCAGCCGGGTCCCCCTGACCCGGGGCGCGCTGATGCGCCGGGACAACTACCTGTGCGCGTACTGCGGCCGGAAGGCCGAGACCATCGACCACGTGATCCCGCGCAGCAAAGGCGGCCCGCACGCCTGGGAGAACTGCGTGGCCTCGTGCATGCGCTGCAACCACAGCAAGGCGGACCGGCTGATCGAGGAACTCGGCTGGACCATGAACCGGATCCCGGCCGCGCCCCGGGGTGCCCACTGGCGGCTGATCGGCGCGGCCAACGACGGCGATCCCCAGTGGGCCGCCTACCTGCCGGTATCCACCGCCGCCTGATCCGGGCCGGCAGCGCACCGGGCTAGCGAGCACGCCGGGCCAGCGAGCACCGGGCCAGCGAGCACCGGGCCAGCAGGGCGAGGGGCCAGCAGGGGTCCGGGTGGGCGGGACGGCACGAGGGAGCGAGGCGGCGGCATGGACCGCGACATCTTCACCCCGGAGCACGACGCGTTCCGGGAGATGGTCCGGGAGTTCATCGCCCGTGAGGTGACGCCGTACCACGCCCAGTGGGAGCGGGACGGGATGGTGTCCCGCGATGTCTGGCTGGCCGCGGGGAGGGCGGGCCTGCTGGGCATCGACGTGGACGAGAAGTACGGCGGCGGGGGTAACCCCGACTACCGCTTCTACCTGATCCTGGACGAGGAGTTCGCCCGGGCCGGTGCGACCGGCCCGGGGTTCGCCGTGCACAACGACATCAACGGCCAGTACTTCCTGCGGCTGTGCACCCCCGAGCAGCGGGACCGCTGGCTGCCGGGATACTGCTCGGGCGAGCTCATCACGGCCATCGCGATGAGCGAGCCGGGCGCCGGAAGTGACCTGCAGGGCATCCGCACCACCGCGGTCCGCGCCGGGGACACGTACGTGCTGAACGGCCAGAAGACGTTCATCTCCAACGGGCAGCTGGCCGACCTGGTCATCGTGGTGGCCCGGACCGATCCGGACGCCGGGCACCGGGGGATCAGCCTGCTCGTGGTCGAGCGCGGGATGGCCGGCTTCGAGCGGGGCCGGAACCTGGAGAAGGTCGGCATGCACGCCCAGGACACCTCGGAGCTGTTCTTCTCCGACGTGAGGGTGCCCGCCCGCAACCTGCTCGGCGAGGAGGGCGGCGGGTTCGTCGCGCTCATGCAGAACCTGCCCCGGGAGCGGGTGTCGATCGGCGCGACGGCGCTGGCCGCGGCCGAGAAGGTGTTCGAGGAGGCGCTGGCCTACGCCAAGGAGCGGCAGGCGTTCGGCCGGCCCATCGGCAGCTTCCAGCACAACCGTTTCGTGCTCGCCGAGATGGCCACCGAGCTGGCCGTGGCCCGCGCGTTCACCGACCGGGCGGTGCTGCAGCACACCGACGGTGAGCTGTCCAACACCGACGCCTCCATGGTCAAGTGGTGGGACACGGAACTGTGCAACCGGGTCGTGGACCGCTGCCTGCAGCTTTACGGGGGCTACGGCTACATGGCCGAGTACCCGGTGGCCCGGGCGTTCGCCGACAGCCGGGTGCAGACGATCTTCGGCGGGACCACCGAGATCATGAAGGAGATCATCGGGCGGGATCTGGGGGTCTGACCTCGTCAGGGCCGGACTCCGGGACCCGGGCGGTGGTGCGCGAGCTCACCACCACCCGCTCCCCGGCCGGGGTGATCAGCACGTGCAGGGCGGCCCCGAAATGGCGGGCCAGCACGTCGTCGCGCAGCACGCTGGCCGGGTCCCCGGTGACGGCGACCCGGCCGTCGTCCAGCAGCAGCAGCCGGTCGGCGAACTGCCCGGCCAGGGTGAGGTCGTGCACCACCGAGAGCACGGTCAGCGACCGTTCCCGGCGCAGCTCGTCCACCAGTTCCAGGGCCGCCACCCGGCGGCCCAGGTCCAGGGCGCTGGTCGGCTCGTCGAGCAGCAGGACCGGGGCCTCCTGGGCCAGCGCCCGGGCCAGCACCGCGCGCTGCAGCTCGCCGCCGGACAGGGTGCCGAGTGCGCGCCCGGCCATCGGGGCCAGGTCCATCCGGTCCAGCAGCCCGGCGCAGATCTCCCGGTCGGCTGCGGTCTCGGTGCGCAGGTAGCCGATGTGCGGGGTCCGGCCCAGCAGCACGTAGTCCAGGACGGTCATGTCCGGGGGCAGTTCAGGGAGCTGGGGGACGTACGCGACGAGACGGGCCAGGGCACGCCGGCTCATCCTGGCGGTCGGCTGCCCGCCGATAGTTATCGTCCCCTCATGCCCCACCAGTCTCGCGGCCGCGCGAAGGAGCGTCGACTTGCCGGTTCCGTTGCGGCCAATGACGCCCAGCCACTGGCCGGCCGGGACCTGCTCGCTGACCTCAGCCAGCGCCTGCGCGGTGCCGTACCGGACGCCGACCCGGTCGAAGCTGATCACGCCAGCTCCTGCCGGGCTTTTCTCGAGTGGAGGATGAACAGGAAGAACGGCGCGCCGGCCAGGGCGGTGATCACGCCGATCGGCACCTCGTCGGGGGACTGCACGGTGCGGGCCAGGACGTCGGCGAGGACCAGGAACGCGGCGCCGCCGATCATCGATACCGGGAGCACGATCCGGTAGCTCGCCCCCGCGGTCAGCCGCACCGTGTGCGGGACGATGATGCCCACGAAGCCGATCAGCCCGCTCACCGAGACCGCCGCCGCGGTGCCCAGGGTGGCCGCCATGACCACGGTCAGCCGCAGCCGGGCCACGTCCACCCCGAGGCTGCCCGCCTCGGTCTCGCCGATCCGCAGCACGTCCAGCAGCCGCCGGTGGGCCAGCAGGATCCCGGCCGCCACGATCACGTACGGCAGGATCAGCGTGACATCGGACCAGGTGGCCAGGGACAGGCCGCCCAGGATCCAGGAGTACACGGCCTGCAGCGTCTGGGAGTGCTGCTGCTGCAGGTACGTCTGCACCGCGGTCAGCAGCGCGGCCACGGCCACCCCGGCGAGCAGGATGGACCCGGTCGCGCCGCCCAGCCCGCGTCCGCTGCCCGGCTGCGCGCCGCGGCCCGCTCCCGAGCCGAGCAGGTAGGTCAGGGCCACCGCGCCTGCCGCGCCGAGGAACGCCGCCGGGGGAAGGAGCGCCGGGCTGCCGCCCGCGACGATCACGATGGTGGCGCCCAGCCCGCCGCCGGCCGCCACGCCGAGCAGGTAGGGGTCGGCCAGCGGATTGCGGAACACGCCCTGGTACGCGGCGCCGCCGCCGGCCAGCATGGCCCCCACCAGGGCCCCGAGCACCACCCGGGGCAGCCGGATCTGCCAGACGATGGCCGTGTCGATGGCCGGGACACCCACGGCCGGATGCCAGGGCAGCCTGGTCAGCAGGGCCCGGGCGACGTCCGGGAGGGAGAGCCCGGCGGGCCCGACGGACACCCCGACAGCCAGTGCGATCAGGAGAAGAACGGCGGCCACCAGGGTGGCGCGGACGGCGCGGCCGGTGGTGCCGCGGCCGGGTGACGCCGCCGGCCGCGGCCGGTCCGGGCTGGCCGGCGCCCGGCCCGCCGGCGGCGCGGTCCGGCCGCGCTCGGCGGATTTCACCCGCCGCCGCCCTTGGCGATCGCGGTCTCGACGGTGCGCAGCAGGTCAGTGACCCGCGGCCCCCACCGTGAGGCGATGTCGTCGTTGAGCCCGATGATGTGGCCGTCCTTGACCGCGGTCAGGCCCGACCAGCCGGGCCGCTTGGCCACCGCGGCGGCGTCCTGATGGCAGCACACGGTGTCGGCCAGGATGATGTAGTCGGGGTTGGCCTTGATGATGTACTCCGCGGACAGCTGCGGGTAGCCACCCGACTTGGCCGCGCCGGACGCCTGATCCGCGATGCTCTTCATGCCGATCAGCGCGAGCAGCTGGCCTACGAACGTGGACGAGGTCACCGAGTAGTAGGTCTGGTCCAGCTCGTAGTAGTAGGTCAGCGGCTTGGCGTGGTGCGGCGCCGCGGCGGCGATCCGGTGCAGCTCGGTGCCCACCCGGTCCGCCTCCTGGTGGGCCTGATTGACATGCCCGGTGGCCTGGCCGAGCTCGTCGAACTCGTGGATCTCCCCGGCGAAGTTGCTGGGCGCGGGCAGCTCGAGGACCGGGATGGAGAACGCGGCGAGGCGCTTGGTCAGCTGGCCCGTGTCACCGGACTCGACGACCAGGTCCGGCTTTTCCGCGACGATCGCCTCCACATTGGGCTGGTAGGCGGACAGCTTGGTCCGCGGCGCCTGCGGCGGGTAGTCCGACAGCGAGTCCACCGCCTTGACCTGGCTTCCCGCGCCGATGGCGTACAGCATCTCGGTCGCGGTCGGGGAGAGCGACACGATCGCGGCCGGCCGGGACGCCACCTTCACCTTGCCGTTGGCCGCCGCGATGGAGACCGGGAAGGCCTGCCCCGCGCGGGCGGCGGGGCTGGCGCCCGACGTGGCACCGCTGTTGCTGGCCTGAGTGGTGCCGCTGCACGCGGCGGCGGTCACGGTGAGCGCGGCAGCCGCCGCGAGGACGGCAAGGCGGCGGGTCAGGGAACGCATGATCATCTCCGTGAGCCCGGAGGAGGCAGGGCCCGCCGCGACACCCGGACCGGGGATCGGACGAACCGTCCTTCCGCCGAGGACAGTACGTCGGCACGGGCCAGGCGTCCGGGCTCATCCCCGGCCGGGTATCACCGCCGGGGCATCACCGTTGCGGGACAGCGCCGGGATCGCACCGGCTTCGCTGGGCTCCACGCCGTCCCGGGCCACCCGGGACAGGCGTACCCTACCGCAGCCTGACGGGATGACCTGGACCGCCTTACGCTGGTGCCCATCGTCCGGATAGTCCCGGGCGGAGACGGAGGCCGTCATGGCGCCAGCTGCCGAACCCGGGACCCTGGCGGCTCTCGTCCCGCTGATGTACCGGGCGGACTGGGCGGCGGTGAGCCTGTCCGCCACGGTCACGTCGTGGACCGACCATGCGCTGCGGATCCGGGTACGCGACCGGGGGCGGCGGCACGCCGCGCCGGACCCTGACCCCGATCAGGAACCGCCGGTCACCGAGAACACGTATCAGGTCCTGCTCGCCCCAGGCGGGAAGTACCGCGTCAGCCACGTCCGGGACGGGCAGGTGGTGCACGAGGGCTGCGACGGGGTCACGGGCTGGTTCATTTCCCCGGGCTCGCCCGGGGCGGCCGGCCGCCCCGGCCTGGCCCAGGTTTTCCGGCACGACGCCGCACCCTGGCCCGGGCTGGATGATCTCCAGTTCCCCGCCCGGCTGCTCAGCCGGTTCAGCCTGGAACTGACCGGGACCGCGGCGGCCGGGGGCCGCCCGGTGTGCCGCCTGACCGGGCGGGCGCGGCCGTTCAGCGGCTACGGCCAGGGAGCGCCGGACGGGTCACCCGCCGCGGAGGTGCGCCTCCTGGTGGACGCCGGCACCGGCCTGCTGCTCAGCTACGAGGAACTGGCCGACGGGCAGCCGGTGCACCGCACCGTGGTCAGCGACCTGCGGCTGGACCCGGCCGAAGCCGAGGATGCCGCCCGATTCCAGCCGCCGCCGGGCATCGACGCGCCTCCCCGGCCGCTGTCCGGCCCCCAGGCCGCCATGCCGGGGCTGACCGGAGACGTGGTGCGCGGCGCGGCCGGCGCGGCCGCCGCCGCGATGGGGTTCGCGATCCGGCACTGGCCGGGATCGGCCGCGGCGCCTGGCGGGACCACCGCCGGAGGTCCTGCCGCCCGGGCCCGGACCCTGCCCCCGGGACCGCCGCCGGAGGCCCTGCCCCCGGGAACAGCCCGACGGGGCCGCGCCGCGCCGGGCCGCTGGACCCGGAGCACCTGGACCCGGTCAGCGACGACATGATCAACCTGCTGCACCGCACGGGCCGGCCAGCGCCGCACTTCACCGCCGAGGTGCGCGAATGGGACTCCGGCCGCCTGGCCACCGTGGCCATCTCGCGGATGCGCGGCGCACTGCCCGCGGCCCTGGACGGCGTCCTCGGCCCGGACGCGCTCTGGGACGCGATCGAGACGCGGGACAATTCCACCGCCCGCGTCTCGCGGCTGCGGCTGGCCGGGCCGGGCCGGTACCGGATCGACCGGCTGGCTGGCGGGGAGCCGTCCTCTCCCAAAACGGTCGGCTGTGATGGCGAGCGTTCCTGGCAGGTCTACGGGTCCCGGGTCGGTGCCCGGCCGGCCCGGCCGCTGAGCCGCGAGTTCGCCTGCCTGGCCGATCCCGCCTGGCTGCTGGGGGCCCACCGGCTCTGGGCGGGCGGGGAGAGCACCGTCGGCGGCCGCCGGGGCTTCCTGGTACCGGCCGCCCGCGGGGACGGGCAGCAGTCCGACCCGGAGTACTTCTGGCCGGGCAGCGCGGCCGACCAGGTCGAGGCGGTCGTGGACGCGGAACTGGCCGTCATCCTGCGGCTGACCGGCTTCCTCGCCGGTGAGCCCGCTATCTGCTACGAGCTGAGCAACCTCAGCACCGTGGTCCCGGATGCCGGCGCGTTCGACGTGCCCCCCGGGGCGCGGACCGGACCGCTCGCCAGCCACGGGATCACCCCGGCTGGCGCGGTCAAGGTCGCGGCCGGGCTGGGAGTGGTCGGCGCATCCTCCCTGGTTGGCTGGCTGCAAAAGCGCCCCCGGAGCCGCGCCGGCGAGGCAGAAAAGAATCTTCATCACCCTACGTAACGTCCTGACTCCTAGGGCCGATACCTAGATAGACGCGGTTGACGTGGGTACCCCCGAGCTCACGTCACCGCGTCTTCAACATGACCGGGGGGCGGGGCACGGTGGCCCGGCCCGCCATCGCCCGGTAGCGTTCGGGTCATGACTGCAACCCAGCCCGCCGCCGCGGAGGCCCCGTTCGGCCGGATGCTGACCGCGATGATCACGCCGATGACGGCCGATGGCGGGGTCGACTACGACGGTGCCGCCCGCCTCGCGACCTACCTGGTCGACGAGATGCGCAACGACGGCCTGGTGATCAGCGGGACCACCGGCGAGGCGCCGACCACCACGGACGCCGAGAAGGAACGGCTGCTCCGCGCCGTCGTCGAGGCGGTAGGCGACCGGGCTGCCATCGTGGCCGGCGTCGGCACCAACGACACCGCCCACACCTGCGAGCTGGCCCGCCAGGCCGAGCGCGCCGGGGCGTCGGGACTGCTCCTGGTCACGCCGTACTACAACAAGCCGCCGCAGAGCGGGCTCGTCGCCCACTTCACCAGGGCCGCCGACGCCACCGGGCTCCCCGTGATCCTGTACGACATACCCGGCCGGACCGGGACCCCGATCGCCACTGAGACCCTGCTCCAGCTGGCCGAGCACCCGCGGATCGTGGCCGTCAAGGACGCCAAGGGCGATCTCGGCGCGGGCTCGCTGGTCATGGTGGCTACCGACCTGGTCTTCTACTGCGGCGACGACATGCTGAACCTGCCCTGGCTGTCGGTCGGGGCAGCCGGCTTCGTGAGCGTGGTCGGCCATGTGGCGGGCGACCGGCTGCACGAGATGATCGAGGCGTACCGGGCGGGGCGGGTCGGCGAAGCCCGGCGGATCCACTACGACCTGCTGCCGCTCTATACCGGCATCATGACCCGCACCCAGGGCGTGATCACGACCAAGGCGGCGCTCGGCCTGCTGGGGCTGCCCGGCGGCCCGGTCCGCGGCCCGCTGATCGATGCGACGCCGGCACAGATCGAACAATTGCGGGCTGACCTAGTCGCTGGAGGCGTGAAGATCAAGTGAGTCACCCGCATCCGGAGCTCGGCGCACCGCCGGCCCTTTCCTCCGGCACGTTGCGCATCGTCGGCCTCGGTGGCCTGGGCGAAATCGGCCGGAACATGACCGTCTTCGAGTACCAGGGCCGCCTGCTGATCGTGGACTGCGGGGTGCTGTTCCCCGAACCGGACCAGCCCGGCGTGGACCTGATCCTGCCCGACTTCACCTCGCTCGAAGGCCGGCTCGACGACATCGAGGCCATGGTCCTCACCCACGCGCACGAGGACCACATCGGCGCCGTGCCCTACCTGCTGCGGCAGCGCGACAACATCCCCCTGGTCGGCTCGCGGCTGACCCTCGCCCTGGTCCGCAGCAAGCTCACCGAGCACCGGATCACGCCGGCCACCGCGGAGGTCGCCGAGGGCGGCCGCCAGTCGTTCGGCCCGTTCGACCTTGAGTTCTTCGCGGTCAACCACTCCATCCCGGACGCGCTCGCGGTGGCCATCACCACCCCGGCCGGCGTGGTGCTGCACACCGGGGACTTCAAGATGGACCAGCTGCCGCTGGACGGCCGGCTGACCGACCTGGGCGGATTCGCCCGGCGCGGGTCCGAGGGCGTCAACCTGCTGATGTCCGACTCCACCAACGCCGAGGTCCCGGGCATCGTCACCAGCGAGCGGGACATCGCCCCGGTGCTGAACGAGATGTTCGCGGAGACCAAGCAGCGGATCATCGTGGCCTGCTTCGCCAGCCACGTGCACCGGGTGCAGCAGGTGCTCGACGCGGCGGCCGCGCACGGCCGCCGGGTGGCCTTCGTCGGCCGGTCCATGGTGCGCAACATGGGCGTGGCCCGCGACCTCGGCTACCTGCGGGTGCCATCGGTCCGCGGCGGCCTCCTGGTCGACCCGCGCGACGCGGAGGGCATGCCGCCTGGCGAGGTCGTGCTGGTCTGCACGGGGTCGCAGGGCGAGCCGATGTCCGCGCTGTCCCGGATGGCCGCCCGGGATCACCCGATCAGGATCGCCGAGGGCGACACGGTCATCCTGGCCTCCTCCCTGATCCCGGGCAACGAGTCCGCCGTGTACCGGGTGATCAACGAGCTGACCCGGTGGGGCGCCCGGGTGGTGCACAAGGGCAACGCGCTGGTCCACGTGTCCGGCCACGCGCCAGCGGGCGAACTCCTGTACGTGCTGAACCTGGTCAAGCCGCGCAACTTCATGCCCGTCCACGGCGAGTGGCGGCATCTGCGGGCGCACGCCCACCTCGCCGAGCTGACCGGGGTCCCGGCCGGCAACGTCGTGATCGCCGAGGACGGCGTGGTGGTGGACCTGGCCAAGGGCCAGGCCACCGTGGTGGGCAAGGTGGCGTGCGGCTACGTCTACGTGGACGGCCTGTCCGTCGGCGAGGTGACCGAGAGCTCGCTGAAGGACCGGCGGATCCTGGGCGAGGAAGGCTTCGTCTCGGTGGTCATCGTGGTCGACTCCACCAGCGGCAAGCTGGTGGCCGGCCCGGAGATCCACGCCCGCGGGTCAGGCATCGACGACTCCGGGCTCGGCGAGGTCCGTCCGAAGATCGAGGAAGCGCTGGTCCGGGCGGCCGCGGACGGGATCAACGACCCCCATCAGCTGGGCCAGCTGGTCCGGCGCACGGTCGGGCGCTGGGTCAACGACGGTTACCGGCGGCGGCCCATGATCATCCCGGTGGTCATCGAGGTCTAGGGGCTAGCGCGTGGCGCCGGCCTCGTGCTGGCGGACCAGCTGGCGGAGCAGCCGCTGGTAGTACCCGAACGCGGGCACGACCGCCTCGGGATCCTTGGCCGCGTCGTCCCAGCGGCGCAGCCGCAGGGCGGACTGGCACCACGGGCTGGCCTCGAACTCGGCGGTCTCCGCCGGGGTCATCGGGCCGCCCTGGATCCGCAGTGTGTGCACCGACGCCGCGGACAGCCCGCCGAAGTACCCGGGTTCCACGGCGCACAGGTACCGCTTGGCCGCGACGTGCAGCCGGACCGGCTCGGTCACCCCCGGCCCGAACCACTGCGCCAGCCAGTCCGCGCCCTGGTCACCGTGCCGGTTGTCGGTGCCCTTCATCAGCTGCCGGCCGCTGACCGCCCCGGTGAAGTGACCCACGTCATGCAGCAGGGCCGCGGCGACCAGCTCGGGGGCCGCGCCAGCTCCCTCAGCCAGGGCCGCGGCCTGGAGCATGTGCTGGGCCTGGGTCACCGCCTCGCCGAGATACTCGCCGGCGCCCTCGGCGGCGAAGAGGTCCGCGATGACCCGTACCGGGTCCGCTGCTGTCATATCCGGTCCTTCCTGCGGGTGCCGTCCGTCGTCGCACGTTCTCCCACCGCCACGGCCGACTCGATGCCATCAAGATCCGCGTAGCAGCCCTGCAGATGCCGGCGTCCCCCGCCGGCGAACCCGGTCCGGGCGTGCAGCACCCGCGTGTTGTCGAACACGGCGCAGTCGCCGGGGCGCAGGCGCACGGTCAGCATCGCCGCCGGGCTGGAGAGCAGCTCGGCGAAGGCGCGGTACGCGGCGTAGAAGGCCGACGCCCGCGCGCCGGGCAGCCGGACGGGCTCGAGGCTGCGGGAGTTGACCCGGATCTCCCGGATCCGGCCGCGGGCGTCCAGGCTGATCAGCGGCCGGGTCGCGGAGAGTTCCGTGGCTTCGTCGCGGTACCTGAAGGTGACGGGGGTGACAGCGAGCGTAGCGAACGCGGCGGGATCCTGCGCGCGGAGCGCGGCGGCCGCGTGGAACCCGTCCACGAAACCCGAATCGCCCCCGTCGGCCGCGTTGTCCAGGCAGTGCAGCAGCTGCACGGTGGGGACCGGGTCCCGGTACGGGTTGTCCGTGTGCGGGGGGATGGGGAGGCTGGTGAAGGCCAGGTTGGCTGGCGAGGTCTCGACCCGGACGTCGAAGAGCCGGCCGTAGTTGGTCTCCCGGACGTAGCCCAGGCTCGCGGCCACCTCCAGGACCGCGCCGGGGTCCGGCGGCACCCCGCTGAGCACCAGCAGCCCGTCACGCAGGACCGCCGACTGGCAGGCCCGCCGGTAGCCGGCGTCGGCCAGGTAGCGCGGCCAGGATCCGCGGGGCGGGGCGCCGCCCAGCCCGGCTGCTGACCACAGCCGCTTGGCGTCCTCGGTCCGCGGGTCCGGAGGCGGGTTCCGGCCCGGTTCGCCGTACCGGGCCAGCCAGTCCTGGTCGAACACGGCCCGGTGGCCATCCGGGTGGAACAGCACCTGCACCGTCCCGGACGAGGCGGTGATCCCGGCCACGGAGATGTCCGCGGGAACGTCGGTGATGCCCAGCAGCCGCTGGCCGCTCACCGGGTCACGGCAGAGCGGGCACCGGCAGTTGAAGCGCAGCCAGACCGCTGGCAGGCCCGCCGCCCTCGCGCCGCCGCGCGCCTCCGCGCCCCCGGATGTCTCCGGGTCATCGGGCCTCTCCGGGCCGCCGGGGGCTTCGGGGCCGGCCGGGCTCGCGCTGGCCGGCGGGCTGGTCATCGGCGCTCCGTTCATGATCGTCCACTGCAGAGATTCTCTCCAGAGTGGCCTGCCGGAACGCCCCTGCCAACGGGGAGGGCCGAGTGTTCGCGGATCCGCCAGACCAGCGATAACCGCCGTTCACCCGGCCCGAAGATCAGTGCGACACGCCCGTACGCTTCCGGCTGCATCACGCGGATCGTGGGTACTTTGGGCATCATGGCTACTCGTGTCGCTAAGGGCACCCCCCGCCCAGGGACAGACGCGCCGGGCGGGCAGGGGCGACCGGCGGCCGGGCAGAGTCGTGCCCAGGGCGGGCAGGGCCGCGGCGCGGGCGGGCAGGCCCGCAGCGCCGGCAGCTCCGGGCGGCCAGCCAGCGGGCGGGCCTCCACCAGCAAGAACGCCATGCCCGCGCCCACCCGCCAGGGCCAGAGCCGCGGTGGCCCGTCCCGTTCAGGGCGGAAACGGCCGGCCCAGAATCGCTCAGGCCGGAACCGCTCGGGCCAGAACCGGTCCGGCCAGGGCAGGAAGCGGCCCGCCAGCAAGGGCCGCCCCCGCGGCACCGCGGCGCGGCCGCCGCAGCGGACGGCCGACCCGATCCTGATCCTGGCCGGCTGGCTGGCCCGGCTGGTGGCCGGCCTGTGGATGGTGGCCGCGCACGCGGTCGGCTTCGGCGCGCGGCGGTTCGGGAAGAGCGCCCGGGACCTGGACCCGCTGCACCAGCGGGACGGCGTGGGCCTGGCCTTCCTGGCGGCGGCCCTCGTCATCGCGGCCACCACCTGGTTCCACCTGCACAACTTCGCCGGGCGGATGCTGTCCGACCTGTTCCTCGGCGCGTTCGGCTCGGCCGCCTGGACCGTGCCCCTCCTGCTCGGCCTGCTGGCCTGGCGGTTCCTGCGCCACCCCGACCGCAACGCGCAGACCGGGCGGATGGTGATCGGCTGGAGCTGCCTGCTCCTGGGCGGGCTCGGCCTGGTGCACATCGCGGCGGGCACCCCGCAGCCGGCCGCCGGGGAGGCGGCCATGCGGTCCGGCGCCGGACTGATCGGCTTCTTCGTCTCGGCCCCGCTGGTGGCCGCGCTGACCCCGTGGATCGCCGCGCCGCTGCTCGCCCTGATCAGCGGGTTCGGGCTGCTGGTGATCACCGGGACGCCGGTGCACCGGGTCCCGGACCGGCTCGCCGAGCTGCGGGACTTCGCCCAGCGGACCGGCGACACCGGCCTGGACGAGGACGAGATCGCCGGGGAGATCGAGGGCACCGCGACCACCGGCCCGCTGCCCCGGGGCGGCCGCAAGCGGCCTCCGGCCATCGAGGCCGGCGACCATCACCGGCCCTACGACACGCCCATCCTCGGTGACGGCCTGGCCGGGAAGGCGGGGACCGGGCGGCTGCGGCCCGGGGCCGCCGCGCCCCCGCCCGCGGACGCGCCCCCGCCGGCCGACGAGGACCCGGACGAGTCCCTGCTCGACGCGCTCGGCTTCGGCCCGGCCGGGCCGCCCGGAGGACCCGGGCCGGGCGCCCAGGCCGTGCCGCACGAGGCGGCGGACGGCGCCGCCCGGCCGGGCACCGGCCCGCACGACCCCGCCGCGGGCCCGCCCCGCGGCGAGCAGCTGACCCTGGCCGGGTCGGCCGAGTCGAGCTACATCCTGCCGCCCATGGCGCTGCTCAAGCCGGGCAGCGCACCGAAGGAGCGGACCCGGGCCAACGACGTGGTGGTCCGGGCGCTGTCGGAGGTGCTGGAGCAGTTCGAGGTGGACGCGCGGGTCACCGGGTTCAAGCGCGGGCCCACGGTGACCAGGTACGAGATCGAGCTCGGCCCGGCGGTGAAGGTGGAACGGGTCACCGCGCTGACCAAGAACATCGCCTACGCGGTCAAGAGCGCCGACGTGCGGATCATCTCCCCGATCCCGGGCAAGTCCGCGATCGGGGTCGAGATCCCGAACGCGGACAAGGAGATCGTCAGCCTGGGGGATGTGCTGCGCTCCCCGGTCGCCGTTACTGATCACCATCCGATGGTGGTGGGCCTGGGCAAGGACGTCGAGGGCCGGACGGTGGTGGCCAACCTGGCCAAGATGCCGCACATGCTGATCGCGGGCGCGACCGGCGCGGGAAAGTCAACCTGCATTAACGGACTGATTACCTCAATTTTGCTTCGGGCTACCGTCGACGATGTCCGGATGATCCTGGTCGACCCGAAGCGGGTCGAGCTGGCCATTTACCAGGGAATACCGCACCTCTGATTACGCCAATCATCACGAACCCCAAGAAGGCGGCCGAGGCGCTGCAGTGGGTCGTGGGCGAAATGGACCGCCGTTACGACGATCTGGCGGCATTCGGGTTCCGGCATATCGACGACTTCAACAAGGCGGTGCGCTCGGGCAAGCTGACCGTGCCCGCGGGCAGCGAGCGGGTCCTGACCCCCTACCCGTACCTGCTGGTCATCGTGGACGAGCTCGCCGACCTGATGATGGTCGCGCCGCGCGACGTCGAGGACTCGGTGGTCCGCATCACCCAGCTGGCCCGGGCGGCCGGGATCCACCTCGTGCTGGCCACCCAGCGGCCCAGCGTGGACGTGGTCACCGGGCTCATCAAGGCGAATGTGCCGTCACGGCTGGCCTTCGCCACCTCCAGCCTGACCGACAGCCGGGTCATCCTGGACCAGCCGGGCGCGGAGAAGCTGGTCGGGCAGGGCGACTGCCTGTTCCTGCCGATGGGCGCCAGCAAGCCGCTGCGCCTGCAGAACGCCTTCGTCACGGAGAAGGAAATCCGTGAGGTGGTCAGCCACTGCACGAAGCAGGCGCAGCCGACCTACCGGGAGGACGTCGCCGCGCCCGAGAGCAAGCAGCGGGAGATCGACGCCGACATCGGCGACGACCTGGAACTGCTGATGCAGGCGGCGGAACTCGTCATCCGGACCCAGTTCGGCTCCACGTCCATGCTGCAGCGCAAGCTGCGCGTCGGGTTCGCCAAGGCCGGCCGGCTGATGGACCTGCTGGAGAGCCGCAGCATCGTCGGGCCCAGCGAGGGTTCCAAGGCCAGGGACGTCCTGATCCGGCCAGATGACCTGGACAGCGTGGTTGATTCGCTGCGGGGCGGGCAGGACTGATCTAGGCCACGGCTCTTTCGCCGTGTGTTCGGGGGATGTCTACACTTGTTAGCGGCCCGTAAATTCGGCGGGCGGCTCGCATCCGGTTACTGCTCCCGCACCCCGGGGCGGTGCGCAGTGCGATATGGCAGTGGAGGCGTGGCGTGAGCATTGGTGACGCCCTGGCAGATGCGCGCCGCCAGGCGGGTCTCACCATTACGCAGGTTAGTCAGCGAACCTGCATCAGAGAGACAATCATCCGGGGGATCGAGCACGGTGACTTCTCCGCCTGCGGCGGTGACTTCTACGCCCGCGGGCACATCCGCAGCGTCGCGCGGGCCGTGGGAGCGGACGACGACGAGCTGGTCCGGGAGTACGACGCCGTGCACGGCGCGCCCCAGGCGATCAGGGCCGCGGATGTCTTCGAGCCGGCCACGCCGATCAAGATCAAGGAGCGGCGCCGGCCCAACTGGAGCCTGGCCATGGTCCTGGTCCTGGCGGTCATCGCCGGGTACGGGATCTACCGCGTGGTGGACTCGGCCACGGCGCACCCGGCGCGGACCCAGGCCAGCTCGGGCCGGGTGACGCCCGGGCACCACACGGGCGCCGCAGCGCCCGCGCCCACCCCCTCGTCCACGCCGACCGCGCCGGCCTCGGCCACCGCGAGCCAGAATGTGGTGATCAGCCTCAGCGCGATCCAGGATTGCTGGGTCGAGTTCACCAAGCCGGATGGCCGGTTCCTGTCCCAGGCCTACGTGGTCGGGGGGAGCTCGAAGACCTGGACCTTCTCCCGGGCCGTGAACATGGACATCGGTAATCCCGGCGGCATCGTGCTCACCGTCAACGGCAAGAAACTGCACTCGCCGGGCGGCGTGGGCCAGCCCGTCACGCTGAGCCTGGGACCCGGGAAGCCGGTCACCGGCTAACAGCAGCACCAGGGCGCTTACCGTAGTCTTCCAGGGTGTCGTCGAGTCAGCGAAACCCCCAGCCGCCGGAGCGCACGGTCAGCCTCGTGACGCTGGGCTGCGCGCGTAATGAGGTGGATTCCGAGGAGCTTGCGGCCCGGCTGGAAGCCGCGGGGTGGACCCTGTCCGGCAGCGAGGACGCGAGCGTCGTGCTCGTGAACACCTGCGGGTTCATCGAGGCGGCCAAGCAGGAGTCCGTCAGCGAGCTGCTGGACGCCGCCGGGGGCGGCGCCAAGGTCGTGGCCGCGGGATGCCTGGCCGAGCGCTACGGGAGCGTCCTGGCGGCCGAGCTGCCCGAGGCGCAGGTGCTCAGCTTCGACGACTACGGCGACATCGGCGCCCGGCTGGACGCCGTCCTGGCCGGGGAGCGGCGCCCGGCTCACGAGCCGAGGGACCGGCGCCGGCTGCTGCCGATCGCGCCGGCCGACCGCTCGGCGGCCCCGGGCAGCCACCCGCCAGGCCACGGTGCTCCCACGGGAATCCCGGACCTGCCGGCCGGGCTGGCGCCCGCGTCGGGCCCGCGGACGCTGCGGCGCCGGCTGTCCGGCGGCCCGGTGGCCCCGCTCAAGATCGCGTCCGGGTGCGACCGGAGGTGCAGCTTCTGCGCGATCCCCGCGTTCCGCGGCGCGTTCCTGTCCCGCCCCCCGGAGGACCTGGTCGCCGAGGCCGGGTGGCTGGCCGGCCACGGCGTCCGGGAGCTCGTGCTGGTCAGCGAGAACTCCACCTCCTACGGCAAGGACCTGGGCAATCCCCGGCTGCTGGACGAGCTGCTGCCCGCGCTCGCCGCCGTGGCGGGCATCGACCGGATCAGGGTCAGCTACCTGCAGCCCGCCGAGATGCGCCCCGCGCTGGTCGAGGTGATGACCTCCACCCCGGGCGTGGCCCCCTACTTCGATCTGTCCTTCCAGCACGCCAGCGGCAGGGTCCTGCGGGCCATGCGGCGTTTCGGGGACCGCGAACGGTTCGGGGCGCTGCTGGCCCAGGTCCGGCAGGCCTGCCCGGAGGCGGGCGTCCGGTCCAACTTCATCGTCGGGTTCCCGGGCGAGACCGAAGCGGACGTCGGCGAGCTGCAGCGTTTCCTGTCCGAGGCGCGGCTGGACGCGATCGGCGTCTTCGGCTACTCCGACGAGGACGGCACCGAGGCGGCCAGGCTGGAAGGCCAGCTCGACCCGGCCGAGATCGCCCGGCGGGTGGACGACCTGGCGGGCCTGGCCGACGAGCTGATGGCCCAGCGGGCCGCGGACCGGGTGGGCGAGGTGGCCGAGGTGCTCCTGGAGGAGGACCTGGGTGACGGGACCTATCTCGGCCGGGCGGCCCACCAGGCGCCGGAGGTGGACGGGACCACGACCGTGCGCGGCGTGACCGGGGCGGGCATCGGTGACATGGTCCCGGCCCGGGTGGCCGAGGGCGAGGGCGTGGACCTGGTGGCCGACTGGCTGGCCGTGCCCGCGGCGGCCGCCGGGCGCGGGTGACCGCATTGGGCACGCCCGCCGCGGGGACGGGCGGGGGAGCGGGGCCGGCCCCGCCCGCGCCGCCAGGTGGCGTCCCCCAGCCGGGCATCCTGAACGCGGCCAACGCGCTCACCGTGCTCCGCCTGGTCCTGGTCCCGGTGTTCGTCCTGCTCCTGCTGGAGGGCGGCACCAGCGGGCGGATCGCGGCGTTCGCGGTATTCCTGATCGCGTCGGTGACCGACCTGCTGGACGGGCGGATCGCCCGGCAGCGCGGCCTGATCACGGACTTCGGGAAGATCGCCGACCCCATCGCGGACAAGGCGCTGACCGGGGCGGCACTGGTCACGCTGTCCGCCCTGGGTGAGCTGGCCTGGTGGGTGACCGCGGTGATCCTGGCCCGTGAGCTGGGCGTGACCGCGCTGAGGTTCTGGGTCATCCGGCGCGGGGTGATCGCGGCCAGCCGGGGCGGGAAGATCAAGACCCTGCTCCAGGTGCTGGCCATCGCCCTGTACGTGCTGCCCGGGCCGCCGGGCATCGTCCGGGCGGTGGTGATGGGGCTGGCCCTCGTGGTCACCGTGGTCACCGGCGCCGACTACGCGGTCCGGGCGGTGCGGCTGCGCCGCAGCACATCCGGGGCGACCCGGTGACCCCGTGGCGGCCGGGCCGGTGAGCGACCCGGTGCACCCCGGTGGCCATCCCGTGGCGCCGGACCCGCGGCCCCGGCGCCGCGGCGGAGGTGATCGCCCTGCTGGCCGCCCGGCAGCAGAGCATCGCGGTCGCGGAGTCGCTGACCGGCGGGCTGCTGGCCGCCGCCCTGACCGACATCCCGGGGGCCTCAGCGGTCTTCAGGGGCGGCGTGGTGGCCTACGCGACCGAACTCAAGGCTGTCCTGCTCGGGGTGGACCGTGGCCTCCTGGAGGCTCACGGGGCCGTGTCCGCCGAGGTGGCCTCGGCCATGGCCGAGGGGGTGCGCGGCCGGCTCGGCGCCGCCGTGGGCGCCGCCACCACCGGCGTCGCCGGCCCTGACCCCGCCGAGGGAAAGCCCGCCGGGACCGTGTACATCGCGGCCAGCGCCGGGGGCCAGACCCGGGTGCGCCGGCTGGCCCTGTCGGGCAGCCGGGCCGCGATCCGCGCCGGAACAGTCCGCGAAGCGCTGGCGTTGGTCCTTGTCATCGTGCGGGAAGAGACCCGATGATTACAGTGTTACGTTGGAAGCGAACACGGCTGCAGGTGCTTTCCCTACTGTCGGTGAGGGCGAGTACGGTGGAGCTATAGAAAGACACACTTCGCGAAGGGAGTGCCGCGATGGTCCTGCTTCGTCACTTGCTTGGTGACGTGCTGCGGCGGCTACGTCTGCGGCAGGGTCGAACCCTGCGCGAGGTGTCGGCCGCCGCCCGGGTGTCGCTGGGATACCTGTCCGAGGTCGAGCGGGGGCAGAAAGAAGCGTCCTCCGAGCTGCTCGCCGCGATCTGCACGGCGCTGAACACCCCCCTGTCCCACGTGCTCAGTGAGGTCTCGGACAGCTTCGCGCTGTCCGAGCTGGAGGCCGCCCCGGCGCTTACCCCGGCCGGTGCCCCGGCCCAGGGCCGTCCGGTTCCGGCCGCGGCCCGCTCGATCAACCGGGCGGAGCGCGAGCTGCAGCTGCCGGTGTCCCGGGCGTTCTCCTCCGAGCTGCGGGCCGAGAAGCTGCGGGTCCCGGCCGGGCATGCCCGCGGGATGGACTCCGAGCCGGTCCTCGGCGCGGTCGGGGTCAACGAGGACCACCCCGCCTTCGAGGAAGTAACCCGGCGGGTCCGCGACCTGGGCGACATGGTCCCGGTGTAAACGACCAGGAACGACCTGACGGGCGGGTGCTGCGCGAGCGGCACCCGCCCGTTTTTTTCCCTAACGGTCTGACCGTCAGGCTCATCCGCCCCGGCCCGGGCAGTCCGGGGTCAGGGCCGCCCGCGCAGGAGCGGGCTGCGGCCGGGCGGAGACCGCGCGGGTCAGGCCCAGGCGCGCGGGTCGTCGGTCAGCTCGACGATCCGCTCCGGCAGCCGCCCCGTGGCGATGTGCTCCAGCGTGACTTCCTCGAGGATGGCCCGCTCGTTGGCGCGCAGCGCGATCCAGACGCTCTGCAGCGGCTCCGCCACGCCGATGTACCCGATGTTTTCCGGCCGCTCGCCGCGGACGCCCACGAGCTGCCCGTCGATGGCCCGGATGATGTCGGCCAGCGCGATGTCCGCCGCGGGCTTGGCCAGCCAGAACCCGCCCTCCGGGCCGCGCTGGCTGCGGACCAGGCCCGCCCGGCGCAGCTGGGTGAGGATCGCCTCCAGGAACTTACCCGGGATGCTCTGCGCGCGCGCGAGTTGCTCAGCGGTGATGTGGCCGCCATCCGCCGCGGCCAGTTCCACCGCGGCGCGTAGCGCATAGTCAGCACGGGCAGAGAGCCTCATGTCCAGCATTATGCAGGTTGCCGGCGACCAGACGGGCCGCCTGGCCCAGGAGTGGGACCGTTTTAGTAGGAAATTGGCCCTGTCCTAGTCACGACGGATGGTACCCAGGGGGCCCGTGGTGTCCCGGGGACCTGCGGTATCCGGAGGCCGGTGGTGTCCCGGGGAGCCTGCGGTATCCGGAGGCCGGTGTTTATCCGAGGGCCTGGAGAAAGGCCGGTGGTTATCCGGGGGCCGGTGGTATCCGGGGCCGGTGGCCTCCTGAGGGGCCGTGGTCCCCGAGGGGTGGCACCCGCTCAGCTGGCCAGCCCCAGCATCTCCGCCGCGGCCTGCGCGTTCGCGCGGGCCGCCCCGTAGGTGGCCACATGCACGCCCGCGGGCGGGACCCAGAGCGGCAGCCCCATCTCCAGCACCACCGCGTCCGGGCGCGCCGCGACCAGCCCGCTGACCACCGCCTGGACCGCGGGGTAGCGGTGCGCGTCCCGGACCACCGCGATCAGCGGCCGGCCTGCCGCCCGGGTGAGCGCCGTCGCGGTCACCGCGGTCACCCCGGCCGCCGCCAGGCCGGCCGGGATGCGCTGGATGCTCGCGTCGGGCACCCAGGGACGCAGCCCCCACGGGACGTCGCCCACGGCGATGTTCTCCTGCGCGTCCAGTTCCAGCACCACCGGGCCGGCCAGCGGGCCGGGCACGGCGGAGGCCCGTACCGCGCGGCGGGCGGCCACCAGCCCGATGTGCGCACCGTGGTCGGCGAGCTGCCCGACGTCCAGGTCGGTGCCGCCGGACTGGGCCCGGGGACCGGCCTCGGCCAGCCAGGCCCGCAGCCGGGCCACGTTCTGCCGGGCCTCCTCCAGCCGCTCCGCGGGCAGCCGGCCGCTGGCGACCGCCTCGCTCAGGGCCCGGCGCACCGCGAGGTAGCTGTCCTCCGCGGCGTCCCGGCCGAAGCAGAGCAGGTCGGTCCCGGCGGCCACGGCGAGCACCGCGGCTTCCGGGATGCCGTACAGATCGCTCACGGCGCGCATTTCCAGCGCGTCTGAGATGATCACCCCGGTGAACCCCAGTTCGCCCCGCAGCAGGCCGTTCAGGGCCGCCGCGGACAGCGTGGCCGGGGCGTCGCCGGTGAGTTCCGGCACCCGGAGGTGCCCGGGCATCACACCGCGCACCCCGGCCGCGATGGCCGCCGAGAACGGCGGCAGGTCCCGGCGGCGGAGCAGGTCCAGGCTGGCCTCCACGGTCACGATGCCGTGGTGGGAGTCGGCGCTGGTGCTGCCGTGCCCGGGGAAGTGCTTCGCGCAGGCGGCCACCCCGGCCGCCTGGAGGCCGCGGACGGCCGCCGCGCCGTGCCGCGCGACCAGGTCCGGGTCCGGCCCGAACGACCTGATCCCGATGACCGGGTTGTCGGCCGCGGTGTTCACGTCCACCGACGGGGCGAGGTTGACGTTGATGCCCAGGGCGGCCAGGTCCTGGCCCAGCGCCCGGTGCACCGCGGCGGTCAGGTTCACGTCGTCCACCGCTCCCAGCGCGGCGTTGCCCGGGTAGGGGCTGCCGGTCAGGTGGGCGATCCGGGTGACGTCCCCGCCTTCCTCGTCGATAGCCACCAGGGGCAGCCCGCCGGCCGAGCGCAGCTGGGCGGTGAGCCGGGCCAGCTGCTCCGGCCCGGCGATGTTGGGGCCGAAGATGGTCACCCCGGCCAGGCCCCGTTCCAGCGCGGACAGCACCCACCGGGGGGCCCGTTCGCCCGGGAACGGGGGAATGAGGATCGCGTCGGCCATCCGGTCCAGGACCGGGTCCGCGGAGACACCCGCGCTCATGATCTGCTCCCCGTTCGCCTCCGGGGCGCCCCCAGCGCCCCGCATTTTCCCGCCGCTCATCCCTTCACCGCCCCCGCCACCAGGCCCGCGGTCATCCGCCGCTGGACGATGAGGAAGAACACCACCACCGGGATGGTGTACAGGGTGGAAGCGGCCATGATCGGTCCCCACTGGGCGCCGCCGCGGCTGAAGAAGAACGTCACGTAGATCGGCAGCGTGTAGTCGGAGTGCGCCTGACCCAGGAAGGTCAGGGCCACGATGAACTCGTTGTAGGCGGTGATGAACGAGAAGATGCTGGTCGCGATCAGTCCCGGGGCGACCAGCGGGAACAGGATGCGCCAGAAGATCCGCAAGCTTCCGGCCCCGTCTACCGCCGCCGCCTCCTCCAGCTCACGGGGCACCGTGGCCACGAAGTTGCGCAGCATCCAGATCGACACCGGCAGAGCCTGCGCGGCGTACACCAGGACCAGGCCGGGCAGGCTCTGCAGCAGGTTCAGCCGGTCGAAGTCCAGGAACAGCGCGATGATCAGCGCCTGTCCCGGGATCATCTGCACGACCAGCAGCATGATCAGGTAGGACGCCCGGAAGCGGAACCGGAACCGGGCCACCGCGATCGAGGCGAGCAGCGAGATCCCCGAGGCCAGCACCACGGTGGACAGCGTGACCAGGAGGCTGTTGCGGAAGAACAGCCAGACCGAGCCGATCCCGGACGCCTGGCCGCTCATCACGGCCGAGAAGTTGCCCAGCGTCGGGTGGGCCGGCAGCAGATGCGGGGTCAGCGAGTAGATCTCCTGGGAGGGCTTGAACGCGGTGGAGATCATCCAGAAGATCGGGAACAGGGTGACCAGGGCGACCAGCACCCCGAGAGCATTCAGGCCGAACCGCCTCGTCTTCCTGGCGGTCCTGGCCCGCGTCCGGGCGTTAGGGACAGAAATACGGCCCAGGGTCGTGAGTGCCATCAGGTCAGGGCCCCTTGCCGGACGGAGGCCCGCACGTAGCCGACCGTGATGATGAGCAGGATGACGGTGAGGATCAGCGCCAGCGCGCCGCCCAGGCCGTAGCTGGGCGGGAACGTGAACGCCTTGTCGTACAGGTAGAGCGACAGGTTGAACTCGTCGCGGTTACCGAGCCCGCCGGTCAGCAGGTAGGTCTGGGTGAACACGTTGAAGTCCCAGATCACCGACAGCAGCAGCAGGACCAGGAAGATCGGCTTCAGCAACGGGAAGGTGATCCGCCAGAAGCCGCGCCAGGCGGTGGCGCCGTCCACCCGTGCGGCCTCCAGCAGCTCGGCGGGCACGGTGTTGAGCCCGGCCAGCACGGCCACGGCGATGAACGGGAAGCCCTGCCACACCACCAGGATGACGGCCACCGTGTAAGCGGGCAGTGCGCCGCTGGTGGTCCAGTTGAAACCGGCCCAGTCGGTGCTGCCCACCAGCCAGTGCGGCATCCGGGCCAGGCTCCAGTCCACCAGCCCCCCGTCCGGGTTGAACAGCCAGTAGAACAGGACACTGGCCGAGACCGGGGGAGTGGCCCAGGCCAGCAGGGCGGCGGTGCCCACGATGACGGACATCACCCGGCCCAGCTGGTGCAGCAGTATCCCGACCAGCGTCCCGACCAGCAGGGTCAGCGACACCGCGGCCACCGCGAACAGCACCGTGATCCGCAGCGCCAGCCAGAACTCGGGGTCGGCGAAGGTGGTGGTGAAGTTGCCCAGCCCGATCCACTGGACCGGCGCGGCCCCGTCCGTCTGCGGCAGCCCGTAGTTCTGGAACGAGTACAAGGTGACCTGCACCACCGGCCAGACCAGCACCAGGGCGATGGCGACCATCGACGGGAGCAGCAGCAGGTACGGCGTCAGGCGGTAGCGCCGGATCAGCGCCCGGGCCCGGGCGGCGGGCGCCGAGCCCCGCCGCGGGGCGCGGGCCGGCCTGGCCGCCGGGGCGGGGGACGGGTTGGTGATCGTGTCCACCATGGATTTCGGCACTCTCCTCACGGGAGGTCCCGGCCGGCGGGCACCTCCCACCCCTGAACCAACGGGGGGAGCGGTGCCGGCCGGCCGGGACGCCTCGGGGTGCTCAGCCGGTCTCGGACCCGGTGTTGAGCACGTTCTGCAGTTCCGTGTTGGCCTTGCTCACGGTGGCGCTGAAGTTCGCGCCCTGCATCAGCGACTTCATCATGGTCGGGATGATCGCGTCCGTCGCGTCCGCGGTGGCCCAGTTCTTCGAGTTGAGCGGCGCGATCTGGGTGTAGGCGGCAGCCTTGGCGAAGCCCGCCATCACCGGGTTGCCGGCGTAGGCGCCGCCCTTGAGCTGCGCGGTGAACTGCGGGAAGAAGCCCGCGGCGTTCGCGAACGTGGTCGAGTTCGCCGGGCTGTCCATCAGCGAGACCAGGGACCAGTCAGCCTGCTGGTACTTGCTCTTGACCCAGACGCCCAGGTCGGACCCGCCGGAGAAGGCCGGGGCCGGGGTCGGCCCGTTCTCGCTGGGGATCGGGAACGAGGCCCAGTCCGCGGCGTACTTCTTGCTCACCGCGGTCAGCTCGGCCTGCGCCCAGGGACCGTCGATGTACATGTCCAGCTTGCCCAGGGCGAAGTCCTCGTTCGAGCCGCCCGAGGTCGCGCCGGGGGCGCCCAGTTCGGTCTGGCCGATGTACTTCGACGGCGAGACGTGCTGGGTCAGGTACAGGTCCTGGTAGAACTTGATGCCCGCCTCGGCCTGCGGCGTGGTCAGCTTCGCGGTCCACTTGCCGCCGCTCTGGGTGGCCACCTGGCCGCCCGCGCCCCAGATGAAGCTGACGATCGCGTTGGTGTAGTTGCTGGGCGCGCCCAGCCCGAAGGTGCCGGGGTACTTCTTCTGCAGTGCCTTGGCGTCGCTGACCAGCTGGGCCCAGGTGGTCGGGGCCGCGGTGATCCCCGCGCTGGCGAACTGGTCCTTGCGGTACCAGATGCCGCGCACGCCGCCGAACCAGGGCACCGCGTAGGTCTGGCCGTTCACGGTGTCGTTGGCCAGGTTGCCCGGGATGATCCCGGAGCCGGGGGACCAGGCCTTCACGCTGCTGGTGATGTTGGCCAGGGCGCCCTGCGAGGCGATGCCGGGGGTGTCGGTGTTGCCCAGCTCGGTGATGTCCGGGCCGCCCTTGCCGCTGGTCAGCGCGTTGGTCCAGTCCGTGGTCCGGTTGCCCCAGGGGATCCAGTCCACGACGACCTTGGTCTTGGCGTACTGCGGGTACTTCCTGTGGAACTGGGCGACCACCCCGTTCATCCAGGTGACCTGTGACGGGACGGACGAGCCCATCCGCCAGACGACCAGCTTGGCTGGCGCGGCTGACGAGGACGAGCTACTGCTGCTGCTGGAGCCGCAGCCCGCCGCCGCCCCGGCGAGTAGGGCTGCCGCACCAAACGCGGCCGCCGATCTAGTCAGCTTCACTAGAGATCTCCCTTCCCGGCTTGATCCTTGGCACTTCACGCAATTCCTTGGGTCCCAGGGCGCTGCGGCGCCGTCGGCCGTCTAGGCTGCTGCTGCCTGCCCATTCGGCCCCGGCGGTCTCGTCGCTGGCTGACCGGCCGGCCCTGGCTTGACGAACACTGTGGGGATTCTGGGGTGAAACTAACAGTAAAGTTTCCTATTAGATAGACCCTGTTGCCAGATTGAGACAGAATTCAGCCAGGTGCCCGGCGGCCCGCCCGCCACTGGCGGCGGCCTGGCCCGGCCCTGACTAGCCGGCTCCTCGCTGTTGGCGAGCAGGTGCTGGGGGGGACGTCATGCGACGGAGGGAAGGCATGGAACAACGGCCTGGGACACCCCGGCTGCTGCGGGAGCTGAACGACCGGGCCGCCCTGGAGCTGCTGCTCGCGGGCGGGCCGATGACCAGGGCCCAGGTGGGCGAGCGGACCGGGCTGTCCAAGGTGACCGCGTCCCAGCTGCTGTCCCGGCTGGAGGACCGGGGCCTGGTCACGACCGTGGGCGAGCAGGCGGGCGGCCGCGGGCCGAACGCGGCGCTCTACGCGGTCGTGCCGTCCAGCGCGTACGTGGCGGGACTGCACGTCGAGCACGACGAGGTCAGTGCCGGGGTGGCGGACATCACCGGCGAGGTCGTCACCCAGGTCAGCGTGGACCCGAACGGCGCGGCCAACCCGGTCGAGCTGGTCCGCGGCGCGGTGGCGGCCGCGTGCCGCTCGGCCGGGGTGGAGATGTCACGGCTGAACGCCCTGGTCATCGGCACTCCCGGGGTGCTGGATCCAAGCACCGGGGATCCGCGGCTGGCGGTGAACCTGCCCGCCTGGCACGAAGGGGTGCTGGACGCGCTGCGCAGCGACCTGCGCCAGCCGGTGACGATCGAGAACGACGTCAACCTGGCCGCCATGGCCGAGCGCGCGGTGGGCGTCGCGCAGGGCGCTGACGACTTCGTGCTGATGTGGATCGGGGTGGGCCTGGGGCTCGCCACCATCCTCGGCGGCCGGCTGCACCGGGGGGTGGGGGGCGCGGCGGGTGAGATCGGGTACCTCCCGGTCCCCGGGGTGCCGCTGCCGCAGGACGTCACCCACCCGGCCACCGGCGCGTTCCAGTCCCTGGTGGGCGCGCAGGCGGTCCGGCCGCTGGCGGAGAGCTACGGGTTCCCCGCGCCCACGGCCGCGGCGGCCGTGCAGGCCGCGGTGGCCGCCGCCCGGGCTGGTGAGGAACGTGGCCGCGCGCTGCTCGACCAGCTGGCCGCGCGGGTGGCGACCGGGGTGGCGGCGGTCAGCGTGGTGCTCGACCCCGGCCTGGTGGTGCTCGGCGGCGAGGTGGGGCTGGCCGGCGGGACGGCGCTGGCCGACCGGGTGGCCGCGGAAGTGGGCCGGATCAGCCCGGCCCACCCCCAGGTGGTGCCGACCGGGGTGACCGGCCAGCCGGTGCTGCGCGGCGCCATCCTGGCCGCGGTCGAGATGGCCCGGGGCGAGCTGCTCGCCTCCGTCGCCGGACCCTGAGTTCCTGAGGCCGCGGGCAACCGCTGCATCTGCGCGGGCCAGCACGTGTGGATGCGTGGCATGGCCAAGAGCCTCGCGGCCCGCGCCAATACCATTGGCTGCCTATCAGCAGTATGCAAGCCCGGGCCGGGCGGCTCGTCGCGGAAATCGCCACGGAAGTAACGGGGCCAGTCGTGACATTTAGGGCGGCTGGAGCGGGCAGAACTTGACGGCCTGCCCTATTAAGTTACGCTACCGATAGGTTTACCGAGCCTGTCCATAGCCTTCGGCATATGATGACCCGTGACCTACCTCCGGACAAACGGATCTGGATGCGCACCACCGTTCCCCGCCTGCCAATGAACCGGATCTGGCCTGCTGGCGGGCTGGGCGGCCGGGACGCGGCGCGGCAGGCCGGCCGGCCGGCAGCGTGGCGTGGCCGCCGTTCGTGGCTGGGCAACGCGGCCGCTCTCGTCGCGGCTGGATGTTTCTGCGCGGCAGTCCAGGGGCCACTGTGGATACATGCCACCGCGCTCGCCACGGTGAACCTGACGGTCTCCCTGGTCTTCGTCTTCACCGGGTTGATGCTTCCGCAAAGAACCGGGACAGCGCGGCGTGGCATGGGCGCTCATGCTCGCCGGGATATTCCGCTCGGTCGACTTCATCGATTCCTGGAATGGCCCATGGCCAGCCTACGGCCTCGTGTTCGGCGGGGTAGACCGCCTTTTCGGTGCCTGGGCACTGCTGCGTTACCCTAATTCCGCGCTGCTGAGATATCAGCGGGTTTACCTTATCGTGCTGGCCGGCTGGATGCTGATCGGCCGCACGCTGATTGCCGTGACATCAACCGCGCGACTGGAACGGCGGTCCCGCTTCGTGGTGGTGGCCCGCCCTGCATGGCGGATCAGCGGCTGTCCGACGTCTGAAACTATGTGGTCAACGCCGGCGAGGGACTCCTCGGCCTGGCCCTGCTGGTGCTTCTGGTGATGCGGCTGGTGCAGACCAGGGGCCTGGACCGGATCGTCATCGCCCCGGTCATCGTGGCGGGCATGACCGCGGTGATAGCGGCGAGCGCGTCAGCCGTCGCGCAGATGCTGGTCAGCCTCAGCACCACCCCCAACGGCGCGTACCTGACGGAAAGCGCGGTGGACCTGGTGGTGCCGCTGGCGTTCCTGGCCGCGGTGGTACAGCGTGCGCTGCTGCTCAGGAACATCACCGGGCTGACCGCCCAGATCTCGGCTGGCGCTGACGTCGGCGCGGTGCGCCACGCGCTGCGCAGCACTCTTCATGACCCGACCCTGGACCTTCTCGATCTGTCGGCTCCCGGCCCGTCGCCGGCCGGCGGCGCGCGGGCGGTGGCGGGCGGCGACCGCGAGGCTAGCCTGGCCGCGCAGGCACTGGATGTGCGGCCAGAGGAACGCCTGGTCGAGTTCATCCGTACCGAGGGAGGACGACCGATCGCGGTCGTCATCGCCGACCCGGCCCTGGCCAGGTACCGGGGACTGTTCGACGCCGCGGTACAGACCAGCGGGCTGGCCCTGAGGAATGCCCAGCTCCAGGCGAAGGCGGCGCGGGAGAAACTCGAGCAGATCCGCGCGTCGCGGACGCGGATCATCGAGGCCGAACTGGCGGAGCGGCGGCGCCTCGAGCGGGACCTGCATGATGGCGTACAGCAGCACCTGCTGAGCATGACTGCCCGTCTCACGACCGCGATGACCAGGACCGCCGACGAGCAGGCGACCGCTGCGTTCGGCCAGGCCCGTGACGGGCTCAAGGACGTCCTGGCTGAGCTCCGCGATCTGGCGCACGGGATCCACCCGGCACGTGCTGTCGCAGGGTGGCCTGGCCGCCGCGCTGGAAGCGGTCGCCGAGCGGCTTCCGCTGCCGGTCCGGGTGACCGCTCCTGGGTCCAGGATCGGCGCTGCCGTGGAGGCGACTGCTTTACTTCGTGGCCTGCGAGGCGCTCGCAAACGTGGTGAAACACGCTGGGGCGGGCAGCGCGACCGATTACGGTCAGGATCGGACCGAATCACAGGCTGGACATGGAGATCGCCGACGACGGCGTCGGGGGCATCACACCAGGCGGCGAGACCGGCCGGGGGCCTGGCCAACATCATCGACCGCGTCAGCGCGCTCGACGGGGAGGTCACCATCGACAGCCCGCCAGGTAAGGGGACCCGTCTCACGCTGAGAATCCCATGCGGTTAGCGATCGCCGAGGACTCCGGACTGTTCCGCAGCAGCCTGGCGCTCCTGCTCGAGGCGTCCGGCGCCCAGGTGACCGCCAGTGCGCCATCAGGCGCGGAACTGCTCGAGGCCATCAGTGCCAGCCCGCCCGATGCGGTCATCCTCGACATCCGGATGCCTCCATCCTTCACCGACGAAGGCATCCGCACTGCGACACGAGCTACGCGGTCTTTACCCGCAGATCGGCATTCTCGTCCTGTCCACTTACGCGGAAACCGGATACGCGAGCCAGTTGCTCGAGACGGTGCGCACCGGCGTCGGCTACCTGCTGAAAGACAACGTCACCGACGCGGGCGGCCTCATGGACAACCTGGCCCGGGTCTCCGCGGGTGAAACGGTAATGTGTGCCCTCGAGGAGGCTGACGCGTACCCGGACTCCCCCGTCTTGCCGGTCACGGGAGACGGCGGCTGCCGTTGCCGAGGTCATGGTCTTCCTCGCCTCAAGAATGGTCATCACAACCTCTGCCACCCCGAGCGTCATCACTTGCTGCCAGTGTGGCGACGGTGGCCCATCGGCGGTCGGCGGGTCCGCGCCGGGTGACATGCCACCAGTGTGGAGGTTCCGGATCAACCCGGTCATCGTGGGAACCCCGGGCGATAACACGGGGTTCCCCTCTTGACACAGCTTCGCGCCTCAGTAGTTCGCCACGGACCTACTAGGGGCGCTGGACAGGGCAAGCTGGCGCGTGCTTAGCCACCTCGGGTTGCGAGCGGCAAGGGCCGCGAGGGGGAGCGCATCGCCGCCGGGTAGGTCACCCTGACCGACGCGCCGTCCCCCAGTCGGCCCGTCAGGACTGCCACGATGGAGAAGCCATCTATCAATGTGCTATCATATTGATAGGTGATCGGGTGGCCGACACCACAGCCTCACAGGAGGCATCCCGATGAACGCATCCAACGACAACACCGCTGCGAAAGGCCTGCGCGGGTGGTGGGCATCTCCCCCGCGACCCGGCATGCAACGCCTGATCGTGCCCTATGAGTACCGCCACCTCCGCCTCTTCGGGGCCGGGCGTATTGCCGGTGGCGCTGTCGCGGCCACCGCGGGCGTCGTGTGCCTCTCCTACGGCGTCTACGGATGGGCAGCCTTCTTCCTGGTTCTCGGCGCGCTGAACCTCGGGGGTGGCTACTGGTACCTCACTGTGGCTCGCTCCGCATCCGCCCGGACCTGAGCCTGGTCAGCACCCGCCGGGGCGACGCTGCCCGCACTCGCGGATCTTCCGGTAGATGGGTTGACGGGAGGTACCGAGCGCCGCGCGGCCCTCCAGCTCCACCTCGTCGTGAGCTGACCCGAGTGCCCAGCATGGCGGCCTTAGCGCGCGGAAGGCACGTGCCGCAGGCCTATGGTCCGCTGGAGGAAATCCAGCTGGTGCAGCAGGAGGCTTTCCGCTACCGTTCCGGCGGCCTGGTGCGTCGCCCGCGGCAGCGGCAGGACTTCGTGCGGCCGGCCGGCCGCCAGCAGCGCGGCCGACAGCCGTAGCGTGTGCGCGGCGACTACGTTGTCGTCGGCCAGCCCGTGCACGAGCAGCAGTGGCCGGCTCAGGGCCGCTGCCTCACCGATCAGGGAGCAGCGGTCGTAGGCCTCCGGATGCTCATCCGGGTGACCGAGGTGGCGCTCGCGCCAGTGTGTGTCGTACAACCGCTGGTCAGTGACCGGCGCTCCCGCGATGGCGGCGTGGAAGACGTCCGGGCGCCGGAGCACCGCCAGCGCCGCGAGGAATCCGCCGTATGACCAGCCGCGGATCGCGACCCGGCTGAGGTCCAGCGCGGGTTCGCGCCGGGCCGCCTCGTGCAGCGCCGATACCTGGTCGCGCAGCGCCGGTCCGGCGATATCCAGGTAGATTGCCCGCTCCCAGGCCGGGCCCCGGCCCGGCGTGCCAGCGCCGTCGGCCACCAGGACCGCAAAGCCCTGCTCGGCAAACCACTGCGAGACGAACGCGCTGGGGGACTGATCGGCCGTCGCCTTGCGCATCGCCGGCCCGCCGTACGGGTCCATCAGCACAGGCAGCGGGCCGTCCGCGGGCCGGTACCAGGACGGCAGGAACAGCGCCGCACGCAGCTCGCGCGGGCCGAGGGAGAGCATTTCCCTCCGCAGGTCCAGGACCGGGCGCTGCGCATAGGAGGCGATCTGCACGAGCGTGCGCTTCGCCGGTTCCGGGCCGGACGTGCCGTCCGCGCCGGGCGCGGCGCCTATCTGGACGGTGGTGCGCGTACCCGGCCGGTCCGGCGTGCGGGAGATCAGCACTGTCGTGCCGCCTCGCCGGGCGCCGCTGTGCAGGCCCGGCTCATCGCTCAGCCGTCGCGTCCCGGACACCGGATCCCAGGCCCACAGATGCACCTCCGTCGGCTCGTCCGACGCCGTGAACAGCACCGTCTCGCCATCCACCGCCAGCACCGCATCCAGCTGCAGGCCAGGGGGCGTGACCGGCTTCCCGTCGGCCAGCAGGCTCCGCGTGTCGTCCAGGTCGCCACTGGTGAGCAGAATTCCCGCCGCCGTGCGGTCAGGCAGCCCATCGACCAGCGTGACCCAGGCATCGTCGCGCTGCTCCGCCAGCAACTGAGTAGCACCCGTCGCCGCGTCGATGCCGAGGACCTGGACGTGCCGCTGGTCGCGCGACTGCACCGCGGCGTACGGGCCGAAAGCATCCCAGCCCGCCCGGGTCAGGTACTCGAACGCCGCAGTGTCCCAGCTCACCCGGGTGAGCTGGCGGCCCGGTGCCGCCGCCGCGATCCAGAGGCTCACCGCGGCGTTCGCTGTCCCCGCCGCCGGGTAGCGGAAGCTGGCCGGCGGGCTGGCCGGGTCCGCGGGATCGGCGATGTACCAGCGCTGCACCGGTGTCGCGTCCACCCGCGCGACCAGCAGCCGCTCACCGTCCGGTGCCCACCAGTAGCCCCTATCGCGCCCCATCTCCTCAGCCGCCACGTGCTCCGCCAGCCCGAAGCTAACGTCCGGCGCGCCCGGCGCCGCCACGGCGTCCGGCCCGGCTACCGCCCGGTCTGCGGAGCCGTCTGCCTCAATCACCCGCAAGGCGCCCCCGCAGACGTAGGCGATGCGCCGCCCCGTCGGATCCGGGCGCGGATCGACCACCGGCTCCGCTGCCGCGAGCCGGCGGATCGCGGCGCCCGCGGGACGGATCGTCCAGAGCTGCCCGGAGAGGGCGAAGACCAGTAGCTCACCGGCATTGTCGGCTGCATAGGCCACAATCCCGGCCGACTGCTCGCGGGCCCGCTCGCGCCGGGCTCTCTCTTCAGGCGGCAGCTCCTCAGCCGCGCCCGCCAGCAACCGGACCGGGTCAGCCAGCAGGCGCTCCTGCGCCGTCGCACAGTCAAAAGCCCACAGGCAGGACACTGGGTCATCGCCTGCTCTGGTCCTCAGGAAATAGGCCATGCCGCCGTCAGGTCGCAGCGTGATGTGACCCGGAACGCCCAGGGACAGGCGCCTCGTGAGGGCATACTGCCGGGGCAGGGACATCAACGGTGCGGGACCGGTCTGGGACGCGGCAGGCTCAGGCATGACGGGCACCGCCGCACTCTGCCACTGTGCGCCTATTCCCGCACCAGCATTTCCGACCGCAGGGCCGCCGGCTGGACCCGCAAGTACCTGCTGCGAGTGCCGCC
>CAVQNH010000006.1:0-461794 GCA_963713815.1 uncultured Actinomycetes bacterium
GGTGTAGGGCGGTGCGTAGGCAAATCCGCGCACCATATGCCTGAGACCTGATGCCGAGCCGATTTAGGCGAAGTGAGTGATCCTATGCTGCCAAGAAAAACCCCGCGGCGAGCATATAAGCGGCCCGTACCCCAAACCGACTCAGGTGGTCAGGTAGAGAATACCAAGGCGATCGGGTGAACTGTGGTTAAGGAACTAGGCAAATTGTCCCCGTAACTTTGGGAGAAGGGGAGCCGTGCTCGGTGATGAGGCTTGCCCTCTGAGCTGGGTGCGGTCGCAGATAGCAGGGGAAAGCGACTGTTTACTAAAAACACAGGTCCGTGCTAAGTCGCAAGACGACGTATACGGACTGACGCCTGCCCGGTGCTGGAACGTTAAGGGGAAGAGTTAGTGACCTTCGGGTCGCGAAGCCCTGAACTTAAGCGCCAGTAAACGGCGGTGGTAACTATAACCATCCTAAGGTAGCGAAATTCCTTGTCGGGTAAGTTCCGACCTGCACGAATGGCGTAACGACTTTCCCACTGTCTCAACCACAGACCCGGCGAAATTGCACTACGAGTAAAGATGCTCGTTACGCGCAGCAGGACGGAAAGACCCCGGGACCTTCACTGCAGCTTGACATTGGTGTTTGGGACGTCTTGTGTAGGATAGGTGGGAGACTGTGAAGCAGGGACGCCAGTCCTTGTGGAGTCATCGGTGAAATACCACTCTGGTCGTTCTGAATGTCTAACCTGGGCCCGTGATCCGGGTCAGGGACAGTGTCTGGTGGGTAGTTTAACTGGGGCGGTTGCCTCCTAAAAGGTAACGGAGGCGCCCAAAGGTACCCTCAGCCTGGTTGGCAATCAGGTGTCGAGTGTAAGTGCACAAGGGTGCTTGACTGTGAGACAGACATGTCGAGCAGGAGCGAAAGCTGGGACTAGTGATCCGGCGGTGGCATGTGGAAGCGCCGTCGCTTAACGGCTAAAAGGTACCCCGGGGATAACAGGCTGATCTTCCCCAAGAGTCCATATCGACGGGATGGTTTGGCACCTCGATGTCGGCTCGTCGCATCCTGGGGCTGGAGCAGGTCCCAAGGGTTGGGCTGTTCGCCCATTAAAGCGGTACGCGAGCTGGGTTTAGAACGTCGTGAGACAGTTCGGTCCCTATCCGCTGCGCGCGTAGGAGATTTGAAAGGGGCTGTCCCTAGTACGAGAGGACCGGGACGGACGAACCTCTGGTGTGCCAGTTGTCCTGCCAAGGGCACGGCTGGTTGGCTACGTTCGGAAGGGATAACCGCTGAAAGCATCTAAGCGGGAAGCTCGCCTTAAGATGAGATCTCCCTCGGGGTTAACCCGGTAAGGCCCCCAGCTAGACGACTGGGTTGATAGGCCGGAGGTGGAAGCGCTGCAAGGCGTGGAGCTGACCGGTACTAATAGGCCGAGTGGCTTGGCTTCTACATTCTTTGTTATGTTTCGCGTCCACTGTGCGGTTCCCGAGGTGCGGTCGGTGCCGTGCCTGGCCAGGATCTCGTCCTGGCCGGTACGGTCCACACATCTCCATAGTGTTTCGGTGGCCATGGCGAAGGGGAAACACCCGGTTCCATTCCGAACCCGGAAGTTAAGCCCTTCAGCGCCGATGGTACTGCGCGGGGGACCGCGTGGGAGAGTAGGACGCCGCCGGACATCTTCAGTTGAGGCCGCTCCCGGTTGGGAGCGGCCTCAACTGCGTTGTCCGGGCTCCCGGGTTTCGGGAGCGGGATTGTCCGGGAGCAGGGGTTTCCGGCAGAGTTCCCAGGGGGCCGCGTGGGCCCCCGGCAGGGCGTGGAGCCATGATGGCCATCAGGAAGAGCGGAGAACAGAGCGTGGCAGGCGAGCAGGGCCAGGGCGGCGGCCAATCCGGCGGCGCGGGGCGCGGCCAGAACCGGGCCTCGGGAGCACCGCGGAGCCAGGGCCGCCCCAGCGGCGGCGCTGATCGTGGCCGCGCGGGCGCTACCGGCCGCGGGCGCGCCGGCAGCACTGGAACGGGCCGGCCCCGCGGTAGTGACCCAGGCCGGGCCGGTACCGGACGGGCCGGGGGCGCCGGAAGCACGGCCCGCCGCGCCAGCACATCAGGTACCCCGCGCGACGGGGCACCCGGGCGGCGCGGCCAGGGAGCGTCCAGTTCCCGGACCCCGGGCTCAGGTGGGGCGCGCTACGGCAACTCAGGCCGCGAGCCGCCCCGACCGGGGGACCTCCGGGGGTGCCGCACGCGGAACGGGTACGGCTCGCGGAGCTGGTGCCTCCCGCGGAACCGGTGTGCCACGGGAATCGTCTGCCTCCCGCGGAACTAGTGCCTCCCGCGGAACTGGAGCTTCGCGGGGAACGGGTGCCTCCCGGGAGTCGTCTGCCTCTCGGGGACTGGAGCTTCGCGGGGCACTGGAGCCTCCCGTGGCACTGGAGCCTCCGGGGCACGGGCGTTTCCCGGGCGGCCAGGCCGGGCGCGTCCCGCAGCGACTCCCCCCGGAGCGGCCCGGGCGCGCCACGCAAGTCATCGCCGGGAGGGTCACCGGAAGGCGGAACCGCCCGCACCGGCGGCTACAGCGCCCGGCCCGCCCGGGACCGCACCCCCGGTGGCAGCCCGCGCTCCAGCGGCCCCCGTACACCGGGCAGCGGTCCGGCGGCCCGGGGCGCGACTGGGGCCCGTGCGACCGGCCGCGGTCCAGTGGGCAGCGGCCCGGCTGGCGGCCGTGCGGCCGGCGGACCGGCGGCTGGCGGGCGTGCCGCAGGTCCCCGCGCGGAAGGTTTCCGCCGGCGTCCCGACGGCCCCACCCAGGGCAGCGCCCGGCCGCCGGGTCCCGGTGGGCGCGGCGCCCCGTACCGCGCAGGACGGGACGGTGACGCCGAACGGGGTGACCGGCCGGGGGCCCGGGGGCCGTTCCGGGCCGGCCCGCCGACTTCGGGACGCCCTGCTTCGGGACGCCCGACTTCAGGACGGCCGACCTCGGGACGCCCGACTTCAGGACGGCCGACCTCGGGACGGCCGACTTCGGGACGCCCGACTTCAGGACGGCCAGCAGCCGGCCGCCCGACTCCAGGACGGCCGGGAGGCCGCCAGTTCGCTGACCGCGACGCCGCTGACCGGCAGCCACGCAGCGCGGGTTCCCGTTCCGGGCCAGCCAGGACGGGCAGCCTGCCGGACATCCCGGCCAACATCACCGAGAGCCAGCTCGACCCGGCCGCCGCGGCCGAACTGCGGACCCTGCCCAGTGACCTGGCCTCGGCCGTGGGCCGGCGGCTGCTCGCGGCCAGCCTGGCCGACGATCCGGAGGCCGGCTACCAGCACGCGCTGGAAGCCCGGCGGCTGGCGGCCCGGGTGGGCATCGTGCGCGAGACCACCGGCATCGCCGCCTACCGGGCCGGGCACTGGGCCGAGGCGCTCGCCGAGCTGCGGGCCGCACGCCGGCTCACCGGCCGGACCAGCTACCTCCCGCTGATCGCGGACTCCGAACGGGCCCTGGGCCGGATAGACCGGGCCCTGGGCGTGATCGCCCAGTCCGCGAAGCTCAACCTCGACCGGGCGACCGAGGTCGAGCTGCGCATCGTGGAGTCGGGTATCCGCCGGGACCAGGGGCTGGCTGAGGCCGCCGTGGTGGTCCTCCAGCTGCCCGAGCTCAAGGAGCGGCGGGTGCGGCCCTGGTCGGCCCGGCTGTTCTACGCGTACGCGGACGCCCTGCTGGACGCGGGCCGGACCGAGCAGGCCCGGGAGTGGTTCGCCCGGGCCGCGGCCGCGGACCCCGACGAGCTGACCGACGCCGCGGAGCGCTTCGACGACCTCGACGAGGTCGTCATCGACGACCTGGCCGATGAGGACGGCGACGGCGACGATGACGACGAGGATCAGGACGGAGACGGCGACGACGAGGATCAGGGCGGGGACAGCAACGTCCGTGACTGGGACGACGACGACCTGGCGGATGACTGACGCTCAGGACGCCTGGCCGGTGCTGTCGAGCCAGGCCGCGATCCCGGCCACGCTCGAGGCGGTGCTGCTCAGCGTCTCGAACTTGGCCACGATCGCCGGGTCGGCGTCCGGGCCCAGGGCCGCGTAGCGTTCCCGGGTCCGCTCGTGCACCATCGCGACCGCGTGGTCGAAGTCCAGCCCGGCGCGCCGGGCGGCCCTGGTTTCCTCCACCCACAGCCGGATCTCCTCGGCCGACCGGGCCAGGGTCTCCTCCACGTCCGCGACCGGCCCGTAGTGGCTGAACAGCAGGCGCTGCGGGCGCAGCGAGGCGAACATGCGGACCGAGCCCAGCGCCGTGTCCAGGTCGAAGTCGGGCGGCGGGGTGGCCGGCCGCTGGTCCCCGGTCTCCGGGATGTACACCCCGGCCGCGTCGCCCACGTACAGGTCACCGCTCACCGAGTCGATCAGCCCGACATGATGCTTGGCGTGCCCGGGAGAGTAGTGGCTGTCCAGCCGCCGCCCGCCACCGAGGTCCACGGTCCCGCGTTCCTCGACGGTGCGGATCCGCGCGGCCGGGGTCGGGTGCATGGTTCCGAACAGGGCGTCCAGCGCGTCCCCGTACGCCATCCGGGCGCCGCTCATCAGCCGGGCCGGGTCGGCCAGGTGCCGGGCGCCGCGCTCGTGCACCACGACCTCGGCGTCACCGAACATGGCGGCGATGTCCCCCGCGCCGCCCGCGTGGTCCAGGTGGATGTGGGTCACCACCACCGTGGCCAGGTCGTGCGGCCCCACCCCGAGAGCGGCCAGTGCGTCGCGGACGACCGGGGCCGAGGGCGCGGTACCCGTCTCCACCAGGCAGGGCCGGTCACTCTTGATCAGGTAGGCCGCCGTGATGCCGGGGTACCCGGCCATCCGGGTATCGATCTCGTACACGTCGTGCCCAAGCTCGGTGATGCCCGGGGACCCGACCCTGCCCTCTGCCGTATCCATGCGACCATGGTCCCAGAAGCCCGGCTCGCCGCCGATGTCCGCACCAGCGGCCTTCCGGGTGACGCGAGGAACCCGCCGCCTGTGCCTCCGCCCCGGAGGAGATCGGCCGGTGCTTCCGGGCGGGTAAGCCATGCTTGCGCTCTGCGCGCGAGTAGTATCGGAACGCGGTCGGATCGTGCCCCTATGCGACCTGGGCGGGGCACCGGCCGGGGGGATGGATCGTGTCGTTAGTGGCCTGAGCCCGGCGTGGCTACAGTTTCTGTCGTCACGGGCTCCCGGCTGCGCCGGTGCCGGTTTGTCAGGAAACGTGCGTGTCACCAACTGTGAGCGGATTACCTGTGAGAATGCCAGCCGCCAGGTCGCAAGTGCCGCAGGCGGAATCGCGCCAGCCGGTCCGCTGGACGCGTCCCGACCCGGTCACCGCGGCCATCGTGATCATGACCGCGCTCGGCCTAGCGCTCCGGCTCTACCAGCTGAGCCGCCCCGACTACCTGATCGGCGTCACCGAGTACGACGACGGGACGGACTTCGGCAGCGCGGTCCTGCTGATCCACGGTGACCTCCCGTACCGGGACTTCATCATGGTCCAGCCGCCCGGCATCACGCTGCTGATGGCCCCGGTCGCGCTGGTGACCAAGGGGATAGGCACCGCCTGGGGGATGGGCGTCGGCCGGATCCTCACCGCGCTGGCCGGCGCGGCCGCGGTGGCCATGGGCGGCCTGCTCGTCCGCCACCGGGGGCTCCTGGCCGTGATCGCCACCTGCGGGATCCTGGCCGTCTACCCGGCCGCGGTGCAGGCCGCGCACACCGTGCTGCTGGAGCCCTGGCTGGTGCTGTTCTGCCTGGCCGGGATGCTGGCCGTGTTCGACCGTGACGGGCTGGCCAGTACCCGCCGGCTGGTCTGGGGCGGGGTCGCGTTCGGCTTCGCGGGGGCCATCAAGGTCTGGGCCATCCTCCCCGTGCTGGTCATCCTGGTGCTGATCCTGGCCGCCCGGCAGCCCCGGCCCTCCCGGCGGGCCGGCGCCTATGCCGCCGGGGTGATAGCCGGCTTCGCTGTCCCGGTGCTGCCGTTCGCGGCGCTGGCGCCCGGGACCTTCTACCGCAGCGTGATCGTGGCCCAGCTGGTCCGGGTGGACTCGGTTCGGATCCCGCTCGGCTACCGGCTGCACGAGATGACCGGCCTGACCGACATCACCGGCCTGACCTCCACGCTGGTGCTGTCCATCATCTCGCTGCTCATCCTGGCCCTGATCATCGGCAGCAGCGTGGCCGCCTCGCGGCTGACCGGGGAGCGGCCGCCGCTGCTGGAGCAGTTCGCGCTGGCGGCCACCGCCCTGACCATCATCGCCTTCCTGTGGCCGGCCGACTTCTACTACCACTACGCCGGGTTCCTGGTCCCGTTCCTGGCCCTGGCCATCGCGCTGCCCGTGGCCCGGTTCGTGGACGCCCTCCGCGTGTCCCGCGCGGGCGGCCCGGTCCAGTCCGGCCCGGTCCCGGCGGGCGCGGCCCGGGCCGCTGGCGCTGGGGGGACTGCTGACGCCGCCGGGCAGCCCCGCCCGGCCGCCCGGCTCGTCGTCCGCTACGCGACCCCGGTGGCCATCGTGGCCGTGGCCGCCATGGCCGTCGCGCAGTTCGGGTTCGAGAGCAGCCTGCAGCCCCCACTCGCGCCGACCACGCCCGGCCTCACCTCGGACGTCGTGTCCGCGGCCAGCAACGTCATCCCGCCCGGCTCGTGCGTCCTGACTGACCAGGCCTCCTACACCATCGCCGCCAGCCGGTTCTACTCCCAGCGGCCCGGCTGCGTGCCCATGGTGGACGGCGTGGGCAGCGACTACTCGCTGTCCCGGGGCCGGAGCGCGGCCACCGGGGCCGGGCGCGTGCCCGCGGTCCGCGCGCTGTGGATGTCGGCGCTGCGCGGCGCCCAGTACGTCTGGCTCTCGCCGCTGTCCTACAAGCGCATTCCCTGGGCCGCCCGGGAGATCTCGGTCTACTTCGACCAGAACTTCGTGCCCGTGCCGCACGGCCCCTTCGGCCTGTACATGCGCAAGGGCCAGCATCCCCGCTGACCCGGCCTCTGGCCGGTGGATCGCGGTGGCCCGCAGGCCCGCGGAGGCTGAGGCCCGCGACTTTTCCCGCGCAGCGTGCGCCTGATACTGGCAAATCGCCCCGCTAGAAGCACGTCACACGGGAAAAGTCGTGTGACGGCACGATCAGACGTGACGGATGGTGCTGGTCGGTCGCGAGGCCGGGAACCGGGAGCGGAGCGGGTCAGTCCGCGGCGAAGGGCCGCATGACCAGGCCGGTCCTCGGCTTGGGCGCGAACGAGGTGGACTTGCGGGGCAGCCGCTCCCCGCCGGCCGCGACCGCGTACACGTCCGCGGCCCGCAGCGGGTTGCCGATGACCGCCGTGCCGCCCGGCGCCGCGTCGGCCTGCGCGATAGCCCGGTCCGCGTCGTGGTGCACCACCTGCACGCCCTGCTCGTCGTCCTGGATGCCCCACAACGCCGCGAGCAGGAACTCCTGCAGGACCGCGGTGGACAGCCGGCGCCAGGCCGGGGAGCGGCCAGCGGGCATGGCCGCCTCGAGCTGCACCGGATCCGGGTCGGTGAGCAGGTGGACCTGGCCCTGCCCGGCGACCAGGAAGGCCGGCCCGTCCTGGCCGGCCTTCGCCAGCGCGTCGAGCGCCGCCGGCAGCGCGGCCGTGCCGCCGGGCATGACCCGCACCGAGAAGCCGGACTTGGCCCGCTCCACCGCCTCGGCCGGGGGCAGCCCGGGCAGCACCCGGTGGATCGCCCCGATCTCCGGCGGGAACGCGTCCCCGTCGACCAGCAGCGCGAGCCCGTAGTCCCACGGGCCCGCGCCGTCGCCCGCCGCCCGCCGCTCGGCCTGCATCTGCAGGTACGCGGCGTAGCGGTGGTTTCCGTCCGCGATCAGCGCCTGCCGCGGCGCCAGGTCGGCCGCGATCCGGGCCAGCGCCACGGGGTCGGTGACCTGCCACAGGGTGTGCCGGATGCCGTCGCCGGTGCCGGTGCTCAGCACGGGCGTCCCGGTGTCCGCGACCTGGGCGGCCAGCTGCGTGGCCACGCTGGCCGGGCCGCGCTCAGCCCCCCGGCCATCGGCGAACCCGCCGCCCTCGTACAGCAGGAAGATCGGCTCCAGATTGGCCTGGGTCGCTTCCATCAGCTGCCGGCGGCCCCGGACCGGGCCGGGCATGACGTCCTCATGGGGGAGCACGATCCGGGCCGCGTCCGGGGCCAGCCGCACCGTCCCGATCAGCCCGCGCTGCAGGACACCCTCGTCGCCGGCCGTCCCGGTCCGCCGCTGCTCGTACACGTAGAGGGCGGGCTCGTCGCCGGCGACCAGGATCCCCTCCCGCCGCCAGTCAGCCAGCAGCCGGGCGGCGTCGTGGTACTCCTCGCCGGGCCGGGCCGGATCCTGCCGGGGCAGGATCAGCCGGACCACGTTGTGCGGGTCCGCGTCGCGCAACTGCTGGGCGGTGTCCTGGCCGATGACGTCGTACGGTGGAGAGGTGACCTCCGCGAGTCCGCTGACCCGTTCCTGGGCATAACGGACTCCACGGAACGGCGCGAGCTCGAGCCCGGCTGGTCCCGGCGACACCTGTTCCCCGCCGGACGGAAGGATTTGCACATATGACAGAAGCACCATGGGGCGGCCAGGATTCCCGCCCGGCCGAAAATCCGCCGCCGCAGGGCGGCGCTCCCGGCGTTCCGGCCCCGCATGGTGACGTGTACACGTGGTACCAGCGGGGGCTGGAATTGCTCGGCCGGGGCAGCCCGGCGGCCGCCGCCCAGCTGCTGGAGCGGGCCGCCGAGGCCGAGCCGGGATCCCGCAGCGTGCTGGAGGCCCTGGCCCGGGCCCAGTTCGACACCCGCCGCTACGACGAGGCGGCCGCGACCTTCCGGCGGATCGTCGAGGCCAGCCCGAGCGACGACTACGCCCAGTTCGGGCTGGGCCTGGCCCTGGCCCGGAGCGGGGACCCGCAGGCCGCCGCCGAGCACCTGGCGCTGGCCGCCGCGATGCGGCCCGAGCTGCGGCACTACACCGACGCCCTGCGCGGCGTGCGGGCCACCCTGAAGGCCCGGTCCGAGGCGGCCGGGGAGCCGCCCGGCGCCCCCGCCTGACCGCCCCGGGACCGGGCCGCTGGCCGGGGGGCCGGGCCGGACCATCCGTTAGTGCTAATTTGAAGGACTTTCACGGGAACCAGGAACTGAGGACGTGCATGCCTGCAGACGCCGCTGAGCGTGATCACGACACCGGACTGGCGGCCTTCCTGCGGGGCTGCCCGGATCCGCTCGCCCAGGTCTACGACGTGGCCCTGCTGGACCTGGACGGGGTGGTCTACCTCGGTGACGCCGCGGTGCCCGGGGCCCCGCAGGCGCTGGCCAAGGCGGCGGATGCAGGCATGCGGCTGGCCTACGTGACCAACAACTCCTCCCGCACGCCCTCGGCGATCGCCGCGCAGGTGGCCGGCTTCGGGGTGCCGGCCACGGCCGGCGACGTGGTCACCTCGGCCCAGGCCGCCGCGCACCCTGCTGGCCGGGCGGCTGCCCGCAGGCTCGGCGGTGCTGGTGGTGGGCGGTAACGGGCTGCGCGCCGCGGTCCGCGAACGGGGTTTCCGGCCGGTCAGCACGGCGCTGGACCGGCCCGCGGCCGTGGTCCAGGGCTTCGCCCCCGGCATCGGGTACTCGCTGCTGTGCGAGGGCGCCCTCGCGGTCCAGGCCGGGGCCTGGTACGTGGCCTCGAACGCGGACGCGACCATGCCCACCGGCCGCGGGCGGCAGCCCGGCAACGGGGCGCTCTGCCAGGTGATCGTCCACTCCACCGGGCAGCAGCCGGTGGTCGCGGGCAAGCCCGAGCCGCCGCTGCACGCCGAGGCGGTGGCCCGGACCGGCGCGCGGCACCCGCTGGTGGTCGGGGACCGGCTGGACACCGACATCGAGGGCGCGGTCCGGGCCGGGGCCCCCAGCCTGCTGGTGTTCACCGGGGTCACCCGCCCGGAGGATGCGGTGCTGGCCGCGGCGGACCAGCGGCCCACCTACCTGGCGGCCGACCTGGCCGGCCTGCTCGCCCCGCACCCGCCCATCGCCGCTGAACCGGGGGTCTTCCGCTGCGGCGGGTGGGCGGCGCGGCGCCCGGAGGACGATTCCCCGCTGATCCTGGAGGGTTCCGGGGACGCCATGGACGGGCTGCGGGCGCTGTGCGCCGCGGCCTGGTCCGCCGGGAACGTCACCGCGGAGCTGATCCGCCCTGCGCTGGCTGCACTACCAGGCTGACACCCGGCCTACACCCACAGGGGGATACGGGCCGGCCGCACGGCCGATGCGCGGACCCGGCCGCACCCGGAAGACTGTCCTTGCGCGGCAGGCGGGCATCCGGCCCGGGGGGCGCGAAGCGGAAAGGACAACTCAATGATCGAGGCCCGGAGCCTCACGAAACGCTACGGGGACAAGGTCGCGGTGGACGACCTGTCATTCAGCGTGGAGCCAGGCAAGATCACCGGCTTCCTCGGCCCGAACGGGGCGGGCAAAACCACCACCATGCGGCTCATCCTCGGGCTCGACCGCCCGACCAAGGGCACCGTCACCGTGCACGGCAAGAACTTCGCGCGACCTGGCCCAGCCGATGCGCGAGGTGGGCGCGCTGCTGGACGCCAAGGCGGTGCACGGCGGCCGGAGCGCCTACAACCACCTGCTCTGCCTGGCCCAGACCAACAACCTGCCCGCCCGCCGGGTCGGTGAGGTGCTCGACCTCGTCGGCCTGAACGAGGTGGCCAGGAAGCGGTCCGGCGGCTTCTCCCTGGGCATGGGCCAGCGGCTCGGCATCGCCGGCGCACTGCTCGGCGACCCGGCCATCCTCATGTTCGACGAGCCGGTCAACGGGCTGGACCCCGAGGGCATCCTGTGGATCAGGAACCTGATGAAGGCGCTCGCCGCCGAGGGCCGCACCGTGTTCGTGTCCAGCCACCTCATGTCGGAGATGGAAAGCACCGCCGACCATCTGCTGGTCATCGGCCGGGGGCGGCTCATCGCCGACTGCACCGTGGCCGAGTTCATCGCCCGTAACTCGGTGCAGACCGTCCGGGTCCGCACCCCCCAGGCCGACGAGCTGCGCGCTGCGGTCGCGCTGGCCGGCGGTCACGTCGCCGCCGCTGCCGACGGCGGGTTCGTGGTCCAGGGCCTGGCCCCGGACCAGATCGGGGACCTGGCCTTCGAGCGGGGCATCCGGCTGCACGAGCTGGCCCAGGCGCACGCCTCGCTGGAGCAGGCGTTCATGGAGCTCACCGCGTCCAGCGTGGAGTTCCACGCGCACGCCGACATCGACGGATCCGGGACCGGCGCGGGGGCCGCCGGGTCTGGTCCCGCAGTCCAGCCGGTGACCACGGGAGAGGTGCTCTGACATGGCCACGACGACACAGCTGCCGGGCAGCTCCGCGCCGGCCCTGCAGTCCGCTGGGTCCGGCCGGGCCGGATTCGTCGGCGCGCTCCGCTCTGAGTTCACCAAGATCCGCTCGGTCCGGTCAACCTACTGGACCCTGTTCGCCCTGGTCGTGGTCACGATCGGGATCGGCGCGCTGGCCTGCGTGGGCGCGGTCTCGCGCGGTGCTGACCACGGGCCGGGCTTCGACGCGACCCAGCGCAGCCTGGCCGGCCTGATCCTGGGCCAGCTCATCATCACGGTGCTCGGGGCGCTGACCGTCACGTCCGAGTACTCGACCGGGATGATCCGCACCTCGCTGACCGTGCAGCCTCGCCGGGGCACGCTGCTCGCCGCCAAGGGCGTGGTCTTCTTCCTGGTCAGCTTCATCACCGGGCTGGTCGCGTCGTTCGTGTCGTTCTTCATCGGGCAGGCCATCCTGTCCTCCAAGCACCTGAACGTCACCCTCGGTGACCCCAACGTGCTGCGCGCGGTCATCGGCGGCGCCCTGTTCCTGGCCGTGTGCGGGATGCTGGCCTTCGGGCTGGGCACGCTGCTGCGGCACACCGCGGGGGCGATCACGGCGTCGATCGGGCTGCTGTTCGTGCTGTTCGTGCTGATCAACTTCCTGCCGTCCAGCTGGCAGAACCACGTGGACAAGTGGATCCCGTTCAACGCGGGCAGCCAGATCTGGTCCACGATCCCGGTGCACGGCAACCCGCCGATGTTCTCGCCCTGGACCGGGTTCGCGGTGTTCGCCGCCTACGCGGTGATCGCGATCATCGCGGGGGCGTTCGTCTTCCTGAAGCGGGACGCGTAGGGACCACGCGTCCGGAGGACACTCGCCTGGCGGCCCGGGGCTGCCGCCAGGCGAGTGTTCCTTGTCTGGTGCCCGGCTGGGCTGGGTTTCAGGGTGCGGGCTGCACGGGCGGGCCCTCAGGGGCGGGTCTCACGGGGCGGGTCTTACGGGGCGGGCTGGCAGTGCGGGCACCAGAACGTGATCCGTGCCTCCGGGTCGGCGCCCGGGCCGGAGGCGGGGCCGGGGCCGTGGTCGGCCCGGAGGATGAGGGTCCCGCAGCGGCGGCAGCGGCGCCCGCCCCGCCCGTACACCCAGTGCTCCTCGCCGCGCTGCCGGGATCCGGTCGTGATGTGCCCGATCCGGTCCTTGTTCGCGTCCAGCATCCGGTGGGCCAGCCGGACCAGGCCGGCCGGGTCACGGATCTCGCCGACCGGCCGCCACGGGTGCACGCCGCGCAGGAACAGCAGCTCGCACTTATACACGTTGCCGATGCCGGCCAGGTTGCGCTGGTCCAGCAGCGCCTCCGCCGCCGGGCGCCCCGGCTCGGCCAGGAGCCGGCGCACCGCCTCGCCCGCCTGGCCCGCGTCCCAGTCCGGGCCGAGCAGGTCCGGGCCGAGGTGGCCGACCACGTCCTCTTCCCTCGCGGTGGGCAGCACCTCGACCACGCCCAGCTGGTAGCCGACCGCCTGCCAGGTGTCGTTGGCCAGGACCAGACGGGCCTGATGACCCTCGGCCAGCCGGGCCGCGGCCGGGCGGACCCGCCAGGCACCGTCCATCTTCAGGTGGGTGTGCACGGTGACGCCGCCCTCGACCCGGGTCAGCAGGTGCTTGCCGCGCGACAGCGACTCGGTCACCTGGCGGCCGGTCAGGTCGGTCGTGGCGTACCGCGGGACCCGGAAGTCACTGCGGGTCAGCACCCGCCCGGCCAGCGCCTCCCGGAGCCGCTTCGCCGCGTGCCAGACCGAGTCCCCCTCAGGCACCACTCACCCCCGGCCGCCCGTCACAGCAGCTTGCGGAGGCGGAGGATGTCGGTGAGGCTGGCGTCGACCTTCACCTTGCCGGTCAGCCAGGAGCGGACAAAGCGCTTCGGGTCGCCTGAGATCGCCATCAGCTCGTCGCTGGGGGCGGAGAACCGGACCTGGGCCGGCGGGTCGCCCGGCCCGGCCTCGGTCACCGGGCCGGCGCCGTCCGGGCCGAGCTTCGTGACGAACGTGACGCCGAGGTCGGTCACCGTGCAGCTGAGGGAGCGGTCCGCCAGGACGGCGGACCGCTTCTGGGGGTCAACCTCGGTCAGACGGCCCGCCAGCGCTTCCAGCGCTGTCCGGCATTCCTCAGCAGTCGCCATGTCTCCTCGCTTCCCAGAGAGTGTCCATTGTGCAACTCCCTGCCCGTTGATGACGCCATGGGCGTGGCGCCGGGCGTTGGTGGCGCCCGGGGCGGTCTCCGGACGGTAGCGTTCGTCGGAGAACCGCCCCGCAGCCCGCAACCCTGCCCAGGAGGGCGACGTGACGCAGAACGACCCGGAAGCCCCGGGCCCGGCCGCCCCCGGAACTACCCCCGGGACGGACGCGAACACCGCGGACATCGTGGCCACCGGGGACGACCGGGTGGATCAGGCCCTGCGCCGGCTCGGCGAGCTGGCCGACCTGCCGCTGCCCGCGCACGCGGCGGTCTTCGAGCACATTCACGCGGAGCTGACCGGAGCGCTGGGTACCCTTGACTCAGGAAACGACCAGTTTCCGCGCCACCCCATCGCGTCCGCCCAGATCCCGCCCGCAGCGGCTGCTCATGGAACTCCCGCGACCCCGGACAGCTGAACGGCGAGGCAGCCACTGCATGAGTACCCGGAGACGGCTCGACGCCGAACTGGTACGCCGTGGGCTGGCCCGGTCCCGCGAGCACGCCGCGGAGCTGGTGACCGCGGGGCGGGTGGTGGTGGCAGGCCAGTCCGCCGGCAAGACAGCCACGCAGGTCACCGCGGATGACCCGATCGCGGTCCAGGACACCGGCGGCGACCCTGGGTACGCGTCACGGGGCGGCCGCAAGCTGGCCGGCGCGCTGGACGCTTTTCCCGGCCTGTCCGTGGCGGGCCGCCGCTGCCTGGATGCGGGCGCGTCAACCGGCGGCTTCACCGACGTGCTGCTGCGCGCCGGCGCGGCCCAGGTGGTGGCGGTGGACGTGGGCTACGGCCAGCTCGCCTGGGCGCTGCGCAGCGACGACCGGGTCACCGTGCTCGACCGGGTGAACGTGCGGCACCTGGAACCGGCGCAGGTGGCCCCCCCGCCGACCCTGGTCACCGCGGACCTCTCGTTCATCTCGCTCAGCCTGGTCCTGCCCGCCCTGGTCCGCTGCGCGGCGCCGGACGCCGACTTCCTGCTCCTGGTGAAGCCCCAGTTCGAGGTGGGCAAGGGGCACGTCGGCGCGGGCGGGGTGGTCCGTGATCCCGGCTTGCGGGCCTCGGCCGTGACCGCGGTGGCCACGTCCGCCGCGGACAGCGGCCTGGGCGTGGCGGGGGTCACCTCCAGCCCGCTGCCCGGCCCGGCCGGGAACGTGGAGTATTTCCTCTGGCTGCGCCGCGGGGCCCCGCCGCTGGAAGCGGCCAGGCTCGCCCAGGTCATCGCGGAAGGACCCCAGTGAACCCCCACCGGACGGTGCTCGTCACGGCCCACACGGGCCGGAGCGCAGCGGTGACCAGCGCCCGGCTCGTGGTGGAGATGCTGCTCTCGGCCGGGATAACGGTGCGCGTCGTGGACACCGAGGCCGCCGAGCTCCAGTGCCCGGGCGCCGGGGTGGTCCCGGCCACGCCCGACGCGGCCCGCGGCGCCGAGATGGTCCTCGTCCTCGGCGGGGACGGGACCCTGCTGCGGGTGGCCGAGATGACCCGGCCGGCCGGGGTGCCGCTGCTGGGGGTGAACCTCGGCCATGTGGGCTTCCTGGCCGAGGCCGAATACGATGACCTGCCCAACGTGATCGACCGGGTGATCACCCGCCAGTACACGGTCGAGCAGCGGATGACAGTCGACGTGACCGTACGGCAGAACAGCACGGTGATCGCCCGGACCTGGGCGCTGAACGAGGCCAGCGTGGAGAAGGTCGCGCGGGAGCGGATGATCGAGGTGATCACCGAGATCGACGGGCGGCCGCTGTCCCGGTGGGGGTGCGACGGCGTGGTCTGCGCCACGCCGACCGGCTCCACGGCGTACGCGTTCTCCGCGGGCGGCCCGGTCGTGTGGCCGGAGGTCGAGGCGCTGCTGATGGTGCCGATCAGCGCGCACGCGCTGTTCGCCGGCCCGCTGGTCATCTCGCCCAGTTCCCTGCTCGCGATCGAGATCCTCGGCGGGCCCGCCGTCGGCCAGTCGTTCGCCGGCGTGCTCTGGTGTGACGGGCGCCGCCGGGTGGATCTTCCGGCCGGCGCGCGGATCGAGGTCCGGCGCGGCGCCACCCCGGTGCTGCTGGCCCGGCTGCGCGGCGGGGACGACGCCGCCGCGGGCGGCGCGCCGTTCACGGACCGGCTGGTCGCCAAGTTCGGCCTGCCGGTCGCTGGCTGGCGGGGGCGGCCGGGCGCCCGCCACATCGAACAGGAGCCACGCGCTCATGCTTGAGGAAGTACGCATCACCGCACTCGGCGTGATCGAGGACGCCGTGCTGGAGCTGTCCCCAGGGTTCACGGTGGTCACCGGGGAGACCGGGGCGGGCAAGACGATGGTCGTGACCGGCCTGGGCCTGATGTTCGGCGGCCGGGCCGACCCGGCCCGGGTGCGGCCCGGGTCCGACCGGGCCACGGTCGAGGGACGGCTGCGCATCGACCCCGCCGGCCGGGTCGCCAAGCAGGTGGAGGAGGCGGGCGGTGAGCTCGACGACGACGGGGCCACCCTGATCGTCAGCCGCTCGGTGTCCGCGGAGGGCCGGTCACGCGCCTACGCGGGCGGCCATTCCGTGCCCGTGTCGCTGCTTACCTACCTGTCCGATGACCTGGTCGCGGTGCACGGGCAGGCCGACCAGCAGCAGCTGCTGCGGCCGGGACGGCAGCGGGAGTCGCTGGACCGTTTCGCCGGGCCGGCCCTGGCCGCGGTGGCCGGCGACTACCACCGCGCCTACGCGCGGCACCGCGAAGTCCGCGCCCAGCTGGAGGAACTGACCGGGCGGGCGCGCGAGCGGGCCCAGGAGGCGGAGGACCTGCGCCGCGGGCTGGCCGAGATCGAGCGGCTGGAGCCGGCCGCGGGGGAGGACGTGGAGCTGCGTGCCGAGGAGGAGCGGCTGGCCAACGCGGACGGGCTGCACACCGCGGCCAGCGAGGCCCATGACGCGCTGCTCGGCGATCCGTCCAGCGGGTCCTACGACCTGCCGGACGCGGTCAGCCTGCTGGGCACCGCCACCCAGGCGCTGGAAGGGGTGGCCGCCCACGACGCGGCGCTGGGCGCGCTGGCGGCCCGGCTGTCCGAGGCGGCCTACCTGGTCTCCGACGTCGGCGCCGAACTCGCCTCGTACGTGGAGTCGGTCGAGGCGGACCCGGCCCGGCTGGCCGCCGTGCAGCAGCGGCGCGCCGACCTGACCCGGCTGATCCGCAGTTACGGGACCGCCGGGGCACCCGCCGGCAGCGACGGCGGGGACGTGGGCACCGTGCTGGACTGGGCCCGGCAGGCCGCCACCCGGCTGGGGGAGCTGGACGGCGACGACGACCGGATCACCGGCCTGGCCGCGGAGGCCGAGCAGCTCGGCGCGAACGTCGCCGAGCTGGCGGCCCAGCTCACCGCGCTGCGCAAGGAGGCGGCCGCGCGCTTCTCCGCCGAGGTGACGGCCGAGCTGGCCGCGCTGGCCATGCCGCACGCGTCGCTCACCGTGGCGGTCACGCCGCAGGAGGAGTTCGGCCCGCACGGCGCGGACGAGGTGGAGATCCGGCTGGCCGCGCACCCCGGGGCGCCGGCCCTGCCGCTGGCCAAGGGCGCGTCGGGCGGCGAGCTGTCCCGGGTCATGCTCGCGATCGAGGTGGTGTTCGCCGGCGCGGACCCGGTGCCGACCTTCGTGTTCGACGAGGTCGACGCGGGGGTCGGCGGGAAGGCCGCGGTGGAGATCGGGCGGCGGCTGGCCCGGCTGGCCCGGCTGGCCCAGGTCATCGTGGTGACCCACCTGCCCCAGGTCGCCGCGTTCGCGGACACCCACCTGGTGGTGGAGAAGGCGGGCGACGGCAGCGTGACGCGCAGCGGGGTGACCCGGCTCGACGACTCCGGGCGGGTCACCGAGCTGTCCCGGATGCTGGCCGGCCTCGAGGACTCCGAATATGGCCGGGCGCACGCCGGCGAGCTGCTCACCGCCGCCGCGGCGGAACGCGCGGCAGCCGCCGAGGCGCCGGGACGCAGTGCTGGCTGAGGCGCAGTGCTGGCTGAGGCGCAGCGCCGGCTGAGGGCCGGGCAGGCTGGGGTGGGGCTGGCCGGGGGCTGAACGGGAGCTGAACGTCCTGGATGGGCCGGTGAGCTGGGCCGTCCGGTGATGCGGTGTGTGGCCTCGTCTGCTCCATGGGTCTGGCAGGATGGGACACAATGATGGCCCCGTTCCTGAGACTCCCGATCAAGCACCGGAGCAGGCCAGACGACCTGCCGGGTGTAATCGGGCCTGCCCGGCTGGACCGGCGGACCAAGAACCTCACCAAGCGGCTCCGGATGGGCGAGGTCGCCATCATCGATCACGCGGACCTGGACCGGCTCGGCGCGGAGGCGCTGCTGCGGCAGCAGGTCGCGGCGGTGGTGAACGTCGCGCCGAGTATCACCGGCAAGTATCCCAACCTCGGTCCCCAGCTGCTGATAGACGCTGGGGTGCCGCTGGTCGATGACGTCGGTCCGGACGTGTTCACCAAGGTCAGCGAGGGCACCCTGGTCCGGCTGCAGGGCGACACGGTGTACGTCGGCGACGAGGTCGTGGCCAAGGGACGGGTGCAGACGGCCGAGACGGTGGCCGAGGCGATGACCGTGGCCAAGGACGGGATCGCGGCCCAGCTCCAGGACTTCGTGACCAACACGCTGGAGTACCTGAAAGGCGAGGGCGGCCTGCTGGTCGACGGCATCGCCGCCCCCGAGCTGCGGACCAAGATGGAAGGGCGGCACGTTCTGGTCGTGGTGCGCGGCAACCGCTTCCGCGAGGACCTCGCGGTGCTGCGGCCCTACATCCGCGAGTTCAAGCCGGTCATGGTCGGCGTGGACGGCGGGGCCGACGCGCTGCTGGAGGCCGGCTACCTGCCGGACGTGATCGTCGGCGACATGGACTCGGTGACCGACGAGGGACTGCACTGCGGGGCGGAGCTGGTGGTGCATGCCTACCCCAACGACGGCCGGGCTCCCGGGCAGGCGCGGGTCGAGCAGCTCGGGCTGCCGTCGGTGGTGTGCGCGGCGGGCGGAACCAGCGAGGATGTGGCCCTGCTGATGGCGGACGCCAAGGGCGCCACCCTGATCGTGGCCGTCGGCACGCACAACACCCTGGACGAGTTCCTCGACAAGGGCCGGGCCGGGTACGCCAGCACGTGGCTGACCAGGCTCCGGGTCGGCAGCAAGCTGGTCGACGCCAAAGGCGTCAGCCGGCTCTACCGCCAGCGCATCTCCGGCTGGGCCCTGCTGGTGCTGGTGCTGGCTGCCCTCATCACCATGCTGGTGGTCATCCACGCCACTCCGGCGGGCCAGATCTTCTTCACGTACCTCGGCGCCCAGTGGGACGGCGTGCGGTACTGGCTCAGCGGATTGTTCTAGGCCAGCCTCCCGTGATCGATTTCCGCTATCACCTGGTGTCCATCGTCGCCGTCTTCCTGGCGCTCGCGATCGGGATCGTGGTCGGGTCCACCGCCCTGAAGCCGGCCGTGCTCAGCGGGCTGCAGAAGACCGCGGACGCGGAGAAGAAGCGGATCGACGCGCTGTACGCGCAGAACAACCTGAATAAGCAGCAGATCGCCGCGGACCAGGCCTACGCCCAGGCGGGCGAGCACCAGATGCTCAGCGGCCTGCTGGACGGGCAGCGGGTGGTCCTGGTCACCGCGCCCGGCTTCCCGGGCGGGGTGGTCACGGGAGTCACCTCGGCTCTCGCCGAGGCGGGCGCGACCGTGAGCGGCCAGGTGCAGCTGCAGAGCCAGTTCTTCGCGACGGGCACCCAGTCCGACCTGGACACCCTGAACCGTGAGCAGACGCCGGCCGGCGTCACCCTGAGGCCCGGCACACCGCCGGCCCAGGCCGCCGAGCTGATCGCCAGCGCCATCCTGACCAAGAACGGCCCGGCCGATCCCCCGGCCGGGGTGGCCGACGCCGCCGGCAAATCGGTCCTCAGCGCCTATGCGGCTGGAGGTTTCCTGAGTACCAGCGGGAACCCGGCCGCTCGTGCCACCCTGGCTGTCGTGATAATCCCGGGCACCCCGCCCGCGACCAGCGCCAGCGGCGAGAGCCAGACCCTGGTGTCCGTGGCGCAGCAGCTGAACCTGGCCGGCAACGGCACCGTGATGGCCGGGCAGGTGTCCGGCTCCGGCCCGGGCAGCGCCATCGACGTGCTCCGGTCGAGTGGACGGGCGGACCACTTCAGCAGCGTGGACGACGCGGACACCACGATCGGCCAGATCATCGTGGCGCAGGCCCTCTACGAGCAGGCCACCTCCGGCCATTCCGGCAACTACGGGTCGCTGGCCAGCGCGACCGCGGCCGCGCCCAGCCCCGCCCCTACCCCCTCGCCGTCCAGCACGGCCAGCGCGACCGCCAGCCAGTCCGCGAATACGAAGCACACCCAGCAGCGGTCCGCCCACCCTGACGCCACCGCCTCGGCGGGCGCGCGGTGAGCCGCGGACGCGGCGCCGGGCACACCGCCCGGACCCTGACCGGCGCCGCCCTGGCCGCCGGTGCGGCCCGCGGCGCGTACGCGCTCCTGCAGGCCCGCCCGCCGGGCGGGCCTGCGGCCTGGACCCGGACCAACCACCGCGGCGAGCCGGTCACCCTGCTGGAAGGGCCGGCCGCTGCCGCCGGTGCCGCGCTGGCGGCCGCGCTCACCCCGGGCCTCCCCGGCCGGGCCCGCGCCGGGCTGGTGGCCGCCGCCGCCGGGGCCGGCGCCTTCGGCGGCTACGACGATCTCGCGGGCAGCGGCGGCCGCCGCGGCTTCCGCGGCCACCTGGGCGCCCTGGCCCACGGCGAGGTGACCACCGGCGCCGTCAAGCTCGGCGGCATCGGCGCGACCGGGCTCGCCGCGAGCGCGCTGCTGGGCGGCGGCGCGCTGGACGTGACGGTCAACGCGGGCCTGATCGCGGGGGGCGCCAACCTGCTGAACCTGTTCGATCTGCGGCCCGGCCGCGCCATCAAGGTCGCGGCCCTGGCGGGCGGGCTGCTCGCCGCCGCGGGCCGGCCCCGGGGGACCGGGGACGCCGCAGCGGCAGCGGGCCCGGTCCAGGCGGGCCCGGTGCCAGCGGGCGCGGTGCCAGCGGGCCCGGTGCTGGCCAGCCCGGTTCCGGCAGCCACGCTGGCCGCGATCCCGCTGGGTGCGGCGCTTGCGCTGGCAGGCGAGGACCTCGGGGAGCGGGCCATGCTCGGCGACGCGGGGGCCAACGCGCTCGGGGCCATGCTCGGCGCCGCCGCGGCCGCGAGCCTGCCGCGGCCCGGCCGGGTCGCCCTCCTGGCCGGGATCGTCGCGCTCACCGCGGCCAGCGAGAAGGTGAGCTTCACCAAGGTCATCCGGCGGACACCGCCGCTGCACTGGCTCGACATGCTCGGCCGCCGGCCCGGCCGGCTCCGCCGCCGGCCCGGCGACGGACAGCCCGGATCATCCGGGCGCGGGGCCGGCCAGCCCGGGCCCACATCAGCCTGCCGCCCCGGGGACGACTGCCAGCCCCCCGTGACCGAGGCGCAGGAAACGGCGGCCGAGGCCGGCCGGGCGCACGAGATCGGCCCGGTGCCACGGGCAGGCAGCGGGATCGGCCGGGCCGCCGTCCTCATCGGCGCGATCACGATCGTGTCGAACATCGTGGGCTTCGGCCGCCAGCTGGTCTTCGCGCACACCGTGTCCGCGACCTGCCTGGGCACCGCGTACGCCACCGCGAACCAGGTGCCGAACATCATCTACGACGTCGTCCTGGGCGGCGCCCTGACCAGCGTGCTGATCCCGGTGCTGGCGGGCCCGGCGGCCCGGCGGCTGGGCCAGGCCCCGGCCACCGGGCCGGCCGCGGCCGGCGGCATCGTCCCGGCCGGGAGCGCGGCGGCACGCGACAGTGCCGAAGGCCAGGCCAGCCAGATCGCCTCCGCGATGCTGTCCTGGGTGGTCCTGCTGCTCGCCCCGGTGAGCGTGATCATCGCCGTGGCGGCGACCCCGGTGGTCTCGCTGCTGCTGGCAGGCGCACCGCGCTGCGCGCACGCGGCCATCGTCGCGGTCAGCAGCCGGATGCTGGTCGTGTTCGCCCCGCAGATCCTGCTGTACGGGCTGGCCGTGGTGTTCTACGGGATCCTGCAGGCCCACCGGCGGTTCACCGCTCCGGCCCTCGCCCCGGTGCTGTCCAGCGTCGTCGTGATCTCCGCTTATCTCGCCTTCGTGCCGCTCAGCCAGGGATACGGCCGGCTGGCCACGCTGCCCCGGTCGGCCGAGCTGATGCTGTCCGTGGGCACCACGGCGGGGGTGGCCGCCCTCGCCCTTACCGCGCTGGTCCCGGCGCTGCGGCTGCGGCTGCGGTTGCGGCCCACGCTGCGTTTCCCGGCGGGCGTGGCCCCCCGGATCCGCGGCCTGGCCGCGGTGGGGCTGATCGCCCTGATCGCCCAGGACGCGTCGGTGGTCGCGGTGATGGTGCTCGCCAACGGCCAGGAAGGCCAGGGCGCGCTGGTCCTGTACAACTTCGGCTGGCAGATGTTCTTCGTGCCCTACGCGGTGCTCGCGGTGCCCATCGCCACCACCGCGTTCCCGCTCCTGGCGGCGGCCAGGGGGGCCCGCTTCGATGAGATGTCGGCCGCCTCCACCCGCGCGGTCATGCTGGTGACCTGGCTGGGGGCGGCGCTGCTGGCTGGCGCGGCGGTGCCTGCCTCGCGGCTGTTCACCCACCATCCGGCGGATGCCCGCCAGCTGGCCTACACGTTCGCGGCGTTCGCGCCCGGCCTGGTCGGCTACGGCCTGTCCACTCACCTGTCCCGGGTGCTGTTCGCCGACGCCCGGACGCGGGTGGCGGCCGCGGCCCTGGTGGCCGGCTGGCTGCTGGTCATCGCCGCCGACGTGGTCGCGGTGGCCCTGGTGCCGGACTGGTGGGTGGTGCCCGTCCTGGGCCTGGGCAACACCATCGGCCTGACCGTGGGCGGCCTCGCGCTGCTCGGCGCGGTACGGCGGGCGCGGGGCCGGGCCGCGCTGCGCGGGACGGCCCGGGCGGCTCTGGCCGGGCTGGCCGGGGCGGTGGCCGGGGCCGTGGCCGGCGGGATGCTGTCCGCCGCCGTGCCAGCCAGCGGCTTCATCCCCAACGCAGGGGTCACGATCCTGGCCTGCGGCTGCGTGACGCTCGTATTCGGCGGGGCGGCCCTGGCCGTCGACGGCGGGGACCTGCGCGCGCTGCTGGCCCGCGGCCGGGACATGCTGCCGGGCTTCCGGCTGGCCGCGCGGAAGCCGCCGTGGTGAGCGGGTCCCGGCCGGGCCGGGACCGGAGACCCGGCCCGGCTGGGCGTCAGCTACCTGGTCGCCTCGACCGCCGGGGGGACCGGGCGGCACGTGGCCATGCTGGCCGGGGGGTGCGCCGCCCGCGGCGCCACGGTCCACGTGTACGGCCCTGCCACCACCGGCCCTGTCACTACCGGCCCTGTCCCGCGGCCGGGCTGGCAGTTCACTGAGGTGGACATCGCCGGGCGGCCCCGCCCCGCCCGCGACGTCGCGGCCGTGCTGCGGCTCCGGCGGCTGCTGGCCCGCGACCGCCCCGACGTGCTGCACGCGCACGGCCTCCGGGCGGGCGCGCTCGCCGCCCTGGCCCTGGCCATGCCCGGCACCCCGCACATCGCGCTGGTGGTCACCGTGCACAACGCCCCGCCCGCAGCCGGGCCGGCCGCCGCGGTGTATGCCGGGCTGGAGCTGATCGTCGCCCGCCGGGCCGACGCGGTGCTCACCGTGTCCGGGGATCTGGACGGCCGCCTGCGCCGCCTGGGGGCCCGGCTGGCCGGGCGGGCGCTCGTGCCCGCCCCGGCCGCGGCCAGCCCGTCTCCCGCCGAGATAGCCATGCTCCGCCGTGAACTCGCGGGAGATGAGCCGGGGGAGCGGGCGATCGTGGCCGGGATAGGCCGGCTGGCGGCCCAGAAGGGTTTCGGCACCCTGATCCAGGCGGCGGCCCGGTGGCAGCGGCGCCCGGTGGTCCCGCTGCTGCTCATCGCGGGGGAAGGGCCGCTGGGTACGGAACTTCACCGCCAGGCCGCGGCGGCCGGGGTAGCGGTCCGGTTCCTCGGCCCGCGGCGCGACGTGCCCGCGCTGCTGGCCGCCGCTGACGTGGTGGTCGTGCCGAGCATCTGGGAGGGTCAGCCGCTCATCGTGCAGGAGACACTGCGCGCGGGCCGGCCGCTGGTCGCGACCCGGGCCGGCGGGATCGCCGAGCTGACCGGTGACGATGCAGCCCTGCTCGTCCCGCCCGGTGACCCGGGGGCGCTGGCCGCCGCGGTCACCCGCCTCCTGGACGATCCGGCGGCCGCGGCCCGCCTGGCTGCGGCGGCTCGGGCCCGGGCGGCCCTGCTGCCCAGCGAGACGGCCGCGGTCGACCAAGTCCTCAGCCTCTATCAGCGTGTCCGTAGGCCGCGAATCGGCCAGCCGTAACTGTGTGCGGTGATATCCGGCCGTTACCCCCGGCTGCGTTATACGGACCGTGATCAGATTGAGGCCTACCGGACAGTTCGTATTACTTTCGTCACATCCTGCTATTTCGGTTGAAAAGGTCTTCGGTGGTGTGCTCGTCTGTTCCCCTGGGCTAGGTCTTTCTTCTTGCGGGCCCGGTGGGGGACGTGCGTTGCAACCGCAGAGCGGGCGGCTGAAGCCACCCGGGCCAGCGCCCGGGGATTCTGGTGTGCGCCCGCAGGCTGACGGCCTCCCGTCACGGCCCCGCGGCCGGGCGGCGCGCGACTTCAGCGCCGACGCCGCCCAGGACGCCGTGATCCTGTCCGTGCAGGATCTCGCCGCCGCGCAGGAGGCGGTTGACCTGGACCGGCAGGACCAGGAGCATGAGCGCCGCAGCTGGGGAGAGGCGGCCGCCGGGGACCGCCCGGATCAGGGCGCAGGCTCAGCCGGCCGCGGCACACCCGGGCCCCCGGCACCTCCCGCCGCGCCGCCCGGCAGCCCGCCAGCCGACCGCAGTGCGCCCCAGAGCCCGCCGGCGGAGGCCCGGCCACCGGGCGCCCGGCAGCAGGCGGACCTGGTGGCCTGGCCCGTCGCGGCCCCGGGCCCGGTGGCCTGCAGCGCCCGCCTGCACCCCCTCCACCCTGGAGCGCGGTGCTGCTCACGACCGTACGGTTGTGGGCGCAGCGCCGTAAGCATCTCCGCTGGCCCGCCCAGGCCCGGTGGCGCGTGCTCACCCTGCTCGTCGTGGCCGCGGTGCTGTTCGCCGCAGGCGCGATCAGCATCGCGCTGACCAGCAGCCCGGCCCCGGCCGGGCATGCCCGCGGCGGCGGTACCCAGGCCGCGGCCGGCCGGGCGCCTACTCCCGCCGCCATCGCCGCGGCCGCGGCGGCCCGCACGGCCGCGGCACGCTGGATCGCCAGCCAGGTTTCCGCGGCCGCGATCGTGTCGTGCGACCCGCAGATGTGCGCGCAGCTGCAGGCCCACGGGATCCCGGCCGCGCAGCTGCTCACGCTGGGCGGGAGCAATCCCGCCCCGCTGGGCAGCGATCTGATCGTGTCCACGGCGGCCGTGCGCAGCGAGTTCGGCGCCCGGCTGAGCAGCGTGTACGCGCCAGCCGTGCTGGCCACGCTTCGGGACGGGCACTGCCCAGACCGCGGTCCGGGTGGTGGCGGCGGACGGTGGCGCAGCCTACCTGCGCAGCCTCAGGACCGATGTGGCCGCGCGGGCCGCAGCAGGCTCCCAGCTGCTGCAGAACCCCCGGCTGCATTCCTCGGCCTCCGCCCGCCGGGCACTGGCCGCCGGCCAGGTCGATTCCCGGCTGCTGACTGCGTTCGCCGCGCTGGCCACCATGCACGTGGTGGACGTGGTCGACTTCCCGGCGTCAGCCGCCGGGGCCAGCGCGGGCATGCCGCTGCGGACCGCGGACATCGCGCCGGCCCGGCCGGGGACCCCCCGCCGGCCCAACACGATCGGCTCGCTGGCCAGCTACCTGCGGGCCCAGCTGTTCCCGTACCGGCCTGCGCACATCACCGTCGTCCGGCTGGCCAGTGGCCGGCCGGTACTGCGCGTCGAATACGGCGCGCCCAGCCCGCTCGGCCTGCTGGGGAAGGGCTGACCGAACCGGGACAGAACTCAACACACACAGATCATCAACACAGGTCATCAAACACAGGTCATCAACACTGGATGATTCATCCTGGGAGTGGGAGTGCATGATGGTACGGAGTTCTTCGTGAGCCGGGCCGGCCTGCCGGCTGAGCGGGCTCGTCCTGCTGGCCAGCGGGGCCCTGCTCGCACTGACCGCGGTGGCCGGTCCGGCGGGCGCGGCCACCAGTCACGTCCCGGCGTCAGGATACGGCTGGGTCAGGCTCGCGCACCTGTCCCCGAACACCCCGCCAGTTGACGTCTACCTGTACAGCTACGGCAAGCCCAGCGCGATGGTGGTCCTGCATCACGTCAGCTACGGCACCGTCTCGCCGTATGAGCGGGTCCCGCACGGCGAGTACACGGTAGCCATGCGCGGGGTCGGCGCGTCGCCCTCCTCCACCCCCGTGCTGTCCAACAACCTGATGGTGCATCCCGGGCACGCCTACACCGTGGCCGGGGTCGGCCCCAACAAGGCGCTGCGGCTCCAGGTCCTCGACGACCGGCTGACCACCCCGAGGGGCAAGTCGCTGGTCCGGGTGATCCAGGCGTCGCTGAAGGAGCATCACGTCACGGTGACGGCCGGCGGGGCCACGCTGGCCCATAACCTCGCGTTCGCCAGCACCACCGGCTACGGGACGGACTCGCCCGGCACCTGGATGGTGCACGCCAAGGGTGGCAGCGAAGCCTGGTCGGGCCAGGTCGAAACTGGCCCCGGGCACGATCCACACCCTGGTCGTGCTGGATTCGTCCGGCGGCCTGGAGGTCACCGACCTGATGGACGCCGCGGGCAGCTCGGTTATGCCCAACGGCGGCGCCGCGACCGGTCTGGGCGGCACAGCCCCGGCACCGGGATCCTCGCCGCTGCCCTGGCTGGCCGCACTGGTCGCAGGCGCGCTGCTCACGCTGGCCGGCGGTTACCGGCTCCGCCGGGTCAGGGCCGTGGCCCGGCACGCCCGTTGAGGGAGGCGGGCCGCCCCGCACCCGCCACCCCGGCCGGCCCCGTCACGGGCACCGTGGTCCGCGTCAGCGGGGCCAGGCACCGCGGGAGCCGTCCCGGTACGTGCCGCCGCCGCGCATCCCGGCTCCTGGCGGGCCGCCTCCGGGCGGCCCGCCGGGGCGGCGCCGGCGCCGGCCGTTCGCGGTGGCCGTGGTGGTTTTCGGCCTGGTGGTGCTGGCGCTCGGCGCGGCCGGCCTGGTCATGCTGACCGGCCACCCCGGGCAGGCCGCCGACCGGGAGGCCAGGGCATCCGTCCCGGCTCCGTCCGGATCGGCCGCGCCGGCCCCGGGCTCCTCACCGGCCCCGGCCGCCCCGGCGCCGGTGTCCCTGACCATCCCGGCCATCGGCGTGCACACCAAGCTGATCAGGCTGGGCATCACCGCCCAGGGCACACTTCAGGTGCCCACCGTCACCTCGGTGGCGGGCTGGTACACAGGCAGCCCGCGGCCGGGTGAGGTGGGTTCCTCGGTGATCGCCGGGCACATCGACTCCTACCTTGGCCCGGGCATCTTTTACCGGCTCAGTGACATGCGGCCTGGCCAGCGCATCTACGTCCGCCGCGCCAACGGCAGCCTGGCCGTGTTCAGCGTGACCGCGGTCCAGCAGTACCCGAAGGACCGTTTCCCCACCAGCGAGGTCTACGGTCCCGCACCCGACGCGGAACTGAACCTCATCACCTGCGGCGGGACCTTCGACTACACCACCCGCAGTTACCTCAGCAACACCGTGGTCTACAGCACCGAGATCCGCTGACCCGCGGTTACCAGCCGCGGGCGCGCCACTCACCGAGATGCGGCCGCTCGGCGCCGAGCGTGGTGTCGCTGCCGTGCCCGGGGTACACCCAGGTGGGGTCGGGCAGCGGGGCGAAGACCCGCTCTTCCAGGTCATCCATCAGCTGAGTGAACCGTTTCGCGTCGCCCTGCGTGTTCCCCGGGCCCCCGGGGAACAGCGAGTCCCCCGTGAACAGGTGCGGCTCGCCGGCCAGCTGCCCGCCCGCGTCGTAGCTCAGCGCGATGCTGCCCGGGGTGTGCCCGCGCAGGTGGATGACGGACAGCGTGGCCGTCCCGACCGGTACCGTGCCGCCGTTCTCCACCAGCGTGGTCACCGGGACCGGCAGCTCCACCGCGTCGTCCGGGTGGGCGATCACGTCGGCGCCGGTGGCCTCCTGGACCTCGGCGAGCGCCTGCCAGTGGTCGAAGTGCCGGTGCGTGGTGATGATCCGGCGCAGCGGCCGGTCGCCGATCAGCTCGAGCAGGCGGCTGGCTTCGCTGGCCGCGTCGATCAGCGCGGCTTCGCCGGTCTCGGTGCAGGTGAGCAGGTAGGCGTTGTTGTCCATCGGCCCGACCGCGAGCTTGGTCACGGTCAGGCCCGGCAATTTCCGCGTGTCGGGCGGGCCGCCCACGGTCACGTCCCCGGTGTAGGCCACCGCTGCCTCCTTGCGTTGCGTTGCTGTCTTTCTACACCGAACCATGCCCCGGTTACCGCCAGGGTGGCAGCACCGGCACGGTGTCGGCTCCCGCGACCTCCAGCCCGGCGCCAGTGTCCCGGCCGGTCAGCCAGGCCAGCAGGGCGGCGGGCGGCCCGGACACGGTCACCGTGCTGCCCGGGCCCGTGCTGGCTGGCGCCGTGCTGGCTGGCGCCGTGCTGGCGGGGCCCGGCGTGGCCGGGCCGATCGGGAACGCGGCTTCCTGGCCCTCCGGACAGGCCAGGAGGCGGGGTGCGTCCGCCCGGCCGGCGAAGTCACGGGCCACCCGGGCCAGGGCCACCTGCACGAAGTCGGCGGGCCAGTCGCCCGGCTGGTACCCCGCGTCCAGGTCCACGTGATGGATCTCCAGCTCCGACCGCCGTCGCGTCAGGATTCCCCGCGCCGGGAACGTGTCTGCGCGCCTGGTCACCGGCGCGTCCCAGGCGGCCGCCGGGAGGTCCCCCGCCGCCGCGGCGAACGCGCCGGCGCTCGCCCGCAGGTCCGCCGCGAGTTCCGCCGCGGAGCGCCCGGCGCCCGCCTCGACACTGCGGGCGCGGGCCTCTTCACTCGGGTACATCGGGGTCTCGATCCCGGTGCGGGCCCAGGCGAGCAGGTTCCGGAAGCCGTCGGCGTTGCGGGCGATGTGGGTCAGGACGTGCCCGCGGGTCCAGCCAGGCAGCCGGGACCCCCCGGCCGCCTGGGCGTCGGTGAGCCCGTCCGCGGTGGCCAGCAGGCGGTCCGTCGACTCGCCGAGCCGCTCCAGGGCCAGGGCGATTTCGGTGTCCACGAAGCTCCTTTGCTGAGGTTCGGAACCATCATCTCGCGCGGAATGGCACCCTGGTAAGGAAGCGGGGGGCGGGTGGTGCCGCCTGGGGGCGCCCGTCCCGGATGGGCCGGCCCGGCCGGCGCGAGCCGGGGCGTGCTCCGGGGGCGTGCGGCCGGCCAGCGAGGTCCGGGAGGTACCTGGCGGGAAGCTCTCCCTCCGCGGCGATGTTTTGTCAGTGGTCCCGAATACCATGACGTGTCCCTGTCAGCGAAGCGTCCCTGCCCGTCCTGACCTGGAGATCCGTCATCACGAGCCGGAGAACCCTCACCCTTGACCCGGAGAATTGAGCGAAGTGGCTGATCATCTCGTCGTCCGTGGCGCCCGTGAGCACAACCTGAAGGATGTGTCGCTGGAGCTGCCGCGGGATTCCATGATCGTGTTTACCGGGTTGTCGGGGTCGGGGAAGTCGAGCCTGGCGTTTGACACGATTTTCGCGGAGGGGCAGCGGCGGTATGTGGAGTCGCTGTCGGCGTATGCGCGGCAGTTCCTGGGCCAGATGGATAAGCCGGATGTGGATTTCATCGATGGGCTGAGCCCGGCGGTGTCGATTGACCAGAAGGCGGCCAGCCGGAATCCGCGGTCGACGGTGGGGACGATCACGGAGGTGTATGACTACCTGCGGTTGCTGTATGCGCGGGTGGGCAGGCCGCATTGCCCGGTGTGCGGGCGGCCGATCGCGCGGCAGGCGCCGCAGCAGATCGTGGACCGGGTGCTGGAGCTGGAGGAGGGGGCGCGGTTCCAGGTGCTGGCGCCGGTGATCCGGGGCCGTAAGGGCGAGTACACCGAGCTCCTGCGCGAACTGCAGGTGAAGGGATACTCGCGAGCGCGGGTGGACGGCACGGTCATCCGGCTCGACAGCGTGGCCGGCGGGGAGGCGGGGGAGCTTCCCGCGCTGAAGAAGTACGAGAAGCACACCATCGAGGTGGTGGTGGACCGGCTGGCGGTCAAGGAGGATGCGCGGCGGCGGCTGACGGACTCGGTGGAGACGGCGCTGGGTTTGTCGGGCGGGGTGGTGCTGCTGGAGTTCGTGGACCTGGCTGAGGATGACCCGCACCGGGAGCGGATGTTCTCCGAGCATCTGGCGTGCCTGTATGACGACTTGTCGTTTGAGGAGCTGGAGCCGCGGTCGTTCTCGTTCAACTCGCCGTGGGGGGCGTGCCCGGACTGCACCGGGCTGGGTACCCGGATGGAAGTCGACCCTGAGCTCGTGGTGGCCGACCCGGACAAGACCCTGGCCGAGGGCGCGATCGGCCCCTGGAGCGGCGGCCACGTCAGTGACTACTTCCTCCGGCTGATCGAGGCCCTCGGGGCCTCACTCGGGTTCAGCATCGACACGCCGTGGGCCCGGCTCCCGGCCGCCGCCCGCAAGGCCCTGCTGAACGGCTACGACAAGCAGGTGCATGTCCGGTACAAGAACCGCTACGGCCGGGAACGCTCCTACTACACCTCGTTCGAGGGGGCGATCCCGTACATCGAGCGGCGGCACTCGGAGGCCGAGTCGGACTCGAGCCGGGAACGGTTCGCCGGGTTCATGCGGGAGGTGCCCTGCCCGACCTGCCACGGGTCGCGGCTCAAGCCGATCGCGCTCGCGGTCACCGTGGACGGCCGGTCCATCGCCGAGATCTGCGCCCAGCCCATCGGCGAGCTGGCCAAGCTGCTCCGCAGCCTGGAGCTGTCCGACCGGGACATGCAGATCGCCGGCCGGATCCTCAAGGAGGTCAACGCCCGCCTCGGCTTCCTGCTGGACGTGGGCCTGGACTACCTGTCCCTGGACCGGGCCTCCGCCACGCTGGCGGGCGGGGAGGCGCAGCGGATCCGGCTGGCCACCCAGATCGGGTCGGGGCTCGTCGGGGTGCTGTATGTGCTGGATGAGCCGTCGATCGGGCTGCATCAGCGCGATAACCACCGGCTGCTGGAGACGCTGATCCGGCTGCGGGACCTGGGCAACACGCTGATCGTGGTCGAGCACGACGAGGACACCATCCGCGCCGCGGACTGGGTCGTCGACATCGGCCCCGGCGCCGGCGAGCACGGCGGCAGCGTCGTGGTGTCCGGGCCGGTGGAGGAGCTGCTGGCCAGCCAGGAATCGCTCACCGGGGCGTACCTGACCGGGCGGCAGTCCATCCCGGTGCCGGCCAGCCGGCGCAAGCGGTCGAAGTCCCGCGAGGTGGTGGTCAAGGGGGCACACGAGCACAACCTGAAGAATGTGGATGTGGCGTTCCCGCTGGGCTGCCTGGTCGCGGTGACCGGGGTGTCGGGGTCGGGGAAGTCGACGCTGGTCAACGACATCCTCTACCACGCGCTGGCCCGGGAGCTGCACGGCGCCCGGACCGTGCCGGGCCGGCACGTCCGGGTCACCGGGATGAGCCAGCTGGACAAGGTGGTGCACGTGGACCAGGGCCCGATCGGGCGGACCCCCCGGTCCAACCCGGCCACCTACACCGGGGTGTTCGACCACGTCCGGAAGCTGTTCGCGGCCACCACCGAGGCCAAGGTCCGCGGCTACCAGCCCGGCCGGTTCTCCTTCAACGTCAAAGGCGGCCGCTGCGAAGCGTGCTCCGGCGACGGCACCATCAAGATCGAGATGCAGTTCCTGCCTGACGTGTACGTCCCGTGCGAGGTGTGCCACGGCGCCCGGTACAACACCGACACCCTGGCCGTGCACTACAAGGGCAAGACCATCGCCGACGTGCTGGACATGCCCATCGAGGAAGCCGCCGGCTTCTTCGCCGCGATCCCGGCCATCCACCGCCACCTGGCGACCCTCACCGACGTCGGCCTGGGGTATGTCCGCCTCGGCCAGCCCGCCCCCACCTTGTCCGGCGGCGAGGCACAACGGGTCAAGCTCGCCTCCGAACTGCAGCGCCGCTCCACCGGCAAGACCATCTACGTCCTGGACGAGCCCACCACCGGGCTGCACTTCGAAGACATCCGCAAACTGCTCGGCGTCCTGGGCCGGCTCGTCAACGGCGGCAACACCGTCATCGTCATCGAGCACAACCTCGACGTCATCAAGACCGCCGACCACGTCATCGACCTCGGCCCCGACGGCGGCTCCCGCGGCGGCCACATCATCGCCACCGGCACCCCCGAACACGTCGCCACCATCGAAACCAGCCACACCGGCCAGTACCTCCGCAAGATCCTCGGCGTCTGACCCCTCCAGGTACCGCCGCCGGGCGGAACGGTGCAGGTCATGACCGGCGTCCGCCGGGGCGCAGGCTACGCTTCGCGGCGTGGAGATCATGACCGGCGAGGGCGCTGCGCGGGCCGATATCGCCTGGCCGCCCGGAGATGGCCGCCGGGCGCCGGATCCGGCGTTCCTGCTGGTGCTCACGCACGGCTCGGGAGGCGGACCGGGCTCCGCCGACCTGCTGGCCGTGCGGGACGCGGCGCTGCCTCTCGGCGCGGCGGTGGCGATGGTCACCCAGCCCTACCGGGTTAAGGGGCGCCGTGCGCCCGGTTCACCCGACCGGCAGGATGCCGCCTGGATCGAGATCGTCGACGCGGTCCGGGATGCGGCCGGGCCGGATCTGCCGCTGGTCCAGGGGGGGCGCAGCAACGGCGCCCGGGTGGCCTGCCGGACCGCCTGCGCCACCGGCGCCCGGGCCGTGCTCGCGCTGGCCTTCCCGCTCCACCCGCCCGGGCATCCCGAGAAGTCGCGGGCCGGGGAGTTGTCCCTGGCCCGGACGGATGTCCTGGTCATCAACGGGAGCCGTGATCCGTTCGGCATCCCGGACCAGGCCTCCCGGATCCGGGTGGTGGTGCTGGATAGTGAAACGCACGCCTTGTCGAGGAGGCCGGAGACGGCCGGCGCGGCGGCGGGTGCGTGGCTGGCGGGCCTGCCGGGGCTCCTGCACCCCTGACCCAGGCGCCTGGAGCGCGCCGCCCGGCGTCCAGCAGCCCGGGCGGGGGCAGGAGGCAGCCGCCAAGGGGGCAGTTACCACGCCCGCCACGGGGGTTGCTGGCCAGCCGCCGTGAACCGGGGGCGGTGCCGGGCAGCAGGTAACTGCCGGCGCCCAGCGTTAAGCGGCGGAGGACTGGGGGCGTCCGGGGACTGGGGGCGCTCAGCGGCGTGGAACCGGGGCGCCCGGGGACTAGGGGCGCTCAGCAACGGGGGCGAGGGGCGCCCAGGGACTAGGGGCGCGGGGCGCGGGCTAAGCCGCGGGCTCAGCGGCCGCGGGCTCAGCGGGTGCGGCCACCTGGGCCGCCCGGCGCTGGGCCGCGGGGACAATACCGCTGTTTGCGCTCACATCTGTGGGCCTATGGGGAGGAACCGTATCCCCGCCCGGCAGTAGCTCGCCCGTGTCCTCGAATACGACGATGCCATTGCAGAGCAGGCTCCAGCCCTGCTCGGGGTGACTGACAACAGTCCGGGCCGCCTCACGGTCCAATGCTCGCGCATCGGGACAGGACGGCGAATGCGGGCACATACGTGTGCCTCCTGGTCAATATCTGGCTGTGGTGTTGATCACATGCTAGTGTGCCGAGTTTGCCCGGCTCCCGACATAGTCCGTTGTGACGATTTATCGGGTCACTCTTTGTTACTAGTAACCAGTAGCATACGTGACCCCGCTCACGTAATTGGATTCCCGTTGGGGCGGCGGCGTCACATATTCGCATACGCCGGGGGAATTCTGTTACCCAGTCGTAACTGGGCCCGACTCGGTCGGCTGGAACGAAGGGGCCAGCTCCTCCGCCTCGCGGCGGGAGGGGCTGCGCGGTACCGGGGGAATGCCGGTCAGCCGGTGGCTTTCGCGCAGCGTGAGCAGCCGCTCGGCCTCGGCGGACCAGATCCGGACCGGGCCCGTCGCCTTGGCCTTGCGCCGGTAGATCCGGTCCTCGTAGCCCAGCGGGCCGATCGCGACACGCTCGGCCGAGAAGGCGGCCCGCGTCGCGTCGGTAAGCGCCGCATCGAGCCGCTTGGCCAGCCGGTACCGCTCCATGAGCGGCGCGTTCGCGGCCTCGGCGTCACGCAGTTCCTTCTCGGCGACCCGGGCCTCGGCGAGCAGCTCGTCGAAGCGGGCGGCGAACGCCTGGTCGGCAGCGAGCTTCTGCTCGGCCTCCGGGCTGACCGGCTTGCGTCTCGGGACCACGATGCACTCCTACGTCACGCTGGAACCTGTGGCCGGTTTGGGGCCAACGGCGAGCCTAGCGGATGGCGCCGGCGCGGCTAAGCGAGGCTGTCCTGCCAGTCGGCGTGCAGCGCCGAGTACTGCCCATCCGAGGCGAGCAGCCGGGCGGGCGGGCCGTCCTCGAGGACACGGCCACCGCTGAGCACCAGGACCCGGTCCGCGATCTCCACCGTGGACAGCCGGTGCGCGATGATCATCGCGGTCCGCCCGGCCAGGATGGTCCGCAGCGCGGCCTGGACCAGCTGCTCGCTGGGGATGTCCAGCAGGGATGTGGCCTCGTCCAGCACCAGCACGGCCGGGGCGGCCAGGAACGCGCGGGCGAAGGCGACGAGCTGGCGCTGCCCGGCCGACAGCCGGCCGCCCCTCTTGCCCACGTCCGCGTGGTAGCCGCCGGGCAGCGCGGAGATGAAGGTGTCGGCGCCGATGGCCCGGGCCGCGGCTTCCACCTCGGCCTGGGTGGCGTCGGGCCGGCCGAGCCGGATGTTGTCGGCCACCGACCCGCTGAACACGAAGTTCTCCTGCGTGACCAGGACGACTTCCCGGCGCAGCACCCGGTCCGGCAGGTCCCGCAGGTCCACGCCGTCCAGCCGGACGCTGCCCTGCCCCGGATCGTAGAAACGGGCCAGCAGCCGGGCCACGGTGGTCTTCCCGGCCCCGGTGGCACCCACCAGGGCCACGGTCTGGCCGGCCGGGATCGTCAGGTCCAGCCCGGGCAGCACCGCGGTGTCCCGGTAGCCGAACCTCACCCCGTCGAACCGGACCTCCCGGCCCGCGGCGCGGGCGGACGGCCCGTGGCGCGGCGGCAGGGGGACGGGGTGGGCGGGCTCCGGCACCGCGGGCGGTTCCTCGAGCACGCCGGAGATCTTCTCCAGCGAGGCGGCCGCGGACTGGAACGAATTGTAGAACTGGGACAGGTCCTGCAGCGGGTCGAAGAACCGGCCCAGGTACAGCAGGAAGGTGGCCAGCACGCCGATCTTGATGTCGCCGTCGATCACCCGCAGCCCGCCGTAAAACAGCACGACTCCGGTGGCCACGTTGCCGACCAGGGTGATCCCCGGCGCGTACACCGCGAGCACCCGCGACGAGCGCAGGCTGGCTGCCATGTACTGGCCGTTAGAGCTGCCGAAGATCTCCTCGTTGCGCTGCTCCCTGCGGAACGCCTGCACGGCGCGGATACCACCGAAGGTCTCCACGAACTGGACGATGACCTGGGCGATCGTTTCCCGGGTCCGCCGGTAGGCCGCCGCGGACTCGCGCCGGAACCAGATCGTCAGCCAGGCCAGCGGGACGAAGCCGGCCAGCACCACCAGCGCCAGCGGCCAGTCCAGCAGCAGCATCCCGGCCCCCACGAGGACCAGGGAGAGCGCCGCGGACACCAGGGCGTCCAGGCCGTCGTCGAACAGGTCGGAGATCGAGTCGATGTCGGATACCTGCCGGGAGATGACCCGCCCCGAGGTGTAGTGCTCGTGGAACGACACCGGCAGCTCCTGGAAGTGCAGGAACAGCCGCTGGCGCAGCTCCAGGACCACCGTCTCGCCGAGCTTGCCCATCGAGTAGATGAACCCCCGGCTGGCCACGGCCTGGATGCCCACGGCGGCCGCGAAGCCGGCCACGTACAGCGCCAGGGGCGCCAGGTCGTGGGCGTGCAGCAGCGGCGGGATGCCGCGGTCGATGGCCACCCCGACCAGCCACGGGCCGGCCAGCGCGGCAAGGTTCGCGGTCACGATGAGCACGAACGTGCCGCCTACCCGGGCCCGCTGCGGGCGCAGCAGGCTGAACAGGAGCCGCCGGGCCCGGCGGCGCAGCAGCGCGGCCAGGCCGCCGCTGACCTGGTCGACGTCCTCGGCGGCGATCCCGCGCCACGTGTCGGAGGTCATGACGCCGCCTGCTCCCCGGCTTCCGGCTCGTCCACGCCGCTCATCAGCTCCCGGTACCGGGGCTGGCTGGCCAGCAGGTGCGCGTGCGTGCCGGTGGCGGCGATGACCCCGTCGCGGAGCAGGGCCACCTTGTCCGCGAGCACCACCGTGGACGGCCGGTGCGCCACCACGAGCGCGGTGGTCTCGGCCAGCAGCCCGCTCAGCGCCCGGGTCACCTTCGCCTCGGTATGCACGTCCAGCGCGGACAGCGGGTCGTCCAGGATGAGCAGCGCCGGCCGGCCCAGGATGGCGCGGGCCAGCGCGACCCGCTGCCGCTGGCCGCCCGACAGGGCCATGCCCTGCTCGCCGATCCGGGTGTCCAGGCCCCAGGGCAGGTCGTGCACGAAGCCGGCCTGGGCCATGGCCAGCGCGGCCTCGATGGCCGCGTCATCGGCGCCGGGGGCCCCGTAGGCCACGTTCTCCCGGACACTGGCCGAGAACAGGGTCGGGTCCTCGAACGCGCAGCCCACCCGGGACCGGAGTACCGGCAGCGGCAGCCGCCGGACATCGGTGCCGTCGATCAGGACGGCCCCGGACGTCACGTCGGCCAGCCGGGGCACCAGCTGCAGCAGGGTCGTCTTGCCCGCCCCGGTCGCCCCGGCCAGCACCACGGTCTGGCCCGGCTCGGCGGTCAGGGTAACGTCCCGCAGTAAGGGCTGCTCCGCGCCCGGATACCTGAACCCGACGTGGTCGAAGACCAGCCGGGCCGGCCGCGCCCGCCGGGCGGCCGTGCGCCCCGCGGTCCGGGCGCGGGGGCCGGCCGGGCTGCTGATGGCGGGCGGGGTGTCCAGGATCTCGAACACCCGCTGGGCCGAGGTGGCGGCTTCCTGGCCGCCCGCCAGGATGTAGCCCATCGACTCGATGGGCCAGACCAGCTGCAGGGTCAGCGTGATGAAGGCGACCAGGCCGCCCAGGGTCAGCTCGTGCCGGCCGACGGCGATGGCGCCGAGCAGGAGCAGGACGCCGATCAGCGCGTTCGGGATCAGGTCCAGGCCGGCCCAGAACGTGCTGCGCAGCCGGGCCTTCTGGAGCTCGGTGCCGAACACCTCGAGAGCCTGGCCGCGGTGCTGGCCGGCCGCCTCATCGCCCCGGCCGAGCGCCTTGAGCACGCGGATTCCGGTCGCCGCCTCCTCCACGTGGGTGGCCAGGTCGCCCTGCTGGTCCTGGGCCCGCCGGGACAGTACCCGGTAGGTCTGCTGGAAGCGGGTGCTGGCCGCCGCCACGGGCAGGAACACGGTGGCGGTGAGCAGGCCGAGCCACCAGTTCAGCCGGATCAGCAGCAGCACCACGGCGATGAACGTGATCACGTTGGTGACCAGGAAGATCGTGCCGAAGCCGGCGAACCGCCGGATGGCCGACAGGTCCGTGGTCGCCCGGGACAGCAGCTGGCCGGACTGCCAGTCGTCGTGGAAGGCGGGCGGCAGCCGCTGCAGGTGCGCGTAGATGTCGGCCCGCATGGACTGTTCCATCCCGGCGACCGCGCCCGCCTGCATCCAGCGGCGCAGGAAGCTCAGCAGCGCCTGGCCGATCCCCAGGCCGACCGCGGCCGCGCCGATCGGCAGCAGCAGGCTGCGCTCCCCGTGGCTGATCGCCCCGTCGATCATGGATTTCGTCAGCAGCGGGATGGCGATCTCGCTGCCGACGGCCGCGATGGCGCACGCGAGCATGAACGCCAGCTGCCAACGGTAGGGGCGCAGGTAGGCCCGGACACGCCAGAGTGACGCGAGGGGGGTCACCCCATGGTCAGCAGGCGCACTACGGCCAGGTTCATGGGGGGGCATTACTCGAACGCTAGTTGGGGTCTGCCGCGATGTCATCTGGATTTTCCCTGGCTGCGCGGCGTCCCGGGAGGGCCCTGGCCAGGCCGTCCGGCTGGGGCCGCGGTCCTGCCGGTACGGGCGGGAAACGGGTTGATAACCCGGTTGGTCCCGACGTAACAGCTGTGTCACCTCATCGCCGGTATGTGGTAGCCGGGTAGCGGCGGCTGGGTAACTCTGGCACGCTGGCTCTCCCGGGGGGGCTCGCGCGGCGGTGCCGTAGGCCGGCAGGGAGGGACCGTGGAGCGCACGGATTCTGGGGGCAGGCCAGCGGCGGGGGGATGGTCGCCTGGCCCGGCGCTCGCCGCCTTTCACGACGGCGTGACCGTCATATGCCAGCTCGCCGCGCAGTTCGGGGACGCCGGCTGGCTGGCGCCATCACCCTGCCCGGAGTGGCGGGTGATCGACCTGGCCGGCCACCTGCGGTGCGTCGCCGACGACTACCACGAGTACCTCGACGATGCCCCGGCCAGCCGGCTGGCCCGGCTGATGGCCACCGGGGTGCACCCGGACACGCTGGCCCGCAAGCTGGCCCGGCAGAACGCCGCGGAGCTGGCCGCCCTGCCCGACGCGTCCGGGCCGGAGCATATCGAGGCGTTCGCCAGCTCGGCGCGCTCGTACGCGCAGCGCCTCCTGCCGATCTGGGATCTGCCGCACCACCAGTACCAGGACGTGCTGGTCACGGTGGGCGGAATGGCGGGCGCGGCGTGCGGGGAATGGCATCTGCACGCGTGGGACTTCGCCCGGGCGCTGGACAAGGATTACCGGCCTGCCGACCCGGACATCCTGCTCCGGGGGTGGGCCGAGGGGATGCCGCACCTGCTGGCCTGGGGGCGGCTGGACCACGCGCAGGCGGAGGCGGAGGAGGCCGCGGCGGCCTGCGGGCGGGGCGGCCGGCTGGCCGGGCCGGCGGTACGCGAGGACCCGTGGGATGTCATGCTCCGCGCATCAGGCAGGATTCCGGTGGGCAGGATTTCTCCCGGCCCGGTGCTGTAGCCCGCGCTACAGCCTCGGGGGCTTTGACCCGTGCGGTGACCCCGTGCGGTGACCCCGTGCTGTGAACCTGTGCTGTAAGGGATGGTGCTGATGGCATTCGATGTCGTTTCGGTGCGGGCGGCCTACCCGGCCCTCGCTGACGGGTTCGCCTACCTCGACGGTGCCGCGGGCACCCAGGTCCCGGCGAGCGTGATCGATGCCATCGGGGCCGCCTACCGGGCCGGCCTCGGCAACGCCGGCGGCGAGTTCCCGGCCAGCCTCCGGTCGACGGCGCTGACCGCCGAATGCCGCCAGGCCGTCGCCGACCTGGTCGGCGGGACCGCCGACGGGGTGATCCTCGGGCCGAACATGACCACGCTCACCTACCGGCTGGCCTACACGCTGGCCAGCCGCTGGGGCGCGGGAGACGAAGTGATCATCTCCCGGCTCGACCACGACGCGAACGTGCGGCCCTGGATCGACGCCGCCCGGCGGGCCGGCGTCACCGTCCGCTGGGCAGAAGTCGACATATCGACCGGAGAGCTGCCCGCGGCCCAGTACGCGGACCTGCTGTCCGAGCGAACCCGGCTGGTCGCGGTCACCGCGGCCAGCAACGTCCTCGGCACCCGGCCGGACGTGGCCGCGATCACCGCCCAGGCCCGCGCGGCAGGAGCGCTCAGCTACGTGGACGGGGTGCATGCCACCCCGCACGGCCCGGTGGACGTGACGGTGCTGGGCGCGGATTTCTACGCGACCAGCGCGTACAAGTGGTCCGGGCCGCACGTCGGGGCGGTGATCGCCGACCCGGCCCTGCTGGAGACGCTGCGCCCGGACAAGCTGATGCCGGCGCCCGACTCGGTGCCCGAGCGGTTCGAGCAGGGCACCCCGCCGTTCGCCGACCTGGCCGGCGTCACCGCGGCGGTCGAGCACCTGGCGCAGCTGGACGGCGGCGCGGCGGGCCCCCGCCGCCAGCGGCTACTCGCCTCGATGGCCGCAGTCGAGGAACACGAGCAGGCGCTGTTCCAGGTGATGCAGGACGGCCTGGCCGCGATGGGCCACGTCACCACCTACGGGAAGGCGGCGCACCGTGCGCCGACCGCGTACTTCACGGTGGACGGGCGCCCGCCCGGTGACGTGGCGCGCTACCTCGCCGGCCGGGGCGTCAACGTGTGGAGCGGCCACAACTACGCGTGGGAACTCACCGGCGCGCTCGGCATCCGCGACTCGGGTGGCGCGGTCCGGGCCGGCCTGGTCCACTACAACGACCGCTCCGATGTGGACCGGCTGCTGGAAGCGCTGGCCGGCCTGGCCGGGTAGCCCGCCCGCGTCCGGCCCCGGGCCCGCCGGGTCAGGGCGCGACGTCGTGGTCGGCGAACGTGTACCGGTACAGGCGGGTGGAGCGGGACTGGAAGCCGGCCCGCTCGTAGAGCCGGCCAGCCGCCTCCCGGGAAGGCCGCGAGGTGAGGTCCACCGTCCTGGCCCCGGCGTCCTCGGCGATCCGCAGTGCCTCGGCGGTCAGGACCTGGCCGATGCCCTGGCCCCGCGCGGCCTCGTCCACGATCACGTCCTCGATCCAGGCCCGTACCCCGGTGGGGATCGGGAACATGACCAGCGACAGGGTCCCCGCGATCTTCCCGTCGCTGCGGGCGATCAGCAGCGTGGTGGCAGCTGAGCCGACCACCCGGTCCAGCACCGCCCGGTCAGCCGGGGGAGCACTGCTGGACAGCTGGGGCAGCAGGACGCCGAACGCCTCGACCACCTCGTCGGTCACTTCTTGCAGCACCTCGACGCTCACAGTCACGCGGGCACTTTATCGTGCTCCGGCCTGGCCGGCCTGCGGAGGCGCGAGCCTGGGCCTCAGGCCACGCCCAGGGCACGCAACGCCGCCGCGGTGCCGGCCGCGGCCAGGATGACCACCAGGAACGGGGCGCGGAGCAGGAGCGCCGCCGCCGCCGCGCCCAGGCCGGCCAGCCGGGCCGGGTCGACGGCCAGGGACTCGCCCCGGCCCACGGCCTGCACGGCGATCAGCGCGGCCAGCAGGGCAACGGGCACCAGGACAGCGAACCGCTGGGCGCGGGGATGAGCCAGCCAGCGCGGCGGCACGGTCAGGCCGGCCAGCTTCAGCCCGTAGCAGCACACCGCGGTGACCAGCACCGCGATCCAGGTCGCGCTCACCGGCACGGCCTGTCGCCAGCCGGTCCGGCGGCCCCGGCCGGATCGGGCTGGCCGCACGGGGCGGCCCTCTCGGCGGCAGAAAGCGCGGCCTCACCGGCGGGGGAAAGGGCGGCCTCACCGGCGGGGACAGGGCGGCCTCGCGGGCGGGCGGGAGGGTGCCCGCAGAGGGGAGCAGCGCCGCGCCGAGTGCGGCCGCCGCGGCCAGGACGATTGGGAGCCCGGGCGGGCAGAACGGTGTGGCGGCCAGCGCGATCAGGGCCCCGGCCAGGGCGACCGTCCGCTCGGTCCGGCCCTCACGCAGCCGCGGCCACAGCAACGCCAGGAACGCCGCGGGTCCCACCACGTCCAGGCCGAACGTGTTGGGGGAGCCCAGCTTGCCCGCGCCGAGCGCGCCGGCCAGTGTCCCGGCGTTCCAGGTCAGGTACAGGCTGCCGAAGGTGGCCAGGAACCCGGCCCGGACGGCCGCGCGGCCGGTCCGGCCCCCGGCTGGCTGAGCCAGGGCGACCGCCGTCGACTCGTCCGTGATACCCAGCGCGGCCAGCAGCCGGAACGGCCCGCGGAAATTCAGCAGGCCGGCCAGCCGCAGCCCGTACAGGCCGTTCCGGCTGCCGAGCAGGACCGCGCTGGCGGTCCCGGCGATGAGGTTCCCGCCGCTGGCCACCGCCGCGGCCAGCGCGAACTGCGACGCGCCCGTGTAGGCGACCAGGCTGAGCACGCACGCCTGCGCCGGGCTCAGCCCGGAGGCCACCGCGGCCGCCCCGAACGCCAGGCCCGAGGTGCCCACCGCCAGCCCGAGGGCGATCCCGTCCCGTGCGGCCCGCCTCACCGGGTCCGCTGAAGTCTCTGCCATACGGGGAGGCTAGGGCGCGCCGCCCCCCGGTGACTTGAACGTTATTGCGGCCGCGCCCGCCGGGCCACGACGGCCGCGGCCATGACGGCCGGGGCCATGACGGCTGCAGACACGCCGACGGCGGCCGCTAGGCCAGGCCCGCCCGGTCCTCCGCCGCCGCGACCAGGCGTGCCCCGTCTCGCCGCGCCCGCTGATACGCCCCGGGCGGTACCCCCACGATGCGCTTGAAGTGGCGGGTCAGGTGCGCCTGGTCGGCGAACCCCGCCTCGGCGGCGGCCTGCGCGGGCGCTACGCCGCGGTCCAGCAGCCCCCGGGCCCGCCGGACCCGGATCTGGTTGAGATAGGCGTGCGGTGGCAGCCCGGTTTCCGCCCGGAAGGCCCGCAGCAGCGCGTACGGCCCGATCCCGGTGACCAGGGCCAGTTCCTCGAGCGTGGGCGGGTCGGTCACCCGCTCCTGCAGCAGCGACACCACGGTGCGCACCGCGGGCCGGGCCTCGCGGGGGCGCGATCGCCGCCCGGCGCGGGCGTGCTCGCGCAGCAGCCCGGCCAGGGCGCCGTGCAGCAGGCTGGCCGAGGCCAGCGGGTCACCGTGCTCGGCGGCCAGGTGGGCGGCCCGGACCAGCCGGGCGCTGTGCGGGTCGTGCACCACGGTGTCCGGGAAGAACGGGGTGCCCGGGGATCCGGTCAGTTCCGTGCTGACCTCGCGGACCAGGCTGACCGGGGGATACAGCACCCGGTAGGACCAGCCTTCGGGGACGCCGGCCTGGCCGGTGTGCACCATCTCCGGGTTGAGCAGGGCGACTGACCCCCGGCCGGCCCGCAGCAGGCTGCCGGCGTAGCGGAACTCCTCCACCCCGTCCTCGATCAGGGCGAGCGTGTAGGTCTCGTGCGCGTGCCGCGCGTAGCGGTGAGTCACGTAGGTCGCGCGCAGCAGGTCCACGCCGGGCACGGCCGCGTGCCGCCAGTACCGCGCCCGCTCCCCGGCGGGCACATCGTGATTCCCGTGGTCACGCTGCGTCGGGGCGCCCGGCGGCTGGTCACGCGTGGGGTCCACGGCACCAGTACAGCACCTGCCGTGACCGGCCCGCGCCGCAGCCCGTGCCCCCCGGCCGGCGGCCGCAGCCCTGCCCCAGCTGGCGGCCGCAGCCCCGTGCCGCCGCCCCGCGAGCGTGGCCATGCCCTCTCGCGCGCGCCCATCGGCCGGGATAGAACTGGGGCATGGCAACCAGGGCGCTCGTGCTCGGCGGCGGCGGGGTAACCGGCGTTGCCTGGGAGATCGGGCTGCTGGCCGGGCTGGCTGAGCGCGGGCTGGAGCTGGGCTCAGCCGACCTGCTGGTCGGCACCTCCGCCGGCGCGGTGGTCGGCGCGCAACTGGCCTGGGGCACTGACCTGGCCCGGCTCTACCAGAAGCAGCTCGAGCCCGCCGCGACCGGGACCGCGGGCAGGCGGGGGAGCGGCGACACGATGAGGCTGCGGGACATGGCCGTGTTCGGCTGGGCCACGCTGCGCTACCAGGACCCGGTCCGGGCGCGGGCGAGGATCGGCCGGATGGCGCTCGGCGCCCGGACGGCGCCGGAGGCTGCCCGGCGGGCAGTGATCGCGACGGTGGTACCCAGCGAGGAGTGGCCGGGCCGGCGGCTGCTCATCACCGCGATCGACGCGGTGACCGGCGAGTTCACCGCGTTCCACGCGGGCAGCGGGGTGAGCCTGGTGGATGCGGTCGGGGCCAGCTGCGCGGTGCCGGGCGTCTGGCCGCCGGTGACCATGGCCGGGCGGCGGTGGATCGACGGGGGCGTCCGCTCGCCCGCGAACGCAGATCTCGCGGCTGAGTGCGAGCGGATCGTGGTGCTGGCGCCGCTTCCCCGCGGCATGCGGGCCGCGACTGCCGCGGCGCGGCAGGCCGCCGAGCTGACCCGGGCCGGGCACGCTGTCGTGGTGGTCTCACCCGACCCGCCGGCCGTGGCCGCCATTGGCCGTAACGTGCTCGACCCGGCCCGGCGGGCTCCGGCGGCGCGTGCGGGGCACGCGCAGGCCGGGCCCGCCCTGGACCGGGTCGGGACTGTCTGGGCCGGTTAGCTGGCGTAGTCGAGCAGCGGCTGGGCCCGGCTGGGGTGGCGCAGCTTCGACAGCGACTGCTTCTCCAGCTGCCTGATCCGCTCCCGGGTCAGGCCGAGCGCCCGGCCGATCTCGTCCAGCGTGTGCGGGTTGCCGTCGTACAGGCCGAACCGCATGGCCATGATCGTGGCCTCGCGCTGGGTCAGCCCGTCCAGGGCGTGCCGCAGCTGGTCGGCCATCAGCTGCCGGTCCACCAGCTCGGAAGCCTCCGGGGCGTCAGTGTCCTCGATGAGGTCACCGATGCTGGTCTCGCCGTCCTCACCGATGGTGGAGTCCAGGCTGATCGGCTGGCGGCTGGTGCGCAGCAGCTCCTCGATCTGGTCCGGGGTCCGGTCCAGCTCGACGGCGAGTTCCTCGGGCGTGGGCTCGCGGCCGAGCCGCTGGTGCATGTCCCGCTCGACCCGGCTGAGCTTGCTCAGCATCTCGAGCACGTGCACCGGGAGCCGGATGGTCCGGGCCGAGTCGGCGAAACCACGCTGGATGGCCTGCCGGATCCACCACATCGCGTAGGTGGAGAACTTGTAGCCCTTGGTGTAGTCGAACTTCTCGACCGCGCGGATCAGGCCGAGGTTGCCTTCCTGCACCACGTCCAGCAGGGACAGGCCGCGGTCGCTGTACTTCTTGGCGACCGACACCACCAGCCGCAGGTTCGCCTCCAGCATGTGCGCCTTGGCGCGCCTGCCGTCCTCGGCGACCTCTTCCAGGTCACGCCGGAGCGCCCCGCCCAGGTCGGCCTCCGTGGCCAGCTTGTGCTCGGCGAACAGGCCCGCCTCGATCCGCTTGGCCAGGTTGACCTCCTGCTCCGCCGTGAGCAGGCTGGTCCGGCCGATCGACTTCAGGTACGTGTGCACCGAGTCGCCCATGGCTGACGTCTGGTCGTCCAGGTCGACCTCGGCCGCCGGCTGGGCCGGTTCCGCCGTGGCCAGCTCGGCCGGGGCCGCCTCGGCCAGCGCGACCGCCTCCGCCTCGGCGGCGTCCAGGCTGTCCAGCGCGGGCTCGTCAGCGGTGTCAGGCGATGCGGTGAGTTGTGCTGTAGTCATGTCCTCCGTGCCCGTCCGTGCTCGCTTTGGGACAGTGCTCTTTGAGGTACGGCCTTCGGCGGCAGTGCCCTCCCGGATAGCTGCCCCACCCGGCTCATCACCCAGCCGCACCCCGGCTTCCGCCAGTTCGCGGATGATGGACCGGCCTTCCGCGGGAGAAACGCCCGCCTCACCGAACGCCGCGCGCAACTCGGTCAGGGACAGGTACCCCTGCCCGCGGCCAAGCTGGATCAGCTCGTCCACGCGCGTGCTGGCCGCCTCGTCGGCGACCTCGGGCTCCCGCCTGGCGGTGGCATTCCTTGGCATCGAGGCACCTCCTCCCTTCGTGGGCGCGCAGTCCGCACATACGTCATCACGTATCCGCGATCTCGGTGTGCTCCAGCGGTTCGCAGCACTTGCTACTGTGAAGCGCGGGCACTATGTATTAACGCTGGCGGGAGTCAATTGTTCCCGTCCAGTACCCTGCAGTAGCGCCCCCACGCGCGAATCCGGCTTCCGTTCTGCCCATTTCCGCGCAGATCGGCCCCCTGCACACCGGGCACCGCCGCTGAACTCCCACGGAAAGAGAACGCCCCGGCAGCGCCGGTTTAGTCCTGCCGCGCCAGCTAGTCTTGCCGCGCCAGTCAGTCCGGCCGGGCCAGCAACCTCAGCGCCCGCAGGTCCGGCTTGCCGGAGGACAGCAGCGGCACCGCCGGCACCACGACGACCGCCCGCGGCGCCGCGTAGCCGGGCAGCCGGCCGCGCGCGAACGCGCGCAGCGCGTCCAGGCCCGGGGGGGCCGCCGGGTCGGCGGGCACCACGATCGCGGTGACCAGCTCACCCCACTCGGGATCGGGCCGCCCGACCACGACGGCCTCCCGGACCTCCGGGCAGGCTTCCAGCACCGACGCCACCTCGTCGGCGGAGACCTTCTCGCCGCCGGTGTTGATCATGCCGTCGGCACGGCCCCGGACCGTCAGCCGCCCCCAGGCATCCACCTCGCCCACGTCGGAGGTGACGAACCAGCCGCCGTCCAGCGCAGCGGCGGTCAGGCCGGGCTGCCCCCGGTACCCCGAGAACAGGACCGGCCCGGCCAGCTGGATCCGGCTGTCGGGGCCGATCCGGACCGACACCCCGTCCAGCGGCTCGCCGTCGTAGACGCAGCCGCCGCACGTCTCCGACATGCCGTAGGTGGTGATCACCCGGGCCCCCGCGGCGGCCGCCTCGGCGCGCAGCCCGGCCGGCACCGCGGCCCCGCCGAGCAGGATCGCGCGGAACCCGGCCAGCGCCTCCCGCCCCCCGGGCTGGTCCAGCAGGTGGCGGACCTGGGTGGGAACCAGTGACACGTACCCGCCGGCCCCCCGGGCGGCGCCCGGCGCATCCAGCTGGTCCAGGACCACCGGCGCGGTCCCGGACACCAGCGACCGGAGGAACACCTGCAGGCCGGAGATGTGACTCGGCGGCAGGCACGACAGCCACGCCTCGCCCGGCCGGGCGCCGATCCGGTCCAGGCTGGCCCGCGCCGAATGGCTTAGCGCCGCCGCGCCCAGCTCGACGCCCTTGGGCTCCCCGGTCGACCCGGACGTGGCGATCACCACCGCGGTCCCCGGGGCCACCCCGGGGGAGTCACCCGGGTCAAGCCGTTGGGGACCGTCCAGGGTTTCCAGGGTGGCGGGGCGGAGCGCCTGGAGCAGGGCCGCGACCCGCTCGGCGGGCAGCCGGGGATCGACGGGCAGCAGCGCCGGGCCGGTGCCGTCCAGGGCCGCGCCCAGCGCCTCCATCAGCCGCCCGGCTCCCGCGGCCGCGGGGAGCAGCACTGCGTGCAAGGGACGGGGGGTCATCGACGTAAGGTTATCCGGGCAGATCAGGGATGAGCCGGGAGGGTGTTGCCGTGGCCGACGCTGACCTGGGACGCCGCGACCGGGTCGCAGCCGTGCTGCCGGGCCTGCGCGCGTTCGCGATCCCGATGCGCACCCGCTTCCGCGGCATCACGGTCCGCGAGGGGGCGCTGATCGAGGGTCCCGCCGGGTGGGCGGAGTTCTCGCCGTTCCCCGAGTACGGGCCGCGGGAATGCGCCCGCTGGCTGGCCTGCGCCCTGGAGGCCGCCTGGGACGGGTGGCCCGCGCCGGTCCGTGACCGGGTGCCCGTCAACGTGACCGTGCCCGCGGTGGGGCCGGAGCAGGCGCACCGCATCGTGTCCGGCTCCGGCTGCCGGACCGCGAAAGTGAAGGTCGCCGAGCGCGGCCAGGCCGACGGCGACGACATCGCCCGGGTCGAGGCGGTGCGCGACGCGCTGGGGGCCGGGGGCCGGATCCGGGTGGACGCCAACGGCGGGTGGGACGTGGACACCGCCGTGCGGATGCTGGGTGAGCTGGGCCGGTTCGGGCTCGAGTATGCCGAGCAGCCGTGCGCGACCCTGGACGAGCTGGCCGCGCTGCGCCGCCGGGTGCAGGTCCCGGTCGCCGCGGACGAGTCGATCCGCAAGGCCGAGGACCCGCTGGCCGTGCGGGCCGCGGGCGCGGCGGACATCGTGATGCTGAAGGCCCAGCCGCTGGGCGGGGTCGCGGCCGCGCTGCGGGTCGCGGAGGCGTGCGGGCTGCCCGTCGTGGTGTCCAGCGCGGTCGAGTCGTCGGTGGGGCTGGCCGCGGGGGTGGCCCTCGCCGCGGCCCTGCCTGACCTGCCCTACGCGTGCGGCCTGGCCACGATGAGCCTGCTGACCGGGGATGTCACCAGCGATCCGCTGGCTGAGCAGGGCGGTTACCTGCCGGTTCGCCGCCCTCCGGCAGATCCGCAAACGATGCGATCGTGGTCGGCCGACCCGGAACCCTGGCGCGCCCGGGTGGTGGCCGCGGCGGGGTTCCTCGGTGCGGCCGCCCCGGCCGGGCTGGCCTGACCGGGCCAGTGCGCACCGTGAATCCCTCGACTGCCTTCGCCGTCACCCTGGTCGACGAGCTGGTGCGCTGCGGCCTGCGGGAGGCCGTGCTGGCCCCCGGCTCGCGCAGCGCGCCCCTGGCCATCGCGCTGTGGGAGAAGAGCACGGCCCCGGGCGGGCTTCGCCTGCATGTGCGGATTGATGAGCGGTCGGCGGCGTTCCTGGCCCTGGGGCTGGCCAAGGCCAGCGGGCGGCCGGTCCCGGTGATCTGCACCTCGGGGACGGCGGCGGCCAACTTCCACCCCGCGGTGATCGAGGCGGACGAGTCCGGCGTCCCGCTGCTGGTACTGACCGCCGACCGGCCGCCCGAGCTGCGCGGCACCGGTGCCAATCAGGCCATTGACCAGCTGAAACTGTACGGCGGGGCGGTCCGCTGGTTCGCCGAGGCCGGGGTGCCGGAGGCCCGCCCGGGGATGAATGCCTACTGGCGGTCGCTGGCCTGCCACGCGTGGGCGGCGGCGTCCGGGGCGGACGGGGGCTTTCCCGGGCCGGTGCACCTGAACCTGCCGCTGCGGGATCCGCTGGTGCCGGGGCTGCCGGACGCCGGGGCCCCGGCGGGCCCCGGGATCGCGGCCGCCGGGGATGGATGGCCGGAACCGCTGGCCGGGCGAGACGGCGGGGCTCCCTGGATCCGGTGGGCCGGGACGGGGCAGGCGGGCTGGCCGGCCCGGCCGGGCACCGTCAGCACCTCCAGCCACTCCGGCAACCCCAGCACTGTCAGCCACTCCAGCACTATCAGCACCGCGAGCCACTCCAGCACCTCTAGCCACTCCGGCATCGCAACGCCCGCCGGCTGGGGGGAGCCCGGGACGCTGGACCTGCCGTGGACCGAGCGCGGGGTCATCGTGGCCGGGGACGGCGCCGCCGGCCCGTCCGGCCTGCTCCGGCTGGCCGCTGCGGCGGGCTGGCCGGTGCTGGCCGAGCCGTCGTCCGGGGCGCGGCAGGGCGGCCACGCGCTCGGCGCCTACCAGTACCTGCTCGAGCACCCGGCGTTCTTGGCCGCGCACCGCCCTGACCTGGTCATCTGTGCGGGCCGGCCGGGGCTGTCCCGGGGCCAGACATCGTTCCTGCGCCAGGCCGCGGCCGACGGCGCCCGGCAGGTGATCCTCGCCCAGGGGCCGGGCCGCTGGGCGGACCCCGCGCGTACCGCCACCGACGTAGCCGCGGCGGTCCGGCTGGCGGGCCTGCCCGGCCGGCGCCCGGCCGGCTGGCTGCGTGACTGGCGGGAGGCGGACGAGGCCGCCGGCGGCGCGGTGGACGCGATCCTGGACGCCGGCGACGAGCTGACCGAGCCGCGGCTGGCCCGGGACCTGGCCGCGGCCATGCCGGACGGGGCGCTGCTGTGGGCCGCGTCCAGCCTGCCGATCCGCGACCTGGACCGGCACCTGGCCCCCCGGGACGGCCTGCGGGTGCTGTCCAGCCGGGGAGCGAGCGGCATCGACGGGCTGATCTCATCGGCGGCCGGGGCCGCGCTCGCGCACCAGGCGTCCGGCGGCGGCCCGGCCGCCGCACTCCTGGGTGATATCGCGTTCCTGCATGACGCGCCCGGCCTGTTCGCGGGGCCGGAGGAAGCCCGCCCGGACCTGGTGCTGGTGGTCGCCAATAACGACGGCGGCGGCATCTTCTCCGCCCTGGAGCAGGCCGCGGTGCCCGCCCCGTTCGAGCGGGTGTTCGGCACCCCGCACGGGGCCCGGCTGGCGGGCCTGGCCGCTGCGGCCGGGATCGGTCACACGCTGGTGGCGCGGGCGGCGGACCTGCCCGCCGCGCTGAAGGGCGACGGGATCCGCGTCGTCGAGGTGGCCGCCGACCGGGCGGCCGGGACCACGCTGCGGCGGCGGCTGGCGGAGGCTGCGGCGGCCGCCGTCACCGCTCTCCGCTCTTCTCCCTGGCCACTCTACCTCTGGCCGCCGGAACCGCGCTTCCAGCCGTCCGGAACCGCACTGTTCCGGGCTCCGGGACGGTCAGGCGGGGAGAATGGGCGCCAAGGAAGAATTGCGGGGAAGGGCGCCGTCCGCAGTGATCCTTTTCGCCGTTTCAGCCCAGAAGCTCCGGTTGTGCCGGATGACGGGGGAGACCGTTCAAATGGAGAAGGGCATCGACTCTATACCCCGCCGCCCCGGTATGCGGCATCGAGGGCGTCCCGGTAGCGGTCTGATAAGGGTCAGATTACCGTCGGGTCACGATTCGGGGCGGTCGCATCAGGCCTGTTCACCTGGCGGCTAGGCAGACCTAGCATGATCCGGTCGGACGCCGCTCTTGGCGTGCCGCCATACCGTGGGACGGATCGGCCCATGGGTCCTATGCTCCGCGGACGAACTTCGCGGCGGAACATCTAGAAGGAGGAATGTGTCGATGCGCATACGCACGCGGGGCTATGCGACCGCCGTGGTCGTGGCTGCCCTCGCGCTCGTGGCTACCGCCTGTGGCGGCAGCAGCGGTGGCAGCGGCGGTAGCGGCGGCGGCACGTCGTCGGGATCGGGGGCCTTTGGTCTCCAGGGAGTGAACCCCGGCTCCGGGACGCCCAAAAAGGGCGGCACGCTCAACATGCTCGGCCAGGGCGACGTTGACTTCATGGACTACAACGTCTCCTACTACACGATCGGCGCCCTGGGCCAGCGGCCCTGGCTCCGGCTGCTGTATGCGTACCCGGCCACCCCGGGCAAGACCACCACGGTCGTGCCTGACCTCGCCACCGCGCTGCCGACCGTTTCGAACGGCGGCAAGACGTACAGCGTGACGATCCGCACCGGCGCCGACTGGGACACCACCCCGGCGCGGCAGATCACGGCGGCTGACGCGCTGCTCGGCCTCAAGCGGGACTGCAACCCGACCCAGCCGTTCGGCGGGCTGCCCGACTTCGAGGCGCTGATCGTCGGCTACGCAGCAGTTCTGCACCGGGTTCGCCAAGGTCCCGTCCACCTCGGTGTCGGCCATCAAGAAGTACATCGACACCCACCAGATCTCGGGTGTGAAGGCCTCGGGGCAGACGATCACCTACAACCTGGTCCACCCGGCCAGCTACTTCCCGGACATGCTGCAGCTGGACGCCTTCGCGCCCGCGCCGGTCGAAAGCCTGAACTACCTGACGGGCAGCGGGGCTGAGGGGCAGCACATCATCGCGGACGGGCCGTACAAGATCCAGAGCTACGTGCCCACCCGGAGCATCGTCTTCGTCCGCAACCCGGCGTGGAAGGCCAGCACGGATCCGGTCCGCAAGGCCTACGTCAACGAGATCAAGGTCTCGGAGACCGGCAACGAGCCCGCGGTCCAGCAGCAGCTGCAGACCAACACGGCCTCGGCGGGCATGGAATTCGACGCGTTCCCGCCGGTCGGGGCGGACCCGGGCCTGGAGGCCCAGATGAAGCAGGGGCTGAACCACAACTTCAACCTCGGCTCCACCTTCTCCACCAACCCGTACCTGGTCTACAACATGGTGTCGCCGAACAACAACAGCGCGCTGAAGAAGGTCCAGGTCCGGCAGGCCCTCAGTTACGGCATCAACCGGGCCCCCCTGCTCACCGACAACGGCGGGCCGACCCAGGGAGTGGCACTCACCCACGTGCTGCCGACCGGGATCAACGGATCGCAGGACGTGCCGGCGAACTACAACCCGTACCCGTACAACCCGACCAAGGCCAAGCAGCTGCTGGCCGCCGCCGGGTACAAGAACGGGCTGACCCTCACGCTGCTGTACCGGCCGTCCAGCACCGTCGCGACCAAGATGGCGCAGACGCTGCAGAGCGACATGACCAAGATCGGCGTGAAGATCAAGCTGCTGGGCGCCACCCCCGCGGACTTCTACGTGAAGTACATGGAGGTGCCGAGCGTGGCCAAGAAGGGCACGTGGGACCTGTCCCTCGCCGGATGGGGCCCGGACTGGTACGGCGATGCCGCGGTGTCGTTCTTCAACCCGCTGTTCTCCGGCCCGGCGTCTTACCCGCCGGTCGGCAGCAACTTCGGGTTCTACAGCGACCCGGCGGTGACGTCCCTGATCGCCAAGGGCGCCAGCGCGGCGACGGCCAGCGCGGCCGCCACGATCTGGGGCCAGGCGGACGAGGCGGTCATGAAGGACGCCCCGTTCTACCCGATCGTCAACCCGAACCAGCCGCTGTACCACGCCAGTTACGTGCACAATGCGGTGTACGTCCCGGCGATCCAGCAGTTCGACCCGACGAATGTGTGGCTCAGCCCGCCAGGATGATCCCTGACCCGAACAATCTGTGACGGTTCGTAGAATTCGTCACGGTACGTAAGCTGATCGAGTCAACCGGCCGCCCCTCGGTACCTACCGCGGGGCGGCCGGCCGGGATTACAGTCATTGCAGGGTCTGGGCTGCGCAAACAGCCGAGCCTGGACCTTTAGGTGGGGAAGGGTAGGTAGCGCGTGGCCCTGCTCGAGGTCGACGACCTGCACGTGTCATTCAGGACCTCTGACGGCATAGTGCAGGCGGTACGCGGGGTCTCCTTCGACGTTGATGCCGGGCAGACCCTCGGCATCGTCGGGGAGTCAGGCTCCGGTAAGAGCGTTTCCACACAGACGATCATGGGTCTCACCCGCGGGGCCCGGATCAGCGGCCGGGCGATGTTCGAGGGCAGGGACCTGCTCACGCTCGACCAGGGCTCGCTGCGCAAGATCCGCGGGGCCGAGATTGGCATGATCTTCCAGGATCCGCTGTCGAGCCTGCATCCGTACTACAAGGTCGGCTGGCAGATCGTGGAGATGATCCGCCAGCACGACCACGACATGTCCAAGCAGCAGGCCCGGGCCCGGGCCGTCGAGCTGCTCAAGCTGGTCGGGATCCCGCAGGCGGACCGCCGCGTGGACGACTACCCGCACCAGTTCTCCGGCGGCATGCGGCAGCGGGCCATGATCGCGATGGCCATGTCGCTCAACCCCAAGCTGCTGATCGCCGACGAGCCGACGACCGCGCTCGACGTCACCGTGCAGGCCCAGGTGCTGGCGGTCATCAAGACCTTGCAGGAAGAGTTCGGCACGGCGGTCATCCTGATCACCCACGACCTCGGCGTCGTGGCCGACGTGGCCGACCAGGTGCAGGTGATGTACGCCGGGGCGGTCATGGAAAAGGCCGACCTGCGCACCACCTTCTTCGCCAACCATCACCCGTATACCGAAGGGCTTCTCCTGTCGCTGCCGGCCTACGGCGGTGAGCGAGAGCGGCTCCGGCCCATCCACGGCCAGCCGCCCAGCCTGATCAATCTCCCGCCCGGCTGCCCGTTCAGTCCTCGCTGCGATTACGTGATGGACCGGTGCCGCACCGAGACCCCGCCACTCGCCTCCGTGGGGGACGACGCGACCCACCTGTCCGCGTGCTGGCTGCCGCACGACATGGCGGCGCGCAACGAGCTACGGCGCAAAGTCGCGGGCGAGCCACTTCCGGCACAGGCTGAATCGTAAAGGGACGGTGTGATGAACGCGGAGATTACGGCCACCGAGCCGGAGCCCGCGGCGGGTGGCGATGTCCTGCTGCGGATCGAGAACCTGGTCAAGTACTTTCCCGTCCAGTCCTCGTCACTCTTCCGGCGCGACCGGGAGTTCGTGCACGCGGTGGACGGGGTCAACCTGGAGGTACGCCGGGGCCAGACGCTCGGCCTGGTCGGCGAGACCGGCTGCGGCAAATCGACGCTGGCCCGCTGCGTCCTGAGGCTCTACAACATCACCTCGGGCCGGATCACGTTCGACGGCCGGGACATCAGCAGGCTCAAGCCACGGCAGATGCGGCCGCTCCGGCGGGAGATCCAGATGATCTTCCAGGACCCCTACGGCTCGCTGAACCCGCGCCGCCGGGTCGGGTCGATCATCGGGGACCCGTTCGCGATCCACAAGACGGCCACGGGCCAGGAACGCAAGCGCAAGGTCCAGGAAGTCATGGAGCTGGTCGGGCTGAATCCGGAGCACTACAACCGGTTCCCGGCCGAGTTCTCCGGCGGGCAGCGGCAGCGCATCGGGGTCGCGCGGGCGCTGGCCTTCCGGCCCAAGCTCATCGTCTGCGACGAGCCGGTGTCCGCGCTCGACGTGTCCATCCAGGCCCAGGTCATCAACCTGCTCGCCGACCTGCAGTCCGAGCTGGGCCTGACCTACATCTTCATCGCCCACGACCTGTCGGTGGTCCGGCACGTGAGCAATACGGTGGCGGTCATGTACCTGGGGCAGGTGACCGAGCTCGCGCCGGTCGACGAGCTGTGGGCCCACCCGCGGCACCCCTACACCGACGCGCTGCTGTCGGCCGTGCCCGTCCCGGACCCGGACAAGGCCGGGCAGCGGGAGCGGATCATCCTGGCCGGGGACGTGCCCTCGCCGATCAGCCCGCCCTCGGGCTGCCGGTTCCATCCGCGGTGCCCGAAGGCCGCCCCGACGTGCGTGGAGAAGGATCCCGTGCTCGAGCCGCGCCTCGGCGATGAGGCTGACCACCTGGCCGCCTGCCACTTCCCGGTGGAAGACGGGGAGGACATCTCCAAGGCCCGGCCCACCATTTCCGCCGAAGACCGCGTGATCGAGTCCGGGCTGCTCGGCAGCGCCTGAGCCTGCTTTAGGGAAGTGACATCATGGCTTTGAACATTCCGGAAGCTTCCGAGCAGGCCCTCGCGGGATCCGCGCCCGGGCCGGGCGCCGAGGTCTCACCGGCCGCGAAGAAGATCGAGGGGCGCAGCCCGTGGCGGCTGGCCACGCAGCGGCTGCTGCACGACAAGGCGTCGATGATCTCGCTCGGGGTGATCGGGTTCATCATCCTCGTCGCCATCTTCGCGCCCGTCGTGGCCGCGATCACCGGCCACGGTCCTAACCAGCAGTTCCCCGCACCGATCGGGGTGAACGCCAGCGGCCAGCCGCTCGGCCCGTCCAGCCAGTTCTGGTTCGGCACCGACACGCTGGGCCGTGACGTCCTGGTCCGGATCGCCTACGGCGCCCGGATCTCGCTCATCGTCGGCGTGCTGGCCTCGGTGATCTCCGTGGCCATCGGCGCGATCGTCGGCCTGGCCGCCGGCTACTTCGGCGGCCTGACCGACACGCTGCTGGCCCGGCTGATGGACTGGCTGCTCGCCATCCCGTTCCTGCTGCTGGCCATCTCCCTGGTCACGGTCATCGGCCCGGGACTGGTCGTCCTGCTCATCGTCATCGGGTTCCTCGGCTGGGCGTCCGTCGGGCGGATCATCCGCGGCCAGGTGCTGTCGATCCGCGAGAAGGAGTACGTCGAGGCCGCCCGGTCCATGGGCGCAGGGCCCTGGCGGATCATGTTCATCGACATCCTGCCCAACGTGATCGCCCCGATCATCGTCTACACCAGCCTGCTGATCCCGGTCTCGATCGTGGCCGAGGCGTCCCTGTCGTTCCTGGGCGTCGGCATCCCCCCGCCCACCCCGGACTGGGGCTCGATGATCGCCGATTCACAGACCGTCTTCGAGTACGGCGCGTGGTGGTACCTGGTGTTCCCCAGCCTGGCGCTGCTGATCACCACGCTCGCGTTCAACATCTTCGGCGACGGCGTGCGGGACGCATTCGACCCGCGCGGCGGCCAGCTGTTCGTCTAGGGAGCCCAGGTGACCCGCTTTATCATCCGCCGCGTTTTCCAGGGCATCATCGTGCTCTGGCTCATCACCGTCGGCGTGTTCGCGATCTTCTTCATCGGCCCGGGCGCCAAGCAGGTCCCCCGGGTCCTGGCCGGCAAGGACGCCACGCCGCAGGTCATCGCCGAGGTGACCAATCGCCTGCAGCTCAACCGGCCCATCTACGAGCAGTACTGGCACTTCGTGTGGCTGCTGCTGCACGGCAACCTGGGCTACTCCTTCTACCACGGCCAGTCGGTGAACTCGGTGCTGAAGTCCGCGTTCCCCATCACGCTGTCCCTGGTCATCGGCGCGGCCATCATCTGGATCGTGCTCGGCGTGCTGAGCGGTGTGCTGTCCGCGGTCAGGTCACGATCGGTCGCCGACCGCGTCGTCACCGGCGCAGCCCTGTTCTTCTACTCGATGCCGACGTTCGTGCTGGGACTGCTGCTCCTGCTGATCTTCTACTACGAGCTCACCATCCACGGCATCCACGCGTTCCCGCCCACCTACATCCCGTTCGGCCAGAGCCCGAGCGGCTGGTTCCGCTCGCTGATCCTGCCCTGGTTCACCCTGGCCCTGGTGTCGGCCGCGACGTACACCCGGCTGACCCGGGGGTCGATGCTGGACGTGATGAACGAGGATTACATCCGGACCGCCCGGGCCAAGGGGCTGTCCGAGCGGCGGGTCATCTTCCGGCACTCGCTGCGGGCGGCGCTGACCCCGATCGTCACCCAGTTCGGCCTGGACGTGGGCATCCTGCTCGGCGGCGCGGTCATCACCGAGGTCGTGTTCTCGATGCCGGGCCTCGGGTTCACCGCCGTGCGTCCATCAGCCAGCAGGACCTGCCGGTGATCATCGGGGTCGTCATCGTCGCCTCCGCCGCGGTGGTGGTGGCGAACATCGTGGTGGACGCGTTCTACGCCGTGCTGGACCCCAGAGTCCGCCTGCACTGAGCTAGTCCGGGGGGACGACCCCCCGGACCCCCCGCCATCCGCGGCCTCGGCCCGGGACCCGCCTCCGGCGGGCCCGGCCTCGGCCGCGGATAGCGGTGGCTTGCGCCCAGCTACAGCTCGGGCCCCATCCAGCCTGGCGCCGATACGCGGTGGCGGCGCCCGGCTACAGTTCGGGCCACGCTAACCGGCCCGGCCGCTGAGCGGTGGCGGGGCCCTAGCTACGCTCGCGCCCGGCTTCTGCCTTCGGGCGGGGCTGTTGTCAGTCTTCCAGGGCGGACTGCATGGGGCGGAACTTGGCCTGGGCCTCGGCCAGCTCGGCCTCGGGGTCGGAGTCGGCCACGATGCCGCCGCCGGCGAAGAGCCGGGCGCGGGTGCCGTCGATCTCGGCGCAGCGCAGCGCGATGCACCATTCCCCGTTTCCCGCGCCGTCCACCCAGCCGACCGGCCCGGCGTACCGGCCCCGGTCCATGCCTTCCAGCTCGCGGATCAGCTCCATCGCGGTCTCGGTCGGCGTGCCGCACACCGCCGCGGTGGGATGGAGCGCGTCCGCGAGGGCCAGCACGGACGGCCGCGTGCCGTCGTCCCGCGCCGCCAGCCGGCCGCTGATCGCGGTGGCGAGGTGCTGCACGTTGGCCAGGCGGAGCAGTTCCGGGCGCGGGGCCACGGTCAGGTCGTCGCACAGCGGGGCGAGGGACTGCTGCACCCCGGCCGCCGCGTACCCGTGTTCCTCGGTGTCCTTGGCCGAGGCGAGCAGCGCGGTGCCGAGCGCCGCGTCCCGGTCCGGGTCATCGCCGCGCGGCGCCGTGCCCGCCAGCACGAGCGAGCTGATCTCCGTGCCCTGCCGCCTGATCAGCAGCTCGGGGGTCGCCCCGACCAGGCCGCCGCAGGCGAACGTGTAACAGTCCGGGTAGCGGGCGGCCAGCCGTTCCAGCAGCAGCCGCTCATCGATCAGGCCCGGGGCCGACGCGTACAGGTCGCGGGCCAGCACCACCTTCTGCAGCCGGCCGGCCCTGATGCGCTGCACCGCCGCCGCGACCGCCCGCTCCCATTGGGGTGCGGTCAGGCTGCCGTCGTGCCAGCGGATCGGCCCGGGGGCGGCCGGGGTCCCCGCGGGGCCGGCCAGCCGGGACCGGTCCAGCGGACCTGGCCGGGAGGGCGGGGCGGGAGGCTGGCCGGTGACCGTGGTAAGCCAGGCCTGATCCGCCCGGCGGCCCAGTACCACCTGGGGCAGGATGAGGACGGACCCTTCGGAGGTGGGGTCGAATGTGAAGCTGCCGAAGGCCACCGGCCCGCAGCCGGGCGCACCCACGTGGTCCTCGACCCGCGCGCCGTCCAGGAGGGCTCGCAGCCACTTGTCGGCCGCGGTGAACCGGTCCTGGCCGGCGGGTACCGTGACCCGCGCCACCTCACCCCAGCCCACGAAACCCTCACCGCGGCGGATCCAGGCCAGCGGCCCGGTGCCGGGAAGCTGGCCCACCAGGTCACCCGGGTCGGGGACCGGGACGGTGCGGACCACGAGCCCTTCCAGCTCCGGAGAGCCTGCGCGGCCCGAACCTGATCCCACGGCAGCTAACTGTACGTGCCAGTAGGAGCCGTCCCGCCCCGGGGGAGCCCTGGCGAGTACCCGGAGGGCACCCCGCGCCGCCGGGCGATCACCGGGCCCGGGACAGCTGCTCCGCCGGCTCGGCGGCCGCATCGTCGTCGCGCCGGGCAGCGAGCCGGCTGGGCCACCACATGTGCCGGCCGATGTCCAGGGTCAGCGCGGTCACCAGGACCGACCTCACTATCAGGGTGTCCAGCAGGACCCCGAGGGCCACCGTGAACCCGATCTCGGTGAGGATGACCAGCGGCAGCGTGGCCAGCGTCGCGAACGTGCCCGCCAGCACCAGGCCCGCCGCGGTGATCACCCCGCCGGTGGCGGCCAGCCCGGCCAGCATCCCGCGGTGCGTCCCGGACTTGAGCGACTCCTCACGCACCCGGGTCATCAGGAAGATGTTGTAGTCGATACCCAGGGCGACCAGGAACACGAAGGCGAACAGCGGCATGGAGTTGTCCGCTCCGGCGAACCCGAAGACGTGCCGGAACACGAGCGCGGACAGGCCCAGCGCGGCGCCGAAGGACAGGACGACCGTGCCGATCAGGATCAGCGGCGCGACCACCGCCCGCAGCAGCAGGCCCAGGATGATCAGCACGACGAGGAGGATCAGCGGGATGATGACGTTCCGGTCCCGGATGGCGTAGTGCTGCACGTCGGCGTTGATCGCGGTGGACCCGCCGACCTTGGCGTCGGCGCCGGGAACCGCGTGCACGGCGGCCCGCACCTGGCTGACCACGGTGTACGCGGCCTGGCTGTCCGGCGGCACGGCCAGCGTGCCCTGCAGCAGCACCAGGCCGTCCTTCACCTGCGGCGGGCTGACCGTGGCGATGCCCCGGGCGCCGGCCAGCGCGGCACGCAGCGGCGCGGCCTCCTGGGCGTTGCCGATCACGTAGACCGGTTCACCGGCGCCGGCCGGGAAGTGCCGGGCCAGAACCCTCTCGCCCGCGACCGCGCTGGGCGTGCCCCGGTAGGACTGGGCCTGGGTGAGCGCGCCGAACGTGAGGCCAATCAGGCCGAGCGAGGCCACGGCGAGCAGCACCGCCGTGACGATCCAGACCCGCCGGGGACGGCGGGCGATGCGGCTGCCGATCCGGGACCACGGCCCGCGGCTCGTGGGGTCTTGCTGAGCCGTACCGGGGCCGCAGCGGCCAGAACACCCAGCGGCCCGTGATGACCAGCAGCGCGGGCAGCAGCGTGATCATGGCCAGCAGGCCGACCCCGACGCCGATCGCGGCGACCGGGCCCAGCCCGGAGATGTCGGCCGAGTCCGCGGCCAGCAGGCAGAGCATCGCGGCGATCACGGTCAGTCCGCTGGCGAAGATCGCGGGCCCGGCGCGCCGCATGGCCACGGCCATGGCCTCGTGCCGGTCCTGGTGCCTGCGCAGCTCCTCGCGGTACCGGGCAATCAGCAGCAGCGCGTAGTCCGTCGAGGCGCCTAGGACCAGCACCACCAGGATGCCCGCGGTCTGCCCGTTGACGACCAGGCCCTCGTGCACGACGAGCTCGTAGATCACGGCCTCGGCGGCGATCAGCGAGACGCCCGCGGACATGATCGGGAGCAGCCACAGGATGGGGCTGCGGTAGGTCAGCAGGAGCAGCACGATGACCACCCCGAGGGTGGCGTAGAGCAGGGTCGAATCGATGCCCTTGAAGATCTTGACCGAGTCGGCCGCGCTGGCGGCCGGGCCCGTCACGTACACGTGCAGCCCGGGATCCCCCGAGGACCCGATGCTGTGCACGCGGTTGACGAAGTTGGTGATCGCGCTGCTGAAGCCGAGATGGGCCTCGATGAGGACCTGGGCCGCTTTGTGGTCCCGGGACGGGATCGGGCCGATGACCTTCCCGGCGTCCTTCAGCGTGGCGAACTTCTTCGCGTCGGCGGCTGATCTTGGCCAGGTCGGCTGGAGTCAGCCCGGAGGGCCGCACGTAGACCACGACCGCCGGGTTCAGGTTCTTCGAGGTGAAGTGGTCCTGCAGCTTGAGCGCCTGGGTCGACTCCGCGGACGCGGGCAGGTACGCAGAGGCGTCGTTCTTCTCGGCACCCATCAGCTTCCCGGCCAGGGATCCGGTCAGGGCGATCACGATCACCCAGAAGACCAGCACGGCCCACTTGGTGCGCCGCCCGCTGGGCAGGCCCGCGATGCGGTGCGCCCACCGGTGACGGGCGCTGGATGCCCCCGTGCGGGCTGGTTCAGTGGTCACGGTTCCTCCCCAGGGAAGCGGGCCGCCGGGCCGCCCGGCACGTATCCGGATACACGATGTATCGCGTCTACCCGGGACTGTCAAGTCATATCGCGAGTTGCGGGTGTATTGCGACATCTCCGCCTGAGATCCCCGTCGTGCCAGCCACGCCCCGTCCAGCGCCCCCAGCGCCGTTAACGCCCAGTCTGGCCGGCGGTCGCGGCCGGGGGCAAACGGGTTTCCGGCGCGCCTGGCTGGCCTCGTGGTGCAACCCCCGGAACTGGACGGACAGGACGTGCTAACCTTTCACGTACGCCATATTCCTATCGTAACGATCGGATAACTAGGATGCTTCTCGCGAACACTGGAGTCCGCCAGCGGCTGGATGCAGCCGGCACCGCCGGCAGGCGGATTCGGCCGGCCAACGAAGCCCGGCCCGCTGACCTCGTGCGCCTGGCCGCAGCCGGGGGGGAGTGGGCCGACCTGGTCCGCTATTCCGAAGGCGAGCGCTGGTACCAGCGGCTGGAGCGCGGCGAGAATCACGAGGTGTGGCTGCTCAGCTGGCTGCCGGGACAGCACACCGGTTTCCATGACCACTGCGGCTCCTCGGGCGCGTTCACCGTGGTCCAGGGTGAGCTGCGGGAACGGACGCCGGCCGCGGGGCGCCCGACCCTGGCCACCAGCACCTTCGCGGCGGGCCGGATACGGTCGTTCGGGCCGCGTCACGTGCACGAGGTGGCGAACGAATCGGCGGCGCCTGCGGTGAGCATCCACGCGTACTCTCCGCCGCTGTCCGGGATGCGCCGTTACGAGCTGACCCAGAGCGGCCTGGTGCTGACCACCGTGGAAACCGCAGGGGAGCGCTGGTGATCCGCACGGCACCGCCGGGGGCCCGGCCGATCAGCCAGGTGCTGGAGCAGGCCCGGAGCCGTCTGGACCGGCTGGGCCCGGCGCAGGCCTGGGCAGCCATGCAGGCCGGGGCGCTGCTGGTGGACATCCGGCCGCAGGCCCAGCGCGCAGCCGAGGGCCAGGTGCCTGGCGCGCTCGTGATCGAGCGCAACGTCCTGGAGTGGCGCCTGGACCCCGCGTCGGACGCCCGGCTGCCCGTGGCCGGGTCCTATGACCTGCAGGTCATCGTGATGTGCTCAGCCGGGTACACCTCCAGCCTGGCCGCGGCCTCGCTGCAGGATCTCGGCTTGTCCGCGGCGACGGACCTGGACGGCGGGTTCCAGGCCTGGGCCCGCGCCGGGCTGCCCGTCGAGCCCTGACCAGGTCACGGGGGATGCCTGGGCCATGACATCTGTCATGGCCCAGGCATGACGCCCGGCAGCGGGACCGCGCGGGCCCCGGACGCATAATCGGATCATGGCGGACACCTGGCTGGACCCCCGCCCGGCCCCGGATCCGGCGCGCGACCAGGTGCCGGACCGGGTGAGTGGCCCTCAGGCCGATGATCGAGCAGACTCGGGGTATGCGGTCCCCCCAGTTCCGGCCGGCCTGGATGACCAGCCCGGGTCCCACCGCGTGGCCTGGGCCGGGCGAGGCAGCGTCATGACCGAGGCCCCAGCGCAGCGGCGCGAGCAGCCCGGCCCGCTCAGTCCCGGGCCGGGTGGCACCGGCGAGGCCAGCACCGGCGAGGCCAGCACCGGGGAGGCCAGCACGGGGTGGCCAGCACCGGGGAGGCCGGGGCTGGCCCGGCTGCCACGCCCGCCTCGCCTGGCATCTTGCCCGCGGGCAGCCGGTGGAGCCGGGTGGGCTGGATGTTCGCGGCGATCTGGCTGGTCTACCTGGCCCAGCCGATCGGGAAGCTCTGGTCAGACCCGAACCTGGCCCGCCGGTACCTGGGACTGGCCGACCTGATCGCGTTCGCGGTCTTGTTCATCGTGACGTTCGCCGCCGCCCGATCTCTGCGGGCCTTCCGGAACCGGCAGATCTCCCGCCGGATCGGCGTGGCCGCGCTGGCCGCCGAGAGCGTGCTGGTGGCGCTGGCGTATGCGGCGCTCGGCCCGCCAGCCGGCAGCCTGCTGATCTACGTGGGCGTGATGGCGGTATTCCTGCTGCCCACCCGCGCGGGCTGGGCCGTGGTGAGCGTGTTCGTCGCGGTCTCGCTGATCGTCCCGTGGGCGAATGGCTGGACGGTCGACGGAACCATGGCGTTCCAGATCTTCGTCTCGGCCCTGGCCGCGTGGGGCGTGAGCCATGTGATCCAGCGGAACGCGCAGCTGGTCGAGGCCCGGAACGAGATCACCCGGCTGGCCCTGGCCGAGCAGCGCAACCAGTTCAGCCGGGACATGCACGACATCCTCGGCCACTCGCTGACGGTGGTGGCGGTCAAGGCGGAGCTGGCCGGGCGGCTCACCAGCCTGGATCCGGAGCGGGCCGGGATCGAGATCGCGGACGTGGAACGGATCGCCCGGCAGGCGCTGGCCGATGTCCGGGCCGCCGCGGCCGGGTACCGCGAGGTCACCCTGGCCGGGGAACTGGCCAGTGCCCGGACCGCGCTGGCGGCCGCCGGCATCGAGGCGGACCTGCCCGATCATGACCTCAGCGGCATCCCGCGGCCCCGGCAGGAGCTCTTCGGCTGGGCGGTCCGCGAAGGCGTCACCAACGTGGTGCGCCACAGCGGTGCCACCGGCTGCCGGATCCGGGTCACCCCCAGCGAGGTCGAGATCAGCGACAACGGCTGCGGGCCGCCCGCCCCGGCCGACGGCACGGCTCACGGGCCTGGCGAGTGCGACGCCTGGCTCGCACATCAGCTGGACACCGTGGCCGGCGGGTGCGGGCCGGCCAGCGGGCACGGCCTGGCCGGGCTGCGGGAACGGGCCGCCGGCTCCGGGGCCAGGGTCACCGTCGGCCGCCCCGCCGGGGGCGGGTTCGCACTGCGGGTCCGCATGTCATGATCACCCTGTGAGCGTGACCCAGACCGGCGAGCGAGCCTGGGCCGTCAGGCCCAGGCGAGCGGTCGGTGCGGGGTTCTTCTGGGTCACGCGAACTCCTGGGCTAGCGTCGTGACCACCCCTATCCGGCTGCTGCTCGCCGATGACCAGGCCCTGGTCCGAGGTGCGCTGGCCGCGCTGCTCGCCCTGGAGCCCGACCTGGAGGTGGTGGCCGAGGTCGGCCGCGGGGACGAGGTGGTGGCCGAGGCCCGCCGCGCCCGGCCCGACGTGGCCCTGCTGGACGTCGAGATGCCCGGCCTGGACGGCATCAGCGCCACCCAGGAGCTCCGGGCGGCGCTGCCGTCGTGCCGCGTGCTAGTGGTGACCACGTTCGGCCGCCCCGGTTACCTGCGCCGGGCGATGGCCGCCGGGGCCAGCGGATTCGTGGTCAAGGACACGCCAGCCCGCCAGCTGGCCGACGCGGTCCGCCGGGTGGCCTCCGGACTGCGGGTGGTCGATCCCACCCTGGCCGCGGAGACCCTCGCGGCCGGGGACAGCCCGCTGACCCCCCGGGAGACCGACGTGCTGCGCACGGCCCGGGACGGGGGGACGGTGGCGGACATCGCCGCGGCCCTCCACCTGTCCGAGGGGACGGTGCGCAATCACTTGTCGGCCGCGATCGGCAAGACCGGGGCCCGTACCCGCGCCGAGGCCGTCCGCCTGGCCAGCGCGAACGGCTGGCTCCTCGGCAGCTGACCCTGGGTGTCCTACGGCCGCCGGGCTAGCCAGACAGTCCTCGTGGTGCGGACGGTGAGGTCGTCGCGCCGCGGGATGCTGGCCGGGTCGTCCGGGTCGAGCAGGGTGTCGAGCGCGGCCAGGTCGTCGGCGCTGATCCGGCCGTCGATCGCGGACCGGAGGCGCTGGAGGGACAGCAGGGCGTATCGGCTGGCCGGGGCCGGGAGCGGGGGCTCCAGGTCGATGGCGAAGGTCCGCTCCGCCTCGACGGCGAAGCCCGCCTTCGCCAGGCGGGGGCCCCAGTCCGAGCCCAGGTGCGGCATCTCCTCGCCTCTCGCGTCGTCCTGGGCCGCGTGGCAGCGCTCCTCCAGCCCAGGGCGGCCGATGCCGGGATCGTCGGGCAGGAACCGGGGGAAGGAGTCCATCTCGGCTACTGCCAGCAGGCCACCTGGCTCAAGCGCGGCCAGGATCTGGGCCAGGACGCGATCCGGATCAGCCATGTGGTGCATGGAATTCGACGCCCACACCAGGCCCACCGGGCCGGTGTCCGGCCAGCCCGCATCCAGGTCGGCCTGGACCGCGTGGACCCGGCTGGTTAGGTCCAGCTCACGAGCCTGGTTCCGGAGATGGTCCAGCATGGGCGCGGACGCGTCGACGGCGGTCACCTCCGCCCCGGGGAAGCGCCGCAGGAGTGCGAGGCTGCCGGTGCCGGTACCGCAGCCCAGGTCCAGGATCCGGCGGGGAGGCTGACCAGCAGCCAGCCCGCCGACCCAGCCGATCACGGAGCTCAGGTAGTCGTGCAGCACCTCGGCGTCGAGGTCCAGGAGTTCGGCCAGGACCGCCTCGGCAGGCTCGTCCCCGTCGTGCTGGTGGTCGTGACGATCATGGGCGTGATGGTTTTCCATGCCTCCACGCTACGGGCAGTTTGCGCTATTGACATAGAGTCTTGCCTATGACGCAAGACAGCGAGCTCGACGGCCTGGTCCGCCAGCGGATCAGGGGGCTGCGGGCCGCGCGGGGCTGGTCGCTGGATGACCTGGCCGCCCGCTGCTACCTGAGCCCCTCCACCCTGAGCCGGATCGAGACGGGCCACCGGCGGATCGCCCTCGACCAGCTGGCCCCGATCGCCCGCGCCCTGGGGACCACCCTCGACCAGCTGGTGGAGTCCGCCGATGACGACGACGTGGTGATCAGGCCGCAGCGCGATGAGGTGCGGGGGGTGACCACCTGGATGCTGACCCGCGAATCGGGGCCGCACGGCGTCAGCGTGGCCAAGATGCGCATCACCAGGCCGGTTCCCCGCGGCGGCGCCGGCGAACTCGGAGTCCATCCCGGCAAGGACTGGTTCACGGTCCTGTCCGGGACGGTCGTGCTGCGGCTGGGGGAGCGGGCCATCGTGGTCGAGGCCGGGCAGGCGGCGGAGTTCTCGACCATGATTCCGCACGCCGTCGGGGCCCGCGGCGGCCCCGCGGAGATCCTGTGCCTGCTCGACCACGACGGGCAGCGCACGCATCTCCATCCGTCCCCGTGACCCGGCCGCTGGTACCGCGCTGCCGCATGATGGCCCCCGGTTAGCCGAGGGCCAGCCACCCGACGCCGGCGGACTGCACGAGTTCGGTCTCCGCTGGCGTGAGCGGGCGGCGGCCGGTGAGCCCGGCGATCAGCGTGACGCGGTCCCAGCCGGTTCCGGCGCGCAGCCAGGCCGCGGCCGCGGCGGGCAGCAGAAGATCCTCGGTGACCTCCGCCGCCGGGGCGGTCATCCACGGCGCGCAGTCCAGGCCGGCGGCCAGGTCCAGGCCGTGCACGGCGAGTTCCAGGATCCGGGTGCGGAGGAACTCCACGAGCAGCATGCGGTCACCGTGGCGGGTCAGGACCACCCGCCCCGGCGGCGCGGCCCGCAGCGCCACCCAGGCTCGCTGGCGGGCCTCATCGAAGTCGCGCGCCCGGGCCGCCGCGCCGGCCAGGTCCGCGGCCCCGCGCTGGGCGGACCGGATCCGCTCGTCGTTGGTGCCGGCCGAGAACCGCTGATCCCCCCGGTAGTAGCCGGCCGCGGTCACCAGGCCGGTCCCTGCCGGGTCCGGCGCGTCGAGCATGCCGGGCAGCCGCCCCATCGTCATCCGCACGTGGTACACCAGATCCGCGACGGTCCAGGGATCACACGGCGTGGGCTGGGTGAAGGCAGCGTCATCCAGACCGGCGACCACCTCCGACAGCCGCCGCGACTCAGCTCCGAATGCCTCACGGATCATGTCCGGCTCCATGCCCGGAAGCCTAAGCACCGGGCAGAACGTAACCGCCGGTGGTTACTTGCCCGCGGTCACCGCTTTCAGCTCGTCCACCGCCTCCCGGATGTATTGCGGCAGGTCCTGCTGGTCGCTCAGGGAGATCCAGCGTTCGAAAGCGATCTTGAACACGGCGATGCCTGCTTCGGCGGTCAGGCTGGCGGCCGGGTCCGGGACACCGTGCTCGCGGAGCGCCGCGGCGATGGCCGAGGCGAGCGAGGCTAGCTTGATCAGCTCGCGTTCCTGGAGTTCCGGGTTCGCGGCGATGACGACCTGGCGCTGCCGGGGCCGGTCGCCGCCCTCCTGGATGGCGGCTCCGGCGGCCTCGAGGGCCTCGGCTACCGCGTCGATCGGCGCCGCGGAATCCAGCGCGCCGCCGAGGGTGCGCACGATGAGCTCCTCCAGCAACCTGGAGCCCGCGAACAGGACCTCGCGCTTGTCGGCGTAATGCCGGAAGAACGTCCGCTGCGTCAGTCCTGCCCGCCTGGCGATCTCCGTCACGGTGGTCTGCTCGAACCCGCGCTCGATGTAGAGCTCCATAGCCGCCCGCTCGAGCCGGCCGCGCGCGTTCGGTTCCCATCGACCCATGTCCTGATCATAGGCGATGACAGCAGCTGACATCGAGGTCCCTGGCCTGCGCTCCGCCGCAGGGGCCCTGAAGATGCCTGACGGCCGCCTCAGCCGTACGCTCGCGAGGGCGCGCAGCTGGTTGTGACGGCGATCTCGGGCGGCGCCGCAGGGGTGCTTGCGGCCATCCGCCCGTCGCGCCGGGCGGCGCTGCTACCCGTGCTGCGTGCGATCGTCGCCGAGTGAGGCCGGCTCGCCCCGGTCATGATCACGGGAATCCTGCCCAGGGGCGTCCTGCTGCCCAGGGCCCGGTTCCGGGCCGCTGGCCAGCAGGTCGCGGCACTTGCGGATGCGGAAGTCCAGGTCGTTCAGGAAGCCCTCCAGCGCGGCCTTCTTCGCCTTGACGGTGTCGCGCAGGCTCTCCTGCAGGGAGAGGCACTCGCGGGTCAGCCGGCGGCGGTCCTCGTCGCTGGTCCGCTCGTCGTGGTAGCTGAGCCGGATCTGCGCGAGCCGGTCCTCGTTGCGGAGCACCACGGCGATCTCGTCCAGGTTGAGGCCGAGCAGGGTCTGCAGCTCGCGGATGCGGGCCACCCGGGCCAGGTCCTCCTCGGAGTAGCGGCGCAGCCCGCCCGGCGTGCAGGCCGGGACGAGCAGGCCCAGCTGCTGGTAGTAACGCAGCGCCCGCTCGGACACCCCGGCCCGCTCCGCCGCGGCGCCGATGCCGAGCAGGGGCTCACCCGCCGCCGGGGGTGACCCGGCGGCGGGTGCGGTGGGCCGGGGCGCCACGCTGCGCCGTCGTGCCCATCCCGCTCAGCTGCTTCCCGGGGAATCGGATCCGCGGTCCGCCCCGACCCCGCCGGACTGCTCGGCGGTGGCCAGATGACCGTTACCGTTCCCGTTGGCCGGGAGATCGGCGTCTGAGGACGCGACCGGCTCGACGAAGCCGGTGATCCCGCCGATCTCGGCGGCCCCGTCGGCCAGCTCGTCGCTCAGCGGCTCGGTCCCGTCCAGGTAACGCTTGCCCCGGAACGCGGAGGCGACGATGGCCACGACCGTGGCGATGGCGGCGAAGGTGAAGGCCAGGTGCAGGCCGTCGGCGAAGGGCTGCTCGATCAGCTTGGGGAAGAACGAGCGGCCGGTCACGTACGCCAGCTGGTGGGGGCTCAGGTGGTTCAGCGCCCCGGTCGGGCCGAGCAGTTCCTTGATCGGGTTATAGCCGAGGAACGCCGAGAACAGGCTCCCGATCGGCGGCTCGTTCGCGACCAGGTGCGCGGCCGAGGGGGCTACCCCCGCGTTGACCAGCCCCCGGTACAGGGAAGCCGGCAGGTGGTCGGCCAGGCCCAGCGTGACGATGGTGAAGAACAGGCCCATGGACAGCACCGTGGCCGAGTTCTGGAACGTGTTCAGCATCCCGGCGCCCGCGCCGCGCTGGTCGGGGGGCAGGCTGTTCATGACCGCGGCCTGGTTGGGCGAGAAGAACAGGCCCATGCCCACCGAGAACATGAAGATCAGCAGCGCGAACCAGATGTAGCTGAAGTTGATCGGCAGCAGTTCCAGGAGCAGGAACGAGGCGCCGGACACGATCAGGCCGGCCGTGGCGAACAGCCGGGCCCCGTAGCGGTCCGACAGCGCCCCGGCCAGCGGGCCGACGATGAGGAACCCGATCGTGAGGGGAACCATGGCGATGCCGGCCCACAGCGGGGTCTGGTTGAAGCCGAAGCCGTGCTGCGGCAGCCAGATGCCCTGCAGCCAGATGATCAGCATGAACTGGATGCCGCCGCGGCCGAGGGCGGCGAGCAGGCCCGCGATGTTGCCGGCGGTGAAGGCGCGGATCTTGAACAGGTCCAGCCGGAACATCGGCTGCGCCACCCTGGTCTCCACCCAGCCGAACAGGATGAGGATGGCGATCCCGCCGAAGATGCCGGCCAGCACCCAGGGGTTGGTCCACCCGGTGGGGTGCCCGCCGTAGGGGAGCAGGGAGTACACGATGCCGGTGAGCAGCGCGACCAGGCCGATGGCGAACAGCGCGTTGCCCAGCCAGTCGATCTTGGCCGGGATGCGGATCCCGTTGTCGCGGAGCTTGAGGTAGGCCCAGACCGTGCCGAACAGGCCGAACGGGACCGAGACCAGGAAGACGAGCCGCCACTCGATGGGGGCGAGCACTCCGCCCAGGATCAGGCCGAGGAACGAGCCGCCGATCGCGGCGATGCCGTTGATGCCCATCGCCTTGCCCCGCTCGTTCTGCGGGAACGCGTCAGTGAGGATCGCGGTCGAGTTGGCGAACAGGAACGCGCCGCCGACCCCCTGGAACACGCGCATGATGATGATCCACAACGCTCCCTTCGTCCCGGTGAGCCAGGTCACCGAGAGCAGGATCGAGAAGAGCGTGAAGATGGCGAAGCCCAGGTTGTACATCTTGACCCGGCCGTAGATATCCCCGACCCGGCCCAGGCTGACCACCAGTACCGCGGTGACCAGGGTGAAGCCCATGAACACCCAGAGGAAGTACGAGGTGTTCCCCGGGACCAGCGGGTTGAGCTGGATGCCCCGGAACAGGGCGGGCAGCGAGATCAACAAGATCGACTGGTTGATCGTGACCATCAAGATCCCGAGCGTGGTGTTCGACAGCGCGATCCACTTGTAGTGGACGCCCCGCTCGTCTACGGCTGAGGGCGCGGGCGCTTGTCCTGCCACCGGCATTAAGTCTCCTTGCAAGGCGAGGTGCGCGTAGGTGTTCTGGGGTGCTGAGCCGGCGGGCTGGAATCCCTGAATTACTGCTGAGGCCCCGGCGTCTTCGACCATCATACCGAGCCTTGACGTCAACGTCAGAGTCAGGGCCTCGGCGGACCCGGCGACCGGGCGCGGCGGGTCCGGTTTCGGCGGGTCCGGTCAGAGCAGGGTGAGCTGCTGTTCGGCGGTCTCGGGCGGGGCGGGCGGCGCCACGCGGCGCCAGGTGCGCTGCTTCGGCGGCGGGCTGCCGCGCCCGACGTGGTAGCGCTCCGCGAGCTCGCGGACCTGCTCGCCGATCCGCTGCTGGTAGTCCTTGGGCGCGTTGGCCCCGCGACCGTACAGCCCCCGGTAGCGGGGGACCAGGTCCGGGTGATGCTCGCCCAGCCAGGCCAGGAACCACTCCCGCGCCCCGGGCCGCAGGTGCAGCACGATGGGGGTCACGTGGGTGGCGCCCGCCTCGGCGATCTGCCGCACGGTGGAATCCAGCTGGGCCGGGGAGTCGGACAGGAACGGCACGACCGGGCCCATCAGCACCCCGCAGCGCAGACCGTGCTCGCTGAGCGTCGCGCAGACCCCCAGCCGCCGCCTGGGGCTGGGAGTGCCCGGCTCGACTGTGCGCCACAGGTCCTCGTCCGCGCAGCCGACCGACACGCTGAGGCCCACGTCGGTGACCTCCGCGGACGCCAGCAGCAGGTCGAGGTCGCGGAGGATCAGCGTGCCCTTGGTCAGGATGGAGTACGGGTTACGGGCGTCCAGCAGCGCCTGGAGGATCCCGGGCATCAGCTGGTACTTGCCCTCGGCCCGCTGGTAGACGTCCACGTTGGTGCCCATGGCGATGTGCTCGCCCTGCCACTTGCGGGAGTTCAGCTCCTTGCGGACCAGGGCCGGGGCGTTGACCTTGACCACGATCTTCGAGTCGAAGTCATGCCCGGCGTCCAGGTCCAGGTACGTATGCGAGTTGCGCGCGAAGCAATAGACACATGCATGGCTACATCCCCGATAGGGATTAATAGTCCAGCGGAACGGCATCCGTGAGGAGTCGGGTACCCGGTTGATCACGCTGCGCGCGTGCACCTCGAAGAAGGTCATGCCGCGGAAGCCCGGCGTGTCGAACGACCTGGTGATGGCGCCGCGCTCGAACAGGGCGGGCGCCGCCGCGCGGCCAGCCGGGCCGGGCGCCTCCGGCCGGCGGGCGCCTCCGGGCCGGCGATGGCCTCCGGGCTGCGGGGCACCTCCAGGCCGCCGTGAACGTCCGGCTGGATCCGCAGCTCGTCCCATCGCATGAAGCCACTCTAGAATTTTAGTTCGATAGAGGCAAACACCTGTCGCTCACTTCTTCGATTGCCGCCGGCTCCCGGGGCGCGCGAAGCTGGGCCCAGGACCCCCGCACCGCAGGCAGGCAGTAAGTTCGCAAAAGCCGTTACAGCACCGGGAACTGCGGCTAACGATCTTGCGGTGGGGGATAGTAAGAGAAAGTTCCCACCGGCCCGGCGGGTGGAGGTAGCCCTTATGGCGCTATCCATGGATGAGCAGCGCATCCTGGATGAGATTGAGCGCGGCCTCGCCAGCGCCGACCCGGCGCTCGCCACGAGGATGTCCTCGTTCGGCGTGCCCCGCCGGCTCCCGACCTTGCGCATGCGCCGGCTGCGGCTCGTCGCGTCGCTGATGACCCTGGTCGTCGTCGCGATGGTGTCGGTGCTCGTGTACGCGCTGGTCCCGTTCCGGAGCGTCGCGGACCGGCACGGCCCGGGCAGCAAGGCCAGCTCCTCCCCGGCTCAGGCGGTGATGACCGCGCCGTCGCACCAGGGCAAGGCGTCCGCGCAGGCTAGTGCCGCGCCGGCCAGTGCATCCCCCGCCAGCCCCGCCCTTGGCATCTCGCCGTCCGCGGACGCCTCAGCCAGCCTGGCGCCCAGCACCCACGCCGGCACCTCGGCCAGCCCGGCCATCGCCCATCAGCAAGAGCGCGGCACGCCCGCCCAGTAGGCCAGCCGGAACCGGCTGAAGGCGGACCCGGCCGGCCATCAGCGGCCGGACCGTTACGCCGCCGGCCGTCAGTTCTCGCGCCAGAACTGCAGCAGGTACTGCTCCAGTCCTTCGAGGTTCTTCCGGGCCTGCTGGAACTCGTCGCTCAGCGGGTCAACCCCGCGCTCGAACATCTCCTCGTAGAGCCGCTGGACCTCGCGCCGGTTGCGGGCGTAAACACGGACCACGTAGTCGCCGACCCCGCCGGCCAGGGTCAGTCCTTCCACCGCCCGGCCGGCTGACCCCATGTCCACGCTGACCTGCCCCCGCAGGTACAGGGTGCCCTTGGCCTCGTCCTCCCAGGCATCCCCGAACGCCGGGGGCGCGGTGTCCCACTCCTCGAGGGTGAGCCGGACCCCGATGTGCTCCTGCAGGCTGCCTACCCACAGTTGCTCCCGGTTGACGCTCACCAGGGTGCCCACCGGGGCGAGCGGCCCGCCGGGTGCGTCCGGGTCCACGGTCGAGTCGTGCACCCGGAACATCCGCCGGTCCGGGAAGACAGGCATCTCCAGCCTGATCAGGCGTCGGCTCATGGTGTCCCCCCTTTGGCCCGGATGCGGCTCCAAATTAATAGCATGCTCCGCGCGAGGGCGGCACGGGCCAGCATTCGGCCACAAACTTGCCGAAAGTAACTCCCTGTGACCCCGGAGGCCGGCTCAGAGCATGCGGGACCGCACTTCCGCCCATAGCGCCTGGTAGGCCTGGGCGGCCCGGCTGTTCGGGGCGAACGCGGCGACCGGGGCACGTTCCACCGACATCCGCTCGATCTGTGACAGCGAGGGGATGGCCGCCGCGGCCACGTCGTCGCGCTCGGTCGGCAGCCGCTCGGCGATCTCCCGGTGCAGGGTCTTGCGCCGGTCGATCATGGAGAAGAACGCCAGCACCTGCGGCCGCTGCCCGTCGAAGCTGCTGATGAAGTCGGTGAGCTGGTCCAGGGTGCGCAGTGACAAGACCGTCGGGATGAGCGGGATCAGCAGGCTGTCCGCCGCCTGCAGGACGCTCTCCGAGAGCAGCGAGATGCCGGGCGGGCAGTCGAGGAAGATCACGTCGTACTCGCTGCTCAGCGGGGCGAGGAGCCGGGCGATCCGCCGGGTCGGCTTCTTGGTGGCGCCCAGGACGAGGTCCAGGTTCCGGTAGGTGAAGTCGGCGGGGAGCAGGTCGAGATCGGCGAAATCGGTGCCCTTGATCGAGTCGTCGATCTCCCGGCTGCCCTTGATCAGTGCCTTGCCGCCGCCCTTGACCCGGGGCCGGATCCGGAACAGGTAGCTGGCGGCCGCCTGCGGGTCCAGATCCCAGAGCAGGACGCGCAGCCCATCCTGGGCGGCCAGGTAGCTGAGGTTGACCGCCGTGGCGGTCTTCCCGACGCCGCCCTTGATGTTGTAGGTGGCCAGTATCTTCATCGGCCGGCGCTCTCGGTCAGGTCCTGGAACCTTTGGTCGCTGGCCGGGCTGGCGAATTCGCCGAACCGTTCGGCGAACTCGTCCCGGGCCCGCCGCTGGGCCCGGCCGATCCCGCCGGCCAGCTCGCCCATGGCGAGCAGGGCGGTGGCGGGCATCTCCCGGTCGGCCATCATCTGGGCGGCGAACTCCCGTAGCTCTTCTTGCTGCACCTGGCGATCCTGGAACTCGCCGAGGCAATCCTGCAAGCCCTTGAGGTCCTTCAGTGCCCGCTGGTACGCCTGCGGGTCAAATACGCGAGGCGAAGATCTCCAGCAGGTAGCGCAGCTCCTTGCAGCGCTTTCGCAGGTCATGCAGCTGCTCGGCGGGGGAGTCCGCGCTGATCGCCCGGCCCTGGCGGAGCACCCGCCGGTGGGCCCGGCGCAGCCGCCTGGCGGCCAGGTCGGCAGTGCGCTCACCGGTCCGCGGCACGCTGAGGCCGGTCAGGACGCTGCGCCATTCACCGGTCAGCCGCGAGAAGCGCGCGGACCGCAGCCCGCGGGCCAGCACGCGCTGCTCGATAACGCGGCGCCGGGCCAGGTGCGCGTGGAAGGGCTCGAGTTCAGCCGGCGTGGCAGACACCAGGGCGTCGGCCATCTCGTCGTAGTTCAGCAGGTAGACGTCGAGATCCCGGGTGGGCGTGGTCAGGTCCCCCAGCCACTTGAACTCCGGGCGGAACCGGGCGGCCACGCTGGCCGGCAGCACGTCCCCGGCGAGCTTGAGCGCGGAACGGGTCCGCCGCACCGCGACCCGCAGGTCATGCAGGAACTCGGTGTCGATGTCCCGGAGGGTCCCGGGCACGTTGGCCTCGAGGGTGTCCAGCAGCTGCAGGAGTACCGCCCGGAGTGCGGCCCGGGCGGTCATGTCCGGGCTCAGGCGGACATTGATCTTGTTGCTGTACGCCTCGGCCCGCTGGCCCGCGGCGGCCAGGGCGGCGTCCAGCGGGCGGGCCAGGTCACCGTTGAGCCCGGCCGCCTCGGCCAGCAGCTCACCGATCCGCAGGGCCTGGGTCTGGTAGCCGCGAACCGGGGTGACCTGGAGCCGGGGCGGCAGCAGGGCCTCGGCCGGATGGCTGACGGTGGTCCGGTCGGCCCTGATCCAGGCGATCGTCTTCGTGTCGGCGTTGAGCACCCGGAGGTCCTGGACGGCGCTGGTGGCCCGGGCGACGGCCAGGAGGGCCCGGATCCCGATCACCGGGCCGACCACCGCGGTGACCGGGCCGGGCGGCAGGTCCGGGGCCAGGGCCGGCCAGGTCAGCCTGCCGGCGGCCTGGCTGAGCCGGTCTCCGGAGGCGGTGGCCAGCACCAGCTCTGCGGGCCGCGGGCCGGTCAGGTACTCCAGGGTCAGCCCGGCGCGGTGCAGCCGCCAGTCGAACGTGTCGAGCCACGTGCGCCGAACGGTCCGGGAACGGCTCGCGGCGCCCAGCGTGAAGCGCGGGGCCAGCGCGGCCAGTACATCCTCCTCGCGGGGCTGGCCGGGGGCGCCGACTGCCAGGTCGAGGACATGCGAGAACGTTTGCACCCGGGAACCTCGGCTCGGTCAGAAAGCAAGGACGCGGCGGGGGGAAGCCGATTGAATTTCCTATCCGAGTCTAGCTAGTAGCGGTTCGCCTGCTCCCGGCTAACTGGTGTTTACCCGCCGTTCACTAGCGGCGGTTGGTTCGCTCCTGGGAGGCGGCCGGCTCATCCCGCATTGCGTCCTGCCCCAGCAGCTCCTCGCCGGCCGGCGCAGGCCCCTGGCCTGGTACCGGGCGCATGATCAGGGTGCCCTCGGTGGTCACCTGGATCTTCGGCACGGCGGGCAGGTCATCCGCCGTTATCCCGGCGGGCATGCTCAGCGTGTCGTCCGCCAGGCGGGATGCGGGTGGCGCAGGCACGTCACCGGCGGGAACCGCATCAGCTGAGGAGGGATCGGGCTGCGCGTCCGGGGAGGCCTCCCCGCCCCCCACCCCTGCGTCTGGCGCAGGGTCCTCCTGCGCGGCGGCCCCAGCCTCCGCGGACGAACCAGCCTCCGCGGACGAACCAGCCTCCGCGGCGAACTCGGCCTCCGGGAGAACGGCCTGGAACTGGCCCCCGAGGCTGGAGATGCTTCCGGGGCCGCCTGCTCCTCCGGCTCCTCCGGCTCGTCCCCGTGCCCGGCCATGCCCGGGATCGTCAGCGGAGGCCGCTTGATCGCCGGCATGACGGAGGTCAGCTCCGCGCTGGCCATGGTCCTGGCCCGGCGGCGCTGCTGCTCTTCATCGACTTTCGCGGCGGCCAGGTCGAGCCGGTCATTCATCCCGGACATCTGGCGCGCCCGCGCCCGGAGCTTACGGGCCCGGTCTGCTGCGTAACCCAGCACAACAACCACGACAACGACGACAATGAGCAGCTCAGCCATGTATCACGCCATCACTGGAAGGGTTTGCGGGATAGGCACAGCCTACGCGAGGGCGGCCGCTGCCCCCGTGGCCGCAGGCCTGGTGTCGGCGTGGATCCGGCATAGTCCTGGTAAAGCCACGGTCAGGCCAGGCCGGTGACCTCGACGGTCACGTCCATCGCGACGCTCGGGGCCCGGTGATAAATCCCTTCCAGCGGCGGCACACCACCGTAGTCCCGGCCCCGGCGGCCGCCGGCGGGGCGGGCCTTTCCGCGCCCGGCCTCCTGGCGCAGACTGGGTGCAGGTGTCCAGGCGGCCTGATGCCAGCGTCAACTGAGGAGGAGCTGACCGTGCTCTACGTCTTCGGCTTCGAGCGGACGGCCGTCGTGCTGAGCGATCTGTACTTCGTGGACCCCGACCCGCTCGAGGGCCAGGAAAGCCCGGAGCACGGCGTCCGCCTGGAGGTCCGCGCGATCACCCCCGGCCCGCTGCAGGGGGGGATCTACTCGGCGCAGCCGATCGAGATCGGCGACCTGATCTGGCGGGCTGACCTGCTGGAATCGGTGGACGGCCCGCCAGGCAGCTTCGACCGGACGCACCACCATCCCGGCGTCTCCCGGGGGCTGGAGCCGGGTCCGCGGGTCTTCGACCGGAAGCTGTCCGCCGCGCCCGTGGAGTGGGTCGGGGATCAGCTGGCCGACCTCGAGGGGCTGCTGAAGCAGGCGGGTGCGGGGGGCACCCCGGCCGACGCCGCGGACGCGCAGAGCCTGCGCGACTGCCTGCCCGAGGTCCTCGAGGCGCTGGGCCGGCTGATCGACCGCGTCCAGGCCGGCGAACTGGGCCGCCCGCCCGCCGAGGGCCCGCTGGCCAACGTCCGCGCTGGCTGGCTGTAGCCCCGCGGGAACCGTGGCGTCGGCACGCTCGTGTCTCCTGGTGGGGCCCGCTCGTTGACTAAGGTGAGCGGACAGCACGGAGGAGAGGATCACGTGGCCAAGGGGACCGGGGGCAAGGGGACCGGGGGCAAGGGGCGGCCCAACACCGGCGCGAACCGGGCAGGCGGCAGCAAGGCCCGCGGGGCCGCGGCCCGGGCCAGGGTCGCCGAGATGCGTGCCCAGGAGGCGGCCCGCAAACGGCGCCGCACCTGGTTCACCTGGATCGGCGCGGGAGTGATCGCCGTCATCGCCGTCGTGGCCATCACGCTGGCCGTCACCAGCGGCGGCGGAAAACCGGCCAGCACCGCATCCGGCCCGCCGAAACTCAAGCTGGCCTCGCTGAGCACGCTCGGCACACTGAAACCGCTGCCCGCGCCCGGCGCCAACGGGGCCGAGGGCGTGCCGGTCCCGTCGGCGCCCGCGCTGGCCGGCACGGCCACGGTGGCCACCGGGAAGACCGTCGACGGGATCAGCTGCGACCGGGGCGAGCAGGTCGCCTTCCACATCCACGCCCATCTGACCGTGTTCGTGAACGGGGCCGCCCGCCAGGTGCCCGCGGCCATCGGCATCCCCGGCGCCCAGGCCGAGAACACGCCGTCCGGGCCGTTCATCGCCAGCGGCACCTGCTTCTACTGGCTGCATACGCACGCGCCCGACGGGATCATCCACATCGAGTCCCCCGTACAGCGCACCTACACACTGGGCGATTTCTTCGACATCTGGGGCCAGCCGCTCGGGCCGGACCAGGCCGGTCCGGCCCGCGGCCCGGTGACCGCGCTCTACAACGGCCAGGTCTACCGGGGCAACCCCCGCAACATCCCGCTCGAGAAGCACGCCCAGATCCAGCTGGAAGTCGGGAAACCACTCATCTCCCCGGCCTCCATCAGCTTCCCCAACGGCCTCTGACCGCCACCCCGGCCGGGAGTGCCCCGCCCGGCCGGGAGTGCCCGCCCGGCCGGGACGGTCAGCCGGGCCGGGGCCGTCAGCCCGCCCGGGGATCCCAGCGGAACCGGCGGACCGCGATAAGCCCGCCGGCCACGCCCCACGCCAGCAGGACGCCGAGAGCGGACCAGTCGAACCCGGTGTGCTGCGCGAACGGGCCCATCAGGGCCTCGTTGAACGGCCGCACCGGCAGGATCCCGGTGATGCGCTGGATCACCTGCGAGTGGATCGGGAGATAGGTGCCCGAGATGAACACCAGCGGGAACAAGACCAGCTGCACGACGGCCGGGGCGGCCTCCGCGTTGCGGATCAGGGAGGCCACCGCGACGCCCAGCGCGCAGAAACAGGCCGCGCCGAGCACGAGGGCGACCGCGATCGCGGCCCAGTGGCTGGGCAGCGGCACGCCGAACAGCCGGCCGACACCCACGATGAGCGCGATGTCCACCACGCTGACCACGATGCAGTGGGCCAGCAAGCCGAGGAAGTAGGTCCAGGCCGGGAGCGGCGTGGCCCGGATCCGCTTGAGGATCCCATTCTGCCGCCGGGTGGAGAGCACGATGGCGAGCTGGCTGTAACAGGCGCCCAGCACCGAGACCGCGGCGATCGTGGGCACGTAGTACTGCAGGGCCGACAGCCCGAAGAAGTAGGAGCTCCGGCCTACGCCGTGGAACAACGCGCCGAACAGGGTGATGATCACGACGGGGAACACGAACGTGAAGAACGCGCTCTGCGGGTTGCGCCAGAACGACAGCTGCTCGTAGCGGACCTGGTGCCACAGCAGGGCGAGATCTCCCCGCCGCGCCTGGCCGGTCGTCGGCCTCATGTCATGGTCCTTTCTCCGGCCCGTTTGCGGCCGGCCCGCCTGCCGCCGGCGCGTATGCCGCCGGTAGTGGCCGCCCGGCCGGGGCCAGTCAGTCTCAGGTAGACGTCTTCGAGGCTGGGCGGTTCGACCGTGAGCCGGTCCAGGACCAGGCCGCGGTCCAGCGCCCAGGTGGTCAGGTCGTGCAGGGCGCGGGTCGGCTCACTGACCGCCACGGCGACCAGGTCACCCGCTTCCGGCCCCGCGGCCGGGCCCACTCCCGGCCGGGCCCAGGCCGGGAGGTCCGCGGCCACGCATCCGCGGGGGAGCGCGAAACGGATCTGGGTCTGGGCGGCGGCCCGCCCGCCGATGTCCGCCAGCGTCCCCTGGGCCACCACCTGGCCGTCGGACAGCACCGCCACCCGGTCGGCCAGCGCCTGGGCCTCCTCCATGTAGTGCGTGGTGAGCAGGATCGTGGTTCCCGAGTCGCGCAGGCTGCGCACAAGCTGCCACGCGTCCCGCCGGGCGGCCGGGTCGAACCCGGTGGTCGGCTCGTCCAGGAACAGCAGTTCCGGATCACCGATCAGCCCCAGGCCCAGGTCCAGGCGGCGTTTCCGGCCCCCGGACAGGTTCCGGACCTTGGTCCGCTCCTGCCCGGCCAGGCCGACCAGGGTGATCACCTCATCGACGCCCCGCGGTGCGGGGTAGTAGCCCGCGTTGCGGGCGATGGTCTCGCGGACCGTCAGGTAGGGCTCGACCGCGATGTCCTGCAGCACCAGCCCGATGCGCTCCCGCAGCGCCCGGCCCGTGGCCCGGTCACCGGGATCGAGGCCCAGCACGTCGGCCTGCCCGCCGTCCCGGCCGCGGAATCCTTCCAGGATCTCCAGCGTGGTCGTCTTGCCCGCGCCGTTCGGCCCGAGCAGCGCGAAGATCTCCCCGCGGCCGACGGTGAAGCTGACCCCCCGGACGGCCTGCACGCCGCCGTAGCTCTTGGCCAGTCCCGACACCGTGATGGCATTAGCCACGGCGCACGCACCGGAACTCGGCCGACACGTCCAGGTAGCGGGCGGCCAGCCCGCGGGACGCCGTGATCCCGAAGTCGGTCCGGTCGATCCGCACCGCGGCGCGGGCCGTGAACGAGCCGTCCGGCTGCAGGCTCAGCTTGAGGGGCAGGCGCACCGGCCGGGTGGTCCCGCAGACGGTCAGCGCACCGTCCAGCGTGTCCCCGTCCGTTTTTTCCGCAACGAAAACCATCACGGGGTGCTGCCCCGTATCCAGGAACCGGGCCGAGCGCACGGTGACGTCGCGTGGGCTGAGGCCGGTGCGGAAGCTGGCTGCGTCGATCTCCACGCGGACGCGCGAGCTGGCCAGCGGCTCGGTGACGTCGACGGTCCCGGCCTTGATGCGGAACGTGCCGCGGACCGGGGCCAGCCCGAACAGGTGCCGGGTCCGGAAGGCCACGGACGACCCGTCCGGGTCGATGTCATAACGGCCGAGGCGGGGTTTCGTTGCGGAGAATTCTGCTTGTTCTGTCATGCACCCAGGACACCCCGGCCGGGGCGGGGCGCGGCAGGGCGAGCCGGGGGGTTCCGGGCCGGCGAAGGTCGCGGCTGGGCGGGCGGGATACGACTTTCGTAGGTTCCTGTCCCGCCGAAGGTGTGCGCGAACCGGGGCCCGGGGCCCTCGCTGACGTAGCGTGAAACACGTGAGCGAGGAACACTGCCCGTCAGGCCGCCAGTGGTGGTCCGGGAACCACTGGCCGTCCCGGCACCGGACCGCGTTCGACGTGGGGCTGGCGGTCTTCTTCGTGCTGCTGGACACGACCGCGACGCTGGTCGGGATCTCCTGGTGGCCGGCTCATCCGGGGACGCTGGCCTGGGTCCTGCTGGGCATCCAGGCCGCCGCCTGCCTGTCGCTGGTCGCCCGGCGCCGCGCGCCGCTGCTGGTGATCGCCGTCCTGGGCGCGTTCACGCTGGCCGTCACGCTGCTGATCCAGCCCGCCGGTGCCCTGACCCCGGCCAACATGGGCAACGTGTGGGCGCCGTTCGCCACGTCGCTCGCGGCCTACGGGCCCTTCTACTACCGGGGGGACCGGCGGGTTGCGTTCCTGGCCGTCGCCGTGCTGGCCGTGATCGTGTGCCGGCCCTGGCAGCCCTCGGTCGAGGTCATCAGCAACGGGCTGCTCCGCATCCTGGTCGGGCCGCTGCTGTCGCTGTACTTCGGGGCCCGCCACGCGCTGCTGCGGTCGCTGCGCGACCGGGCCGACCGGGCCGAGCGCGAGCGGTACCTGCTCGCCGAGCAGGCCCGGACCGAGGAACGGGCCCGGCTGGCCGGCGAGATGCACGACGTGGTGACGCACCGGGTCAGCCTGATGGTGCTGCAGGCCGGGGCGCTGCGGATGACCGCCCCCGACGAGACGACCCGGCAGGCCGCCGAGGACCTGCGGGTAACCGGCTGCCAGGCCCTGGACGAGCTGCGCGACCTGGTCGGGATCTTGCGTGCGCATCCGGACGGCGACGAGTCGCCGTCCACCGACGGGCTGGCGGCGCTGGTCGCCGAGTCGGTCAGCGTGGGCACGCCGGCCGAGCTGATCGAGGAGGGTGACCCGGCCCTGGCCTCGCCGCTGGTCGGGCGGACGGCGTACCGCATCGTCCGGGAGGCCCTGACCAACGTGCGCAAGCACGCGCCCGGCGCGCGGGTGACCGTGCACGTCAGCTACGGCGACGCCCAGATCCGGCTCGCGGTCCGCAACACCCCGGCGCCCAGCGCCGTGGACCGGTCCGGCCTGGCCGGGACCGGCTCCGGCCTGGGCATTGCCAACCTGCGGCAGCGGGTCGAGCTGGTGCACGGGACGCTGGCGGCCGGGCCGGCGCCGGACGGGGGATTCTGCCTGGAAGCCACGCTGCCCGCGTACGTCCCCACGGCGGAGCCGGTGGCGTGACCCCGATCCGGGTCGTGGTCGTGGACGACGAGCCGATGGTGTGCGCGCACCTGCGGACCATCCTGGGCTCGGGCGGGACGATCGAGGTCGTGGCCGAGGCGCACGACGGGGCGGCGGGCGTCGAGGCGGTCACCCGCACCCGCCCCGACGTCGTGCTGATGGACCTGCGCATGCCGGGCATGGACGGCCTGGCCGCGATCGCGAAGATCGCCGAGCTGGCCGCGCCGCCCGCCGTGGTCGTGCTGACCACCTTCGACGCCGACCAGTACGTGCTGCGGGCGCTGCGGGCCGGTGCGGCCGGGTTCCTGGTCAAGTCCACCCCGCCGGAAGACCTCATCGGGCTGGTGCAGGTGGCCGCCGATGGGCACATGGTGCTGTCCCCGGCGGCGGCGCGGCGGCTGATCGCCGCCTCGGCCGACAGTCATCAGGCCCGCGACCAGGCCCGCCAGCTGGCATCGACGCTCACCGAGCGGGAAGCCGAGGTGCTGGCCTGCCTGGGCGAGGGCCTGTCCAACGCGCAGATCGCGGCGCGGCTGTACCTGTCCGAAGCCACGATCAAGGGGTACGTGTCGCGGACCCTGGACAAGCTGGGCTGCGCCAACCGCACCCAGGCCGGGCTGCTCGCCCACGACGCGGGCCTGGTTCCCCCATAACCGTCCAAACCGGTCGATTAGGCTGGGCCGTAGCACCGGGGTGGCCAGGCACGGGAAGGACGGCGTCGTGTCGGAGTCCCAGGATGATCGCACCGCGGAAGCCTCGGCGGACCAGCCCGTCTTCGACACCAGCGTGGCCAATCCGGCCCGGATCTGGAACTACTGGCTGGGCGGCAAGGATCACTTCGAGGCCGACCGGGAGGCGGCCGAGAAGGTCATCGAGGTGATGCCCTCCATGCCGCTGCTGGCCCGGCTCGCCCGGCGGCAGCTGATCGACACCGTGCGGCTGCTGGTCGATGCCTTCGGTATCCGGCAGTTCCTGGACATCGGGAGCGGCCTGCCCACGGCCGACAACACCCACGAGGTCGCGCAGCGCGCCGCCCCGCAGGCGCGGATCGTCTACGTGGACAACGACCCGGTCGTGATCTGCCACGCCCGGGCCCTGCTCACCAGCGGCCCGCAGGGTGCCACCGACTACATCCAGGCCGACCTGCGGGATACGGCCGCCATTTTAACCGGGGCCGGCCAGGACCCTCGATTTCCGGCAGCCGGTCGCCGTCCTGCTCATGGGGGTGCTGCACTTCATCCCCGACGACGAGGACCCGTACCGGATCGTGGCCACCCTGATGGAGGCGACGGCCCCCGGAAGCTTCCTGGTCATCGGGCACGGAGCCAGCGACATCCAGGCGGACGCGGCGCCGGAGGTGACGCGGCGCTACAACGAGCGGTCGTCCGCGCGGCTCACGCTGAGAACCCGGGAGCAGGTGGCCCGGTTCTTCGACGGGCTGGAACTCGTCGGCCCAGGGCTGGTCCCGCTCAGCCAGTGGTGGCCTGCGGACGAGGTCGACCCCGGCGCCGCCGGCGGCGTGATCGGCCACAGCGGGATGGCCAGGAAGAACGCCCGTCCCGGCTGAGACGCTGGCCCCGGCTGACCGGACGTGCGACCGTGTGATAACAGTGCCTCACGGGGTAGGTGCTGTCCCATCTCGGCGAGCGGGGGCCTCATGGGACGTGACATTCAGGCCATCACGATCAGTGGTGAGGACCGGCGCAAGTACCGGGAAAAGGTGCAGCGTTCGCTGGACGTGTTCGCCCGGATGCTCCGTGAGCGCCGGTTCGAGGCCAGCCCGTCCCGGGTGGGCGTGGAGATCGAGCTGAACCTGGTCGACTCCCACGGGGTGCCGTCCATGCGCAACGCGGCCGTGCTCGACGCGATCGCCGACCCGGCCTGGGCGACTGAGCTGGGCCAGTTCAACCTGGAGATCAACGTGCCGCCCCGGCGGCTCGAGGGTCACGCGCTCGCCGACCTGGAGCAGGAGGTCCGCGCCAGCCTCAACGCCGCGGACGCCAAGGCCCGGGGGGCCGGCAGCCGCCTGGTCATGGTGGGCATCCTGCCCACGCTGGCCGAAGAGGACATGCACGAGGGCACCATCTCCGCCAACGACCGCTACCGGGTGCTGAACGAGCAGATCTTCGCGGCCCGCGGGGAGGACCTGCGCATCGAGATCGACGGGCCCGAGCCGCTGCTCACCCACTCGGGCAGCATCACCCCCGAGGCCGCGTGCACCAGCGTGCAACTGCACGTCCAGGTCAGCCCGGACGCGTTCGCGAGCTACTGGAACGCGGCCCAGGCCATCGCGGGCGTGCAGGTCGCGCTGGCCGCCAACTCCCCGTTCCTGTTCGGCCGGCGGCTGTGGGACGAGACGCGGATCACCCTGTTCGAACAGGCCACCGACACCCGGCCGGACGAGCTGAAGCAGCAGGGCGTCCGCCCCCGGGTGTGGTTCGGGGAGCGCTGGATCACGTCCGTGTTCGACCTGTTCGAGGAGAACATCCGGTACTTCCCCTCCCTGCTGCCGCTGTGCGAGGACGAGGACCCGCTGGCCATGCTGGACGGCGGGGCCATCCCGCACCTGGACGAGATGAGCCTGCACAACGGGACCATCTACCGCTGGAACCGTCCGGTCTACGCCGTCGTCGACGGCCAGCCGCACCTGCGGGTGGAGAACCGGGTCCTGCCGGCCGGGCCGACGGTCGCGGACGTCATCGCCAACGCGGCGTTCTACTACGGGCTCGTCCGGGCCCTGGCCGACGCCCAGCGGCCGGTCTGGACCCAGATGTCGTTCGCGACCGCGGCCGAGAACCTGCAGGGGGGCGCGCGGCACGGCATGGACGCCCGGCTGTACTGGCCCGGGCTGGGTGAGGTGCCCGTGGCCGAACTGGTCCTGCGCCGCCTGCTGCCGCTGGCCCGCGAGGGCCTCAGCCGGTGGGGAGTTGACCCGGACTCGGCGGGACGGCTCCTCAGCATCATCGAGCAGCGGTGCCTGACCAGCAGGAACGGCGCGACGTGGCAGGTCGCCACGACCCGGGCCCTCGGCGGGCCGGACGGCGCCGGGCGCGCGGAGGCGCTCCGCGAGATGACCCAGCGCTACATCGAGCTCATGCACGGCAACGAGCCCGTGCACACCTGGCCGGCGCCGGCCTAGCCGGGCTGCCGGGTGCGAAATTGTCACTATGTGAGACCGGGAACCACCGGCCGGCGTGCCAGGATCGGCGGGCAGGCCCTAGTGGTGCCGCAGGTGGTGCCGTCGAGAGTGGTGCCGCCGAGCTGGAACGAGGAGACATGAGCGACACGAAACCCGCATCGTCGCAGCCCCCGATGCTGACCGTCGCTCTCGACCTGCCGTCCGCGCAGGTCCTCGCCGACCAGGCGTCGATCGTCTCGGACCTCCGGTACGCCGTGGAATGCTGCAAGTCGCTGCTCGGCGAGCTGGACAAGCCCGAGGAAGAGCGGGACCCGGTGGTGCCGCAGGCGCTGTGGTCGGCCGCCCTGGCCTCCTACTCCCGCTGTTTCAGCAAGGGCAAGCGGTTCGGCCTGGGCCCTGACGACATCACCAGCCTGCCCCTCGAGGGCGAGGTCATGACGTTCCACAAGTGGGCCATCGAGCAGCGCACCAAGCTCACCACCCATTCGGCCGACCCGTTCGACGCGGCCAAGGTGGGGGCGGCGCTGGCGCGGCCCGGGCAGGGAAAGCGCCGGGTCGAGGGCATTGCGATCCTGACCCCCAGCCGCGTGCTCGTCAACGACACCGGGGTGCGGCAGCTGGGCGCGCTCGCGTCGGCGCTGGCCAAGCAGACCGCCGAGCGGGCCGAGGAGCAGCAGGACACGGTGCTCGAAGAGGCCCAGCAGCTCGACCTGGACCACCTCTACCGGCAGCCGCCGCTCAGCAGCGCCCACCCGCTGCCGAACCTGCCCAACCTCCCCGGGGAGCCCGCCCAAGCCTGACCCTGCGTCCGGCTGAGCCGCTCCCGCCTGACCGGTCCCGCTGGCGCGGGCCTGGCCGCCTGCCCCAGGCGCGGAAACGTCGGCGGCGCTCAGAGGGGCGTCCATGACCCGGCCGCTCCTGCCGGCGCGACCCGCACCATCAGCAGCACGGGTCACATCGATCATGGTCACCGCCGGCTCTTCACGCGCAGCGTGCGCCTTTCAATCGGCGTGGTCGGGGCGGTGCCTGGCATACGGTGGCCCGGTCCACCTCGGTGGCGTCCCTGGTGGTGACCAGGAACTGGGGTCACGGCGCGGCCGATGTGGTCACGGTGCTCATCCTCATCACCGCGTTCGCCTCGGTGCTGACCGGACTGCTGGGCGGGTCGAGGGTGCCCTACCAGGCCGCCCGCGACGGCGTGTTCTTCCGTGCGTTCGGGCGGCTCCACCCGCGCGGTGACTTCCCGCACGTGGCCCTGATCGTGCTCGGGGTGATCACCGCGGTCGGCTCCTTCTTCACGCTCACCACGATCATCGCCATGCTGACCGCGGTGATCGTGATCGTCCAGGCGATAGCGCAGGTGGTGGCGCTCACCGTGCTCCGCCGCCGCGAGCCCGGCCTGCGCCGGCCGTACCGCCAGTGGCTCTACCCGCTGCCCAGCCTGGCCGCCCTGGCCGGCTGGATCTATGTCTACTCCTCGGCCGGCCGGGTGCCGATCGAGCTGTCGGTCGCGTGGGTGGTGGCCGGGGTGGTGGCCTTCCTGGTGTGGGCGCGAGTCACCCGGGTCTGGCCGTTCGGGCCGAAACAGTTCCAGGAGGCCGGTGCGGCTGCGCAGCCGTAACGATCTGCACCTGGCGAGCAGGGGTCGTTCTCAGGCCGCAGCGAAGCCGAAGGTCAGCTTCTGCCTGCGCAGCACCAGGCCCAGCCACAGGATGGACACACCGGCCCCGGCGACGATGAGCCCGATGGTCGCGACCGTCGACAGCTTCAGGAACACGTCCAGCGGCTCGGACACCATCAGCACGGCCAGGCAGGCGGCGGTCAGCCCGAAGACGCCCGCCCAGAGCCAGGAGCCGCCCTGGAAGAAGCGGTGCAGCCCCGGGTGGTGGTGGGCCGCCGTCTGCCGGAGGCCGACCACTTCAGCGGCCAGCCGGGCCAGGAGCGGGTTCGGGCCGCGGGCGGTCCGGGCGAACAGGACGCACATGCACACGTTCGCGAGCACGAAGTGCAGCAGGAAGATCCACAATTGCCCGGTCGCGATGACCACCGCGGTCTGCAGCGTGAGCACGATCGCCGTGATGGTCAGCAGGCCGGGAACGGAGCCCGTGACCACCTTGCGGGCCGCCGCGGTGACCCAGGTTGCCGCGACCCCGGCCAGCAGGCCGACATCGCGTCCGCCCAGCCACGCGCCGACGGCCAGGGCGGCGATCGGGAGCCCCACAGACTCGCTGAGGCTCCACGCCATGGTGCGCAGCAGCCGCAGCGGCCGGGGTAGTTCCAGGTCGGCCATGGCCTGAGCTTACGCGTCCACGGTCAGTGACACAGCCCTTTGGGTGCAGTTACGGGTGGCTTATGTGACGGTTACCGGTGGCTAATGTGACGGGGGCGAAGTGGCGCTCATGGCGAGCGGGGTTAACCTCGTAAAGAGACCGTTAGGAGTGGGTTAGGAGTAACCCACAGCGCGACCCGGCTGGTTCCGGAAAGGTGCCCGGGCCCATCCGAAGCGGGCGGGCTCGCAGGCCGGAGCCGGAGTCCGGAGGAGCCATGACTGGGGACGCAGTTCTGCTGGGCGGGCCACTGGGTCTGGGCCACGAGATGATGGCGCGGTGCTGTGCTGACCTGCTCGAAGGGTCGGGGTGGCGGACCCGGAACCTGGACAGCATGTCCCTGCTCGGAGCGAAGAGCGGCGGAGTCGGCGGGCGGCTGTTCAACGCGCTCATCTCCGTCCCCGGCGTGTACGACGGGCTGCACTTCTCTCATCTGCGTACCGGGAGCCGCCTGGCGGAGCTGATGGACCGGCGGGCCCTGGCCCCGATGGTTCCGGCCCTGCGGGCCGACCTGCGGCGGGAGCCGGCCGACCTGGTGCTCAGCGTGTTCGCGACCGGTGCCTCGGCGGCGGCCCGGCTCAAGGCCGAGGCACCACGCCGGCGCACCGTCGTGCTGTGCACCGACGTCTCCGTGCACCGGCTCTGGGTCGCGGAGGGGACCGACCTGTTCCTGGTCACGTCCCCGGCCGCGGCCGCATCGGTCCGCCGCTTTCTTCCCCGCGCGGCCGTGGCGGTCGTACCGCCCCCGGTCCGCGCCGCCTTCTACGCCGCGCCCTCCCAGGAGGAGGCCAGGCAGGCTCTGGGCGTGCCCCTGGGGGAGCCATGCGTGCTGGTGATCGACAGCGGCTGGGGATTTGGCCCGCTGGTGGAGAGCGTGTCCGCGCTGGCCGCGGCCGGCGTGCACGTCCTGGCCGTGGCCGGGCGCCAGCGGGCGGTCGAGCGCCGGCTGCGCGAGCTGGCCCGGGTGAACCGCAGGGTGACGCCGTTCGGCTTCACCGACCGCGTCCCCGAGCTGATGGCTGCCTCCGATGTGGTCGTGGCCCTGCCGGGCGCCACGACCTGCAGCGAGGTCCGCGTCGTAGGGCGCCAGCTGCTGCTCCTGGACCTCATGCCTGGCCACGGACGGGACAACCTGCTCCACGAGCTGGAGCTGGGCGGGGCCGAGGTGTGCCGGGCGGACCCGGCGGGGGTGACGGCCAGTGCCCTGGCCCTCCTCGACCGGGTGCCCCGCCCCGCGCCACGGTCCGGCTCGGTGCCGCGCTGGGAGCCGGCCTACGCCGCGGCCCTGGAGCGGGTTGGCCTGGACGTGCACCCCGAGAGTCTCGCGCCCGGGCCGGCTGGCCCCGGTGAAGTAGCACAGGCAGCTGCCGCTGACTAGAGAAGTGGCCGTGACAGGAGGAATGCGGGATGCGTGTTCTGCTCGTTCACCCCAGCGCGCTGATGTATTCGGAGATCTTCCTGCGGCTGGAGCCGCTCGGCCTGGAGCGGGTCGCGTCGGCGGTGCTGGCGGACGGGCACGAGGTCCGGCTGGTGGATCTGCAGGTGTACAGCCACGCAGAGCTGGAGCGGGAGGTGGCCGCGTTCCGGCCGGACGCCGTCGGGTTCAGCCTGAATTACCTGGGCAACGTGCCTGAGGTGGTGGATCTGGCCAAGTGGATCAAGGTCGCCCTGCCGGGGTGCTTCGTGTTCGCGGGCGGCCACAGTGTGTCGTTCGTGGCCGAGCAGGTCCTCGCCCACGGCGATGGCGCCATCGACGTGATCCTCAAGGGCGAAGGGGAGACGGGCGCCCCGGCATTGCTCGCCGCGCTGGCTGACGGGGCACAGGCGGACCGGGCGCTGGCCGAGGTGCCCGGGGCGGTCACCGCCGAGGGGCCGGGCCGGCCGCCGGTGATGACGCACAGCCTGGATGATCATCTGCCCGCACGTCATCTCGGCGGACGGCGCCGTAAGTACTTCATCGGGGTGATGGATCCGGCCGCCTCCATCGAGTTCACCCGCGGCTGTCCCTGGGACTGCTCGTTCTGCAGCGCCTGGACGTTCTACGGCCGCAGCTACCGCAGGATGTCGCCGGACGCGGCGGTGGAGGACATGGCGCGCATCCAGGAGCCGGGCGTGTTCATCGTCGATGACGTGGCCTTCATCAAGGCCGAGGAGGGGGATGAGATCGCCCGGCAGCTCGAGCGCCGCGGGATCCGCAAGGAGTACTACCTGGAAACCCGCTGCGACGTGCTGCTGCGCAACGAGGAGGTGTTCCGCCGCTGGAGGCGCCTCGGGCTCAACTACATGTTCCTCGGCCTCGAGGCGCTGGACGAGGAGGGGCTCACCGCCTTCCGCAAGCGGAGTACGCCGCAGGTCAACAACAAGGCCCTGGAACTGGCCCGGTCCATGGGGCTGTCGGTAGCCATCAACATCATCGCCGACCCGGACTGGGACGAGGCCCGCTTCGCGTTCGTGCGGGAATGGGCCATGAGCGTCCCGGAGATCGTCAACATCACCGTCCAGACGCCATACCCGGGGACCGAGACCTGGGCCACCGAGTCCCGCCGCCTGACCACGCTCGACTATCGCCTGTTCGACGTGCAGCACGCGGTACTGCCGACCCGGCTGCCGCTGCACCGCTTCTACGAGGAGCTGGTCAAGACCCAGTCCGTGCTGGCCCGCAAGCACCTCGGCACCGCGGCGCTGGCCAAGACCGGCGGCATCGTCGCCCGGCAGTTGCTGCACGGCCAGACCAACTTCGTCAAGATGATCTGGAAGTTCAACAAGGTCTACAACGCCGACCGCCAGTACTCCGATCACCTCCAGGAGGTCCGGTACCAGCTCCCGCCACCAGCGGAGCACCCGCCCGGCCAGGTGCCCGGCCGGAAGGAGCTTTACATCCACGTCCCGACGCGCACACGGCCTTAATGATCATGGCGCTGACTGGGTTGCGCGCGCTCATCACCGGCGGATCGAGTGGTATCGGTGCCGCCACCGCCCGCATGTTCGCCACCCGCGGCGTCCGTGTCGCGGTCGCCGGACGCGACGTGGCCGCCCTGCGCCAGGTCACCGCCGACACCGGAGGAGTCATTCTCCCCGGCGACCTGACCGAGCCCGGCTGCCCCCGGCAGACCGTCGAGGACGCGGCCGATGCGCTCGGCGGGCTGGAGATCGTGGTGTCCAACGCCGGGATCGGCTGGGCCGGGTCGTTCGCCTCGATGACCGAGACCGAGATCGACTCGCTGCTCGACGTCAACCTGCGGGCCGCGGCCCATCTGGCCCGCGCCGCGATACCGTACCTGCCGCCAGGAAAGGGCCGGCTCGTCTTCGTGGGGTCCATCGCCGGACTGGTCGGCGTCACCGGCGAGGCCTGGTACTCCGCGACCAAGGCCGGCCTCGGGTGCCTGGCGGACACCTTGCGCGCGGAACTGCGGCCTGCCGGGATCGGGGTGAGCCTGGTGAGTCCCGGTGTCGTGGATACCCCCTACTTCGAGCGGCGCAAGGTGCCCTATCAACGCCATCATCCTCAGCTGATGACCGCCCAGGCGGCGGCGGCCGCCATCGTCGATGCCGTCAACCGTGGCCGTGACAACGTCGTCGTGCCCTCCTGGCTGTCCCTGCCGGCCCGCATGAAGGTCAACTTCCCGGGCCTGTACCGCCTGCTCGCCACCCGCTTCGCCTGACCGTCCGTCAGGGTGATCCAGGTCAGGCGTGATCCAGGTCAGGCGGGCACCGCTGCGGGCTGTGCCTCCCGTTTCTCGGCCACTGGCGCGTGGTGGGCGATGACCACGATCCCGGCGGTCATCACCAGCAGGGCTACGACCTCGCCTGCGATCCCCGCCGGGCTGCTGGCCAGTTTTTCGTGCAGGAAGACAGCCGCCAGGGTGATGGAGACCACCGGGTCGCAGGCGGTGATGATGGCCAGCACCGGGGCGATCAGGATGCCCTGCTGGTAGGCGTTCTGGTTGAGCAGGAAGCCCACGGGGCCGACGATGGCCAGCGCGTAGAACGGCCAGTGCCCGAAGATCCCGGACAGGCCACCGCTGAATTCCGAGGTCACCAGCTTGACCAGGAACGCGGCCGCACCGTAGTAGATGCCGCACGCCAGGGCCAGCGCGAGCGGCCGCGCGTTCTTGTGCGTCCGCGACACGGCCAGGCACCCGGCCAGGGCCACCGCCAGCCCGATCGTCAGCGGCAGCGCGGCGGCCGGGCTGACCGACGTGCGTCCACCGGTCGGCCGGGCGATGATCAGGAAGCCCGCGATACCGGCCGCGCAGGCCACCACCCCGCCGAGCATGACCGGATCCCACGACTTCCTGAGGGCCGCGCTAATCAGGACCGCGAATATCAGGTCAAACACCAGGATCGGCTCGACCAGCGCCAGCTCGCCAAATTTCAGCGCCACAACCTGCAACGCGAACCCGGCCACATTGGCGGCAATTCCGGTCAGCCACAGAGGCTGCCGGGCCAGGTCAACGAAAAGGCTCGGCGACAGCACCTTGCGGGGCTTGACGAGTTTGGTGCCTCGCTGCTCGATAACCGCCGATGCGCCCAGGATCAGCGAGGAGGCGAGGGCCACCACTACAGCGATCAGCGGGAACACGCGGGTGCCCAGCCGGCAGCCAGATCAGCCCGCCCCCGCCGGCACAACTACTTCAGCTCTTCCACGACCCAGTCGACCATGACGGCCAGCAGGCAGGCGGACGCGGCCAGAAGCAGCCCCAGGCGAGCTTCTTTTCCCATGATGATCCTCTCCTGAAACGATTCCCTGCGGGACGTGCCATCCCCGGCTCGATAGCGGTTCAAACTGACCATACAACCCCCTGAAATTCCGTCGCAGTCACCCCTCGCCCCGGTGGCCGGCCGCCCGCTCACCAGGGCGGATCACCGCCCCGGACCTTGATCGGGTAGAACGGGTGGATGCCGGAACTCCCGGAAGTCGAGACCGCCCGCAGCCTGATCGCCGACCAGGCACTGGACCGGACGATCGTGGGAGTCGACGACTCGGACGCCTACGTCACCCGGCCGCACCCGCCCGGCCAGCTGCGCGACGCGCTGCTGGGACGCAGGCTCACGGCCGCCCGGCGGCGCGGCAAATCCATCTGGGTCGAGACGTCCGGGCTGGACGGGGACCCTGAGCCCGGCCCGGACCTCGGTATCCACCTCGGCATGAGCGGGCGGATCGTGGTCACCGCCCCGGGCGGCGGGAAGGCCAGCGAGGGCGGCGGCGACCGGCGCGAGGACGCCTGGCCCCGCAAGCCAAAGTGGGACCGGTTCACGATCCAGTTCGCCGACGGTGGCCAGCTGGCCCTGTTCGACACGCGGCGGCTGGGGCGCGTCCGGCTGGATCCCGACATCAGCGCGCTCGGCCCGGATGCCGGGGAGATCACGCCCGAGGAGTTCCGCCGGGTGCTCGGCAAGGGCACGATCGCGGTCAAGGCCCGGCTGCTGGACCAGTCCAAGATCGCCGGAGTCGGGAACCTGCTGGCCGACGAGACGCTCTGGCAGGCCCGGATCAACCCCGCGGCGCCCGTGAACCGCCTCCGCCCCGGGGACATCGACCGCCTGTACCGCGCGCTGCGGTCCGCCCTGGAGAACGCCGCCGCGAACGGCGGCGCCCACACCGGCGAGGTGATCCCGTTCCGGCACGCCGGCGCCCGGTGCCCGCGCGACGGCGCCGAGATGAAGCACAGCACTGTCGGCGGCCGGAGCACCTGGTGGTGTTCCCTCGAACAGGCCTGATGTGGCAGCCTGCAGCCTATGAGCGCGAGCGTCGTCAGCCCGGTGTTCGTCGGCCGCCAGGACGAGATCGCGGCGCTCACCGCCCTGCTGGACCGGGTCCAGGACGGCGAGCCCGCGTTCGCTCTCATCGGCGGCGAGGCGGGGGTGGGCAAGACCCGGCTGATCGGCGAGCTGACCGCGCAGGCGGACCGCAGCGGGTTCACCGTGCTGCTCGGGCACTGCATCGAGCTCGGCGCCGAGGGGCTGCCGCTCGCGCCGCTGGTCGACGCGCTGCGCGCACTGACCCGGGCCGTCCCCGGGGACGAACTGGCCCAGGTGGTCGGCCCGGCCGCACCGGGCCTGGCCCGGCTGCTGCCCGAGCTGTCCCCGGACCCGGCGGCCCGGATGCCCGCCGACGGCATCCAGTCCGCCCAGCTGCTGGAACTGGTGCTCGGCCTGCTGGGGCGGCTCAGCGCCGCCCGGCCGGTCATGCTCGTCCTGGAAGACCTGCACTGGGCCGACCAGTCCACCCTGGAACTGGTCGCCTTCCTGGTCCGCTCGCTGCGCGCGGCCCGGGTCCTGCTGGTCGCCACCTACCGCTCTGACGAGCTGCACCGCCGTCACCCGCTGCGGCCCCTGCTCACCGGCTGGGAGCGGGTCCGGACCGTGGACCGCATCGAGGTGCTCCGGTTCCAGCGTGACGAGGTCGCCACCCAGCTGGCCGCGATCCTGGCCGCCGAACCCCGTCCCGGGCTGATCGATCTGGTCTTCGACCGGTCGGACGGCAACGCCTACCTGGTGGAAGAACTCGCCGGCGTGATCCGGCGGGGCGGGGACCCGGCCGACCTCCCGCCGTCCCTGGTCAACGTCCTGCTCAGCGGGGTGGATTCGCTGAGCGTGGCCGCCCAGCGGCTGCTGCGCACTGCGGCGGTGGCTGGCAAGCGGGTGCCCGACCGGTTGCTGGCCGAGGTGGCGGGCCTGGACGAGGCGGAGCTGTTCGCCGCCCTCCGGGAGGCGCTCGAAGGCCATCTGCTGGTGGTGGACCAGACCGGCCACGGATACGAGTTCCGGCACGCGCTCACCCGGGACGCCGTGTACGAGGACATGCTGCCGGGTGAACGGGTCCGGCTGCACGCCGCGTACGGGGAGACCCTGGCCCGGGAGCCGGGACTGGCGGGCGACGACACCGGGGTGGCCGCCGCCCTGGCCCACCACTGGTACGCCGCGCTCGACCTGCCCCGCGCCCTGCCGGCCTCGGTCTCGGCCGGCCAGGCCATGACCTCCTACGCGCCCGCCGAGGCACAGCGGCACCTGGAGCGCGCGCTGGAGATCTGGCCCCGGGTGGCGGACGCCGAGGAGCGCACCGGCCTCGACCAGGTCGAGGTCATCCGCCTCGCCGCGGACGCGGCCTACCAGTCGGGCGCGGTGGACCGCTCGGTGTCCCTGTTGGACCAGGCCCTCGCCGAGCTGCCCGCCGAGGGCGACTCCGTCCGGCGGGCGCTGGTCATCGAGCGCCGCGCCCTCGCCCTGCGGGACAGCGGCCGGGAGACCGAGGCCATCGCCGAACTGGAACGGGCGCTGGCCCTGCTGCCGCCCGGCGAGGTGACCCGCGCTCACGCGGTCGTGCTCGCGTCGCTGGCGGGCGCCCTGCTCCGCACCTCCGCCCGGGACGCGGCCGCCGGCGAGGTGGCCGAGCGCGCCGTGGCGGCCGCCCGGGCGACCGGCGCCACAGAGGTCGAGGCGGACGCCTCGATCAGCCTGGGGCTGGCTGCACCTCCGCACGGCCGACGTGGACACCGACGCGATCCGGTCCGGGCTCGCGCTGGCGCTGGCCTGCAATGTCCCGATCACGGCCCTGCGCGGTTACGTGAACCTCTCCGATCTGCTGGAACTGGAAGGCCGGCACGCGGAGGCGGCGGAGGTGGCCCGGGAGGGGCTCCTCCTGGCCGACCGGGTCGGGATGGTCCGTGCCCTGGGGGCCTACCTGATCGGCAACCTGGCCGAGCCGCTGCTGCGGCTGGGCCGGTGGGCCGAGGTGGACGGGCTGCTGGCCCAGGCCCTGTCGGCGGTGCCGGAAGGCGTGTTCGCCGCCACCGTGCTCCAGCTGCGGGCCGAGCGGGCCGCCATGAGCGGGCGTTACGCCGACGCCGAGTCGGACCTGCGCACGGCGCGCGGGGCCCTGGCCGGCACGACCGACATGCAGTTCGTCCTGCCGCTGGGCTACGTGACGGCCGCCGCCGCGCTGGGCCGGGGTGACCTGGCCGCGGCCCGTGCGGCGGTCGCCGAGTGCCTGCCCGATGAGTCCGTCGTGTGGGTGGCGCGGTATATCTGGCCCCTGCTCTGGCTGGGCATCCGGATCGAGGCGGATGAGGCGGTCCGGGCCCGGGACCGCCACGAAACCATCCCGGGGCAGAGCGCGGCCCGCCACCGGGTGCTGGCCGCGCGGGCGGCCGGCCTTCCCGCCGCCACCCCGACCACCCGGGGTTACCGGGCGTTGTTCGAGGCCGAGCAGGGCCGGTTCCTCGGTCAGGACGACCCGCGGCTCTGGTCGGCCGCGGTGCGGGAGTGGGAAGCGGCGGAGGAACCCTACCCCCTGGCCTACACCTGGCTGCGCCGCGCCGAATCGGAGTCCGCGGCCGGGGACCGGCACGCCGCCACCCGGTCCGTGCGGCAGGCTGATGCGGTCGCGGGCCGGATCGGGGCGGACCCCATCACGGCCGAGGCGGCGGCCCTCGCCCGCCGGGCCCGGCTGGACCTGGCGGGCGGCCCGGACGGGCCGGCCGCGGACGGCCACGCCGGGACGTCCCCACCGCCCGGCGCCCGGGGGGCCCGCAGCGGGCCGCGCCGGGGAACACGCGGCCGGGGAGCCCGCGGACGAACTCGCCCGGTTCGGGCTGACCGACCGGGAGCGCGAGGTCCTGCTGCTGCTCGCCGACGGCCGCTCGAATCCCGAGATCGCGCAGGCCCTGTTCATCAGCCCCAAGACGGCCAGCGTGCACGTCTCCAACATCCTGGCCAAGCTCGGGGTCGGCGGCCGGGTGGAGGCCGCCGCGGTGGTGCACCGCCTCGGCGTGATCCGCTAAGGACCCAGCCCCCGCCGTCTGAGGAGCCCGGCCGGCCCGCTAAGGACCCGCACCGTGGAATCTGAGGAGGCCCGGACCTCCTGGTAGGGCAGCCGGCCGATGCGGCCCTCCGGCCCTTAGCCCGACCGTGGAAAGGGACATCACCACGGCGGACAGGACAGCACCATGAACACATCGCAGGCCAGGCCCGGGACGATCCGGGCGTCATTGCGTTACCCGGCGTTCCGCTGGCTGCTCGGCGGGCTGGCCGTGTCCCAGCTGGGCGACTGGCTGTACAACCTGGCCCTCATCGCCCTGGTGTATGACCGGACCCACTCGGCGCTGTGGGCCGGGATCACCACTGCCGCGCGGGTGATCCCGATTGTGGCCCTGGGGCCGCTGGGCGGGGTGGTCGCCGACCGGTTTGACCGGCGGCGCGTCATGATCACCTGCGATGTCACGCGGGTCGCCCTGATGGTCCTGCTGTCCCTGTTCGTGATCACTCACGCGCCGATCCTGCTGGCCCCGCTGATCGCCGCCGCGGCGACCGCCGTCGCCACCCCCTACCTGCCGTGCGTGGCGGCGACCACGCCGCGCCTGGTGGACGGCGCCGACCTGCCCGGCGCGAACGCCGCCCGGTCGGCGGTGAACGGGATCGCCATCATCGCCGGGCCGGCTCTCGGCGGTGTCCTGCTGCTGCTCGGATCTCCGGGCCTGGCTTTCCTGCTGAACGCGGTCACGTTCGGGCTGGCGGCGCTCGCGGTGCTGGCCATTCCCGCGGGCCAGACCTTCCGGCCCGCCCGGTCCGGGGAGCGCCCGGCCGGCGTGCTGCGGGGCGTGGCCGACGGCGCGGCGGCGCTGCGCTCCTGCCCGGGTGCGCTGCGGCTGGTGGGCGCGGACATCGCCTGCAGCACCATCTACGGCACGCAGACCGTGCTGCTGCTGCTGGTCTCCCGCTCGCTCGGGATGGGCGCGCACGGCTACGGCTACCTGTTCGCCGGCATCGGGGCCGGGGCGCTGGCGGGCACCGCCCTGGCCGGCCGGGTGCAGCGCTGGGGTCACCCGCGGTACGTGCTGGCCGGCGCGCTCTGCGCGGTGGGGCTGCCCATGGCGCTGCTGGCCGTGGCCCACTGGCCCGCCGTCGCCATCGGGCTGGTCGCGGCCACCGGCATGGGTGCGGTGCTGGTGGAGATCCTCACCGACACGGGCCTGCAGCGGATGCTGGACGAGGACGTGTTCGGCCGCGCCTACGGGCTGGCCCTGCCCGCCTCGCTGGGCGGGATCGTCGTGGGCTCGCTGATCGCGCCGCTGCTCGCCCGCGCGCTGGGCGGGACCGGGGCGCTGGTGGCCCTGGGGCTGGCCGTGCTGTCCTACGCACTGTTCCTGCTCCGCCAGGCGCCCGCCCGGGTGGCCGCCCGCCGGCGGACCGCCTCCGCCCCGGCCGAGCCGGCCACCGAGGTCCTGGCCGCCCAGCCGTAAGGCCTGCTCCCGCGGTAAGGCCCGGTCCCCGCGGGGACCGGGCCTCAGCCGTACAGCCGGGGCAGCGTGATGGCGAAGCGGGTACGGCCCGGCTTGCTGTTCACCTCGATGCTGCCGCCGTGCGCGGTGGTGACCGCGTCCACGATGGCCAGGCCCAGCCCGGTGCTTCCGGCGGCCCGGGACCGGGAGGAGTCGCCGCGCACGAACCGCTCGAACAGCGTGGGCTGCAGCTCCGGCGGGATGCCCGGCCCGTCGTCGGTCACGCTCAGCTCGACGGTGCCCGGCGCGGTGCGCTCGGCCAGCGCGACGGTGACCGTGGTGCCCTTCGGGGTGTGCCGGGCCGCGTTGCTCATCAGGTTGGCCAGCACCTGGTGCAGCCGGTGCTCATCCCCGCGGACCATGACCGGCTCGTCCGGCAGCTCGAGGAGCCAGCGGTGGTCGCTGGCCGCGACGCGGGCGTCGCTGGTGGCGTCGATGGCCAGCCGGGTCAGGTCCACCGGCTCCTGGGCCAGCGGGCGGCCGGCGTCCAGCTGGGCGAGCAGCAGCAGCTCGTCAACCAGGACGCTCATCCGCTCAGATTCCGACTCGACCCGCTGCAGCGCGTGGTCGATGTCCGCGCGGTCCGCGTCCGGGTTGCGCAGCGCGAGCTCGGCGTAGCCGCGGATGGCGGCCAGCGGGGTGCGCAGCTCGTGGCTGGCGTCGGCGGCGAACCGGCGCAGCCGGGCCTCGCTGGCCGCCCGGCGGGCCAGGGCCGACTCCACGTGCCCGAGCATCCGGTTGAACGCCACCGCCACCTGGCCGACCTCGGTGCGCGGGTTGGCGTCCGGGACCCGTTCGGGCAGTGTCACCTCACCGCTGGCCAGCGGGAGCTGGGTGACCCGGGTCGCGGTGGCCGCGACCCGCCGAAGCGGCCGCAGCGACAGCCGGACGAACCCGGTGCCGATGAAGCCGGCCAGGACCAGCGCGGCCAGGAAAGCCGCTAGCTCGGCGAGCTCGACCTTGTGCAGCGTGGTTTCCATGGGCGACAGGGGGAGTCCCGTGATGAGCACGTCACCATCCAGCCCCTTGATGGCGGTGAGCCGATATTCGCCGTGGAGAGACTCGAGGTCCATGGTGTAGTACCGGCCGTCCGGCGGCATTGTGACCAGCGCGGCCTGGTCCGCGGCGGACAGGTGGCTCTGGCCGTCGATGATGCCCTGATCCGTGACCTCGCCGTCCTTCACCCGCGCCCCGAAGGTCCCGGCGTTCAGGCCAGGGGTCTTGTTGCAGTTCGTGGGCGCGGTGCCCTTGGGCGGCAGCGGCCCCTCATGGTGCTTTTCCTCGATGCAGGACGCGTACCGGCCGCCCGCCGCCTGGAGCTGGTAATCGAGCTGGTTGAGCAGGGTGTGGCTGATCACGATGTAGCTGACCAGGCCCACGCCGGCGCAGGCCAGCGCGAGCAGGGCCACCAGGCCGGTGATCAGCTGGCCGCGCAGCGAGCGGGTGGCCAGCCAGCGGGCGGGCCGGTCCCGCCACCGGACGTGCGGAGCGCTGGGTCCTGGCATCAGCCGCCCGGCAGGCACCCGGCGGCGGGGATGCCCGCCCGCCGCAGGGTCCCGGCCGCTGGCCCGCCCGCCGGCGGCGGCTGCGGCGCCCGCACCACACTCCTCATGCTGAGAACTATGCCCGCTGTTACTCCGCGGATGTTCTCGTGACCTTCTGTGTTGCTTCTCAAGCCTCCGGGGCGGGGCGGGGGCCGGATTACGGCCGGTCACCAACGGCCGGGGCGGCCGAAAGCGCACGTTAGGGTGCAGGCTATGGAGGCAGAGCTCAGCCGCGCGATCGCGGCGAACCTGAGCCGTTTCCGGCGGGTCGAAGCATCGGGCGAGGGCCTCAAGGCCGCGGCGGTCGCCGTCTGCATCGTCACCCAGCAGGACGTGCCCGCCCTGCTCATCACCAGGCGCGCGCCGACCCTGCGCAACCACGCCGGCCAGTGGGCCCTGCCCGGCGGGCGGCGCGACCCGGGGGAGTCCGCCCAGGACGCGGCGATCCGGGAACTGCGCGAGGAGACGGGGGTGCGGGTCGCCCCGGACGCGGTGCTGGGCGTGCTCGACGACTACGTCACCCGGTCGGGGTACCTGATGACCCCGGTGGTGGTGTGGGGCGGGCCGGTCAGCCCGGGGATGAAAGGCCCGGAATCCGAGGTGGCCCAGATCCACGTGATCCCGCTGGCCGACTTCGACGTCCCGCCGCGGCTGCTGCGGATCCCCGAGTCCGACGCGCCCGTGATCCAGCTGCCGCTGCTCGGCCGCTACGTGCACGCGCCCACCGCGGCGGTCATCTACCAGTTCTGCCAGGCAGGCCTGCACGGGATCATGACCAGGGTGGCCCACTTCGAGCAGCCCCTGTTTGCCTGGAAATAGCCAGTCGCCTGGAAGGGAAATAGCGAGTCGCCTGGAAAATTGCCAGTCCCTGGACGTAGGAAGGTGGTCATGCCCGGCAGGAGATCGCCGGAGGCTCACGCGCCGGTGCCCGGGAGCCCCGAGACCGCGGCGCCGGCCCTGTCCCGGCGGCACGCGGCCGGGGCGCCGAGCGCCCGCGGGCTGCTGTTCACCCTGCTCGGCGAGTTCGTGCTGACCACCGACGGGACCGCCTGGACGTCGGCGGTGCTGGCCGCCTTCCGCCGCCTCGGCATCGAGGAGAAGGCCACCCGGCAGGCGCTGATGCGCACCGCCGCGGCGGGCTGGCTCGAGCCGGAGAAGCTCGGCCGCCGCACCCGGTGGCGGCTGACCGCCAGCGCGTGGCGGATGCTCAGCGACGGCGCCGAGCGCATCTACTCCTTCACCGGGCCGGCCGAGCACTGGGACGGGCGGTGGCTGCTGGTCTACGCGCGCGTCCCGGAGAGCGACCGCCGGGCCCGGCACGTGGTGCGCAGCCGGCTGAGCTGGGCCGGGTTCGGCTCCCTGGGCGCCGGCCTGTGGATCAGCCCGCACCCGGACCGCCGGCACCGAGGCCGTCGAGGTGCTCCGGGCGGCCGGCCTGGAGGGGGACGCCCACGTGTTCGAGGCCACCCGGTCCGGCCTGGGTGACGTCCGGGTGATGGTGGCCGCCGCCTGGGACCTGGCCGCGGTGGAGGACCAGTACGAGCAGTTCATCGAGGAGTTCCGCGACCCGGCGCCCGGCGATGTGCTGGCCCGGCAGGTCGAGCTGGTGCACGCCTGGCGGCGCTTCCCGTCGGTCGACCCGGCGCTGCCCCGGGAGCTGCTGCCGGCCCGCTGGAGCGGGCTGGAGGCGGCGCGCCTGTTCGCCGACCGGCATCAGCGCTGGTCCGGCGATGCCCGCCTGGAGTGGAAGCGCCTCAACGACCTCGGCTGACCCTCCGCAGGTAGCTCAGCGCGGCAAACGGAAGGGACACCCTGATGCAGAAGCGGGACACCCGCCAGGACGCCCGGGCACCACGGCTCACCGGGCCCGCGGCGGCCACGCTCGGACGGGCGCTCAGCCGGAGGTGGTCCCTGCCGCCCCGGCGCAATCACGTCGCCGTGGTCCGGGACGTGGCCGTGCCGATGTCGGACGGCACCGTGCTGCGGGCCGATCACTATCTGCCGGTCACCGACCGCCAGGTGGCCACGGTGCTGGTGCGCAGCCCCTACGGCCGCGGGTTCCCGTACAACATGGGGAGCGCCCAGCTGATCGCCGAGCGGGGCTTCCATGTGCTGCTGCAGAGCTGCCGCGGCACGTTCGGCTCCGGCGGCGAGTTCGACCCGATGCGCCATGAGGCCGCGGACGGGCAGGACACCGTGGCGTGGCTGCGCCAGCAGCACTGGTTCGACGGCCGGCTGGCCACCTACGGGCTCAGCTATCTCGGCTTCGTGCAGTGGGCACTGGCCCTGGATCCGCCACCGGAACTCGTCGCGGCCGTGATCCACGTCGGGCCGCACGACTTCAGCCAGGCCGCCTACCACCATGGCGCGTTCGACCTGCAGAACTTCCTGGGCTGGAGTGACATGGTCGCCCACCAGGAGACCACCGGAGGGCTGGCCGGCCTGTGGCGGATGGCCACCACCGACCGGCGGCTGCGTCCCGCGCTGAACGGGCTGCCCGTCACGGCCAGCGGCCGGGACCTGCTCGGGACCGGGGCCCCGTGGTTCGAGGGCTGGCTGGAGCACCCGGATGTGACCGACCCGTTCTGGGCCCCGCTGCAGTGCGGCGCCGCGCTGGACCGCATGACCGCGCCCACCCTGCTGGTCGGCGGCTGGCAGGACCTGTTCCTGGCCCAGACCCTGGAGCAGTACCGCGTGCTGTCCGCCCGGGGCGTCCCCACCCGGCTCCTGGTCGGGCCCTGGACGCACCTGGACGTGGGGACCAGGGCCGGGGCGGCGACGGCGGAGAGCCTCGCCTGGCTGGACCGCTACCTCGGCCCCCATGCGACGGCCGGTGCGATGGCCGGTGCGGCGGCAGGCGGTGAGACGGGCGGCCCGCCGGAGAACTCGGTCCGGGTCTGGGTGGGCGGGACGCGGGCGCCGGGCTGGCGCGAGGTTTCCGGCTGGCCCCCCGCGGGCCCCCGTGAGCAGCGCTGGCACCTGGGCCCGCAGGGCACCCTGAGTCCGCGGCGGGCCAGCGCCCCGGGCAGCGCCCGGTTCCGCTACGACCCGGCCGATCCCACCCCGTCGGTGGGCGGTGCGGTCATGACCCTCAACGCGGGGGTGCGCGACAACCGGGACGTCGAGCAGCGCTCGGACGTGCTGGTGTTCACCAGTGAGCCGCTGGCGGGGCCACTGGAGATCCTCGGCGAGGTGGCCGCCGAGCTGACCGTGGCCCGCGATAACCCGCACGCGGACCTGTTCGTGCGGCTGTGCGATGTCGATGCCAGGGGGCGGTCCCGCAACGTCTGCGATGGCATCGTCCGGCTCACCACGAAGGATCCCGGCGACGGCATGACCCGGGTGTCGCTCATCGGCGTGGCGCACCAGTTCGCCCCGGGGAACCGGATCCGGCTCCAGGTCGCCGGCGGCGCCCATCCCCGGTTCGCGCGTAACCCGGGCACCGGCCAGGTCGAGGCGCCCGCCCGGGATCTCGTGCCCACGGAGTACCAGATCGACCTGGCCGCCTCGGCACTGCTGCTCCCGGTCACCCCGTGAGCGACCGCCGAAAATATGCTACAAACACTTGACGTATTCGCTTTCTAACGTAGAACATGGAGGATATCTGCGGCCCAGCGGAAGGATGATCATGACCGGCGAGGCCAGAGTGGACTTCCGCACGCACCCCGGGCGCTACCGGCACTGGCGGCTGGCCTGCGACGGCCCGGTCGCCACCCTGACCATGGACGTGGACGAGCAGGGTGGCCTGGTGCCCGGCTACGAGCTCAAGCTCAACTCCTACGACCTGGGCGTGGACATCGAGCTGTACGACGCGGTCCAGCGGCTGCGCTTCGAGCACCCCGAGGTCCGCGCGGTCGTGGTGACCAGCGGCAAGGAAAAGATCTTCTGCGCCGGGGCGAACATCCGGATGCTCGCCGCGTCGCCCCATCCGTGGAAAGTCAACTTCTGCAAGTTCACTAACGAAACCCGCAACGGTATCGAGGACGCCAGCGCGAACTCGGGGCAGACCTACCTGGCCGCCCTGAACGGGACCGCCTCGGGCGGGGGCTACGAGCTGGCCCTGGCGTGCGAGCACATCATGCTCATCGACGACCGCTCGTCCGCGGTGTCGCTGCCGGAACTTCCCCTGCTCGGGGTGCTGCCCGGCACCGGCGGGCTGACCCGGGTGGTGGACAAGCGGCACGTGCGCCGCGACCGCGCGGACTACTTCTCCACCAAGTCCGAGGGCCTGGCCGGCCAGAAGGCCGTGGCCTGGCGGCTGGTCGACGAGGCCGTCCCCCGGGCCCAGTGGGACGAGGTGGTCCGCCAGCGGGCCGGGGAACTGGCCGGGCGCTCCGGCCGCCCCGGGGCGCGGCGGGCATCGAGCTGACCCCGCTGGCCAAGACCGCCGCCGGCGGGGAGATCTCCTACGACCACGTGACGGCCCGGCTGGACCGCGCGCGGGGGGTGGCCGAGATCACCGTGACCGGGCCGGACGCCCGCGCCCCCGGCCAGCCTGGACGGGCTGCACGAGCAGGGGGCCGGGTTCTGGACCCTGGCCGTGACCCGCGAACTGGACGACCTGATCCTGGACCTGCGCACCAACGAGCTCGAGCTGGGCACCTGGGTGCTGCGCACCCAGGGCGACCCGGCCCGCGTGCGGGCGTATGACCAGTTCCTGCTGGATCACCACGACGACTGGCTGGCCGGCGAGATCGTGCTCTACCTGAAGCGCACCCTCAAGCGGCTGGACGTGACCAGCCGCAGCCTCCTCGCGCTGATCGAGCCGGGCAGCTGCTTCGCGGGCTCGCTGCTCGAGCTGGCCCTGGCCGCGGACCGCTCGTACATGCTGTCCGGGGTGTTCGAGGAGATCGATCCGGGCACCGACCCGGCCACGGTCACGGTCGGCCCGGCGAACCTGGGCCCGCTGCCGATGAGCAACGGCCTGACCCGGCTGCAGACCCGGTTCCTGGGCGACCCGGACGCGCTGGCCGCGGCCGAGAAGAGCTCGGGCGACGCGCTGGAGGCCGGGGACGCCGAGGCGCTGGGCCTGGTCACATTCGCCCCCGACGACATCGACTGGGACGAGGAGGTCCGCATCGCGGTCGAGGAGCGGGCCAGCTTCAGCCCCGACGCGCTCACCGGGCTGGAGGCGAACTACCGCTTCCCCGGCCCCGAGACCCTGGAAACCAAGATCTTCGGCCGGCTGACCGCCTGGCAGAACTGGATCTTCTACCGCCCGAACGCCTCGGGCCCCGACGGCGCGCTGCGCAGATACGGCACCGGGCAGCGCGCCGACTTCGACCGAAAGCGAGTCTGACCCTCATGGCCACGCCGCCCGACTACAGCGAGAAGATTCCCAACAACGTCGACCTGCGCGACGACCGGCGCCTGCAGCGGGCGCTGGAGTCCTGGCAGCCCAACTTCCTGAACTGGTGGGAGTCCATGGGCCCGACCCTGCCCACCCAGGACGTCTACCTGCGCACCGCGATCAACGTCGGCCGCGAGGGCTGGGCGCACTTCGGGCACGTGCCGATGAAGGACTACCGGTGGGGCATCTTCCTGGCCGAGCGGAACCAGAAGCGTGAGATCGCGTTCGGCCAGCACCAGGGCGAGCCCGCCTGGCAGAAGGTGCCCGGGGAGTACCGCGCGGACCTGCAGCGGCTGATCGTCATCCAGGGCGACACCGAGCCGGCCTCGGTGGAGCAGCAGCGCAACCTCGGGGCCACCGCCCCCAGCCTGTACGACCTGCGCAACCTGTTCCAGGTCAACGTGGAGGAAGGCCGGCACCTGTGGGCCATGGTCTACCTGCTCCACGCGTATTTCGGCCGTGAAGGGCGGGAAGAGGCCGAGGAGTTGCTGCACCGCAACTCCGGCAGCGAGGAGTCGCCCCGCATCCTCGGCGCGTTCAACGAGGAGACCCCGGACTGGCTGTCGTTCTTCATGTTCACGTACTTCACCGACCGGGACGGCAAGTACCAGCTCGGCACGCTCAAGGAGTCGGCATTCGACCCGCTGTCGCGGACTGCTGAGTTCATGCTCAAGGAAGAGGCCCACCACATGATGGTCGGCACCACCGGGATCGACCGGGTGGTGGAGCGGACCGCGCAGCTGATGGTGGAAAACGAGACCGACGACGCCGGGCCACTGGGCGGGGTCCCGCTCAGCGTCATCCAGAAGTACCTGAACTTCCACTACAGCGTCTCGCTCGACCTGTTCGGCGGCGAGACCTCCACCAACGTCGCCAACTACTACACCGCGGGCCTGAAGGGCCGCTGGCTGGAGGAGCGGCGCAAGGACGACCACCGGCTGACCGACGACGCCTACCTGGTGGATGCGCTCATCGACGCCGGAAATAGCCAGCAGAGCATCGGCCAGACCGAGGTCTCCGCGCTGATCGGCCTCAACACCGACCTGCGGCGCGAGTACATCTCCGACTGCCAGAGCGGCGTCACCCGGTGGAACCGGATCCTCGACAGCGCGGGCCTGCCGCACCGCGTCAAGCTGCCGCACGTGGCGTTCAACCGCCGGGTGGGCGCGTTCGCTAGCGTGGAGGTCAGCCCGGACGGCGAGCTGCTGACCCCCGGCGAGTGGGAGGCGCAGAAGGGACGGTGGCTGCCCACGGACGTGGACAAGACCCATGTCCGGTCGCTGATGCAGCCGGTCCACGAGCGGGGCAAGATCGCCGCGTGGATCGCCCCGCCCCGCAACGGGATCAACGGCCAGCCGTTCGACTACGACTACGTCCACCTCGCCTAGACCACTGGTTTCAGGCAACACCGGCCCCACACGTCACCGCCCGACCAGAAAACGGAGGGCAGCAGCAATGCCGCAGCTGTTCAACGCGTGTGAGTACCTGCTGGACCGCCGGCTGGCGGCGGGGGACGGGCCGCGCACGGCGCTGGCGGGCCCGGCCGGCGACGTGAGTTACGCCGCCTTGCATGACCAGGTACGCAGGACCGCGGCGTCGTTGCGGAAAATCGGGCTCCAGCCCGAACAGCGGGTGCTGATGCTGATGGCCGACTCCCCGCAATTCGTGGTCGTGTACCTGGCCGCGATGCGGATGGGCGCGATCCCGGTCCCGGTCTCCACGATGCTGAAGGCCGACGGCGTCGCCGAGCTGCTCCAGGACTCGCGGGCCCGGTTCCTCGCCGTGACCCGGGAGTTCGCGGCCACCGCGGTCGCGGCTGCGGCCGGGGCGGGCGAGGTCACCGGGATGCTGGCCGACGAGATCCCGGAGGGCAGCCCGGTCCCGGTGCACCTGCTCGGCGAGCTGGCCGCCGGGCCCCCCGACGACGCGGTGTACCCGACCATCGCGGACTCGCCAGCGTTCTGGCTCTACACGTCGGGCACGACCGGGCAGCCCAAGGCGGCCATGCACCGGCACGCGTCCATCCGGGTGGTCTGCGAGACCTACGGCACCCAGGTGCTGGGGATCACCCCCGGGGACCGCTGCCTGTCCGCGGCCAAGGCGTTCTTCGCGTACGGGCTGGGCAACTCGCTGCTGTTCCCGCTGTCGGTCGGCGCGTCCGCCGTCCTGGTGCCCGACCCGTCCCGCCCCGATCTCATCGCCGGCGCGGCCGTGAAGTATGGCGCGACGCTGTTCTTCGCCGGGCCGACGTTCTTCGCGAACATGCTCCGGGCCGGCCTGCCCGCGGACGCGCTGGCCGGGATCCGGCTGGCCGCCTCGGCCGGCGAGGCCCTCCCCGCATCGCTGTACACCCGGTGGACCTCGCACTTCGGCGTGGACATCCTGGACGGCATCGGCATGACCGAGGTGCTGCACATCTTCCTGTCCAACCGCCCGGGCCAGGTCCGGGCGGGCACCACCGGGATGGCCGTGCCCGGCTACGACCTGCGCGTGCTGGACGAGGCCGGGCACGAGGTGCCGCCCGGCATGCCGGGCACGCTGTTCGTCCGCGGCGACTCCCTCGCCACCGGGTACTGGTCCCGGTACGACGCGTCGCGCCAGGTCTTCCAGGGTGAGTGGCTGCGCACCGGCGACACGTACGTCCGCGACGCCGATGGCTACTACGCGTGCCTCGGCCGGACCGGCGACATGCTCAAGGCCAGCGGCATCTGGGTGTCGCCGGCCGAGGTCGAGGCCCAGCTGCTGGCCCACCCGGCGGTGGCGCAGGCCGTGGTGGTGGCGGCGCCGGACACCGAGGGGCTGGAGAAGCCGGTCGCCTACGTGATCCTGGAAGCCGGCCAGGCGGTCACCGAGGACGAGCTGATCGAGTTCTGCCGCCAGGCGCTGCCGTCGTTCAAGCGCCCGCGCAAGGTGGTGTTCGTGGGCGGCTACCCGACCACGGCCACCGGGAAGATCCGCCGGGTCGAGCTGCGCCGGATGGCCGCCACGGTGCTGGTCGCGGGCCCGGGGGAGCCCGTGCTCGGGGAAACCGTGCTCGGGGAAACCGCGCTGCCGGGAGAAACCGTGCTGCCGGGGGAGACTGTGCTGCCCGGGGAGAGTGGCTGATGCTCGACGGACGCCCGCTCGTCGATGTGCACCTGCATCCGCCCCGGCTGCCCACGCTGAAGCCCTCGTGGCGGGAGTGGGCGCACGACTTCGGCGACCGCGCGGTGCTGGACCGGGTCTACGACGCCGAGGGCACCATCGTGCCGGCCGAGTTCGCCGCCCACCTGGCCGCCGACGGCGTGGACATCGCCTTGCTGCTCTGCGAGTACAGCCCGAAGGCCACCGGCATCCAGCCGGTCGAGGACCTGCTGCCGATCGCGGGGCACAGCCCGGACCGGCTCAAGATCATCGCCAACCTCAACCCGCACCTGCACTACCCGGTGGACGAGGAACTCCAGCGCCAGCTGGACCTGGGCGCGGTCGCGCTCAAGATCCACCCGGTGCACGCCGGGGCCGCGGTCAACGACCGGGCGCTGTACCCGGCGTACGAGATCTGCCAGTCGGCCGGGATCCCGGTCGTGGTGCACTGCGGGACCAGCTCGTTCCCCGGGTCGTCCAACGCCCTGGCCGACCCGGTGCTGCTGGACGACGTGCTGCGTGACTTCCGCCGCCTCGACGTCGTGCTGGCCCACGGCGGCCGCGGCTGGTGGTACGACGCGGCCGCGTTCCTGGCCCTGTCCAACGAGCATGTGTGGATCGAGCTGTCCGGCCTGCCGCCGTCACGGTTGCGGCACTACTACGCCCAGCACAACTGGAACCGGCTCACCCGGAGGATGATCTTCGGCACCGACTGGCCCGGCGTCCCCGGCATCGCGAAGAACGCCCGGGCGGTTGCGGCGCTGTGCCCGGACGAGGAGACCGCCGGCCTGGTGCTGGCCGGTAACGCACTGCGGGTCTACAACCTGAAGCTCCCCGCCTGACCGGACCGGGAGGTCCCCAGATGACGCATGTCCCGGACGGTACGCAGAGCGCGGAGGGAGAGGGATGACGCTGCACTGGACCAAGGAGGACGACCCGCGCTGGGACGCCGATAAGCAGCGGCTGTTCGGGCCCGACGAGCTGGCCGCGGTGGACCTGGACCCGCCGCGCCGCTGGCGCGCCGGTCGCCGACGAGTGGTGGCAGGTGACCGGCGACGACGGGGAGATCGCCGGGTACGGCTGGCTGGACTCCGAATGGGGCGATGCCCAGATCACGTTCTGGGTCGACCCCGCCCGGCGGGGCGCGGGCGTCGGCGACTTCATCGTGGACCACTTGGAGGACGAGGCCGCAGCCCGCGGACTCAACTACATCTACAACGTGGTCCCCGCCAGCCACCCGGACCCGGACTGGATCACCGGCTGGCTGACCCGCCGCGGCTTCGTCCCCGGCACCGGCGACCTGCGCCGCCAGGTCCGCAGCACCCACCCGGCTCCGCCGGACCGCACCTAGCGGATGGCTCAGGCCAGCTCGAACACGCCGGTCTCCGGGAAGTCGCTAGCCTTCCTACGGAGGAGCTCGTCCGGTAGCCGTCGCGACGGCGTACGTCAGGCAGTCGCCGAAGCTCGAGCTGCGCCTTGTGCCGTCCTGTTGCCGAACCGAGGTAATCGGCCACGGTTCTCTCCAGTGCGCTTCTCCCGAACGGGACCCTCGATGCCAGGTCGCAGCAGGCCGACCAGCAGGTCGCGAGGATCCTGCCGCAGCCGCCTGCCGGCACGGGCCCGGGTCTAGCGAGGTCGCGGGTGCCTGGATCCCGGGGGACGCTGCACGCCGGGACGATCTCTTTCGATCAGGCGCAGCTGCTCGTCCGGGTGGCCGGCGATCTCGGGGAGGCCTCGGCCCAGGCCGAGCAGGTGTTACTCGATCACGCGCCGGGGCTGGATACCGCCCGGTTCCGCCAGTTCGCGGACGAGGTCGCCTACCGGGCTGACCCCGCGCGGCGGACGAGCGGGAACTGCGCCGCTGGGAGAAACGGCACTTGTCGCTCGGGTGACCCTGGACAGCACCGGGTACTGTCCGGGACAGTGCGGGGACTGATGCCGTATGGGATCGAACGGACCACGACACAGACTTAGCCGCCGCGGTGATGGTGACGTACCGGCGCAGCAGCGAAAGGAAACACCCTGGTCGCACTGCAAGAGTCGAGCTGGACGACGGAACAAGGCGTGGAACGCCGGAGCGGTGACCTCAGCTCAACGTGCGGTCAACGACGAGCCCCTGGCCCCACGCGGCCCGGAGCGGGCCTGGCGATCCCGGCTGGATGCTGACGGAAGTGAGGCGGGATGAGCGTCGAAGTCGTGCCGTGCTCGCACAGCGGATGCGTTGACCTGATCGACTCCCGGGGCTTTGATGAGGAAGCTGACCCGATGCACTTCACCGCCTCTCAGTGGGCTGAGTTCATCTCGGCCGTCAAGGCTGGCAAGTACGACAACGTGGGCGAGGGCATAGGCGGCCCTTGCGCCGCAGATCACACACCCTCCGGGCCAAGGCCCAGGATCTCGTCTTCTCTCGACAGCCCCCTCCCGGGCACCGACCGGACCCAGCTGCCGGACGTTGCCTGAGGGCTGCCCGGACGTGCCTTACGAGACGTAGGGGTGGCGTGCCCGGAGCATGCGCCTCTGATCGCCGGGAGTGACTGGCGCGTGCCCAGTTACTGGCCCAGGAGCCAGTGGCCCGGCGCGATGAGCTCGCGGGCCTCGGCCGGTCCCCAGGAGCCCTGCGCGTACGACATGACCTTCGGCGGATTGGCCAGCAGCGGCCCGGCCACCTCCCACACGGCCGCCAAGCCGTCCGGGCGGGTGAACAGCGACCGGTCGCCCAGCAGCACGTCGTGGATCAGCCGGACGTACGGCGGCAGCGGGTCCGCGCCCTTGAGGTCCGACAGCGGGATCGAGGTCAGCGCCTTGTCCAGCGCGAGCCCGGGCCCGGGCTTCTTGGCGATCAGCGACAGGTCGATCTCGCCGTTGCCCGCCAGCGAGAACGACAGCACGTTGCTGTCGGCCGGCAGCTGACCCGCCAGCGGGCCGTCCGGCTCCCGGAGGATCAGGCTGACCTGCTGCTCGCTGGCCGCCAGCCGCTTGCCGGTGCGCAGGTAGAACGGCACGCCGCGCCAGCGGTCGTTGTCGACCCACACCCGCGCGGCCACGAACGTGTCCTGCGTCGAGCCGGCCGCGATCCCCGGCACGTCGCGGTACCCGTCGAACTGGCCCAGCACCACCTCCGCCGGATCCAGCGGACGGAAGCAGTTGATCACCGTCTCCCGGGCGGCCTGCAGGTCCAGCGCGCCCAGGCTGGCGGGCGGTTCCATGGCCACCTCGGCCGCCACCTGGAACAGGTGCGTGACCAGCATGTCCAGCACCGCGCCGGTTGCGTCGTAGAAGCCAGCCCGGTCGGTGATCCCGAGTTTCTCGGGCACGTCGATCTGGACCGACTCCACGTGCTCGCCGGACCACATGGCCGCGAACAGACCGTTAGCGAAACGCAGCAGGTGCAGGTCCTGGCAGGCCTCTTTGCCCAGGAAATGATCGATCCGGTAGACCTGCTGCTCGTCGAGCACCGAGTGCACGACCTGGTCCAGCTTCCGGAAGCCGTCCGGTGAGGTGCCGAACGGCTTCTCGTAGACCACCCGCGCGCCGCGGGCCAGCCCGTGCTGGCCGAGCCCCTGGGTCAGCTCCGCGAACGCCACCGGGGGGACCGCCAGGTAGTGGACCAGCTGCGGGTCGCTGCCCAGCGCCGCCCGGGCCTGCTTCAGCACGTCCAGCAGGCTGCCAGGATCGTCGGAGTTGAACCCGCCGCCCGCGAACCGCACCCGCTGCGCGAACGACTTCCACGCCGCCCCCTCCGGCTTCGGGCCGAACTCGGTCAGCGCGTCGCGAACGTGCCGCTGGAAGTCTTCGTGGGCAAGGTTGCCGCGCCCGTTCCCGACCAGCAGCCACTGCCTGGGCAGCAGCCCCTCGGTGAACAGCCGGTAGAACGCGGGCAGCACCTGGCGCTTGGCCAGGTCGCCGGTGGCGCCGAAGAGCACGAAGACGGTCGGCCCCGGGTGAGAGCTGGCCGGACCGGAGCTGCCCGGTCCGGGGTTGTGCTGGGGAGCAGGATTCGCTGTGGGCATGACCCCAAACTTACGTGGCTTCCCTGGCCGCGGCGTGCGCCGGCCGGCCCGTGTCTCAGGCGTGTCCGCCGATCAGGCTGCCGATGCCGTAAGTGACCGCGATCGCCATCCCGCCCAGCAGGAACTGGCGTATCCCCGAGTGCAGCACGGGACGACCGGTGAGCCGGCCCACGACCATCCCGCCGGTGATCAGCGCCACCGCCGTGATCACCAGGGTGGCGGCCAGGTGGGGCAGGCCGAGCAGATAGGGGAGCAGCGGTACCAGCGCGCCGAGCGAGAACGCGCACAGGGAGGCGAAGCCGGCCAGGACGGGGGAGGGCAGCTCGCTGGGATCGACGCCGAGCTCCTCACGGGTGTGCACCCGCAGCGCCGTGCCCGGGTCCCGGGACACCGCGGCGGCCATCCGGGCCGCGGTCTCCGCGTCCGCGCCGTACTCACGGAAGTAGCCGGCCAGCTCTTCCTGCTCGGCCACCGGGAACTGGGCGTGCATTTTCTTTTCCAGCTCCACCTCGGCGAGCACCAGCTCGTTCTGGTTGGTGACCGAGATGTACTCCCCGGTCCCCATCGAGAACGCCCCCGCGACCAGGGCAGCCACCCCGGTCAGCACGATGGTGTGCGCGGATGCCTGGCCCCCGCCCAGCCCGGCGATCAGGGAAGCGTTGGTGACCAGCCCGTCCACCGCGCCGAACACGGTCGGCCGCAGCCAGCCTCCGGACACGTCGCGGTGCCCGTGCGACCAGCCGGCCCGCAGCGCCGCCGTCCCGGTCGCCGAGGACGGCTTGTCGGTCTCCTCGTCAGCCACCTGCCCCCGATCACCTCCGGCCCGGGCTGGATCCAGTGGGCCCGGGGCCGCAGCCTCGCTGCGGCAGTCCTGACAAAGTGGCCGGAATCGACGGTGATGGTGCTGGCCAGCCACTCACGATGCTAGCCCAGGCCCGCACTGGATCAGGGGCATCACCCCGGCCCGGCCGGCCGGGCGGCCGGGCGGGGAAACTGAGGACATGAGCACTCCGCTGGCCGGGCTCGGCCTGGACATCCCGGTGATCGCGGCGCCGATGGCTGGCGGGGCCTCCACCCCCGCCCTGGTCATCGCGGCCGCGCGGGCGGGCGGGCTCGGCTTCCTGGCCGCCGGGTACAAGACACCGCAGGCCCTGGCCGGGCAGATCACCGAGGTGCGCTCCGCCGGGGTGCCTTTCGCCGTGAACGTGTTCGCCCCCAACCCGGTACCCGCCGACCCGGCCGCGTACCGCCGCTACGCCCGGGCCCTGCGGCCCGAGGCGGAACGGTACGGCCTGGACCTGCCCGGCGATGACCCCGCCGAGGATGACGACCACTGGGCCGGCAAGGTCGCGCTGCTGATCGCCGATCCCGTCCCGCTGGTCAGCTTCACGTTCGGCTTCCCGGAGCCGCGGGAGGTCGCGGCCCTGCACCGCGCCGGGTCGGTGGTCGCGCTGACCGTGACCTCGGCGCAGGAAGCCCGGGCCGCCACGGAGGCCGGCGCCGACCTGCTGGTCGTCCAGGCGTCGGCGGCCGGGGCGCACTCCGGCACGCTCACCCCGCAGCGCATCCCGCCGCCGGTCCCGCTCACCACGCTGATCGCCCAGGTCCGGGCCGAGACCACCGTGCCGCTGCTGGCGGCCGGAGGGCTGGGCGAATCCGGTGACGCCGCCGCGGCGCTCCGCGCCGGGGCGGCCGCCGCGGTCGTCGGCACCCTGCTGCTCCGGTCCGACGAGAGCGGTGCCTCCCGGGCGCACCAGGCCGCGCTGGCCGGACCGGCCCGCGAGACGATCGTCACCCGGGCGTTCACCGGGCGGCCGGCCCGCGGCCTGCGGAACGTGTTCACCGACCGCTACGACGCCGTGGCCCCGGCCGGATACCCGGCCATCCACCACCTGACCAGCCCGCTGCGCCGGGCCGCGGCGGCGGCGGGTGACGTGGAGCGGCTGCACCTGTGGGCCGGCACGGCCTACCGGCACGCCACCGCCGAGCCCGCCGGCCGCATCCTGGCCCGGCTGGCCTCCGGCCTCTGACCCGCACCTCGCGACCGGGCGCGGTCCCCCACCTCATATACTTCTGTTTCAGAACTTGTTGGCTCGCTGGCGGGCTGCTGGCGGGCTGCCCCCGACCCGCAGGAAGCCTTTCCCCTGATGGCCAGCGAACCCCCGGCCCACGCCCGGCCTGGGTCCGCGGCATCCCCCGCCCGGCCCGGACGGCCTCCGCGCCCCTTCCGTCCTGGCCGGCCCTCCGGGCCTGACCGTTCTGGCCGCCCGCCCCGGCCACCCCGGCCCGGCCGGGTCCGCGTCCCGCCCCCGCTGATCAGCTACCGGCTTCCTTCCGGCCGCGGCGCCACCGAGCAGCCGAACGCCTCCGGCGACGGCGAGGCCGCGCTCACCCCCCGCTTCTGGGCCATGGTCGCCCTCACCGGCGTGGCCGCCGGGCTGTTCGGGGACCTGATGATGCTGATCCTGTTCACCGTCCAGCACCTGGCGTTCGGGTACCACCGTGGGACCCTGGAATCGGGGGTCGCGCACGCGTCCGATCCCCGCCGCCTGATCGTGCTGCTGAGCGCCGGGGCGTTCGGGGGCATCTCCTGGTTCCTGCTGCGCCGGTACACCCGGGGCGAGAAGTCGGAACTCGACGACGTGGTGTGGGGCGACGGCGCCAGGCTGTCCTTCCGCCGGTCGCTCGGCACGTCGGTCATCTCCGAGATCGTCATCGGCATGGGCGCCTCGATCGGCCGGGAGGCCGCGCCCAAGCTCATGGGCGGGGCCTCCGCGGGCATCCTGGCCTCGTGGGCCCGGCTGACCCCGGCCCAGCGCCGGCTGCTGATGGCGTGCGGCGGGGGAGCGGGACTGGCGGCGGTGTACAACGTGCCGCTGGGCGGCGCCCTGTTCACCGCCGAGGTGATGATGGGCAGCATCAGCCTGCCGGTCGTCCTCCCCGCGCTGGCCTGCTCCGGGATCGCCACGGTGACCGGCTGGCTGTACCTGCCCAGCCGGGCCACCTACCTGGACGTGCCCGGCTACCACGCCACGGCGCCGCTGCTGGCCTGGGCGCTGCTGGCCGGGCCGGTGATCGGGGTGATCGCCTCCGGCTACATCCGGCTGATCGGCTGGGTGACCCATCACCAGGCCAGCGGCCGGCTGGCGCTGATCGCTCCGGTGGCGGCCTTCGGGGTGCTCGCCCTCATCGGGTTCGCCTACCCGCAGTTGTTCGGCAACGGGAAGGACATGGCGCACGACGCGTTCCTGGGATCGGGCGGGCTGGTCCTGCTGCTGGCCCTGTTCGCGCTCAAACCACTGGTCACCGCGCTGTGCCTGGGCAGCGGGGCGTCCGGCGGCCTGTTCACGCCCACGCTGAGCACCGGGGCGGTGCTCGGCGGCGCGGCCGGCATCGCGTGGAGCCTGGCCTGGCCGGGTTCCCCCGCAGGCGCGTACGCCCTGGTGGGGGCGGCGGCCATGCTGGGCGCGGCCATGCAGGCCCCGCTGGCCGGCCTGGCGCTGATCATGGAGCTGACCCACGGCGGGTTCGGGATCATGATCCCGCTGATCCTGGCCACGGTCACCGCCACCGCGGTCGCCCGGCACATCGACGGGTACTCGATCTACTCCGCGCGGCTGCGGGCCCGGCCGCCGTCCTGACCGCGGCCTGGCGGCCTGGCGGCTGCGGCGGCCCGCGGAGCCGCCCGCTGGCCTGAGCCGCCGTGCGTCACGGGCCCGGGGGCGGCACCGGGGAGGGCGGGAGCAGGCCGGTCAGGATGCGGGTCATCGCCCGGTCGAACAGCGGCTCCGGCCCGGCGGAACCGCCGTCACCGGCCGGGCCGGCCGCCCCGTCCGGCCGGTCTGCCGCGCCCACCGGCTGGTCCGCCAGCGCGGCCGCCAGATGCGGATGCTGGCCCGCCGCCGTGATCTGCAGCAGGTAGCCCGCCAGCGAACCCTGCCACTGGGCGGTGTCCTGCCCGGCCCGCTGCTGCCCGATCTCGGTCTGCGCGAACAGCCGCACGACACCGGAGAACAGGCCGACGGTCTCCAGCTTGGCGGGCCCGGTCAGGTCGACCCGGGCCAGCGCGGCCAGGACGTGCTCGATGAACGCGACCGCGTTCGGCCCGGGCAGGTCGCCCGCCGCCGGCACGTCGAGCAGCCACGGGTGCCGGTGGTAGAGCCCCCGGGCCTGCCGGGCCAGGGCGAGCAGGTCCGCGGCCGCCTGCCCCGACGGCGCCGCGTAGGAGAACTCGCCGTAGACCTGGTCGGCCATGAGCTCCACCAGCTCGTCCCGGGTGGCCACGTAGCGGTACAGGGAGGCGGGGGCGGTCCCGACCGCGGCCGCGGCCGACCGCATGGTCACCGCGCCGAGACCCCGGGCATCGGCCAGCCTGATGGCCGCCGCGGCGATCTCCGCCCGGCTGTGCTCGGGCGACGGCCCGCGGGCCGAGCGCTCCGGCCGGGTCCAGATGCTCGGCGCCGCGCCCGCTGGACGGCAGCTCTTCCCTCATTGCGAACACTGTACTCAGTAAGCTAGGCTTCTTCTATAGCGAACGCTGATCGCAGTTATCCCGGATGGCGGGATCAGCCGGCCCTGACGGAGAGGCCGGCTCCCAGGGCGTATCCGCAGTGAGACCCCGCCAGTCAGACCCCGCCAGCCAGACACCGCCAGGAGCAGAGATGACCGGAGCACCCGAAGCTGGCTCGTGGGCCAGCACGTGGACCCCGACCCAGTACGCCCGCAACGGCGCCGTGGAGATCGCCTACGACCGGCTGGCCGGCTCGGAGGGTGAGCCGCTGCTGCTCGTCATGGGCCTGGCCGTGTCCCGGTTCTGGTGGCCCGCCGGGCTGGCCCAGGCGTTCGCCGGCCAGGGGTTCGCGGTCGCCCGCTACGACCAGCGGGACGCGGGGGAGTCCACCCGGATGCCGGACACCGGCGGCAGCAACCCGTTCGCCGCGCTGGCCCGCAAGCGGGGCGCGTACTCCTCCGAGGACATGACCGACGACGCGATCGCCGTGCTGGACGCGCTCGGCTGGGAGCGGGCGCACATCTTCGGCGGCTCACTGGGCGGGATCATCGCCCAGCGCATCGCGCTCCGCCATCCAGACCGGGTGCTCAGCGTCACGTCGGCCATGGCCATGCCCAGCGACGCGGTCGGCATCAAGGGCGGCCGCTACGTGCGCTTCGGCACGCTGGCCCGGCTGGCCCGGGCCAAGGTCCCCGAAGGCCGGGACGGCGACATCCAGCTCTCGCTCATGCTGGCCCGCGAAGTGGCCTCCCCGGCCTACCCGTTCGACGAGGACGCCGCGCGGGAGTGGATCGAGCGCGAAGCCGACAGCGGCCCCCGGGACACCAAGGCACAGAGCCGTCAGGTCGGCGCCCCCTGGCACGGCCCGAAGCTGCGCGACCTGCACAAGCCCGTCCTCGTCCTGCACGGTGACCAGGACCCCATCCTGCGGGTCAGCGCGGCCAGGGCCACCGCGAAAGCCATCGACGGCGCCCGCCTGGTGATCCTCCCGGGCGTCGGCCACGACCTTCCCGCGCCGCTGTGGCCCCAGATCGCCCGCGAGGTCCGCCAGCTCGCCGACCGGGCCTCCGCCCCGGCAGCCTGAAATTTCCCCTAACGGTTCTACCGGCCTGAGCTGGCCACCCGAGGACCTGGTATCCCGTGGCCGGTGCGCGCCTAGAGTGTCTGACCGGTGCGCGCGCCTAGAGTGTCTGATCGGTACGCACGCCGACGGCGCGATCCGGGAGGGACCTCGATGGCCGACGCCGATGATGTCCGCCGCCTCGCGCTGGCCCTGCCCGGCGTGGAGGAGATCCCGAGCGACGGGTTCGACTTCCGGGTCGGCGGCCAGGGGTTCATCTGGTCCTACCCGGAACGCCGCCCGGGCCAGCGGCGGACCATCCGGACCGACATCGCGGTGCTGTTCGTCGGGGACGAGGCGGAGAAGCAGGCCCTGCTGCTCGGAGAGCCCGGCGTGTTCTTCACCGCACCCGGCTACGAGGGCCGGCCGCTGGTCATGCTGCGGCTGGCGGAAGTGGACGCCGGGCGCCTGGAGGAACTGGTGACCGACGCGTGGCAGATGCGCGCGCCGGACACCGTGGACTGAGCTCATCAGCCCCGGCCTCCCCGCGCCCTGGGGGGCGCCCGGCTGGGCGGGAGGAGCCCGCATAAGCTGAATCTCGTGCCGTGCAGCTTCGATGCCGTCCGTACGGAGCGCCTCCTCATGCGGCGCTGGCGTGAGGACGACCGCGAGCCGTTCGCGGCCATGAACGCCGACCCCGAGGTGATGCGGTACTTCCCGGCTCCCCTCGACCGGGCGGCCAGCGACGCCCTGGTGGACCGGATCGAGGACCTCTTCGGGCGGCAGGGTTTCGGGCTATGGGCGCTCGAGGTCGCCGGGCCAGAACCCGGCCACGCAGAACTCGCCGGCCCGGATCCCGCCAGCACGGATCCCGCCGGCCCGGAACCCGCCAGCACGGAACCCGCCAGCCCGATCCCGGCAGCCCGGATCCCGCCAGCACGGAACCCGCCAGCACGGAACTCGCCGGCCCGGAACTCGCCAGCACGGGGGAGTTCATCGGGTTCACCGGCCTGAACCCGATGCCGCCCGGCGTGCCCGGGGCGGGCGGCCTGGAGGTGGGCTGGCGGCTGGCCCGGCACGCCTGGCACCACGGCTACGCCACCGAGGCCGCCATGGCCGCGGCCGGCGTGGCCTTCGAGGGAGCGGGCGTGGCGGAGATCTGGTCCATGACGGCCGCCGCGAACGTGCCGTCACAGGCGGTGATGCGGCGGCTGGGGATGACCCTGCACACCCGCTTCGACCACCCGGCGATCGAGGCCGGGCATCCCCTCCGCCCGCACGTCGCCTACCGCCTCGCACGGTCCAGCCAGTCTGGCTGGCGGTCCGCGCCGCGGCACGGGTCGCCCACCGATCCCGGGTAGGGACTTCAGTGCCGTCCCGGCACATACCGTCCGAAAACCAGGAGATATCGCGATGACCAGCGGTTTCTACGGGCCGGAGGACTTCGGGTCCAGCCCCTTCGATGACTTCCTCGCGCGCATCTACGGCGCAGGCGGCCGGCGCCAGGCTGGGAACCGGGTCAACATCACCCGGCTGATGAGCGCGCCCGCCCGTGAACTGCTCGGCGCGGCCGCGGCCCACGTGGCCGAACATGGCGGCGCGAACCTGGACACCGAGCAGCTGCTCTGGGCGGCCGCCCGCCTCGAGCCCACCCGTGAGCTGCTGGCCCGGACCGGCGCCAATCCCGACGAGCTCATCGGCGAGATCGAGAGCCAGGAAGCCCAGGCCGGCCCGGCCGCCGAGCCACCGCAGCTGACGCCGGGAGCCAAGCGCGCGCTGCTCGACGCGCACCAGATCTCGCGTGCGGTCGGCTCCACCTACATCGGGCCGGAGCACATCGTGTTCGCCCTGGCCGCCAACCCCGAGTCCGGCGCGGGCCGGCTGCTGGCCGCGGCCGGGGTCACCCCCGAAACGCTGCAACGGGTCCTGGCCGGCCAGGGCGGCCCGCCCGGCACGAGGGGCCCGGGCAACCGGTCGGCCACGCCGACGCTGGACGAGTTCGGCCGCGACCTCACCGCCATGGCCCGCGAGGGCCACATCGACCCGGTCATCGGCCGCGACGACGAGATCGAGCAGACCATCGAGGTGCTGTCGCGCCGGGGCAAGAACAACCCGGTGCTGATCGGCGAGGCCGGGGTGGGCAAGACCGCCATCGTGGAGGGGCTCGCGCAGCGCATCGTGGACGACGACGTGCCCCAGACGCTGGGGGGCAAGCGGGTCGTGCAGCTGGAGCTGTCCGGCGTGGTGGCCGGCACCCGCTACCGGGGTGACTTCGAGGAACGGGTCAAGCGGATCATCGACGAGATCCGCGAGCACCGCGACGATCTGATCATCTTCATCGACGAGCTGCACACCCTGGTCGGCGCGGGCGGCAGCAGCGAGGGCGGGATGGACGCGGGCAACATGCTCAAGCCCGCGCTGGCCCGCGGTGAGCTGCACATCGTCGGCGCGACCACGCTGGACGAGTACCGCAAGAACATCGAGAAGGACGCGGCGCTGGCCCGGCGGTTCCAGCCGATCCTGGTGCCCGAGCCGACCGTGGACGACACGATCACGATCCTGCGCGGCCTGCGCGACCGCTACGAAGCCCACCACCAGGTGCGCTACACCGACGAGGCGCTGGCGGCCGCGGCCGAGCTGTCCGACCGTTACATGACCGACCGTTTCCTGCCGGACAAGGCGATCGACCTCATCGACCAGGCCGGCGCGCGGGTCCGGCTGCGGATCACGACTCCCCGCCGGGAGGTGCGCGAACTGGAGCGCCAGGCCGAGGAACTGCAGCGCGACAAGGACCAGGCCATCGCCAGCGAGCAGTACGAGCACGCCTCCCAGCTGCGGGACCAGATCAGCCAGGTCCGCCAGCAGCTCGACCAGCTGACCGGCGGGTCGTCCGGGGTGCCCGAGGTCACCGCGGCCGACATCGCCGAGGTCGTGTCGCGGGCCACCGGCATCCCGGTGCGCCAGCTCACCGAGGAGGAGAAGGACCGGCTGCTGCGGCTGGAGCAGCACCTGCACGACCGGGTCGTCGGCCAGGACGAGGCGGTGGCCGCGGTGGCCGAGGCGGTACGCCGGTCCCGGGCCGGGCTCGGCGACCCGAACCGGCCGGTGGGCAGCTTCCTGTTCCTCGGCCCGACCGGGGTGGGCAAGACCGAACTGGCCCGCGCGCTGACCGAGGCCCTGTTCGGGGCGGACAGCCGGATGATCCGGCTGGACATGAGCGAGTTCCAGGAGCGGCACACGGTCAGCCGGCTGGTCGGCGCGCCACCCGGCTACGTCGGCTACGACGAGGCCGGGCAGCTCACCGAGGCGGTCCGGCGCCGGCCGTACTCCGTGATCCTGCTCGACGAGATCGAGAAGGCGCACGCGGACGTGTTCAACATCCTGCTCCAGGTGCTCGACGACGGCCGGCTCACCGACGGCCAGGGCCGGACCGTGGACTTCAAGAACACCGTCCTGATCATGACCAGCAACCTCGGCTCGGACCTGATCAGCCGCCGCGGTGGCACGCTCGGCTTCGCCGGGCAGCGCGACCACCGGCAGCTCCGGGGCGCAGGACAACCTGCAGGACCAGCTCATGCGGCGGCTCCGGGAGTCGTTCCGGCCTGAATTCCTGAACCGGATCGACGAGATCATCATCTTCCGCCAGCTCGACCAGACCGAGCTGCGGCAGATCACCGAGCTGATGCTGACCGAGACCCAGCGCCGCCTGCACGCCCAGAACGTGACGCTGGAGTTCACCCCGGCCGCGGTGGACTGGATCGCCGAGCACGGCTACCAGCCCGAGTTCGGGGCCCGGCCGATGCGCCGGGTCATCCAGCGCGAGGTGGACAACGAGCTGTCACGGCGGCTGCTGGACGGCCAGGTCAACCCGGGCCAGCAGGTCACCGTGGACGTCCAGGACGGCCACCTGACCTTCACCGCACAGGAGCAGCCGGTACCAGCCCGCGCGGGCTGAGCCACGACCAGAGGCACGCAACGAAAGGCATGACATGCAGCCTGAGAGTTCCAAGCACAGCCCGCGACTCGACGACGGAATGGAAGAGGAAGACCAGACCATCCTCCGGTCGGGCCAGCCGCCGCGCACCGAGGAGTGGCGTGAGCCCGAGCCGTTCGACCCGGGACACCTGGAAACGGAGCTGCCCGAGGAGGAAGAGCCCGCTGCCCCGCGGGGGATGACCCCGGCCGACGTGGAGCGGCGGTCCGACATCGCCCGCTTGCTGCCCCCGCACAAGTTCCCCGCGAACCGCGAGACACTGCTGCCGTTCCTGCAGCATGAGGGCGCACCGGATGACGTCGTCGACGCGATCGCCAGCCTGCCCGCCCGGCAGAAGTTCGCCACGATCGGCGAGCTCGTCCGGGCCCTCGGCATTCCGTACGAGGAGGACCGGCCTACCTGATCACGAAGTCGCCGAGCCCCTCGGGCCGCTCCTCGCGCACCGCGACGCCGGTGACGGTCGCCGCGCCGGGCCCGCGGTGCGCCCAGTCCACCAGGCGGTGCACCTCGTCGGGCGGTCCTTCCAGCACGGCCTCGACCCGGCCGTCGGGCAGGTTGCGCACCCAGCCGGTCACCCCGTGCTGGCGCGCCAGCCGGCGGTACGAATCACGGAAATACACGCCCTGGACCTGACCAGAAATCAGCACATGATTGCGGATCACGGGCTCACGTTAACCAGTGGCCCATGGTCCCGGGTAACCGGCACGGATCCCAGGTGGCCCGGAACGCGTGACAGCATGAGCGGGTGACGGAGTCCGGCGCGGAACTGTACCTGCGGCTGGCCGGGGAGCGGGCCCTGCTTGACCCGCGGGGCGACCAGGACCCGTCGGAGCACGCAGCCCTGGACGCCGCTGCCCACGCGCTGGTCGCCGTCGGGGCGATGACGGCCGGAGCGGCCCAGGCCATCGTGGATGACTACGACCTGGCCTGCGCGTACCGGACCGGTGAGCAGCATCGTCACCACCGGGCGCTGCGGCGCGCGGCGCGCCAGGCGGCGACCCCGGTTCCCGGGCTGCCCGCCCTGCGGGCGGTGCCGTGCCACCGCCTGATCGAGCAGCCCTGGGGCCAGCTGATCCTCCGGTACGTGGTGCTCAGCGACGAGGCGACCGTCCTGCACGTGACCATGCGCCCGGTGCTGCCGCCGGAGGGCCAGTCCCGGCCGGCGGCCTACCGGGGCAGGCTGGCCAGCCGCGGCCCCCATCCCGCGGAGTGCGGGCGGTCACCGCATCGGCCCGGGACTGCCGGGGCGGCTGACCGTGGCCGACGACCGGGGCACGACGTCAACCGGCAGCTTCTCGGGCGGCGGCAGCGACACCGAATGGCATGGCGAGTTTCAGGCCCGGCCGCCGCTCGCCCCCGAGACGGCCTGGATCGACGTGTACGGCGAGCGGATCGAGCTCCCCGGCTCCTCGGCCGGGCGCGCCGAGGTGCGCGTCGAACCGTGCCCGGACCGGGACCCGGCCCGCGGCTACCTGCGCCTCAGGCTGGCCACGCTGGCGGAGTACCAGTCCGCCGACGCGATGGAGACGGCCATCGAGGCGCTCGTCGCGGCCGGGACGCTGCCTCCCGCGGACCCGGCCATCGCCGAGGTGCGCGCCGTGGCGGACCGCCTGTTCGCCGGCCGCGGCGCGACCCCGGGTTCCGCTGCGGCGCTCCCGGAGCCGTGGCGGTCCATGCTTCCCCGGCGCGGCCAGGGCGGCGGACCCCAGGGCCAGGTGGTGGTCGGCGCGACGACACCGCCGTTTGGCGGGATCACGGTGGCGATCCTGGCCGTCCACTCAGCCGACGAGTCGTTCACCGCCGACGTGGAGGTGGTCCCCGGCCTCATGCACTGGCACCAGAGCGGCGAAGCGGTCGACACGCCGCTGCTGACCTGGTGGGCCGCGGATGACCGCGGCCATCACTATCTCGGGCAGCAGGCCCAGTGGCATTTCAGCCCGGACCGCGCCGGCGGGCAGATCGAGTTCTGGCCCGCGCTCGACCCGGCCGCCCGGATCCTGGACATCAGGCCGGCCACGATGGCCGAGCGGGCCGTCATCCGGGTGCCGCTGGAATGGGACGAGGAGGAATGAGCGTGCCGTGGTGGCGGGGGATCCCGCCGGCTGTCGCCCGGGTGTCGTGCGACGGCCGCGAGCACCAGCTGCGCTGGGCGGCAGGGGAGTTGCTGGCTCCCGGCCACCCCGACCTGGAGGGCGAGCAGATCCTCGGCGCCCTGGCCGGTCAGCGCGGTGCCTGCCTCGAGGCTCTCGACGCCTGGGCCGGGCACGCCGATGATCTGCGCGTCCTGGTCGTGGCCAGCCGCGGGGCCGCCGATCCAGTGCGGGTCAGGCCGCAGGACGCGGCACACGTCGCGCCCTCGGTGATGGGCCGGGGCCAGGCCGTCATGGCCCGCCGCCGCGCCGCGGTGACCGCGATGATGATCGGGGGAGGGTTGCGGGAACGCGGCGACACGCTGGCCACGCTGCTCAGCCTGGGCGGGCCCATGCAGGCCCGGCTGACGGCCACGGTCGCGGCGGCCTGGCGGGAGCGGCTGCGCGACGGGGCTGCGCCCGCGGACGCCGCAGCCGCGCAGGCGGCCCGGCCCGCGCTGCACGCGGCCCTGTACGGCCGGGTCGTGGCCACCCTGCGCGGCTGGACCGGGCAGCCGGACCTGAACGTCACGCTGACCATGATCGGGGAAGCGGCTCCGCCGGCCCTGGCCCGTGACGGGGACGGGGTCGCGGCCGAGCTGCCGTTCGGCTGGATCAGCGACGTGTGGGCCCGCGGCCTGGGCACCTGCTGGGACCGGTTCTGCCTGGCCGCCCGGCCGGCCGGGGCCGGGTGGGAGGTCTCGGCGGTTGGCCCCGAGCTGGGGGCACCTGAGCCCATCATGCTCAGCGGGCCCGCAGCCGGCTGACGCCGCTGCTGGCCTGGCCCGCCCGGTCACGATCGGCGGCCGGCCGGCTGGCCGCTGCTGCTGGCCTGGACGCGCGGTCCCGGGCCGGCCGGTCAGGGCCGCCGCGCCCGGCGGGCGTGCTTGCGGGCGCACCGCGCGCAGGCCGGCATGGTGCCCGCCACCGCCACCGCCGGAATGCCCAGTAACCAGTGACGGCGGTGATAGCGGCACGGCTCGCCGGGGGCCGGCCGCGGATCGGCCGGGCCGGCGCAGGATGGCCCGGCCAGCGGGTCCAGGTGCACCCACTGCGGCGGTGCGGCGTCGGCCGCCCACCGCAACGGGTGACTGGCGGCCGCGCAGACCACGCCGGTGAGTTCGGGCACCACGGCCAGGCCCGGGGGAAAGCCCGGCGGGGCGGGCCGGGCGGCCCCGGCGGCCGCACGATAGTCGCGGTCCGACACCAGCGCTGAGGCCACGGCCAGTTCCCAGCGGGCCAGGTGGGTGCCGTCGCAGGGGCAGTACTCCCCCCGGGGGGCCTGGCAGGCGCCGCACGGCATGCTGCGCACCGCCTCGGCCAGGTCGGCGGGCATCGCGGCGCTCATCGCGGTCATAACCCCCCCAAGCCGCTATCCTGCGCCTACCCATCGTAACTGCGCGCGGGCTGGAGGTCACGCTGTGCACATATGCCAGCGTGTAGTGGCCGGCCGAAAGGTATAGCGGTCAGCCGTATTGCGTGGGGGTCAGCCGTAATGGGGAACTGGCGGCCGGATGTGTAGCGGGCGGCCGTAATGGCTGCCGGGCCGCCGGAACGGCCGGCGGCCTGCCGTCACGAGCGGCTACGCCAGGCAGGTGAGGGGCGCCCCGCCGTTGTAGGCCACCATGTCGGCCAGCGCGGCCGGCACATCGATCGGCCCGCCGCGCGGGGTCCCGGCCAGCTCGGCGCAGGCCCGGTGCAGGTTGCCGACGATCCGCTCGGCGTCGGCCCAGCCGGCGAACCGTCCCAGGCTGGTGTCCCGGGCCGCCTCGAGCGGGCTCACCCCGGCCGCCTGGGCGCGGGTGGCGACATCGAGGACGAACCGGAGGTAGTCCAGCGTCGCCTCGAGCGGCCCGGGCCCCTCGAACACGGGACCATGGCCCGGCACGGTGATCCGGGCCCCGAGCGGCGCCACGACCTCCTCCAGCACCTCCACCGCCCCGGTCACCGAGCCCATCAGCAGGAACGGCGTGCCCCCGTTGAAGATCAGGTCCCCGCAGAACAGCACGGAACGCTCCGGGATCCAGACGATCGAATCGTTAGTGGTATGGGCGGGGGTTCCCACGTGCCGCACGGACGCGCGCAGGTCCCCGGCGTGCACGGCGATCTCGTCGGTGAACGTGACGAACGGCGGGTCCAGGGTCAGCTCGCCCCAGTCCGGGCCGTCCCAGATGCCCAGGTCGCGCGGCGGGCCGAAGGCGAGGGCCTCGGCGCGCGCGCTCTCATGGCCGACGATCGCCGCGGCCGGGAACAGGCAGTTGCCGAAGGTGTGGTCGCCGTGGTGGTGGGTGTTGACCACCGTGCGCACCGGCGCTGGCGTGATCGCGGTGATCGCGGCCTGGTAGGCGCGGGTCCGGCGGTGGGTCGCGCAGGAGTCGATGCTGATGACTCCCTGCGGCCCGGTCAGGAAGCCGGTGTTGTTGATCCACCAGGTGCCGTCCGGCTGGATGTAGGCGTAGACGCCGGCCGACACCTGGTGCACCTCGGGCCGTCCCGGGACGGTGATATCGCTGGGCAGGCTGCTCATCAGGCCCTCCTTCGAGGGCCTAACCTAGCCGGGCCCGCCCGGAAGCCGCGGGCGGGACACCCCGGCCGATTCAGGCGGGCTGGCTCAGGCGGGGCCGGGTCAGACCGGGGTCGCTACCACGTGACGCACCCGGCCCAGGGCCGACCGGACCCGGAACGCCAGCCCGATCTCCATCACCCCGTAGATGATCAGCCAGATCCCGAGGACCAGGGCCAGGGTCACCAGCGAGATGCCCGGGTAGGCCAGGACGACCACCCCGGCCGCGATGCTGAGCACGCCCATGAAGCCGGTCCAGCCCCGGTGGGTGCTCTCCCGGTTGGTCAGCGCGCCGAATATCTCCACGAACCCGTTGATTATCCAGAAGATGCCCAGCAGCAGGGCGAGCGCCACCACCGAGACCAGCACGTGGCGGACCGCGTACAGCCCGACCACGAAGGCGAGCAGCCCGAGCACGGCGTTCAGCACCCGGACGCCGCCGGTCACGTCGCTGCCCGTGAACGCGCCCACGAACTGGAACAGGCCGACCACGATCAGCTGGATGCCGAACAGCACCGCGATCGCGATGACGGTCGGGCCGGGCCACGCCACCGCGGCCACTCCCGCGATCACGGTGAGGATGCCGAAAGTCAGGAGCCAGATCCAGTGCCGGCCGATCGCGGCGATCCGGTCGGCGGCGTCGATGCGGGGATTAGGACTCATCCGGGGCTCCAGCGGTAGTCAAAAATGGGACGGCACCCAGCATCGGGCACGCTGCGGCGGCTGTCGATGGGCGGCCGCACAATGGCCGCGGCCCCGGTTGGTACGCGGTCACAACGACGCCAGTTCCCGTCACCGCCGGCCGGCCCGCCGCCAGCGCCGTACACCGGGACTTTGACAGCCGTCGATTTATTTGCCTATCGTCGTTCATCTCTACGTCAACAAACCGCCGGGTGACCGGAGCGGGGAGCACGCATGCACCGGGCGCCCGGAGTTTCCCGTCCTGCCTGGATGAAAGCGTTTCCGGGGAACGCCGACGGGGTCCGCCGGTCGCCGGTCGAGATCGTCGCCAACATGGCCTCGTACGTGACCAGGACGCCGGTCGCGGACCTGTCCGGGCTGCGCGGCGGCTGGTTCGGCCGGTGGACCGACGGGGTCGTGGCCATGCGCGGTGACTGCATCGCATTCGCCAGCCACTGGCAGCTGCACAACTACCGGGTCCTGACCGAGTCCGGGCCGCTCTGGGTGGTGCTCGGCGACTCGACCGCCCAGGGGCTCGGCGCGCCCAGCCCGGAAAGCGGGTACGTCGGCCAGGTGCTGGCCGAGCTCCGGCAGCGGACCGGGCAGCGGTGGCGGGTGCTGAACCTGTCCACGTCGGGGGCGCTCATCCGGGACGTCCTGCAGTACCAGCTGCCCCGGCTGCCCGCCGCCCCGGAGCTGGTGACCTGCGGGATCGGCGTGAACGACATCCTGTACACCGCGCCGTCCCGGCTGTTCGCCGACCTGCGCACGCTGCTGGCCACCCTGCCCGACCAGACCGTCGTCCTGGACCTCCCGCTGCCCGGCGGGCTGTGGGGCGTGCTCGGCCGGTTCAGCGTGCCGTACGTGGCCCGGATCAACCGGAGCATCCACCAGCAGGCCGCGGCGCGCGGCCTCCCGGTGGCCGAGGTGAGCACGCACTTCCGGGCCCCCTGGGGCGGGAAGTTCGCGTCGGACTACTTCCACCCGAGCCAGGCCGGGTACCGGGACTGGGCCCTGGCCCTGCTGGCGGCACTCCCGTCCGCCCCGCGCCGGCGGGAGCCGCTTCCCGTCGGCTGACCGCCCGGCCCGCGTGCCTGCAGGCCTGCGGCCCGGGCCTGCCGGGCCGGGGCCTGCCGCTGAGCTCAGGGCTGGATGCCGCCCATTGTTCGCGTACTTGTCGCACTGAGTTACCGATCCGTGAGCCTGGCGACGTCAAGATCAGTGTGTGAGGGTCGTGCGGCTCGCCAACTACGTGGCCCCCGCGTCGGGCGGTCTCCGTACCTCGCTCCGAGAACTCGGCGCGGGTTACCAGGCCGCCGGGCACGAGCCGGTGCTCGTCATCCCCGGGCCCCAGCCGGGGCGGAGCCGCACGGAGCAGGGCCTGGTCATCACGGTGCCCGGGTGGCGGGTGCCCGCCACCGGCGGGTACCGGGCCATCCTCACCCGCCGGCCGCTGCAGCGGCTGCTCGACCAGCTGGAGCCAGACCGGCTCGAGGTGTCCGACCGGACCACGCTGCGCTGGACCGGAGCCTGGGCCCGGGCCCGCGGGGTCCGGTCGATGATGGTGTCGCACGACAGCCTGGCCGGGCTGATGGCACTGTTCAGCCCGCCCGGGGTCCCGGCGGCCCGGCTCGCCGACCACTTCAACCGCCGCACGGCCGCCTCCTATGACGTCGTGGTCTGCACCACCGCGTGGGCCGCGGCCGAGTTCCGGCGGCTGGGCGCGCCGAACCTCCTCCAGGTGCCGCTCGGCGTCGATCTGTCCTGCTTCTGTCCGGAACGCCGCGATGAGGGCCTGCGCGCCCGGCTCGCCCCGGGCGGCCAGGCCCTGCTGGTGCACTGCAGCCGTCTCTCGCCGGAAAAGCGCCCCCAGCGGGCCATCGGGGCCCTGGCCGAGCTGCGCCGCCGTGGCCTGCCCGCGGTGCTCGTGGTCGCGGGCGACGGGCCGCAGCGCCGGGCGCTGCAGTCCCAGGCCCGCGGCCTGCCCGTCCGGTTCCTGCGGCACATCTCCGACCGCGGGCGGCTGGCCCAGCTCCTCGCCACCGCCGACGTGGTGATCGCGCCCGGGCCGGTGGAGACGTTCGGGCTTTCTGCCCTGGAAGCGCTGGCCAGCGGGACACCGGTCGTGGTCAGCAGCCGCAGTGCCCTGCCCGAGATCGTCGGGCCGGCTGGCCAGACCACGGAGGACGATGATGCGGCGTGCGCCGATGCGGTCCAGCGCGTGCTGGACCGGGACGTGACCGGGCGCCGGCGGCTGGCCCGCCGGCAGGCCGAGCGGTTCGACTGGCCGACCGCGGTGCGCGGATTCCTGCACGCGCACGGGCTGGCCCCGGAGCCTGGCCTTCCCGGGGCGGCCGCGGCCGCCGCCGGAGCCCGCGGCCAGGGCGGAACCCCGCGATGACCAGCACGTCCGAGGCGGATCCGCGGGCTGAGGCGGGCCTGCGGGCCGGGGCGGGTTCCCTGGCCGGCCTGGGCTCCCACGGCGGCCTGGGTTCCCACGGCGGCCTTGGTTCCCGCGGGCGGCCTTGGTTCCCGGGGCGGGGCAGGTTCCCTGGCCAGCGCGCCGGATCCGGTGATGCGCTTCGCGGCCCTGGGCGACTCGGTCACGCTGGGGATCGGGGATCAGCTGCCGCAGGGGGGCTGGCGCGGCTGGGCCGCCCTGCTGGCCGGCTCGCTGGCTCCCCCGGATCAGGTGGAGCTGTGCAACCTGGCCCGCAGCGGCGCCCTGGTCCGGGACGTGGCCAGCGAGCAGCTGCCGCTGGCCCTCTCGGTGCGCCCGGCCGTCGCCTCGGTGCTGGTCGGCGTCAATGACACGCTGCGCGGGAAGTTCGATCCCGCCGCGATCGCCGCGGACCTGGAGAACATCGTCGCCGCGCTGCAGCACGCCGGGACGGTGGTGCTCACCGCGAGCCTGCCCGACCCCGGCCTGCTGCTCCGGATCCCGGCCTCGATGCGCCGGCCGCTGGCCCGCCGGGCTCACGAGATCAACGCCGCCCTGGGCCAGCTGGCGGTCCGCTACGACCTCGTCCACGTGGACCTCGCGGCCTGCCCCGAGATCTACGACAAGCGCATGTGGGGAGTGGACCGGCTGCACCCCAGCGAGCGCGGGCACCGGATGCTGGCCGGGATGTTCGCGGCCCGGCTGGCGGAGCGGGGCATGCCGCCCCTCGCCCCGCCCGATCCCGAGCCGGCCAACCCCGAGCCGAGCGCCTGGCGGCAGGCCCACTGGATGGCGACCAAGGGGACCGGCTGGATGGTCCGGCGATCCCGGGACCTGCTGCCCGGCCTGCTCCAGCTGGCGCTGGCCGAATGGTGGCACGGCCTGCGCGGTGACGGCGCCGGCCCCGGTGCGGGTCCCCGCCCCGGCCCCGACCCGGGCCTCTTCGCGGGCCCGGACGCAGACAGGGGACATGGCTGACATGACCGATCCAGGACCACCGCAGCCCAGCCCGCCCGCGGCGGTCGCCGATCCCGTGTCCGCCGGCTACACCGAGCTGCGCCGCCGGATCCGCCAGGAAGGCCTGATGGACCGGCGGCCGCGCTACTACGCCATCAAGATCGCGGTCCTGGCCGTCCTGCTCGCCGGGGGGTGGGCGGCGTTCTTCGCGCTCGGCGACTCCTGGTACCAGCTGCTGGCCGCGGTGTACCTGGCCGCGGTGTTCGGCCAGGCCGCCTTCCTCGGCCACGAGGCCGGGCACCGGCAGATCTTCCGGTCCCGCCGCGGGAACGACCTGGTCGGCCTGGTGTACGGCAACCTGATGATCGGCCTGAGCTTCGGCTGGTGGACCGGGAAGCACAACCGGCACCATGCCTACCCCAACCAGGAGGGCAAGGACCCCGACATCGCCATCCCGGTGCTGGCCTTCAGCGCCGAGCAGGCGGGCGGGCGGCGGGGGGTGGCCCGGCTGCTGGCCCGGTACCAGGCCTACCTGTTCTTCCCGATGCTGCTGCTCGAGGCGGTGAGCATGCACGTGATCAGCATCCGGGCGGTGCTGAACGGACCGGTCCGCCGCTGGCGGCTGGAGGGCCTGCTGCTGCTCGGGCACATGGCCGGCTATCTCACGGCCGTTTTCCTGGTGCTGTCCTGGCCCCGGGCCCTCGCCTTCCTCGCCGTCCAGCAGGGGCTGTTCGGCCTGTACCTGGGCTGCGCGTTCGCCCCCAACCACAAGGGCATGCCGGTGCTGAGCGAGGAGGACAACCTGGACTTCCTGCGCCGCCAGGTGCTCACCTCCCGGAACGTCAGCGGCGGCCGCCTGACCGAGACCATGCTCGGCGGGCTCAACTACCAGATCGAGCACCACCTGTTCCCGTCCATGCCCCGGCCGTCCCTGCGCCGCTGCCGCGTCCTGGTGCGGGCGTTCTGTGCCCAGACCGGGCTGCTGTACTGCGAGACCGGCCTGGTCAGCTCCTACTCTCAGGTGCTGCGTCATCTTCATGCGGCCGGGCAGTGAGCGCGGTCACCTGCTCGCTACCGCTCTAGTCCGCATCTGGTCTGACCTGCAGCGTCTGCCGCGTCCTCGTCATGCGGCGGGTCAGTGACGGCGGGCACCGGATCGGCTGGGCCCCCGGGAGGGCCCGCCGGGCCGGCTGCATCGCGGAAGACCAGCCAGCGCATCGCGGCATACATGTACACGCTCTCGCACCCGGATGCGGCCAGCCGGGCCAGCTGGTACTCCAGGCCCAGCGCGGCCAGGCCGGTGGTCACGCCCAGGATGATGGCCAGGAAGTTCACCGTCACCACCGCGGCGTACACCGCCAGCTGCGGGCCGACCGCGCCACGCGAGCGGAAGTTGAGGGACCGGTTGAGCGCGTACCCCAGGAAGGACGCCAGGACATAGGCCGTGGTGATGGCCACCGGCAGCGGCCACCTCAGCCCGCCGTGGAACCCGGTCAGCAGGCCCAGGTCCACGGTGAACGTGAGCGAGCTGATGACCGCGAAGCCGAGCAGGCGCGCGGACACCACCCGGTTCAGGCCGAGGGGCAGCCGGGCCGCGATCGCGGCCATCACGGCGGTGAACCGGGCCCCCCGCTCCGGTCCCGTCGCAGACATGACCATCAGCCTGTCAACCCCGGGTGACGGGCAGGCGGCCTCCGGCTGGCGATCCGGCCAACTGTCAGCTCGCGGGCGCCCGCGTCACACGAGGGCGCCGTCCCGGAACGTCTCCTGGGGACGGTCAGGGCTGGTCGGCGCCGACCTTGACCCCGCTGGGCCCGATCCGCGCGTGGTCCGGTGCGGGCAGGCCGGCCGCCTTACCGGGCCGCAGCTGGGCCGGGAATGGCCGGACCGGCAGCGAGATGGTGGCCTCGAGGGTGGCCAGGCGGCGCAGGAACGCGTAGATGAACCAGCTGGGCGAGAACAGGATGGCCCGCCAGTACCCGTACTTGACCGCGTACGGCAGGCTGACGGCCATCCCGATCCCGCCGCCGGCGATGTACAGCAGTGCGAACGTGGCCACGTTCTGCCGGTAGGTCGGGCTGGTGAGCACGAGTTCGAGCAGGAAGATGGGCGCGACCAGGCCGGCCTGGATGGAGAACCAGGAGAAGCCGCGGCGCAGGGTCCAGAACCAGACCCGGGGGCCGGCTGAGCCGGCCCGCAGCGGCACGTGCCGCGCGTACACGTGGAAGCCGGCCCGGGCCCAGCGGGTGCGCTGCTCGACGAATTCGCCCGGGCTGCGGGGGACGTCCTCGTAGGAGCGGATCCGCGGGTTGACCACCACCCGGTAGCCCAGCCGGCCGATCTGCATGGTCAGGTCGGCGTCCTCGCCGTTCATCCCGATCGGGAAGCCGCCCGCGGTGACCGCCGGGCCGCGCCGGAACGCGGTGAAGGTGCCGGGGATGACGACGATCCCGTCCACCATGCTCTGGCCGAGCCGGGCGAACCGGAACTGGAACACGGTCTCCAGCTTCCGCATCTCGTGGAACCAGGTGCGGGTGTCGGTGCGCGGCTCCTCCATCGCGCCCACGCTGCCCACATCGGGGTCGCGGAACCAGGGCACGGAGTACACGAGCGCGTCCGGGCCGAGCACGCAGTCGGCATCCACCCGGACGATGATCTCCGCGTCGGTGATCTTGATGCCCCGGTTCAGCGCGGCGGCCTGGCCGCCGTTCTCGTCGGTGAGGATCTCGGCGCGGGCGTGGCGGAACGTCGCGATCTCCGCCGCGGCCAGCTCCGCGGTGTCATCGGCCGAGCCGTCGTCCGAGACCACCACGCGGACCGGGCCGCCGTAGCGCCCGGCGGCGATGTCGATCGACCGCAGCAGCCGGGCGATGTTATCCCGCTCGTTGTAGGCCGGGATGATGATGTCCACCGGCGGCCGGTCCGGGCCCGGGCTGGGCAGCGTCCGGTTGGCCCACCAGATCAGCCAGAGCGGCGCGAACATCAGCAGGAACAGCATGCTCACCGCGTACAGCGGCACGAAGACCTGCCACACCGAGCCCAGGTTGGCCTGCTGGGAGAGGAACGCGTACAGGCCCACCAGCAGCGTGATCACGGTGACGAGCGCACACCAGGTGAGGAGGTTGTCCCACAGCCGGGGGCGGCGCACCAGGGGGACCGTGGTTGACCGGGGCAGGGCGAAGGCAGTGAAGGTCAGGCGCATGATCACCAGGCCGCCGATGAGCAGGTTGGCCAGCGTGGCCTCGATGCCGAACGGCGCCACCAGCCAGCCGGTGGCGATCCCGATGGCGATCATCAGGGCCTGGGTGAGCATGGTCATGGCCAGGTAGAGCACGACGTGCAGCAGCATCACCAGCCGCCGGCTCACCCTGGCCCGCACGACCAGGGAAATCGCGATGATGAAGGCGACGGCGAAGAACGCCAGGGCCGGCCGCAGCCGGGCGACGTACCCGTTCACGCTGGCCGGATCGTGGGTCAGGGCCACCGCCACGTCCCGGACGCCCTCGGAGTACAGCAGCGGCAGCGAGGGCCGTTTCCAGCCCAGGAACAGCAGGCCCGCCACCGCGGAGATGGCCAGGAACGCCCAGGTGCGCGGCCGGTGGTTGGGCGTGCGGACGTAGCCCGGGATGAAGACGTCGGTCCGGCCATCGCCACGGTCGTCCGCGCTGTCCGCGTAGACCGGCAGCAGGCACGCGGCCACGAGGGCGGTCAGCAGCGCAGCCGTCACCAAGAGCGCTGGGATATCCATAAATCCTCTGCAGTACCTCAGAAGCGTTTTACCGGGCGTATGGCGAGCGAAGGTACCAGACCGGGGTGTCGGCCATGCAAATCAGGGGTTATGCAGGCGTGAAGCGATTCCCAAGGCGGCTTGAGACAGCCCGTGCCTTAACTCTTGCTTGGCAAGTTTTCCCAGGCCAGAAGGACGCCGCAAATGGCCGGATGCGTTAACCCCTTTATACAGAGCGTGGTGAATGACCTGCTCAGGTGGCCTGTGCCGGACAAGGCCGGAGCTATGCATCTTTCCTACATTGCATGTCGAGAATATCAATTAAGCATGGTTACACGGAATTAACCTCGGGCGACATGTGACTTATAGATTTGTTGCGCTACTTCATATGACTGAGTCCGGTATGCTCCCGGAAGGCAGAGAATGGGAGGGCATTCGCGGGTATAGGTGGGGTCCCGGCTGGGACTACCGCGAGAGCCGGTCCGAATGGTAAGGCGCTTGGTGCTGAAAGCCCGGCGTCCGTTGCCTGCTGCACGTTATGCGGACGCATGCCGGTGTTGCCGGCCTGCCGGTCGTTGGATCTCGCCGCGCTGATGCGGGCGACGTCCGGTGGGGGAACTGATTCTGAGGCGGAGGACCATGGCCCTGACGGGGAGGACGGACACCGAGACGTCCGGCTTGCACATGACGCTCGGCCGCGAGGCGCTGGACTACGACCAGGGTCCGGTGACCGGAGACCGGGTGCGGGAGCAGGAGGCGCCGGAGGCGGCTGAGGAGCAGGCCGGAGGTACCCCGCCCGCGGCGGCGCCGGCGCAGCCGGCCGTGGCCGGGGCTGACGGGCCCAACCGGCGGCCCGTCACCGCCCCGCAGATCGTGGGCGGCATCCTGATCGCCGCCATCGTCGTGGCCGCCGCGCTCTGGTACGTCCCGCGGATCGCGCGGTCCGACAGCCGGTCCTTCACCGGCTCGGTGAGCAGCAGCGGCGTGACCAACCTGAACTTCGCGAACGCGGGCCTGGTCGGCCGGGTCCCGGTCCAGCTGGGCCAGGCCGTGAAGGCCGGCCAGGTGCTGGCCACCGAGACGTCCCCGGCCACGACCGCCGCGATCAGCGCCGACCATGCCTCGATCGCCGCGGACCAGGCGAACCTGGCCCAGCTGAAGGCCGCCGCGTCCACCACGAGCACGCAGGCCAGCATCGCGGCCGCCGGGGCCCAGCTGGCCAAGGACCAGGCCCAGCTGGCCTCGGACAAGGTCAAGCTGGCCGAGACCCAGATCATCGCCCCCTCGGCCGGGACCGTGATCGCGATCAGCGGCCAGACGGGCGAGACCGTCACGGCGGCCGGGATCCGGAGCTACTCCTCGCAGAGCCAGTCGTCCGGGACGCAGTCCCCGCCCTTCTCCCTGCTTCCCGAGGGGCCGGCCGCCAACGTCAAGAGCAGCTCGACGCAGTCCGCGCTGCCCATGATCGCGCTGCGCACCTCGGGCACCTGGCAGGTCACGGTGCTCGTCCCGGAGAGCGAGATCCAGCAGGTCCACTCGGGCCGGGCCGTGGCGGTCGCGGTGCCGGCGGTCGGCCTGAGCGGTGTCCGGGGCACCGTCCAGCAGGTGTCGCCGACGCCGGTGAGCACGTCGATCGGCACGGCCTACCAGGCGGTCGTGCGGATCAGCGGCCACCAGCGGGTCACCCCGCTCGGCGGGATGACCGCGAACGTGCAGCTGGGTTCTTGACCGCTCGCCGGACGTGGGCAGCCGGCCTGGTCACGGCCGTGGCCTGCGTGCTGGCCGGCTGCTCCGCGCACCCCAGCGGGGGCAGCCCGGCCACGGCCGGGCCGGCCTCGTCCGCCCCCGGCACGCCCCGGGCCGGGGCGACCGGGCCGGGGGACCGCTCGACCTGGATGCTGACCCGGGGCGCCCTGTCCCAGGTGCTGTCCGACCCGTCGGTGGCCGCCCGGCTGGAGGCGGCCCGGGTGTACGAGATCCTCACCCCCGGGCAGCCGCCGCTGACGGCCGCCGGGGCCGAGCCGGTGGTGACGTTCTCGTCGGTCAGCGCACTGCGGCAGGCGGTGGACGGCGGCCAGCTCCCCTCCGGGACCCGGGCCGTCCTCTACGATCCCGAGGTCTGGCCGTACACGCCCGTGTCCGAGCAGCGCAATCCCGTCCTGGCGGCGCAGCAGGCCGCGGCCGTCACCCGGGCCCACCATCTGTCCCTCATCGTGGCGCCCGCGCTGGACCTGGCCACCGTCCAGCCCCGCCCGGGCGGCCCGCTGTGGCGGCGGTACCTCCGCCTGAACCTGGCCGGCGCGATGGCCAGGGTGGCCACTGTCGTCGAGGTCCAGGCGCAGAGCCTGGAGCGCCAGCCGCGGACCTACCGGGCGTTCGTCCGGGCCGCGGCGGCGCAGGCCCGCGCGGCCAGCCCCCACGTCACCGTGCTCGCCGGGCTGTCCACGAACCCGCCGGGCCCGGCCGTCAGCGGCCAGCAGCTGGCCTCGGCCGTCCAGGCCAGCACCGCGGCCGTGTCCGGCTACTGGCTGAACATCCCGGGCCAGGGCCCGCGCTGTCCGGCCTGCAACGCGCCCCGGCCGGACCTCGCCCGCCAGATGCTGGGCGAGTTCGCGTCCTGACCGGCCGGCCCCCGGCCAGCCGGGCTCAGCCGAGATCGACCGAGGGGTAGAGCGGGAACTGGGCGAGCAGCTCGGCGGCCTGCTTGGCCACCCGGTCGGCCAGCGCGGGGTCCGCCGCGCAGGTGGCCTTGGACGGCGCGCCGGCGGAGGTGGTTCCCGGCCGGGTCTGGCTCAGCACCTCGTGGATCAGCCCGGCGATCACGTCCATCTCCCCGGTGCCCAGCCCCCGGGTGGTCAGCGCCGGGGTGCCGATCCGGATCCCGGAGGTGTACCAGGCGCCGTTCGGGTCGCGCGGGATCGCGTTGCGGTTGGTCACGATGCCCGCGTCCAGCAGGGCCTGCTCGGCCTGCCGCCCGGTCAGCCCGAAACCGCCGACGTCGATGAGCACCAGGTGGTTGTCCGTGCCGCCGGTGACCAGCCGGGTCCCCCGCCGGATCAGGCCATCCGACAGGGCCTGGGCGTTCGCCACGATGCGCTGGGCGTACTCCTGGAAGCTGGGCTGGCGCGCCTCGGCCAGCGCGACGGCCTTGGCCGCCATCACGTTCGGCAGCGGGCCGCCGAGCACCAGCGGGCAGCCCCGGTCCACCGCCTCGGCCAGCTCCGGCTGGCACAGCACCATGCCGCCCCGCGGCCCGCGCAGCGACTTGTGCGTGGTCGTGGTGACGATATGCGCGTGCGGGACCGGGTCGAAGTCCCCGGTGAGCACCTTGCCCGCGACCAGGCCGGCGAAGTGCGCCATGTCCACCATGAACGTCGCGCCGACCTCGTCCGCGATCTCGCGCATCGCCGCGAAGTTGATCCGGCGCGGGTACGCGGAATAGCCGGCCACCAGGATCAGCGGCCGGAACTCGCGCGCGGTCTCCCGCACCACGGCGTAGTCGATCAGGCCGGTGTCCGGGTCGGTGCCGTAGGACCGCTGATCGAACATCTTCCCCGAGATGTTCGGCCGGAAGCCGTGCGTCAGGTGCCCCCCGGCGTCCAGCGACATGCCCAGCATCCGCTGGTTGCCGAGCTCGTGGCGCAGCCGCGACCAGTCCTCCTCGGACAGGTCGTTGACGTGCCGCGCGCCTGCCCGCTCCAGGGCCGGCGACTCGATCCGGCGGGCCAGGATCGCCCAGTAGGCGACCAGGTTGGCGTCGATGCCCGAGTGCGGCTGCAGGTAGGCGTGCGGGGCGCCGAACAGTTCCCGCGCGTGCCCGGCCCCGATCGTCTCGATCGTGTCCACCTGGGCGCAGCCCGCGTAGAAGCGCCGCCCGATGGTGCCCTCGGCGTACTTGTCGCTGAGCCAGTTACCCATGGCCAGCAGCACCGCCGGGGAGGCGTAATTCTCGCTCGCGATCAGCTTGAGCGAGGCCCGCTGGCTGGCCAGTTCCGCGGCGATCGCGTCCGCCACTCCCGGCTCGACGGAACGGACCACGTCCAGCGCGCTGCGGAAGGCGGCGGATTCGGTGCTCGGTGACGACATGGAAACCTCCGGTGCTGCGAAACCAGTGCAGCCCGCGACTGCGGCGGCTACGTCTGCTCGTGGAGAGGCCCAGGCGCCCGGCGTTCGTCCTGATGACGGGGCCGCTCCCCGATGGTTACCCATCCCTGCGCGCCAGTCACGGCCCGCAGGAAGCTTACCGGGACCAGGATGACGCTGTCAGCGGTCACCCGTACCGTGGAGGCGTGACCACCGTGTACCTGCCCGACCAGCTCAGTCCCGCGATCGTGCGGCCGCGGCCGCATGTGGAGGCGGTCCTGGCGCAGAGCCTGCGCGAAATGGGCCCGCGCGGCCGCACCGCCCTGGCCTGGCAGTGGGCGCTGACCGGGACCCGGCCCTCGCCGGTGACCCTGTCCCTGGCTCCGGGCTGCCCGCCGTCCCGGGAGGAGATCCTGGCCGAGGCGGCGGCGGAGCCGGAAGGGTCCACCGCCCCGCCGGGCGTGCCGGCCGATTTCCGCGACCAGTTCCGGGAGACCCGCGCCGTCCTGGCCTGGCTGGCGGGCGGCACCGACGAGATCCCCGTGCACGCGGACAACCGCGGCCGCTTCATCGGGGCCCGCGGCGACTACGCCCGCACCGACGACGAGATGCGCCAGGTCCGCGAGCTCACCCGGGACGCGCTGCAGGACGGCGACCTGCCCGAGCCGATGTCGGCGTCTGACGCCCGCCACCCGTGGCGCTGGGAGCCCGGCTGGATGAACGCCGCCTGGCTCCGCGGGGTCCGCGACCTGCTCGACTGGGTCCTGGGCGACACCCCGGCCGCGCCGCTCTGCGGGTCGTCGGTCGGCCTGCCCAGCACCTCTCACCTGCACCACGAGGACGCCGCGGCCAACGTGGTCGTGCTGCAGGGCCGTCCCGGCGGGGTCCCGGTGGACCCGGGCCGGTACCCGCCCCCGCAGTACGGCGAGGGCATCCAGGCCGCGATCCGGTGGGTGCGCGGCGAGACCGCGGCCGCGCCGGTCGACGCGGCAGGCCGCGGCCCGTACCTGTACTCCAGCGACCGCCGCTGATCGTAGGCCGGCACCGAATATGGCCGGTGCCAGCTCACCAGGGCTGATCAGGGTGAGCCGGCCAGGCCGGCCATCGGACGCTGGCCGGATCGTGGTGGCGGACGCCTGTCCGGACGCTCATTCACCTGCGACGCGAATGCCATGCTGCTCGCCGATCCGGTGCCGCTCTTCGTCGTTTGCGGCGTTGTTGATCTGTCCGAAGTAGTCTTCGATGCCGCCTGGAACGGTGATCAGGAGCAGCCTGGCGGGCTGGTCCGTGGCCCAGAACCGGTGCGGGCGGCCGCGGGGCAGGAACACGAAGCTGCCTGCCGGGGCGTGCAGGATGTCGTCACCGCAGCGGACGGACAGTTCGCCGTCGAGCACGTAAAAGCACTCATCTTCGTGGTCATGGACGTGCAGCGGCGGCCCGGCCGCGATCGTGGTCTCGAAGACGCTCAGGCTTCCCCCGGTGGAGTGCTTCGATGCCTTCATGCCTGGATCGCCCCCCAGGCCAGCACCGGGAAGAGCGACATAGCCAGCCAGGAAGTCGGTCATGGATACATGATGACCCTCACCGTGCCGGCCGCGGCCATCGGCGCGGCGATCCCCGGCCGGCCGCTCTTCACGCTCGCCGGGGTGGGCCCGGCTCAGGTCGCGGCAGGTATTTTCGGTTGACGCCGGCGTGGCGGCCGGAAGACTGGGACGGTGACGTTCCCGCTCGCCAGCCGCCCAGGCCGCCCGGCACCCAGACGGCCGGCCTGGACAGCCCGGCCCGGAGAGGAAGGCGCCCCATGGACAGCACCGGACTGCGCGCCGTGCAGCAGCCGCTCAAGGACGCCTACCGCGAAGATCCGCAGCAGGCAGTGATCACCCTGCGGGCCCGCGGCGAGCTGGGGGACGAGGGCATCAGCTGCTCGGTGGACACCGGCCGGGCGATGGCGGTGGCCGGGCTGCACCCGGCCACCGGCGGCGACGGGTCCCTGCTGTGCTCCGGGGACATGCTGCTCGAGGCGCTGGTCGCCTGCGCCGGGGTCACGCTGCGGGCGGTGGCCACGTCGCTGGAGATCGCGGTGACCGGGGGGACCGTGCGTGCCGAGGGGGACCTGGACTTCCGCGGGACCCTGGGGGTGGCCAAGGACGCGCCGGTCGGGTTTACCGCGATCCGGCTGAGCTTCGAGCTCGACACCGACGCCAGCGAGGAGCAGATCGCGACGCTGCTCCGGCTCACCGAGCGCTACTGCGTCGTGTACCAGACGCTGGCCCACCCGGTCCCGGTGGCCGCGTCAGCGGATGTCACCCGGCAAGCCCGCCGCGAGCAGGTCGAGTAGGGCCTGTGCGGGGCCGGTGGGCGGGTGGCCCGCTGCGACGACCGCACTGAGATCGCGATGCAGCGGCGGCGTGATCGGGATCGCGCCGACCTGCCCGGCGGCCGCGTGGATGGCCATGGGCGGGAGCACGGTGACGCCGAGGCCGTGCTGCACCGATTCGACGAGGTACTGCATGTTCTCCACCTCGCAGGTGATCCGCCGGGAGAGCCCGGCGGCCGCGCAGGCGGCATCGATCTGGGCGCGCAGGGCCGAGTCGGCACGGTATTCGACGAAGTCACGATCGCGGAGCGCTGGGTCGTCGAGCCGGATGGTGGCCCGCCGGGCTAGCGGGTCGCCCGGCGGGATGGCGAGGACCAGGTAATCCCGGCCCAGTTCGGTGCGGGTGAGTGCAGCTGGGTTGACCGGGCCGTCGATGAAGGCGATGTCGAGTTCCGCATCGGCGGCCGCGCGCGCGAGGGCGGATGCCGCCCCGTGGCGCAGCCGGATGGTGACGCCGGGGTGAGCACGGCGGAACCTGGCCAGCAGCGCGGCCAGATCCACGACGCCCAGGGTCTGGATCGCGCCGACCTGCATCTGGCCGTGCAGGACCCCCCGGACACCGGCCACTGCGTCGCGGCCTTCGTCGGCCGCGGCGAGCGCCCGGCGGGCCGCGGGCAGCAGCGCGCGGCCCGCCTGGGTCAGCGCCACCCGGCGGTTGTCCCGGACGAAGAGCGCCTCGCCCAGTTCTCGTTCCAGCGCGCCGATAGAAGAACTCAGGCTGGACTGCACGACGTGCACCCGGGCCGCGGCCCGGGTGAAGTGCCGCTCTTCGGCCACCGCGACAAAGTGGGCGAGCTGGCGGAGCTCCATGGATCGACTCTATCAATGGTGATCAGTGAGTACATCTGTTGGACAGATGATCGGTTCCGGGACCAGGGTGGGACGCATCCCAACTCGAAAGGAACTCACGATGGCGTCCAGCATCACTGATCCCGGCCAGCCTGTGCTGGTCCGTGCGGCCGAGGCCGAGCGCCTGGAATCGATCGGGCACTTCCTGCTCGCCGACAGCAGCGCCACCCACGGTGCGCTGAGCAGCCACCGGGTCGCGCTGGGCCGCGGCGCGGCCGGCGCGGTCCCGCACCGGCACGGCAAGTCGTCCGAGCTGTTCTTCATCCTCGACGGCACGCTCGACGTCCTGGCCGGCGACGACATCGTCGCGGCCGGGCCAGGGGACCTGCTCGTCGTGCCCCCCGGCCGGGTCCACGCGTTCGGCGCGCACCGGGACTCCACGGCCGAGGCACTGATCATCATCACCCCCGGCGTCGAGCGGTTCGGCTACTTCCGGCACGTGGCCCGGTGGCGCGAGGGGCGGGAGCCGAGGGACATCCTGCTGGGCCTGCAGGACCGTTTCGACACCCATTTCACCGAGAGCGCCGCCTGGGACGGTGCCCGCGCCGCGCGGTAGCCGGCCGTGCCTTACCCGGGAGAATTAGGGACAATCATGACCTCACGCACCACCTCACCGGGCAGGAATGGGAAGCCCAGGGCGAGCACTTCCTGGCCAGCACGCCCAAGCGCCGGTTGGTCATCTTCCCGGGTGCGGAACCCGGACGCTGTCCGCGGCGAACGTTGAACTGTGCCGTGCCCGGCCACGTGTTGAGGGCAGCCGGAGTCATCCGGCCAGGGCGACAGGGGCGGATCGTGGAACCACTGGCGGCTGGGGATCCCCGGCAGATAGGCACCTACCGGCTGCGCGCTCGTCTGGGCGCGGGCGGGATGGGGCAGGTCTTCCTGGGCTACTCCCCGGCCGGTCGGCCCGTCGCAGTCAAGGTCATCCATCGCGAGCTGGCCCATGATCCGGAGTTCCGGGTCCGGTTCCGCCGGGAGGTCGCCGCGGCCCGCGCGGTCAGCGGGGCGTACACCGCTCCGGTCATCGCGGCCGGGCCGGACGACGATCCGCCCTGGCTGGCCACCGTGTTCGTGCCCGGCCCCTCGCTGGCTGAGGCGGTCACCTCCGCGGGGCCATTACCGGCGGCGTCCGTATGGCGGCTGGCGGGCGGGCTGGTCGAGGCGCTGCAGGCGGTCCACTCCTGCGGGCTGGTGCATCGCGACCTGAAGCCAGCCAACGTGCTGCTGGCTCTGGACGGTCCCCGGCTGATCGATTTCGGGATCTCCCGCGCGCTGGAGCAGACGGCGATGACTGCCACCGGGATGGTCGTCGGCACACCGTCATTCATGTCCCCGGAGCAGGCGGAAGACGCCCGCGTGGGGCCGGCCAGCGATGTGTTTTCCCTCGGGTGCGTGATCGTCTTCGCGGCGACCGGGACCGGCCCGTTCGGCAACGGCCCGCAGGCGTCCCTGCTCTACCGGGTGGTGCACGCAGAGCCGGCCGTCACGGAGGTTCCCGGCGGGCTACGGGAACTCGCGGTGGGATGTCTGGCCAAGATGCCTGCTGACCGTCCCGGGCTGGCGGCGCTGGAGTCGGCGATCGCGGCGGGCCGGGCTCCTGATCGGGGCGATGCGCTGGCTTCCTTCTGGCCCGTGGCGGTGACCGGGCTCATCCGCTCGCACCAGGCCGGGCTCGCTACCGAACTGCGGGAGGGGTCCAGCGGCCCCGGAACGGCACCGACGGGAATGGGAACCGCACCGGCCGGGACGGTGCCAGCGGACGGGGCGCCACGGACGGCGCCGGCCGGGACGGTGCCAGCGGACGGGGCGCCGGGACAGCCGGACAGCGTTGCCCGGCGCGGGGATCGTGGCGGCGGGAATGGCGGCGGCCAGCCGGCCCGGGGGCGTCACGCAGACCGGGGCAGCACCGGCCGCGGGGCCGGGTGCGAGGAGCCACGCGGCGGGCGGCACGATGAGGGGAGGTACGGCGGCGCAGACCACGGCCGGGGGAGGCACGGCGGGGCTCGTGGGGACGGGGGAGCAGCGGCCGGGGGCGTGCCCGCCGGAGGACAGCGGTCCTGCGCTCCCGTCCGATCAGGTACTCCACTCCAGACCGGGCGGCACTGGTCCCGCCTCCCCGGGATCCGGGATGACCCGGCGGCGCGTGCTGCTCGGGCTGGCCGGCCTGACCGGTGCCGGGCTGGCGGGCGCTGGATGGGCCCTCAGCCAAGCCGGCGGCCCGCACGCTGCGGCCGGGCACCCGGCCGGTCCGGGCGGGAAGGCCGGCCACTCAGCGCCGCGGCCGCGCACGGCCAGCGATGCGCGCGTATCACCAGACACAAGCTCATCGGCCAGCCCGGCTGCGCCCGGCCGGGCCACGGAGCTGTGGAGCTTCACCACCGGCGGCATCATCGCGGCGCTCGCCGTGTCCGGCGGGACCGTGTTCGCGGGCAGCACCGACGACCGGGTGTACGCGCTGCGGGCCAGCGACGGGCGAAGACGCTGGGCCTTCCCGACCCGTGGCCCGGTGCAGTCGAAGATCACGGCGGCCGGCGGCCTGGTCTTCGCCGGCAGCAACGACGCCAGTGTCTACGCGCTGCGGGCCACCGACGGGGCCCGGGTCTGGACCTTCCCGGCCGGCGGAGCAGTGCAGTCCGCGATCGTGCTCGCCGGCGGCACCGTCTACTTCGGCAGCGGGAACGAGACCGTGTACGCGCTGCGGGCCAGCGACGGCACGAAGCTCTGGGGCACAGTCCTGGGCGGCGGCGCGACCGGGATCGCCATCACCGGCCGGACCCTCATCGTCTGCGCCAACGACAACGCGGTCCACGCCCTCGGGGCCAGGGATGGCCACCGGATCTGGGACTTCCCCACCGGCGCCGGAGGAGCCACCGGCGTGGCCGTGGCGGGCGGGGTCGCCTACGTGGGCAGCGGCGACGGCCGCCTCTACGCCCTCCGGGCCCGAGACGGCCACAAGCTCTGGGACGCGGCGGCCGGCGGCTCCGTGGAATCGGGGATCGCGGTCATGGCCGGCCTGGTCTACCTGGGCAGCAACGACAACTCGCTGCTGGCGCTTCGGGCCAGCGATGGGGTCCGGATCTGGCAGGCGGGCACCGGCGGCCCGGTCGCCTCGGGTATCGCGGCGGCCCGCGGGATCGTGTACGCGGGCAGTAACGACGCGACTGTGCGCGCGCTGCGAGCCCGTGACGGTACCCAGGTCTGGCGGTTCGCCGCGGGCGGCCCAGTGGAATCCCAGATCGCGGTGGCGGCCGGGATCGCCTACGCCGGGAGCAATGACTTCAGGGTCTACGCCCTGAAGTAATGAGCACGGTCCGCGCCGCGGGTGCGCCCTACAGGGGCAGGGTGTATTTCAGGATGAAGTTCAGCGCCACCGCGAAGACCAGGTACATCAGCCACAGGCCGGTGCCCAGGTGGAAGAACCCAAGTGCCCGCTCGGCCGGGCGCAGGACGGGGACGTCCGGCGCCAGGGTGGCGAAGAACTCCGCGACGTAGACGCAGGCCAGGCCGATGAACACGCCGCCCACCGGATCGTCGCCGGACTTGAAGAACACGATGATGCCGAGGATGGATATGAGCAGGAACGCGACGGTCATGCCGACGTTGGCCCGGGCGTCGGCGCGGCGCAGCCGGATCCAGCCCAGGGCGAACCAGTGCACGCCGTACGCGGTGAAGGCCAGGGCGGCCATGTACAGCGGCGGCGACGCGACGAACGTCCCGAACAGGGTCAGCCCGAGGAACAGGTACGTGCCGGTGATGAACTGCATGAACCCCGGCATCCAGACGCCCCAGATGCCGGTGGCCAGATCCACCCGCTCATCACGCGGGGGATAACCGAACAGTTCCTGGGTGCCGTAGACGAGGTAGCCGGTGCCGAGCCCGAAGAAGCCTACGGCGAGCGGCGGGAACGGAGACTGCGGCAAGGTGAGCTGGATACCGGCCTGGGCGAAACTCATTCGTCCTCCTCGTGTGCGCGCAGGCGTCACTTTCGGCCACGTCACCCCCGGGGGAAATCCTGCCTACTGCTGGTGCGCCACCGCATCACCAGGATGGTTAGTGATGTAAATCCATCCCCGGGGAACTGCAACCTGGCTGCAAACCGCGGGCCGCACGATGGGACCAGACCGTGAGGAGGGCACGATGGCAGATACCCCGGTGATCGAGAAGTTCCTGCAGGCGATCGAGGGTGCGATGATCCCTGGCTGCGACGCGTGGGACCCGGACGCCACGCTGGATGCGACGGTGCCCGGCTGGCGGCTGCACGCCGCCGGGGCGGACGCGATCCGCGCCGAGTACGCGAAGTGGTTCGCTGACGCGGGCCATTTCGACGAGCTGCGCCGGTACCCGGTGACCGGCGGGGCGAGTGAGGTCGTCGAGTACACGCTCAGCTGGACTGAGAACGGCGTCCCGCACGCGGCCCACCACATGCACCTGCTCACGGTGCGCGACGACCGTATCGTCGCCGACACCGTGTTCTGCGGTGGCCGCTGGGATGCGGCCCTGCTGGCCGAGATGGAAGCGGCCGATGCCTGACCCCGGGCCCGGCACCTCCGGCCGCCGCCACGCCGACGTGGCGTCCTCCCCGCCCCGCCGCTACGGCGACGTGGCCGAGCTTCTGGCCGGGGTGACCGGGCGGACGGTCCTGGAGGAGGTCCCGGGCAAGTCCGGGGCCCGGCTGGAGCGGGTCATCATCGGCGGCCAGGCCTACGTGCTCAAGCACCTCGACCTGGGCGAGGACTGGACCATGCGCGCGTCCGGCTCGTTGCGGGGCGCCCCGCTGGAGCTCTGGGAGCGGGGCATCCTGGGCCGCCTGCCCGGCTGCTTCAACCAGCCGATCGTGGGGGCCGCCCCGGAAGAGCGCTCCCCCGGCCGGGGACCCACCGGGTCCGGGGGCTGCGCCCTGCTGATGCACGATGTGACGCCCTGGCTGGTCCCGGCCACGGATGAGGTCATCCCGGTGGCCCAGCACCTGCGGTTCCTGCGGCACATGGCCGCGCTGCACGCCGCGTTCTGGGCGTGCGGCCCCGAGTTCGATGTGGTCCCGGCCATGCACCGTTATCTCGAGCTGTCGCCCTGGATGGCCCAGGCCGAGTCGGCCAGCGGGGCCGCGCACCTCGTGCCGCAGCTGGTGGGCAAGGGCTGGCCGATGCTGGCCGACGTGGCACCGGCAGCCGCCGCGGTGGTGACCCCACTGGCCTACGACCCGGGCCCGCTGGTTGACGCGCTGGCCATGACGCCGCATACGTTCGTGCACAGCAACTGGAAGCTGGACAACCTCGGCACCGACGACACGGGGCGGACCGTCGTGCTGGACTGGGAACAGCCCGGGATCGGCGCGCCGCTCAGTGACCTGGCCTGGTACCTGGCCATCAACTGCCGCCGCCTGCCGCAGCTCAAGGAAACGTCGATCGCGTTCTACCGGGACGCGCTGGAGGACTCCGGCATCGACACCGGGCCGTGGTGGGACCGGCAGCTGGCCTTGTGCCTGCTGGGTGCCCTGGTCCAGTTCGGCTGGGAGAAGGCGCTCGGCGGCTACGACGAGGAGCTCGCATGGTGGGAGGCCAGGGCGGTGCAGGCCGCGCCCCTGCTGCGCTGACCGCGCCTGCGCAGGCGGCTGCTGGGCAGAAGGCCGCTGCGCGGACGGCCGCTGAGCACACGGCGCGCGAGCGCACCGGGGCAGGGCAGACACCAGACGTGGGGGCCGCCTACGAAGCGGCGGCCGCGGGCTGGGCCGACGGCCCGGAGCAGGTCTACGGCCCGCTGGCCCGGGCCCTGGTCAGGGCCGCACCGGTGCCGCTGGCGGGCGGCCGGATCCTCGATCTGGGCGCGGGCACCGGCCTGGCCGGCCGGGCCGCGCTGGCCGCGGGGGCCCGCCAGGTGGTGGCCGCCGACCTGGCCGGGGCCATGCTGCGCCTGATCGGCCCCCCGCAGCGCCCGGTGGCAGCGGACGCGGCGGCGCTGCCGTTCCGCGACGGCGCCTTCGATCTCGTCGTGGCCGCGTTCTGCCTCAACCACCTGAGCCGCCCCGGCGCCGCGCTGGCCGAGATCCGGCGGGTCGGCCGCGGCCTCGCGGCCAGCGCATTCGCGTCCGGCTGGACGCACCCGGCCAAGCTGGCCGTGGACGGGGCGCTCCGCCCGTTCGGCTTCCGCCCGCCCGCCTGGTACGAGTCGATGAAACAGGAGGCGGACGCGGCGGCGCAGGATCCGGCGCGGCTCGCCGACCAGGCGGCCGGCGCCGGCTTCACCGGCGTGCGGGTCGCCGCGATCACCGTGCCGACCGGATTGTCCACCCCGGCGCAGCTGGCGTCGTGGCGGCTGGGCCTGGCGCACTATGCCCCGTTCCTCCAGTCGCTGGACCCGGCGCGGCGGGCGGCCGCGCGGCGCGCGGCCGAGCAGGCCGCGGCCGGTACCGGCCCGCTGGTCGTCTCCATGGTGGTCGTCACGGCCCGCTGAGCCCGGGGCCGGCGATCCCGGCTGCGCCCGGCCCGTGCCCGGCCCGGGTGGCTCAGCCGGCCCGGGCGCGCCAGCCAGCCAGGCGCTGGTCCGCGTGCCGCCGGAGCACGTCGGCGTACCCCTCCGCGTGCTGGGCCAGCCGGCCGGCCCGGTCTGCGGCCCGGTCCAGCCAGACGGGATTGGCGAACTCGGCGGCCATCTCGCCGGTCCACCACCACGCCTCCACCGCCACCGAGGCGTCGAGCAGGTCCAGGGCGGCCTCGACGCCGCCGGAGTCCACCGGCCGGCCCAGGGCCCGGTCCGCCCGGTGCCGGAGCAGGCGGGCGACGCTGAGGTAGCGGGGGACCCCCAGCGCGGCCGCCCGCGACTCCAGCTCGGCGGCGACGCGCGCGGCCTGGCCGGGGTCACCGCACAGCAGGGCCAGGCGTCCCGTGACCAGCCGGTGCTTCAAGTCCAGCCGCCAGCCGAAGACCAGGTCGCCCTGGAGCAGCGCCGCCGCCTGCGCCAGCCGGGCCCGGGCGCCGTCCGGGTCGCCCTGATCCAGGCACTGCTCGGCCAGGTCCTCCAGGGCGGCGATGGTCACCTCGGCCGTGCCCTGCCGTTGCGCGATCTCCAGCGCGGCGGCGTGCTGGTCGGCGGCCTCCCCGGCCGCACCCAGGTTGCGCAGCACCCAGCCGGTGAAATTCACCGCGCGGCCCGCGAAGCGCGGCACCTGCCGCCGCCTCACTTCCTCGGTGTACTGCGCGAACGCGGCCAGGGCCAGGGCCGGGCGCCCCGCGAGCGCGTGCGCGTGCCCGGTGAACAGCAGCGCGTGCAGCGTGGCCGAGGTGTGCTCCACGCCTATGTGCCCGCGGGCGGCCGGGCGGAGCAGCGACAGGGCCTCGGCCGCCCGGCTCTGATGCGCGCGGAGCACCCCCAGCCACGCGGCCGCCGTCACCCGGTCCGGGCCCTCGGCGAGCGAGAATGCCTCACCGAGCAGCCGCTCGGCCTGGGCCAGGTCGCCTGCGGCGTGATGGGTCCGGCCCCCGACGGCCAGGCACTGTGCGCGGGTGGCCGGATCCACCGCGGCCAGCGCCCCGTCCTCGGCGAACTGGGCGGCCTGCCCGAACCGGCGGCCGAAGTACGACGCCCAGGCGCCGACCTCCAGCGCGGCCGGGCCCGCCGCCCAGGCCCGCCGGACATCCTCCAGGGCCTCGGGGTACCGGCCCCGGCGGGTCCGGACCCGCGCCCGTGCCAGCCAGCCCTGCTGATCGGGGTGCAGGATCAGCGCGTCATCCAGCAGCGCCTCGGCCGCGGCGTGGTCGAAGCGCTCACCGGCCCGCGCCGATGCGTCCCGCAGCGTACGTGAGGCCAGCGCGAGATCGCCGCCCAGGCGGGCATGGTGGGCCACCACCATCGGGTCGGCGTCCGGCCGCCGGGCCAGGACCCGGCCGGCCTGCCGGTGCAGCAGCGCGGCCCGGCCCGCCGTGGCACTGGCCGCCAGGGCCTCGCGCAGCAGCTCGTGCCGGAACCGGAGCGTCCCGCCCTCGTCGGCCAGGAACTGCCCGGCGACGGCCCGCTCGGCGTCGTCCAGCAGCTCCACCGCGCCACGGCCCAGGATCGCCGCCAGCAGGTCGATGTCCAGTTCGGGGCCGATCACCGCCGCGGTCCGCAGCAGCGCCCCGGCGCTGCCCAGCTCGTCGCAGCGCGCGGACACCGACTCGACCAGCGACACGGGCAGCGTCCCGCCCGCGGCCTGCTGGGCCAGTTCGGTGAGGAACAGCGGGTGCCCCTTGGATCGCTCGTACAGCTCATCCACCCGCGCCGGGCCGACCAGCTCCGCAGCGGCGTCCCGGCCGAGCACGCCGAGGTGGATGAACCCGGTGGCCGGCAGGGGCTCGCCCGCCCCCGGCCGGACCGCGGCCACCACGGCCAGCGGCACGGCCTCGCGCCGCACGAAGTGCAACCAGTCCGGCAGCGCGGGGCCCGCCAGATGCGCATCGTCGATCGCCACCACCAGCGGCCCCCGCGCGGTGAGCCTGCCGAGCAGCCGGACCAGGGCCGCGTACAGGACCGCGGGGCCGAGCATGCTGTCGGCCAGGACCGGCTGCGCCCGCGCTTCAGGGACGAGGCCGACCGGACCGGGGCCCGGGGCCAGCACCGGCCCGAGCAGCGGCTCGTCGCCCGCAAGCAGATCCGCGGCCACCTCGGGCCCGAGCCGGCGCAGCAGCGCGGCCAGCCCGGCCAGCAGCCCGTCCAGCGGCATGGCCCGGTCGAGCTGCCCGCACGTGGCCACCAGCACCGTGTCCCCGGCGGCCGCCCGCCGGCCGGCCCAGGTGCGCAGCAGGGTGGTCTTGCCGATGCCGGCCTCGCCCTCGATCACGACCACCTCGACGCTGGCATCTGCCTCAGCGCGGGCTCCTGCCTCAGCGCGGCGCGTCCTGCCTCAGCACGGGCTCCTGCCTCAGCACGGGCGCGGTGGGCGCGCAGCGCCACGGCGTCCAGGTAGGCCAGTTCCTCCTCCCGGCCGACCAGGCCCAGGGCGGCCCGGGCCGGGGCAGGTACCGGCGGGACCAGCTCACCGCGCAGGATCGCCAGCTGCAGCGCCTCCGTCTCCGGTGACGGGTCGGTGCCCAGCTCGTCGGCGAGCCGCTCCCGGGTGCTGGCGTAGGCGGCCAGGGCCGCGGCCACCCGGCCGCCCATCACCTGGGCGCGGAGCAGCACCCGGAGCGCCGCCTCGTCATAAGGGTCATATTCCAGCGCGGCCGCGGCCGCGTCAGCCGCCGCCATCCAGTCACCGGCGGCCAGCAGGGCGGTGGCCGCCCCCTGGCGGGCCCGGCGGATCAGGCGCTCCAGGTCGGCCAGCCGCAGCTGTGCCCATTCGCCGGGCAGGGGCGCAGGGCCGTCGCCGCGGATCAGGGAGAGGGTGACGCGGGCCGCGGCCGCCGCCCCCATCACGTGGCCCGCGTCGAGCCGCCGGCCCATCTCATCGGCCAGCCCGGCCAGTTCGGTGGCGTCGAGCCAGTCGCAGCGCAGCCGGTACCCGTGGTCACGATGCTCGATGCGGTCCCGGCCCAGCACCGACCGCAGGCGGCTGACCAGCACGGCGAGCTGGTCGTCGGGCTTCGCGGGCGGGGCGTCACCCCACAGCGCGTCCGCGAGCGCGGCCGAAGACACCACCTGGCCGCCGGCCAGGGCCAGCAGGTGCAGCGCCAGGCGCGCCTTCCGGCTGCCCAGCGACTGCGGCTCCAGCCCGTCGACGCCGAAGTCGTTGAGTACCCGCACCGCGAGTGACCTCATGCCCGTATCCAACCCTGGTGCGGCCTCAACCGCCAGGTCAGCGGCGGCAAGCCGTGGTTGCAAAGCCGCTGCAACCCGGGCCGGCCAGGCTCACCGGAAAGAAACCCGGGAGCCTGCGGGCAAGGGAGAAGTGAGTGCCATGAGCGGAAAAGCGGAACAGAAGAGCTTCGAGACCCCCGACGAGACGCGCGCGTTCGACCACGGCGTGCTGCACCTGCTGCGGATCGGCGGCGGGGAAGTCGGCCGGCTCACCCTGCAGCCAGGCTGGCGCTGGTCACAGGACGTCAAGCCGCTCGCCGGAACCGAACTGTGCGAAGCGCCGCATTTCCAGTACCACGTGCAGGGCACGCTGCACATCGTGATGGGCGACGGGGCGGAATTCGACGCCCGGCCGGGAGACGTCACCGCGCTGCCCCAGGGGCATGACGCCTGGGTGGTCGGAAATGAGCCCGTTGTGGTGGTCGACTGGTACGGGGCCAGCAACTACGCGCGCGGCTGATTCACATCACGCGCTCAGGCCATAGCCAGCGGCCCGGGAACGGGATACTTTGCCTCCGTAAGAACAACTCAGGGGGGCTGGCAATGGCCGATGCGCCGTTCGTGTGGGAAAACCTTGGAACGTACAAGGCCGAGGGCACGTTCCTGGATGGCTATCCCGACGACGAAAGGACCTTCTTCGCTCCGCGGGACAACGTCCACGGGCTGCTGGTCGCCCTGCTCGGAACCGCGCAGCACTCCATCGTGGTCAACATGTTCGGCTACGACGACGACGAGCTGAACACGATCATCCAGGGCAAGCTGGCCGACGAGCGGGTCTACGTCCAGATGAGCCTGGACCGCAGCCAGGCCTCGGGCGTGCACGAAAAGGCCATCCTGGCCAAGTGGAATAACAATGCCTTCGGTAACAGCATCGCGATCGGCACCAGCTCGGTGCACAACGCCATCTCCCACCTGAAGATCGTCATCGTCAACGGCGTGTACACGGTGAAGGGGTCGACCAACTGGTCGTTGTCGGGGGAACAGCAGCAGGACAACGAGCTGAGCCTCAACCGGAACGCGGTGATCGCCGCCGAGACCCGGGCCATTCTCGACCTCAACCACGACTTCATGCTCAAGCAGATGGTCGGATCGGGACTCGACGTGGCCAAGTTCCTGGCCCCCACGGCCGCGAGTGCCACGCCCCCGCTGCCGCCCCAGCCGGCCAGCGCGGCGGAGGCGGGGTAAGCGCACCCGCGGTCAGCAGAGCGGCCGTCCGGAGCGCCTGCCAGTCCGGAGGCCTGTCCGTCCCGGGCGCCTGCCGGTCAGGAGAGTGCGGGACGAGGCCGGCTGGCGAAGGTGGTGTACGTGGCCACCTCGCCCGGCGCGATAAGGCCGTCCTCGATGGCCCGGGCCAGCAGCGCGTCCTTCGTGTGGGCCGGGCGGCCGAGCGTGGCGTACTTCACCCGGGCCCGGTCGATGTACTGCCGGACGGTGTTCTCGGAGATGGACATCCGGCGGGCCACCGATGCCTTGGACATGCCCTGGAACCAGAGCAGCAGGGCCTGCCGTTCCTTGCCCGACAGGGCCGGGCGGCCCGGGCGGGGATCGGCGAGGATCGCCTTGGCCTGCGAGCGGGTCACGCAGGGCCGGTCGGCCGCGGCCGCCAGCACGGCCTCGAGCAGGTGTTCACGGCCCTCGTCCTTGCTGACGTAGGCGTGCGCGCCCGCGTCCAGGACATCCAGGATCAGGGCCGGATCGACGTGCGCGGAGAAGGCGACGATCCGGTAGCCGCTGGCGGCCAGCCGGGCCACCTCGTCCGCCACCATCCGGCCGCCGAGTTCGAGGTCGAGGATGAGCACGTCCGCGGAGCGGGGCCCGGCCAGCCCGGTGATGTCGCTGACGACCTGGGTCACGGTGATCCGCCGCTGGGGATCCGCGCTGATCCAGGAGATCACTCCTTCGACCACGACCGGGTGATCGTCCACGATCGCGACCGTCACGTCGTGTTCCAACGCGCCTCCACCCACAGACTCTGTCCGTCCCGCTGACTGTCCACGACCAGCCCGGCCGGAGGGCGGGGCAGGTCCGGATCAGCAGGCGAGTCGCAGACCAGGCTGACGATCACGCCATCGGCGGTCCCGGTAACAGTGACGCGCACCCGGGAGATTGCGTTGACAAGGACCGCGATGGCCAGGTCTGTGATGGCCCGGCGGCCCTCGGGCGGCACCGCGGGGAGCTGCGGCCCGGGGAGCTGATTCGGCGGCCGTGTTCCGGCGGCCTGTGTTCCGGCGGGCTGTGTTCCGGGAAATCGGGCTGCGGTCTCGATGTCCACCGCCACCCCGCGCCGCTGCGCGACGTCCGCGCAGGCGTGCAGCTCGTGGACCAGCGGGTCCGGCGTGTCGTCCGCCTCGGCGAACAGCCGCCGCAGCCGCGCCGCCTCGACCGCGCAGGCCCGCTGGACCGCACGATCCGCAGGGTCGGCGGTCCCGGCCGCGAGGCCGCTCAGCAGCGGCTCGGCGGTCGCCCGCAGTTCCAGCCAGCGGGCCTGCCGGGCGCCGCGGATCCGGTCGGCCACCGCCTGCCGGGCGGTGGCGTCCGCTTCCCTGGTCGCGGCGGCCTCCGCCTGCTGGGCCGGAACGTGCAGCGTTCGCGCGGCCACGGAGATGGCCACCTGGATTCCGGTCGACCCGGCCAGGACCGTGATGAACGCCGCCACGTTCGGCTGGTGCAGGCCGTCCCGGGCCAGCACGGCGAACATGGCCAGGGCCTCCAGCGTGAGGAACACGCCCAGCTCCGCTAGCGGCCGCCGGAGCAGCACCAGGACCCCGACCCAGCCCGCCGTGCCCCAGGACCAGTTGGTTTCGAGCATCTGGGCGGGCGGGCAGGCCGCGGCGGCCGCCGTGCTGATCACCAGGGCCGCGGCGGCCAGCGCCCAGCCGGTCTCACGGCGGCCGGAGCCGCGCAGCAGCAGGACCGAGCCCGCCGCGATGATCAGCGCGATCGCGCACCACGCCGCGACCTGGAACCGATCGGATGAGTAACTGCCCAGGTGCGCGAGGAGCAGCGGGCCCGCCCCGGCCAGCTGCCACCCGGCCGCCGCGACCACCACCGCGATGTCCAGCGCGCGGGCGTACCGGGCCGCGAGCACCGCCGACGGCCGGGGACCCGGCACCGTCTGCGCGGTCATCCTGGGCCCCGCGCCGCCGCGGCGGAGCCGTCACTGGGCGACCGCAGCGTTTCGGCGGTGCCCTCAGCGGGCCGCCGCTGGGTTCCCGCGGTGTCCTCACCGGGCCACCGCTGGGTTCCCGCGATGTCCTCACCGGGCCACCGCAAGGTCACCGTGGTGCCCGCGCCAGGGGCGCCGGAGATCTCCGCCGTGCCGCCGATCTCCGCCATCCGGCCGTGGATGGACTCGGAGATCCCGCGCCGCGACCGGGGCACGGACCGGGCGTCGAACCCCCGCCCCTGGTCGATGATCTCCACCACGACCTGGCCGTTGCCGTCGCGGACCCGGAGCTCGGCCGTGCCCGTCCCAGCGTGCCGGGCCACGTTGCGGAGCGCCTCGGCCGCGCAGTCCGCGATCCGGTCGACGGCCGTGGCGGGCACGGTTTTCGTTGCGGGAAAGAAAGACGTGGACACCCGCAGCGGGGCAGCTCCGGCGGCCACCGCGGCGAGCCGGTCCGGCAGGGCCACCGCAGCCGGGGGACCTGGCTCGGGGAGCATGGGCCAGCTGTGCAGGACCTGCAGGTCGCGGGAGGCCTGCGCGGCGAGCACCGGCGACGACCGGTCCAGTGCCCCCGAGGCGACCATGGTCAGCGTGGACAGGATCGTGTCGTGCAGCCGGCGGTCCTGCTCCCGCTGGTCCGCCCGCCGGGCCGCCTCGACCTTCAGGTCCTGCTCCAGCTGAAGCTGGCGGCCGATGGCGGCGTCAGCGTTCCGCCCGCCCCGCCGGACCAGGACCATCAGGGCGGCCGTGGCCAGGGCCTGGAAGACCAGGTACGCGGCACCCGCGGGATGCGCCACGGTGATCACGTAGGCGGCGATCACCACCGCGGCCACGGGCAGGCCCGCCGGGGGCGGGATGCAGAGCTGGGAGATGTAGATCGCGGTACTGGCCAGGGGCAGCATCCAGGTGGTCCCCGCCGAGATCAGCGCGGCCGGCACCACCAGGTGATGCACGGCGATCAGGGCCACGATGACCGCGGCGTCCGCGAGCACGAGCGGGCCGGTGACGCCCCGGCGGCCGACCCGGACGGCGAAGAATACCGACCACGCGGTCAGCGTCACCAGCGCGGCCGCGAGCCACGCCCCGGACACGGCCGCGGTCGCCGCCAGCGGCGCGGCCACCACCACGGCGACCGCGATCCACAGCCGGAACCCGACCGCGTACCAGCCCACGAGGCGGTGCAGCGCACGGTCGGACGGGCTGCCCGTACCGCGCAGCGGCCGTATCCAATAGCGGCCCGCGCCGGTCCCCCTCATCGTGATCTCCTACACCCCTTAGCCCCGTCCACCGAGCAGTATGCGTCCGGGGGTCGGGAATTGCGGCACGAATCTTAAAGAAACACACTTCATGAAGGATTAGCCGGACAAAGTACTAAGAGAGTTAGTCGAAAGGCCGCGCCTGTGCGGCCGTTGCGCCAGCTGGATAGCTGCGCCAGCTGGGCAGCTCGGCCAGCTAGGCGGTTGTTGCCGCCGGCCAGCGGGCAGCGTCGCTTAGTCCAGCAGCTCTACCGTGGTGAACCGGATCGGCGTGTCGCCGGCGTTCTCGAAATCGTGGATCGTCGGATCGTCCGGCGAGTGGTCGGAGTAATTGGTGTCGCCGACGTGATACTCACGGGTGATCATCGTGCCGTCCGCGGTGCGCTGGCGGCCGATCCCGCCGTCCACCACGGTCCAGAAATAGCGCCGGGTGTGCGCGTGGAACGGGCCGCGCTCACCCGGCATGAGCCGTACTTCCCACACCCGGATGTGCTCGTTCTCGAACCACAGCCGGGTGCCCACGTCCAGGTTGCCTGGAGCCGAGTCCAGTTCTCCCCGGTAGTCGGCGGGATCGAAATTCTCCTCGCGGATGATCGTGGCGGCCATCCGGTTCCCTCCTTCGTTGTCAGTGCCGGTTGCTAATTGCCCGGGCCGTACAGCCCGAAGATGAGCCGCGGATCCCCGGGGCGGAACGTGCCCAGGAACTGGGAGCTGTCACCGATCTCCCGGCAGCGGGCCAGCAGGTCACGGCCGAGCCCGAGCTGCCGCCGCTCCCAGGCGGCCAGCGCGGCGGGGACGTCGCCGTCCGCCGCCGTGAGCTCCTCGGCCAGGGCCCATCCGTCGGCGGCGGCCTTGGCGGTCCCGGCCGCGGCGTGCGGGCGGACCGCGAACGCCGCGTCACCGATCAGGCAGATCCGGCCGAACGCCATCCGGGGCACCTCGATGTCGGTGACCACCTGCACGAACGGCTCGGCCGCGCTCACCACCGCCTCGGCGATCGGCCCGGCGAGCTGGTCCTTGGCGGCCTGCCGCATCCCGGTGACCGCCGCGTCGGTGGCTGCGCCGGGTGGCAGCGAGACCGGCCGGCGCACGCCGTCGCGGCCGGTCATCAGCGCATCCAGCGGCGCGCCCTGGCCGACGTTGACGTACCAGACGATGTTGATCAGGCGGTTGCCCTCGGTCACCGAGCCGTCCAGGGCGGGGATCGGGTATACGAGGATGTGGCTGTCCGGCAGCACCTGGTAGGTGAGGGCGTCGCCGAGGATGGTGCGGGCGCCGGGGGAGAGGTCGTGCTCGGGCACGGTGCCGCGCCAGGCCACGTACCCCGAGTAGGCGGGGCGGACCGCGGGCAGCAGCCTGGCCCGGGCGGGGGAGCCGACCCCGTCGGCACAGACCAGCAGGTCGGCCTGGGTTTGCTGACCACCGTGCTGGCTCGTGCGCACGCCTGGCCCGAAGGTGACCGTGACCGTGCCGTCCCGCTCGGCGAACCCGGTGACCTCGGTGCCCAGCTGGTAACGGTCCGCGTCGAGCAGGCTGAGCAGCGAACGGTAGATCGTGTTCCAGGACGAGAAGCGGTAGCGGTGCCGCTGCTCGTGCTGGACACTGCCGTCGCGGTTCAGGAACCGGATCCACCCGGTGGACGAGCAGACGTCCGTGGCCTGGAACCCGCCCCGCGTGAGCAGGTAGTCCAGGGTCGTGTCGAGCGCGGCGATGCCCGCGCCCCGGGCCTGCAGCGCGGCCGGGGACCGCTCGAAGACCCGGACGTCACAGCCGGCGTCGCGGAGCACCAGGGCCGCGGTGAGCCCGCCCACCGACCCGCCGGCGATGCTGACCCGGGGCATCCTGGACACCGGCTGCACTCCTTCCCGCTCCGTGCCCTGCTCCTTGTCCCTGCCTCAGGGTTCGGGAGCGTCAGGGACGCCCGAAGGTGGCGACGCTGACGACGTCCATCTCGAACAGCACGCGCCGCTCGTCGAAGGAAGGATCACGCAGCCCGTAGGGCGGCTCGTTGCCGGTGTACTTGGTCCAGATCCGGTCCAGCTGATCGGTGACCCGCTGGCCCTCGGCCGGGTCATCCTCGGAGATCTCCCGCTTCACCACGGTCTTGATGCTGATCCAGTGGTAGGTGTTCTCGGGGTTCATCAGCAGGAAGGTCGCGAAGGGGGCCTTGCGCAGCCAGTCCACCTTCTTGCGGTGCGTGGCCAGATTGAGCAGGACCGTGTCGCCTTCGTAGTCGAACCACACCGGGGTCAGGTGGGGCTGGTCCGCCCGGCCCATCACGGCCACGACCGCGGTCACCGGCTCATCCAGCAGCCGCCTGAAGCTCGGCTCCAGGTCGGCCAGGCTCGTCACCGGCTCGCGGTCGCCGACGGTGAACTGGCCGGGCTGAGTGCCCTCGGACACATCCTTGAACTTCGCCACGGTAATGCTCACTGCGCATGCTCCTTTGCCTTAGCGCATTGGCCCGCGGGGCTGGGTTACCGGTGCGGGCGGGGTGCTCCGCGGGACCGGGTCCCAGCGGGGCGGGCTGCCCGGCGCGCGAGGCTGGTGCCCCGGGCCGGGCGGTCAGCGGTTCTCGTCTCCTCCTGCCTCGGTCAGGCCGGGCACATCCCGGCGGCCCGCGTCGCCGCGGCTCAGTTCCATGACCGCGGGGTAGCAGGCCGGGTCCACGGCGACGTCGATCACCGTCGGGCCATCCCGGCGCAGCGCCGCCTCCAGCGCCGGGACCAGCTCGGCCTCGGTGCCGGCCGCTGCGGACGCGGCCCCCATCGCGGTGGCCACCCCGGCGAAGGAGACCGGGCCGTAGTCCACGGCCTCGGTGCCGCCCTGGCCGGCCGGCCGCTGCTTGATCTTGATGAGGCTGAGCGTGGCGTCGTTGAACACGATGACCACGATCCGCAGCCGGAGCCGGACGGCGGTCTCGATTTCGGCCAGCGTCATGCCGAGGCCGCCGTCCCCGGTGAAGGCCACCACCGGCTGGCCGGGGGAACACAGCGCGGCGGCGATGGCGGCGGGCAGCGCGAAGCCCATGGTGGCCAGGCCGCTGGAGATGAGCAGGCGGCCGGGCTCGTCTACCTCCCACAGCGGCATCACGGCCAGCATGTGCGCGCCCGCGTCCACGGTGGCGATCGTGGCCGCCGGGGTGTGTGCGCGGACCGTGGCGGCGACCTGCTGCGGGGCGAGCGCGCCGGTTGCGGGTGCGGCGCCGGTTGCGGGTGCGACGGCGGCCGGGGTGGCGCCGGCGGGGGTAATGCCGGTGGGGACGCTGCCCGCGGAGGTGGCCGTGGCCGCGCCGGCCAGGCGGCGGGTGGCATCGGCCCGGGCCGCCCGGCCAGCGGCCGGGGCCCAGCCGCCGGAGCCGGCCGGTGGCGTCCAGCGCGCCAGCAGATCGATCGCCGCGGGAAGCGGGGCGGTCAGGGTGGTAGCCCCGGTGAAGTAGCCCGTGGCCCCGGTGTGTCCGGCCGGCCAGTCGCCGACCAGCACCGTCGGCGCGGCGTAGTGCCAGGCCGCGGGGATCATCTCGGCCTCGTCCACGCCCAGCCCGATGATGAGGTCCGCCTGGGCCAGCAGCGGCCATTCCATCGTGCCGCCGGTCAGCAGCCCGGCCGCTTCGGCCGCCGAGTCCGGCACGATGCCGCGAGCCCGGTAGGTATGCAGCGCGGGGATCCCGCGGCCAACCACGGCGGCCCGGATGCCGGCGGTATGCGGGACCGCGTGCGGGCCGAGCAGCAGGACCGGCCGCCGGGCCTGGCGCAGCGCCGCGGCCATCGGCGCGAGGTCACCGGCCGGCCCCTCCCGGCCATCGGCCAGCGGGCCCGCATCATCCGCGAGCCCGGCGGGTTCAGCCGGGGGACCGTCGTCCATCAGGGCCATCACCGGCCCGGGCGGTACGGCGAGGGCCAGGCGGACCAGCCGTGCGGCCACCAGGCCAGCCTGGTCTCCGCCGACCGTCAGCACCGCCTTGGCCACCGGCCGGCCCAGCGCACCCTGGTCCAGCCGCTGGTGGCTGACCCGGCCGGCCTCGGCGGCCCGCACCGTGTCGGCGATGATCACGACGGGAAGCCGGTCCAGCGCTGCGTGGGCGATCCCGTTGACCGCGCTGGCGAGTCCGGGTCCCCGGGTGACCAGCGCCGCTCCGGGTGCTCCGGTCAGGTCAGCGCTGGTGGCGGCCATGATGGCCGCCGCGGTCTCGGTATGCGTGAGCACGAACCGCAGGCCCGCTGCGGCGGCTGCCCCGACCACGTCCAGGTTCGGGCCGCCGCCCGGAACGCCGAACATGACCCGGGTGCCCGCGCGGGCCAGCGCGGTCACGATCGCCGTGGCCCCGGCCGGGGCGGCGGCCAGCTGCCGCGGGCCGCTCAGCGTGGCCGGGGGCCCGCTCACCGTGCGCCTCCAGCGGTGTGGTCAACCCGGCCCCGCATCTGCAGCCGGTAGGAGTACCGGTCCGGGTGGAAATGGTTGATGGCCAGCTCCAGCGGCGCCAGGTCCCGGTCACAGTAGAGCCGCTCGATACGCAGCACCGGCACGCCCGCCGGGCAGCCCAGCTGCCGGGCGGTGTCCGGGTCGGCGGCCACTGCGGTCGCGTTCTGGACCGCGTTGTGAATCTGCCGGTCGCTGACCTGGTCGACCAGGCTGATCACGGTGAACCGGGCCCGGTCGCCTGGTTCGGTGAGGGCCCCGAGCTCGGGCAGGTCCCGTAGCCTGCGCCCGATCTCCAGGGGCACGTGAACCCGGGTGTGGCAGAACGGCACCCCGTCGTGCAGCCGCAGGAACGACATGGCCATCACGCTGTCCCCGGGCACCCGCAACCGGTCCGCGACCGCCACGCTGGCCAGCACGTGCAGCGGCTCCACCACGCGAAGTTCGGTGTCGAGCGAGAGCGCCATCAGGTCGTCGATGCTGCCGAACGAGCGCAGGTACCTGCCGTCGCCCGGGACCGCGAACGTGCCCCGGCCGCGAACCCGGTAGATGACGCCCTCCGAGACCAGTTCCTGGAACGCGCGGCGCACCGTCTGGCGGCTCAGCCCGGTGGACTCGACCAGCTCGGCCTCGGTCGGCAGCCGCTGCCCCGGCGGGTAGCGCCCGGCGGCGACCGCCTGCCGCAGGTCTGCCGCCAGCTGCCGGTACGCGGTCGCCTCGCCGGCCCGGCCGGCCCGGCGCCGGCCGGGCCGCGCCCCTCGGCGGCCCCCGATGACGGCGGGTCGTGCCGCAGGGGCGGCACGACCCGCAGCGCGGCACGGGTGGCTCGGGCGGGTCTGGCTGGCAACGCAACTCCTGCTCGGTCGCTCGGTGACCGGGGGGCCTGCGACCGCGCCGATGGGGCACGCGTCGCGGCCTTTTAGACGGCCATATTGAGGTGCGCCCGGTGATCACGTCAAGAGCCGGCGGCGCCCGTCCTGACTGGGGTTACGGGCGCTGCCCGGCCGCCTCGGGGGGAGGGGCGACCACCTGGCCTGCTTTGTGAACGTAGTAACACGCAGATTTGGCCGGTCCAATCGCCCGGCCGCCCGAAGCGGCACCCGGTCCGCCCCTGGCCGGCCCCCCGGCTAGCGGGCGCGGAGCACTCTCCCGCCCGGGGTGAGAGCGTAGACGTGGCGGTTGCCGCTGCCCAGGTACTGACGTATTGGCTGGTACGTGGCGCGGCGCGCGGCGGCCCGGGATCCGGGCCGCCGCGCGCCGGATGGTCAGCTGGCGGGGTGCTTGAGCTGCACGGTCACCGAACTGACGGCAGGCGACAGCGTCACGGTGCCCGTCTGCTGGTCCACGGTGCCCGCGCTGGCCGAGGCGATGTTGTTCACGAACGCGGGCAGCTGGAACAGCACCGGCCCGGCCGGCGGCTGCCCGGTCAGGCTCAGCGTGACCGAGCTGCCGTGCCCCTGGATGGTCAGCCCCAGGTGGTGGCCGGCCGTGGTCGGGAAGTTGGCCAGCTGGATGGGCGGCCCGCCGCTGAGCCAGGAGCCGGGCACGCCGCGGCCGACGACCAGGTCACCGTCGGACCGCTGCGCGGCGATCGAGTCCAGCAGCACCATGTTGGCGTTGGCCATGCCCCAGGCGTGCGGCGAGGAGCCGTTGCCCGCCTCCGGGTGGGTCCCGGTCCAGGGCGAGCCCGGGTTGGGGAACTGCTGGCTTTCCCACCACGAGTACGGGCCGCTCTGCCCGTTCGAGATCATGAACTCGTAGCTGAGGATGCCCTGGTCCCGGTGATCCGCGCTGGCCAGGCCCCATTCCCCGTAGCCGGCGTTGTAGGCGGTGCTGTAGTACTGCGTGGGATAGCCGCCGAACGTGTCAGGCGGCAGCTTCCCGGCCAGCCGGCCGAAGCCGTAGTCGTAGGTGGCGTCGATCAGGCTGACGCCCGGCCCGCTGAGCGGGGCGCCGAACAGGTAGCCATCCCACGCCCACCGGCCGAACAGGAACGGTGCCGCCCAGTTGGCGTCCTCGGCGTTGGAGCACCGGTTGTCCGTGTTCGGCTCGATCATCGAGCACGGCAGGTAGTTCAGGTGGCCGGCCGAGATCGTCGCGTTCAGGGTCTTGTTCACCGCCGCGAGCAGGCTGGCGTACTGCCCGGCGGCCCACGTCGCCTCGGCCGTGTTGCCGACCTTCTTGGCCAGCCACTCGTACGTGGCCAGGCCGGTCAGCGCGGTGTAGTTGTCGATGGTCCAGTACCCGTTGGCGTCGATGTCGTTGGTTTCCTCCATGATCCCGCCGGGCCCGGTCCGGTCCGCGGCGATCAGGTGCGCGGTGTCCTCGATGCTCGGCTCGGTCTTGCCGGCCGGCCCCTGGGTGGCGAAGTTGGCCTTCACGAAGCTCAGGTCGCCGGTCTTGAGCAGGTAGAGGGCCCAGACCCACGGGTAGGTCCACACCCCGTCGTCGTACTGGGTCTGGCTGCCGATCACGTACCGGGCCCGGTCCAGCAGCGCGTGCGCGCCGCTGGTGTAGCCCTGGGTGAACAGGTTGGCCAGGATCCCGATGACGTCGTGGCTGAACTCGGTGTCGTAGCCGTTGGCGCCGGTCCGCAGCTGGTTGCCGGACCTGATGATCTGGGTGTAGATGAACCCGGTGCGGTACGCGTCGGCCAGGCTGGCGTCCGGCAGGCTGACGATCTGGGCGATGCCGGCCAGCTGCTGGTTCCAGTAGGCCCGCATGTGCGCGAAGTGCTGGTCGTAGCCGCCCGCGGCCGCCAGCGCCGACGCCGAGGGCCAGGCGTAGCTGCCGCCGAACCGGTCCGCGGCCACGACGTAGTCGTGGTTCACGGTGCCGTGCGCGGGCACGGTGTCGCTGGCTGAACTGAGGGGGATGAGCCCGGCGGAGGCCTGGGGGTCGATGCTGACCGCCTGACCGGTCGGGTTGCTGACCTGGACCCGGCTGTAGATCGCGACATAGGCGTGGCCGCCGACGCTGATCTTGTCGCCGAAGTTCGTGATCGAGATGCGGGCACCGTCCCGGTGGAACGTGGTCACCAGGGCGGGCAGGTACCCGTCGGCGTTGGCCCAGGTGGTCGCGCTGTCGTCGTAGACGCCGTAACCGTAGGTGGTGCCGGTGACCGGCGTGGCCGAGCCGCTGCCCGGCTGGCCGCCGCTGATCACGAAGAAACTCCCGCCCAGGCAGGCGGGCACGCCCTGATGGTTCCCGGCCCAGCCCAGCACGCTGGCGTCACCGAACGTCCCGTACACGGTCTGGTTGCCTGCGGGGCCGTTGGGGGCGCAACTGTAGGGCGGCGCCGTCACCGCGGCCGCGCTGGCGGCCTGGGCCGCAGGCAGCACCGCCGTGCCGGCCAGCAGCGCGGCCGATCCGAGCAGCGCGGCTGCCTTCCGTGGCCCTGGGCGGCCCCAGCCCCGCCGCCCCCTCGTCGTTGAGGTCATGGCTCCTCCGCTGTCCTGGCCACCGGTCCCGGGCCAGCCCCGGCGATGCCTGATGGCCGTCTGGCGGGTACCCCGGTGGCGGCGTGTCTAACGCCGCGAACGGCGGGCGTTCCCCGGCGTCCGGGCCACAGCCCCGTGCGGCGCGGGCGGCTAGGTGTCGCTGCGGGAGCGGACGATGAGGTCGGCGAGGAGGGCGAGGGTGGCGATGATGAGGCCGCTGACGAAGATCAGGACGGTGTCGTCGGCGATGTGCAGGGGGTGGACGGCGACGTCGTAGATGCCTTTGGCGATGCCGAGGCCGAGCAGGGCCAGGGCGATGGGCATCAGGACTTTGAGCGGGTTGAAGTACATGACCATGCGCAGGACCTGCAGGATGTAGCGGTAGGCGTCCTTGACGAAGTGGAATTTGGAGGTGCCGGCCCGTTTGGCGTAGCCGATGGGCACGTAGCGGACGTCGTGCTGGTTGGACAAGAACGCGATGGTGATCGTGGTGACGCAGGAGAACCCGGGGGGCAGCAGCCGCAGGTAGGGCAGCGCGACCTGGCGGCGGAACGCGCGCAGCCCGGAGTTCAGGTCGGGGATCTCGTAGTTGGTCAGCCGCTCGGCGAGTTTGCGGATGAACCACTTGGCCGGGACGCGGAGCAGTTTGTGGCTGCCTTCCTCGCTGGTCCGGGCGCCGACGACCTGGGCGGTGTCGGGGTCGTGCTCCAGCATCGCGACCAGTTCGGGGATCCGCTCGTTGGGGTAGGTCATGTCGGCGTCGGTCCAGACCACGATCTGGCCCCGGGCGTCCTGGGTGCCGATCCGCCGGACCGTGCCCGAGCCGCCGTTGCGGCGGAACGCCACGATCTTCAGGTGCGGGAACGACGGCGCGGCGTCCTGCAGCCGGGCCAGCGTGCCGTCGGTGGACGCGTCGTCGTAGGCGGTCAGCTCGTAGTCATACCCGCTGGCGTCCATCGCCGCGCAGATCCGCGTCACCTCGGTGACAACGTGCCCCTCCTCGTTATGACACGGCAAGATGATCGACACATACGGATCCTGCCCCGCCGGACCCGCAACCAGATCCGGCCCCGCAGCAGCGGCAGGCACCGTTCCGGGAGGGGTAGCCATACGGTCGTCGGTGAGCGATTTCATCGTGGGGGCTCCGACATCCAGATATTGATGATGAGTTTCCAGGTGGCTCTGGGTGGGTTGATCAGCGTATGACTGTCCTGCGTCGTGCGCAGGGCCATGATCTGCCGGGGCGCGGCGCCGTAGGGCTTGAGCTGCCTTCTCCTGGCCCCGAGCAGCACGGGCTGGCGGCCGGACTGCCGGATGCCGCGGACGACGTCGCTGACGGCGCTGACCCCGGGATCGTGGATCCGCGCGACCGGGACGCCGCACATGCCCCGGATCAGCTGCGTGAAGTTGTCAGCGATCGGCCTATCGACGATCACGACTGACGAGTCACGCGGGATGGCGGCGCACAGGCCATGCACCGCCTGGACCTCGCCCTGGTAGGTGGGGGTGAAGGCCAGCCCGGCCGCGGCCGGGCGCAGGCCCAGCGGGCCCCCGTCCCGGATCCCGAGTCCCAGCGTGGTCTGCGCGGCCGGGAGGACCAGCACGGCCGAGCCCAGGGCCACGGCGGCCGCCGGGCCGCGCCGGCCGTAGCCCTGCTCACGCAGCCATCCATGGAACCATCGCAAGGCCCAGACGGCCAGCAGGATGAACCCCGGAAGCACGGCCGGCACGAGCCGGCGGCTCGCCCACGGCTGGTCGGGCACGATGGCCGGCCGGTACAGCGTCGTCACGATGGCCCAGGCGAAGGTGATCAGCGGCAGGGTCCACAGCGGCGCGCGGCCCCGCAGGCAGCGCCGCGCGAGCAGGGCCGCGCCGAGCGTGCCGAGCAGCACGGCAGGCACGCCGATGTACCAGAACACCCAGTGCAGGCTGATCTCGTAGTACAGGCGGGTGGGCTGGATGGGCAGGCCGTCAGCCCGCTCCCAGATGGTCATGGCCGCCTGGGTGGGCGCGTTCAGGGCCGCGTGCACGGTCTGGACGTACGGGCGCACGGCGAAGCCGGCCAGGACGGCGAACGCCAGCACCGAGGCCGCGTTGGGCAGGAGGTTCCCGCGGACGGCAGGCAGGCCCCGGCGGCGCAGCAGCAGGACCGCCGCCCCGGTGCCGATCAGGACCACGGCGGTCAGCAAGGCCAGCGGGATCAGCGAGCTCCTGATGCTGGCCAGATAGGGGTGCGACAGCACCAGGCCATCCACGGCGCCGTAGATCCCGCCGGTGGCCAGGCCGCCGAGCAGCGGCAGGGCCTGGGGACGGCGGCTGATGAGCAGCAGGCCGATGTACGGGATGACCGGGAGAATGTCACTGGCCCCGTCGATGCGGACCAGCAGGGTCATGCCGAGGGCCAGCCCGCCCAGCGCGGCGGTGACCCGGCTGCCCCGCCCTCCGCCGGCCCGGAGCGAATCGGTGACCAGGCACAGGCCCCCGAGGAAGAGAATGGCCGCGGCCGGCTCGCTGTAGGTCAACCGGCTCGTGAACTGCATCGGCAGCGCGATCGCCAGGATGAGGGCGGCCAGCGGTGCCCATCGTGGCCCGGCGAGCCGGGCGGCCAGCCCGCCGAAGGTGAGCACGGCGAGTGCGCCCAGGACCGGCGCCATCGCTGTCGCGGTCGCAGCGCCGCCGATCCAGAACCCGCCGGCCAGGATCATCGGCAGCCCGGCCATGAACTGCGGCACCACCACGCCGCCGATCTGGTACGAGGCGAAGCTGTCGAAGGTCAGGACGTGATGGGTGCCGCCGAAGGCCGCCCGGTCCTGGGGGATCGGCAGTGAGCCGTGGCCGGCTATCCAGTTCCCGAACTGGATGTAGGCCGCGGGGTCACGCATCACGATGAGCTGCTGCGCGTGATAGATCATCTGGTCCAGGCCGAACGCGGCCGCGATCCCGATCACCGCGGCCACGGCCCACCAGGGCGTGCGGGAGGCGGTGGCGCTGCCTGCCTGGTCCGGCGTCTGCCCGGGCCCGGGCCCGGCCGCCGTCCCGGGTGGGGGCGTGACCCCGGGCGCCTGGGCGGGCCCGGATTCCTGGCTCAGGCCGGGGATCCAGCGCAGTCCGGCCAGCATCAGTGCGGCGGCCACGGGTACCGAGAGCGCCAGCGTGAGCGCCGGGGTGAACACGCCCAGGAGCAGCAGCGGCAGCCCGGCCAGCAGCCAGGCCACCACGAGCAGGGCGGGCAGCACCGACAGCCGGCTGAGCAGCCGCCCGGCCGGGTCGGCCGGTCCGGCCGGGCCGGGAATCAGGCCGGTGGCGGCGCGGCGGGCCGAGCCCGCCAGCGAGGTCCGGGCCACGGCGATCACGGGCCGGCCCCCGGGGCGCGCAGGACGAGGTACCCGTCCCGCCGGAAGGTCACCTGGTAGCCGTGCTTTTTCAGCAGCGCGACCCGCTGCCGCTCGTCCTGTTTGGAGGGCCAGGTGAACTCCCGGCGTCTCACGTCGGCGACTATCCAGGGGGAGAACCGTGGCGTTGTCCCGTCGCCGTCCCACAGCAGCACGGTGTCCCGGCCCGACAGATGCGGGCCGATGTAGTTGGTCGCCGCGACGGTGACCCCCGGCGGCACCGCGGCGGCGACCGCGGCCTCCGCCCGCTCATGGAAGGTCCGGTGGTAGAAGGACGGCTTCAGGGCCACCCCGAAGGCGAACCGCGGGACCAGGGCTATGGCGACGGCGATCATCGCGACCGAGCAGGCCAGCGCGACCGTTCCGGTTCCCCGGTAGTCGCGGCCCGGTCCGGGAGCCGCGGTGCCGCGACGGCGCCGGGCCGCGAAGTACTCACGGACCCGGGCCGAGTCCCGGTCCAGCCGGGCGGCCCCATCCACGGCGGCGAACACCAGGATGATCACCAGGTAGGCGTTGTAGTGGAACTCGGTGACCCACCAGTTGGGGAACTTGCTGTCCAGCATCCGCTCCAGCAGCAGCGGGACCGCGGCCAGCGTGAGCGGGGAGCGCAGCGGGAGGAAGCAGAACGCGCCGAACAGCCAGAGCAGGGTGTCGAGCTTGACCCGCGGGGTGATCAGCATCCGCAGCGAACTGACCGGATGCACGATGATGTGCCCGATGACCTGCGGAACGTTGCCGCCCAGCGTGCCGTACGCCCAGTAGTAGCCGGAACGCCCGCCGAAGGCCGGGATCAGCACGTAGATGGACACCACGCTGGCCGCCAGGCCGACCGCGATCAGGATCAGGCCGGTCAGCACCGGCCGCCTGAGCGTCCGCGGGCGGTCCACGGCCAGGTAGATGCCGATCCCGGCGATCAGGAAGCCCATGTCCTCCTTGACCAGCAGCAGGGCCGCCAGCGCGATCAGCGCGGTCCGCAGCCGGCCCGCCTGCAGCCGCTCGAGGGCGACCGCGATCAGCACCGGGGCGAACGCGACCTCGTGGAAGTCGAAGGCCAGGGCCGAGGCAATCGGCCAGCTCAGCGCGTACGCCGCGGACACGAAGTAGGCCGCCGCGGTCGCCTTGGTGCCTCCGCCGAAGGCCCGCCGGGTAAACAGCCACACCGGCGGGATCGCCAGCGCGAACAGCACCGCCTGCGCGACCAGGAGGTTGACCGGGCTGTTGCTGACCCAGTACAGCGGGGCCAGCACGGCCAGGATCGGTGACCAGTGATCACCGAGCACGGAAAAGTGAGGCCCGAATCCGTTGTGCAGCCCCTTCATGACCGAGATCCCGGGCTGCAGGTGGGCATAGGAACGCACCGCCTGGTCGAAGATGACCAGGTCATAAGAGGCGCTCAGATAGGTGTGGAACCGGATGAGCACGAAGGCCGAGTAGGCCGCCGCGGCCAGCGCGGTCAGCAGGCCGACCCCCAGCCACTGCCGGCCGATGCGAGCGGCGGCCCGCGGTGGCTCGCCCGGCCCGGCCCCGGCCTGCGATGACCCCGATTCCGGTACGCCGGACCCCTGCCCGTCACCATCCTGCGACGCGCCCTCATCACCGGAGGTCTGCTGGGCCACGTTCACCCCGTTGCGCCCGGTTACCCGAAAACCCACGATTGAGCACCATATCGGGGCCGTGTTTCGGAACGGGCCATAACCCCCGAATAACTCCGGGATACTGCGGAAAGCGTCTCGTTAACAGAATGAATTGCCCGTTACCCATGGGAAACAGGACGACTCGCGTGATTGCGGAGCGGGACTACTGACCCGATTCCGGAGCATCGGGCTCGCGGCCGCGGCGGCGCGGGGCCGGCTGGCCGCGGTGGCCAGGCCGGCGGTGATCAGGTCCGCGGCGGTCATCAGCGCGCGGGACATCAGGGCCACCGCGGTGGCCGGGCCCGTCCCCAGTACCGGGCTCAGGGTGGCGATCAGGAGGACGTCCCGCACCCCCGCCCCGGCCGGGGCCAGCACGACCACGAAGCCCACGCTCCAGGCGAAGGCGAAGCCGCCGACGGCGAGCAGCACGGTGCGGCCGGGCGGCGCTCCCAGCCGGGTCGCGAGCAGCCATATCTGCAGCCCGTAGAACACCCAGGCGGCCCACGACCAGGCCAGGGCGGCGGCCATCGCGCGGCCGCTGAGCGGCTGCTCCAGCGGAGGCCTGCGGGTCAGCCGGAGCAGCCGGTTCACGAGGGCGTTCAGCACCCGCGGGTGCAGGCAGGCCAGCAGCACCGGGGTGATGGCGAAGGCCCACCGGTACGCGTTGGCCCCGGCGACGAACGGCAGCGTGGCCAGCGCCGTCAGCAGGCCGGTGAGCAGGGTTACCACCATGGTGAGCGCTGATGCGGTCGCCGACCGGTGCCGCGGTACCTGGTAGGCCTTCCCCAGTTCCATCTGGGCCAGGACCGGCCATACCGACCCGGGCAGGTACTTGCCCAGCTGGCCGATGAACATGATCCGGGACGCGGCCCGGTGCGGCAGCGGCGAGCCCAGCCCGGCCAGCAGGACCCGCCAGACCTGCATGGTCAGCACCACCGCGGCCAGCACGCACAGCAGCGCCTCGGCGGACGTGCCGGCCCCTATGCTGGCCAGCCCGCTCCGCACACCCGGCCACTCGCGGGCCACGGCGTAGCCGCCGAGGCCGACGGTGACCGCCACGAAGCCCCAGCGGACCGGGCGGCCGGAAAGCAGCCGCCCAGCCGCGGCCCAGCGGCTGCGGCGCCCTGTCACTGCCACCCCCGGGTCCTTCTCTCGCGGCGCGGCCGGGGCGGCGACCTGACGGTCTGGCATACCAGGAGCGTAAACGGTCGGCCGCCGGGTCGCGCCGAATCCGGCTCAATGAGTCTGGGCGGCCGTTAAGGTATCGAAGTCATGCGGGTTCTCCTTTTCGGTACTTATGACGCCTCGGCGCATCCGAGGATCGCGATCCTCGGCGAAGGCTTGCGGGACAGCGGGATGGCGGTCAGCGAGTGCAACGCGCCGCTGGGGCTGGACACCGCGGCCCGGGTGGCCATGCTGGCCCACCCGTGGCGCTCGCCTGCCCTGGTGGCCCGGCTGGCCCGGCGGTGGCTGACGCTGTCCCGCGAGGCCCGCCGCCTGCCCGCGCCGGACGTGGTCGTGGTCGGCTACCTGGGCCATTTCGACGTTCACCTGGCCAGGCTGCTGTTCCGGCGGGTCCCGGTGGTGCTCGATCATCTGGTCGGCGCCAGTGACACGGGGCGGGACCGGCGGCTGGATGGCGGCCCGCGCCAGGCGGTGCTCAGGCTGATCGACGCGGCGGCCCTGCGGGCCGCCGACGTGGTGCTGGTGGACACCGAGGAGCACCGCCTCGCCCTGCCGGCCCGGCATCAGCCGCGGGCCGTGGTGGTCCCGGTAGGTGCGTCCGCCGCGTGGTACGCGGCGGCGCCGGCCGCGGGTGAGGTGCCGGGCGGGCCGCCGCGCGGCCAGCGAGGCGGTCCCCGGGCCGCTCCGGGTGGTGTTCTACGGCCTGTACACCCCGCTGCAGGGAGCCCCGGTCATCGGTGCCGCGCTGAGCCTGCTCGCCGGGACGCCGGTCGAGGTCACCATGATCGGTGATGGCCAGGACGCGGCCGCGGCGAAAGCCGCCGCGGCGGCTAACGGCGCGGTCCGCTGGGTCGACTGGGTACCCGCCGCGGACCTGCCCGCCCTGGTCGCGAGCCATCACGTCTGCCTCGGCATCTTCGGCACCGGGGACAAGGCGCGGCGGGTGGTGCCGAACAAGGTGTTCCAGGGGGCCGCGGCCGGGTGCGCGATCGTGACCTCGGACACCCCGCCCCAGCGCCGGGTCCTCGGTGAGGCCGCGGTCCTGGTGCCGCCGGGCGACCCGGAGGCGCTGGCCGCGGCCCTGCGCCGGCTGGCCGAGGACCCGGCCGAGCTGGCCCGGCTGCGGGAGGCGGCCCGCCTGGCGGCCGGGCAGTTCGCGCCGGCGCAGGTGGTGGCCCCGCTGCTGCGGCGGCTCCAGCTGTCGCCGTCGGCCAGCGGGCCGTCACCGGCCAAGCTGCCCGCCGGGCCGGGTCCGGCGGCCGGGGTCGTGGCGCCCCTCACCCCCAACGCCTGGCTCCGCTACGACCTGCTCACGCGGATGCTGCCCGCCGGCATCCGCGACGTGCTCGAGGTCGGCTGCGGCCAGGGAGCCCTGGGCGTCCGGCTCGCCCAGCGCTATCAGTACGTGGGCCTCGAGCCCGATCAGGTGTCCTGGGCCATAGCCCAGCGGCGGATCAGCGCCGCCGGGCGCGGCGAGGTCCGCAACATCCGCTTCGATGCGCTGGGGCCGGAGCAGTTCGACCTGGTATGCGCGTTCGAGGTGCTCGAGCACATCGAGGACGACGCGGCCGCCGTGCGCGAGTGGACGGCCCGGCTGCGGCCCGGCGGCTGGCTGATGATGTCCGTGCCCGCGCACCAGGGCCGGTACGGCCCGGCCGACGAGCTGGCCGGGCACTTCCGCCGCTACGATCCCGAGGTCATGACCGCCCTGCTCACCAACTGCGGGCTCACCGACATCGAGGTGCGGGAGTACGGGTTCCCGCTGGGCTTCGCCCTTGAGAAGGCCCGCAACCTGATCGCCCAGCGCCGGCTCTCCGCCACCCCGGGCGGCTCCCTCGCCGAGCGCACCGCGGCGTCCGGCCGCCTCCTCCAGCCCGCCAGCCGGAGAGTGGGCGTGGCGACCCGGTATGGCACCGCCCCGTTCCGGCTCGTGCAGCGGGGTTTCCCGGACACCGGCACCGGCCTGATCGTGCGGGCCCGGGTCCCGGCTGATGACCGGCTCGCGTCCCCGAGCGGGGCCCGCAGCGCGGCCCAGGTTCTGCCTACCTGAGCGCCTGCGCGGCGCCGGCCTGCGGCCCGCCCCCGCCCGCCTGGCGCCGCGGGAGCAGGAACAGGGTGAGCACCGTGACGAAGGCCAGGATCTTCGACACCACATTCAGCGTGATGGGGATAGGAGCGGACGGGTAGCCGAACCCGGCCAGGGCCCAGACGGCGAACACCGCCAGCATCAGCGCGAAGGACCAGAAGGTCGCCCTGGACAGTCTCACCATGGGGGACAGCGTCAGGAGCGCCAGCGTGCTGAGCGCGATGGCGAACAGCGGCACGAAGAACAGCGCCCGGTACCCGGCCGGATCGGGAGGGACCGGATAGGTCCGGGTCACGATGATGAGATCGAACGGCAGCTCGAAGATCCACGGTGCGGCCAGGGCGCCGATCGCGGCGCTCCCGAGCCTGGCCGCCGGGCCGCCCGTGCTGGCTATGAGGATGACGAGGAAGACAATGCCGGCCCCCACCAAGGTGACCGGGGTGATGGGATCGGTGGGCGTGGCCCGGCCCGGGAAATCATGGCGCGCCTGGTGGACGTATACGGAGGCGCAGACCAGGAACACGGTAATGGCCAGGATCCAGATCGCCAGCATGAGGTTCGCGACGGCCGGGCGCGGCCGCCGGGCCTGGACGGGCCCGGGCCACCGGGTTCCCGCGTAGGCCACGCCGCCCGCGACGGCCAGCAGCACCACGGCGAGCCCGATCCGGGCGGTGCCGCTGTAGCCGATCCACGCCCCTTCGGTGGTCATGGTCGCGTGTCCCTCGGTCAGGGGAGCCGCGGCCGGGCGCCGCGGTCCGGGGTCGGTTACCAGATGAGCGGGACGAGCCGCCTGCGATCCGAGGCGTAGGCGCGGTACCGCTCGCCGAGCCCCGCCAGCAGTGCGGTCTCCTCCAGCCTGATACGCCAGACCGTGACCGCCAGCGGCAGCAGCGTCATGGCGGCCACGCCAGCCCAGTTCGCGGACATCAGGCCCGCCCCGCTGCAGATCAGCAGACCTCCGGTGTAACTGGGGTGGCGCAGCCAGCGGTACGGGCCGGCCGCCACCACCGGCTGGGCCGGGCTGACCACGATGCCGTAGGTGGAATACCGCCCGAGCGCGGCAAAGGACCAGCCCCGCAGGCCGATGCCGGCCAGGAAGAACACCAGGCCGGCCGAGAAGGCCAGGGCACCGGGCCGGATCGCGGCGGCCGGGACTATTGCCGGGGCCAGGTAGAGCCAGGTCTCCCACGCGATCACGCAGGCGGCGGAGGCCACCCAGAACCCGGGCGCCCTGCTCCTGGTCGCTCCGGCCCGCCATTCCTGTGCTTCCTGCACGGTCAGGAACTTGACGAACTCCAGCAGGCCCCAGGCCATCACGACCAGCAGCAGCAGTATCCCGGCCGAAGAAGTCTCGAAGTACGGCCGCCCCGCTGAGCCGCCGGCCCGGGCCACCGCCAGCCCGATCCCGGCCCCGGCGGTGAGGGCCGCCACGCCACCCAGCGCGGCCGCCGGGGACCGGGCCAGCACCCGGCCGTGCTCGGCGACCGCCCCTTCGACCAGCTCGAGCCCGGCCCGCAGCCGGGTAGTCCGCCCCTCGCTGATCAGCTCATCGGTCAGATCGGCGACCTCGCCGCCGTACCGCTCCCGCCAGGCCCGCGGATACAGCGCGACGAGCCGGCGCACGGGCCAGCCGCTCATGACGGGACCGCCGAGATCCGCCGCAGCCCGACCTCAGCGACCCGGGACGCCTGCAGCAGGCGGGCCCGCAGTTCTTCCCGGCCCGCCGGCGTGATCTGGTACGGGCGCCGGCGCTCGCTGGCCGGCAGCGCCTCGACCAGGCCGGCCCGCTCGAGTTTGGCCAGGGCCCCGTAGAGGGTGCCTGCACCGAGCGTGGTCCCGGCGAAGTCCTCGATGTCCTTGATCAGCGCGTAGCCGTGTTTCGGCCCGTCGGCCAGGCTGGTCAGGATCAGGATGCTGCGATCGGATGACCCGCGGATGGAATCCCTGGTCATCTCGGCCCGCCTTCGCTAGCTACCTCCAATAGCATTACATCGGAGAGTGTAATAGCGCAAGGCCCGGGCCCGCCGGGAGCGCACCACAGGGGCCTGCCGGGCCGGCCCAGGCCGGCCCGGCAGCCCCGGGTTAGAGGCCTTCGTTGATGAGGCGCCCGGCCTGCTCGTACTTGGCGGGCTTGTACTTCCTGAAGTAGAACGCCACCCCCACGCCGATCAGCACGATCGCCAGGTCGATCGGGCCGAACCATTTCGCGTACGAGTAGCCGCTGCCCAGGAAGTCGATGTTGTCGAACAGCAGGTAGACCACGGCGGCCTGGGATATCAGCGCCAGGGCCGGGGCCAGCCGGGTCTTCCACCAGTGCGCCTCGTCCCGGTGGTGCCGCTCGTAGTAGACCAGGATGGCCAGCGAGACCAGGGCCTGCACCGACAGGATGATGATCACGCCCATCACCGCCATCAGCCCGTACAGCTGCAGGTAGGCCTGGGAGCTCGGGTCGTTGGTGCCGGTGAACACCGCGAACAGGATGATGATGAACGCCGCGATCAGCGTCTGGACCACCGACGCGATGTACGGGCTCTTGAACTTGGGGTGGGTCCGGCCCAGCGGCTTGGGCAGCAGCCCTTCCCGGCCGAGGGAGTACATGTAGCGGGCGGTGGTGTTGTGGAACGCCATCCCGCAGGCGAACGAGCCGGTGATGATCAGGTAGCTCATGATCGAGGACACCCAGTGCCCGGCGTACTGGGTGGCCGGGGCCAGGTAGAAGTTCGCCGCGTTGCCCTGGGCCGCGGCGACGGCCGCGTGCGTGCTCGGGTAGCCGAACAGCGGCGCCCAGGACGTCAGCGCGTAGAAGACACCCAGGCCGATCACCGAGATGTACAGCGCGCGGGGCACGATCCGCTTGGGCTCGCGGGACTCCTCGGCGTAGTTGGGGGCCATCTCGAACCCGACCCAGGACCAGAACGCGAAGAACAGCCCGATGCCGACCGAGCCGGCCGCCAGCTTCCCGGAGGCCGGGAAGGACTTGAACGCGTTGGCCGGGTTGAGCGCGGCCCAGGGGGCGTGGCCCTTGCTGAACATGAAGATGTCGAAGATGACCAGGATCGCGATCTCGCTGATCAGCCCGATGGCCAGCAGCGTGGAGGACAGCCGGACGTCGAAGAAGGTCAGCACCGAGATCAGCACGACCATGCCCAGAGCGAACCAGGGCCACCCGATATTGACCCCGAACGCGTTCACCTTGAGGTTCGCGAAGTACGCGAACCCGCCGGCCAGTGAGGCCTCGAACACCGAGTACGCCACGACCGCCCCGTAGCCGGTGCCGATGCCGAGCGTGCGGCCCAGCCCGTGGCTGATGTAGGAGTAGAAGCCGCCCGCGCTGGTCTTCTTCCGGGTCATGGCCACGTAGCCGACCGAGAACACGACCAGCACGATCGCGGCGAACATGAACGCGGCGGGCGCACCGACGCCCTGCCCGTACCCGACCATGATCGGGGTGTTGAACAGCATCGCCGAGATCGGTGCCGACCCGGTCACGGTCAGGAAGAGGACCCCGCCCAGGCCGATCGCTCCCTTGCGCAGCTTCGGGACATCGGTCCGCTGGGAGACGTCGAGGGATTCCTCCATCCCCTCGATACCGCCGACCCGTGGAAGCTCCGACTGTGCCATGAGTGCCCTCCCCAGAGGGTTGCCCGTTACCGCCAGGTAGCCATGCCGTGCTGCGCTGCGCTGGGCAGCGGTGGTCAAGCCGTGGTCAAACGGTTGAGGAATGCCTTGTGGTACAGATCACAGCGCGGACGGTATCAGCAGGTGGAAGTCATGACAAGAGTTACGGTTCATGAAATATGGACTTAACCCAGACCTCTTGACAGGTAAAGGTCGGAAGGGTACGTATTTGGTCAGACCAAAGTAGACCGGACTGGTGCCCGGACCCCGGAGGTGACATGGCCGAGGAGCTGATCGCCTTCCCGTCCAAGGCCGAGATGCTCGACCGGTCCAGGCAGTTCTGGAACCCGGACAAGACCCAGTTCTGGTCCGACTCCGGCGTCCCGCTGGTCATCGACCGGCGGGAGGGGTACTTCATCTATGACGTCGGGGGCAAGCGCCTCATCGACGTCCACCTCAACGGCGGCACCTACAACCTGGGCCACCGCAACCCCGAGGTCGCCGCGGCGGTCACCGCGGCCATGCAGCGGTTCGACATCGGCAACCACCACTTCCCGTCGCTGGCCCGCACGGCCCTGGCCGAGGCGCTGGTGAATACCGCGCCGCCCGGCCTGGCCAAGGTGGTGTTCGGCAGCGGCGGCGGCGAGGCCATCGACATCGCGCTGAAGACCGCCCGGCACGCCACGCAGAAACGCCGGATCGTCTCCGTGGCCAAGGCCTACCACGGGCACACCGGCCTGGCCGTCGCGACCGGCGACGACCGGTTCGCGACCCTGTTCCTGGCCGACCGGCCGGACGAGTTCACCCACGTCCCGTTCAACGACCTGGCCGCGATGGAGGACGCGCTGCGCGGCCGGGACGTCGCGGCAGTGATCATGGAGACGATCCCGGCGACCTACGGCTTCCCGCTGCCCGACCCCGGCTACCTGGAAGGCACCAAGCGGCTCTGCGAACGGTACGGCGCCCTGTACATCGCCGACGAGGTGCAGACCGGGCTGATGCGCACCGGCGAGCTGTGGGCCATCACCAAGCACGGCATCGCGCCGGACATCCTGGTCACCGGCAAGGGCATCTCCGGCGGCATGTACCCGGTCAGCGCGGTCCTGGTCAGCGACGCGGCGGCGGGCTGGCTGAGCGAGGACGGATTCGCGCACATGTCCACGTTCGGCGGGGCCGAGCTCGGCTGCATCGCCGCGCTGAAGACCCTGGAGATCACCTGCCGGCCGGAGGTCCGGTCGATGGTCTTCTACATCGCGGACGTGCTGGGCCGCGGGCTGCGCCGGATCCAGCAGGCCCACCCGGACTGGTTCACCGGCATCCGGCAGGACGGCCTGGTCATGGGGCTGGAGTTCGACCATCCGCAGGGCGCCAAGTTCGTGATGAAGCGGCTCTACGAGCACGGCGTGTGGGCGATCTTCTCCACGCTGGACCCGCGGGTCCTGCAGTTCAAGCCAGGCCTGCTGCTCACCCCGGACCTGTGCGCCGAACTGCTCGACCGGGTCGAGGTGGCCATCGCGGCCGCCCGCGACGACGCCGCCAGCGGACGGCGGGTGCGGTGATGACCGAGCCCGCCGTGCACGGCACTGACGAAGCCATCAGCATCGACCTGCTGACCGACCCGGCCGGGGTGCCGCGGGCCCGGGCCATGCTGCAGCGGGCCCAGTGGGCCGCGTCGGTGTTCGCGCGCTACGACCGGGCCGCGGTGGACCGGATCGTCCACGCGGCCGCGGCCGCCGGCGCCGCCCGGGCCCGCGAGTACGCCGACTGGGCCGTCCGCGAGACCGGGTTCGGCGTGGCCGAGCACAAGGTCATCAAGAACCTGGCCAGCAGCACCGGGCTGCTCGAGGCCTACGCCGGCCACGACTACGTCACCCCGCGGGTGGATCCGGCCACCCGGGTCGTGGAGATCCCGCGCCCGGCCGGGGTGGTGCTCGCGCTCACCCCGTCCACCAACCCGGTCGCCACCGTGTTCGTCAAGGCGATCCTCGCCCTCATGACCCGCAACGCGGTCGTGGTCAGCCCCCACCCGCTGGCCCGGGAGTGCTCCGCGGACGCGGCCCGCGCGCTGGCCGCCGCCGCGGTGGCGGCGGGCGCGCCGGACGGCGTGATCCAGGTCGTGGACGAGCCGTCGGTGCCGCTGATCAACGCGCTGATGACGGACGAGCGGACGAGCGTGATCGTGGCGACCGGGGGAGTCGGCGTGGTCCGCGCCGCCTACAGCTCGGGCACGCCGGCCATCGGGGTGGGGCCCGGCAACGTGCCGGTTTTCGTTGCGGACGATGCGGACCTGCCGGAAGCTGCCCGCCGGATCGTGGACAGCAAGAGCTTCGACAACTCCATCCTGTGCACCAACGAGTCAGTGCTGATCGTCACCGAGCCGGCCGCCGGGACACTGCTGCGTCACCTGCAGCGCGCGGGCGCGTACCTGCTCCCGCCGGAGGACCGCGACAAGGTCCGTGACCTGCTGTTTCCCGGCGGGCACTTCGACACCCGGTTCGTCGGGAAAGACGCAACCTGGATCGCGGCCCAGGCCGGCCTGCGCGTGCCGGGCACGACCCGGGTGCTGCTGGCCCCGTTCCCGCTGGTCGTCCCCGAGGAGCCGCTGGCGCACGAGAAGCTCTGCCCGGTCCTGGGCCTGGCCCAGGTCGGCAGCGTCCGCCACGGCATCGGCGCGGCGCGGGCCGTGCTCCGGCTGGGCGGGCGCGGCCACTCGGCCGCGATCCACTCCACGGACCCGGCGACGATCATGGACTACGGGGCCGCGCTCGAGGTGCTCCGGGTCGCGGTGAACGTGGGGTCCAGCCTGGGCAGCGCGGGCGTCGGGACCGGGCTCGCGCCGTCGATGACCATCGGGACCGGGTTCTTCGGGCGCTCCTCGGTCGGCGAGAACCTGCAGCCCAAGCATCTCGTCCAGTGGACACGTCTGGCCTATAACGAGGATCCGGCCGTGGGATTCGGCGACTTCACCGGACTCGTGCCCTGGGAAGCACCGGGAGGCGTGGTTCCGCCGTACCCGGTGGCGTCCAATCTGCGTGATCAGGACGGGCGGCCGGGTCCGGGGCATCGTGTCCCGGCCAGCGCGACGCCGGGACCACGGTGCCCGCGGCGCGCCCGCGGCGGGAGCACGCCGTGCGGGCGGCCTGGGCGGGACTGACCCCGAGGTGGAGGCACTGCGGGCGGAGATCAGGCGGGTCGTGCTCGAGGAGCTCCGGGGGATCGTGGGGGATGGCCGTGGGTGAGCTGCGGGCGTTCATCTTCCTGGATCGGCTGCAGCCGCAGACGATGTGCTACCTCGGGTCATGGATCCGGGGGAGCCTGCCGCGGAGCAACGATGCGGCGATCGTGGTCGAGGTCGCGCCGGGGCTGGACGTGGAGCCGCTCACCGACGTGGCGCTCAAGTACGCGGGGGTGCGGGCCGGGATCCTGGTCGTGGAGCGGCACTTCGGGTACCTGGAGGTGCACGGGAGCACCGACGAGGTGCGCGCGGCCGGCTCCGCCGTGCTCGGCGCGCTGCGCGCCTCGGAGGCGGACGCGGTGCCGCCGGAGATCCTGGCGTCAACCATCGTCACGATGATCGACCCCCAGCACGCGTTCCTGATCAACCGGAACAAGATCGGCTCCATGGTGCTGGCCGGCGAGTCGCTGTTCGTGCTGGAGATGCAGCCCGCCTCCTACGCGATCCTCGCGGTCAACGAGGCCGAGAAGGCGGCGCAGATCAAGGTGGTGGACTACCGCATGATCGGCGCGACCGGCCGGGTGTACCTGTCCGGGTCCGAGGCGGACGTGCGGCAGGCCGCCGAGGCGGCCGAGCATGCCTTGCGGGGCGCATTGTGAGCGCCGTCCGGTACCGGCTCGCGAGGGTGGGCCGTCAGGCCCGGCCGAGCGGCCGGTGTGGTCCTGTCCGGACGGCGCGAGCGTCGGAGGAAGCACGGTGACCGCCGGCCTGGACCCCGAGATGCTGCGCGCCCTGGTCCGCGAGGCCGTGGCCGACCTGCTGCCCCCGGCCGCGGGCCAGGCCGGCCCCCCGGCTGGGCTCGCCCCGGCGCCGCCGGGCCCGGGCGGCACGGCGTCCGGCCCAGGCGGCACGGCGCCCGGGCAGGAGGGCGCGGTGTTCACGGTGCGGGACGGGGTCGGCGCGGTGGAGACCGTCAGCGTGCGCACCGACCAGGAACTGGCCGCGTTCGTGACCCGGCTGCTGCACCTGTTCGAGAACCCGCGGCGGCGCGACGACCTGCGCAGCGGCCGGCTCCGGTTCCGCCTCACGGCCGCGGGGGCGGCCGGGTCCGCGCGGCCCACCCGCCGCATCGACAAGGGCGCGGTCACCGAGGCCGCGGTCCGTGACGCGGCCCGGGCCGGCGCGCGGCTGGTGCTGGGGCGGCGCGCGGTGCTGACGCCGCTCGCCCGCGACCGGGCCCGCGCGGCCGGGGTCGAGATCGAGAAGGAGCGCTGATGGTAACCGCGACGGTGGTGGGAAACGTCTGGGCCACCCGCCGGCTGGCCGAGATCCCCAAGGGCGCGTTCCTGGAGGTGGAGGCGGAAGGCACCGGCCAGCGGTTCGTCGCCTTCGACGTCCTGGGCAGCGGCGTGGGGGAACGGGTGCTGGTCGTCCAGGGCTCGGTCGCCGCCGCCTGGTTCCCGGGCGAGCCGCCGCCCGTCAACGCCCTCATCATCGGCTCCATAGACCCACCGGGCAGCACATCGTGATCATGACGTAGGCGTCGTTCCAGCGACACCCAGGTCATGATCACGACAGCCAGTAGAGGAGAGAAAAGTGGCGGACAACGCGATCGGGATGATCGAGACGAAGGGCTACGTGGCCGCGCTGGCGGCCGCGGACGCCATGGTCAAGGCGGCCAACGTGGCCATCGTCGGCCGCCAGGAAGTCGGTGACGGCCTGGTGTCGGTCACCATCATCGGTGACGTCGGCGCGGTGAAGGCCGCCACCGAGGCGGGCGCGGAAACGGCCAGCACCGTGGGCGAGCTGATCTCGGTGTACGTCATCCCGCGGCCGCACGGCGAACTCGGCAAGCACTTCACCATCCGCGCCGAGTGAGCGCGCAAGGGGCACCGCCCCTCGCCGAACTGCGGGTCCACCTGCTGGTCCGGGACCTGCAGCGGCAGTTCGCGGCGTACCTCGGCACCCCCACCCGGGCCCGCGGATACCCGCCCATGCAGGGCGAGCACTCGCTGATCGTCGAGGTGGCGCCCGCGCTGGCCATCGAGCGGGTCACCGACCTGGCGCTGCGCGCGGTGCCCACGGTGGAGCCCGGCATCCTGTTCGTCGAGCGCCAGTTCGGCGTGCTCGAGGTGCACGGGCCCGGCCTGGCCGACGTGGAGCGGGCCGGGCAGGCCATCCTGGACGGGCTGCACGCCAGCCCGTCCGACCAGTTGCGGCCGCGGATCCTGTTCTGCGACGTGATCGAGGACATCACCGACCGGCAGGCCATCATCATCAACCGCAACCGCGGCGGCTCCATGATCACCCCGGGGGAGACGCTGCTGGTCTGCGAGGTCACCCCGGCCCTGTTCGCGGCCCTCGCGGCCAACGAGGCGGAACGGACGGCGCCCGGCGTCACACTGGTCAACGTGTCGATGATCGGCGTCGCCGGGCGGCTCTACCTGAGCGGGCCCTCGGATCAGGTCACCACCGCGCGCGATGCGATCATGGCGGTCCTCGGCGGCGTCGAGGGCCGGGGCCACGAGGGCGGGTGACGGGCGGATGAGCGACGAGACCGGCACGCACGACCTGTCCGGCGGCGGCGACGTGCTGGACCGGATCACCCGGTTCGCCGGGCGCGCCGCGCAGGCCGGCGGGTGCGGTCCCGGCTCCACCGTGCGGCTGCTCAACGTGTCGGAGAACGCCACCTACCTGGTGCAGGACCCGGACGAGGGGCCGTCGGTCCTGCGGGTGCACCGGCTCGGGTACCACACCGCGGCCGAGATCGAGTCCGAGCTGGCCTGGATGGACGCACTGCGGGCCGAGGCCGGGGTGCGCACCCCGCGGGTGCTGCCCGCCCCCGGCGGCGGGCGGGTCATGACCATGGCCGACGAGACGGGCCAGGAGCGGCACTGCGTCCGCTTCGAGTACCTGCCCGGCACCGAGCCGGCCGACGACGACGCCGCCCACTTCGCGGAGCTGGGCGAGATCACCGCCCGGATGCATGAGCACGCCCGGCAGTGGCAGCGGCCGCCCTGGTTCACCCGGTTCCACTGGGATTACGACGCCGCCTTCGGCGCGCGGGCCCGGTGGGGGCGCTGGCAGGACGGGATCGGGGTCGGGCCGGGCGAGCATGCGGTCCTGGACCGGCTGGACCGCGCGCTCCGGGACCGGCTGGCCGCCTTCGGCGCCGGCCCCCAGCGCTACGGCCTGGTGCACGCGGACACCCGGCTGGCCAACCTGCTGGTGGACGGCGGCCGGGTCAGCGTCATCGACTTCGACGACTCCGGCTTCAGCTGGTACCTGTACGACGTGGGCACGTCGGTGAGCTTCTTCGAGCACCAGCCGCACGTGCCCGGGCTGGTGGACAGCTGGCTGTCGGGCTACCGGCGGGTGAGCGCCCTGCCGCCGGAGGACGAGGCGGAGATCTGGACCTTCATCATGTTCCGGCGGCTGCTGCTGGTCGCCTGGATCGGCTCGCATCAGGGAGCCGACATCGCCCGGGAGCTGGGCGCCGCCTATACCCAGGACAGCTGCGCGCTGGCTGAGCGCTACCTCAGCCAGGCTGGCTGACGACACTAGGAGCTGATCGTGTTCACATCAATCGCGGGGCGGGCCGTCGTGGTCACCGGCGCCACCCGGGGCATCGGCAAAGGCATCGCCCGGGTGTTCGCGGGCAGCGGGGCGCGGGTGCTCATCGTGGGCCGGGACAAGGACGCGGCCACCGGAGCCGTCGCGGAACTGGCCGCGGACGGCGCCGAGGTCTCCTACGTGCTGGCCGACGTCAGCGTCCGGGCGGACTGCGAGCGGATCGCCGGAGACCGCGGCCGAGCGGCTGGGCGGCATCGACGTGCTGTGCGCCAACGCGGGCATCTTCCCGGACCGGCGGCTCGCGGACATGACCGACGAGGACCTGGACACCGTGTTCGGCACCAACCTGCGCGGCTGCATCCTGTCCGTCCAGGCCTGCCTGCCCGCCCTGCAGGAGTCCGCGCACGGCCGCGTCATCCTCACCTCGTCCATCACCGGGCCGATCACCGGGTTCTCCGGCTGGTCGCACTACGGCGCGAGCAAGGCGGGCCAGCTCGGTTTCATGCGCAGCGCCGCCCTCGAACTGGCGCCGCACGCGCATCACGGTCAACGCGGTGCTGCCCGGCAACGTGATCACCGAGGGCCTGGTCGATCTCGGCGAGGAGTACATGCGGGAGATGACGGCCAGCGTGCCGCTGCGCCGCCTCGGCACGGTGGACGAGATCGGCTACGCGGCGCTGTTCCTGGCCACCGACGAGGCCGCCTACATCACCGGGCAGACGATCGTGGTCGACGGCGGGCAGGTGCTCCCGGAATCCCTGGGTGCCATGGATGCCTAGCGTGGACACCCCGGAAGACGTCCGGCGGGTGCTGACCGAGCGGATCTCGGCCGGGCACCTCCGGCCGGGCCAGCGGCTCGGCGCCGAGCGGGCCCTCGCGTCCGACCTGGGAGTCAGCCGGGCCACGCTCCGCCAGGCCCTGGCCGTGCTGGCCGAGACCGGCGTGGTCCGCCGGGTCCCGGGCCGCGGCGGCGGCACCTTCGTCAGCCAGGACAAGATCGAGCGGGACACGTCCCGGGTCGTGGGGGTGCCCGCCCTGCTGCGCAGCCAGGGCGTGGTGGCCGGGACCCGGGTGATCAGCGCCGGGCTGTCCGGCGCGGAGGAGGCCGCCGCCCGGGCGCTCGGCATCCAGCGCGGGGACCTCGTGATCGACCTGGTCCGGATCCGGCTCGCGGACGGCAGCCCCATCTCGGTGGAGCGCGTCATGCTGCCCGCCGACCGTTTCCCGGGGCTGCTGGAGCTCCCGCTGGGCGGTTCGCTGTACGAACTGCTCGACGAGCACTTCGGCACCCGTCCGGGCGAGGCCGTCGAGCGGATCGAGGTGGTGGCCGCGTCGCAGGACGAGGCGGTGGTCCTGGACGTGCCGGCCGGCTCTCCGCTGCTCGCCATCACCCGGACCACGACCGACCCCGACGGCGTGCCGTTCGAGTTCTCCCACGACCTGTTCCGCGGCGACCGGATCCGCATCACGGTGCGCACCCCGGGCGAGCGGGCGGCCGGGGAGAGCGCTCCCGGTCCCGGCGCGGCCGGGGAGGCCGGGGAGGCCGCGCCCCGCGCCGAGGCGTCCGCCGGCCGGGTCATCGAGCTGCGGCCGCAGACCGCGATCTGAGCCCGCCCAGGTCCCCGAGAGATCCGACTAGCAGATCCGCCCAGGAGATCCGCCCAGGAGATCCGCCCAGGAGAGGAGCCCGCGATGACCGTGCCAGGGCCTGAGCAGCCGGTAGGCCGGATCCGGTTCATGGACCAGCAGCGGGTCAACCTCGACGGGTTCGCCGTCGAGGACCCCGACCTCGGCCTGGTCGCGCTGCGCTCGCCGCACGACCCTGAGCCGGGGCTGGTGATCTCCGATGGCCGGGTGGTGGAGATGGACGGGGTCGCGGAGCAGGACTTCGACTCCCTCGACGCCTACATCGCCCGGCACGGCCTGGACCTGTCCGTCGCCGCGGAGGTGATGGCGCTGCCGGACACCGAGCTGGCCCGCCGCGCGGTCCGCCCGGACGTGCCCCGGGCCGAGGTCATCCGGCTCTGCGCGGGGGCCACGCCCGCCAAGCTCGCCCGGGTGCTGGCCCTGCTGCGGCCCGCCGAGCTGATGATGGCCATGACCAAGCTGCGCGGCCGGCGCACCCCCAGCAACCAGGCGCACGTGACCAACCGGCTCGACGACCCGCTGCTGCTCGCCGCCGACTCGGCCACGGCGGCCGCGTTCGGTTTCCGGGAGATCGAGACCACGGTCCCGGTCCTCGCCGACGCGCCCAGCAACGCGGTGGCCTGCCTCATCGGTGCCGCGGTCGGATCGCAGGGCGTGCTCATCCAGTGCTCGGTCGAGGAGGCGCTGGAACTCGAGCTCGGCATGCGCGGGCTGACGTCCTACGCGGAGACGGTGTCGCTGTACGGCACCGAGCCCGTGTTCACCGACGGGGACGACACTCCCTGGTCCAAGGCCTTCCTGACCTCCGCGTACGCCTCGCGCGGGATGAAGATGCGGGTGTCCTCGGGGGCGGGTGCCGAGGTGCTGATGGCCGGGGCCGAGGGCAAGTCCATGCTGTACCTGGAGGCCCGCTGCATCGCGCTGGCCCGCGCGATCGGCGCCCAGGGCGTGCAGAACGGCGGCATCGACGGGGCGAGCGTGGCGGGGTCGGTGCCCCGCGGGCTGCGCGAGCTGATGGCCGAGAACGTCATGGTGATGATGCGGAACCTCGAGTCGTGCTCCGGCAACGACGCGCTGATGAGCGAGTCCGACATGCGCCGCACCTCCCGGACGCTGCCCATCGTGCTGGCCGGCTCGGACTTCGTGTTCAGCGGCTTCGGCAGCATCCAGCGCTACGACAACATGTTCGGCCCCAGCAACTTCAACGCCGAGGACATCGACGATTTCCTGGCCATGCAGCGGGACTGGGGGGTGGACGGCGGGCTGCGCACCGTGCCTGCCAGCGAGATCGGGGAGCTGCGCCGCTACGCCGCGCAGGCCTGCCGGGCGGTGTACCAGCACCTCGGGCTGGCCGACTTCACCGACGACCACCTGGAACGCGCGGTCGACGCGGCCGGGTCCAAGGACCTGGGCGAGACCGACACGCTGGCCGTGCTGAGCGCGGCCCACGCGATCCGCGAGGGCGGGCTCACCGTGGTGGACATCGTCGCGGCGCTGGACGACACCGGCTATGAGGCCGAGGCGGAGGCCATCATGGAGATGACCCGGGCCCGGCTCTCCGGCGACTACCTGCAGACCGCCGCGATCTTCGACGAGGAGCTGCGGGTACTGTCCCTGGTCACCGACCCGAATGACTACGCGGGCCCGGGTACCGGGTACGAGCCGTCGCCGCCCCGGCAGGCCGAGATCGACGAGATCCGGCAGGCCCGCGGGGTCGACGACCTGCGTGCCGAGCAGGCTTCGGCCGCGGAACTGCTGCTCGCGCCGGCCGGCCCGGCCCTGGCCGGGCAGGACCCGCGGGACGTGGTGATCGGCGTGTCCCCCGCGGTGGGCCGGGACGTCTGGCGTTCGCTGTCCGGGCTGACCGTGCCCGAGGTGCTGGGCGAGCTGCTGGCCGGCCTGGAGGAGGAAGGCTGCGCAGGCCGGGTGGTCCGGTTCAACGACACCGTGGATCTCGGCCGGATCGGCCTGGCCGCCGCCCGGCTGGCCGGCTCGGGGATCGGCATCGGCCTGCAGGGCAAGGGCACCGCGCTCATCCACCGCCGCGACCTCGCGCCGCTGGCCAACCTGGAGCTGTACTCGGTGGCTCCCGCCGTCACCCGCGAGCTGTACCGGCTGCTCGGCGCCAACGCGGCCCGGCACGCCAAGGGCGCCACCCCGGACCCGGCCCGCAACCCGTACAACGACGAGGCCATCGAGGCCCGCTACCACACCACGGTGATCGCGCTGATGGCCCTGGAACGGGCCTGGGTGCAGCCCGGTGAACCGGCCGAGCAGCTGTCCAAGGAGGGATTGCAGTGACCGGCGTGCGGGCCCAGCAGTCCGGGCAGGCCCAGGCCGGGCAGGCTCAGGCCGGGCAGGCCCAGGCCGGGCAGGCCCGGTCGGTGGAGGCACTGTCCGGGCGGCCGGTTGGCGAGCTGACCCTGGAGGCCGTCCGCCGCGGTGAGGTCAGCCTGCCCGACCTGCGCATCCATCCCGCAACCCTGGAGCATCAGGCCCAGGTGGCGCTGGAGCACGACAACCCGCAGCTGGCCGAGAACCTGCGCCGGGCCGCGGAGCTGACCGCGCTGGGCGACGACGAGGTGCTGGCCATCTACGAGGCCCTGCGGCCCGGCCGCTCCACTGCGGCCCAGCTCACCACGCTGGCCGCCTCGCTCACGGCCCGCGGCCTGCCCCGTTGCGCCGCCCTCCTCACCGAGGCCGCCGAAATCTACGCAAGCCGCGGCCTCACCGCATGACCCCCTGCCCCGCCCGCCTGCCCCCCGCCCCTGCCCCCGCCGCCCGCCCCCGTCCCCCCGGCCGTCCCGCGCCTCCATGATCACGGTCAATTTCTGCCATATAACGCCCCTTATCGACCGCGATCATGGACGCCGCCCCGGTGAGCGTCGTGGCGGGGGTCGATATCGGGAACGCGACCACCGAGGTCGTCGTGCTGGACGGAGGGCGGCTGCTGGGCGCGGACCGGCTCCCCACCCGGGGCCGCAAGGGATCGCCGGACTCGCTGCGCGCCGCCGCCGCGCTGGTCCGGCGGATCGAGCGGCGGCTGGGCACGGCCGTCGATGAGGCCCGGATCGCGCCGCTGCGGGCGGTCGGCACCGCGACCCTGACCATCCCGGCCGCCGTCCCGGCCACCGGCCGCCTGCGCGTGCTCGCCGCCGGGGTCGCCACGCCCGGCGGCACCGGAACCTGCGTAGGCACGCCCCTCTCGCTGGACGGGGAGCGGCTGGACGGGGAAGGGCTGGACGGGCCGGGGCCCGGCGGCGGAGCGTCCGGATCGGCGGCCCGGGTCGCCCTGGTGCCCGCCAGCCTCGGCTACGTGGCGGCCGCGCGGCAGCTCCGCGGGCTGCTCGCGGCCGGGATCCCGCTCGGGGCGGTGCTGGCCGGAAGTGACGAGGGCGTGCTCATCGCCAACCGGCTCGGCGCCCCGGTCCCGGTCATCGACCAGGTTGACGTGGCCGCGGCTGCCGCCTGCGGCCGGCTGGCCGTGGAGGTGCGGCGCCCCGGCCAGCCGATGACCCTGCTGACCGACCCCGTCGCCCTGGCCGCCGCGCTGGGGCTGGGTGACGCGGAGGCCGGGGACGCAGCCACCGTGAGCCGTGCCCTGCTCGACTACGGCAACGGGGTGATCGGGCTGGCCGCCGGGACCGCCGCCGGGCAGGGTCCGGCCGTCACGGGGCTGGCCGCCCCGGGTCCGGCCGAGCCGTGGGTGATGGCGCACGGCCGCCGGATCGGCCTGCGGGCTGCCTGCGCCGAGCTGGCGGGCTGGCCGGTCGGCACCGTCACCGCGCTCGGCACCCCGGATGGCGAGACCACCCTGGACGACCTGTTCGCGGTGGACCTGGCCGCCGCGGCGGACAGCGTCACCGCCCGGCGGGGCAGCGTGGGCCGGGCCGCGCTGGTCTCGTCGCTGCACCGGTTCACCCCCGGCGACGACCACGCCGCCTTGCTCGCTGACCTGCTCGGCTGCCCAGTGAGCTGCGTGCTGACCGAGCCGGCCGCGGCCCGCCTGGGCGCCTGCACCACGCCGGGGGCCCGTCCCGACGCGGTCGTGGTCGACGTGGGCGCGGGCACCATCGACGTCATCGCCCCGGACGGGGAGGTGGTCGCGGCGGGCGCGGGAGAGCTGCTGACCGTCGCCGTCGCGGAAACCCTGGGCGTGCCCCGCGCCGCGGCCGACTGGGTCAAGCGGGGCCCGTGCGTCCGGCTCGACGGGAGCCAGCGGTTCGAGGCCGAGGACGGCAGCCGCGGGTTCCTGGACGGCCCCGCCGACCCGGCCGCCGCGGGCATGCTCGCCGCCGCGGGCCCCGCCGGCTGGCTGCCGTTCGACCGCGGGCACAGCCCCGCCGAATGGCGCGCGATCCGGCTCCGCCTGAAGGAGGCGGTGTTCGCGGCCAACCTGGCCCGCGCGCTCCGTACCCTCGGCCGCGACCTGGGCCAGGTGCTGATCGTCGGCGGGCCGGCCGGCGACGACGAGCTGCTCGGCGTGCTGCTGCGCACCCTGCCCGAGGGCGTCACCGCCGGGCGGGGCAACGTCGGCGGCACCCTGGCCGGCCCGGCCGCCGGGCACCGGCACGCCGCCGCCCTCGGCCTGGCCCTGGCCCCGGGCGGCACGGCCAGTTAACGCGAAAAGCTAACGCGGAGAAGCTCACCCGAAGGCCGCACGCGAACCTGGATCGGGAGCTCCTCACCGGCGTGGCCGGGTTCTTCTTACGTCCTGGTGGACGGCGGCCGCGGACGCTCATCCGCCGCGGCCGCCGTCCCGATCAGGGGCGGGCGGCTACCAGCCCACCGCGACCACCATGTACTGCGGGTTGGTGATCGAGATGTCGGAAGACTGCCCGGCGTCGTCGTCGTACGGGAAGCCGTACTGCAGCCCGTTGATGGCGTTCTGGTGCCAGAACTGGGCGTAGTAGTTGGCCGGGGCCGCCTGGTAGAAGTTGGCCGGGTTCGACTGCTGCGCCGCGGGCAGCTGCGCCACGTGCCGGTTCAGCCCGGCGCACAGCGGGGGATTGGCCGCCAGCGTCCCGCCGCAGCCGAAGATCTGCGCGGTGGAGTCGGAGGTGTCCCCTTCGGAGGCTGCGTAGCTGGTGAAGTAGTTCGCGTACGCACCGCCGGGCTGGAACGCCGGGTCGTTGCCCGGCGACGGGATGCCGTACGGGGCCTGGTCGGTGGCCAGCTCCTTGAACTGGGTCGGCACCGAGTTCTCGAACCGCGTGAACGTGGCCGTGCGGCTCTCCTGGAACGTGGCGTAGTTCTCGCCGACCTCCTGGTTGGAGCCGTCGTGGCCGTGCAGCAGCAGGGCCAGCTTGAGGCCGAAACGGTCAACCCGGGTGGTGTCCACGTTGATCGACGACGCGCCCACCGTGAACTCGATGAAGTCGTAGTACTGGCTGTTCGGGGAGCCGAGGTAGAAGTACATCCGGCCCGCGGAGTTGGCCGGCATGTCCACGTACGGCTGCTGCGCGATCGACTCCTCCTGGCCGTTGAAGCTCCAGTACACCTGGCTGTCGGGGTACTGCCCGTTGGTCTGGTTCACGATCGACAGTTCCAGGACGTGGGTGGCCGCCGGGATGGCGCTGGTGTTGCCCCAGAACGAGGCGGGCGGCGCGCCCGTGCCCCCACCTGATCCCGTGGAGGTCGGCGTGGGCGTGGGGGTCGGACTGGCCCCGGAGCCGGTGGTGTACACCCCGAACTCCCACAGCGAGTAGCCGTACGGCGTGGCGCGGGCGGTGCCGTACATCCGCACGTAGCGTCCGGTCCCGGAGACCGACAGGGTCTGGGTGCCGCCGGTGCCGGTGGTCGTCGAGTAGACCGTGGTCCAGTTCGTCCCGTCGGGTGAGACCTGGATCTGGAACGCGGTCGCATACGCCGCCTCCCAGTCCAGGGTCACCTCGCAGATCGTCTGGCTGGAGCCCAGGTCGACCTGCAGCCACTGCGGGTCGGAGAACGCGCTGGACCAGCGGGTACTGGTGTTGCCGTCCACCGCCGCCGACGCCGGGAACGACGCGTTCTCCAGGGACGACGCGGTGGCGGGCTGGTTCAGCGCGGCGTCCGTGGTGCTGCACGACGAGCCGGTGCCGCCCGCGGTGCCGTAGACCTGGAATTCCCACAGGCTGTACCCGTACTGGGTGGCCCGGGCGGTGCCGTACATGCGGACGTACCGGCCGGTGCCGGTCACGTTGAGGGTCTGGGTGCCGCCGGTGCCGGTGGTGGTGGAGTAGATCGTGGTCCAGTTCGTGCCGTCACTGGATGTCTGGATCTGGAACGCGGTCGCGTAGGCCGTCTCCCACTGGAGTACCACCTGGCTGATGGAGGCGGTCGCGCCGAGATCCACCTCCAGCCACTGCGGGTCGCTGAACGCGCTGGACCAGCGGGTGCCGGTGTTGCCGTCCACGGCTGCGGACGCGGGGAACGACGCGTTCTCCACCGACGACGCGGTCGCGGTCTTGCCCTGCGACAGTAAGGTCGCGGCCTCGGCGCTGTGGGCCGTGCCGGCGAGCAGCGCCGCCGTCAGGGCGAAGGCGGCGGCCAGGATGACCAGGACGCGGGAGCGGGAGCGCCGCCACGTCTCGGTATGCGGGAGGAGCCTCATGCCTGTCCTTTCGGGGAAGCGGGCCTTTCGGGGGAGCGGGAATCGTGGGCTACGAACTGGGTGGCGAGATGGTCCAGACGAACGTGGTGACCGCGGTGGCCCCCGAGGCCGACGTCGCGGTGACCGTGACGGTGCGGGTGCCAGGCGTCCGGCCGGTCCCGGTGATCAGCCCGGCGGGGGAGATCACCAGGCCCGGCGGCAGCCCGGTGGCGCGGTAGGTGAGCCCGGCCGAGCCCTTGATCTGCAGGCGGGCGGGCACGCCGCGGCGGCTTTGCATGCCGCCCGGGCTGGTGATCGCGACCTGGCCGGCCAGCGGGGCAGGGGCTTGCAGGCGGCCGGCGCTGGCGGGGGAGGGACCCGCCGCTGACCCGCTGGCCCGCGCGGCGCTGGCCGCCCCGGCCACCCCGTCGGGGGACAGCACGCTGTAACAGCCCGCCCAGCAGCAGCATCGGGACAGCCAGGCCGGCGGCCCGGCGTAACACCTGGCGGAGCCGTCGGGCAGGGGCAGCAGAGCGCATGGCATCTCCCGGGCGGGGGGCAGGAGAAGTACGAGACTTGATTTAAGGCTTAAATTTGACCGTAACTTAATGGCGCGGAAACGTTCCGTCAAGGGTCAGCCACAAGGTTGGCCCGAGCGCTCCCGCTTCACGGCGCCGTGTGGCGCAGACCACGCAACCGCGCATGGTCAGGGTCAGCGGCAGGTCCAGCCTGCGGGCCGCAGCCCGGGCCGCGCCAAGCCCCCGGTAGACCTCAGGAGAGGACGCGGCGCCGGAAGTTCCGCAGCCCGATAGCCAGGAACACCACCGCGAACCCGACCACCACCGGGTAGATCACGTACAGGTGCATGTGCGGGGCCTCGGTGAACGCGGCCCGCATCCCCTCGTTCACGTAGATCAGCGGGTTGATCAGCACGACGGTCTGCAGCCAGTGCCAGCCGCCCACCGAGACCGGCGCCAGCCTGGTCCAGGAGTAGTAGGTGCCGCCCAGGAACGTGATCGGCAGGATGATGAAGCCGAACATCAGCCCGATGTTCCGCGGTTCGAAGCTGGTGCCCAGGAGCAGTCCCAGCCCGGCCATGGCCACGGCGGCCAGCGGCACGAACGTGAGGATGATCCACCAGTGCAGCGAGATATGCGCGTGCACCCCGGGCGCGTGCACCACCGAGGCCATGGGCAGCACGATGATGGCCGAGATCACGCCCTGGGCCGCGCCCGAGAGCACCTTGGCCATCGCGACTAGCCAGATCGGGCAGGGGGCCTGGACCCGGTCCTCGATCTCCCGGGTGAAGCCGAACTCCTGCGCCATGTTCAGGGCGATGGACTGCACCCCCTGGAACATAATGGAGATGCCCACCACGCCAGGCACCAGGATGGTTGCGAACGCCGACTCCGCCGCCGTGCCGTGCCCGCCGCCAATCCCCTGGCCGATCTTCGGGAACACGAACAAGAACACGAAGCAGAGCAGGAATGGCTGGATGACGGTGCGCAGCACGAACTCCCACCAGTGCTTGCGCACCACCACCAGGTCACGCAGCATGAGCGCGCCCAGCGCGGTCCAGCTCGCGGCGGCCACCGACCGGGTCGGGCCGCCGCCGATCCGCCGGGTGGGTGCCTGCGGGGTCAGCGAGGTGGTCATCAGTCCCGCAGCTCCTTGCCGGTCAGGTTGATGAACACGGTCTCCAGGCTGGGCTCGGAGATTGACAGGTCCACAAGGTCGAACCCGCCGCGCTCCGCGGCCAGCACGATCCGCGGCACCAGCCGCTCGCTGCCCTGCATGTGCAGCTCGACCGTGCCTTCTCCATCTGGGCCGCCCACCAGCCGGGTCCGGGTAACGCCGTCCACGTCCTGGCTGAGCAGCTCGGCCAGCCGGGCGGTGTCGCCCGCCGTCTTCACCGTGACCACCGTGTCGGCGCCGACGCTCTGCTTGAGCGCGGCCGGCGTGTCCAGGGCCAGGATCTTGCCGTGGTCCATGATCGCGACCCGGTCGCAGAGCTGGTCCGCTTCCTCCATGTAGTGCGTGGTGAGCAGGATCGTCTGGCCCTCGCCGTGCAGCTCGCGGAGCAGGTCCCACAGCGCGAGCCGGCTCTGCGGGTCCAGGCCCGCGGTGGGCTCGTCCAGGAACAGCACCGAGGGGCGGTGGAAGATGGCCCGCGCCACCATCAGCCGCTGGGCCATGCCGCCGGACAGCGCGTACACCGACGCCTTGGCCCACCGGGACAGCTGGAACTGCTCGAGCAGCTCGTCGGCGGTCCGCCGGGACGCCTTGGCCCCCATGCCGAACAGCCGGCCGTGGAAGTACAGGTTCTCCCAGACGGTGAGCTGGCGGTCCAGGGTGTTCTGCTGCGACACGATCCCGCTCAGCTGCTTGGCCAGGGCCGGGTGAGCCGCCACGTCCACCCCGCCCAGGAACGCCCGCCCCGAGGTCGGCAGGACGCGGGTGGTGAGGATGCCCGCGGTTGTGGTCTTCCCGGCACCGTTCGGCCCCAGCAAGCCGAAGATCTCCCCGGTCTCGACGCTGAGGTTCAGCCGGTCCACGGCGGCGAAATCTGTCCCCGGGTAGACCTTGGTCAGTTCCTCGGTACGGATGACCGCGAGGGACGGACCGTCCGGCGGTCCGGTCATGCTCGTGGCTGCGGGTGCGCTGCTCATCGCCTGCCCATCGTAGCGAGCGGACCGGTAGGGCAATCTTGGTAGGGACGGCACTGCGAGGGCAGACCAACCCCTGGAGGAATCAGCGCATGGCTCGGGTACTGATCACCGGCTCGTCCGACGGCCTGGGCCTGATGGCGGGCCAGCTGCTGGTCCGCGACGGGCATGAGGTCACCCTGCACGGCCGCAACGAGGCCCGGGCCGAGGATGCGCGCGCTGCGCTGCCCGGCGCCGCGCACGTGGTTGTCGGGGACCTGGCCTCCCTCAACGGCATGCATCAGGTGGCCGAGCAGGCCAGCAAGCTGGGCCGGCACGACGCGGTGATCCACAACGCCGGGGTCGGCTACCGGGAGCCACGCCGGGTCCAGACCCCGGACGGCCTCAGCCACGTGTTCGCGATCAACGTGCTGGCCCCCTACCTGCTCACCGCGCTGATGACCCGCCCGGACCGGCTCGTGTACCTCAGTTCCGGCATGCACCGGGGCGGGAACCCGGACCTTTCCGACCTGCAGTGGGTCGGCCGGCCCTGGAACGGCTCGCAGGCCTACGCGGACTCCAAGCTGTTCGACGTGGTGCTGGCGTTCGCGGTGGCCCGCCGCTGGCCGGACGTGCTCAGCAACGCCCTGGAGCCGGGCTGGGTGCCGACCAGGATGGGCGGTCCCGGCGCGCCCGACGACATGTCCCAGGCCCCGGTCACCCAGGCCTGGCTGGCGGTCAGCGACGATCCCGCGGCCACCGTGAGCGGCGAGTACTTCTACCACCAGCGGCCGCGGCGGTTCCACCCGGCCGCGTCCAGCCCCGGCCTCCAGGATCAGCTGCTGGCGGCCTGCGCCGAGATCAGCGGCGTCCAGCTCCCCGGGGAGTCGCGGTGAAAGCCGTGGTGTTCGCCGGCACCCGGAGCGTCGAGGTCCGGGAGGTGCCCGACGCTGTGCTGGAGGAGCCTTCTGACGTGGTGATCCGGGTGACGTCCAGCGCGATCTGCGGCACCGACCTGCACATGTACGACGGCCGGACCGGGGCGGAACCCGGGCTCGTCCTCGGGCACGAGCCGCTCGGCGTGGTCGAGCAGGCCGGCTCGGCGGTGGAGCTGATCACGCCCGGTGACCGGGTAGTCATCCCGACCCACCTGTACTGCGGCGTGTGCGTCAACTGTGCCCGCGGACTGTCGGCCGCCTGCCTGCGGGTGCGTCCCGGCGGATTCGGTGCCGCCTACGGGTACGCCGGGATGGGCCCGTACCGCGGCGCCCAGGCCGAGCTGCTCCGGGTCCCTTACGCCGACGCCAACTGCGTCCGGGTACCCGGCGAGCCCGGTGACGGGCTCGAGGACGACCTGGTGATGCTGGCCGACGCGTTCGTGACCGGCTGGCACGCGACGGAGCTGGCCCGGGTCTTCCCCGGCTGCACCGTGGCGGTGTTCGGCGCGGGCACGATCGGGCTGCTCTCCGCGTACAGCTGCCTGCTCCGGGGCGCCGACGTGGTCTACGTGGTGGACTACATCCCGGAGCGGCTGGAGATGGCGGCCCGGCTCGGCGCGGTCCCGGTCGACTTCCGGGCCGGGGACCCGGTGGAGCAGATCCGTGCCGAGCGCGGGATCCACGGCCTGCCGCCCGGCGAGGAGCCGATGAACGGCGTGGACATCGTCATCGACGCGGTGGGCTTCCAGGGCCGGGACCGCGCCGCGCCAGACCACGAGAACCCGGCCCAGGTGGTGGGGGACCTGGCCCGGCTGGTCAACCCAACCGGGCACGCGGGGATCATCGGCGTGTACGCCGAGAAGGACCTGCACCCGGTGCCGCCGGACACCGCCGACGGCCACCTGCCCGTGCCGTGGGCCACGTTCTTCGCCAAGGGGGTGTCGGTCGGTTTCGGCCGCACCCATGACCGCCGCTACACGGTGCTGCTGCGCGACATGGTCCTGTCCGGCCGGGCCCGCCCCGCCGCGATCGTCACCCACCACGGCAGCCTGGACGACGCCCCCGCGTTTTACCAGGCGTTCGACCGCCGTGCCGACGGCGTGATCAAGGCCGTCCTGAAGCCGTGACCGAGGGCGCCGGGGGAGCGTCGAGGGCACAGTGCAGCGCGGGCACCGGCCTGGCCTGGCCCGCCTCGGCCGGCGCCGGGTTGCGGATGGTGAACAAGGCCAGGACGCCGCCGGCCACGCACAGCGCGGCCGAGATGAGCGACGCGCTGTGGAATCCGGTCGAGAACACCTCCGGGTGCCGGTAGGCGTCGCCGGTGATGCCGCCCGCGGCGGGCAGCAGGGCCACCGCGATGAGCGCGGCCGCCCGGGCCACGTCGTTGTTGACCGCCGACGCGATACCCGCGCGCTCGGCCGGGGCCGCGGCCAGCACGGTGGAGGTGAGCGGGGCCACGGTCACGGCCAGGCCGAAACCGAACACCACCACCGCGGGCAGCACCTCGGTCAGGTAGTCGCCGGAGCTGGTGATCCGCGTGAACAGGGCCAGGCCGATCCCGACCAGCACCGGTCCTACGGTCATCTGCAGCCGGGGGCCGATCCGCGCCGCCAGGGCGCCGGAGCGGCGCGACAGCGCCAGCGTGATCACGGTGACCGGGAGCAGCGAGATGCCCGCCTCCAGCGCGGTGTACCCGGACACCTGCTGCAGCTCGATGGGCAGCAGGAACAGGGCGCCGCCGATCCCGCCGTAGACCACGAACGTGATCACGTTGGTCGCGGTGAACTGGGTCGAGGCGAACAGGCTGAGCGGCAGCATCGGCGCCGCCATCCGCTGTTCCTGCCAGACGAAGGCGCCGAGTAGCGCGATCCCGCCGAGCAGTGCGGCGAGGACCGCCGGGCGGGTCCAGTTGCCGCCCGGGCCCTCGATCAGCCCGTAGGTCAGCCCGATCAGGCCCAGGGTGACCAGCGTGCCGCCCCGCACGTCGATCGGCCCGGTGGCCTCCGGGTCGCGGGATTCCGGGACGTGCCGCAGGGTCACCGCGACCACCAGGGCGGCCAGCGGCAGGTTGATGACGAAGATCAGCCGCCAGGACACGGCCTGGACCAGGTAGCCGCCGATGAACGGGCCGATCGCCGTGCCTACCCCGGCGTACCCGGACCAGGCGCCGATGGCCTTGCCCCGGTCATCGGGCCGGAACACCGCTTCCAGGATGGCCAGGCTGCCCGGGGTGAGCAGCGCCGCGCCCACGCCCTGCAGGGCGCGGGCCAGGATCAGGATCGTGGCGTCCGGCGCGACCGAGCACAGCAGGGACGCGACCGCGAACCAGATCACGCCGATCATGAAGACCTTCTTGCGGCCGTACTTGTCGCCCAGCGACCCGGCCAGCAGCAGCAGCCCGGCCAGCGTCATCGTGTACGCCGTCACCACCCACTGCAGCGCGGCCAGCCCGACGTGGAAGTCACGGCCGATGGCGGGCAGGGCGATCCCGACCACGGTCGCGTCGATCGACGCCACCGCCGAGCCCAGCACGGTCGCGAGCAGCACCCACCGGCCCTGGGGGCTGGCCAGGACCAGCCCGTCCTCGGAACCGGGAACCGCCGGGGGCCCGCTCACCGCACGGTCAGCACGGTCTTGCCCGGCGGCCGGGGGTGGCGGCCGCTCTCGAACGCGCGCCGGCCCTCGCTCAGCGGGAACACCTGGCTGACCACCGGGCGCAGCCGCCCCTGATCCACCAGGCCCGCGAGGTGGGCCAGTTCGCCGGGGTCCGGCGCGACCACGAAGAACATGGCGTGCACCCCGTGGGCGCGGGCCTGGTCCTCGGCGGGCGGGGCGCCCAGCGTCACCAGGCGGCCGCCGGGCCGCATGACCGCGTAGGAACGCTCCGTCATCGCGCCGCCGACTGCGTCGATGACCACGTCCACCCCGCTGATCGCATCCTCGAACCGGCCCGCCTCGGCGCTGAGGAAGTCCGCCGCCCCCAGGCCCCGGACGAAGTCATCGTCGCGGGCTGACCCGGTGGCCGTGACCTGGCCGCCGAGCACCGCCGCGAGCTGGACCGCGTACACGCCCACCCCGCCCGCGCCGCCGTGCACGAGCACCCGCTCGCCCGCTTCCAGGGCCGCGTAGTCCACCAGCGCCTGCCAGGCGGTCAGGGCCGCCAGCGGCAGCGTGGCCGCGGCCACGTGCGGGACGGAGCGGGGCCGGGAGGCCAGTTCCGCGGCGGGCACGGCGACGTATTCCGCGGCGGCCCCGTCCCGGTCGAATCCGATCAGGGCGTACACCTCCGCGCCGGGGGTGACGCTGGTGACTCCGGCGCCCAGCCCGGTGACCGTGCCGGACATCTCGTGCGAGGGGATGACTGGCGTTCGGTCCTGCCCGTCCCGGGTGGTCCAGGACTGGTCCCAGGTCAGCTCAGCAAAGGTGATCGACGCCGCGTGCACGGCCACCAGCGCCTCCCCGGGCCGGGGCACCGGGACCGGCGCCTGCTCGTACACAAGCTGTTCCGGCCCGCCACGGGTGTGGGCTCTGAGCGCCATCATCATGTCCATCGGGGACCTGCCCTGTTTTTTCCGCAACGAAAACCACCACGGCGGGCGGCCCGCCGGATCGGCCCGGCGGGTTGCGGCGCTAGCGGCCCTGGTTGCGGGGCCAGCCGGGGTACTCGCCGGCGACCGTGCGCCAGCCGCTGCCGATGGTCAGGGAGCGGCCCCGGTCGGGCGACCCGGCCAGGTGCCGGCTCTCACGCTCGCGGCCGACCAGGCCGGGCGCCGTCATCGCAGCCCATTCTCACCCGGGACCGCGAGCGGGCGAGCCCGGGCCCGGCGCCGTCCTGGGCGGCGGGCCGGATGACCAGGGCCGCGCCGTGCGTGCCCTGCCGGGCCTGGGCCAGCGCCCCGCCGGCCTGCTCGAGCGGGTACCAGCCGCCCACGGTGATGCTGATCGCGCCCTGGCCGAGCAACCCGGTCAGCATGCGCAGCCGGGGACCGTCCGGCACCACCACGATGGAGGTCACGGCGACCCCGCGCCCGGCCTCCGGCGCTTCGCCCGTGATCATGGTCAGCCGGCCGCCGTCCCGGACCGCCTGCATCGCGGCGCTGGCGCCGGACGGGGCCGCGTTCACCGCGGCATCGGCGCCGCCCCCGGTCAGCGACCTGACTTGCCGGGGCCAGTCCGGATCGTGGTAATCGAGGACGGTCGCCGCGCCCTGCGCGCGGACCCGGGACGCGCTGCCCGGTCCCGCGGTCGCGATCACCCGGCCCCCACGGTGTGCGGCCAGCTGGACGAGCAGGCCCCCGGTCACTCCGCCCGCCCCGTTCACCAGCACGGCCTGGCCGGGCTGGATGTCCAGCCCGGCCAGGGCCTGGCCGGCGGTGAGCGCAGGCACGGGCAGGGCTGCGGCGACGTCCCAGGACACGCCCGGCGGGACCGGGGCGACGTGTTCCGCGGCCGCGAGGTGCTGCTCCGCCCAGCTGCCCTGCCCGCGCAGTGGCAGCGAATGCGTGGTCACCGCGTCGCCCGGCGCGATCCCGTCCACACCATCCCCGACGGCGGCCACCCACCCGGCCGCCTCGACGCCGAGCGCCATCGGCGGCCGGGTGCCGGTGTCCCAGCCGCCGGTGCGGACGAACTCGTCCCAGTTACCCGCCCCGCTCGCGCGTACGTCGAGCAGCACCTCACCTGGTCCCGGCCGGCCGGGACCAGGCAGCTCCAGGAGCATGACCGGGCCGCCGAGCTGGGTCACTCCGGCTGCCTGCATGTCACGAATTTAAGCCCTGCGGCCGGTCCGCACCCTCGGTCCACCGACTGAATTCCCGGCCACTCACCGCACCGTCAGCGTGACGGCGGCCCGGACTTCGCCATCGACGGCGGCCTGATCACGACCTTGTAGCCGGGCGCGGCCGTCAGGGCGTCAGGTCCTGCCAGGTCCGCCCGGTGCGGACGCTGGCCGGCTGCTCAGCCACGACGTCGGACCCGGGCCGGGCCTCGTCGTCGCGGGTCTTGACCAGGATCCAGCGCCGCGGGCCGGTCTGGGTCAGCCCGAACCCTCCGCTGAGCTTGCGGCCGTGCAGCACGAACGACAGGTGGCCCGGCTCGTCGCGCCGGATGTCGGCCGGCCCCTCATCCCAGATGATCACTGCGCCGGTGCCCCGGGCCTGGCCCTGGTGCACGCCCTCGAAGTCACCCGCGTCCAGGGAGTGGTCCTCGACGGGCACCGCCAGCCGCCGGACCGCCGGGTCGAGGGACGGGCCCCGGGGCACCGCCCAGGAGCGGAGCACGTCGCCGAACTTGAGCCGCAGGTCGAAGTGCAGCGTGGTCGCGTCGTGCAGCTGCACGACGAAGCGCGACGAGGTCACCCCGGGACCGTACCGCCCGGCTGGGGCTCGCGCTGCAGCAGCACCGTGCCGGGCCACCGGCCGTGCCTCAGGGTTGCGTGGTCAGGGCCCGGAACACCGCGTCGCGGACGGCAGGGTCGTCCGGCGGGGTGACACCCCGCTCGGCGGCCAGTTCGCGCAGCGAGGTCATCCGTACGCCAGGCAGCCCGCATACCGTGAACTGGTCGAAGGCCCGCAGATCGGGGTCGACGTTGAGGGCGAAGCCGTGGCTGGTGATGCCGTGGCGGATCCGCATCCCGATCGACGCGACCTTGCGCTCGTCGGGGGTCCACACCCCGACCAGGCTGGAGGCGCCGGGCGGGGTGTCCCGGCGCTGCGCGGCGAAGCCCAGCTCGCCGAGGGCGCGGACCAGGCCGGACTCGAGCCAGCGGACCACGTCGGCGGGACCGCGTTCGCGGAGATCGATGACCAGGTAGCCGACCAGCTGCCCCGGCCCGTGATAGGTGGCGTAGCCGCCGCGGTCCACCGGCAGGACCGGGATGTCGTGCTGGCCCAGCCGGAGGTCGGCGGGATCGGTCCGGTGCCCGTAGGTGATCACCGCCGGATGGCTGAGCAGGAACAGCCGGTCGCCGGCCTGCCCGGCCTGGCGTTCGTTGACCCAGCCGCGCATCGCCTCGGTGGCCTCGTCGTAGGGGATCTCGCCCAGGTCCACGCGCTCCAGCGACCCGGCCCAGGGTGCGGCGCCGCCGCGCGTCGGGCCCGAGTCCGGCGCGGCCTGAGCGTCACCAGCGATAGTCATACTTCGACTATGCCACCGGCCCGGCCCGGGGCTGACCAGCGGAGCAGGCGGCCCGGCCGGTTAGATTGGGTTCGTGGGCGACCGGGGGAGCAGTGCGTGGTGACTGAGGTACCGACCCGTCCGGGTGAGGCCAGCCAGAGCGGGACCAGCCAGAGTGAGGCGGGCCAGAGCGGGACCAGCCAGAGTGAGGCCCGCCCGGGTAAGGGCACCCCGCGCAAGGTTGGCGTCCGGGCCGCGGCCCGGATCCTGGCCGAGCGCGACCCGGTGCTGGCCCGGCTGATCGACGAGGTTGGCCTGCCCAGCCTGCCGCGCCCCACTGAGACGCACTTCGCCACGCTGGTCCGGTCGATCGTCTACCAGCAGCTGGCCGGCGCCGCGGCCGGGGCGATCCACGGCCGGCTGATCCTGGCCCTCGGCGGTGAGGTCACGCCCGAGCGGATGCTGACCCTGACGCCCGAGACGCTGCGCGCCGTCGGGCTGTCGGGCCGGAAGGCCGCCACGCTCCTGGACCTGGCCGGCAAGGTTCTCGACGGCACCGTGCCGCTCGACCCCCGGGCGCTGGCCCGGGAGAGCGACGAGGAGATCGTGGCCCGGCTGACCACGGTCCGCGGGATCGGCAAGTGGTCCGCGGAGATCTTCCTCATCTTCCAGCTCGGCCGGCTGGACGTGTGGCCTACCGGCGACCTCGCCGTGCGCAAGGGATACGGCCTGGCCTGGGGAATTCCCACGCCGACGCCCAAGCAGCTGGACCTGCTGGGCGAGCGGTACCGCCCGTACCGGACCGTGCTGGCCTGGTACACCTGGCGGGCCGCCCGGCTCTACGGGGGCACCGCGGCGACTGCCGTGAACAGCTGACTGCCGGGTCCCTGGTCAGGAGAGAGCGCCCGAGCCCGGTCGCAGCTGGCCCCCCGGCCGGGAGCGGCCCAGGTCAGGACAGGCCGAGGATCCGCTCGGCGTTGTCGCGCAGCACCGTGTTCAGGGTGTCCGGAGGGAGTCCCAGGCCGGACAGCTCGGTCAGGCAGCGCTCCGGCGTGGGGAACGGGAAGTCGCTCTAGGTTCTCCCGAGAAGGACGTTTGAGCAGGCAGGAGGGCCGATGTACACCGTCAAGATCAAGTACGCGTCCGGGGAGAGCGACGTCACGCGCTGCTCCGAGACCGAGCGCGTGAGGCTGTGCTCGCAGCCTACGGGCGGATGCGGCAAGGACGGCATCACCGACATCATCGTGTGGAAGGACTTCTGATGGCCGACCTGGACTACGCCGGGCAGCACCCCATGAGCCTGATAGTCCAGCCCGCAGGACTCAGCGTGTCCGCGTGGAGTGAGCTGCGCGGGGGGCGCGAACTGCCCGGCCGCATCCGCGTCCTGGTCGATCGCCAGCACGCCGGGGGTGCCGAGCGCTGGGGCGGGGTGGGTGGCCTGCTGGCACACCGCAGCCTATGGCCGTGGCCGCTCGTCCGACCGGATCACCGAGCGTCCGACCGCCGAGGAAGCTGTGGTCGCTGTCGTCAGGTCGGGGTGGGCGCGGCGTCTCGGTGCGCGTAGGGCATCCCGCGGCACCTGGACCCCGAAGGCTCGCAAGCTCGCGGCGCGCGGGGGTGCCCGGTGAGCGACAGACTTGCCCGCCTGCTGACCGGGCTCGCCGTGCTCTCGGTCGCTGTGATCGCTGCCGCCGTGAGTTTAGCCACATTGACGCCGCGCTCGCGCGCGGGTACACGACCGACACGGCACGGCTGCTGCCATTGTCCGTCGATGGCCTGATCGTGGCGTCCAGCCTCACACTGCTGACCAAGGTACGAGCGCGGCGGGACGCTCCCGGGCTCGCCTACCGCGGACTTATCCTCGGCATTGCCAGGACGTTGGCGGCCGAACGCCGCTTACGGCATCCACTTCGGGCCGGTTGGAGCCCTAGTCAACGCGTGGCCAGCGGCAGCGTTCATTACGGCTACCGAAATCTTCGTGGGCCAGATGCGCCGCGCGGGGGGTATCTCCGCACCAGAGATGGTCGGCCGGACACTGGCAGACAACGTGCCCAGGGGCGTGCCTGCGGGCGTGCCCGAAATCGCGCCCGTGGCCGTGGCCGCGAGCACAGTACCTCCCGCGCCCGTTGCCACTGCCCGGACAGTGGCATCCGGCCGTGCTCGCGGACGTGCATCCGGGCGTGCCTCGAAGGCTCCAGAGCGGATCTTCGCGGCCGAGATCAGCCGTGGCCAAGTTCCGTCGCTGAGCGCCATCGAGACACGGGCGAAGTGCGGAGCCGATCGCGCCCGAACCATCCGTGACCAGCTCGCGGAGATCCTTCAGGAAGCGCCCGAAGCTGCGTGACCGCGCCATGGAATAGCCCCGATCTTACCATCCGGGCCATTTCTATTTCATGGTCTGCATTCAAGCTCTTGTATTCGTTTTCGCAGGTCAGACCGTGCTTCGCGGTTGACGGAATGCGTGGCGATTATCTAGGATCAAGCAAGAAATACAGGGAAGGGAAGAAATATGGAAATTGACGAGCTGGAGCCGGGGCCGTCCAAGGCCGTGGTCATCGCTCGTGAGCTGCGTGAGATGGCAGAGGTGATCGAGGGGTGCCCGGAGCTTGCGGACCTGGACAACCCACTGGACGCTGCGCAGCGCATGCTGATGGACCTGGAAAGCCTGGACGACGACCTGTAGGCCATATACAGAGCGCCCGGACCCTGCAACGGTGGGGCACCGGGCGCTTGTGTTATCTGGGCAGCTACACGCGCTGGTGTGCCCCTTCCCACCCTCGGATCTGGTCATGGGGGTCTATGGCATCTTCCCCGCGTACTACTGCGGGCGGTCCCCGACCCTCTGGCTGGGCATGAAGTCGGTCGTTGGCCAGGACGACGAACTCACATCTGGCGGCATGGTGGAGACGCGAGGACAGTCAAAGTGAGGTCCCGGGCTAAGTGAGGGAGACGATGAGGCATCTGGTCCGTGTGTCCGTGGTCGTGCTCCCGGCCGCCGCGCTAGCCACCGCGCTGGCCGCCGGGTGCACCAGCGCTCCCGGCCACCCGGCCGCGCAGGCTCCCAGCAGCTCCAGTGCCGCCCAGCCCGCCAGCAGTGCCGCAGGGCCACCGCCCACCACTGCGGCCCCGGCGGCCAGCACCCACCTTGGGCCAGCGGCCACCGTGCGCGCCTATTACAGAGCCATCAATAACCACAACTACGCCCGCGCCTGGCACCTTGGCGGCCGGTTCACCGGTTCCAGCTACTCCGCGTTTGCCGCCGGGTTCCAGGGCACCGCGCACGACAAAGTCTCCATTCTGTCGGTAACCGGGAACGTGGTGACGGCCCGCCTTGCGGCCCGGCAAACGGACGGGTCAGTCCGTACCTACCAGGGCACATATTGGGTCACTCACGGCGTCGTCACCCGGTTCGACGTCGCGCCGTCCTCGGCCGCACCGCCACCCCCGCCGCCGTCCTCGGCCGCCCCGGCGGCCGGGTGCCACCCGCTCACTCCCAGCGGGCACTGCTATGAGCCGGGCCAGTACTGCCCGACCGCCGACGCGGGTCAGACCGGCGTGGCCGGTGACGGCAAAACCGTCGTGTGTGTGCTGGAGTCCGGCCGCTACCACTGGCACCCGGTGGGCTGAGCTACGCGACCAGCGGCACTAACCTCCAGGAGCAGGTACCCGCATGAACGGAGACAGCACGGATCTCGACAGCCTTGTCCCAGCGGGTGGCAGCTCGTTACGCGGCCTGGTCACCCCGGCAGCGGAACCGGTTGTTACCTTTATCCCTGCGCGCGCCGTGCACCCGGATGAACTTTGGTCCCCGCGCGGCGGGGAGCTTGCCCCGCCACAGCGACCGCTCGCGCCCGCACCGGACTACTACGCGGGGGCAGAGTCCGAGCGTCCGGTTGTCCGCGAGCATGCGGGCGAGAGCGGCGACTTCCGGGTCGCGGCCAGCGCGGCAAGGGCAGCGCTCCGGCCGGGCCTCGCGGGCTAGGCTGCGTACCCTAGCTTAGGCACCGTGTCTGACCTACTCGGCGACGGTGATTGACGTCCCGCTGGCCCGGGGCAGCAGCTCGGTCAGGTCACCCATTGAGAGGATGGCGTGCAGGCTGGGGCGATCGATGACCGCCGCCACCGACCAGAGCATGTCCGGCCGCGCCAGGGCCATATCAGTCGGCAGCGGTTCCGGGCTGACGACCACCTTGACGCCCTGATCGCGCAGGAAGGCGTTGCGCGCGGCGGCGTCGTGCGCATCCCACCACTCTCTGAACGTCATGCCGGTGTCGTCGTACTCGATGCGCGCGGGTTCTGGTTCGAGGTCGATCAGCCGGTCCATCTCGGAGTTGGCTTCGTCCTTCTGAGCCTGGAGCGCTGAGAACTCCTTGCGCTGCATCCTGGCCTTGACGATCTCGCGTTCCAGGTGGACGAGCTGCTCCTGGACCCGGGCCATCTCCTCGATGTAGTCGCGGCCCGTTATCAGGCGCTTCGTCCGCAGCTTCCGGTGCCCGGCCAGTTCGAGCAGCGTGCCGAAGACGGCGTCCTCCAACGGCTCGGCCCGGAAGTTCTTCCTGTTGCTGCACCGGCCGTCGCGCTGGTGCCCGAGATCGCACAGGTAGTAGGCGTACTCGTACCGCTTGCCCTTCTTGACCACGTTCGTCGGGTTCTTATACATCCCGCTGCCGCATTCGGCGCAGAAGACGACCTGCGTCAGCGGCGAGGTGTTGATGCGGACGGGCACCGGGTTCTGGGACAGACGGAGCTGGATCTTCTCGAACTGGTCACGGGTGATCAGGGGCTCGGCCCGGTAGATGATGACACCCTGCTCGTCCCGCAGCGGCTCGTTCTTGGCGTTCGTGATCGCGCCGAGGATGGCGTAAGAGTTGAGGATGCCCCGGACGGTGATCGTGGTCCAGGGCACGCCTGTGACCTTTTCCCTCGTCTTGGGGTTGCCGCTGCGCATGCGGATGACGTCCTTCGGGGTCGGCACCCCGGAGGTATTCAGCCAGCGGACGATCGAGCCGATCGACTCGTAGCGGAGGTACCGCTCGGCCATCTCCTGGACGACCGGAGCGTACTCAGGGTCGATCTCGACGCCCCAGTTCTGGCCCTGCTTCACCGGGCGGTAGCCGAATAGGACCATGCCACCCGTGTAGTTCCCGGCCCGGATCAGCTTGTCGTATGCGTCCTTGACTCGTGAGCCGATGACCTCACGCTCGTACTCAGCGAACGTCATCAGGACGTTGGCCATCACCCGGCCCTCTTTGGTCGTCAGGTCCAGCTCGGGGTCGAGGATGATCAGCGCCTTGCCGTGGGCTTCCAGCCAGTGGACGAACGCCGTGAAGTCAAACAGCGACCGGGAGATCCGGTCGAGCTTGGTCGCGCAGATCGCGTCCCACTCACCGAGCTTGTCCGGCTTCAGCCAGCGGCCCAGGCCGGGCCGGTCGAACGGGCTGACCGCGCCGCTCACATCCAGGTCGTAGTCGGCCTCGGTGATCGGGACCAGCTCGTGATCCTTATAGACCGCGAACTTCCTGATGCTGTCGAACTGCCGTTCCGGGCTCGTGGTGGCGTCGGTGGTTAGGCTGAGCCGTATGGCCGGAAGGACTCGCATGGCTCGCAGTCTATAGACGGTTTTGGTTTTGCCAAGAAGCTGAAGTCGCTGCCCCACACGAACTGCCCGGACAGCCGGCCGCGCATCTCGCGGATCACCTCCGCCGGGATCCGCCGCGGCGACCAGCCCGAGATGTCGATGTACACGTTGGTCTTGTGCAGCGCGATCGCGATCAGGTCGAGGTGCCAGGGCCAGCCGAAGTGCGCGGCCACGATGGTCAGCCCCGGATGGGCGGCGGCCACCGGGTCGAGCTTGAGCGGGTGGGCGTAGTCGAGCCGGATGCCCTGCCCGCCGGGCTGGCCGGCCCCGATCCCGCTGGTTCCGGTGTGGAACAGGGCCAGCAGGCCATGCTGCTGGCAGGCCTCGAAGATCGGCCAGTACTGCGGGTCGTTGGGGGAGAAGGCCTGGAGTGAGGGGTGGAACTTGACCCCGCGCAACCCCAGCGCGGCGATGTTCGCCACCTCGGCGACGGCCGCCTCGCCCTTGTGCGGGTTGACCGAGCCCAGCCCGGTGAACGCGTCCGGGTAGTCGCGGCAGGCCTGCGCCACGGTCTCGTTGGGGACGCGCGGGCGGCCGGTGGCCGTCTCCGCGTCCCAGGCCAGCAGGACCGCCTTGACCCGCAGGTCGCGGTACCGGGCGGCGAGGTCCTCCAGCGACTGCCGCTGCACCGGCGACCGGAAGTAGGCCTCGGCCGCCTCGACATAGCCCGCCATGCTGACGTCCAGCCAGTCGGGGGTGGGCAGGTGGACGTGGAAGTCGATGGCACGCAGCGGCACCCGGTCATCGTAACGGCCGTCCCGGTTTCGCGGCTCCGGCGCGCCGGTCCGTGCTGACCGGCCCCGTCCCATTTACGCGGTTGTCTAGCTCGCGCTGGCCTGCCCGGCTGCCCCGGTCGTGTTCGCTCGCCTGGTCTCGTCCGCTCGCCCGGTCTGGTCCGCTCGCCTGGTCTGGTCCGCTCGCCCGGTCGGTCCGCTCGCCCGGTCCGGATTGCGGGCCGTGACCCGCTCGCCGGCTATGGCCCGCAGGACCGGCAGCGCGAACGCCGCGGTGGCCGCCAGCCCGCCCAGGCCGGCCGCGGCGATGGCGGCGCGCACCGGCACCACGTCGAGCAGCACGCCGCCCAGCAGCAGGCCGGCCACGTTGGCCCCGCTGGCAACCGCCCCGAACACCGCGAACGCCCGGCCCCGCATCGCAGGGGGCACCCGCCGGCCCAGCAGTACGGCGGCGGCGACGTTCACCCCGCCGTTGCCCAGGCCGCCGAGCACGCTCACCGGCGCCAGCCAGCCCACCGCGGGCACCGTGGCCATCAGCCCCACGCCCAGGCAGGTGAGCGCCAGCGAACCGAGGAGGAGCCGGGCCACGCCCGCGTCGGACGGGCGGCGGCGCGCCACCCACCAGCCACCCGCCACCGCGGCGCTGACCCAGACGCTCTCCATCAGCCCGTACACCCCGGCCGTGGAATGCAGCGTGGCCCGGATGAAGAACACCTCGGCCACGTTGACCAGGCTGGCCGCGGCCACCACCGCGCCGACCAGGACCACCGCCGCCCGGACCAGCGGATCCCGCCGCACCGCGTCCACCCGTCCCGCGCGCCAGGGGCCGCTTGGTTCCAGGCCTCGTCCCGCGCCTCGCGGCCCGCCCCCTCCCCGCCGATGTTCCGCTCCGCTCGGGCCGCCCCGCCCCCGCCCACGTCCCCCACAGGGCGGGCCGCCCCGCCCTCCTCCGGGACCGCCTCACTGGCCCAGTCGCGCTGCTCTGGCGCCCGCGTGGTCACAGTCATGCGATCGGGGGCGCGCTTGAGGCGGCGGGCGGAGGCGCCGCGGCGGGTGCGGATCAGGCGGCCGGCCGCCGCGATGGCCAGGTAGCTGCCCGCGTCAGCGAGGAGGGGGACCCGCAACCCGAACCGGCCCATCAGCAGGCCGCCCAGCGCGGGCGCGAGCATCATGCCCAGGTACCCGGCGGTCTGGCTGAGCGCCATCGCCTTGGGCAGGTCGTCGGCCGGGACCATGGACGGCAGCAGGGCAGACAGGCACGGCTGGGTCACGGCCAGGCCGGCGGCCAGCACGGCCACCAGGGCGATGATCTCGGCCGGCCCGGACGCGAACGCCAGCGCCACGCAGACGGCCGCCTGGGCCAGTCCGGTCGCGACCAGCAGGAGCCGGCTGTCCACCCGGTCGGCCAGCCGCCCGGTCCAGCGGACCAGCAGCACCGGGGGAGCCGCCGCGGCGATCAGCACCGCCGCCACCGCGAACCCGCCTGCCCCGCGCTGCTGCAGTTCCAGCACTAGCGCGGTCGCGGCCAGGAAGTCGCCGCACGAGGACACCGCCCGCGCCCCGCTGGCCAGGTACACGTCCCGCCACCCGCGCCCGGGGCGCCCGGTTCGCGCCCGGCCCGCCCCCGTCGGCCCCGGCCTCTCCCGCCTGGCCTGCCCCGGCCCTGTCGGCCCGGGCCTCTCCCGCCTGGCCTGCCCCGGCCCCGGCTGCTCCGCCCGCCTCGGCCCAGGCCCCACCTGCCCCGCCCGCTTTCCGACCGCCCGGGCGGTGACTCGTCGCAGAGATGTGAAGGACATGCTTCGAAGTATGTCCTTCACATCTCGGCCTGGCAAGCGGGCTTCCGAGTTTCTGGCCGCCCGGCGCGGTAACAGGTACACCGCTTATCGCATCAGTCACATGGGTAACGGACAGCCCGGACATCTCCCGTGCGACGTGCGCGATGCCGGGCGAATTGTCCGGCTCGGGCGCACGTCGCACGGGAAACGTCGCCCGGGCGCGGCGGTGATGGCGGCGGGACGGGCGCGGTGCGGCGGGTACGCGGCGAGGCGGGGATGCGGCGGGGGGCGAGGGCGAGTGGCGCGGTTAACCGGGGAGGGCGCGGACGGCCACGGAGACCGGGCGGGTGCCGGGGGGCAGGTCCCGCGCGGCGGTCCTTGCGGTACGGGGCGATCAGTGCCTCCACGGCCCGGCTCAGCGCGGTCAGCTCGGCCGCGGTCACCTGGAGCGTCGAGTCCATGAAGAACGCGGCGTCCTGCCACTCCCCGGGCTCGGTGTCGAGCCGGGACAGGTACCGGCGGACCCGGGCTTCGTCCCAGGCCAGCATCGACTCCAGCAGCGCGTGCAGCGCCTCGCGTCCCTCCGGGGCCAGGTCCGCGACGCCACTGAGCCCGTAGCGCCCGGCCGTGATGCGCCACAGCCGTTCCCGGCCGTCGCCCCGCCCGGGCGCGGCTTCCACCAGTCCCGCCCGGGCCAGCGCGCGCAGGTGGTAGCTGGTCGCACTGGGCGACAGGCCCACGACCCCGGCGCACTCCGTCGCCGTGGCCGGCCCGCCGTTCCGGAGATGCTCCAGCAGGGCCAGCCGGGCGGGGTGGGCCATGGCCCGCATGATCGCGGCGTCCATGGTGGACCACGGCTGCTCCGCGCCTGGCTCCGCATTCACGCTCACCCGGCCAAGATAGCCGGGCGGCCCGGTCCCGGACGCGGACCGGTCCCGGACACGGCCGCCGCGGCGTATGTCACACCCCGGGCGGCTGCGTCGTCACGTGGGCATGAGAATCGCCATTGCAGGAGGAACGGGAACGCTCGGCCGTCACCTCACGGCCGAGCTGAGCTCGCGCGGGCACGAGGTCCGGGTGCTCAGCCGCAGCGCCCCGGAGTACCGCGTGGACCTGGCCACCGGGGAGGGGCTCGAGAGCGCGCTGCGCGGCTGCGACGTCGTCGTGGACGCCAGCAACAACGCCGGGCGGAAGGCGGCGGCGGTCCTGGTCGACGGGACCCGGCGGTTGCTGGCCGTGGAGCAGGCCGCCGGGGTGAGTCATCATGTGTGCATGTCGATCGTGGGCTGCGACCAGCTGCCGATGGGCTACTACCGGGTCAAGACAGACCAGGAGAACCTGGTCGCGCAGGGCCCGGTGCCGTGGACCATCGTCCGCTCCACCCAGTTCCACGAGCTGGTCGCGAAGGTTTTCCAGGCCGCCGCCCGGTTCCGGGTGCTGCCGGCGCCGCGCGGGCTGCTGCAGCCGGTCGCGGCGGCGGAGGTCGCCCGGTACGTGGCCGGCGTGGCTGAGCAGCCGCCGCGCCGGGAACGGCCCGAGGTGGCCGGGCCTGAGGTCACCGAGCTGCGCACGCTGGCCCGCACCTGGCGGTCGGGCACCGGCCGCCCGCTCGCACTGCTTCCGCTGTACGTGCCGGGCCAGGCCGGCCGGGCCCTGCGCGCCGGGACGCTCACCACTGGCCAGGCTGAGGCGGCTGGCCGCGTTTCGTTTGCGGCCTGGCTGGAAGCGGGAGCGGGCGCGGCCGTCACCGCGCGCGGCGGGCCGGCGCCCCGGTGAGCGGGCGCGCCGACCAGCCAGGGACGCCGGAGCGCGGGGCGGAGGAGCTGGCGCAGGCGTTCGAGGCGCAGCGGCCGCGGCTGCTCCGGGTGGCGTACGCGACGACCGGCTCGCTGGCCGAGGCCGAGGACTGCGTGCAGGAGGCGTGGCTGCGGCTGCTGCGCGCCAGTGACCGGGGATCGATCCGTGATCTGGCGGCCTGGCTGACCACCACGGTCAGCAGGCTGGCGCTGGACGCGCTGGGCAGCGCGCGGGCGCGGCGGGAACGCTACGTCGGCCCGTGGCTGCCCGAGCCGCTGGTCGAGGACCTGAGCGGCACCGACCCGGCGGACCGGGTCACGCTGGATGAGTCGGTGAGCATGGCGCTGCTCGTGGTGCTGGAGCGGCTGTCGCCCGCGGAGCGGACCTCGTTCCTGCTGCACGACGTGTTCGGGATGTCGTTCACCGACGTCGCCGGCGTGGTCGGCCGGTCGCCCGCGGCCGTACGGCAGCTCGCGTCCCGCGCGCGGCAGCACGTGGACGGGGGCCGCCCGCGGTTCCCGCCCACCCCGGCGCAGCAGGAGGAACTCGTCACCGCGTTCGCCGCGGCCTGCACCGCCGGTGATCTGGAAGGCCTGGTCGCGCTGCTCGACCCGGACGTGGTGTGGCGGGCCGACGGCGGCGGGAAGGTCACCGCCACGCGCCAGACCGCGCGCGGCGCGGGCGAGGTGGCCCGCTGGCTGCTGGGATTCATGCGGCACCCGCCGACCCTGGTCCGGCTGGCCACCGTCAACGGCGGGCCCGGGCTGGTCGTGCGGGACGGAGGCGGCGTGCTGACCGTCGTCTCCTTCACCATCGACCGGGGCCGGATCACCGCGCTGGACGTGATCCGCAACCCGGACAAGCTGGCCGCGGTCCGGGAGCTGGCCGATTAGAGCGTGCCCCGCGGACCCGCGTGCAGCGCATGGCCGCCTAGCGGCGCGAGCGGTACAGCACCTGGAGGGCGGTGAATTCCGCCAGCCCCCACGGCCCGTTCTCGACGCCCATGCCGCTCCACTTCATGCCGCCGAACGGGATGTAGGGCTGCAGGGTGAGGTGGTCGTTCACGAACGCGGTGCCGCACTCCAGCCGGGCCGCGACGGCCGCGGCCCGGTCCGGGTCGGCGCTCCACACCGAGCCGGACAGGCCATAACGGGTGTCGTTGGCCCGGGCCACCGCGTCGTCAACGTCCCGGTAGGGGATCACCGGCACGGCCGGGCCGAACTGCTCCTCGTCCACGATCGGGGTCCCCTCGGCCACGCCGGTCAGGATCGTGGGTGCGAAGAAGTACCCGTCCCGGTCCAGCGGGTGCCCGCCCGCCGCCGCCGTCGCGCCGCGGCCCAGCGCATCGGCGACGAGCCCCCGGACCCGGTCGAACTGCGGCTGGTTCTGGACCGGGCCGAGCTGGACACCCGCCTCGGTGCCGGGTCCCACCCGGGTGCGGCGGGCCCGCTGCGCGAGCGCCTCGACCACGTCGGCGTGCAGTTTCTCCGGGACGTAGATCCGCTTGATACCCGCGCAGATCTGGCCGTTGTTGATGAACGCGCCCCAGAACAGGCCCCGTTCCACGGTGGCCGGGTCCGCGTCGTCGAGCACGATCGCCGCGTCGTTGCCGCCCAGTTCGAGGGTGAAGCGCTTGAGGTCGGGAGCGGCGGCCGCGGCCACCGCCTTGCCGGTCGGCACCGACCCGGTGAAGCTGATCTTCGCCACGGCCGGGTGGGACGTCATCCAGGCGCCGAGTTCGTCGCCGCCGCTGACCACGTTGACCACGCCGGGCGGCAGCACCCCGGCCAGGATGCTGCCCAGGGCCAGGGTGGACAGCGGCGTGAACGGCGAGGGCTTGAGCACCACGGTGTTGCCGGCCAGCAGCGCGGGCCCCAGCTTCCAGCCGGCCAGCAGCAGCGGGTAGTTCCACGGCGTGATCGCCGCGACCACGCCGAGCGGGCGGTGCACCAGTTCCGCGTGGCCCTGCTCGTCGTCCTGCAGGACCGTGCGGGGCAGGTCCAGCCCGGCCGCGTACTCCAGCCAGCGGGCCATCTCGGCTACCTCGAACGCGGCCGCCTTCAGCGGCTTGCCCTGCTCGGCGGTGAGGATCGCGGCCAGGCCGTCGGCCGCGGCCAGGGTGGCCGCGGCGGCCGCGCGCAGGGCGGCCCGCCGGGCGTCCTCGTCCGCCCGCCACGAACCCGCCGCCGCCTGCGCGGCCCGCATGGCCTCGTCGAGCTGGTCCCGGGAGCAGTCCGGAGCATCGGCGAACACCAGGCCGGTGGCCGGGTTGATCACCCCGAACGTGCCCGGGCCGGTCACCGGCTCGCCGCCGATCGTCATCGACGGGCTGGCCGTCAGGAGATCGGTCACGCCATCACCACCACAGCTCGGGCGCCCTTTTCCGCGGCGCAGTACTCGACGGCCTCGTTCACCTGGGCGAACGGGAACGTCTCGGTGACCATCTCGTCCAGCTTGAGCAGCCCGGACTGGTACAGGCTGACCAGCCGGGGCACGTCGCGCCGGACGTCGGAGGAGCCGTACAGCGAGCCGCGGATGACCTTCTCGGTCATCACCACCCCGGAGAAGGCGGGCAGCGAGACCGTGACGTCGTCACCCGCCGCGCCGACCAGCACGACCTGCCCGCCGCGGCGGGTCATCCGGATCGCGTCGCGCACGGTCTGCTGGCGGCCCACGACCTCGAGCACGTGATCCGCGCCGCGGCCGCCGGTCAGCGCCCGGACCTGCTTCGCGACCGTGTCCGAGGGCTGCAGGGTGTGGGTGGCGCCGAGCCGGGCCGCCATGGCCAGCCGCTCCTCGTGCAGGTCGATCGCGATGATCACGCCGGCGCCGGCGATCCGCGCGCCCTGGACGGCGCTCAGCCCGACGCCGCCGCAGCCCAGCACGGCCACGGTGTCGCCGACCCGGATCCCCGCGGTGTTGACCGCCGCCCCGAACCCGGTCAGCACCCCGCAGCCGATCAGCGCGGCCGAGGCCAGCGGGATCGTGTCCGGGATCTTCACCGCCGCGCCCTCGGGCACCACGCAGCGCTCGGTGAACGTGCCGAGCCCCGCCATCTGGTACACCGGCTGGCCAGCTCTCGCGGTACCGGGTGGTCCCGTCCAGCAGCGTGCCCCGGGCGAACGCGACCCCGGCGACCTCGCACAGCTGCGGCTGGCGGTGTACGCAGTAGAAGCAGGTGCCGCACTGGGCCAGCCAGGACAGCACGACCCGGTCGCCGGGGGCCACGGACGTCACGCCCGCGCCGACCCCGGTCACGGTCCCGGCGGCCTCGTGCCCGAGCACCAGCGGCACCGGGTGGGCCAGGGTCTCGTTCCACACCGAGATGTCGGAGTGGCAGACGCCGGACGCGCCGACCTCGACCATCACCTCGCCCGCCCGCGGCGGCTCGACATCGATCTCGGTGAGAGCCAGCGGTTTGCGGGGCGCTTCGAGCACGGCGGCGGTGGTCACCGGGCGCTCACGTTCCCCCGGGCCCGGCCCGGCCGGCCCGGCACCATACGTTCTACATTTCTAGCGATCCAGTTGCTCATCTTGTATAGTTTAGGCACATGCCTGGCCCCGCGCCATAGCCGGGGGCCAGCGGCCGCGGCCCACTGGAGGACCGATGGAGCTCAAGGTCACCCGCTACGAGATCGACGACGCGGGGATCGCGACCATCTGGCTGCACCGGCCGGAGCGGCGGAACTCCTGGACCGGCCGGATGCACGCCGAGTACCGCTGGATCTGCCGGCAGCTCGACGACGACCCCGCGGTCCGGGTCATCGTGCTGACCGGGTCCGGGCACACGTTCTGCATCGGCGCCGACCCCCAGGCCCTCACCGGGTACGTCGAGGCCGACCACTACGACCCGGCCCTGCCGCAGGACGCGGCCCAGCCGGGTTACGGCGTCCGCCCGGAGTTCGACGCGGACATGGCCTGGCAGCTCGGCATGCGCACGCCGATGATCGCCGCGGTGAACGGCGCCTGCGCGGGCATCGCGGTCGCGCTGGCCGCGTTCTGCGACCTCCGGTTCGCGGTCACCGGCGCGAAGATCACCACGGCCGCGCCCCGGCTGGGGCTGCCCGCCGAGTACGGGCTGTCGTGGATCCTGCCGCGGCTGGTCGGCATGACGCACACCGCCGACATCCTGCTGACCGGGCGGGTGCTGCTGGCCGAGGAAATGGCGGGCATGGGGTTCTTCAACAAGGTCCTGCCGCCGGAGGAGTTCGCGGAGGAGGTGGGCAGCTACGCCCGGACCATCGCCGCCGCGTCCCCGCTCGCGGTGACCACCGCGAAACGGCAGATGTGGGCGCGACGTGCTGCACGGCGACCCCCGGGCGGCGGTGGAGGAGAGCAAGGCCCAGATCGGGAAGCTGATGGCCGAGCCGGACTACGCGGAGGGGGTGGCCGCCCTGCTCGGGAAGCGCCCGCCCCGGTTCACCCGCTGAGAACCGGCGGCTGGCGCCGGTCGCTGAGCCTGCCGGCCGGCCGCCGGATCAGCGGCAAGAACGTCAGGAGGGGCAGGCATGAAGGTCCGCGTGGATCCCCGGCTCTGCCAGGGACACAACCGGTGCATCGCGGTGGCACCCGACCTGTTCGACATCGACGAGGAGGGCTTCGCGTCGGCGATCGGTGACGGGACGGTGCCGCCGGGCCAGCAGGACCTGGCCGGGCTCGCCGTGGACAACTGCCCGGAACAGGCCATCTCCCTCGACGCTGATGCCTGAGGAGCCGGCCCCGGCGCCTGCTCAGCCGGCGCCTCCTCAGCCAGCGACTGGGGAGCGGCCGGCTGAGGAAGCGCGCTGGGGGCGGGAGGTCGTGCCCGGCACCGCGGGCGGCCATCCCTGCCTGACGTACGCCCGGCGGCCGGGCTCCCTGGCCGAACTGCTGTCCGGCACGGGACGCTGGGCGGAGCGCGAGTTCCTCGTCCAGGGCGAGCGGCGGCTCAGCTACGGCGCGTTCACCGGCGCCGTGGCCCGGGTCGCGGCGCACCTGCGCGGGCTGGGCGTGCGGCCGGGCCAGCGGATCATGCTGCTCGGGTTCAACCAGATCGAATGGGTCGTCGCGTTCTGGGCGGCGCAGACCCTGGGCGCCGTCGCGGTGCTCGGCAACGCGTGGTGGAGCGGGGCCGAGACGGCCGCGGCCCTGGATCAGGCCGCGCCCGTGCTGGTGCTGGCCAGCGAGTCCCGGCCCGGCGGCGCGGTTCCCCCCGCCCCGGCGGCCCGCGTCCTCGGGCTGGACGCGCTGCGCCCGCTGGTGGACGGCGGGCCGGGCTGCCCCGGGACCAGCGGCCCTGGACCCGATCCCGGTGGCCGAGGACGACCCGGCCCTGATCATGTTCTCGTCCGGGACCACCGGCACCGCCCGGGGTGTCGTCATGTCGCACCGCTCGGTCATCGCCAACCTGCAGAACCTGCTCGTGCTGACCGGGCGGCTGCCCACCGAGCTGCCCCCGGGCCACCCGGGCACGGTCAGCCTGCTGTCGGTGCCCCTGTTCCACCTCGCGGGCATCCAGACCAGCTGCACCACCCTGCTGACCGGCGGCAAGCTGGTCTTCCTCAGCGGCCGGTTCGACCCCGCGGAGGTGCTGGAGCTGATCGAGCACGAACGGGTAAGGGTCTGGGGCAGCGTCCCCACCATGGTCTCCCGGGTGCTCGACCATCCCGGCCTGACCCGCCGGGACACGTCCAGCCTGCGCTCGGTGCCGATGGGCGGGGCCGCGGTCAGCCCCGAGCTGCGCCAGCGGGTGGCCGCGTCGTTCCCGGGCGTGAAGTCCGGCGCGGGCAGCCTGTACGGCCTCACCGAGGCGGGCGGGGTGCTCGCCGCCGGATCCGGCCCGGACCTCGATGAAAGGCCGGGCTGCGTGGGCCGGGCCCTGCCGGTGGTCGAGCTGCGGATCGCCGGGCCCGGGCCGGACGGCGTCGGTGAGATCCAGGCCCGCACGCCCACCGCGACCGACGGCTACCTGGGCGACCCGGCGCCCCTGGCCGACGCCGACGGCTGGATCAGCACCGGCGACCTGGGCCGGATCGAGGAACCGGGCTGGCTCTACGTGACCGGGCGGTCCAAGGACATCATCATCCGCGGCGGCGAGAACGTCGCCTGCGCCCACGTGGAGCAGGCCCTGCTCCGCCACCCGGACGTGCTCGAGGCCGCGGTCGTGGGGCTGCCCGACGCTGACCTCGGTGAGGAGGTCGGGGCGGTGGTCGTGCTGCGTCCCGGCGCCCGCGCCGGCGTCGCGGAGCTGCGCCGGCATGCCGGGACCGAGCTGGCCCGGTTCGAGCACCCCGCCCGCTGGTGGCTGCGCCGCGGCCCGCTCCCGGTCAACGCGACCGGCAAGATCCTCCGCCGCGAGATCCGCTCCGACTGGCTGGCCCGCGGGGCGGGTGACCTCGCGGACCTGGCCGGCAGTGCCGAGCCCGCGCCAGGCAATACCGCTCTCCAACGCACCGATCGTCCCGGGTCCCCCGCCGACGCCGAATCCTCCCGGAGGCCATGATGCCTGCCACCTCAGCCCGGCTGGCCACCTCGTACCGGCCGGCGGACCGCAGCGAGCCGCTGCTGGACATCACGGTGGGGGACCTGCTCCGGGCCGCGGCCGCCGAGGTGCCCGGCCGGCTGGCGCTCGTCGAGGGCTCGGCTGATCCGGCCGCCAGGCGGACCTGGACCTACGCCGAGCTGCTGGCGGTCGCGGAGCGGGCCGCCCGGGCCCTGCTGGCCCGGTTCGCCCCGGGCGACCGCATCGCGGTCTGGGCCCCCAACTGCCCGGAGTGGATGCTGCTGCAGCACGGCGTCAGCCTGGCCGGGATGGTCCTGGTCACGGTCAACCCCGCGCTGCGGGCCCGGGAGCTCCGGTACGTGCTGGCCCAGTCCCGGGCGGCCGGGATCTTCTTCGCCGGCTCCTACCGGGGTTTCGACATGGCCAGTGCCGTCGAGGGCCTGCGGGCGGGCCTGCCCGACCTGCGGGAGGCCATCCCGCTGAGCAGCTGGGACACGTTCGTGGCGTCCGGGGACTCAGCCTCCTCTGACCACGGGGCCTCCTCTGACCACGGGGCCTCCTCTGACCACGGGGCCCCCTCCGGCCACGGGACCTCCTCCGGCCACGGGGCCGTCACCCTGCCCCCGGTGCAGCCGGGCGACCCGGCCCAGATCCAGTACACGTCGGGGACCACCGGGTTCCCCAAGGGCGCCATCCTGCACCACCGCGGGGTGGTGAACGCGTCCCGTTTCGTGGCCATCGGGTCCGGGGTGCAGGACGGCGGCATCTGGGTCAACGCGATGCCCATGTTCCACATCGGCGGCGGGACGCTCACCGAGCTCGGCACCATCGCCCAGCGGGGCACGTACGTGCTGCTGCCCGGCTTCGATCCCGGCCTGGTGCTCGAGCTCATCGAGGCCTACCGCGGCACCATCATCCTGGCCGTGCCCACCATGCTGCTGGCCATGCTGGATCATCCCGGCCTGGCCTCCCGTGACCTGTCCAGCCTGCAGACCGTGATGTCCGGGGCGGCCGTCGTGCCGGCCACGCTGGTGCGCCGGGCCACGGAGACGTTCGGCTGCCAGTTCACGATCGTGTTCGGCCAGACCGAGCTGCACGGGGTCGTCTCCCAGACCCAGCTCGGCGACAGCGCCGAGGACCAGTCGGAGACGATCGGGCGGCCGCTGCCGCAGGTGGAGGTGAAGATCGCCGACCCGGTGACCGGCGAGATCATGCCGGTCGGCCAGGTCGGGGAGATCTGCGCCCGCGGCTACCAGACGATGCTGGGCTACTTCGGCATGCCCGCGGAGACCGCGGCCGCCCTGGACGGCGACGGCTGGCTGCGGACCGGCGATCTCGCCGCCATGGACGGGCGCGGGTACCTCACGATCACGGGCCGGCTCAAGGACATGATCATCCGGGGCGGCGAGAACATCTACCCGCGGGAGATCGAGGACGTCCTGTTCGCCCACCCGGCCGTGGCCCAGGCGGCGGTCGTGGGGGTGGCCGACGAGAAATGGGGTGAGCGGGTGGCGGCCGTGATCATGCCCGCCGATCCGGCGAACCCGCCGTCCCCTGAGGCGTTGCGGGACTACTGCCGTGAGTGCCTGGCCGGCTTCAAAGCCCCGGCCGAGTGGTTTTTCGTTGCGGAGTATCCCCTCACCGCATCGGGCAAGATCCAGAAATTCCGGCTGCAGGAAGACATCGCGGCGGGCCGGATCACCCCGGCGGCCCCTTAGCCTTCGCCGTCCCCGCCGCTGCCGTCCCCGCCGCCGTAGCGGCCGTCCCGCTCGCGGAACGCGTCCCGGGTCCCGTGCCGGGCCCGCTCGCGCAGGAAGTTGAACTCGTCGTCCTCGAAGCGCAGGTTCGTGCCGAGCGTGTGCCCGACCGTGCCGCGCCAGAACTGCTGCGTGCCGCCCAGGCTGTCCAGCGCCATCTGGTGCATGGCCTTGCCCGTGACCAGCGCGTCGCGGGGGTGCTGCGCGATCCTCCGGGCCCAGTCGTCCACGGCCGCCGCCAGGTCCGCCTCGGGCACGGACTTGTTGACCAGGCCCCAGCCGGCGGCCTGCCGGCCGTCGAACTCCTCGCCGAGCAGCATCAGCTCACGGGCCCGCTTCGGGCCGTAGAGCAGGATCTCGGTGTTGAGCTGCCAGGTGTTCCCGGCCAGGCCGAGCCGCTGCTCGGCGTGGCTGAACCGGGCGGTGTCCGCGGCGATGGCCAGGTCGACGAGTTCGACCAGGTACAGCCCGGCGCCCGTGCACACCCCGTGGACCTGGGCGATCACCGGTTTCAGCGAGTACTGGAACGCCATGTAGTTCATGCCGAGGCGGCGGTCCGTGGCCAGCCTCGAGCGCTGGCTGGGGCGGCGCGGTTTCGCGCCGTCCGGGCCCGGTTCCAGCCCGTAGGACCGCGCCGCGTCGTCGTAGTCGTGCCCGGAGCAGAACGACGGGCCACGGCCCCTGAGCACGATGACCCGGACGTCGTCGTCCTCTTCCGCCTCGTGCAGCAGGCCGACCAGCCGGTCCAGGTCAGCGAAGCGCAGGGCGTTGTGCTTGTCCGGGCGGTTGAGCACCAGGCTCGCCACCGGGCCGCTGCGCTCCAGCAGCACCGCGTCTGCCACGTTCCGCCTCCCGTCTGCCCGGCCTGCCGCCGGATCCCGCCGCCCACCATCTGGCTGCCATCTGCCCGCCGCCAGACGACACTCTACACGTCTCGACATCGAGTCACGATCTCTGTAGACTTTTGGTTATGAGCAGCCAGCCCGCCGAGAACGGCCACGACGGTTATGACATCTTCTCCCCGGGCTTCCGCACCGACCCGTATGCCACCTGGTCGGCCATGCGGGCGTCCGGGTGCCCGGTCGCGCACTCGGGCCAGTGGGGCGGCTCCTGGATGCCGGTGCGCTACGACACGATCAGGGAGATCGCCCGCGACGGTGAGCGGTTCTCCTCGCGCGCGGTCGAGGTAGCGGGCCCGCTGGAGTCGGCGGGCGGCCTGTTCCTGCCCCCGCTGACCTCGGACCCGCCGCAGCACAAGCTGCACCGCGACGTGCTGATGCCGTACTTCCTGCCCAAGCGGATCGCCGCGTTCGAGCCGTTCATCCGGGACAAGGCCCGGGACCTGGCGACCGCGCTGGCCGCCCGCGGCGGCGGCGACGTGGTCACGGACTTCGCCCAGGAACTGACCATCGCGGTGCTGACCACGATGCTCGGCGTCCCGCCCGGCGAGCAGTTCACCGACTGGATGATCCGCATGATCCGGATCGGCCCCCGGGACCAGGCGGTCCGGGCCCAGGCGGTCGGGGAGATCCTGGCCTACCTCGGCGGGCTGCTCGACGAGCGGGAAGCCGAACCCCGCGACGACCTCATCACCTACCTGGCGGGCGCGGCCATCGACGGCGTGCCGCTGTCCCGCAAGCACCAGATCGGCTCGGCGTTCCTCATCCTGATCGCGGGCGCCGACACCACCTGGAGCGCGATCGGCTCCAGCCTCTGGCATCTGGCCACCCACGACGAGGACCGGCGCCGCCTGGTCGCCGACCCGGGGCTGATCGACACCGCCGCGGAGGAGTTCCTCCGGGTCTACGCGCCGGTGAGCGTGGGCCGGATCGCCACGGAGGACACCGACCTGGACGGCCGCCGGGTGGAGGCGGGGGAGCGGGTGCTGCTCGCGTTCGCGGCGGCCAACCGGGACCCGGACGTGTTCGAGGACCCGGACGTGATCCGGATCGAGCGCAGGCGCAACCGGCATCTGACCTTCGGCTCCGGCGGGCACCGCTGCCTCGGCTCCAACCTGGCCCGGCTCGAGCTGCGGGTCACGCTCGAGGAGTGGCTGCGGGTCATGCCGGAATTCCGGCTGGCCGGCCCGGACGTGATCGAGTGGAGTGGCGGGCAGACCCGCGGCCCGGAGCGGGTGGACTTCGTGGTGGCCCGGTGAACGCGGGGCCGCCGGCGGAGGCGCCATCCCCTGGGGCAGCGTCCGCCTGGGGCAGCGCCATCCCCCGGGTCGGCGTCGCCTGGGGCAGCGCCGCCTGATTCGCCGCCGCCCGCGCCGCTGCGCGGCGTCCGGGTCGTCGAGCTGGCGCACTGGATGGCTGGCCCGGCCGCGGGCGGGGTGCTCGCGGACTGGGGCGCCGATGTCGTGAAGGTCGAGCCTCCCGGCGGGGAGCCGATGCGCAATATCTGGGGCTCGATGGGTGCCAACCCCGACGCCCCGAACGGGGCGTTCACCTCGGCGAACCGCGGCAAGCGGTCCATCGAGCTCGACCTGCGCGCCGGGCAGGGACGCGAGGTCCTCGGCCGCCTGCTGGCCGCGGCCGACGTGCTGCTGACCAACCTGCGCCCGGCCGCGCTCACCCGGCTGGGCCTGTCACCCGCCGGGGTGGCCGCCCGGTACCCGCGGCTGGTGTTCTGCTCACTGACGGCCTACGGCTGGACCGGGCCGGACCAGGAGCGGGCCGGCTACGACCTGGCCTCGTTCTTCGCCCGGACCGGGATCTCGCACGAGATGACCACCCAGGGCGAGCCCCCGGCGCCGCTGATGCAGGGGCTCGGGGACACGTTCACCGCGATGACCGGGGTGGCCGGGATCCTGGCCGCGCTGCACGAGCGGCAGCAGACCGGCCGGGGCCGGATGGTCGACGTGTCGCTGCTGCGCACCGGCATGTGGGCGCTGGCCGGGGAGCTCGGCGTCGCGGCCATGGGCGGCCGGCCCCGCCCGCCCTACCCCCGGGACAACTGCCCCACCCCCATGTACAACTCCTACGCCACGGCGGACGGCCACTGGTTCTTCCTGGTCGGCGTGCAGGCCGCGCGCCAGCTGCCCAAGGTGCTGGCCGCCATCGGGCGCCCCGACCTGCTCGGCGACGAGCGGTTCGGCTCGCCGCGCAGCCTGGCCCGCAACCGCCGCGAGGTGATCACGATCCTCGACGAGGCCTTCGCCGCCCGGCCCCTGGCCGACTGGGCCAAGGCCTTCGAGGACCACGACGTGTTCTGGGCCCCGGTGCAGACCCCGGCCGAGGTGCTCGCCGACCCGCAGGCCCGGGCCGCGGGGGCCTGGGTCGAGATCGAGGGTGCGGGTGTCGAATCGGTGGACGCCCCGGTCAGCTACGACGGCGCCCAGCGGCACCAGGCCGCGGGACCGCCCCGGGCCGGGCAGCACACCCGGGAGATCCTGGCCGAGCTGGGGTACCGCCCGGACGACATCGACGCCCTGCAGGCGGGCCAGGGCGATCAGGCAGGCTAGGACACCCTAGGCGGGCGAGGTCTCCTTGACCACCTCGCGCCAGCGGGCCTGGGCGTCGTCGTACCACTGGGCCCGCAGCTGCCGGAACACCACGGCGGCGCGGCGCCCGATCCAGTCCGGGCACAGCTCGGCGGGCAGCTGCGGATCGAGGAACGGGAACCGCTGCCACTCGCTGACCAGCTGGACGTGGGTGAACAGCAGCGGGTCGCCCGGCTCGGGCGTCATCCCGCTGAACCGGACCAGCAGCTGCTGGTACCGGGCGGTCACCTCGTCCAGGTCCCACGCGCGCCGGACGATCTCCTCGTCCGGCAGCCCGATCGACAGCGAGCTGCCCACGAACGCCAGCGTGGACTCGCGCAGCCCGAGGGACCCGATCACCTGCTCCACCCCGGCCTGCCGGTCCGGGTGCGGTGACAGCCAGACCCCCGGTGTGGGGTTGCCGAAACCCTCCCAGCTCAGCGCGCCGTACAGCTTCTTGCGCACGGCCCGCTGCTGCTGCGGGATGCTGACCAGCAGGATCAGCCAGTTGCCGTCCCACCGGGGTGTCTCGCCGCTCATCGAGTAGACGCGCTCGGCGCCCTGGTCGATCAGCCGCCGCCCGGCCGGGGTCAGCTCCCACTGCACCTCGCGGCCGTGCCGGTGCGGGGTGATCCAGCCGGCCGCGGCGCCGCGCGCGATGGCCTGCCGGGCGGTCTGCTCCTCGATGCCCAGGCCGGTCAGGACGTACAGCAGCGACGAGGTCCACACCGAGTTCCCGTTGGGCATGACCAGCTCGCCGAGCACGGTCAGCAGCTGCGAGCGCGCGCTGCCCGCGCTGACCAGCGGCCGTCCGCGCTCGGCCGCCTCCTCACCCGGCGTGCGCCGCGCAGCCATGTGGTCCTCTCCGATCCGCCCAGGTCAACCAGGCCTGCATTTTACGTGGCGGGGGCCGCCCGCCCGGGCCTACCGCGCCGTCACTTCCTGGCCGGCTCCTTCCCTACCGCGCCGCCATCCGCTCGACGACCTCCGAGCGCAGCGTCACCTTGCTCAGCTTCCCGCCGGCCGTCCGGGGCAGCTCGGCGAAGATCTCCAGCCGCTCGGGCAGCTTGTACGGTGCGATCTCCTGGGCCTGCATGTACCCGGTCAGCTCGTCCAGGGCCAGGCCCGCCACCCCGGGCCGCAGCACCACGCAGGCGCAGGTCCGCTCCCCGAACACCGGGTCGGGGATGCCGACCACGGCCACCTCCGACACGGCCCCGTGCCGCGCGACGATCTGCTCGATCTCCAGCGGGCTGATGTTCTGGCCGCCGCGGATGATCAGGTCCTTGCTCCGCCCGGTGATGGACAGGTACCCGTCCTCGTCGAGGCTGCCCAGGTCGCCCGAGTGGAACCAGCCGTCGCCGCGGAACATGGCCCCGGTGCGCTCATCGTCGTTCAGGTAGCCGAACGACTTGGTCGGGGTCCGCCAGGTCACCTCGCCCGCCGTGCCGTCCGGTACCGGGTCGCCCAGCGGGTCGCGCAGCACGACCTCGCCGCCCGGGATAGGCCGGCCCACGGTCGTGCGCCGCTTGGCCACCGGGTCCGTGGTCCGGGTCACGGTGATGACCCCGCCGTCGGTGCTGCCGTACACGGTGGTGACCGCGCAGCCGAACGTCTCCTCGGTCTGCTGGGCCGTGTCCGGGGTCAGCGGCGCCCCGGCGCTGGTGATGACCCGGACCGCGCTGAAGTCGCGGGCCCCGATCCGGGGGTCCTGCAGCATCCGCACGAGCTGGGTAGGGATGGCCGCGGCGTGCGTGGCCCGCTCCGCTTCCAGAAGGTCCAGCGCGGCCGCCGGTTCCCAGTCCTCCAGCAGCACCGCCCCGGCCCCGCACAGCAGCGGCGCGAGCACCGGGAACAGGTACCCGGTCGCCCCGGTGTTGGCGGGCGCGATCGCCGCCGCCACGTCCCCGGGGCCCATCCCGACCGCCCCGGCGTAGTCGCGGAGCAGGAAGGACAGGTTGTTGTCGGTCCACTGCGACATCTTCGGCGTGTCCGTGGTGCCCGACGTGATGGTGATGAACCGGGGATCGTCGGCCTGGCGCGGCCGCGCCTGTGCCGGGCCAGGCCGGACCGGTGCCGGGCCAGACCGGGCCGGGCCGGGCTGCACCGCCGGGCCGGTCTTCAGCACCGCGTCGAAGTCGAAGTCCGCGGCCAGCCCGCCGGTACCGCCGACCAGACGGAGCCGGGGCAGGTCACCGCGCATCGCGTTCACGGTGGCGAAGAAGTCGGTTTGCCCGGTAGCGGGCGGCAGGACCAGCACGCTGACCCCGGACCGGCGCAGCAGGCTCTCCATCTCGGTCCGCCGCCAGTGCGTGGACAGCGGGACGAAGACCAGGTCCGCGCGGCTGCAGGCCAGGTGGGCCAGGGCCAGGGAGACCCGGTTCCCGGTCTGGATGGCCACCACCGAGCCCGGCTCGACGTCGCGGGAGATAAGCCAGCCCGCGAAGGCGGCGCTCCGCTCGGCGAACTCCGCGTAGGTCAGCCGCTCATGCTGGTCGGCCACGGCCAGCGCGCCGGGGTTGCGCCGGACGTGCGCGTCCAGCAGGTCAGTCAGGGTCTCGGGCCGCCAGAGTCCCTGCTCGTAGTAGGGCCCGATCAGCTCCGGCGTCATTGCGCGGATCGGCATCTGCTTTTCCTTCCTGGTGCGGTGGTCGCGGGGCTCTCGGTGGCAGGCGGGCCGGGCGGGTCAGCGCTCGTAGGGCACGAACTGGCGGCCGAACAGCTCGCGCGCGATGATGATCTTCTGGATCTGGGCGGTACCGTCGGCGATCTCCACCGCCAGCACGTCCCGCAGCCGCTGCTCCAGCGGGAACTCGGCCGAGTAGCCGACGTTGCCGTGCAGCAGCAGGCAGTCCCGGATCGCCTGGCTGGCGTGAAGCGGGCCGTACCACTTGGTCATGGCGGCCAGTGCGGTGTGCGGCTGGCCGGCCGTCCGGTGCCACAGGGCGGAGTAGCACAGCAGCCGCGCCGCTTCCAGGTGGGTCGCGTGCTCGGCCAGCGGGAACGACACGCCCTCGAACCGGGCCAGCGGCGACCCGAACGCCTGCCGGTCGCTGACGTAACCGGCCGTCTCGTCCACCGTGGCCTGGGCGCAGCCGATGGCGGTCAGCGCGAGCAGCGGCCGGGTGAAGTCGAACCCGCCGAGCACGCTGCGGAAGGCCGCTCCCTCGGCGCCGAGCAGGGCGCTGGCCGGCACTCCGACCTGGTCGAGGTGCAGCAGGCCGCGGCCCATCGGCGTCCAGCCGGTGTCCCGGAGCGGGGATTTAGTGATCCCGGCGGCGTCCAGCGGGACCAGGAACGCCGAGGGGCCCACCGTCTCCCCGTCGCGCACGGTCCGGGCGATCACGATGATCGCCCCGCCGTGGCTGAGCATGGTGACCGAAGCCTTGTCGCCGCTGATCAGGTAGCCGTCCGGGGTCGCGGTGGCGGTGGTCGCGATCGCGGTGACATCCGAGCCGCAGCCCGGCTCGGTCAGCCCCAGGCACACGTACGCGTCGCCCTCGACCAGCGGCCGCAGCCAGGCCTCCCGGACCTGATCAGGGCCGTGCCGGGCGATGAGCGCGGTCATCAGCAGCACCGGGATGGCCGCGTTGGCCAGGTTGAAGTCCGCGTAGGCGAGTTCCTCCACGGCCAGGCCCGCAGCGACGAAATCCTCGTCCGGGCAGCGGGTTGAACTCCTCGCCGGCCAGCAGCCCGAACACGCCCAGCCCGGCGATCTCCCGGTGGGCGTCCCAGGGGAACTGGTCCGACTTGGCCCGCTCCAGGTAGCCGGGCGCCAGCTTGGCCCGGGCGAACCCGCGCACGCTGTCCCGGATCGCGGCCTGGTCCTCGCTGAGCCCGAAGTGCACGACTGGTCCTCCCAGCGGCGGCGGCGACGGCGCGCATCTCCCCGGGCAGCTGGCCTCCGGGGACCGGCGCCCGCTAACATTAGACGCGTAAGGGAAGTATGTATCCGTTAATGTAGAAGGTCAAGGTGGGCCGCGAGGCCCCCGCCGGTTCAGGGAGGGACACGTGAATGGTGCCGGCTCGATCCCGGCCTCGGTCGTCACGACCCCGCTCGGCCGGCCCGAGGCGCTGTTCCGGGTCGGCGGCGCCGAGCAGGACGGCCAGGGGGTCCGGGCCCAGATGCGCACCGGCCCCTGGATGCGCGGCCGGGACTCGGGGACCTGCGCCGGGTCGCTCGGCGTGTTCCTCGACGACCTGCTGGGCAACGCCCTGCTCGCGGGACGCCCGGAGGACTACTGGCCGGTCAGCACGGAACTGTCCATCGACCTCGCGGCACCCGTGCCCGCCGACGGCTCGGTGCTCACCGGGCGGGGCTGGCCGGTCAGCCTCGAACCGGGCGGCGGACTCAGCCAGGGGACCGTCACCGGCAGTTCGGGCGCGCTGATCGCCACGGCTACCACCCGGGAGCGCTTCCTGCCCGCCCCGCGGGCCCTGCTCACCGGATCCGGACCGGACGGCGGGCCGGCCGCCCTGGATGATGCGGCCGGGCCGCAGTCCACCATGGCCCTGCTGGGCGCCGTGGCCCGCCGCGAGAACGGCGCAGTGATCATGACCGTGCCGGGCTCGGGCGACTTCGCGAACCCGATGGGCAACACGCACGGCGGCATCCTGCTGTGCGCCGCCGAGATCGCCGGGTCCCTGGCCCTGCACGCCGAGGCCAGCCCGCTGCAGACCTCGTCCATCCGGGTCGTGTACGCGCGGTCCGTGCCGGTCACCGACACCATCACCTACACCGCCGAGGTGCTGCACCGCGGCCGGACCCTGGGCGCGGCGCAGGTCACCGCCCGCGGGGCCAGCGGCAAGACGTGCGCGCTGGCCATGATCACCGCGCACGACCAGGCTCTCGTCCGCTGACCGGGGCCGCCTCGCCGCCCCGCGCCGCGCATGGCCGGGGTCACAAATTCTCCGCAACGAAGACCGTCACCCCCCGGTCCCCAGCCCAGGTCGCGCACTCGCGGCATCGTTGACACCGGGCGCGATCAGGTCAACACTTATGTTGATTATCCTGGCCGGGCGGCAACTGCCCGCGGGATGTCTCTCCGGGGGCCCTGAGTGCCGGCCGGGGCCGGTGCCGATGACGGACTGGAGACGCCAGTGACCAACGACGGCCGACTGTCGAGCGCGTACCGTCCCGCCGACCATCCCGGGGGCCTCCATCCCGGGGCGATCCTTCCCGGGGGCCAGGCCGGGGAGTCCATCGGCGCGCTGTTCACCCGGGTGGTCGCGGAGGTCCCGGACCGTGACGCGCTGGTGGCCGGGGTCGCCGACCCGGCGGGGCGCCGCCGGTGGACCTACCGTGAGCTGGCCGCCGAGGCCGACCGGGCGGCCCGGGCGCTGCTCACCCGGTTCGAGCCGGGCCAGCACGTCGCCGTGTGGTCGGTCAACCGGCCGGAATGGGTCGTGCTCCAGCTCGGTGCGGCCCTGGCCGGGCTGGTCCTGGTGACCGTCAACCCGGCGCTGCGCCGCGGTGAGCTGGCCTATGTGCTGCGCCAGTCCCGGTCCGCCGGGGTGTTCTACAGCGAGGAGCAGATGGGTCAGCGCGGCAGCGAGATCATCGACGGGCTGCGCGGCGACCTGCCGGGGCTGCGCGAGGCGGTCGGTTTCGGCGGCTGGGAGGAGTTCCTGGCCGGCGGCCCGGCCGGTACCGCGCGGCCTGGTGCGGCATGGCCTGGTGCGGTACCGCCAGGTGCCGCGCTGCCGGAGGTGCGGCCGGGGGACACGGCCCAGATCCAGTACACCTCCGGGACCACCGGCGACCCCAAGGGCTGCATGCTGCACCATCACGGCGCGATCCACTCGGCCCGCGGCGCGGCCATGCACTGCGGCATGCCCGACGGCGGGGTCTACGTCAACCCGATGCCCCTGTTCCATGTGGGCAGCTGCGTGCACGGCGTGCTGGGCGCGCTCGCACTGCGCGGCACGCACGTGCTGATGCCCGGCTTCAACCCCGCGCTGCTCCTGGAGCTGATCGAGGCGGAGCGGGCCAGCATGACGCTCGTCGTGCCCACCATGCTGTCCATGCTGGTCGAGCACCCGGACGCGGCGGCCCGCGACCTGAGCAGCCTGTCGTCGTTCCTGATCGGCGGGTCGGCCTGCTCGGCCGCGCTGTCCCGGCGGACCACCGAGGTCACCGGGACCCCGGTGGTGATCGGCTTCGGCCAGACCGAGGCGTTCGGCGTGGTTACCCAGACCCTGCTGACCGACACCATGGCGGACCAGACCACCACGATCGGCCAGCCGGTCGCCGACATGGAGGGGCGCATCGCGGACCTGGCCACGAACGAGACGGTCCCGGTGGACACCCAGGGCGAGATCTGCGTACGCGGCCCGCAGACCATGACCGGCTACTACGACATGCCCGAGGCGACCGCCGCCGCGATCGACGCTGAGGGCTGGCTGCATACCGGCGACCTGGGCGAGATGGACGCCCGCGGCTACCTCAAGGTCACCGGCCGGCTCAAGGACATGATCATCCGCGGCGGGGAGAACGTGTACCCGCGGGAGATCGAGGAGGTCATCGCCGACCATCCCGCGGTGGCCGGGATCCAGGTCATCGGCATCGACGACGACACGTGGGGTGAGCAGGTCGGGGCGGTCGTGGTGCTGCGGCCCGGCCAGGAGGCCGGCCCCGCCGAGATCTTCGGCTGGGCCCGGGACCGGCTCGCCCCCTACAAGCGGCCCCGCAAGTGGTACGTGGTGAGCGAGTTCCCGATGACGGCCAGCGGCAAGGTCCAGAAGTTCGTGCTCCGCCAGGACATCCACAAGGGTGAGCTGAGCCCGGCCTGGGAGTACGAGTGAGCCAGGAGCCGGTGAGCGGCGCCGCGCAGCCGGAGGACACGGGGTTCGACGACTACGACATCTTCTCGGCGGAGCTGCGCAACTGCCCGCACCAGCGGTGGGCCCGGATGCAGCAGGAATGCCCGGTCGCGCACAGCGACCGCTTCGGCGGCTCGTGGCTGGTCACCCGCTTCGGCGACATCAAGGCCATGACCCGCGATCCGGAGCTGTACTCGTCGCGGGTGTCCGACGTCGGCGGCCCGATGCCCGAGCCCGGCAAGAGCGGCCTGTTCCTGCCGCCCATCACCTCCGACCCCCCCGAGCACGCCGGGCACCGCGGGGTGCTGCTGCCGTTCCTGGTGCCGGCCAAGGTGGCCCGCCTGGAGCCGTTCATCCGGGAGAAGGCCGCGGCCCTGGCCCGGGCACTGGCCGGGGAAGGCGGCGGGGACGCGGCCACCGGGTTCGCCCAGCAGCTGGCCATCTCGGTCCTCACCCGGCTGCTCGACGTCCCGGCGGAGATGGCCCCCCGGTTCATCGAGTGGACCGTGCGGCTGCTCCGGGTCGGCCCGCTGGACCAGGCGGCCCGGGCCACGGTGGTCAGCGAGATGATCGGCTACTTCGACGGGCTGCTGCAGGAGCGGGCCGCGGCCGATCAGGGCGCAGACGGCGCCCCGGACCTGATCACCTACCTGACCCGGCCCGGGGACGACGGCCAGCCGCTGAGCCGCAAGCAGCAGATCGGCAGCGCCCTCGTGATCATGATCGCCGGGGCCGACACCACCTGGAGCGCGCTGTCGGCCAGCCTGCTGCACCTGGGCACGCATCCGGAGGACCGGCGGCGGCTGCGCGAGGAACCGAAGCTGATGTCCACCGCGATCGAGGAACTGCTGCGCGCTTACGCGCCGGTCATGCTGGCCCGGGTCTCGACCCAGGACGCTGACCTGCACGGGCGGCACATCCCGGCCGGGGAGCGGATGCTGTTCCCGCTGGCGGCGGCCAACCGCGACCCTGCGGTGTTCGAGGACCCGGACCAGGTCAGGCTGGACCGGCGCCGCAACGCCCACCTGACCTTCGGCTCAGGCGCACACCGCTGCCTGGGCTCGCCGCTGGCCCGGCTGGAGATGCGGGTGGCGCTGGAGGAGTGGCTGGCGGTCATGCCCGAGTTCGAGGTCATCGACCCGCAGTCGATCGAGTGGACCGGCGGCACAGTACGCGGCCCCGAGACGGTCCCGTTCCGCGTCCTCCCGTCCCCGCTCTTCCTTTCAACACTAGCGTTGACGACGCGGGCCGGGCGGGGTTACGGTGCACAGGTGGCCGAAGCTGACCCTCATCACCGCGGCGTGCCCGTGCAGTTCGGCGTGCTGCTCTCGGTGATCGACGACGGCATCGGCGACGCCTGCCGCCGGATCGAGGCCCAGGGCTGGGACTTCCTCACCACCGGGGAGCACGTCAGCTTCAACATCCCGATCGCGAACGCGTTCATCAGCCTGGCCGCCGCGGCCACCGCGACGTCCACGATCGAGCTGATGAGCTCGGTCACCCTGCTGCCGCTGTACCCGGCGGTGCTGGCCGCGAAGCTCGGCGCCGCGCTCGACAACGTCAGCGGCGGCCGCTTCGTGCTGGGCGCCGGGGTCGGCGGGGAGAACCCGGCCGAGTTCGAGGCCTGCGGGGTCCCGCCCGCGGAGCGCGGCCCGCGCACCGACGAGGCCCTGGAGATCATCCGCCTGCTCTGGACCCACGACCGGGTCACGTACGCCGGGAAGTACGCCACGCTGGACAACGTGTCGATCGCGCCGCGGCCGGTCCGGGCGCCGCGCCCGCCGATCTGGGTCGCCGGGCGCAAGGAGGTGGCCATGCGCCGCGCGGCCCGCTACGCCGACGGCTGGCTGCCCTACATGTACTCCCCGGACATGCTGGCCCGCTCGCTCGAGGTGATCGCGGCGGAGCGGGACGGCCAGCCGCCCATCGAGGGCGGCGTCTACCTGTGGTCCTGCGTGCACGAGGACCCGGCGGTGGCCACCGGCTACGCGATGCAGGTCCTGGCCCAGACCTACCGGCAGGACTTCACCACCATGGCCGGCAAGTACCTGGCCGTCGGCGACGTGGACTACTGCACCGGCCGGGTGCTGGACTACATCCGGGCCGGCGCCACCCGGGTGATCTTCTCCAGCGCCTGCCCCGGCTCCTACGTGGACCGGCACCTGGAGCTGCTCGCCACCCAGGTCGTCCCGGCCGTGCGGGCGGAACTGGCCGCCCGGCCGGGCACCGGAGGCGGGCATGCCTGAGCAGCCGCCCGGGACGCCACCCGCGCCGGCGCCGGGACCGCTTGACGGCCTGACCGTGCTGGACTTCTCCACGATGATGGCCGGCCCGCACTGCACCCGGATGATGGCCGACCTCGGTGCCACGGTCATCAAGGTCGAGTCCCCCGACGGGGACCACATGCGCAAGCTCCGCCCGCGCAAGTCCGGGTCCAGCCGCTTCTTCGGCCAGCTCAACGTGGGCAAGCGCAGCGTGACCCTGGACCTGTCGGCCGCAGAGGGCCAGCAGGCGGCCCTGGCGCTGGTCGCCCGGGCCGACATCGTGCTGGAGAGCTGGCGGCCCGGCGTGGCGGGCCGGCTCGGCCTGACCTACGAGGCCTGCCGCGCGGTCCGCGAGGACGTCATCTACTGCTCGATCTCCGGCTGGGGCCAGGCCGGGCCGAACGCCCGGCGGGCCGCCTTCGCGCCCGTGGTGCACGCGGCCTCCGGGTTCGACATGGCCAACCTCTTCTACCAGCCGCCCGGCAGCATTCCCCCGGTCACCGGCGTGTTCGTCGGCGACATCCTCGGCGGCACCATGGCCTTCGGCGCGATCCTGGCCGGCGTGCGCAAGCGGGACGCCACCGGCGCGGGCTCGCGCATCGACCTGTCGCTGGTGGAGGCGATGCTGTCCATGCCGGTCTACGAGTTCCAGGCCGAGCTGGCTGAGCTGCGTGAGATGCGGCCGAGCCACCGGCCGGTGCCCACCGCCGACGGCTTCATCGTCCTGACCATCGTCAGCGACCTGAACTGGCGCGCGGTCGCCCGCGCGCTCGGCCAGCCCGGGCTGGGCACCGATCCGCGGTTCGCCGACGTGAAGGCGCGCACCCTGCACTGGGACGAGCTGCACCAGCTGGTCTGCGACTGGGCGGCCAGCCGCACGGCCGAGCAGGCCGAGGCCGAGATGCTCGCCGCCGGGGTCCCCGCCGCCCGCTACCAGACCATGGCCTCGCTGCTGGAGGATGAGCACCTGCGCACCCGGGGGGTGTTCCGGACCGTGGCCGACCCGGCCGGGGAGTTCACGGTGACCGCCACGCCGTTCCGTTTCGACGACGTGATCACCCCGCCGGACGGCTCGGCGGTGCCCGCGCTCGGCGCCGACACCGACGCCGTGCTCAAGGAGGCCGGCCACTCCGCCACACCCGGTCAGCCGGGCCATCCGGAAGGCGGCCCGGCATGACCGGCTGGAACATCGCCGACGTCCTGGAGGTCGTCGCGGCTCAGGTCCCCGGCTCGCCCGCGGTCATCCAGGGCGGCCGGGTCGTCACCTGGCGGGAGCTCGATCAGCGGGCCGGCCGGGTGGCCGCCTGCCTGCTCACCGCCGGGCTGCCCCGCCACAGCAGCGTGGCCCAGTACCTCCGCAACAGCCCCGAGTACATCGAGTCGCTCTACGCGTGCCTGAAGGCGTCGCTGGTGCCGGTCAACACCAACTACCGCTACGGCAGCGACGAGCTCGTCTACCTGTGGGACAACGCCGACGTCCGCGCCGTGGTGTTCCACGGCGAGTTCTCCGCCCAGATCGAGCTGATCCGCGGCCGCCTGCCGGAGATCCGCAGCTGGCTCTGGGTCAACGACGGCACCGGGCCGTGCCCCGGCTGGGCGGTCAGCTACGAGGAGGCGGCCACGGGGACCGGGGAGGGCCCGGGCCCACGCCTGCCGCCCGGCCCGGACCAGGAGGAACGCCAGGAGCGCAGCGGTGACGACCTCCTGCTGCTGTACACCGGCGGCACCACCGGCATGCCCAAGGGCGTGATGTGGCGCCAGGACGACCTGTTCATCCTGCTCGGGAACGCGGCGCGCGGCGGTTACCCGGACGAGCCGGACCTGGAGTACGCGCGCTCCCGGGTGGCCCGCGAGGGCCGGCGGATGCTCCCGGCCGCGCCGCTCATGCACGGCGCCGGCTGCTTCAGCTGCATGCCGATCCTGGCCCGCGGCGGGGCGATCGTGCTGCTCGAAGGGCATTCGTTCGACCCGGTCGAGTTCCTCGACACCGTGGACCGCAGGCAGGTGCACTCCGCGAGCTGGGTCGGTGACGCCTTCGCCCGGCCGGTGGCCGACGCGCTGGACGCCCATCCTGGCCGCTGGCACCTGTCCAGCCTCAAGACCATCACCTCCGGCGGGGTGGTGTTCACCGAGGCGACCAAGCGGCGGCTCCTCGCCCACGCGCCGCATCTGCTCATCAACGACGTGTTCGGCGCCTCGGAGGCCATCACGGTCGGCTCCTCGCTGGTGACCAAGGACAACATCGCGGCCTCGGACGGGTCGTTCCGGCCCCGGCCCGGCATGCGGGTCATCGACGAGGCGGGCCAGGACGTCGTCCCCGGGTCGGGAGTGGCCGGCCTGATCGCGTTCTCCGGGCGGCAGCCGATCGGCTACTACAAGGACGAGCGGAAAACGGCCGAGGTGTTCCAGGAGATCGGCGGACGCCGGTACTCGGTGCCCGGCGACTGGGCCGTGGTCGCCGCGGACGGCACGGTGACCCTGCTCGGCCGCGGCTCGGCCTGCATCAACACCGGCGGCGAGAAGGTCTACCCGGACGAGGTGGAGAAGGTCATCGCCACCCTGCCCGGCGTGGCCGACGCCGTGGTGATCGGCGTCCCGCACGAGCGCTTCGGCCAGGCCGTGGTCGCGGTCGTCCAGACCACGCCGGGGCAGGTGCTCACCGCCGACGCGGTTATTAACCATTGCAAGGCGCACCTGGCGGGTTACAAGGCGCCACGCGAAGTCATCTTCGTCACGTCCATAGGCCGCGGGCCCACGGGCAAGGTCGATCTGAATACGTTGCGCAAGCGCGCCGTCGCCGAACTAGGTGCCCCTGCTAAGTAGTTACCCACTAGTCAGTAACTGCGAATCCGGGATCGCCGTGACCGGCAATCCCCTTCTTCAGTCCGTGCCGTCACACATGCTCGAGTGTTTCCTATCTGTTACAAATTTTTCAACGAGGGTGTTGACGAGAATTCGGGAGCTGGGCTATGGTCCACATCACAGTCTGGAATAAGTGATGAGACAGCCTCCGTACTTTCTGCTGTCCCTGGGAACTCAACCACAGGCGGGAACCACGATGACGAGTCCTGTCCGCACCAGGGTTATTGCACGGCCAAAGATTTTCGCTGCCCTGTCCTGCGCATTTGCGATGGTTATCCTCAGCGCGTGTTCGAGCTCCGGCGGTTCGAGCTCCGGCAGTTCGGCCTCCGGCGGTTCGGCGTCGGCCAGCGCGAGTTCGACCGCGGTCAAGGCGGCCCAGGTCACCGCGGCCAAGTGGGAGAAGGCGCCTACCGAGCTGGGCGTGACCACCCCGCTGAAGACCGCCCCGCCGAAAGGCAAAACGTTCGTGTGGCTGAACTGTGAGCTCTCCGCGTGCGCCCAGATCCTGGTTGGTGTCCGGCAGGCGGCCAGCGCTGCGGGCTGGAATCTGAAGGTGGTCCAGTACCAGCAGGCCAACCCGGCCACGGTCCTGAGCGCCTTCAAACTCGCGCTCAACTACCACCCGGCGGCCGTCGGCCTCTCTGGACTCCCCGAGGCGGTGTGGTCGAGCATCATTCCCGCCTACAAGAAGGCAGGAGTGCCGATCGTCGCAGGGTATGTCGGGCCGCTCGCGATGAATTCCACGGTTATCGGGAACATCAGCGGGCCGCCAGACGGCGTGGAGACCGGCCAGATCCTGGCTAACTGGTTCGTCGCCGATTCAGGTGGCAAGGGACAAGCTCTCAACGTTCGCACCGACGAGCTTCCTTACCTGAAGACGTTCAGTGACGCTTTCCAGGCTGATGTGCAGAAGCAGTGCAGTGGCTGCAAGGTAACCAACCTGGACATGTCCGTGGCGGATGCGACGGGCGGCAAGGTGAACTCAGCCATCGTGTCCGATCTGCAGCGGAACCCGTCCATTAATTACGTGGTGGCGACCGAAGGTCCCTTCATCGACGGCCTGCCTGCCGCCCTCTCCGCGGCCGGCCTTTCCGGGAAGGTGAAGATCGCCGGGGAGAACGGCGACGTGGAGAACCTGACCGACGTGAAGAACGGCACCGAGGCCGCCTTCACCGGCGCCTCGCTGCACATCGGGGGCTGGCAGTACCTGGACGTCGCCATCCGGCACGCCGAGGGGATGACATTCGACCCCTACGACGGTACGCAGCCCAAGCAGCTGCTGACCAAGACGGTCCAGTTCAGCCCGGCCGCCGACTACGACGTGCCGGCGAACTACCCGCAGCAGTTCCGCAAGCTCTGGAAGCTTCCGTAGTCCTGGGCATTCTCCCCGGACGCCCCCGCCGCCCGGGCCAGCAGGAAGGCAGGGATGACCCGATGACCGCACCGGCCGACACCGCACCGGCCCTGGCGGTCACCGGGCTGAGCAAGCGCTTCGGCGCCAGCGTCGCCCTCCAGGACGTGGATCTCGCGATCGGCCCCGGCGAGGTGCACGCCGTGCTCGGCGAGAACGGGTCGGGGAAGTCCACCCTCATCAAGATCCTCTCCGGTTTCCACCGGCCCGATGCCGGCACCGTCACCGTCGCGGGCCAGCCGCTCCCGTTCGGGCACCCGGCCAGCTCGTACCGGCTGGGAGCCCGCTTCGTGCACCAGGATCTGGGCCTGGTGGACAGCATCCCGGTGCTGGACAACCTGGCCATCGGGGCCGGCTTCGCGACCACGCTGGGCACGATCTCCACCCGGCGCAGCAGTGCGCGGGCGAGAAAGGACCTGGCCCGGGTCGGCCTGGCTGTTGATCCCGGGGCCAGCGTGGGCAGCCTGTCCCCGGCCACGCGGACCGGGGTGGCCATCGCCCGCGCCCTGCGGGAGGACCCGGGTTCTCCGGTGCGCCTCCTCGTCCTCGACGAGCCGACCGCCACCCTGCCGGCCACCGAGGTCGAGCGGCTGATGGAGATCATCCGGAGGGTCTCGGCCGCGGGGGTCGGCGTCCTCTACGTCACCCACCGGCTGGACGAGATCTTCACGATCGCCGCGAACGTGACCGTGCTGCGGGACGGCCGGGAGGTGGCCACCGTGCCGACGTCCTCCCTGGACCACCGCCGCCTGGTCGACCTGCTGGTGGGCGAGGAACTGGCCGTCGCGCACCATGAGGCGGAGACCCTGCAGCCTGAGCGGGAGAGGCCGTCCGGGCTGGAAGGGCAGTCCGGCGGGGAGCGGCCGGCCTTGTCGCTGCGGGGGATCACGGCCGCCTCACTCGACGGCTTCTCCGCGGACTTCAGGGCCGGCCAGATCACCGGGATCGCCGGCATCACCGGCTCAGGCCGCGAAACGGTGCTGGGCGCCGCCTTCGGGGCCACCGGCCGGACCGGCGAGGTGATGACCGCTGGCGGTGTGCGGCTCGCGCCGTCCCGGCCGGACCTGGCCATGCGGCACGGCCTGGCCTACCTGCCGGCCGACCGGGTCCGGAACGCGGCGATCCTGAGCCTCTCGGCCCGGGAAAACATCGCGCTGTCCAGCCTGCGGCCGTTCCGCAGGTTCGGCACGATGTGGCGCCGGCCCGAGCGCCGGACCGCGCTCAGCTGGTTCGAGCGGCTCAGCGTCCGGCCGCCGGGTCTGGTCGACCTGCCCCTGGAGTCGTTCAGCGGCGGCAACCAGCAGAAGATCATGTTCGCCAAGTGGCTGCGCCGCGAGCCTGCGGTGTTCCTGCTCGATGAGCCGACCCAGGGCGTGGACGTGGGCGCCAAGGCCGTGCTGCACGCCCAGCTGGTGCAGGCGGCCGCGGCGGGCGCCGCCATCGTGATCAGTTCCTCGGACGTCGACGAGCTGGCCGCCATCTGCCAGCGCGTGATCGTGTGCCGGGACGGGCGGCCCGCCGCCGACCTGCTGGGCGGTGACGTATCCGCCCGGGCCATCAGCCGGGAGTGCCTGCTGGGCAGTGCGCCCGCGACCAGCGGCGCTTCCCCGGGTGCTTTCCCGGCCACTGCTTCCCCGACCGGGGGCTCCCTCGACCAGGAAAGGTCGCCGGGCACATGAGAATCATCGGTAAGCGGCCCGGGTTCGGGTTCGACCGCTTCAGCGGCCTGTACCTGTGGGCCCTGTTCATCCTGATCTTCGGGATCTGGGAACCCCACCTCTTCCTCACGCTCGGCACCGTGCACTCGATCGCCTCCGAGCAGGCCGTGGCCGCGCTGCTCGCGCTGGCCGTGGTCGTCCCGCTCGCGACCGGCGCGTTCGACCTCAGCATCGGGGCCACCGCGAACCTCAGCGCCGTGGTGGTCGCCATCCTCCAGACGCAGCAGCACTGGCCGATGTGGCCGGCCATCGCGGTGGCGCTCCTCATCGGGGTGCTGATCGGGGCGGTGAACGGCTTCATCATCGTGCGCCTGCAGGTGAACGCGTTCATCGCGACGCTCGGCATGGCCACCATCGTGGGCGCGGTCGAGACCATCGTCAGCGGGAACAGCCAGCCGCAGCCGCCGACGTCCTCGACCTGGGCAAGTCTCACCCAGTTCCAGATCCTCGGCTTCCAGGCCATTTTCTTCTACGTGATCATCGTCGCCCTGATCAGCTGGTGGTTCCTGGAACGGACCCCGGCCGGCCGGTACATGTACGCGACGGGCGGGAACGGCGTGGCCGCGCGGCTGTCCGGGGTGCGGGTCGGCGGCTGGACGTGGCTGTCCCTGATCTTCTCCGGCACGGTCGCCGGCCTGGCCGGGGTCCTGTTCTCGTCGCAGAGCGGGCCCTCGCTCACCTTCGGCGCCGCGCTGCTGCTGCCGGCCTACGCGGCCGCGTTCCTCGGCTCGACGCAGCTGCGCCCGGGCCGGTTCAACGTGTGGGGCACAGTGCTGGCGGTCTTTGTCCTGGCTACCGGGGTCTACGGGGTTCAGCTGATCACCAGCGCGCAGTGGCTCAACGACATGTTCAACGGCGTCGCCCTGATCGTGGCGGTGTCCTTCGCGGTCTGGCGGCAGCGCCGCGCCCGCGCCGACCCGGCCCCGGCCCAGGCCGCCGGGTCGTCCGCGGCCGGGGCTGATCCTGGACCGGCGACGGCGGCCCCACGGATCGGCCAACGGCCAGTCTCCTGGCCTGCGCGGCTCACCGGCGGACGACAATGCGGCCCCGGGGCGGGCTCCGTGATCACTGGCCAGCCCGGGACACTGGTGACGGCATCGCTGGCCACGCGGGTGGCATGGGAGGGAGCAGGCAGTGGACGACGCAGACCGGGCCGGCGCGTCAGGGCCGCTCCGCGGGTTCCGCATCATCGAGCTGGCCGGGATCGGCCCCGCGCCGTACGCGGCCATGCTGCTGAGCGACCTGGGTGCGGACGTCATCCGGGTCGAGCGGACGGACACCGCCGCCAAGGCCGGGCCCGCCGTGCCCGGCGACATCGTCAACCGGGGCCGCCGGTCGGTCGCGGTGGACCTGAAGTCGGCGGCGGGCACGGCGCTGGTCCTGGACCTGGTCAGCCACGCGGACGCCCTGCTCGACCCGTACCGGCCCGGCGCCGCCGAGCGGCTCGGCATCGGCCCGGATGCGTGCCTGGCCCGGCGCCCGGAACTCGTGTACGGGCGGATGACCGGCTGGGGACAGGACGGCCCGCTGGCCCGGCACGCCGGTCACGACATCAACTACGTGGCGCTGGCCGGCGCGCTGGCCCACATCGGCCGGGCCGGGCAGCCGCCGGTGCCGCCGCTGAACCTGGTCGGCGACATGGGCGGCGGCGGGCTGTTCCTCGCCTTCGGCGTGGTGTGCGGGCTGCTCGAGGCGCGCCGGACCGGCCGGGGGCAGGTGGTGGACGCCGCCATGATCGACGGCGTGTCCTCGCTGATGACCATGGTGTGGGGCTACCACGCCCAGGGCCTCTACTCCCTGGAGCGGGGGCACAACGTCATCGACTCCGGCGCGCCGTTCTATGACGTGTACGAGTGCGCCGACGGCAAGTACGTCTCGGTCGGCCCGATCGAGCACCGGTTCTACGCCCGCCTGCTCGAGGTGCTCGGCCTCCGCCTGGACGACCTGCCACCCCGCCGCGACCAGGACCAGTGGCCGGCCGCCCGGGAACGGCTGGCGGCGGTCTTCCGCCAGCGCACCCGGGACGAGTGGTGCGCCCGGCTGGAGGGGGAGCGGGACATCTGCTTCGCGCCGGTCCTCGATCTGGCCGAGGCCCCGCAGCACCCGCATCATCAGGCGCGGGGCACGTTCGCGCACGACGGGGGGATCATCCAGCCCGCTCCGGCGCCCCGGTTCAGCGCCACCCCCGGCGCGATCCAGCGGCCGCCGGCCCGGCCCGGAGAGCACACCGACGAGGTGCTCGCCGAGTGGCTGTCCCTGGACGGCGGCACGCTGGCCGGCCTCCGCGACCAGGGCACCGTCGCTTAACTATCCGGGCGCTTAACTATCCGGACCGCCTCACCGCCGAGGCTGCCTGACCTGATGCCCGCCAGGTCAACCCTGAGGGGCTAGCGCGCGCGGGGGAGCTTGAGGACCCGCTCCGCGATGATGCCGAGCTGGATCTCGGAGGTGCCGCCGCCGATGGTGTCCGAGCGGGAGAACAGGAACGCGCGCTGCAGGGCCGACGCCGGGTAGTCGGCCCGCCCCCGGCGCAGCCCGACGCCGGGGATCCAGTTGCCCTCGTCAGCCGGGTCGCCGGTGAGCACCTGGCCGTCCGGGCCGAGCAGGTCCATGGCCAGGTCCAGCGTGTCCTGGTGGGTCCGCGACCACCACAGCTTGGTGGTGGCCCGGAGCGCGTCGGCCTGGTGGGTGCCGTTGAGCGCGTCGAACAGCAGCCGCTGGTTACCGAACTTGATCAGCTGGACCTTGATCCACTGCTGGACCAGGCGGTCGCGGGTCAGCGGATCCTCGCTGGCGCCGCGCTCCCGGGCCAGGTCGATGATGCCGGCCAGCTCCTTCTCGAACCGCTGGTGGCTCATGCTGGACGACACGCCCCGCTCGAAGCCGAGCGTGGTCATCGCGACCGTCCAGCCGTTGCCGCGCCCGCCGACGACGGCGCCCGCCGGGGCGCGGGCGTCGGTGAAGAACACCTCGCTGAACTCCGCCGCCCCGTCCAGCTGCTCGATGGGGCGCACCTCCACCCCGGGCTGCCGCATCGGCACCAGCAGGTAGGACAGGCCCTTGTGCCGGCGCTCGTCCGGCTCGGTGCGGGCCAGCAGGAAGATGTAGTCGGCCTCGTCGGCCCGGGTGGTCCAGGTCTTCTGGCCGTTGATCACCCAGTGCTCGTCCTCCGCCCGCCTCCCGCCCCTCCCGGCCTTTTCCAGCCGGGCCGAGGTGCGCAGGCTGGCCAGGTCGGACCCGGCGTCCGGCTCGGAGAAGCCCTGGCACCAGGAGATCTCGCCCCGCAGGATCTTCGGGATGAACGTGCTCTTCTGCTCCTCGGTGCCCCAGCGCAGGATCGTCGGGCCGACCAGCGTGTCACCGAACCAGTCGGCCCGCAGCGGCGCCTTGGCCCGGCTGAACTCCTCGGCCAGGATCAGCGACTCCAGCTGGGACAGGCCCCGGCCGCCGTACTCGGCCGGCCAGGACGCGCAGATCCAGCCCGCCGCGTAGAGCTTCTCGTTCCACTCCTGCCGGAACTTCGCACGCTCCTCCGGAGACTGCCCGCCCGGCCGCGGGGGCCAGTCCCCGGGCAGGTTCTCCGCCAGCCAGGCGCGGACCTCGGCCCGGAAACCGGCCGCCTCGCCCTCGTAGTCGACAATCACCTGCGCCGCCGCCACCTTGACATACTCACAGCATCCAGCCAGACTCAGAGCTTGTCAACACTAGCGTTGACCAGGCTCTGCTGACCAGGCCGGCGCCGATCAGTCCGTTATTGGTCAGGGTGCCGTGCGGTCAGGGCAGCGCTGCGGGAGGCCAGGTGCTCATCGGGTTCACCAGCGAGCAGTCCCAGCTCCGGGACGCGACCCGCGACCTGCTGGCCGGGGTCTCGTCCGAGGCGCGCGTCCGGGCCCTGATGCCCGACCCGGCCGGCAGCGACCCCGCCGCCTGGCGGGAGCTGGCCGGGCTGGGCCTGCCCGGCATCGCGATTCCCGAGCGGTTCGGCGGGGACGGCGGGTCCCTCGCCGATCAGGGCGTCGTGCTGGAAGAGATGGGCCGCGTCCTGTGCGGCGGCCCGTACTTCAGCACCGCGGTGCTGGCCGCCCAGACCCTGCTCGCCGCCCCCGACGGCGACCCGGTCGCCACCGAGCTGCTGGAAGGGATCTGCGCCGGGGGCCTGACCGTCACGCTCGCGGTCACCGAGGCTGGCGGCCGGTGGGACGAGGCGGGCGTCACGCTCCCGGCTGTGCCGGGTGCGTCCGGCTGGGAGCTGACCGGCAGCAAGACGTTCGTGCCCGACGGGGCCACCGCGGACGTGATCCTGGTCCCGGCCCGCACGGCCGCGGGCATCAGCCTGTTCGCGGTGCCCGGCCCGGCGGCGGGACTGGCGCGGGTGCCGTTGCCGGCCATGGACCAGACCCGCAAGCAGGCCCGGCTCGACTTCACCGCCGCCGGCGGCCGCCTGATCGGCGCGGACGGCGCCGGGTGGGGCGTCATCGAGCGCGGACTGCGGCGGGCCGCGGCCGGGCTGGCCGCGGAGCAGGCCGGCGGGGCGCAGCGGGTGCTGGAACTGATGGTGGAGCACGCCCGGACCCGGCATCAGTTCGGCCGGCCGATCGGCTCCTTCCAGGCCGTCCAGCACACCTGCGCGGCCGTCCTGGTCGAGGTCGAGGCGGCCAGGTCAGCCGCGTACTACGCCCTGCGCACCGCAGCGGCCCAGCCCGCTGAAGCCTCCCAGTCCGGGGAAGACGAGCTGGCCGTGGTGGCCAGCCTGGCCAAGGCCGTCTGCTCCGAGACCTACCGGCACGCCGCCGACGCGGCCATCCAGGTCTTCGGCGGGATCGCGCTGACCTGGGAACACCCCATCCAGCTCTACTTCAAGCGGGCCCGCTCCTCCGAGATCCTGCTCGGCGCCCCCGCCTACCACCGCGACCTCCTGGCCCGCCACCTCGCCCTCTGAGCACATCAGCGTGGTGCAAAGTGCGCGGCCGGCGGCGCACTTTGCTCCACGATCATTCGGCCGCCACCTAAGGTGACTTCGTGAGCGCCCAGCAAGAGCGACCCGGGTATCCGGCGCCGGTGCTGGCCGCGGCGATCCTGGCCGCGGAGGGCGTGTCTTTCCTGCTGGTCGGCAGCGCGGCCTTGTGGCTGCACGGCGAGGCGATTTCCGTGGCCGATGCCGACGTGGTGATCGAGCCGGCCGAGGAGAATCTGCGCCGTCTGGGGGACGCGCTGGCCGAGCTTGCCCTCCGGCCCGGGGAGGTCCCGAGAGTCCGGGCCCTGTCGTGGCTGACCATGCTCGGTGTGGTTACGGCGTATGGCAGGGTGGACTGCCTGCTGGAACGCGGCCGGCTCGAGTGGCAGAGGCTACGCCAGTCCGCGGTGAGGATCCCGGTAGCGGATGTCGATGTCCCGGTGGCGGCCCAGGCGGATGTCTGGGACCTGCGGCGCCGGTTCAAGGGGTAAGCACGCATGGGCGATCGCAGCGGCGTCGGCCTGGTCGAATGCGCCATCCTCGAAGCGCTCGACTCGCTGGGCGCCCGGGCCAGGCGACACCGCCGGAGCGCCAAGGTGCTGGATGTGGTGGAGGAGCGGATCGGGCTGGCCCCCGGCTACGCCTACGAGGTGCTCCTCGACCTGGCCCGGCCGTGGACAATGCCGTTGCTCCTGGTGGACGGCCAGGGCAACTTCGGCAGCCGCGGGAACGATCCGGCCGCCAACTACCGCTACACCGAGGCCGGGCTGACCCGGGCCGGGCAGGTGGTGCTCGCGGCCGAGCGCGGGGACCTGGCCCCGGTCCCGGTCGGGCTGATCAACGGCAACGTCTACCGGGAGGGCCTCAGGCCGCCATTCCGCCCGCTGGCGATCATCGAGGCGCTCCGCGAGGTCATCCAGCGCCCCAGGGTGACCAGCAAGGACCTGATCGAGCATCGTCGGCCCACCCTGCTTCCTCAACGGCTGCACCGTCACCGGCGACTTCGCCGCGATGGCAGCGGGCCGGCCGACCACCCTCAGGCTAGAAGCCCGGGTCACGATGAGCGACGATCACCGCCGCGTCCTCATCGAGAACTTCCCGCCCAACGCCAATCCCGACGAGGTCGCGCACACTCTGGCGGACCGGGCCAGCATGCGCGCGTGGGCGGCGGAGCATCCCGGTCTTTACGGCCGTACGCACCTGCCGCTCAGGAGACCTGCGCGACGAGTCGTCGCAGGCACGAGACACCGATCTGCTGGTCTGTGTTCCCGCACGCGGGACCACCGCGGAGCGGCTGCGCGAGCAGCTCATGAATGTCTACGGCGTGTACACCACCGTCCGGGTGGACCTGCCCCGCTCGCTGCCGGCCATGCTCAGGAACTGGGTCAAAGCCCATGCGGACGAGGACCTGCTGACCAGCCTGGCCGTCCTGGAGGACCGCCGTCCGCAACCAGCCGGACCGCAGCTGAGCAGCACAGGCCGGGGCCACTCTGGAGGATGCTGGCGCACCCGGCGCTGGCATGCTGCACTTATGACTTCCTCCCGTCGGCTGGTGAGTTCGGGCTCGCCTCTGGAGCCAGAAATCGGCATGTCCCGCGCCGTGCGCTCGGGACCCTACATCTGCGTCGCTGGCACCGCGCCGATCGCCGAGGGCGGCGGCACCGCGGCCCCCGGTGACATCTACGCACAATCGGTCCGCTGCCTCGATATCGCCGAACAGGCGCTGCAGGAAGCAGGCGCGTCACTGGCCGACGTGGTCCGGACCCGGGTGATGCTCACCGACATCGGGCAATGGCGGGAGGCCGCCCGCGCCCACGCACAGCGATTTGCTCAGGTGCGGCCGGCCTGCACCTTCGTCGAGGTGTCACGCTTCATCGACCCAGGATGGCTGGTGGAGTTCGAGGTAGACGCGATCGTCTTGGACTAGCACATCACCTACAGCGCAGACCCCAGCCTTTCTACCTCGGTCACGCTGGCTGAATAGCTACGGGATCATCGTGGCTGAGGCAGAGCGGCGGCCAAGGCGGAATGACTGGGAGCACAGGCCGAAACTGTGGCCGGTGTGCGGCTACGGCCTCGGAGGACCTTAGGCGCCGGTGAAGTGGGGCGGGCGTTTCTCGATGAAGGCGCGGGAGCCTTCGCGGGCGTCGGCGGAGCGGAGTACCACCTTGATGGCCTCGTCCTCGGCCGCGAACGCCTCGCCCAGCGAGCGGCCGGACGACTCCAGCATGACCTGCTTGGCCTTGCGCATGGCCAGCGGGCCGTTCTCCGCCATCCGGCCGGCCAGCGCCCGGGCGGTGGCCATCACCTCGTCGGCCGGGACCACCCGGTTGACCAGTCCCATGGCGAGCGCCTGCGCCGCGGGGATCCGGTCGCCGACCAGCAGGATCTCGGCTGCCTGGGCCTGCGCCACCTGGCGGGACAGCCGGGCGATGCCGCCGGCCGCCGGGATCAGCCCGCGCTTGACCTCCATCAGCCCGAAGCGGCAGTCCTCAGCGGCCACCCGCAGGTCGCAGGCGAGCATGAGCTCCATCCCGCCGCCCACCACCTGGCCGCGCAGCGCCGCGATCACCGGCGTGATCATCTCGGTGCCGCGCAGCAGGGCCCGGTTCAGCAGCAGCGGGTCGGCCAGCAGCGCCTCGTCCCACTCGTCCTCGGCCTGCCGGGCGCGGGTCAGCAGCGGGGTCAGCCGGCCCAGGTCGGCGCCCGCGCAGAAGGCCCGCTCGCCCGCGCCGGTCAGGATGACCACCCGGATCTCCGGGTCCTTGCTGATCTGGGCCCAGGCCTGGTCCAGCCGGACCAGCATCTCCGGGGTCAGCGCGTTCATCTTGCCCGGGCGGTTGAGCGTGATCTCGGCCACGCCCCCGCCCATCTCGACCAGGACCGGAACGTCAGGCACGGGGGACTCAGGCATCGGCCGCCTCCCCGGCCGCGGCCGCGGCCTCAGGGACCGGCGCATCGTCGAACTCCACGGTCAGGAACGAGAACTCGTCCGTGCGCCGCTCGGGCACCACGCGCACCCGCTGCCCGATCCGGATCGCCGCCGGGTCCGGGTGCCGGGCGGCGCCGACGATCCGCGGGCCCTCGTCGAGCTCCACGACGACCGTGGCATACGGCACGTCGTCCTTCCACGCAGGCTCGGTGGTGTAGTGCGACAACGTGTGCGAGTACACCGTGCCCGCGCCGCTCACCGCCGTCATCCGGTACCGCGGGGAGAAGCACCGTGCGCAGTAGTACCGCGGCGGCTGGGCGTACGCGCCGCAGTCCGCGCACTGCTGCACGTGCATCTGGCCGGTCGAGGCGATGGCCTGGAACAGCTCCAGGGTCAGGTCGTCCGGCTGCGGGATCACCTTGCCGGGCATCAGGCATCCCCCCGGGCCAGGATCGCGACGCTGCCGTCGCCCAGGTCGCCGTACCCGGTGACCAGCCCCACCGAGCAGTCCGCGACCTGGGCCGGGCCCGCCTCGTGCCGGAGCTGCCGGGCCGCCTCGACCACGTGGTTCATGCCCCAGCAGTGCCCTTGCGACATCAGGCCTCCGTGCGTGTTGACCGGGTAGCGGCCGCCCAGCTCGATCGTGCCGCCCTTGACGAAGTCAGCCGCCCCGCCCGGCCCGGCCAGCCCCAGCGCCTCCAGCTGGAGCAGCACCACGTGGGTGAAGCAGTCGTAGATCTGCAGGAAGTCCGCGTCGGCGGCGGTCACCCCGGCCATCGCGAACGCCCGCGGCGCCGCCTCGTGCAGCCCGAGCCGCAGCATGTCCGGCCGGTTGGTCAGCTCGTCGGCCGGGCTGGCGTGACCCTCGGCGCCGCCGAGGTAGACCACGGGCACGGTGCGGCAGGTCCCGGGCCCGCTCGGTCGAGGTCACCACGACCGCGGCCGCGCAGTCGGTCTCCACGCAGCAGTCCAGCTTGCGCAGCGGCTCGGTGATGAACGGCGAGGCCAGGTAGTCGTCCATGGTCAGCGGCCGGCCGCGCATCAGCGCCTTGTCGTTGAGCTGCGCGTGGGCGCGGCAGGCCAGCGCGACCGCGCCGGCCGCCTCCGGCGGCACCCCGTACAGCTCGACGTACCGCTGCAGGTAGAGCGCGTACCACCAGGGCGCGGAGCGCAGCCCGTACGGGGCGTAGAAGTTGCGGACGGTCTCGAAGAACGCCGCGGTGAACCGGCGCTTGCTCGGCCGGGCGTCCGGCCGGGGCCGCAGCGCCGAGTACCCGTTCCAGCCGATCGGGACCAGGATCGTGGTCGCCACCCCGGCCGAGATGGCCATGGCCGCGGTGAGCAGCGCGGCGGTCGGGCTGGCCCCGCCCATCTGCGGGGTGGACGTGTAGCGGACGTCCCGCACGCCGAGGTGCGCCGCGATCTCGTCCCAGGCCACGAACCCGGGCGGCGGCAGGATCCCGTCGACATCGGCCGGGGTCAGCCCGGCGTCGGTGATCGCGGCCATGCTGGCGGCCAGCACCATCTGCAGCACGGACTGGTCGCTGCCGCGCAGGTAGCCGGTCTCCCCGATCCCGGCGATCGCCATCCGCCCCGGGATCGGGCTCGCCCCGGGCGCTGCCTGGGTCATCATGGCCCCCATCTTCTCAGCCCGGCCTGGATGGCACAGGGCACGCTGATGCTGCTAGCTTGCCCGGCCGGCCGCCGCGAGTCAACGCTAACGTTGACGGACGTCGAGCGCGGCTGCTATCAATGAAGCCTGGACCGCAGAGCCCGATGGAGGGTTTGGATGAGGATGCGATGACGCGCCCGGCTGTCTACGTCGAGGGTGCGGCCCTCGAGATCAGCTTCGCCGACGGCCGCCGCAACCTGCAGGAGCTCATCTTCGACACGGTGCGGGCCGCGGTGGACGACTCCGGCCAGCCGATGCACGAGATCGACTCGGTGGTGCTGGCCGCGCACGACCTGGTGGACGGCCGGTCGCTGTCCAGCATGGTGACCTCGCCGGCGGCCGGCGCCTACCTGCGCGACGAGATCCGGTACGGCGACGACGGCGCGGGCGCGCTGGCGGCCGCCGTGACCCGGCTCGAGGCAGGCCACGCCCGCCGCTCGATCGTCGCGGCCTGGGGCCGGTCGAGTGAGCACAGCCCGGACCAGTTCTCCCGGTCACTGTTCGAGCCGTTCCGGTCCCGCCCGCTGGGCCTGGATGAGTTCGTGCTGTCCGCGATGCGGGCCCAGCTGTGCCTGTCCGCCGGCGACGGGGCGGGACCGGCCCGGGAGCGGGCTTCGTTGCGGAGAATTGACAGCGCCCGCGCCAATCCCCGCGCGCTGCGCGACGGCGGCTTCCGGTCGGCCCCGCATTTTCCCCTCGACGACGCGGATCTCCCGCTGTGGGCCGACGTGACCGCTGCCGTGGTCCTGTCAGCCGAGCCCGGCCCCATCCGGCTCGCCGGGGTGGGCCAGTCCTCCGAGCCCTACAACTTCGGCGACCGGGACCTGCGCACGATCACCAGCCTGAAGACGGCCGCGGAGCGCGCCGCGGCGGACGCCGGGTTCGGCGCGGGCACCGCGGACGTGGCCGAGGTGGACGGCCTGACCCTGATCGACGAGGCGCTCGGGCTGGAGGCCATCGGGTTCGCGGCCCCCGGCGAGGGCCTGCGGACGCTGGCCGACGACGGCCGGGCCAACCCGTCCGGCGGGGGCGCCAGCGGCTACTCCCCGCCGAGCATGGGCCTGGTCCGGATCGTCGAGAGCGTGCTGCAGCTGCGTGGTACCGCCGGTTCCGTGCAACAACGGTCCGTCCGGCGTGCCGTGGCCACCGGCGGATCCGTCGTCGCCGGCCAGACCCAGACGGTCGTCCTGCTGGAGGCAGCCTCGTGAGTGAACCGGTTGCGGTGCTGGGCGTCGGCCAGACCACCTACAAGCGGCGGCATCCCGAGTCCAGCGCGGCCGACCTGATCTGGGCGGCGGCCGAGGAGGCGCTGGCCGACGCCGGGCTGGGCATCGACGCGGTCGATGTGATCATCGCCGGGGTCGCCCCGGACGCGCTGGCCGGCGAGAACTGCGTCGAGAAGACCGCCATCTTCGGCACCGGCAAGCCGTTCCTGCGGGTCAACACGGGCGGGGTGACCGGGTCGTCCACCGCGTTCGCGGGCGCGTCCTACGTGGCGTCCGGCCGGGCCCGGGCCGCGCTGGTCGTGTCGCTGGAGCGGATGGGCCAGGCCTCGACCTCGCAGCGGGTGTTCAACACCATCTTCGACCCGGTGTATGAGAAGGACTTCCCGCTGACCACGATCACCATGGCCGCGCTGCGGGCGTCCATGCTCATGCGGGTCTACGGCTACTCCGAGCGGGACTGGGCCGAGATCGCGGCCCGGAACTACCGGCACGCGCTGCGCAACCCCCTGGCCCACCTGCACCTGGACGTCACGCCGGAGGACGTGCTGGACTCGCCGCTGCTGGCCTGGCCGATCCACCGGCTCGAGGCGTGCCCGATGTCGGAGGGCGCGTGCGCGCTGGTGCTCGGCGGCCGGGACCTGGCCGCGGGCCGGAACGCGGCCTGGATCCAGGGCATGGCGTCCACCTCGGACAGTTATGCGATGGGGGACCGGATCCGGCGGCCCGAGGGATCGCTGGTCAACCTGCTGTCGCTGCAGCGCTCGGCGGCCCGGGCCTACGCGGACGCGGGCGTGACCGATCCGCGCAAGGAGTTCGGCGTGGTCGAGCTGTACTCGCCGTTCTCCAGCGCGGAGGCCATGACCTACCCGGCGCTCGGGTTCTGCGCGCCGCTGGACGGGCCGCGGTTCATCCAGGAGCAGCAGGAGGACCCGTCGCTGCCGGTGTTCAACCCCTCCGGCGGGCCGCAGGCGGCCAACCCGGTGAGCGCCACGGCCATGGTCCGGATCGCCGAGTGCGCCCTGCAGGTCCGCGGGCTGGCCGGGGAGCGGCAGGTGGCCGACGTCCGGCGGGCCGTCGCGACCGGGCAGGGCGGCGCGACACAGTTTTCGACCGTCTGCGTGCTGGGCACGCAGGCTCCCTGATGGAAGGCTGGCGGGCATGACCGAGCTGGTTTCGATTCCCGGGCACTGGGACTTCGACTACACGTACTTCGCGGGCGAGGCGGCCAGCCGCTTCTTCGCGGAGCTGCGGAACACCCGGGTCATGGGGGCCACCTGCCCGGACTGCCGGCGGGTGCTGGTCCCGGCCCGCTCGTTCTGCGACGCCTGCTTCCAGCGCACCACCGACTGGGTCGAGGTCGGCCCGGAAGGCACCCTGGAGACGTTCACGATCATCACGGCCGCGTTCCCCGGGCTGCCCGAGCCGCCGATCGTGATGGCCTACGTGACCCTGGACGGCGCCGACACGGCGCTGGTCAACCTGGTCCTCGGGCTGGACCTGAGCGACATCGGCGCGGCCGCGGCCGCGCTGCAGCGCCAGCCCCGGGTCCGGGTGCAGTACGTGCCGGAGCCGCAGGGCCGGATCACCGACTTCGCGTTCGTGCTGGCCTGAGGTGGCCGGCGCTGGGCCGTCCCCGGGGGGCGGGCCGCCTCCGGGGGAGGGCAACTGGTCCCGGTGGGGGCCGGACGACGAGCGCGGCGCGCTGAACCTGACCGGCCCGGACGCGGTGCGGCGCGGGATGGCGGCCGTGCGGACCGGCGAGTCCGTGACCCTCGGCCTGCCGATGATCACCGGGAAGGGCCCGCTGGCCGCGATGCGGCAGCCCATGCAGCACTTCATGGCCCGCGACGGCGGGGACTACGCGGCCGGGCTGCCCGAGCGGGGCGGCTTCGGGTTCGCCGACGACTCGATCCTGGTCGCCTGCCACGGCACCACGCACCTGGACGCGCTGGCTCACGTCTGGCGGGACGGGCAGATGTGGAACGGCTTCCCGGCCTCGTCGGTGACCAGCCGCGGCGCGGCCCGGTGCGGGATCGAGAACGCGGGCCCGGTGGTCACCCGCGGCCTGTTCCTCGACTTCGCCGGCTCCGGTCCCGGCCTGGCGCCGGGGGAGGCCATCAGCGCGGCGCGGCTGGCGGAGGCGGTGACGGCGGCCGGGCTGGCCCCCGAGCCGGGTGACGCGCTGCTGCTGCGCACCGGCTGGCTGGCGCCAGTGGCGGGACGGCGCGGCCGGCGTGGACAGCTGCCCCGGACTGGGCCTGGACTGCGCCGGCTGGCTGCGGGATCAGGGGATCGCCCTGGCCGGGGCGGACAACATCGCGGTCGAGGCCTTCCCGTCGCCGGACGGGGCGGTCATGCCGCATGCATATCGCGGCCATCCGGGACAGCGGCATCTACCTGCTGGAGCTTCTCGACCTGGAAGAGCTGGCCCGGCGCGGCGTCACCGAGTTCCTGCTGGTCGTCGCGCCGCTGAACATCGTCGGCGGGGTGGGCAGCCCGGTGGCCCCGGTCGCGGTGGTGTGACCTGATCAGCCCGGCCCGCCCGCCAGTCAACACTAGTGTTGACAACGCTTCCGGGGACGTGCGACGCTGATCCCAGACCGCTTGCCCCGTCCCCCTGCCGCCCGACAGGAGCCTGCATGACGATCACCGAGCCGCTGGCCGTGACGGCCCGGCGGGAGGTCGCCGGGGCGTGGCTGGCCGCCTTCGAGGCCGCGGTCCAGGCCGGGGACACCCGCGCCGCGGCGGGCATGTTCCTGGCCGACGGCTACTGGCGCGACATCCTCGCCCTGACCTGGGACCTGCGCACCTTCGCGGGCCGCGACCGGATCGCCGCCGGGCTGGCCGCGTGGCGGGCGGCCCGCTCGCCGTCCGGCTTCTGGCTGGAGGGCACCGCGCCCGACATGTTCGAGCGCCGGACCCAGGGCTGGACCATCGAGGCGTTCTTCACGTTCGAGACGGACATCGCCCGCTGCCGCGGGCACATCCGGCTGCTGGCCGACCCGCAGACCGGCGAGTGGAAAGCCTGGACCCTGCTGACCGCGATGGAAGACCTCAAGGGGTTCGAGGAGAAGGCCGGGGCCCTCCGCCCGGTCAGCTCGGCCCCCCACGGTGTGCTGCCGCCGGCGGGCAACGGGGTGGCCCCCGGCGGCGTGACGGCCGCGGCCGCGGGCGCGGATGCCCGGCCCGGGGACAGCCTGAGTGCCGCCTCGCCCGCGGCTGCGGCCCGGCCGGGCGCGGGCGGCGATCCGGAGGTGCTGGTCATCGGGGCCGGCCAGGCCGGCCTGACCGTCGCCGCCCGGCTGCGCCAGCTGGACGTGAGCGCGGTGGTCATCGAGCGCGAGGCGCGGGTCGGGGACAACTGGCGGCACCGCTACTCCTCCCTGGTGCTGCACAACCAGGTCTGGGCGAACCACCTGCCCTACCTGAAGTTCCCGGCCTCCTGGCCCGCCTACCTGACCAAGGACGAGCTGGCCGACTGGCTCGAGGCGTACGCCTCGATCATGTCGCTGGACGTGTGGACCTCCACGGAGATCACCGGCGCCCGCTACGACGAGGCGGCCGGCCGGTGGGCGGTCACGCTGCGGCGGGGCGGCGGCACCGTCACCGAGCTGCATCCCCGGCACGTGGTGCTGGCCACCGGCGTGTTCGGGGTCCCGCACCGGCCGGAGATCCCCGGCGCGGCGCAGTTCACCGGGCGGCTGCTGCACGCCACCCAGTACACCGGCGGGGTCCCGGCCGCGGGCGTGCGGGCCCTGGTGGTCGGCTCCGGCAGCAGCGCCCACGACGTGGCCCAGGACCTGCATGAGGCGGGCGCCCAGGTCACCATGCTCCAGCGGTCGTCGACCTGCGTGGTCAGCCTGGAACCCGGGGCGGCCCGCGCGTACTCCATCTACCGCGAGGACGGCGCGCCCACCGAGGACTGCGACCTGGTCAACAACTCCTTCCCGCTGCCCCTGCTGGCCGAGCTGCACAAGGACATGACCGACCGGATCGCGCAGCTGGACGACGCGCTGCTGCGCGGCCTGCGGGCCGCCGGGTTCCAGCTCGACTTCGGCGAGGATGGCAGCGGGTTCCTGATGAAGTACCACCGCACCGGCGGCGGCTACTACATCAACGTGGGCTGCTCGGACCTGATCGTGGCCGGGAAGATCAAGGTCAAGCACGGCGCGGAGATCGCCGGGCTGGACGGCCGGACGGTGCGCTTCACCGACGGGACCACGATGGACACCGACATGATCGTCGTGGCCACGGGATACCAGAACATGTCCGAGTCGGTGCGCGCGCTGTTCGGCGACGGCGTGGCGGCCCGGGTCGGGCCCGTGTGGGGGCTGGACGAGGAGGGTGAGGTGCGCGCCCTGTGGCGGCGCACCGGCCAGCCCGGGCTGTGGATCATGGGTGGCAGCCTGCAGCAGTGCCGGCCCTACTCCAAGTACCTGGCCCTGCAGATCAAGGGCGGCCAGGAAGGCCTGGTGCCGCCCGTGGCTGGCCGCCCGGCTACGGCCCGGACGGCGGCTGATCGGCCGGCTGCTGATCGGCCGGCTGCTGGCCGGGGGAGTGAGGGTGCCCGAGCTGAGGCCGTTCAGCACCATCTCGGTGAACGTCCGGCCGATCTCGGCCGCGGACGGCATCCCGCTGGCCCCCTCGCGGTACCAGCGGTGCGTCCAGTTGACCATGCCGATGATGCCGTAGGCGATCACCCGGGCCGAGCCGACCCGGCGGATCGAGCCGTCCCCGAAACCGGACTCGACGATCCCGATGACCGCGTCGTCGTACCGCTTGTTGATCACCGTCATCTGCCGGGCCCAGGCGGACCGGCCGTCCCCGACCTTGCTCAGGTCTTCCTGGATGTACACGAACAGGTAGGGGTAGTGGGTCGAGTACGACGACATCAGCGCGGTGATCAGGTGACCCAGCTTGTCCACCGCGGTCCCCGCGCCGTCCCGGATCGCCTCGGCCTGCTGGGCGTTGGCCTCGGCGGCGTCCCGGACGATCTCGTGGAACAGTTCTTCCTTGCTGCCGATGTAGTAGTAGAGCGACGCCCGGTCGGTGCCCAGGCTCTCGGCCACGTCGGCGAGGCTGGCGCCCCGGAACCCCTTCTCGCGGAAGATCCTGGCCGCCGTCGCGATGATCTCGGCCCGGCGCTCAGCGTAAGCCGCGCCTCCCTCGGCGAGGGCGGCGGCTCGTCGGCGGCTGATACCGCTCTGCATTCGCACGTCCCATTCCTGTGCTGCGCAGCGCCCCCGGCGCGACCGGAGACACTGGTCCTAGCCAGTATGGCTGACGGCCATGGTCTCACGCCGGAGCGCGGCCGTCGCCGTCCCGCAGCGCTGTTCGTGTCGCGCCGTCCCGGCAGCCAGTCTAGTCAACGCAAGCGTTGATTACGAGCGCCCCGACGGCTAGCATCAGCCCGGAGGCGACCGACGCGAGGAGGCCAGATGCCGGGGTGGAACATCGCCGACGTGTTCGAGGTGGTGGCCGCAACGGTGCCCGCGTCGCCCGCGCTCATCCAGGGCGGCCGCGTCCTGTCCTGGCGGGAACTGGACCACCGGGCCGGGCAGGTCGCGGCGTACCTGGCCGCCCGGGGGCTGGTCCGCCAGGACAAGGTCGTGCAGTACCTGCGCAACTGCCCGGAGTACCTGGAGTCGTTCGCGGCCGCGCTCAAAGGCTCCCTGGTGCCGGTGAACACCAACTACCGCTACGGCCCCGAGGAACTCAGCTACCTGTGGCGGGACTGCGACGCCCGCGCGGTGGTGTTCGCCGGGTCCTTCACGGCGACGATCGAGCGCACCCGCGCGTCGGTCCCGGGCGTGCTGGCCTGGCTGTGGGTGGACGACGGTTCCGGGCCCTGCCCGCCGTGGGCCGCGGCGTACGAGTCGGCCGCGGCGCCCGCCGCCCCCCGCCCGGAGCCGCGCTGGGAGCGGGACGGCGACGACATCATCCTGCTGTACACCGGGGGCACCACCGGGCTGCCCAAGGGCGTGATCTGGCGGCAGGACGACCTGATGGTGTCGCTGGGCAACGCGGCGGGTGGCCGGTACCCCGGCCAGCCGGACCTGGCGTTCGCCCGGTCCCGGATCGCCGACCCCGGGCGGCGGCACCTCCCGGCCGCGCCGCTCATGCACGGCGCGGGCTGCCTGACCTGCCTGCCCGTGCTGGCCCGCGGCGGCGCCGCCGTCCTGCTGGCCGGGCCGGCCTTCCGCGCCGGGGAACTGCTGGACACCATCGAACGGCACCGGGTGAACTCGGTCGGCTGGGTGGGCGACGCGTTCGCCCGGCCGGTCCTGGCCGAGCTGGACGCCCATCCCGGTCGGTGGGACCTGAGTTCCTGGTCGGTGCTCACCTCCGGCGGGGTGCTGTTCTCCGATGACGGTCAAGCAGGGCCTGCTCCGCCATGTGCCGGGCCTGCTCATCGCCGACGTCTATGGGTCGTCCGAGGCCATCGCGGCGGCCCGGTCGGTCTCCCGGTCCGGTACGGCCGGCCCGCCCGCGCGGTCGTTCACCGGCGGTGGGCTGACCGTGCTGGCCGACGACGACACCCCGGTCGTGCCCGGCTCGGGACAGATCGGCCGGGTCGCGTACGCGGGGCGGCTGCCGGTCGGCTACTACAAGGACGAGGCCAAGTCGGCGGCGACCTTCCGGACGGTGCGCGGCCGCCGGTACGTGATCACCGGCGACTTCGCGACGGTGCAGGCCGATGGGCAGGTCATCGTGCTCGGCCGGGGTTCCTCGTGCATCAACACCGGCGGGGAGAAGGTCTACCCGGAGGAGGTCGAGGAGGTCCTCAAGCGGCACCCCTCGGTGGCCGACGCCGCGGTGCTCGGCCTGCCGGACGAGCGGTTCGGGGAGACGGTGGCCGCCGCGGTGCAACTGGCCGGCGGCTGGGACCTCGACGACGAGGCGCTCCGCGCGCACGTGCGCGGCCGCCTGGCGGGCTACAAGGTGCCGCGCCAGGTGGTCGCGGTCCCCGAGGTCACCCGCGGCCCCAACGGCAAGATCGACATCCCCCGCATCCGCGCCCTCCTGGCCCAGTCCGCCACCCCCGCCTGACCCATCAGCGGTCGCGGGGCCGGGAGATTTCACCCGTTCAGGTTCACGTTCCTGGCGTTGTGCGCCGCGCGCATCAGCACCCGGATCGTCGCCTCAACGGGATCAGCCGGGTCCGTGCCCCGCTGCCCTCGCGCGGCCTCCTTGTACGTGCGCTGGGCCGCCCGGTCGAAATGGCCCGGGATCCACAGATCGCATTCGTGGACCAGGCCCGCGAGTGCCCAGTCCAGGACGTCTGCGGCGGCTCCGGCGGCGGTGAAGCGATCCAGCCGGGCCCGGACCTGGGCCTGCCGGGCCGGATCGAGCAGCGCGGGCTCGATGTGCGTGAGACGGCTGTTCAGCCGCCGTGAGTACAGACGGACTGCTTCCTGCGCTTCCAGCAGCGCCAGGCCGTCGTCCACCACGCCCCGGCCCGGCTGCCTGCACATCCAGCTCGTCGCGTCGACTCGCTTGCGGGAGGTGGCCAGCGAGGCGAGCGAGGCGTCCAGCAGTGGCTCACCGGTCGGCCGGGCGTCGAGCACGTGGATCCACTTCGACCATCTGCCCTGGGTCTGCACGCGGCGCGCCACGGTGAGCTCGATGAGATCCGCGGCCCGCATCGCATACCCGGTGTACTCCCGTTCCCGGACGATCCTCAGGTCCGGGTCGACCGAAAGCAGCAGGATGTCTAACGCCAGGGTCACCCCAGCACGGTACCCGGGACAGGCCCGGTTCCGGGTCAGGAACGTTCTTCGTGCAGCGAGGGGGCGTAGGAGATGCCGACGATCAGGCCGTCCTCGGTGAGGAGGCGGGTTACCGTCTGTCCCCACGGCTCGGTGCGTGCCGGGTGCAGCAGGTCGTAGCCCGCGTGCTGAAGCTCGGCGCCCGCCGCGGCGACCGCTTCCGCGTCCTCGACCTCGAACTCGATTGACGCCTGGGGGATCACCCGGCCGGCGGGCCACGCCGGCGTGCCGAAGCACGCCTCGGCCGCCTGCGAGAGCGGCCACACGCCAAAGTGCTTGCTGCCGGGGATGTGATCGCTCGAGTAGTACTCGTCGGCGTCGTACTTCTCCAGCGGCAGGCCGAGGGCGTCCATGAACAGCTTGCGGCTCTGCGGCGGGTCAGCGGCGACGACCGACATGCTCGTGATGAAGAGAACGTTCATGCGGCCCAGCCTACGAACGGCCGATGAGGTGCGGGGCCTGCCGCTGACCAGGATCCTGGTCAGCGGTAGGCGGACAGGCCGGTCAGGGCCTGGCCGATGACCAGGGTGTGGACTTCGCTGGTGCCCTCGTAGGTGAGCACGGACTCCAGGTTGCTGGCGTGCCGCAGCGGGGGATAGTCCAGCGTGATGCCGGCCCCGCCGAGGATCGTGCGGCACTCGCGGGCGATCGCGATGGCCTCGCGGACGTTGTTCAGCTTGCCCACGCTGACCTGCTCGGGCCGGAGCGTGCCCGCTTCCTTGAGCCGGGCCAGGTGCAGGGCCAGCAGCAGGCCCTTGGACAGTTCCAGGCTCATGTCGGCCAGTTTCTGCTGGGTGAGCTGGAACCCGGCGACCGGGCGGCCGAACTGGGTCCGCTCGGCCGCGTAGGCCAGGGCCGTCTCCAGGCAGTCGCGGGCCGCGCCGATCGCGCCGAACACGATCCCGAACCGGGCCTCGGACAGGCAGGACAGCGGGGCCCGCAACCCTTCGGCCAGCGGCAGCCGGGCGCTGTCCGGCAGCCGCACGGAATCGAAGGCCAGCTCGGAGGTGACCGAGGCACGCAGCGACAGCTTCTGGCGGATGTCGCGGCTGGTGAAGCCAGGGGTGCCGCGCGGCACCAGGAACCCGCGGACGCCTTCCCCGGTACGGGCCCAGACGGTGGCCACGTCGGCGCGGCTGCCGTTGGTGATCCACATCTTGGCGCCGTTCAGGATCCAGTCGCCGCCGTCGCGGACCGCGTGGGTGCGCATGCTGCCCGGGTCCGACCCGGCGTCCGGCTCAGTCAGCCCGAAGCAGCCGACCGCCCGCCCGGACGCCAGCCGGGGCAGCCACTCCTCCTTCTGCTCCGGCGAGCCGTAGGCCCAGATCGAGAACATGGACAGCGACCCCTGGACCGAGACGAACGAGCGGAACGCGCTGTCCGCCGCCTCCAGCTCCAGGCAGGCCAGCCCGTAGCTGGTCGCGCTGGCGCCCGCGCAGCCGTATCCGTCCAGGTGCATGCCCAGCACGCCCAGGTCACCGAACTCCTGGGCCAGCTCGGCCGGGAAGTGCCCGGCCTCGAACCACTCCGCGATGCCCGGGCGCAGCCGCTGCCGGGCGAAGTGCGCCACCGCCTCCTGGAGCTGGCGGTCTTCCGCGCTGACCCCGGCGTTAGCGTCGAGCAGGTCGGCCGGGCGGGCCTGCCTGGTGGCGGTGCTCGTCATCGTCTCCCCGCATTCCGCGCCCCGGCGGCCCGGCGACGCTAGTCAACGTTAGTGTTGACGATATCAGCCACCTGCCCGGCGAGGCCAGCCGCGTGATCACGGTCAAGCTGTGTCACATGGCGCCGCCGCGCGGCCAGCCGTCTGCCGGCGTCCCGCCACCTTCTCCCCGACCGTCCGCTCGCCCCCGGAGGCTGAGGTGGCCGCCGCCCCCAGCCGTCCGTGACCGCCGCCGGCTGCCCGACTTTGCGCCATAAAGTTCCGGGCCCGAACCCTTGACTTTACGCCATAAAGCAGGCTCTACTTTATGACATAGAGTCGATCTAGGGAGACACCATGAACCCCACGCCCGACACCACCACCCCGGCCGGCAACGGCGGCAACTTCGACCCCCGGCAGGCTGCCGGCCTGCTGGACCAGACCACCCACCAGGCCCGCCGCAAGCTTGCGCCCTCCCCGCCGTGGCTCCTGGCGACCAGGGGGGTCGCGGTCCTGGCCGCCCTCGGCGCGATCTGGCTCACCGTCCGCGGGCAGCACCCCTACAAAGGTCCCACCGGCGCGGACATCCCCATCCTGATCGCGTTCGTCATCCTCAACTTCGCCGCCACCGTCGGGGTCCGCGAGCACGCGATGACTGGCGTACGCGGCAAAACCCGGTTCCGCCCGGCCGAGATCACCATCCTGGCGGTGTCCTGGGCTGTCGTGCCCGTGCTCATGTGGGCACTGGCCACCGCCGGGGCCAGCTTCGCCTGGTACCCCACCACCGTGCTGATCATCCCTGGCCTGGCCTGGGCCGCCGTCAACGGCGCACGCGAAGGCTGGCGCGGGTCCGCCACGGGCCTCGTGATCGCCGCCACCGGCGTCGCGGGCGCGTTCGCCGGGCCAGCCGGATCGTGGGCCGTCGCCGGCCTGGGCCTGTGCATCGTGCTGCTGGGCAACGCCGCCGCCGTCGCCCGCCGGCAGCGCCGGGAGACGGCGTGACATGAACGACGGCGAACTCGACCCGCTGATCCACGTGCCCACCCGGCTGAAGATCGTCGCGACCCTGGCCGCCCTGCCCGACGGCGACACGCTCTCCTTCACCCGCCTGCAGGACATGATCGGGCTCACCCCGGGCAACCTGATCATCCACCTGCGCAAACTCGAAGAAGCCGACTACATCAGCAGCGACAAGACCAGGAACGGGACCGTGTCCATGACCACCGTCGCCCTCACCGGCCACGGCCGCAAGGCACTCGACGCCTACACCCAGGCCCTGCGCGACCTGCTCGGCGGCCTGTAAACGGCCCGCCAGTCCCGGTCTTCCCGGACAGCCCCCGGCGAGGGGCTGTCCGCCGTTACCGAGGGACACCTGCACCACCACCAAAGCGCTCCAGCTTGGGCATCCGGAACCACCACCCGCGAGATCGCGTCCCCTGTTGACCGTGATCATGAAAGACGGTCAGTCAACATAGGCGTTGACCGGGTTGGGTGGAGCGGTTAGGTTGGGGGGACTCGCTGGCGGCAGCGCGGAAGCTGCCGCGCTGTCCCGAGGAGTGCCGATGAAGACGCCGGTCACCGAGATGCTCCAGGTGGAGTATCCGATCTTCGCCTTCTCGCACTGCCGCGACGTGGTCGCCGCGGTCACCGGCGCGGGCGGCTTCGGCGTGCTGGGCGCGGTCGCGCACACGCCGGACCAGCTCGAAGCCGACCTGGCCTGGATCGACGAGCAGGTCCACGGCCTGCCCTACGGGGTCGACCTGCTGATGCCGAGGAAGTTCGTCGGGGCCGACAGCGGCGGCATGGACCGGGCCTCGCTGCGGGACATGATCCCCCCGGAGCACCGGGCCTTCCTGGACGACCTGCTGGACCGCTACGGCATCCCGCCCCAGGAGGCTAAGCCGCCTGCTCCGGCCAAGGCCCCGGGGCAGCAGCGGGCGGGCCTCCAGGTTGACCCGAAGAGCATGGCCCCGCTCATCGACGTGGCCTTCCGGCACCCGATCAGGCTGCTCGCATCGGCACTGGGCAGCCCGCCCGAATGGCTGGTCCAGGACGCGCACCAGCGGGGGATCAAGGTCGCGGCGCTGGCGGGCACGGTGAAGCACGCCCGGGCCCACGCCGCCGTCGGGGTGGACCTCGTCATCGCGCAGGGCACCGAGGCGGGCGGCCACACCGGGGACGTCAGCACGCTGGTGCTGGTGCCCCAGGTGGTGGACGCGGTCGCGCCGGTCCCGGTGCTGGCCGCGGGTGGCATCGCCACCGGCCGCCAGATGGCCGCGTCGCTGGCGCTGGGCGCGGCCGGGGTGTGGTGCGGGTCGGTCTGGCTGACCACCCGGGAGTCCGAGACCCCGCCGGCGGTCAAGGAGCGGATGCTGGCCGCCTCCTCGGAGGACACCGTGCGGACCCGCTCGTTCACCGGCAAGCCGTGCCGGGTGCTGCGCAGCGAGTGGACCAACGCCTGGGAGGCCCCGGGCGCGCCCGCCCCGCTGCCGATGCCGCTGCAGAGCATGCTGTCCGACCGGCCCCGGCGCCGCGTCGAGGCGGTGGCCGAGCGGCCCGGCAGCCCGGCCGCAGACCTGCTCAGCCCGTTCATCGGCCAGGTCGTGGGGCAGATGAACGCGGTGCGCCCGGCCCGCCAGGTGGTGCTGGACATGGTCGAGGGACTGGTGGACGCCTGGATGACCGTCGATAAGTTCTTGGCTGACTGACGTCAGCCCGGGAAGGAGCGGCCACGCGATGACGCGCGCCGGTGATGAAGGCCTCGGCCTCGAGCGCCTGCCCGACGGGGTGGTCCAGCTGACCATCCGCGGCCGGGACAAGGTCAACAGCCTCAACGAGCAGGACCATCGCGACCTGGCCGCGATCTGGCCGGAACTGGGCGCCGACCCCGGGGTCCGGGTCATCGTGGTGACCGGCGAGGGCCGGGCGTTCTGCGCGGGCGGCAACATGGAGATGGAGCAGCGGCTCGCGGGCGACTACGCCGGCGTGGTGCAGACGCTCACCGACGCGCGCGACCTGGTGCTGAACATGGTCAACTGCGACAAGCCGATCATCTCGGCCATCAACGGCGGCGCGGCCGGCGCGGGACTGGCCACGGCGCTGATGGCCGACATCAGCATCATCGGCGAGGACGTCGTGCTGGCCGACGGCCACACCCGCATCGGCATCACCGCCGGGGACCACGCGGCGCTGATCTGGCCGCTGCTGTGCGGGATGGCGCGGGCCAAGTACTACCTGCTCACCTGCGACCGGATCGACGGCCGGACCGCCGCGGAGATCGGGCTGGTCAGCAAGGCGGTCCCGGCCGACCAGGTGCTGCCCGAGGCGCTGGCCCTGGCGCACCGCCTGGCGGCGGGCCCGCAGCACGCGCTGCGCTGGACCAAGCGCTCGCTCAACCACTGGCTGCGGGCCGCCGGGCCGATCTTCGAGTCGTCGCTGGGCCTGGAGATGATCGGCCTGTTCGGCCCGGACTTCGCCGAGGGGATCGCCGCCTTCACGGCCAAGCGCGAGCCCAGGTTCGCGGAGGCAGAATCCCGGGACGCAGCGGCCGGGGACGCGGAGCCGGGGAAGGCAGGCGGGCCATGACGGACCGGCTGCGCGGCAAGACCGCGCTCATCACCGGCGCGGCCTCGGGGATCGGCCGTGCTTCCGCGCTGCTGTTCGCGGCCGAGGGCGCCCGGATCGTGGCGTGCGACATCAACGCCGACGGCGGCGAGGACGTGGCGCAGGCCATCCGCAAGGCCGGCGGCGACGCGGAGTTCATCCACGCCGACGTCACCGACGAGCAGGCCGTGGCCCACGCGTTCGCCGCGGCCGCGGGCCGCTACGGCCCGCCGGACGTGCTGCACAACTGCGCGGGCGGATCGACCGACGACGATGCGGCCATGGACGAGCTCAGCGTCGACACCCTCGACCACGTGCTCCGCGTCGATCTCCGCTCGGTGGTCCTGTGCAGCCGGGCGGCGATCCCGCTGATGACCGCGCACGGCGGCGGCTCGATCATCAACATGTCCTCGTTCGTGGCGTTCCGCGGCGTCTTCAACATCCACGCCTACATCTCGGCCAAGGGCGCGCTGGTGTCGCTGACCCGGGCCATGGCCGGCCGGTACGCCCGGGACAGGATCCGGGTCAACGCGATCGCGCCCGGGATCGCGCTCAGCGAGCGCGCCGCGGCGCGGATGGCGTCCGGCAACATCGCCCCCACCCTGACCTTCACGCTTCGAGGACTACCCGTTCGCCACCGGGCGGCCCGAGGACATCGCGAACGTCGCGCTGTTCCTGGCGTCCGACGAATCCCGCATGGTCACCGCGCAGACCATCGTCGCTGACGGAGGACTGAGCTCCTACTGACCCTCAGCCACAGGAGAGTGTCATGACCACCACGGCCACCCGCGCCGGCGAGATGAAGCCGGGGGAGATCCTCTGGCGGCCCCCGGCGGACGTGCTCACGTCCTCCGCCATGGGCCGCTACCTGACCTGGCTGGAGCAGGCGCGGGGACTGAGCTTCGGCGGCGACTACCACGCCCTGTGGCGCTGGTCCGTGGCTGACCTGGCCGGGTTCTGGGGCTCGCTGGCCGAGTACCTGGGGGTCCGGTTCCACGACCAGCCCGCCGCGGTGCTCACCGAGGCGAGGATGCCGGGAGCCGAATGGTTCCCGGGTGCCACGCTCAACTTCGCCGAGCACGCCCTCGCCGGGCCGCCGGAGGCCACCGTCCTGGTGGCCCGCTCCGAGACCCGCCCGCGGATCGAGCTGACCCGCGGCGAGCTGCGGGCGCGGGTCGCGTCGCTGCGCGCCGCGCTGCAGGGCCTCGGCGTCGGGCCGGGTGACCGGGTGGCCGCGTACCTGCCCAACATCCCGGAAGCGATGATCACCCTGTACGCCGCCGCGAGCCTGGGGGCCATCTTCACCTGCTGCGCCCCGGAGTCCGGGACCAGGAGCGTGATCAGCCGGATCGGGCAGGTCGAGCCGGCCGTGCTGGTCACCGTGGACGGCTACGTGTACGGCGGCCAGCGCCACGACCGGACCGCCGAGGTGGCTGCCATCCGGGCGGCCGTGCCCAGCATCCGGGCCACGATCGCGGTGCCCTACCTGGAGCCCGTCACAGCGTCGTCCACCACGGGCGTGCCGGACTCCCTGGACTGGAACGACCTCATGGCCCGGCCCGCGGACCTGGAGTTCGCGGCGGTGCCGTTCGCGCACCCGCTGTACATCGTGTACTCGTCCGGCACCACCGGCCGCCCCAAGGCGATCATCCACGGTCACGGCGGCATCCTGCTGGAACACCTGAAGCTGTTCCTGCTGCACGACGACCTGGGCCCGGCCGACCGCTGGTTCTGGTATTCGTCCACCAACTGGATGGCCTGGAACTACGGTGCGTCAGTGCTGCTCGGCGGGGGTTCGCTGCTGATCTTCGACGGTCACCCGATGCGGCCGGAACTCGCGGATTACTGGTGGATGGTGGGCGACGAGGGCGTGACCTGCCTCGGCACGTCCCCCGGCTTCCTGCTGGCCTGCCAGAAGCAGGGCCTGGTGCCCCGGCAGGCCGCGGACCTGGGCGCGCTGCGCACCATCAACTGCGGCGGCGCGCCGCTCACCGCCGACCTGTTCCGCTGGGTCTACCGGGCGGTCAAGGCCGACGTGTACCTCGGCTCAGGCAGCGGCGGCACCGACGTGGCCTCGTCGTTCGTGTCCGGCTGCCGGCTGCTGCCGGTCCGCGCCGGGGAGATCGCGTGCCGGCTCCTGGGCGTGGACGCGCAGGCGTTCAGCGACGCCGGCCAGCCGGTCACCGGGCAGCGCGGGGAACTCGTGATCCGCCAGCCGATGCCGTCCATGCCGGTCGGGTTCTGGGGCGACCCCGGCGGGCAGCGCCTGGCCAGCACCTACTTCGATCGGTTCCCCGGGGTCTGGTGCCACGGCGACTGGGTCACGTTCAGCGCGTACGGCACCTGCCAGGTCACCGGCCGGTCGGACGCCACGCTGAACCGGGGCGGCGTGCGGCTGGGCACCAGCGAGTTCTACGCGGTGATCGACGAGGACGAGGAAATCACCGACAGCCTGGTCGTCCATCTGGAGGACGCTAACGGCGGGCCCGGCCAGCTCATTCTGTTCATCGTCACCCGGGACGGGGCCGGCCTCACCGGCGAGGCGGCGGCGCGGATCCGTTCGCTGCTGCGTGAGCAGCTATCGCCGCGGCACCAGCCCGACCTCATCCGCCAGGTCGCCGCGATCCCGCGTACGCTGACCGGCAAACGGATGGAGGTGCCAGTGAAGAGGGTGCTGCTGGATCCCGGGGCGGCGGCCCCGGCCGAGCCGGGGGAGACCGATGCCCTGGCCGAGTTCCGGGAGCTGGGACGCCAGCTGGCCGCGGCCGGGGACGGCCCGCGGCCCGCCACACGGAATGCGAGCGCACCGCGTGCGACCTGACGCCTCGACCCGCGAGAACTGGACCGAGCCCGGCACCTTTGAGGTCGCGCCCGGCATCTACCGGATCCCGCTGCCGCTGCCCAACGACGGCCTGCGCGCCGTGAACGTGTACGCGCTGACCGACGGCGACGACCTGATGCTCATCGACTCCGGGTGGGCCATCGCCGACGCGCGCGACGTGCTCGACCGGGGCCTGGACGCGCTCGGCGCATCGGCCGGCGACGTGCGCCGGATCCTGGTCACCCACGTGCACCGGGACCACTACACCCAGGCCGTGTACCTGCGGCGCGAGTTCGGCACCCGGGTCAGCCTGGGCGCCGGGGAGCGGGAGTCGCTGCAGATCTCGATGAACCCGGACCGGGCCCCGCTGCAGAACCAGCTCGGCTACCTCCGGCTGCTCGGCGCGGGTGACCTCGCCGACCGGATGGCCAAGCTCCAGGGCCCCCGCGACCCGTACAAGACGGGCTGGGAGACCCCGGACGACTGGCTCCGGGACAGCGAGAAGATCGAGCACGGCGGCCGCACCCTGGACGTGGTGGCCACCCCGGGGCACACCCGCGGTCACGTCGTCTTCCACGACACCGGCAGCAGGCTGCTGTTCGCGGGCGATCACGTGCTGCCGACCATCACGCCGTCGATCGGGTTCGAGCCGGTGCTGTCCGACGACCCGCTCGGCGCGTTCCTGGGCTCGCTGGCCCTGATGCGGTCCCGGCCGGACGCGCGGCTGCTGCCCGCGCACGGGCCGGTCACCGGGAGCACCCACGCGCGGGTGGACGAGCTGATCGCGCACCACGGCGCCCGGCTCGACGAGACCGAGGCGGCCATCCGCGGGGGTGCCCAGACCGCACCCGAGGCGGCCGCCGTGCTGCGCTGGACCCGGCGCGGCCGGGAGCTGGCCGACCTGGACCCGTTCAACCAGATGCTCGCCATCAGCGAGACCGCCGCGCACCTGCAGCTGCTGACCGCGCAGGGCCGGGTGACCAGGCACGAGGCCGACGGGCTGCGGTACTACCTGCCCGCCTGACCGGGCGGCGGGGACGGCCCGGCGCCTCAGCATCCCGCGCGGGCGATCACCGGCCCAGCGCGGGGGACTGCAGCGCGACCTGCCACGGGCGCACCGTGACCGTGAAGAATCCGCCCGCGACGCTGCTGTCCTCCTTGGTGGCGAGTTCCGTGGCCCGGCCGAGCTGGTCCGACCCGGGCAGCCGCAGGATCGTCATGCCCTCGCCCGGCACGTCGCTCAGCGAGCCGGCCGCGACCAGGTAGCCCGCGTCGCGCATCCGGATCAGGAAGGACAGGTGCTCTTCGAACCTCGGGTCGTCGAACAGGGCTGCCCCCTCGGGAGCGGCCGGGCCGGGACGGTGCAGCAGGGCCACCCACGTCTCGCCGTCGGCGTCCGGGCTGCCGTGGGCGGTGTGCTCGCGGTACCGGCCCAGCACCACGGGCCAGCCCTCGTCGTACTCGGCGCGGGCCGCAGCCGGGTCCGCGAACCGCTCCCAGCCCGTGTGCGTGAGCGTGACCAGCGTCTGCGAGTCCACCTCGGCGAAGGTCACCTCAACGTTGCTGAACTGGCCCGGCGGGCCGCCCGGATGCCAGGTGAACGCGACCGCACCAGCCGGTTCCCAGCGGGTCACCGTGCCCCACGCCGTGACCTCGCCGGCCTCCGAGCGTTCCACCAGCCGCCCGTCGGTGAACCCGACCGTGCCGCCGGTCCCGTAGACGCTCAGGTCCTCCAGCGGCCACCACTGGCCGATCCGGTCGGTGAACACCGCGAACGCGGTCGCCGGGTCCGTGTCCACCAGGATCTCGCGGCGGATCGGCGGCAGGGGGCTGGGCGGGACGGTGCTCACGGCGTCTCCTCGTGTCCGGCGGCCGGGTAGCTGGCCTCGGCGGCGCAGGCGGCCAGGACACTGTCCCACGTCCAGGTCAGCCACGGCCGCGGCGACGCCACGCCGCCTGGTGCCCGAGGGTACAAGTTCCAGGCCCCCGCGGGCCGCCGTGATCAGGCCTTCCTGGCCCGGCTGGGCGCGACCCGCGGCGGCTCGCCGGGCTGCTTCGGGTACACCGGCGGCCACGGTGCGTCCAGCAGGCCGGAGGCGAGGTCCCGTTCGCTCATGGCCAGCAGCGGCTCCAGCGCCTGCGGCGCGTCGTCCATCCCCTGCCACGGGTCGCCCACGGTGGCCAGCCGTTCGGCCATGGTCGCGACCGTGAACTGGTCCGGGTGGATGTCGTCGATCTCGTCCCAGGCCAGCGGGGTGGACACCTGGGCGCCGGGCCGCGCGCGGACCGACCACGCACCGAACACCGTCTTGTGCGGCGCGTTCTGGTTGTAGTCCACGAAGACCCGCTGGCCGCGTTCCTCTTTCCACCAGGCGGCCGTGATCAGGTCGGGCCGCCGGCGTTCCAGCTCGCGGGCGACGGCCACGGCGGCCGCGCGGACCTGGTAGGAATCCCAGCGCGGCTCCAGCCTGACGTACACGTGCAGGCCGCGGTTGCCGGTCGTCTTGGGGTAGCCGGTGATACCCACCTCGGTGAGCAGCCGCCCGAGCTCCCGGGCGGCCTCCTGGATCTGCGGGAAGACCACGCCGGGGGTGGGATCCAGGTCGATCCGCAGCTCGTCGGTGTGGCCCGGGTCGCCGGCCAGGTAGGGCCACACGTGAAAGCCCAGGCAGCCCAGGTTGACCGCCCACAGCACGTGATCGGTGTCCGCCGCCACCAGGGCCTGCGACGTGGTGCCGTTCGGGGTGGACACCGTGGTGGTCTGCAGCCAGTCCGGGGCGTTCTTGGGCACCCGCTTCTGGAAGAACGACGGGCCGCTGGCCCCTTCCGGGAAGCGCTGGAGCAGCACCGGCCGCCCCCCCATGGTCCGCATCAGCGGCTCCGCGACCCGCAGGTAGTGCTCGGCCAGGTCGGCCTTGGTCTCCCCGCGCTCGGGGAACAGCACCTTGTCCGGGTGGGTGATGAGGCCGCTGCGCATGGTGTCTCATTCCTGGGCGGGAACCGTCTGACCAGGCTACTCACCCGGTCCACGCCGCCCGGGGAGGCCTCGCCGGGCGGCATGGGCCGGCTGGCCGGTGAGTTCGCGGTCCGGCCGGCGTCGTAGTCAGCATGAGCGACATGATGGTAGATCTCACGCCCGCGGCGCAGCGGCTGGCTGACCTGGTCGCGGGAGTCAGCGACGGCCAGCTGGCCGGCCCGACGCCCTGCCCCGCGTACACCGTCGGGGACCTCGTCGAGCACGTCGGCGGGCTGGCGCGGGCCTTCCGGGCGGCGGCGGAGAAGGACCTCGCCAGCCCGTACGTGAATGGCGCGCCCGCCGGGGACGCGGCCCGGCTGGAGGAGGGGTGGCGGGACCGCATCCCGGCCGACCTGGCCGCGCTGGCCCGGGCGTGGGCCGACCCCGACGCGTGGACCGGGATGACCCGGATCGCGAACATGGACGCGCCGGCGGAGGCGGTCGGTGTCACCGTCGCCGACGAGCTGGTGGTGCACGGCTGGGATGTGGCCCGCGCGACCGGGCAGCCCGTACGAGACCGAGCCGGAGATGCTGGACGCGGCGCTGGCGTTCCTGGGCATGTTCGCCAGCCCGGACGCGCCCGCGGGCCCGGAAGTCGCGTTCGGGCCGTCCCGTGAGGTGCCGGGCGACGCGCCCGCGCTGGACCGGGTCCTCGCGCTGGCGGGCCGGGATCCCGCCTGGCTGGCCGGGTGACCCCAGAGGACCTCACAGCCGCCCGGCGCGGGGGCCCGGGCGGCTGGGCCAGGATCGGCTGATGGCTGGCCGTCTGTCGTCGAAGGTCGTGATCGTCACCGGGGGCTCCACCGGGATCGGCCGGGCGGTGGCCGGCCGGGTCGTGGCCGAGGGTGGCGCCGTGGTGCTCGCCGGGCAGCGCCGGGAGCCGGGGGAGCGGGCCGCCGCCGGGCTGCGGGCCAGCGGCGGCCGGGCCAGGTTCGTGGCCACCGACGTCACGGTAGAACACGAGGTGGAGCGGCTGGTCCAGGCGACGCTGACTGAGTTCGGCCAGCTGGACGGGGCACTCAACAACGCGGGCGGGGTGAACGCCACCGGCGCCGGTGCCCGGCGTGGACGCGGAAACGTGGCACGCCGAGCTGGAGCAGAACCTGACCAGCGTCTTCTACTGCCTGAAGCACCAGATCCCGGCGATCACCGGCACGGCCGGCGCCGGCTCGATCATCAACAACGCCTCGATCGGCGGGGTCCGCGGCATCCCGGGCCTGGGGCCGTACACGGCGGCCAAGCACGGCGTCGTGGGCCTGACCGCGCTCCGCGGCGCTCGAGGGGCCGCGCGGGGTGCGGGTCAACGCTGGTCACCGGCACGTGGACAGCGCTGACCGCCCTGCTCGGCGTCCCGACGGCGAGCTGCCCGGCCGGCGCCGAACCCGACCGGCCGGGTCGCCACCGCCGCCGAGATCGCGGCGTACGTGGCCTACCTGCTCAGCGACGAGGCGGCGTTCATCACCGGCGCGGCGCTGGCCATCGACGGCGGCGCCACCGCCTAGGGCCAGCGTCAGCCAGGGACCGTGAGCCTCAGCTCTCAGCGGGAATCGGCGGGCCGATCACGCTGAGGCCGTACCGGGGCCGGCCTCGTCCCAGCGCATGATCTCTTCCTCCCTGGGCAGGCCGTCCGCGTCAGGTCTGGCTCGCGTCCGCGAAGGAGTGGTGCTCGTGGGTGACGGTCCACCGGTCCTTCACCTTGGCCAGGCCGATGGTCAGCCGCAGCCGGTGCAGCGGGTCCCGCTCGAACTCGGCGGGCGTGCCGCAGCGCAGCAAGGCGAACGCGAAGGCGACGTCCGCGCCCGCCGTCACATCCAGCGACTCGATTTCGAACACCGCGCCGGAGGCCTGCCATTCGAAGAAGCCTGGCCAGGTGTCGCGGTAGGCGTCGATGCCGCGGACGCCCTGCTCGGGGGGTGGCACGTCGAACATGACGATGCCGGGCGCGTGGTCGGCGAGCACGGCGGGCAGGTCGCCGTCGTGGACGGCGACGGCCCAGCGCTGGATCAGGTCGCGGATCTGCTGTTCGTCGGTCATGGCTGGTTCCTCCGGCTGGATGACTGGTACCGGTGGAACCCCCGGTGTGGCGGGAATTCATCGCGGCGGCGGGGGCGACCTTGCAGGATGAGAGCATGACTGCGCCTGCCGACCTCGTCGAGGCCGCCCGCCAGGGTGACGCCGGCGCGTTTGAGCAGCTGGTCGAGCCCTACCGGAGCGAACTGCAGGCCCACTGCTACCGGATGCTCGGCTCGCTGCACGACGCCGAGGACGCGCTCCAGGAAACGCTGGTGCGCGCGTGGCGGAGCGTCGGCCACCTCGACGACCGCGGCTTCGTCCGGGCCTGGCTCTACAAGATCGCGACCAACCGCTGCCTCACCGCGATCGAGCGGCGCGGCCGCCGCGAGCTCCCCGTCAACGTCGATCCCGGCACGCCCGCCACCGAGATCAGGTGGCTTGAGCCGTACCCCGACGTCTCGCCCGAGACGCGGTATCTGGCCCGGGAGAGCGTGGAACTTGCCTTCGTGGCCGCGCTGCAGCACCTGTCCGCGATCCAGCGCGCCGTGCTGATCCTGCGCGAGGTGCTCGGCTTCTCCGCGGCTGAGGTGGCCGGCCAGCTCAACGCATCCCCGGCGTCGGTGAACAGTGCGCTGCAGCGGGCCAGGAAGGTGATCGACTCAGCCGCGCCGACCCAGCAGACCGTACTGCGCGACCTCGGCGACGAGGCGGTGAGCGCGATCGTCACTCACTGGGCCGACGCCTGGCACGCCGGCGACGTCGACGCGATCGTCGCCATGCTGGCCGACGACGCGCGGTACTCGATGCCGCCGCTGCCCGAGTGGTACCGCGGCCGGGATGCGATCCGGGCGTTCCTGCTCAACGGCCCCCTGCAGTCCCGCTGGCGATTCGTGCCGGCCACCGCGAACGGCCAGCTCGCCTTCGGCACCTACCTGTGGGACGACGCCGCCGGGCTCTACGTGCCCGGCGGCCTGGACGTGCTCACTCTCCGGGGCGGGCAGGTCGCCGAGGTGACCGCGTTCCTCGACGCCGATCTCACCCGGTTCCGCCTGCCGGCCCACCTCCGGGCCGGGGCCAGGCCCTGAACTCCTCACGCAGCCGGGCCACGTCCGCCGGGGTGAGCCCGTAGCGGGTGAACACGCCCGTCGGGCATCCGGTCCAGCTGGGCGCCCGCGTCGGCGAAGTCGCGGTCCTCCAGGCCGGGATCCATCCGCCGGGCGAGGCCGATCAGCTGGTCCACGGAGTAGCGCTGGAGAGCGGCGGCCGTGTCGATGTAGTCGCGTGGCTCGACCCGGCTGGCCAGCGCGCAGACCTTGGACGCGGCCAGGTCCTCGAGGTCCAGGACCGGGCCGACGTCCATGGTCACCGGCCCGCGGGTCCGGTCGAAGTACGCCATCTGCAGCATCGTCTGCTGCCCGCCAGGCGCGGTGATGATCCACTCGGCGAGGCCCTCGCCCATCCCGTAGAAGATGTCCTCGAGGCCGCCGGCCTGGTCCCGGCGCTCAGCTTCGAAACCGGCCTCGCGCAGGGCGTCTTCCACGGCCGCGGCCGCATCGGTCACGGCGGTTTCCTGGTTGCTGAACAAGTTGACGTCGTCGGTGGGGCGGTCGATGATCCCGTGCGCGATCAGGGCGTTGCCGCCCGCCAGGGCGAAGCCGTGCCGGGCGGCGGTGCGCAGGGCGATCGTGGCCACCTCGCGCTGGAGGGCGTCGATCGGCATCAGCGACGTTCGGCGGCCAGCATCAGGCGGCGGGGACCGCGGCGGCCCGCAGGGCCGGGTGCTGCTCCTCCCACGCCTGGCGCACGCCCTTGGGCAGGACCAAGCCCGGCCAGAGCGAGAGCAGCATGTCCTCATTGAGGTAGGCCAGGTCCGCCGGGCGGCTGGCCTCGCGGAGCACGGTCTGGTACATCCAGGCCAGCATGCCCGGCTGATCCAGGTCGAAGGTGCGGTCCGGGTGCCAGAACAGCCAGATCGGCAGCTCGACCGCCCCGTGCACCGGCCCCCGCAGGTCCGCCAGGCTGGCCGCGACCAGCACCCCGCGCCCGGGACGGGACGCATGGCGGCGCCTGGGTGCGGCGGCTCGCACGGTGGCCATGCTCATTACAGTACCCGTTCCGGCTCCGGTACGCCCTGGCTCACGTCCCGTTTTCTCAAACACAGTAGTTATAGCGGATCGAGGGCGGTGATAAGACCGTTATCTTGTTCTAATTCTAGCATTGAGCTGAGCCGGTGCCCAGGGCGTTCCGGTCGCGGAATGATCCGCGGCGGGCGGGCGGTTGCCGCTGGCATGACAACTGTGGGTTTCATCGGAAGCGGAATGATCGGCGGGACCGTGGCCCGGCTCAGCGTGGCCGCCGGCTACCAGGTAGTACTCAGCAACTCCCGCGGCCCGGAGACGCTGAAGGACCTCGTCGAGGAGCTCGGCCCGCTGGCCAGCGCGGCGACCAGCGAGGAAGCGGCGGCCGCGGAGGACCTGGTGGTGGTCAGCGTCCCGCTGCACGCCTGCCCCCACCTTCCGGCTGGTGCGCTGGCCGGGCGGACCGTGCTCGACACCGGGAATTACTACCCGCAGCGGGACAGCCAGATCCCCGAGCTCGAGAGCGGGGCACTGACCAGCAGCGCGTGGCTGCAGCGGCAGCTGCCCGGGGCTGAGGTCGTGAAGGTATTCAACAACATCTTCTTCAAGCACCTGCGGTCACTGGCCCGCCCGGCCGGCGCGGCCGACCGGACCTACCTGCCCATCGCCGGGGACGACGCGGCGGCCAAGGCCGCGGTGACGGAGTTCCTCGACTCGATCGGCTACGGGGCGGTCGATGCCGGGACGCTGGCCGAGAGCTGGCGCCAGGAGCCCGGGACCCCGGTCTACGGCGCCCCGTATGGGCCGTTCGAGGATGAGGCGGGCCATCCGGCCAGCGCCGACGTGATCCGCGCGGCCCTGGCCGGGGCCACCCGGTAGCACTCAGGGGCGATCCCGGTTCCCTGAGCGGGACCGCCCGCTGGGGCGGCAGTCCTGGTTCGCGGGTCAGCGCTAAGGTACGGATCATGGCAGGCAGCCAGGACGTCACCGATCCCGCGGTCCAGGCCCTCATCGCGGCGATCAATTCCGGGGACCGGGCCGCGTTCTTCGCCGCGCTCGCGCCGGGCGCCACCATGTCCGACGACGGCACCGACCGCGACCTGGCCAGCTGGGCCGACCGGGAGATCTTCTCGGTGCACGGTCACATGGAGGTCGAGTCCGCGGCTGACGGCGGGCGGTCCCTGATCGCCGCGTTCCGCAACGACACCTGGGGTGACATGCGGACCCGCTGGGCCTTCACGATCACCGGCGGGAAGATCAGCCGTTTCGAGACCGGCCAGGCGTAGCCCGGGCCGCCGGGCCCGCGGGGCCCGGATCCTGGGTGTGGCATCGACCGCCCGCACTGCACGCATGGCTGTGTGCGGAAACCGCTGCCGGGGCAGCGGTTTCCGCACCCTCTTGACGACGGAGATCATCCCGGGCGGGTCAGTGGGCGCTCGGGGCCAGTTCGTGGCGGCGGCCGGTCCGCGTCCGGTCCAGCAGGACCGCGGCGACGGCGGCGATCACGGCGGCCGCGACGATGAACAGGGCGATCTGCCAGCCCGGGGTGCCGCCGACCGTGACGGTGTGCACGGCCGGGGGGGTGAACGTGGTGGTGCCCGTGTCCCCGGTACCCGGCGGCGGCACCTCAGTGGCGAAGGCCGCAGGGGCGGCGACGATCCCGGCGATCAGGGCGGCCGCGGCGATGCCGAGGCGGGTGGCGTGACGGAAGATCCGGCGGATGGTGTTCATGACGTCTCCTTGATGCTTGAAGGTTGATGCGTTGGGGTTGAAGGTTGTGGTGCGCCAGGGTCCAGGCGAGTGTCAGGTGCCTTCCTGGACCTGGAAGATCTCGTCGGCGAGCAGGCCGTGGGCTTCCTTGTGGACGGTCGCCGCCGCGTCCGCAGACGGCGCCTCGACCAGGCAGAACACCTTGCCCTGCTGCTCGTCCACCCAGTAGCGCAGGTAACGCACGTCGTGCTGGCCCTGGGCCTGCAGGTCGGCCTTGTGGGCCTCGGCCACGTCAGTGCAGGCGACGCCGCCGGAGATGTTGTGGATGTCCATGTAGAGCGGCATCGCGCTTCTCCTCGATCTCGTGGACCCGGTCCCGCTGACCCGGGGGCCGGTTGCTTGAGCCACCACGAACGTATGGCGGCACCCCTGGCCGGGGGATCGGGAGACGTTCCCTAGATTCCGCTGGCGCGTTCCCCAGTTTTCGCGTGTACCGCCCCAATGACGTTCTGCCTGCTAGCGCTAGGCGCAACGGTCATGGACACTGAGGACGTGCCGCTGTTGGAACGGGAAGCGCAGCTGGCCTCACTGGGGGAGTACGCAGGGGAGGCCCGTGACGGCGATGGCCGGATGGTGCTCGTCGCCGGTGAGGCGGGCGTGGGGAAAACAGCGCTGGTCGAGCAGGTCCAGCGGAACCTGCCCGGAGCGAGCTGGTACTGGGGGGCCTGTGACGGGCTGTTCACCCCGCGGCCGCTGGGCCCGCTGTTCGACATCGCGGCCAAGCTCGGCGGTGAACTGCTGGAGCTGTGCCGGGCGGACGCGCCCCGGGAGGACCTGTTCGGTGCCCTGCTGCGCCAGGTCAGCGAGCCAGGCGAGCTGCGGGTCCTGGTCGTGGAGGACATCCACTGGGCCGACGAGGCCACCATCGACCTGCTGCGGTTCCTGGGCCGGCGCATCCGCGACGCGACCGTGCTGCTCATCGTCACCTACCGGGACGACGGGCTGAGCGCCACCGACCCACTCCGCATTGCCCTGGGCGACCTGGCCACCCAACGGTCCGTCCGGCGGGTCGGCCTCGCCCCGCTGTCAGCGGGCGGGGTGCAGGTCCTGGCGGGCGAGGCCGGGCTGGACAGCGCCGCGCTGTACCGGCTGACCGGCGGGAACCCGTTCTACGTGACCGAAGTGGTGCAATCCGGACTGGCTGAGGTCCCCACCTCGGCCCGCGACGCGGTCCTGGCCCGGGTCACCCGGCTGGGTCCCGGCGCCCGCGAGGTCCTGGACGCCGCCGCGCTGATCGGCACCCGGGTCGAGGTCCCGCTGCTGGCGTCGGTCACGGCCGGCCCGCCGTCGGCGGCGGACGAGCTCCTCGCGTCAGGGCTGCTGACCGGGGACGGCGTGGCAGTGAGCTTCCGGCACGAGATCGTGCGGATGGTGGTGGCCGGGGCCATCCCGCCGCTGCGCTGCGTTTTCACTCATGCCCGCATCCTCGGCGCCCTCCGCGACCGCGGCTGCGACGACGATGCCCGGCTGGCCTTCCACGCGGAGGGAGCCGGGGACGGTCCCGCGGTGCTGCGCTATGCCCCCGCCGCCGCCCGCCGGGCGGCCGCGCTGGGCGCCCACCGGGAGGCCGTCGCCCAGTTCGGGCGGGCGCTGCGGTTCTGTGGCGGGCTGGCTCCCGCGGCGGTGGCCGGGCTCTACGACGGGCTGGCCGCGGAGCTGGGGCTGCTGGACCGCTGGCAGGACGCGGCCGACGCCCTGGAGCAGGCGCTCGGCCGGTGGCGTCAGGCGGGTGACCGGCGGTCCGAGGGCGCCACGCTGCGCACGCTCTCCCGCACCATGTGGCGGCTGTGCCGGGGCCAGGAAGCCCTCGCCGCGGCCGAGGCGGCCGTGTCGCTGCTCGAACCGCTGGGCCCGAGCGCCGAGCTGGCCTGGGCGTACGTGAACCTGGGCAGCCGGCGGCTGGATGACGGCCGGTACGAGGTGGCCGTCGGGCTGACCCGGCGGGCCGAGGCCATGGCCGAGTCGCTGGGCGTGCCCGAGGCGCTCAGCGAGGCCCTCAACACCCAGGGCGTTGCCCTGGCGTGCCAGGGTGCCGACTGGACCGGGCCGCTGGAGCGTGCGCTGGAGATCGCGATGGCCAAGGGCCTGCAGGAACAGGCGGGCCGGGCGTTCGCCAACCTCCACGTCCTGTACTGCAGCGAGCTGCGGTTCACCGAGGCCGAACCGTACTTCACCGGCGGCGTGGCCTACTGCGACGAGCACGACATCGGGACGTTCGGCATCTGCCTGCGCGGCGAGCACACCCACACGCTGGAGATGCTGGGCCGGTGGGACGAGGCGGCCGCGCTGAGCCGGGAGCTGCTCACCCGGAGCCAGGCCTCCCCGGTCAACCGGATCAGCCCGCTGATCAGCCTGGGCACGATCCTGGCCCGCCGCGGCGAGCCCGGTGCCCAGGAACACCTCGACGAGGCGATGCGGTCCGCGGACGGGACTACCATCCCGTCACACATCCTGCGCGTCCGGCTGGCCCGGGCCGAGGCCTGCTGGCTCGAAGGCCGGGATGCCGACGCGCGGCACGAAGCCGAGCTGGCCGATGACGTGTCCACGGACGCCGACGGCTGGGAGCAGGGCATGATCGCCGTCTGGCTCCGGCGCACCGGGTCCGCCCGCCCGCCCCGAGGCGAGCTGGCCGAGCCCTATCGCCAGCAGATCGACGGTGACTGGGAGCAGGCCGCGAGCCTCTGGACCCAGCTGGGCTGCCGGTACGAAGCCGCCCTTACCCTGCTCGGGTCCGGGCGGGAAGCCGCGCTGCGCGACGCGCTGGGCATCTTCACCGACCTCGGCGCGGGAGCCGCCGCCGGGGTCACCCGGCAGGCCATGCGTGAGCGCGGTGTCCGCTCGATTCCCGGCCGGGCCGCGCGCCGCGACCCGGGCCCATCCGCTCGGGCTGACCCGCCGTGAGCAGGAGGTGCTGGACCTGATCGTGGACGGCCGGACCAACGCCGAGATCGCCGGGCAGCTGTTCATCTCCGCGAAGACTGTCGATCATCACGTGTCGGCCGTGCTGGCCAAGCTGGGGGTGCCGGACCGCAACGCCGCAGCCGCGCACGCGGCCCGGCTGGGCCTGGCCGCCGTGGCGGAAAGGTAGCGCTGACGTGCTGTTGGAACGGGAAGCGCAGCTGGCCGCCTTGGCCAGCTACGCGGGGGAGGCCCGGAAGGCCCAGGGCCGGCTGGTGCTGGTGGCCGGCGAGGCGGGCGTCGGCAAATCGGCACTGGTCGAGCAGCTGCAGCGCAACCTGCCCGGCGCGAACTGGTACTGGGGCGCCTGCGACGGGCTGTTCACCCCCAGACCGCTCGGCCCGCTGTTCGACATCGCCGCCAAGCTCGGCGGTGAGCTCCTCGACCTGTGCCGCGCGGACGCCCCCCGCGAAGCCCTGTTCGGGGCCCTGCTGCGCCAGGTCAGCGAGCCCGATGCGCTGCACGTGGTGGTGGTGGAGGACATCCACTGGGCCGACGACGCCACCATCGACCTGCTGCGTTTCCTGGGCCGGCGGATCCGGGACGCAACGGTCCTGCTCCTCGCGACCTACCGGGACGACGGGCTGGCCGCCGGTGACCCGCTCCAGCTCGCCCTCGGGGACCTGGCCAGCCAGCGCTCGGTGCGGCGGATCAGCCTCGGCCCGCTGTCGGCGGGCGCGGTGCAGGTCATGTCGGGCGGCAGTGAACGGGACGCGGCCTCACTGCGCGAGCTGACCGGCGGGAACCCGTTCTACCTGAGCCAGGTCATCGCGGCCGGCATGGACGGCCACGACGAGATCCCCGCGTCGGCCCGGGACGCGGTGCTGGCCCGGGCCGCCCGGCTGGACAGCGGCACCCGCACGGTGCTGGACGCGGCTGCGCTGATCGGCACCCGCGTGGAGTTCCCGCTGCTGGAGTCGGTGACTGAGTGCCCAGCGCCCGCCGTGGACGAGCTGCTCGCCGCGGGGTTGCTCACCGGCGACGGCGCGGCGCTGAGGTTCCGCCACGAGATCGCCCGGCTGGCCGTGCAGGACGCCGTCCCCGCGCACCGCCGGGTGCTCATCCACGCCAGGATCCTGGACTCCCTGCGCCGGTCCGGCGGTGACGACGACGCGCGGATGGCGTTCCACGCGGAAGGCGCGGGGGACGGGCCCGCCGTCATGCGGTACGCCCCCGCCGCCGCCCGGCGCGCCGCGGAACTGGGCGCCCACCGCGAGGCGGCCGCCCAGTACCAGCGGGCCCTGCGTTTCGCGGACCAGGCCGACGCCGCCACGGCCGCCCGCCTGTACGACGCGTTCGGCTACGAGGCCTCGCTGCTGGACCGCATGCAGGAGGCGATCGAGGCCCGCGAGCGCGCGCTCGCCCTGTGGCGCCAGGAGGGTGACCAGCGGCGCGAGGGCGACACGCTGCGCTGGCTGGCGTGCGCGCTGAACTCGGCGAGCCGGGGCAGCGAGGGTCGTGCCGCGGCCGTGGCCGCGATAGCGATGCTCGAACCGCTGGGACCAAGCCCGGAGCTGGCCTCGGCCTACTCCAGCCTCGCCTCGCTGCGGATGGTGAACTACGAGCATGCTGAGGCGATCGAGCTGGCCCACCGGGCCGTGGCCATCGCCGGGCCGCTGGGCCGCACCGACATAGTCAGCGAGTCGCTCAACACCGAGGCCTGTTCCCTTCTGGGGGTGGGCCGTGACTGGGTCCCCATCATGCGCCAGGCCCTGGACGTCGCCGTGAGCGGCGGGCATGAAGCTCAGGTGGGCCGGGCGTACGTCAATACCTACGCCATGTACATCGACGAGAAGGACTTCGCCGGCGGGGAGGCCTACTACACCGACGGCGTGGCCTACTGCGACGAGCACGACCTCACGTCCTACTCGATCTTCCTGCGCAGCCAGCGGACCAACATGCTGGAGCGGACCGGGCGCTGGGACGAGGCCGTGGCCATTGCCGGGGAACTCCTGATCCGGGGCGGCCCATCGCCAGGCATCCGGCTGTGCCCGCTGAACCGGCTCGGCACGATCCGGGCCCGCCGGGGTGAGCCGGGCGTCTGGGAGTGCCTTGATGAAGCCGTGGGGTACGCCGACGGCGCGGGAGAGGCCCAGAACATCGTGCCGGTCCGGCTGGAGCGGGCCGAGGCCCGCTGGCTCGAAGGTGACCAGGCTGCCGCGCTCCGCGAGGCCGAACTGGCCCACGACTCAGGTGCCGGCTGTGATCAGTGGGGGCGTGGCGCGCTCGCCGTCTGGCTGGCGCGCACCGGCTCAAACCGGAGTGTGAGCGGCAGCCTCGCCGACCCCTACCAGCGGCAGATCGACGGCGACTGGACTGGTGCCGCGCGTCTGTGGCAGGACCTGGACTGCCCCTACGAGGCCGCGATGGCGCTGCTGGACAGCACGGAGGAGGACGCCCTGCGGGAGGCCCTGCAGATCCTGACCGGCCTCCGCGCCGCCGCGGTCGTCCGGGTAGCCCGCCGGAAGATGCGCGAGCTCGGCATCCGCTTCATCCCGGCGGGCCCGCGCGCCGCGACCCGCGAGCACCCGCTCGGCCTGACCCGCCGCGAGCACGAGGTCCTCGACCTGATCGTCGACGGCCGGACCAACGCGGAGATCGCCGAGCAGCTGTTCATCTCGGCCAAAACCGTCGACCATCACGTCTCGGCCGTGCTGGCCAAGCTGGGTGCGCCATCCCGCAGCGTGGCCGCGTCCGAGGCGGTCCGGCTGGGCCTGGCCCGCGCGGCCAGGGCCTGAGGCCAGCCCGGCCCGGAGTCCGGCACGGCTCCTCCTGATGTCAAAGCTGACCTGTTACCATCGACATGTGAGGTCATCAGGCGTGTCAATAGGAACACGTTCGCAGGCACAGCCCGGGTGCGCGCCGGGCCGGGGGCGCGCGTGTCCCTGAGGCATGCCCTGATCGGGCTGCTCGCTGACCAGCCAGCCAGCGGATACGACCTGAGCCGGCGGTTCCAGGACGTCCTGGGCTCGGTGTGGCCGGCCGGGCACCCCCAGATCTACGGCGAGCTGCGCAAGCTCGCCGACGAGGGCCTGATCGAGGTGGACTCGGAGGGGCCGCGGGGACGCAAGGCCTACCGGGCCACCGGGGCCGGGGTAGCCGAGGTGCGGCGCTGGCTCACCGCGACGGAGACCGACCACACGCTCCGGCTGGAGCCCCTGCTGCGCTCGGTGTTCTTCTGGCTGATGACCCCGGAGGAACTCGCGGCCCACCTGGACCGCGAGGCCGCGTACTTCCAGGAGCTCGCGGCCAAGCTGCGGGATCTCGCCGGGGCCAAGGACCGCGGCGAGTACGGGCACAGCCCCCAGACGCAGTCGCTGCGGGTCACCGTGGAGGGGGGCATCCGCATCAACGAGGCGCTCGAAGGCTGGGCCGCCTGGGCCAGAGAGCAGGGCGCCCGAGCAGGAGCAGGGAGCCGAGGCCAGGGCCGGGCTGGAATCCGGCTGACCGCTCAGCCGCCCATGTTGACGGCGTTCACCCGGGCCGGGCGGATCGTCACCACGACCCGCGACTCGCCCGGCTGGTCATGGGCCCGGAGGTCCGAGCCGTACTTGGCGCCGACCTTGTCCGCGAACACGTAGTCGTTGTCCGGGGTGATCTCCGCGTCGCCGCGCAGCTCCAGGTAGCGGTACGGGTTGGCCAGGTCCAGGATCAGGAAGCTGACGGCCGGGTTGGCCCGCAGGTTCTTGGTCTTCTGCCGTGACGTGTTCAGGGAGATGGCCACGGTGTCGCCCTCGGCCAGGAACCACACCTCGGACAGCTGCGGGCGCCCGTCGGGCCCCACGGTGGCCAGCGTGCCGACCTGCGCGGACAGCAGGTCGCGATGGGAATCAGGAATAGCGGTCATCACAGCATCCTCATCGGTGTCGGGGGGTCGTCGGACCGTCAGGTCAGGTGGAGATGTCGGGGTAGGGCACGGACCAGTGGCTGAGCCGGATCGCGTACTCCCGCTGGAAGGCCAGGGGTTCCTCGTAGTCCCGCTCGAAGAGCGCGATGAACAGGGTCAGCGTCAGGAAGTTGTGCGCCCCCAGTTCGAACAGCGCCACGTAGTCGTGCGTGGCCAGGGCCTCCCGCTCGGCGGTGGTGAACTCCAGCCAGGTGCTGCGCTCCGCGCCCGGGCAGTTGAGGAGCAGGTTGGCCCGCTCCGCCTCCCACCAGGAGACGGTGCCGCGCGGGTCCTCCCGGTAGCGCTCGACCAGTTCCGGATCCCGGTCGATGGTGTACAGGAACTTGTTGACCAGGTACTTGCTCACCGCGCTGCCGCCCCCTCCGGATACCAGGTGAAGTACGCCTCCATGGTGTGGAACAGGTCCAGGGAGTCGCTGTAGTCGGCCTTCATGCCCGCCCCGGCCGCACCCATCATCAGCATGAAGTCCATGAACCCATGGGTGGCGTTGCCGGGCTGCCACAGGCTGTCCAGGCTGACCTGGGCCAGCGCCGAGTCCAGGTCCCCGGAGGAGATCCACTCCACCGCCTTGCGGTCGAACTCCGGGTCCGGGCCCTGCGGCCCGAACTGGCGCGGGCCGCCGAGCTCCAGGGACAGGTGGCCGGTGCCGATGATCGCCACCCGCTTATCCGACGGCCAGGCTTCCACCATCTCGCGGATCGTCCGGCCCAGCTCCACGAACCGGCGGGGCTGCGGCATGGGCGGGGCGAAGATGTTGGTGTAGATGGGCACGATGGGCAGGTCCGCCTCGGGCCGCAGCGTGATCAGCGGGCACGTGATGCTGTGGTCGATCCGCAGCTCGTTGCTGAACGCCAGGTCGAAGCCGGCGTCCATGCCCTCGCGGAGCAGGTAGCCGGACAGCTCCTCGTGCCCCTGCAGGAACATCCGGGGCAGCCCGAACTCGCGTTCCTCGTTGTACCAGTTCGCGTCGTAGCAGGGCGCCTTGCCGATCAGGAACTGCGGCATGTTGTCCAGCCACAGCTGGTGGAAGTGGTCCGAGCCCACCATGACCAGCACGTCGGGGCGGGCCCGGGTCAGGGTCTCCCGGAACGCCCCGATCTTGGCCACCCACTCGTCGGCGAACGGGGGCCGGTCCGCTCCGGTGGACGTGCTGGCCCGGTAGTAGAACGGGTGATGGGTGGAGGCGATGACCGCGGCGACGGTGGCCATGGCTGCTCCCTCGGGTGTCGGGACCGCGCTCGGCTGGGCTCCAGCGGTGCTGGCCCTAGGCGGGGTCGGGGGGAAGGTACTCGGTGTTGCGGTCCACGGTCATGTACATGTCCATCGCGACCGGGCGGCGCTGCTCCTCGGCTATCTGGCCGAGCAGCCCCGCGGCCCGGGCCAGCAGGGCGAAGCCGCGCAGCAGCGCGGGCGGGAGGCCCAGGTCGGCGAGTGCGGCCCCGCAGGTCCCCGCGCCGTTCAGCGGCAGGGTGCGGCCGAGCACCTGGGGATGCACCCGGCCGATCGCCTCGAACAGCCGCAGGTGCGGGCCGCGCAGGCCTTCTTCCTCGGCGATCTGGATCAGGACCGGGGTGCGCGGGTCGGTGACCTTGTGCACGGGGTGGCCGAGGCCGGGGATGAACTTCCCCGCCGCCCGCGCCCTGGTTATCGCGCCGACCGCCAGCGCGTCCCACCCCGCGTCGTCGGCCGGAAGGGGCTGGCCGGCCTCGGCCAGCGCGGCCGACAGGAACTGGCCGGCGTCCTCGGTGACGCCCAGGAACCGGGAACCGCCGCCGAGCAGGCCGGCCGCGAGCGCGCCCTGCACGGAATCGGGGGCGCTCAGGTAGGTGAGCCGGGCCGCCATCGCGGTCGGCGTGAACCCGTGGTCGGCCAGCGCGACCAGCACGGCCTCGAACACCCGGACCTGGGCGGCGGTCGGGCGCCGCTGGGTGACCAGCCACAGGGCCAGCTCACCGAAGCCCACCTTGCCCATCAGGTCGGCGGCCAGGTCCTGGCCGAGCAGGGTGATGGTCTTCTCGCTGGAGGTGCCCAGCGAGGTGGGGAAGCGCGGGACCGGGTCCGGCTGGGTCATGCGGTGCCTTCTTCCTGCGTGCTGTCCTCCGGGCCGGGCGAGGCGAGCCAGGCCCGGACCTCCGCGCCGTGCTCGTCGAGCTTAGGCGGGGGCAGGTGATAGCGCGGCGGGGTACGGGAGAACGCCAGCGGGTGCCGGACGGTGCGCATGCTGTTGCCCGGCGGGCCGGCCACCACGACCGGGTCCAGGCCGACCTCGGCCGCGAACGCCACGCCGCCGTCCACCGTGTTGATCGGCCCGCACGGCACGCCGGCCGCGATCAGCACGTCGAACCATTCCTTGGCCGTCCTGGCCGCCAGCCGCTCAGCCAGCAGCGGCTTGAGCTCGCCCCGGTTCGCGGTCCGGCCCTCGTTGCGGGCGAACCTCGGGTCCTCAGCCAGTTCCGGGGCCCCGATGACCTGGCACAGCCGCGCGAACTGGGCGTCGTTCCCGGCGGTGACGATCAGCTCCCCGTCGCCGGTGGGCAGCGGCTCGTAGGGGAACAGGCTGGGATGCGCGTTGCCCATCCGGAACGGGACCACCCCGCCGGTCACCCAGGCGCTGGTCTGGTTGACCATCCCGGACAGGGCCGAGGACAGCAGGTTGGCCTCGACGTGCTGCCCGGCGCCGGTGGCGGCCCGGTCGTACAGCGCGGCCACGATGCCGAACGCGGTGTGCAGGCCGGCGATCACGTCGAACACCGAGATCCCGGCCCGGAACGGCGGCCCGGCCGGGTCGCCGGTCAGGCTCATCAGCCCGGACATGGCCTGCACCATGAGGTCGTAACCGGGCAGGTCCTTGCCGCCGCCCGAGCCGAACCCGCTGATCGAGGCGTAGACGATGCCCGGGTTCGCGGCGCTGACCGACTCGTAGTCCAGCCCGTAGCGGGCCAGCCCGCCCGGCTTGAAGTTCTGCACGAACACGTCCGCCCGGCGGGCCAGCTCCTGCGCGGCGCTCAGGTCGCCGGGGTCCTTCAGGTTCAGCGCGACCGACCGCTTGTTGCGGTTGATGGCCAGGAAGTACGTGGACCGGCCGTCCTCGGTCACCGGGGGGACCCACTGGCGGGTGTCGTCACCGCCGGGGCTCTCCACCTTGATCACGTCGGCGCCGAGGTCGGCCAGCAGCATGGTGCAGTACGGGCCGGCCAGGACCCGCGAGAAGTCGGCGACCAGCACGCCGGACAGCGGTCCGGCGGGTGCGTCAGGGGGGTCGGGGGTCGGGTCTGGCTGGGTCATCGGCGCTGGCTCCACTGCTGTCCGCTGATCGAGTCCTCCGGACGGTCCGTTATTGATGGTAGTGGCCTGGGGTTTGCTAGCCGTTGTCCGCTAGCCGGACACTTGTCCGGCGCCCTGCAGTCTGCTGGCGGCCCCGCGGCCTGTCAAGGAACCCGGCGGGGGCGCGGTGACGTGCGGGACGGACCGGTAACGTGCCCGGTCTGGGCCGATCTCGCCAGCGGCCGCGCGTACTCTCCCTTGACATCGGTCCGTGAACCGGCCACGCTTCCGGCTAGTGTCCTGGGGCCGTTGTGCGGACAGCTGTCCGTGAGCCGCCACGATACGCCGACAGCCTGACCGCCTCGAAGTGGAGGTCCGCCATGACCCTGGTGTTCCGGAACGCGACGGTGCTGACCATGGACGACGCGCACACCGTGCACCACGGCGGCGACGTCCTGGTGGACGGCGAGCGGATCGCGGCCGTGGGGCCGCACCTGGAGGTGCCCGAGGGCACCACCGAGATCGACGCGTCCGGCGGCATCGTCATGCCGGGCATGATCGACACGCACCGGCACATGTGGCAGACCGCGATGCGCGGGTACGGCGCGGACTGGACGCTGACCCAGTACTTCGTCTGGTACTACCTGCAGTGGGGCAAGACGTTCCGGCCGCAGGACATCTACGCGGGCAACCTGCTGTCCGGGCTGGAGGCCCTCGACGCGGGCGTCACCACCACGGTCGACTGGTCGCACGGGCTGCAGACCGTGGACCACGCCGAGGCGGCCGTGGCGGCGCTCACCGAGGTGCCCGGCCGGTTCGTGCTGGCGTACGGCAACATCCAGCAGGGCCCCTGGGAGTGGTCGGCCGCCCCCGAGTTCCGCGACTTCGTCAGCCGGCACTTCAGCCGCGGCCAACGACATGCTCGGCTTCCAGATGGCCTTCGACGTGACCGGCGACCCGGCGTTCCCGGAGAAGGCCGCGTTCGAGGTGGCCCGGGACCTGGGCGTGCCCGTCACCACGCACGCCGGGGTGTGGGGCGCGACCAACGATGACGGGATCCGGCTCATGCACGAGCACGGGTTCATGACCCCGACCACCATCTACGTGCACGCGGCCACCCTGACCCGCGACTCCTACCACCGGATCGCCGCCACCGGCGGCACCGCCTCGGTGTCCACCGAGAGCGAGCAGAGCGCGGGCCAGGGCTACCCGCCCACCTGGCAGCTCCGCGAGCACGGGATCCCGGTCTCGCTGTCCATGGACACCAGCGTGTGGTGGAGCGGCGACCTGTTCTCGGCCATGCGGACCACGCTGGGCGCGGACCGCTCCCGCGAGCACCTGGAAGCCCACGGCCGCCAGGAAACCGTGACCCACTGCCACCTGCGCGCCGAGGACGTGGTCGACTGCGCCACCCGGGGCGGCGCCAAGGCCCTCGGGCTCGACTCGGTCGTGGGCAGCCTGGAGCCCGGCAAGAAGGCCGACGTCGTGCTGATCAAGAACGACACCTCACCGGTCTCGTTCCCCCTGCTCAACCCCTACGGGCACGTCGCCTTCCAGGCTCAGCGCGGCGACGTGCACACGGTGCTGGTGAACGGCCAGGTGGTCAAGTCCGCGCACCAGCTGGACGGTGGCGGCCTGGCCAAGGCCCGCCAGGTGGTGGACGAGACCGTCGGGTACCTGCAGGGCCAGCTCGGGCCGGAGGCGTGGGCCGAGGGCATGCACCCGGAGATCCCCGAGACCAAGGTGCTCGACAACCCGTACACCTACACCAAGTGGGACGCGGGCTCCGCGCAGTGGAAGGGCGGCGCCGGCCCGGACGCGCCCGGCGGCGCAACCGCCTGACCCGGCCCCCGGGGGGTTCCAGGGCACGGCTGGCCTCCCCGGCGGCTGCTCAGCCTGGGCAATGCCGCGGCACGAGCGGACGGCTCACCGCCGGGCGGTCACTTATGCAGCCGTGCCCTCTTGCGGGTTCGGCTGCCCCGCGCCGCTGGTGATCAGGCTGGGCAGGCTGCTGGCGACGTAGAAGTTCCACGCGGCGGAACAGCTGTCGAAGCACTCGTACGCGGGGACCAGGCCCACGTGGGTGAAGCGGACTTCCGTGCCGCCGCTCTTCGGCGTGATGTCGAACGTGATGTCGGTGCCCGTCCACTCGGTGGTGTCCTCGGTGAAGCCGAGGTAGCCGTCCACGACGTGCCAGCTGACTTTCCTGCCCGGGACGAGCTCGGTGATCTTCTGCGTGCTGCGGTGGATGTCCTGGTAGCGGTAGGTGAATTCGGCGCCGAGCACGTCCGTGTCCCCGTCGATCTCTCCCGACCACCAGCCGCGGACGTTGGTGATGGCGGCGAAGGCTTCTTCGGGGGTGCGGTCCACCGTGAAGGTGATGGTCAGGCTCGCGTCGCTCATGACGTTCTCCAGATCTGCGGTTGCCGTGGACCGGCATTCACCAGGACAGACACAGGGTGCGCGGGGAACTGGTCGCGCCAGCAGCGACCAGTTCCGCTGGGCGCAGGTGTCAGTAAGGGTCAGGGACGGAGAGAGGATGGGGATGGAGGTGCCGATGTCGGCAGAACTGCTCCAGCGGGCGCGGGCCGGTGACCGCGACGCGTTCAGCGCGCTGGTCGAGCCGCACCGCGGCGAACTGCAGGTGCACTGCTACCGCATGCTCGGATCGCTGCAGGACGCCGAGGACGCGCTCCAGGAGACGCTGCTGGCGGCGTGGCTGGGCCTGGAGGGGTTCGAGGGGCGCTCGTCGGTGCGCACCTGGCTGTATCGCATCGCGACCAACCGGTGCCTGAATCAGCTGCGGTCCTCCAGGCAGCGTCCGGTGACGGCGGCGCCGCTGCCGGTGCCGACGCCGGAGCCGACCCGGCTCGGCGAGGTGCTGTGGCTGCAGCCCTATCCTGACGTGCTGCTGGAGGGGCTCTCTGATCAGGCGCCCGGGCCCGAGGCCCGTTACGAGTCCCGCGAGGCGATCTCGCTGGCGTTCGTCACCGCCGTCCAGCTGCTGCCCCCGAACCAGCGCGCCGTGCTGCTGCTGCGCGATGTGCTCGGGTTCCGCGCGAGGGAGACCGCCGAGTTGCTCGGGCTCACTGAGGACGCGGTCACCAGCGCCCTGAAGCGGGCCCGCGCGACGATGGACGCGACCCGCACGCCGGCTCCGCCGCCACTGCCACCCGGTTCGGCGGACGAGCGCGCGCTGCTCGAACGGTTCGTGGCGGCCTTTACCGAGCTGGACGTTGACGCGCTGGTTGCCTTGATGACCGACGACGTGTGGGTGCGGATGCCGCCCCTGCCGTTCGAGTACCGCGGGACCGAAGCGGTGCACCGTTTCTTCACCGCGCTCAACACGCACCGGCGGGGGATCGCGCGGATGGTGCCCGTCCGGGCCAACGGGCAGCCGGCGTGGGGGGAGTACCGCCGTGACCCGGGCACCGGTGTCCTGCACATCACGGGCGTCGAAGTGGTCGGCGTCGCCGGTGACCGGATCAGCGAGATCACCCGGTTCGAGGCGGCGGTGGCGCCGTACTTCGGCCTGCCCCGGACGCTCGATTAGCCTGGGCGCGCTCACCGGCACCGGCGTCACCTCGATCCGGCCTACGGCGAGGACGCGCATCTCCGGCTCAGCGCCAGGTCCCGCCGTCACCACCACCGACCAGGAGAAACACCATGTGGACCGTCATCACCGAAGCCCTCGGCATGCTGGGCACGGCGGGCGCCGGCGTCACCGACGCGCAGCGCGACGCCCCGACCCCGTGCACCGAGTGGACCGTGGCCCAGGTGCTTCAGCACGCGGCCGGCGACCAGCTGGCCTGGGCCGCCGCGCTCGGAACCGGCGCAGGCCCGCAGCACAACCCGTTCGACCCGCCCGGGCACCTCCAGGGCAGCGTGGCCGGGCTGCTCGCCCCGGCCGTCGCTGCGGCCACGACGGCCTGGATCAGCGGTAGCACCCGGCAACGACCCGGTGCCCACCCCGCTGCCCCAGGGCGCCCTGCCCGCCGCGACCGCGGCCGCCGCCTGTGCCCTCGACGCAGCCGTGCACGCCTGGGACGTCACCGCCGCGCTGGGCCACCCCTCCACGCTCACCCCGGGGCTGGCCGCCGACCTGCTGCCGGCGGCCCGGGCGATCGTCGAACCGCTGCGCCAGTTCGGCGTCTACGGCCCCGCCCTGGTACCGCAGGCCGGTGACGACACCCTCGCCGAGCTGCTCCGCTACCTGGGCCGCGACCCGAACTGGCGGCCCTGACCACCGGCACAGACCGGCAGCGGCACCGCGCTGCTGTGGCGCGAGGGCGTGCGCGCCTTCCTCGAGCGCCGCCAGCCACGGTTTCACGGCGAGCCTGGCCGTCCCGGCAACGGCGGACTGAGATCATGATGTGCGCCGTCGGCCGCGATCGCGGCCACTGACCAGGGGCGGCCCGGCCCGGAGGAGGAACATGGACGACGCGGTACTGGTGACAGGAGCGGCGGGAGCGCTCGGGCACGCGGTGGTCGCCGAGCTTCGCGCCCGGGACCTGGCGGTGGTCGCCCTGGACCGGCCGTCGGCCGCGCTGGACCAGCTCGGCGCCGAGGACGGGGTGCACCCGGTCGAGGCCGAGCTGGACGACCGGGCCGCGGTCCGCGCCGCCTTCGCCAAGATCGACGCGGTGGCCAGGCCGTCCGCGCTGGTCGCGCTGGCCGGCGGGTTCGTTCCCGGCAAGCTCGCGGATCTCGACGAGGATTCCCTCGAGAGCCTCTGGCGGTCCAACGTGGTCTCGCTGCTGTGGTGCTGCCAGGAGGCGGCGCCGCGGATGGCCGCGGCCGGGGGCGGCGCGATCGTGAGCGTGGGCTCCAGGACTGCGGTCGGCGGCCCGGCGCCGCTGGCCCACGCCCTCAGCAAGTCAGCGGTGGTGCGGGCTACCGAGCTGCTGGCCGACGAGCTGCGGCCGCAGGGGATCCGGGTGAACTGCGTGCTGCCCTCGGTGATCGACACGCCCGCCAACCGGGCCTGGATGTCGCCGGACCTGGCCGCCCGGGCGGTCGCGCCGTCCGCGATCGCCAAGGTGATCGCGTTCCTGATCGGCCCGGACGCCGCCCCCATCAGCGGCGCCCGGATCCCGGTCTACGGCGACTCCTGACGTCCTGTCCCGGGCGGGTCAGGTCCTGGGGCCGACGGAGACGATGCTGGCCCGGACGATCCTCATGAAGCGATCAGGGCTGGCCGGGCCGGAGGGCGACGAACAGGCCCTCCACGTCGGCGCAGAGCGTGCTGCCGTCACGCAGTTCCCCGGACAGGAAACGTTTGCGGCCTTCCTCACGGTCGAACCGCGCAGTCAGCTGCAGTTCCCGGTCGATGGGCACGATGCTGCGGTAGTTGACGTGCAGGTAAGGCGGTCCGCGACGGCGGCCGCCCGCCGGTGTTGGCCAGCCGGCCCATGAGGTCGTCGAAGACCAGCGGGATGGCGCCCCCGTGCGCGGCCCCGTTGCCCCCGAGGTAGAACTGGCCGAATGTCACCCGGCCTACGGCGTGCTGCTCATCCTGCTCGTCGAGGTAGATCACCGGCACCATGGCCTGGCCCCGGCCCGGCAGGTCCAGCCGCCCGGCGAGCTGGGCCTGTTCCTCCACGGCGTGCGGGCCGAGCTGGATGGCGAGGTCGGTGAGCGTGCGGGAGACCTCCGCGGCGAGTTCCTCGCTGGGCGCCGAGCCGGCGATCTGGTTCTGCAGTACACGCAGCGCGTCGATCATCGCGGGGAAGCTGGCCGGGGCCAGGTCCGGGGAAAGCAGCCTGGCTGAGCCCAGCCCCCTGAACCGCATCGCGCCGGAGCCTGGCCCTGGGAACTCCGTATCGCCGGATTCCAGGCCTTCCGCCGTGAGCCGGAATGCATCCGGAGCGCCTGGTGCGGAACCCGGTGGCGTCGCGGCCGTCACATCCATCCCGGACGGTTGTCCATGACCCTGCTGCCCATGGTGCAGACCTTATCGGCCGGGTCCATCGGGTCAGCGCTGCGGCGCATCACCCGTGACGATGCTCCAGAGCACCGCGTGGAAGGTCGCCCGGTCGGCGGGCCGGATGGCGGCGAGGCGGTCGTCGATGACCGCGTCCCGCGCCATGGCGACCTTGTTCACCATCTCGGCGCCGCGCGGTGTCGCTTGGAGGAGCCGCGCGGCGGGCCGGTTGATGGTCAGGACCGCTACCGGGCCGTCTGCCTGGCACAGCACCGCATCCCGACTACCGGGATTCCCGCTTTCCGTAACCGGATTTTCGGTATTGCCTGGCACTGCATTGCCTCCCTGAGGTTCATATTTTTTTCTGCACGGCCAGCGATTTTCGTGCAGGAAGACGTCCCATAGTCGGACACGGCCGCAGGTGGGGCCCAGTCCGGCGGGTGCCGGGATATGGATGAATATCGGGATCGGGGGGTAGCGTATTCGCCGTGGAGGGGTCCGCGACCCTCTCACGGGCCTTGATGCTGGCCTTGAGGGTTTGTCTGTATGCGTGCGGTGGTTTGGCCGCAGCGCTGGTTTTTGCTGTGCTCCTGGCCGGGCGGGCGTCAGCCGACCAGAACCCCGCCTCAGCGCAGAATCCAGGCTCCGCGCAGCCCTCCGGCTCCGCTGCAGCCGCGGGCGTCAGCGGGCTCACGGCGGGCCTGCCAGTCGGCAGCGTGACCTCCGCGGCCGGCTCGGTGGCTGGCGCCGCCCAGAGTCTCCTCCCCGGCCCGGCCGGCACCGCACCGGGCAGTGGCGGCAGCCAGGGCCCGTCTTCCGCGGGCCAGCCCCCAGCACCGCAGCCGCCGGCCCAGCCCAGCACCGCGGGCCAGCCCAGCTCTGCGGGCCAGCCGGTACCGGCCAGCCAGGCCCCCGCGGCCAGCGCTGCCTCCTCTCCGGCCGCTCCCGCGGCCAGCGTTCCTGCCCCGGCCGCTCCCGCGGCCAGCGTTCCTGCCCCGGCCGCTCCCGCGGCCAGCGTTCCTGCCCCGGCCGCTCCCGCGGCCAGCGTTCCTGCCCCGGCCGCTCCCGCGGCCAGCGGCGGCGCGAACCAGGCCCCCGCCCCGGTCGCTAGCGCCGCAGCGTCCGCCGTCCGCGCGGCTACCCAGGACGTCTTGCCGGGCGGGTCCGGCGGCTCCAGCACGGGGCCAGCGGCCAGCACGCCGCCGGGGCAGGCACCGGGCGGCGCGCCCAGCAGCGGCGCCAGCCCGGCGGTGCCCTGGCCAGGGTCAGCCACACGGTCCAGAGCGTCACCCAGGGCCGGGGTCCTGCGGCGCCAGGCCAGTCCGCCGGGTCGCAGCCCCAGACCCAGCCGGACCCGTCCGCCCCGGCCGAAGCCACGTCCGCCAGCGTGGTGCCGGCGGTCACAAGCGCCGTCACCCGGACGGTCACCCGCACCGCCACCAGCTCGGTCAGCACCACGGTCGCCGGTACGGTCGCTGCTCTTGCCAGCGGCGCGCCGCCCGCCCCCGCCACCGCCACCACTGCCGCCGCGTCTGGCGTTAGCGGCACGGTCCAGCGTGTGGTCCAGGGTGCGCCTCGGCGCCGTCTCGCCCGTGTCCGGGTCTGCTGCCGCCAGCCAGCCGGCTGCGGCGCTGCCCGGGCTTGCCGCTGGCCTGACCGGCGTCACGGCCGGCCCGCTGGCCACGGCGGCCGGCGTCGTCACCGGGGCCACGGCGCCGGGCGGGGTCGCGGGCGGTGCGGACACCGGTGCTGGCGGCCTGACCGGGGCCGTGACCGGGGTCACCCAGACCGTCCTGCCGGCTGTCACCGGCGTCACGCGGACCGCCCTGCCGGACGCCGCGACCGTCACCGGCAGCACCGCAGCTGTCCTCCCGGCCGCGGCGGGCGTCACGGGGACCGTCACCCGGACGCTCCTCCCGGCTGTGACGGGCGTCACCGGAACGGTGCTCCCGGCGGCCAGCCGGCGTCACCGGAACCGTGGTCCCCGCCGTGACCGGCCTCACCCGGACTGTCTTCCGGCTGTGACGGGGACCGTCGCCGGGGTCACCGGGGCGCTCCTCGGCCGTGACGGGCGTCACGGGAACGGTGCTTCCGGCCGTGACCGGCGTTACGGGCAGCGTCCTCCCCGGCGTCACCGGCACCCTCACCGGCGCCACCGGGACGCTCCTGCCCGGCCGGGACCGTGGCCTCACCGGGACGCCTCCTCCCCGGCCGTGACCGGCCTGCACCCGGAACCGGGCTCCTCACCGGCCGTGACCGGCTGACCGGTCACCGGCCGTCAGACCGGGACGCCTGCCTGCCCGGCTGTCACCGGGACCGTGACCGGCCTGACCGGGAGCCTCTGCCGGCTGTCACCGGGGGACCGTGACCGGCCTGACCGGGACCCTCCTGCCGGCTGTCACCGGGACCGTCACCGGCCTGACCGGGACCCTCCTGCCGGCTGTCACCGGGACCGTGACCGGCCTGACCGGGACCCTCCTGCCGGCTGTCACCGGGACCGTGACCGGCCTGACCGGGACGCTCCTGCCGGCTGTCACCGGGACGGTGCCGCCGCTGGTGTCCGGGGCGGCGGGCTGCCTCTCGTTTTGCCCCCGGCGGCGGCGGGCGGCACCGGCACCCTGGTCCCCGTGACCGGTCCGCGGGGACCGTCTGGCCTGGGTGGCGGGGGAATGATCGTCTCGCTTCACGCCGCTGGCCTGACCGGGACAGCGGTTCCCGGCCTGGGCGCTGGCCTGCGCCCGCTGGCGGCCCAGGCCGCCGGGGCAGCCGCTGGCGGCGGTCCGGCGCCGTCAGCGCCGGTGTCGTCGCGGTGGCGGCCGGGCCCGGCGGGCCGGGCGGCGCGGGCAGCGGCAGCGGCCCGGGCGGGAGCGCCGGGGGGAACAGCGGCCGTGCGTTGTCCGGCGGTGCCGCGGCGCTGATCACGGCACTCATCCTGGTGTTGCTGCGGCTGGCGCGCCGCGCGGCGGTGAAACCGGTGTGGCGGTCGTACCTGCCGGAGGTCCCGCCGGCCTAAGTCGCTTTCCTTCCCGAGTGGTTCACCCCCCTTCGGCGTCCCGGGCCCGCAGCGCCCGGCGCTGATCCCCTTTCGGAAGGAAAGTGAGAGCCTTATGCGTGCGTGGACAACGTCCGCGTGCGTGGTGCTCGCCTGGACCCTCATGCTGGCCGCCCTGGCGGCGGCAGGCCTGACCGGATCTGCCCGCCCGGCCCAGGCAAGCACCCGCACCACACACAGCACCACAACCAGCACAACCATCCTCACCAGCACCCACAACACAGCCGCACCCGCCGCACCCGCCGCACCCGCTGCACTCGCCGTATCCGCGGCACCGGCGGCACCGGCCGTATCCGCGGCACCGGCGGCGGCACCGGCCGTGGCCGCATCCGCGGCACTGGCCGCCCCGGCGGCACCGGCCGTGGCCGGGCCGGGCCCGGTTACCAGGTATGTCGTGCAGCCGGGTGACTCGCTGTCGGGTATCGCGGCCCGGTTCGGTATCCAGGGTGGCTGGCCGCCGCTGTATGCCAGCAACCTGAAGGTCATCGGCTGGGATCCGGACGTGCTGCATCCCGGGGCGGTGCTGGTGCTGCCCGGCCCGGCCCGGGCCCGGTACACGATCGCGGCCGGGGACACCCTGTCGGGGATCGCCGCCGGGCTGGGCATCGCGGTGGCTGGCCGGCGCTGTACGCCGCGAACCGGCAGGTGATCGGCAGCAACCCCGACGCCCTGCAGCCCGGGACCGTGCTCCGGCTCCCCCGCCCGGCGGCCGCGCACCCCTCAGGGGTGACCCCCAGCACGCACCCCGCACCACCGCAGCGCCGCGCCGCCGCGCGCCGGCGCCGGTGAAGCATCACCGGCACCCGGTGACCCGCGGCAGCGGCGGCGGCTTCGGCGGGCATGCCGGCGTGGCTGAAGACCATGCTGGTCGCGCTGGGCCTGCTCATCCTGGTCGCCCTGCTGACCGAGCCGGTGCTGGCCGCCTCGCGGCGGCGGCAGAGGCAGAAAGCAGCCCTGCAGCCCGCTGGGCTCACCACAGCCGCCACAGCCGCCACAGCCGGGCGGCTGGCTCGGCGGGGCAGCTGCGCTCTCCGCCGGCCACCCCGGACAAGACCAGCATCGTGCTGGCCGACCATGACCGGCTCGTCGTGACCTGCAACAAGACGTGATGAGACGGTCTACGTGCTGCGGCCGCCCGGTGAAGACCCCCGCGCGATCTTGCGGGTCGCCCGGCTGGTGCTCCCGGAGGGCCGGTACTGGGAACTGGCCAGGCAACTCGGCGTGGCCGCCGTCGAACCAGTCGAATAGCCATGGCCCCAGACATGACCGGCCCCAGCATCCCCGCCAGGCCAGGTATCCCAGCCGGGCCCGGGCCGCCCCAGGCCCCGGGGTTCGGTCAAGGCGCCGACCACCAGGCCGGTCGGCGCCTTGACCGGGCCCATCTGGCGCTTCCCGCCCAGGCTTTCCGCCTGCTGCAGGGCCGCCTCGACGTCGGCGGCGCCGACGTAGAATGATCACGTGACCGTCATAAAGCGCGCTCCGCCGACGCCACCTGGGATGCCCGTCCCGTCGATGGTCGGGCTGCCGTTCACGAACCCGTAGTTCATTGGTTCCGACACCGTCTCCGCAACCCGCCATGGGTCAGTCCTCCCCTACAGGCGCCGGGCCGCCCGGCGCCTGTTAGGGGAGGCGTCTCCGTGCGGACAGGCGCACCGAGGGAGACTCACCGGCCGCCGAGCGTGCGCCCAGAACGGAACGAGGTGCTGCTGCCCGAACCGCAACGGGTGCGGCACGGCCGCAGCACGCCGGTCACATGCCCGGGCCCGGGACCTTCGCGGCCGCGCCGGGAGCTATGCGGGGCCAGCCAGGCCGATCAGGTGGCCCTCGGGATCGGTGAAGTGGCCGACCACCAGGCCGGTCGGCGCCTTGACCGGGCCCATCTGGCGCTTCCCGCCCAGGCTCTCGGCCCGCTGCAGCGCCGCCTCGACGTTGGGGACGCCGACGTAGAAGATCACGTGGCCGTCGTACGAGGCGCCTCCGCCGACGCCGCCGGGAATCCCGGTTCCGTCGCTGGTCGGGCCGCCGTTCACGAACCCGTAGTTCATTGGCTCTGACACCGTCTCCGCGACCGGGGAGCTCATGTCGAACTCCCAGCCGAACAGGTCACCGAAGTAGCCCCGGAGCTTCTCCGGGTCCTTGCCGATGATCTCGAAGTGCACGACAGGCTGTGCCATGGTTACTCCTTCCGCGCTAGGCCGAACCGTCCGTGGGGCAGATCCTTCTCTGATGACTGGCGCACCGCAGTGAACTCATCGGCGACCGGCCGCCGCGGATGCAGACGGCGGAGCCGGCAGTCGGCCGGGGTCCGCGGTCAGGCGGGCCGCCGGAGCGTCGCCAGGGCGGATCGGACCGGTTCGGGGACGGGGACCGGCGTGCGGGTCTGCGCGTCCACATACACGTGCACGAACTTGCCGACCGCCCGGGGCCGGGGATCCAGCTCGCTGCCCTGGTAGGCAAATACGGCGAGCTGGTACACCACGCTGGAGGTGCCCAGCCGGGCCAGCGCTAGCCCGACCGAGACATCGCCGGGGAACGAGATCTGGCGCAGGTAGCGGCAGGAGGTCTCGGCGACCACCCCGATGGCCGGCAGGTCCCGGATGTCCACGCCGGTCGCGTCGATCAGCCAGCCGTTCACCGCGGAGTCGAAGAACTCGTAGTAGACGACGTTGTTGAGGTGCCCGTAGACGTCGTTGTCGGCCCACCGGGTGGTGAAGCGGCGGTGTACCGGGAAATCGCTCGCGGCCGGCTCCTCGCCGGCCCGGTCTTCGGCCGACCGCATGGGGACCTCCTGCCGGGGATGCATAGTGCTGGTATGCAAGCACACGGGCCTGCTTCCTGCTTCGTCTGCGGAAAGCATGGCGACCCTAGCCTGATGCCGGGCGGCCCCGTCGGAGCGGACGGCCTGGTGGTCGTCTCGCATCTGTCGCCGCAGTCCCCGGGCCGGGAGGGGCAGCCCGTCTACCTGGGCTATCTGTTCGTGGAGCCGCGCCGGCACGCCGCCGGGCTCGCGGATCTCACCGAGCCGGAAGCCCAGGCCGTCGGGTTGTGGTGCGCGCGGGCCAGCCGTGCCCTGCGCGAGGTCGCGGGTGCCGACCACGTGTACGCGGCGGTCCTGGGCAACCGCGCGCCGCACCTGCACGTTCACCTGGTGGCCCGGTACCCCGGCACGCCGCGGGAGTATCAGGGGCTGAACGCAGACGAATGGCCCGGCGCCGAACGTGGCACCGCCTCGCAGGTCGCCGATTTTGTCACCCGCCTCCGCGCGTACCTGGCCCGGTAAGTCAGTAACCCGGACCGCCTGCCGGGCTCGGCTGATGACCCGGGCCGGTGACGGCGGCCGCCACGGGATGCGGCCGGGGCAGAGAGCAGCTCCGGCCGCAGCCGTTTTCGATCCCGGTCGGTGTTCGAATCAGGTCTGGGTGCCGGCCAGGTGCTGCCTGATGATCGAGGTGAAGTCGGGGTCGGGGGCCAGGCCCAGGCGGGCCGCCCGGTCCGAGCGGAAGCGGGCGGCCCAGCCCGACACCATGCCCGCCACCACCGGGTCCGGGACCCAGTCGATGAGGCCGCTGACCGCCGGCCCGGCTACCTGCTCCAGCGCGGCGACCATGTCCCCGATCGTCACCGTGAGGCCGGGCATGGTCACCGCGGTGCGGCCGCCCCAGATGGCGTCCGGCGAGGTGGCGGCGCGGCGCAGGGCCTCGATGGCCCGGGCCGGGGAGGCCAGCGCCACCTCGGTGTCCGGATCGACCGGGCAGGCCGCGCGCTGGCCGGCGAGCGGCTCGCGGATGATGCCCGACATGAAGCCCGACGCCGCGGCGTTGGGCCGGCCCGGGCGCACGCTGACCGTCATGAGCCGGATGCTCCGCCCCCGCAGGAACCCCTTGCGGGTGTAGTCGGCCACCAACTGCTCGCCGATGAACTTCTGGATCCCGTAGCTGGTCTGCGGGTTCGGCAGCGTGTGATCCTCCACCACGGCCGGGAGCGGGAGCCCAGGAGACCCGCCGAACACCGCGATCGAGCTCGAGAAGATCACCATCGGGCTGGTGCCCACCGCGCGGCAGGCGGCGAGCAGGGCCTCCGTGGCGCGCAGGTTCGCCCGGATACCCAGGTCGAAGTCGGCCTCGCATTCACCGCTCACGGCGGCAGCCAGGTGAAACACCACGTCGGCGCGGGCCAGCGCGTCCCACCCGGCCTCGCCGGGTGCCGTCAGCGCGGCGAGATCCCCGTGGGCGGCAGCGACCCTCGGGTCGGCGGCCAGGTCCGGGGGTACTGGGACCTGGTCCAGGAGGGTCACCTGGGAGATCGGGCGTTCGCCGCCGCCCGCCACGTCCAGTGAGCCAGCCGCCAGCAGGTCGCGGGCCAGCCGGGCGCCGAGAAACCCGGCACCGCCAGTAATGACCACATTCGTCACGACATCTCCGTCCCGGGCCGGGGTGTGGAATACAGTGCGATCTTAGGCAGTGGTGATCGCCGGTACCCGGATCCCGGGTGGCCCGATCTGCCGCACCCGGCCGCGGACCCGGCGCGGGGGACCACACCGACTCAGGGGACCGCAGGCGCGGGAGGGGGCCAGGGTGCTCGGGGACAGGCGGCCGGACGCGGCCGGGGTGTTCGCCGGGCTGCCACCGGCCCGCCCCGGCGACGAGGGCCTGCGCGAATCCATCCGCGCGTCACGTACCGCCGGTGACCTGCTCCTGGGCGTCCTCGATGACGACCCGACCGGGTCACAGGCCGTGCATGACATCCAGGTCGTGACCGTCCTGGAGCAGGACGCCTACGCCGCGGCGCTGGGCGGGCCGGCCGCGGCCTGCTTCGTCCTCACCAACTCCCGCAGCCTGGACGGCCCGGCCGCCGCCGAGCTGACCAGCCGGGCCGCCCGGGGCCTGATCACGGTGGCGGGACGGCGCGGCACCCGCATCCAGCTGGTCAGCCGGAGCGACTCCACGCTCCGCGGCCACGTGATGGCGGAGGTGGCGGCGCTGCAGGCGGTCCGGCAGGACATGGTCGGCCGCGGCTACGACGGCGTTCTCCTGGTTCCCGCGTTCCTGGAAGCAGGCCGGGTGACCGCCGCCGATATCCACTGGGCGCGCACGGCGGCCGGGCTGGTGCCGGTCGGAGAAACCGAGTTCGCCAGCGACAGTGCGTTTGGGTACTCCGCTTCGGACCTGCGGGTTTTCGTTGCGGAAAAAAGCGGGGGGACGATCCGGCCGGAAGACGTGCGCAGCATCAGCCTGGCGGACATCCGGCTCGGCGGCCCGGCCCGGGTCCGCGAGGTGCTGGCCAGCGCGGCCGGCGGGGCGTGGGTGGTGGTCAATGCCACCGAGTACTCCGACCTGGAGGTGGTGGCCCGCAGCGTGCTGGACGCCGAGCAGGATGGCCAGTCCTTCCTGTTCCGCACCGGGCCGTCGTTCGTGCGGGCGCTCAGCGGGCTGGGACCCAAGCCTGTCCTGCGCGGGGCGCAGATCTGGGGAGAGAACCGGCGCGAGGGGCACGGCCTGGTCGTGGTGGGCTCGCACGTCGGGCAGACCAGCCGTCAGGTCGCCGCACTCCGGGCCAACGGCACGACCGCCGACATCGAGCTGGACGTGCCCGCGGTGCTGACGGGCGATCCGGAGGTGGCGGCCGCCGCCACGCGGCGGGTCACCCGGGCGCTGGCTCACTCGGACGTGCTGCTGTACACGAGCCGGGAAGTCGTGGCGGCGCGGGACGCGGCGGGCAGCCTCGCGATCGCCCGGACCGTGTCCGCCGCCCTGTCGCGGATCGTCCGCGGCGCGCTGGCCGCGCGGCCCGCCTGGGTGGTCGCCAAGGGCGGGATCACCTCGCATGACGTGATGCTCCAGGGGCTGGGCATCCGCCGGGCCGAGGTGGCCGGGCAGCTGTTCCCCGGGACGATCTCGGTGTTCCGGCCGCTGGACGCCGTCCCGGAGGCGGTCGGGATGCCATTCGTGGTGTTCGCGGGCAACGTCGGTGACGACGGCACGCTGGCGCAGGTGGTGGCGATCCTCAACGGCGAGCAGGTGGTTCCCTGATGCGGGTCGGCTGGCTGGGGCTCGGCGCGATGGGTGCGCCGATGGCGGGGTGCCTGGCCCGCGCGGGGCACTCGGTCGTCGCGTACGACATCGTGCCGGGGCGCGCCGGGGCGCTGGCCGGGGACGGGGTGCAGGCCGCGGACAGCATCACCGGGGCGGTCCGGGACGCCGGCATCGTGGTGATCATGGTGGCCACGCCGGACCAGGTGGACGAGGTGCTGTTCGGGCCAGGCGGCGCGGCCGGTGCGCTCGCGGACGGCGCCGTAGTGGTGATCATGGCGACGGTCGGCCCCGAGGTCGTCGCGGAGGTCGCCGCCCGCCTCGGCCGCAGCGGGGTCACGGTGGTCGATGCGCCGGTCTCCGGCGGGGTCCAGCGCGCGGCCGCGGGCGATCTGCTGATCATGGTGTCCGGTGCGGACGATGCGGTCGGGCAGGCCCGGCCACTACTCGACGCGCTGGCCCGCAGCGCCCCGCTGGTCGGCCCGGTCCCGGGCGACGGCCAGCGGATGAAGCTGGTCAACCAGCTGCTCTGCGGCGTGCACATCGCGGCCGCGGCCGAGGCGCTGGCGTTCGCGGAGTCGCTTGGCCTGGACCCGGGGGAGTGCTGGCGGGTGCTGCGCGACGGCGCCGCCGCGTCCTTCATGTTCGAGGACCGGGGTCAGCGGATGATCGCCGGGGAGTTCCGGGAGCCGCGCAGCGCCCTGGACATCTTCGTGAAGGACATGGGCCTGGTCAGCTCCGCCGCCGAGCACGCCGGGGCGCCCGCGCCGCTCACTGCGGCCGCGCGCCGGCTGTACGAGCAGGGGCACGAGGGGGGCCTGGGCCGCCTGGACGATTCCGCGCTGATCGAGGTGCTGCGCCGGGACCGGCGTCAGCACCGGCCTCAGGACCGGCCCGAGCGGACCTAAGTGTCCTGTGTCAGAAGTTCTGCTGGTTAGCATTGCTTGTTTCGTGGTGGCCTTCTCCGACTTTGGCTGCCGGCGGAAGTGAGTTTGGCAATCCGCTCGCGCCGCCTGAGGACAGCCCCTGAGGCAGCCCTGGGGGCCCGCGCCGCCGCGTTCAGGCCTGGCGTTCCGATGTGCCCCGTAGTCAGGGCGATGTCGGCCCATGTCCCGGATCGCCGACCCGGAGCATGTGGCCAGTAAGGCGGTGGCCACGGTCGGTGAGCAGGTACGCGACGACGTCCGCGACACGGTTGGGTGCGCACGGCTTATCGACCTCGAGCGAGACGGCGTTGACGGTGATGTCGCGCTCACGGAGCTCGAGTGCAAGCGCTCGGGTGAGCACGTCTGTGGCGGCTTTGGTCGCTGCGTAGAGGCCGTAGGCCGGCAGCGATGAACTATCCGCTGAGCTGGTCAGGTTGACGATGGCGCCGCCGTTACGAAGGTGACGGGCTGCCTCTCGGTTGACGATGAAAGTAGCCCGCGTGTTGATCCGGACCAGCGCGTCCAGCACGTCGAGATCGGACTCGGCCACGGAAGTCGCGGTGACCGGGCTGCCGAGAGCATGGACCATGACGTCGATGCCGCCGAACACGGCGATCGTCTCGGCAAAGAGCCTCTGCACGTCCAGGTCGTCGGCGACGTCGGCGCGGATGGCCACGGCCTCGCTGTTGCCGGCCAGGATCGCTTCGACGGTCGACTCCGCCGCACGCCGGTCGTGGAGGTAGTTGACGACGACCGCGTAGCCCCGGGCCGCCAGCATGCGGATCGTCGCCCGGCCAGCCCCGCGGGACCCTCCGGTGACGATGGCCACGCGACCCGCAGGCGACCCGTCGAGCGGGGTGTCCATGGCACGAGTCTGGACGCCAGTACACCCCCTTCGAACCAGGGTATTCCCGTGCCATATCACCCGGCCGTATCGTGACGGCATGGCCGTACCTGGGACGCCGGCCTTCAGAGGACGTGCTCGCGAACGCGGAGTCCTCGATGGCCTGCTGGACCGGGTCCGTGGCGGTGAGAGTGCGGCGCTGGTCATCCGGGGCGAGGCGGGGATCGGCAAGACCGCGCTGATGCGCTACTGCGCGCGCCAGGCCTCAGGCTGCCGACTGGTCCAGATCGCCGGCGTGGAGTCGGAGATGGAGTTGCCGTTCGCGGCGCTGCATCAGCTCTGCGGGCCGATGCTGGGCGGCCTGGCCGCGTTGCCGGAGCCGCAGGAGCGCGCGTTGCGTGTGGCGTTCGGGTTGGCGGCGGGACCTGCTGGGGACCGGTTCGTGGTGGGTCTGGCGGTGCTGAGTCTGCTGGCCGAGAATGCCGCCACGCGGCCGCTGGTCTGCCTGGTCGATGACGCTCAGTGGCTGGATGAAGCGTCGTGCCAGGTGCTCGGGTTCGTCGCCCGGCGGTTGCTGGCGGAGTCTGTGCTGCTCCTGTTCGCGGTCCGCGAGGCGGCCGATGAGCGGATGTTTCCTGGTCTGCCGGCGCTGACGGTCGGGGGGCTCACCGACGAGGACGCACGGGCGTTGCTGACCGCCGCGGTCCCGGGTCATCTGGACGACCGGGTCTGCGACCGGATCGTGGCCGAGACACGGGGGAACCCGCTGGGGCTCCTGGAGCTGGCGAGAGGGTTGAGCGAAGCCGAGCTGGCCGGCGGCTTTGCCGGCCCGCCCACGGCGAGTCTGCCTAGTCGGTCTCCAGGACCACTACCTGCAGCGGGTGCGGGCGCTGCCGGAGCCGACCCAGCGACTGATGCTGCTGGCTGCGGCCGACCCCACCGGGGACGCCACGCTGCTGTGGCGGGCCGCACCGACGTTGAGCCTGGGACGTGATGCGGCAGCCGCAGCCGACGCGGAACAGCTGCTGCAGATCAGCTCCCAGGTGCGGTTCCGGCACCCCCTGGTGCGGTCGGCTGCCTACACGGCGGGGTCCCCGGAGGACCGCCGCGTCGCCCACCTGACGCTTGCCGCGGCGACGGACGCCCAGACCGATCCGGAGCGGCGGGTGTGGCACCTGGCTGCCGCGGCCACCGGGCCCGACGAAGAGGTGGCCGCCGCGCTCGAGCAGGCGGCGGTCAAGACCCAGGCCCGCGCCGGTCTGGCGGCCGCGGCGGCCTTCCTCCAGCGGTCGGTCGCTTTGACCGCCGAGCCGGGGCGGCGCGCCGACCGGGCGCTGGCAGCCGCCCTCGCGAACCTGCACGCAGGTACGTTCGACGCTGCGCTCGGCCTGCTGGCCCAAGCCAGAGCCGACGCGATCGACGATCTGCAGCGGGCCCGCGTGGAGCAGCTCCGGGGGCAGATCGAGTGGGCATCCGTGGCCGGGCGCGAGGCACCGGTTCTGCTGTTGCAGGCCGCCAAGAGACTCGAATCACTCGATGTCGGGCTCGCCCGGGAGACTTATCTCTACGCCTGGGTGGCATCCAGCATCGCTGGTCCCCTGGCAGCACCCGGCGGCCATCTTCTGGAGATTTCCCGGGCGGCACGCGCGGCCCCGCCGCCAGCGGGGGCTCCGCGGCCTTGTGACGTCCTCCTCGATGGTCTGACGACGATGGTCACCCAAGGACATGCGGCAGCAGAGCCGACGTTGCGGCGGGCGGTGGACGCCTTCCTCGGTGATCAGGTGTCCGGGGAAGAGTGGCTGCAGTGGGGGATCCTCGCCCAGATGGCCACCATGGCCGTGTGGGACTTCGACAGCTGGGCGGTGTTGAGCAGCCGGCATGTCGAGCTCGCCCGCGCTTCGGGCGCCCTGGCCCCGCTGTCCATCGCTTTGAACGGACGAGGATCGGTGGCCACGCACTGCGGTGACTTCGAGACAGCGACGTCGCTGGCCGCCGAAAAGGACGTCGTCAACGAGGTGACTGGAATCCGCCTGGCTTCGACCTGTGACCTGTTGCTCGCCGGGTACCGGGGTCGGCCTGCGGAAGCGATGCCGCTGTTCTCGGCGACCATCGAGGACTCGATCGCTCGCGGGGAGGGATCCGCTGTCCAGCTCACCGGCTGGGCCGCAGCGGTCCTCCACAATGGTCTCGGGCGCTATGCAGAGGCGTTGGCTGCGGCGGAACCGGCAACCGAGGAAACCTACCAGCCCTTGGCCACGCAGCTGGTTCTGCCCGAACTGATCGAGGCCGCCGTGAGAACCGGACGGGGAGAACTTGCCCGGGAAGCGCTGGAGCGGCTGTCAGTCATGACGGCCATCGAGGGTTCCGACTGGGCGAAGGGCCTGGAGGCACGCTCGCGAGCGCTGCTCAGCGAAGGCCACGATGCCGAGCACCACTACGCCGAGGCGGTCGAGCGGCTCGGCCGCACCCGGCTGCGGCCTGAGCTCGCCCGCACCCACCTGCTCTACGGCGAGTGGCTTCGTCGCGAGCTGCGGCGGGGTGACGCACGCCACGAGCTACGCGCCGCCTACGACCTGTTCGCCGTGATCGGCGCTGAGGCCTTCGCCGAGCGGGCACGCCGGGAACTGCTCGCCACCGGCGAGACGGTCCGCAAGCGGCAGGTCGACACCCACACCGAACTCACCCCGCAAGAGAAGCACATCGCCCGGCTGGCCCGGGACGGACGCACCAACCCCGAGATCGCCGCGGAGCTGTTCATCAGCGCTCGCACCGTCGAATGGCACCTTCGGAAGGTCTTCACCAAACTGGGCATCACCTCCCGCATGGGCCTCCACGACGCGTTGCCCACGTGAGGTAAGCACGCGCCGTCTGTCGCTCGCCCAGCGTTATCAGTACGAGCGAGCAGGAACATTCCGCACGTGCAGATGGAGTACCGCACGATGGGGTACGACCCGGGCATCGACGTCGGCCTGCCGCGGGTGGCAGCTGCGCCGTTCCCGGCGTGCACGACCTCACTGAGCCCACCGGACTGGGCAGGCCAGGGCAACCGGCCAGGGTATTCCCTGGTTTGGCGCACCGGCCGAAATCTTAGCGTCATCCCTGACCCAACCTTCAGGGAGGCGGCAATGAGCACGACCGAGGACCGTGCAAGCGGAGAACTTCGTGACGGGTACGCCGAGATTGGCGATCAGCGGTTGCATTATGTCGAGGCCGGTGAGGGGCCGCTGATCGTGCTGCTGCACGGGTTCCCCGAGTTCTGGTACGGCTGGCGGCAGCAGATCCAGGCCGCTCGCGGCGGCGGGATTCCGGGTCGTCGCACCTGACCTGCGCGGCTACAACCTGTCCTCGAAGCCGGACGGCGTCCATGCCTACGACATCGACCAGCTGACCGCCGACATTGTCGGTCTCATCCACGAACGCGGCGCCGAGTCCGCTCTGCTGGCCGGTCATGACTGGGGCGGAAGCGTCGCCTGGGCCACCGCGATGGCCCATCCGGAGGTCGTGGACCGCCTCGCCATCCTCAACGCGGCCCACCCGCGGAAGCTCTCCCAGGGACTGCACCACCCTGGCCAGCTCCGCAAGTCCTGGTACTTCTTCTTCTTCGACCTCCCGGACCTGCCCGAAACCGTCGTGCACGCCGGCCACTGGCATTTCTTCCGGCACTTCCTGCACGACGCCCACCCGGCTTTCACACCGGAGGAGACCGACCGCTACATCGAGGCGTGGTCGCAGCCCGGCGCGGCGACCGGGATGATCAACTACTACCGGTCCTCGGTGCGGACCCCGCCGAAAAAGGCCGAGGCGGCACTTCGCCCGATCAAGGCGCCCACCCTGGTCATCTGGGGAGAGCGCGATCGCTACCTCGGCCCCGAGCTGGCCGAGCCCGACCACGACGACGTGCCCAACCTGGACCGCGTCGAGCGCCTGCCCGACGCCTCCCACTGGGTGCACCACGACGAGGCTGAGCGCGTCAACCAGCTGCTCACCGACTTCTTCGCCCCCGCCCGGCCAGCCCGGAACTGAATGCCGGCCTGCCCATGACCGGCCGCCGCTTTGGGTGGTGAGGCAGATGGCTGAAGTCCCGGGGACGTCGTCGCGGCAGCGGTGGACGCTGGTGCTGGTGTGCACGGCGGCGTTCATGTTGCTGCTGGATATCACCATAGTCAGCGTGGCGCTGCCGTCGATTCAGCGGGATCTGCGGGCGAGCCTGCCCGACCTGCAGTGGGTGAGCGCCGCCTATGCCCTGGTGCTGGCCGTGCTGCTGCTGCCGGCGGCCACCCTGGGTGACCGGCTGGGCCAGCGCCGGCTGTTCCTGGCCGGCCTGGTCATCTTCACCGCCGGGTCGCTGGCGTGCGCCCTGGCCTGGACCGCGCTGGCGCTGGAGTTGTTCCGCGCGCTGCAGGGAGTCGGCGGCGCGGTGCTGTTCGCCACCGCCACGCCGCTGCTGCGCGCGGAGTTCTCCGGCGCCGCTCTGGCCCGGGCGCTGGGCGTCTTCGGCGCCACGCTCGGCGGCGCCAGCGCCATCGGGCCGCTGGTCGGCGGGGTGCTGACCGACACTCTGGGCTGGCGGTCGATCTTCTTCGTCAACCTGCCCATCGGCGTGGCGGCGTTCGCGGGCGGGGTGGCCCGGCTGCGCGAATCCCGCGACCCGGCCGGCGGCCGGGCCGACTGGGCAGGCACGGCTCTGATCACCGGGGCGCTGACCGCGCTGATGTTCGCGCTGATCCGCGGCAACGCGCTGGGCTGGGGGAGCGCGGTGATCGTGGCCCTGCTGGCGGCCGCAGCCGTGGCCTTTGCCGGGTTCGTGTTCTACGAGCTGCGCATCGCTGCCGCGCCCATGGCTGACCTGCGCCTGTTCGCCCGGCGCAGCTTTGCCGCGACCGGGTTCGTGGCGTTCGCGATCTCGGCGACGGTCATCGGGCTGATCATCTACCTGTCGCTGTATCTGCAGAACACCCTCGGCTACTCCCCGGTCCAGGCCGGGCTGCGGTTCCTGCCGCTGACCCTGGCCTCCTTCACGGTCGCCCTGCTGACCGGCCGGCTGATCGGCAAAGTGGGGATGCGGGTGCTGCTGGGTGTGGCCATGGCCGCGGCCGCGGCCGGGCTGGCCTCGATGGCCCACCTGAGCGCCACTTCCAGCTGGCTGGTGCTGCTGCCCGGCTTCATCCTGGCCGGGATCGGCCTGGGCATCACCTCCACCGGCCTGGCCTCGGCAGCGCTTTCGGCGGTGAAGCCGGCCCGCGCCGGGATGGCCGCCGGCCTGGTGAACACGCTGCGCCAGGTCGGCACCGCCACCGGCGTGGCCGTGTTTGGCGCCCTCTACGCCTCCCGCGTCACCACCGCCACCCTGCACGCCCTGGCCGGCCTGCCCGCCCCGCCCGGCGCCGCCCACCGGCTGGCCGCCGCAGTTGCCTCCGGCGCCGGCACCCGGGTAGCCGCCGTGGTCCCGCCCCCCGCCCGCGCCGCGGTCACCCACGCCGCCCGCGCCGGCACCGCCAGCGGCCTCAACGACGTCCTGCTCGCCGCGGCCGCCTTCGCCGCGCTCGGCGCTATAGCTGGATTCGCCTACGGACGCAACCCGGCCAGCCAGCCGACGCCCAGCCCCACCCCCGGCGACCACAGCGCACAGGCCGCCCGGCCGGCCACCGTCCAGCACCAGGCCCAGCGACCGGCCGGGCCCAAAACAACGGCACCATAACCTGATCAAGACGCCGGCGCAGACCCGCCGGCGCAGACCCGCCGGCTCGCCCCCAGGTGAGCATCCTGGCACTAGCCACGCCCGGTTCTCTGACTAGAGTCAGAGAATGGATGCCTCGATGGTCAGCCGGGTCCGGCGGTTCAACCGGACCGTCACCCAGCGGGTCGGCGCGCTCGATGACGAGTTCCTCGCCCGGGACCGCCCGCTCGGGCAGGCCCGCCTGCTGTGGGAGATCGGCCCGGACGGCGCGGGCCTCCGGTCGCTGCGGGCCCGGCTGGACCTGGACTCGGGTTACCTGAGCCGGCTGCTCCGCGCGCTGGAGGCGGACGGGCTGGTCACCGTGGACAGCGGCGGGCCGGACGGCCGGGTGCGCACCGCCCGGCTGACCAGCGGCGGCCTGGCCGAGCGGGCCGAACTCGACCGGCGTGCGGACGGCGCGGCCGCGTCGATCCTCCGCCCGCTCAGCGGATCCCAGCGGGACCGGCTGGTCAGCGCGATGGCTGAGGTTGAGCGGCTCCTGGTGGCGTCCGCGGTCGAGATCAGCGTGCGCGATCCCGCGGACCCGGCCGCCCGTGCCTGCGTGCGGGCCTACGTCGAAGAGCTCGGCCGCCGGTTCGACGCCGGCTTCGACCCGGCCCGGAGCCTTCCCGCCGCCGACCAGGAGATGACCCCGCCTGCCGGGGTGTTCCTGGTCGCCACCCTGCACTCGCGAGGCGGTGGGCTGCGGCGGCCTCAAGTTCCACGACGGCGCGCCTGCGGAGGTCAAGCGCATGTGGGTCGCCCCGGCCGCCCGCGGTCTCGGTCTCGGGCGGCGGCTGCTCACCGAGCTGGAGTCGCACGCCGCCATGTACGGGGTCACCGTGCTGCGGCTGGAGACCAACGGCTCCCTGGCCGAAGCCATCCGCCTGTACCGCTCGTCCGGCTACCAGGAGGTCGCCGCGTTCAGCGACGAGCCCTACGCGCACCACTGGTTCGAGAAGACCCTGGATCCGGGCGGGCCTTGACGTATTCCCATATAGGAATATGATGCTGTCATGGCCCGGGCAGCAACGACAGCGGATGCGTTCAACGCGGTAGCCGAGCCCCGGCGGCGGGAGATCCTCGACCTGCTGGCCGGCGGGGAACGGCCGGTGAACGATCTCGTCGCGCTGCTGGGGCTGGCCCAGCCGCTGGTGTCCAAGCACCTGCGGGTCCTGCGCGAGGTCGGCCTGGTAGAGGTCCGCGGGGACGGCCGCCAGCGGATGTACCGGCTCAACGCCGGGCCGCTGAAGCCGATCTACGACTGGGTGAGGCCGTACGAGCAGGCCTGGTCGCAGCGCTTCGACCGGCTGGACACCGTACTGGAAGAACTCGTGCAGCAAGAGCACACGACAGAGGAGGACGGGGAGAATGGCCGTGACGAGTAGCCACCGGGCAGTGGTGACCCTGCCGGAGGACACGCAGATCCTGATCACGCGCGAGTTCGGCGCGCCCGCACGCCTGGTCTACCGGGCGTGGACCGAACCGGAACTGGTCCGCCGCTGGTGGAGCGGGGACCGGGGCGAGGTGACCAGCGCCGAGATCGACCTGCGGGTCGGCGGCACCTGGCGCTACGTGATGACCGCGAACGCCGGGTTCGAGGTCGCGTTCCACGGTGAGTACCGGGAGCTCGTCCCGGCCGAGCGGGTGGTCTCGACCGAGGTGTTCGAGGGCATGCCGGACGCCGAGGCGCTGAGCACGGTCACGTTCACCGAGGCGGACGGGCGCACGACGCTTCGCATACTCGTGGAGCACACCAGCCAGGAGCACCGCGACATGCACATCAACTCCGGCATGGAAGAAGGCATGCAGGAGTCCCTGGCCTCCCTGGAGGAGGTCGCGCGCTCACTCCGCTGAGCGCCGCACGGGGTTAGAGAGGCAGACGGACAGGCCGCGCCCGGGTCAGCTGGGCGCGGCCTCCGGGTGCTGGGAGGCCGCCGCCCCGGGGCCGAGGTCGGAGATCCGCAGCAGGTGCGCGGGTTCCGGGGTGAACGGCGCCGAGCTGCTGATCTCGAGCGCAGAGCTGACGTGCAGCAGTTCACCCGGATCCAGCAGCCGCCAGCCCGGATCGGCATCCATCCGCTCACTGGCGATGATCACTGACGGCTGGTGCGCCAGGTGCGGCGACTGGGCGTGGATCCGCGGGCTGGCCACGTCGAGAGCCTGGCCGCCCCCGGTGCCGCCCCCCGCCGTGCGCCCGCCGGCTGGGCGGTCCAGGACGTACAGCTCATGAGTGGCCGGGTAGCGCAGCGCCCACAAGTCGGTCGCGGTGATGAGTACCACGTTGAGCGCGTAGACGGGCAGATGGGCGCTGATCCACCCGATCGCCGAGGTCAGGCCGGCTGCCACGTCCCCGCCGTTGCGCCGGGTTTCCGCGGTGATCAGCGCGAACACCCGCTCGCTGTCGGTGTCGCCGGCCACCAGCCCGGCCGCGCCCAGGCCCGCCAGGCGCTGATCCAGTTCGCCGAGGCCCGCCACCACCCCGTTATGCGCGAACAGCCTGCCGTCCAGCAGGAACGGGTGGGTATTGGCCATCGTGTGCCCGCCGGTGCTGGCGTAGCGGACATGGGCCACGAAGGTGGTGCCCTGCAGATCCCGCGCCGCGGTCGCGAACTGCGCATCCTCCCAGGCGGCGATGGGCTGCTTGCTGACCTCCGGCCGGCCGCCGGGCCCGAACGTCCCGACTCCGGCGCCGTCAGGATTGCGGTGACTCTGCGCCGCGAGGCTGTCCGGGGCGTCGATGAGCCAGAACGTGGCCGTCACATCCTGCGTGCCGGCGTGCAGCCCGAACAATCGGCACATGGTCCCCCCTCAGGGCTGCCCTGAATTCACTCTATTCGGCGGGTGGCGCGATCACCGGGCGTCCATCTCGAACCAGACGGTCCAGCCGCGCTCGCGATCCCCCGCCCGCCCCCAGGCGCGGGCCAGACAGCCGACGATCATCAATCCGCGGCCGTGCTCATCGGGCTCAGCCGGCCATACCCACGGGCCCCCGCCGTCGCGGACTTCGACCCGCAGTCCTTTGGCGCTCAGCTCGGCCTGGACCGTGAACTGCCCCCCAGGCTCGCCGGACCGGCTGTGCAGGCACGCGTTGCTGACCAGCTCGGACAGGCAGAGTGCGGCGTCATCAGCGGCGGGGCGGCCCTCCAGGATCGCGGCCAGGAAACGCCGTGCCTTTCCCACCTGCTCCGGAGTGCCCGGGAAGATCTTGGACCAGGTGATCGCGGCCTGGCCGCCTGGTTCCGGTGCCGTGGACTTGGTGGGAAATATCACCGGACCTCCTTTCTGGGAATGGCGCCGGGCGCGCTCCGGGGCATCAGCGGGCTCGCCTACAGGCTGTCCCGGCGGCGATACGCTGGGCTAGAGGAAAGGTGCCGCCCGTGGGGCTGTCGGGAATGAAGGTGATCCGTGTCGGGATGCCCTTCTGTGGTGTCGGACCACTGACGGAAACGGACAGGAACTGAGATGCCGCAGCCACGAGTTCTGGACCCCGGTTCGAGCCTGCTCGCATTCTTCGGCGCCGAGCTTCGACGGCGCCGGGGTGCCACTGGCATATCGCAGGAGCAGTTAGGGCACGCGATCAATTACTCGGCTGCCTTAGTAGGACGGATCGAAGTCGGTGAGCGCGTGCCCAGCGCGGATTTCGCCCGCCGGTGTGACGAGGTTCTCTCCGCGGACGGGCTCTTCGCCCATCTGCGGGACTCCATGAACAGCGACGTGCACGCGTATCCCACGTGGTTCTGGGAGTTCGTCGAGCGGGAGCGCGAGGCCACCAGCATCCGCGAGTTCAACGCCCTGGCCGTGCCGGGACTACTGCAGACGGAGGACTATTCCCGGGCGCTGTTCCGAGCTTGCAAGCCAGCCGATAGCGACGAAGAGATCGGCCAGCACGTCGCGGCCCGTATGGAGCGGCAGCGAATCCTGGACCGGCCCAAGCCGCCCATGCTGTGGGCCGTAGTGGATGAAGGCGTGCTACGGCGGCCGGTCGGCGGTCCGGGGGTCTTCCGCGACCAGCTCGCTCACCTGGCGAGGGTAGGCAAGCGTCCGGGAATCGTGTTCCAGGTCATGCCGTTTTCGGCTGGCGCGCACGCGGGCCTGCTAGGCGAGTTCATCCTGCTGGGCGTGGCCGGCGGGCGCGATATCGCCTACACGGAATCGGTCGAGAGCGCCCGCCTGATCGAACAGCCAGACGAAGTGGCCGCGTTCAATCTGGTCTTTGACATGCTCCGGGCCGTGGCACTATCGCCCGAGGCTTCACTAGACTTCCTAGTACAGGTACAGGGAGAAATCAGCCATGGATCTCGTTCAGGCCGACTGGCGGAAAAGTAGTTACAGCAACGGCAACGGTGGTGCCTGTGTCGAGGTGGCCCGGAATCTGCCCGGTGCCGTGGCTGTCCGTGACTCCAAAGACCCGGAGGGGCCGAAGCTGGCCTTCGCTCCAGCGCAGTGGCGGGCATTTACCGCACGTGTGAAGGCCAGCCACTTCGACCTGGCCTGACGTCCCGCGGGATGGTCTCGCCCGGCTTCGGGCATAGGCCTGCATCAGCGGAGGCGGAAGCCGCCGATGCTGCCGCGGTCTCCGCGCGCACCGGCATGGTGCCCGTCCCCGCCGTCATGCGGCGTGCCGTGGTCACCCGGACCGTGCGTGCCCGGGGCCGGGGAACTGATGACCGCGCCGCTCTCGACGACGGCCGTCACGGCGTGGACCGCCGCGGCGGTGGCGTCCCGGGGCAGGTCCGCGGCTGCCTCCCGGGGCGGTTCGCCAGCGCCGCCGGGCGGCCCGGCCGGAGGCACCCGGCTGCGGCTCCTGCTGGTGGCCGCGGTCGCGTGCGCCATGACTTCCTGCCGCGCGATCTCGGCCATCCTGGCCCGCCGGTCCCGGCCCGGCCGGCCCGGGTAGAGCACGCCGCCCAGCCCGATCGCGCAGGCCAGGCCGCCCAGGGCCGCTTGCGCGGAGTCGGCCGGCCGCCCGCTGGACTGCGTGATGGCGTCCAGCCGCGACCGGGCCGCGGCCACCCGTGAGGAGTCGAGGATGACATAGCGCGAAGCCCCGATGATCCGGCTGGGCTTGGCGCGGAGCACGCCGGCCGACACCAGCCGGGCGGCGTACGCGTCCCGGATCCCGCGGCGGGGCAGGCCCACCCACGGTTCGGGCCGGGGCGCGAGGCGGGCGTCGATGAGGCTGAGCAGCGCGGCGTCCAGTTCCGTGTCGCCCGTGGCGGTCCGGTCCAGGACGACGATCCGGCCCTCGGCGATCCCGGCCCGCCCGGCGGCCGCCAGCCTGACCAGTTCCGACCCCATCAGCCCCAGGTCGATCCGGCCCCAGGTCATGAGCTTCCCGTCCCGCGGCCGGATCGACAGCAGGAACAGGTCCTCGCCCAGGGCGGCGAACGCGCGGCCGGACTCTGACGGGTCCATAACGCTGACCTTAACTCCCTGGCCTGCCCCAGCTCATGAGCGCGGAGGGCGGATCCTCACGCCGTGGTGGCCGCGTCCCAGCGAACGACGCCACTCAGGCAGCTGTCACGTCGCCCGGGATGTTGATGGGGCTGACAGTCCGGCCCGGGGAAGTCAGGGCCAGAGCAAAGTGTGGGTCCAGCCGTCCTCGTTCTGCCGGTACTGGACCCGGGTGTGCTGCCGGTCCTTGTCGGCCCGCCAGAACGACTGAAGCCGGTCAGCCCGCACTGCCGCCGACAGCGGCCGTGTCCGCGTAGAGCTGGGCGCTGACCAGGCCGCCGCTGGCGACCTCGAAGAGCCAGGCGTTCTGGAACACCACCGTCTTGCCGGTCGCTTTGAGGACGGCCGTGTTGGTGAGCTGTGCGACGAGGTAGTCAGCGGACTCGATGACCTGATCGACGTGGACGTCGAAGGACTCCCACACCGCTGCGCCGCCGGGGGTCCCCGCGAAGAAGTTAGCGAAGGCCCCGGGGCCGGTGAACTCCCCGCCGTAAGGCAGCGTGGCAGGGATCTTGAGAACGAAGTCCTGGCGCAGCATCGGCAGGATGCGGCTGCTGTCACGGTGCCCGAGCAGCTCGGTGATGGCGTAGGCCATCTCGGCCTTCGTGTAAGTCTCCCGGCTGCCGGGGTCCTTCGCGGCTGCGTCGAGCGCCTCGGCGGCCGCAACGTCGGTGCCGGTCACCCCGTCGGCGAAGGAGAAGTTCTCCGGCGGCGTCACGGTCATCATGACGAAGACGTCGGCCGGCCGGACACCCGGGCCTTCTTCGAGCAGCCGGACCAGGGTCTTGTAGAAGCGGCGCTTCGCCCGCTCGCCGCGCTCCAGGCCGTCGGTGATCGTGAACACGATCCAGTCGTCGGACCGCGGGCCGCCCCGGAAGTTACGGTTGAACACCATTTCACCCGGTTCATGCTGGTGGATGAGCTGGAACTCGTCCTCCGGCTTCATGTGGAGCTCCGCGACCAGCGCGTCGTGTACTGCCTGCGAGACGGCTTCGAGGTACTCGCCCGACTTGCCGCGGGCCAGAGAGATGTTGACGAAGGGCATGAGGAATCCTTTCCGGGGCGGTCCGGGTTGAGCCGGCCCGAGTCCCTTGGGCTGGGTACCCAGCTTTAGTTACTATGTAGGGCATCATACATGGTATAAATGAGGGGAAAGAGAGGTGCGCGCGGTGGGACAGCGAACAGATGCCAGGCAGAAGATGGTGCAGGCGGCCAAGCAGCTCATCCGGGAGGGCGGCTACGGCGCGACCGCCTTCTCTGATGTGCTCACGCTCAGCGGCGCACCGCGCGGCTCGGTGTACTTCCACTTCCCGGGCGGCAAGGCGCAGCTGGGGATGGAAGCGGCCGAGGCGCACGCCCACGAGCAGGTCGAGATCATCGACCGCGCCGCCGCGCAAGCCAGCTCGGCGGCCCAGCTCATCGAGCGGTACGTGGATCTCGGCCGCGAGGGCATGGTGGCCGGCAACTACGGCCGGGGCTGCGGCGTTGCGCCGCTGGTGACCGAGGGCGCAGCGCAGGAGTCGGCCGGGCTGGGCGAAACCAGCCGCCGCGCGTTCTCCGAGATGACCGACCGGCTGGTATTCCACTTCGTCGCTTTCGGCGTGGACCGGGCCGCGGCGCGCGTGCTTGCTGATGCCGTGATCGCCGGCGTCGAAGGCGCCATGATCACCTCCCGCGCGCTCCGCAGCCCTGCCCCGTACGACTCGGTGCGCGCCGTCCTGGTGAGCCACGCAGCGATCGTGTCCCCGAAGACGGCCAGCCGTGCGAGGAGCTAGCTCCTGTTCGCCGCTGATGTTGCTGACGCGCTGTGCTCGCCAATAGGTATGACGTAAGGCTTAATAGTGCATATCGACAGCCCCACGATGACCTGGTCCGGGCCGGTCCCGGGCGTCACGGCGGCCGGGCTGGGCAGCCTTCTTTTCCCGCGGGTAACTGGGATACCTTCAAATGAGAGGCGTATCAGCACCCATGCGCGGAGTGTGGGCGCAGCCGGCGAGGGCCGGCGGAGACCCGGTGCCGCCACGAGCGGGCCGGTCGAGGAGGAGTGCAGCGTGCGTGATGCAGTGATCGTCGAGGCGGTCCGGACGCCGGTCGGGAAGCGGAACGGCGGGCTGTCCGGGGTGCACCCGGTATCGCTGTCGGCCCACGTGCTCAAGGCCCTGGCCGGAAGGTCCGGCATCGACCCTGCCGTGGTGGACGACGTGGTCTGGGGCTGCGTCGGCCAGGTCGGTGAGCAGACCTTCGACATCGCCCGCAACGCGGTGCTGGCCGCGGGCTGGCCGGAGACCGTGACCGGCGTGACCGTGGACCGCCAGTGCGGCTCCTCCCAGCAGTCCGTCCACTTCGCGGCGGCCGGCCTGATCGCGGGCCAGTACGACGTGGTCGTGGCGGGCGGGGTGGAGTCCATGTCCCGGGTGCCGATGGGCGCCTCGGTCCAGGGCGCCAACCCGATGGGCCCGGAGTTCGGTGAGCGTTACGGCGGCGTGTTCCCCAACCAGGGCGTGGGCGCCGAGATGATGGCCGAGCGCTGGGGCTTGTCGCGCACCCAGGTGGACGAGTACTCGGTGGGCTCACACGAGAAGGCGGCCGCCGCCCAGGACGCCGGCCGGTTCGAGGGCCAGATCGCGCCGGTGACCAACGACCAGGGCGAGGTGATCAGCGCCGATGAGGGGATCCGCCGCGGCACCACGGTCAACGTGCTGGCCAAACTGAAGACGGTGTTCAAGCCGGAGGGCGGCGTGATCACCGCGGGCAACTCCTCGCAGATCTCCGACGGCTCGGCCGCCTTGCTGATGACCACCTCGGACAAGGCCCGCGAACTGGGCCTGACCCCGGTCGCCCGGGTGCACACGGCCGTGCTGGCCGGTGCCGATCCGATCATCATGCTGACCGCGCCCATCCCGGCCACCCGCAAGGCCCTGGCCCGCAGCGGGCTGGGCGTGGACGAGATCGGCGCCTTCGAGGTCAACGAGGCGTTCGCGCCGGTGCCGCTGGCCTGGCTGGCCGAACTGGGCGCGGACCCCAAGGCGCTCAACTACAACGGCGGGGCGATCGCCCTGGGCCACCCGCTGGGCGGGTCCGGCGCGCGGCTGATGACCACGCTCGTGCACCACATGCGCGACAACGGGATCCGCTACGGCCTGCAGACCATGTGCGAGGGCGGCGGCCAGGCGAACGCCACCATCCTCGAACTCCTCTGACCAGGGAGCCCCGTCCAGGAGGCGCGCTCAGCAAAGGTCAAAAGCCAACTTCTCCGCAACGAAGACCGCATCCGTGCCGGTCCCTCACCACTGTCCCGGGCAGCGTCCTGCCCGGGACAGTGCGCGTTCCGGGGCCGGCCTGCCCGGGCTGGCCCCGGCGCCCGCGGTCGTGATCATGGGCCTGCCGTGGCCAGGGGCAACAGCGATCCGATGATCAGAATTCGTCCTGTCCGCCCCCACCCGCCCCCGTCTGCCCGACGGAAACATAAGCACATGATATAAATGTCTTATGGACTCAGCGGGGGAGGGGACGCCGGACCTCAGCGATCCGGCCCTGGCCGCCGAGGTGGCGGCGGGCCTGGAGCGGCTGATCGGGCTGTTCCGCTGGATCAGCCCGTCGAGCGGGCTGTCGCTCACCGCGGCGGCCACGCTGGCCACCCTGGACCGCAGCGGGCCGCGCCGTCTTACCGCGCTCGCGGCCCGGGAAGGGGTAACCCAGCCGGCCATGACCCAGCTGGTGGCCCGGCTGCAGGACGCGGGCCTGGTGGAACGCGTCGCTGATCCCGCGGACGGGCGCGTGGTGCAGGTCCGCATCACCGCCGAGGGCCAGGCGATGCTGGCCCGCCGCCGGGCGGTACGGGCCGAGCGGGTGGCCCTGCTGCTGGCCCGGCTCAGCCCGGACGAGCAGGCCGCGCTGGCCGCGGCCCTGCCGGCCATGGACGCCCTGGCCAACGCCCAGCGTGATGAGCCGCTGGTGGGCCAGGCCTGATGAATACGGCCCTGATGAGAACAGCCACCCGGGACCGGAAGGCCCGGGCGCTTCATACAGCCCGAAACGGAGCATTTGGATGAGTGGAACATCCACCAGGGCGGCGAGCCCGTTCAAGCAGCCGAAGGCGGTCTTCGCCGTCGCCTTCGCCTGCGTCGTGTCGTTCATGGGCATCGGCCTGGTCGATCCGATCCTCCCCGCCATCTCCCACCAGCTGCACGCCTCGCCGAGCGAGGTGACGCTGCTGTTCACCAGCTACCTGGTCGTCACCGCGGTGGCCATGCTGATCACCAACTGGGTGTCCAGCCGGATCGGGGCCAAGAAGACCCTGATCGCCGGGCTCATCCTGATCGTCGTGTTCAGCGCGGCGGCGGGGGCGTCCCCCAGCATCAGCGCCATCATCGGCTTCCGGGCCGGCTGGGGCGTCGGGAACGCGCTGTTCATCGCCACCTCGCTGGCGGTCATCGTGGCCTCGGCGAGCGGCGGGTTCGCGGGCGCGATCGTGCTCTACGAGACGGCCCTGGGCGTGGGCATCGCGATGGGCCCGCTGCTGGGCGGCATCCTGGGCGAGATCAGCTGGCGCGGCCCGTTCTTCGGCGTTTCGGTGCTGATGGCCATCGCGCTGATCGCCACCATCGTCCTGGTCGAGAAGACTCCCAAGCCACCGCACGAAAACGAGCCTGTCCGCGCCGCTGCGCGCGCTGAAGCACCGCGGCCTGCTCACGATGGCGCTGACCGCGCTCTGCTACAACTGGGGCTTCTTCACGGTGCTGGGGTACGCGCCGTTCCCGATGAACCTGAGCCCGATCAGGCTCGGGCTGGTCTTCACCGGCTGGGGCATCCTGGTCGCCCTGTTCGCCGTGTTCGGCGCGCCCCGTCTCCAGGGCCGGTTCGGCATCGCCAAGACGATGTACCTGAACCTGGCCGCGTTCGCGGTGATCGTGCTGGTCATCGCGATCTGGACCACGGACAACGCGGTGCTCATCCCGGCCGTGATCGCGTCCGGGATCTTCATCGGCATCAACAACACGGTGACCACCCAGGCGGTGATGACCGTCTCGCCGGTGGACCGCCCGGTCGCCTCGTCGGCGTACAGCTTCGTCCGGTTCATCGGCGGCGGGCTGGCGCCCTACGTCGCGGGCCGGCTGGTGATCGCCCTCAACATCCACGTGCCGTTCTACATCGCCTCCGGCGCGATCCTGCTGGGCATCGTCATCCTGTTCACGGCGCGCCGTCTGCTCGGCGACGCCGAGCGGGTGCAGGCCGAGCAGGTCGCGGCGCACGCAACCACCGGCACCGGTGCCCCGGCCCGCGCCTCCGGCTCCTCCACGGCGATGATCCCGGTGGAGGGCACGGCCCCGCAGCCCGGCCGCCAGCCCGGCCAGAGCACGATCCTGGCCGCCGTCGACCAGACCCCGGTGGCCAGCCTGGTCACCGAGGCCGCGGCCCGGCTGGCCCTGGCCAACGGCCAGATCGTCCACGTGGTGCACGCCCGGGAAAGCGCCACCGCGGGAGACGTCGCGCTCGACGCCGAGGACCTGGACGCCGCCCGCGACCTGGTCCGCACGCACCTGGACCAGCTCGCAGCCCATCACGTGCCGGCTGAGGGCCAGGTCCTGCTGCACGCGGCCGATCACGGCGGCGCCGGGCGGCTCATCGCCGAGTACGCCACCACCATCGGGGCGACCACCATCGTGCTGGGCGCGCCGACTCACGGCGGCCTGCCCGCGCTGATGGACGCCAGCGCCAGCCAGGAACTGATGCGGCACACCAGCAGCAACGTCCTGATCGTCAACCCGGCCGCACCGATGGTCTCCGCCAGCCGCCAACGGCTCAGCCGCGGTGGCCATGGCGCAGGGCAGCGGATCCGCCAGCGAGATGGCCTAGCGGCCGGGTCCTGGCGGCCTAGCCATGGGTGATGCCGCGTCAGGGCGTGTCCCTGACCGGCGCGGGGGGAAGGAATCCTCCGTGAGCAGGAGTTCCGGGATCGTGCGCGGGATCGCGACGGCCGTCCTGGCGGCCGGGCTGGCGGCCTGCGGTTCGTCCGGCGGCGAGCACTCACCCGCCCGCGGCGGCCCCGGCCAGCCCGAGCACGGTTCCGGTGCGGGTGCAGCCGAACGTGGTCGGCTGGTCCGGGATGGCTGCAGCGCCCGGCCCGCATCTATGTGGGCATGGGCGGAGCGCCGGTGGTCCGGCAACTGGCCTGGCAGAGCTGGGGTGGCCCCCGGGCGCAGGCGGTGGGCAAGCTGGACATCTACCGGCCGCAGTCAGGTCCGATCTCCGGGTGGCACCCGACCACGTACCGGGTCACGGTGCGCCTGCAGGACATCGTGACCCGCAACGGCCAGGCGTCGTACCGGGAGATGGAGGACTTCTACGTCGGCCCCGGTGGCGCGGCCAAGGAACTGGCCTTCACGTTCTCGGTGCTCTCAGGCGGAACCCTCCCGTCGTGGAACCCGGCCAGGCAGTCGGGACAGGCCGCGCTCACGGCGGCCGGGGCCGGTCCCGGCCGGGCCAGCCAGTAGATCAGACGGGCCCGTGATTCCGGGCGGCCGGTGGTTCAGAGGGGCCGGTGGTTCAGAGGGGCCCTTGGTTCAGAGAGAAAAGACGAGGCAGTTGCTGCTGGCCGTGGCCACGAGCCGTCCGGCGCCGTCGTGGATCTCGGCCGCGGCCAGCGCGACGCGGCGGCCAGGCTTGGTCACCCGGCCGACGGCGACCAGGGTGCCGCTGTCCACGGTGACCGGGCGCAGGTAGTTCACGGTGATGTCGATCGAGGTGTAGCCGATCCCGGCGTCCAGCGTGGTGTGCACGGCGCAGCCCGCGACCGAGTCAGCCAGCGTGCAGACCAGCCCGCCGTGGACCACGCCGATCGGGTTGTACGCGGACTCGTCCGGAACGCACTCGAACTGCGCGAGTCCGCGCTCGACCCGGGTCGGCCACATGCGCAGCAGCATGGCGATGGGCGGCGGCGGGATCTTGCCGTCCGCGAGGGCCTGCATGAACTCGAGGCCGGACTTCCCGGCCGCCTGGCCGGCGGTCAGCGACGGGTCCCACCACTGAACGGTCCGGCTGCGGGCCGGACCCCAGTCGGGCTGCGGTTCGGGGGTACGCACAAAGACCTCCTGGGTCTGGAATCTGGACCCAGTGTAGGGACCCGGCGGGTGATCGGTCCAGATTCCGGGGTCAGGAGGCCTGGCCGCCAGGCAGGCTGAGCAGGGCCAGGGCCTGGTCGACCAGCACGCTGGCCGGCACGGTCTCCCGCCCCGGGTCCCGGCTCAGCTGCGCATGCCTGATCATCGCGCTGCGGATCATGGCCAGGACGATCCGGGCCAGCAGGTCGGCCAGGTAGTCCGGGTCGGCCACGTCACGGTGGGTGCGGGCCAGGCGCTCCCGGATCACCGCGGCCAGGTCCGTCTCGATCCTCAGCAGCGTGCCGGGCGGCGTCCGGGAGATGCGCGCGCCGGGCGGCCCGTCAGAGAACAGCCAGAGGGGGGTCGGCCGGGACGAGGCGGAGAGCAGGGCCCCCATCTCCAGCAGTGCCTGGCGCACCGCGGTGCCCAGGTCCTCGTCGTCCGGGCGGTCCCTGATCGCGTCCAGCAGGACCGGCAGCCAGCCCAGGGCATCGTCGATGATCAGTTCTTCCTTGCCGGTGAAGTACCGGAAGAAGGTCCGCTCGGTCACCCCGGCCGCCCCGGCGATGTCCCGGACGGTGGTCGCGGCGTAGCCCCGCTCCGCGAACAGGCGGTCCGCGGCCTGCTGCAGGGCCTGCCGGGTGGCCTGCTTGTGGGCTTCACGGCGGCCCAGGGTCTGTGCCACATGACCAGTATCGCAGATCTGTCAGTAATGTCACAAATAATTTGTCAGGACTGACAGTTTTTGACATAGTGACAGTCATGACAGATTCTGCGCGCACGGACGCGGCCGCCCAGCCGGGTGCCAGGCCCCGGCCCGGGGCGCCGGGCGCCGGGCACCGGCCGGGTGAGCCGGGGGAGCCGCGCACGGTCCGCCGGTCCGGCGATCCTGCCCCGGGACACCGCGACGACCACGTCATGCTCAGCCGGCTCGGTCGTTTCGGCCGCTGGTGTGCCCGGCATGCCTGGCTGGTCGTGGCCGTCTGGGTGATCCTGCTGGCCGGGGTGACGTTCGGCCACCGCGCGCTCGGCGGGTCCTACACCGATAATTTTTCGCTGCCCAGCTCGCCGTCCCAGGCCGGAGCGGCACTGCTGCAGCAGCACGAGCCGCAGGCGGGCGGACTGAGCGGCCAGCTGGTGTTCACGGTCCGCTCGGGCTCCCTGGCCAGCCACCGCAGCGCGATCGAGAACTCGGTCGCGAACGTCCGGGCCCTCCCGCACGTGCTGTCCGCGGGTGACCCGCTGTCGTCTGCCACCACGGCGCGGAACGGGCGGACCGCCTACGACGTGGTCAACTTCGGCGAGAACCCGGCCACCCTCGGCTCCAGCTACATCAGCCGGGTCGACGACGCGGTGGCCCCGGCGCGGGCGGCGGGCGTCAGCGTCAGCTACGGCGGCACGCTCGGCCAGGCGGCCCGGCCCCCGGCCCAGGACAGCAGATCCGAGCTGATCGGCATCCTGGTGGCCGTCGTGGTCCTGCTGCTCGGGTTCGGCAGCGTGCTCGCCGCCGGGCTGCCCATCCTCACCGCCGTGCTCGGCATGGCCACCGCGCTGGGGGTGCTCGGGATGGCCGCCGCCGCGTTCACGTTCCCGGGCGTCTCGCCCACGCTGGCCGTGATGATGGGCCTGGGCGTCGGCATCGACTACGCCCTGTTCCTGACCACCCGGTACCGGCAGCAGATCATCGACGGCGCCGACCCGGCGGAGGCGGCCGGCCGGACCGTGGCCACCAGCGGCCGGGCCGTGCTGATCGCCGCGGTCACCGTGATCATCGCCATGCTCGGCCTGTACGCCTCGGGGATCGGCTTCCTCGGCACCCTCGGCGTGGCCGCGGCCATCGGCGTCGCGGTCGGCGCGCTGAGCGCGCTGACCCTGGTCCCGGCCCTGCTCGGGCTGGCCGGCCGCCGGATCGACCGGCTGCGGGTGCGCCGTCCCGCCGCCGAGGCCTCGCCGGCCCACGCGGGCTGGGCCCGGTACGCCGCGGCGGTCGGCGCGCATCCGTGGCGGTTCCTGCTGGCCGGGGTGGTGTTCCTCTGCGTGCTGGCCATCCCGGTGCTGTCCCTGCAGCTCGGGCACGTCGACGCCGGGCGCGGACCCGGCCAGCTACACCGACAAGCAGGCCTACGACGCGATCAGCTCGGCGTTCGGGCCCGGGGCCAACGGCACCTTCACCGTGGTCATCCAGCCGGGCCACGGGGCGGGCAGCGAGCAGGGCCAGCAGCTGGCGAGCACGGTGCAGGCGGACCTGGCTGCCGCGCCCGGCGTGGCGGCGGTGAGCCCGGTCCGGGCCAGCCCGGACGGGGCCATCCTGGTCACCACGGTGGTGCCCGGCTCGCGTCCGCAGGACGCGGCCACCAGCACGCTGCTGGGCACGCTGCGGGACACCACGCTGCCGGAGGCGCTGTCCGGGACCGGCGCCCGCGGCTACGTGACCGGGCTGACCGCCGAGCAGCTCGACTTCCGCGACCAGGTCGGCGGCCAGCTCCCGGTGGTCATCGCCGTGGTCATCGCCGCGGCGTTCCTGCTCCTGCTGGCCACCTTCCGCAGCCCGGTGCTGGCGCTCAAGGCCGGCGCGGCGAACCTGCTGTCCATCGGCGCGGCCTACGGGGTGCTGGTCGCGGTGTTCCAGTGGGGCTGGGGCAGCTCGCTGCTCGGCGTCAGCGAGAAGATCCCGATCGAGTCCTACGTCCCGATGATGATGTTCGCCATCGTGTTCGGGCTGTCCATGGACTACGAGGTGTTCCTGCTGTCCCGGATCCGCGAGGCCTGGACCGCGCACCCTCGACAACCACGCCAGTGTGGCCTCCGGCCTGGCCCTGACCGCCCGGGTGATCACCTGCGCGGCGCTGATCATGGCCAGCGTGTTCCTGTCCTTCCTGCTGTCCACCAACGTCGTGGTCAAGATGCTGGCCCTGGGCCTGGGGGTGAGCGTCCTCATCGACGCGACCGTGATCCGGCTGATCGTCGTGCCCGCGGCCATGTTCCTGCTCGGCCGGTACAACTGGTGGATCCCGGCCTGGCTGGACCGGGCGCTGCCGCACCTGGAACCCGAGGGACCGCCCGGCACGCTGAACGCGCAGGTGGCCAGCCCGGCGGGGGGCGCGCAGGAGCTGCAGCCGGTGCGGGACGCCGGCGGCGGATAGCTGATCGCCTCCGCGGCGGACCCGGACGGCAACATCACCGGGCTGATGCGGAACCCCTGATCCGGGCGGCCGGCCCGGCGGGATCGTCCGGGGTGAGCTGCCGGCGGGAGGTGACGCCCAGCTTCCGGAACACCTTCCGGAGGTGGTAGTCCACGGTGCTGGCGCTGAGGTAGAGCTGGGCGGCGATCTCCCCGTTGGTGGCGCCCGCCGCGGCGAGGCTGGCCACCCGGGCTTCCTGCGGGGTGAGCCCGTGGTCGACGTCGGCGGCCGCCGCTCCCACGGTCTCGCCGGCCGCCGACAGCTCCAGCCGGGCGCGGGCCGCGAAGCCCTGCGCGCCCATCTGGCCGAAGAGCTGGTAGGCCGTGCGCAGGTGCTCGCGGGCGTCCCGTGGCCGGCGGGCGCGGCGCAGCCACTCGCCGTAGACGAGGTGGCTGCGGGCCCGGTGCGCGGGCCCGCGGGTCTGGCTGTGCTGGGTGATCGCAGCCAGGTAGTGCGGTTCGGCGTCCGCGTCGCGGGCGGTGAGCGCCCGGGCCCGGGCCAGGAACCCGAGGGTCCGCGGCACCGGGCTCGCCTCGGCCAGCCCGGCGAGCTGGCCGGCCAGGCGCCCGGCCGCGTCATGATGGCCGGAGCGCTCGGCGGCCTCGACCAGATCGGGGAGCGCGAACTTGATCTGCGAGCCGTCGCCGATGCCGTCGCCCAGGCTGGCGTAAGCCTGGTCATACTGCCCGCGCCCGAGGTCGAGGATGCAGCGGGCATAGCCGGCGAAGCCCAGCTGGTAGCCCTGGCCCTGCCGGGCGGCTTCCCCCGCCACCGTGTCCAGCAGGGTCTCGGCCTGCCCGGCCTGGCCCCGCCAGGCCGCGATGAGCAGCGGGCCGATGCTCCAGTCCCGGCCGCGGGCCTCCTCGATGGCGACCCGCTCGTGGAAGCACCGTTCCGCCTGGGGCAGCAGCCCGGCCAGCAGCTCGGACACCCCCGCATGGCTGAGCGCGAGCGACAGCGCGACGGCCGCGCCCTGCTCCCGGGCCTGGGCTTCCATCCGCCAGGCCAGCTCGTGCAGTGCGATGTCGTCGGCCAGGATGGTGGCGTCCGAGCAGGCTGCCGCGAGCCAGCGGAAGGTCTCGGGGGCCGTGCCGGCCTGGTGGCGGGCCGCGCTGATCGCCCGGCGGAGCTGCGGCGCGGCGGCCTGGAGACCGTGCAGCTGCAGCGTCGTGTCCGCGTCCAGCAGCAGGTCACCGACCGTGGCCGGGGTGCCGGAAGGCAGCGGGAGCGACCGGGCGACCCGTGCCACATCCGCCGGTGTCGCGCCGTCCGGGGCGAGCTGGCCGTTGATCTGGGCCTGCACCACGGCTTCGACCAGGACGTCCCGGGCCAGGCGGACATCGACCGGCCCCAGCTCGGTGGCCGCGGCGATCAGCGCGGCGGTGGCGTCCGCAGGCCGGCGCATCGTGTGCCAGATCCGGCCCTGTACCCGCCCGGCTTGCCCGTGGTGGCGGGGGTCGCGGTACGCGGCGGCCTCGTCGAGCATGGCCTGGGCGCGGGCGGGAGCCCCGCCGTTGCAGCTGGCCTCGGCGGCGCTGAGCATCCGCCGGGCCCGGGCGGGCTGGTCCCCGCTCAGCATCGCGGCGCGCTTGTAGAACGCCTCGGCGGTGGTCCACCCGCCGCGGCGCCGGGCCCGGTCCCCGGCCTGCTCCAGCTCGGCGGCCACGGCCTCGTCCAGCCCGCTGGCCGCGACGGCCAGGTGCCAGGCCCGGCGGTCCGGGTCGGCGGCCGGGTTGGTCTGCGCGGCGAGTGCGGCGTGAACCTGCTGGCGCCGGGCGAGCGGCGCCCCGTAGTACACGGCCGAGCGGATCAGCGGGTGGCGGAACTCGATCCGGTCGCGGATCCCGATCAGCCGCCGGGCCTCGGCCGGGGCCGCCGCGGCCGCGGTGAACCCCAGGTCCAGTCCGGCCCGCCAGAGCAGGGCAGCATCACCGGTCGGATCAGCCGCGGCGGCCAGCAGCAGGGTCTGGGTGTCCGCGGGCAGCCCGCGGATTTCCTGCAGGTACCGCTGCTCGAGGCGCCGGCCGAGGGGCAGCGGCTCGGGCAGCGGGGCCTGCCCGGTCAGCTGGTCGCGGGCCAGCCCCTGGGCGATCTCGATGAGCGCCAGCGGGTTGCCCCGGGTCTCGGCCACGATGCGCAGGCCGACGGGCCCATCCAGCCCGGGATCGGCGGCGGAGGCCAGCAGCTGGCCGGCCGCCGTGTCGTCCAGGCCGCTGAGCCGCAGCTCGGGAAGTCCTTCGAGGACCGCGGACCGGGGTGCGGGTTCCCGGACGGCGAAGACGATCGCGATGGAGTCGGCGTACAGGCGCCGGGCCAGGAACGCGAGCGCGGCCGCTGACTCGTGATCGAGCCAGTGCGCGTCGTCGACCAGGCAGAGCAGGGGCCGGGTGGCGGCGCGGGCGGCCAGCAGCCCCAGGGCCGCGAGCCCGACCAGGAAGCCATCCGGCGGAGCACCGTCCTCCAGCCCGAAGGCCAGCCGGAGCGCGGTGCGCTGCGGCGGCGGAAGCTCATCGGCCGCGGGCAGGCCGGGCCGCAGCAGCTGGTGCAGGGCGGCGAAGCTGAGTTCCATCTCGCTCTCGACGCCGCCGACCCGGGCGAGCTGGAAGTCCGGGGCCGCGGCGGCCGCATACTCCAGCAGCGAGGTCTTGCCGACCCCGGGCTCACCGCGGATCACGAGCACACCGCTCAGCCCCTGGCGGGCCCCGCGCAGGACCTGGTCCAGCCGCGCGCACTCGCCGGCCCGTCCCACCAGACCCTCCACCAGGCCACCCTACGTGGTCACGTAGTGGGTGGCCACGGACGACTACGCGCCGCGCGTGATACCGCGGGCCGCTTCCCGCGCTCATGCTGGATGCCATGCCGATGATCGATGTTTACGCCGTCGCCGGGACCTTCCGCGACAAGCACGACCTGGCCCGCGACCTCGCGGCCGCGGTCATGCGCTGGGAGGCGGTCCCGCCCCTGGCGCTGTTCCGGAACAACACCGCCGCCTTCATCCACGAGCTGCCCACCGACTGCCTGTCCAACGTGAACGGGGACAGCAACTACGTCCGGGTCCAGGTGCTCACCCCGGTAGGCGTCCTCGACCGGGCCAAGCAGCTCGGCGTGGTGGAGGAACTGACCAAGATCGTGGCGGCCGCGGCCGGTGACCCCACCCTGGGCGACCGGACCTGGGTCCTGCTCACCGAGTCGCCGGAGGGTGGCTGGGGGCTCGCCGGGCACGCCAGCACCGGGGCGGACATCGCCGCGGCGGCCCGCGCGGAACTCGCCGCGCAGCAGCCCACCTGAACGCGCAGCAGCCAGCGAACCGGAAGGAACATGACATGAGCCTGCCCAATGTCGTCCTGGTCCACGGAGCGTGGGCCGACGGCTCCAGCTGGGCCGCGGTGATCGAGCGGCTGCAGGCCGGCGGCTACCACGTCACCGCCCCCCAGTTCCCGATGACCACGCTGGCCGACAACGAGAGCGCGGCCAAGGAAGTGCCGGCCGCCGGCTGAGGCACTGGTCCGCATCCGACCTCGCCCGTTGACGGGGATTGATCCCCGTCAGCGGGCGATGCCGACGTGGTGGTGGATGGTGGCCGGGTCCGTGATGATCGCGAGCATGTAGGCGGCCAGGTCCGCCCGGGGCACCGTGAGGCCGCGGCGCACGTTGCGGCCGATCTCGGTGCGGTAGGTCCCCGAGGCCGGGTCGCTGGTCAGGCGGGGAGGGCGGACGATGGTCCAGTCCAGCCCGCTTTCCCGGACCTGCTCCTCGGCGCCGCGCATGTCGGCGGCCACATGCCGCAGCAGCGTGCCGCGGGCCAGCGGCTTGACCAGGTAGCGCATGGCCGGGCCCTCGCCGTCATCGGCCACGATGGACCCGCTGACCAGGATGAGCCGCTTGGTGCCCTCCTTGCGCATGGCCTCGATCACGCTCCGGGTGCCGTCGCGCAGCACGGTGGTGGCCCCGGTGCCGCGCGGGCCGAACGCGGCGAAGACCGCGCCCGCGCCCGCCACCGCCGGGCCGATCGCCGCCGGGTCCATCAGGTCGGCGGTGATGACCCGCAGCCCGGGTGACCCGGGCACGGACAGCCGGGCGGGGTCGCGGACCACCGCCGTGACCTGGTGGCCGGCGGCGAGGGCCTGCTCGGTGAGGCACGTTCCGGTGGCACCGGTCGCGCCGAAGATCGTGAGCTCCATGAGGTACCTTGTCTCTTGTAGTCCGTACAATATGGAGTCCATATTATATGAAGTCAGTAGAACCTGGTCACCAGGGGGAGGCCGCGAGGCGCCGGCGGCGCCTGGACCGGGAGGTCCGGGCCTCACTGCGCGACGTGAGCGTCCAGCTGTCCCTGCTCAACCACCAGGTCCGGGGCCAGCTGGAGCTCAAGGGCGCCGACCTGGAATGCCTGGACCTGATCAGCCGGGAGGGACCGCTCAGCCCGAGCGCGCTGGCCCGGCGGTCCGGGCTGCACCCGGCCACCATGACCGGGATCCTGGACCGGCTGGAGCGGGGCGGCTGGATCGTCCGCGAGCGCGACCCTGCCGACCGGCGCGCGGTCCTGATCCGGGCCGAGCGGGGCCGCGGCGCGGACGTGCTGCGCCTGTACGCCGGGATGAACAGCGCGATGGACCAGATCATCGGCCAGTACGACGAGGGACAGCTGGAGCTCCTGGCCGGGTTCCTGCACCGGACCGCCGAGGCGGGCCGGGCCGCGGCCGAGGAGCTCGCCGGCGGCCCGGGGGAGAGCCGGTGACGCCCGCGGCGGAGCTGCGGGTCGCCCACACCGCCGACCTCGACGCCGCCACCCGCCGTGCGGCCCGGGCCCTGCTGGACGACGTGTTCGACGACATGGCCGACGAGGACTGGGATCACGCGCTCGGCGGGATGCACGCCCTGCTGTGGGAGGGGGCCGAGCTGATCGGCCACGCGTCGGTGATCCAGCGCCAGCTGCTGTACGGGGGCCGGGCCTGGCGCACCGGCTACGTGGAGGCGGTCGCGGTCCGTGCGGACCGCCGCCGGGGCGGCCGCGGCGGCACCCTGATGGACGCGGTGGAGCGCATCATCCGCGGGGCCTACGAGCTGGGCGCCCTGGGATCCACCCATGCCGGGGCTCCCTTCTACGCGGCGCGGGGCTGGCTGCGCTGGCTCGGCCCCTGCTCGGCGCTCACCCCGGAAGGCATCACCCGGATGCCCGAGGAGGAAGGGAGCATCTACGCCCTCCCCGTGACGGTCCCGCTGGACGTCTCCCGCGAGCTCACCTGCGACTGGCGTGAGGGTGATGCCTGGTAAGCCCGGACCCGCTGAAGCCCGGGGCGGGCGCAATCCGCCCGCATAGGGTGGCGGGTATGGACTATCGCACCCTGGGACGCAGCGGCTGCTCGGTGTCGAGCTTCTGCCTGGGAGCCATGACCTTCGGCCTGGAGACAGACGAAGCCGTCGCTCACCAGCAGCTGGATCTGTTCGTGGAAGCGGGCGGCACGCTGGTGGACACGGCCGACGTGTACAACGGCGGGACCTCCGAGGAAATCATCGGGCGCTGGTTCGCCGCCCGCCCGGCCGGCGTGACGGACCGGGTGGTGCTGGCCACCAAGGGCCGCTTCGCCACAGATGCCTCGCCCAACGGCGTCGGCCTGTCCGCGCGGCACCTGACCCGGGCGCTGGACGCGTCGCTGGGCCGGCTCGGGCTGGACGCGGTCGACCTGTACCAGGTCCACGCGTTCGACCCGATCACGCCGATGGAGGAAACCCTGCGCACGCTGGACGGGTTCGTCCGGGCCGGGAAGATCCGCTATTACGGGCTGTCCAACTTCACCGGGTGGCAGCTGACCAAGGCCGTGCACCTGGCCCACGAGATGAACCTCACCGCGCCGGTCACCCTGCAGCCGCAGTACAGCCTGCTGGTGCGGGAGATCGAGTGGGAGATCGTGCCCGCCGCGATCGACGCGGGGCTCGGGCTGCTGCCCTGGAGCCCGCTCGGCGGCGGGTGGCTGTCCGGCAAGTACCGGCGGGACCAGCGCCCGTCCGGCTCCACCCGGCTGGGCGACGACCCGGACCGGGGCATGGAGGCCTACGACCGGCGCGGCGTGGACCGCACCTGGGAGGTCATCGGCGCCGTGCAGGAGATCGCCAAGGCGCGCGGCGTCTCCATGGCCGAGGTGGCCCTGGCCTGGGTGACCGGGCGGCCCGGGGTGACCTCGACCATCCTCGGGGCCCGCACCACCGAGCAGCTCGAGGTCAACCTGCGGGCCGCGGACCTGCGCCTGTCCACGGAGGAACTGGTCGCACTGGACGTGGCCAGCGACCCGCGTCCCGCGGACTACCCCTACGGGGAGATGGGCGTGGAGCAGCGCGGCCGCCGCATCGGCGGCTGACCGGCGCTGGGCTGCTCCGCAGCGTCCAGTTCTTCCGGTGACGCTAAGCCTCAGGCGGTCGCTGAACCTGACTCCGGTGCGGGTCGTCAGCGTGAGCGGGCGTCAGAGCCCGATCCGGGCCGCGGCGGCGTCCCAGGCCGCCGCGGTCCCGCCGGACGGCTCGAAGCGGCGCAGCGGCTGGGTGGCACGCAGCAGCGCGCGCATCCCGGCCAGGTCCCCGGGCGCGGCGCCCAGCGTGCGGGCCTGGACCAGGATGTTGCCCAGCGCGGCCGCCTCGGCCGGGCCGGCCACCACGGGCAGGCCGCAGGCGTCCGCGGTGAGCTGGAGCAGCAGCGTGTTGCGCACCCCGCCGCCGACCATGTGCACGGTGCCCACCGGCCGCCCGGACAGTTCCTGCACCTCACGCAGCCGGGCCCGGTAGGCCAGGGCCAGGCTGTCCAGGATGCAGCGGACCACGGCCGGGGGATCGGCCGGCGGGCGCTGGCCGGTCCGCCGGGCCGCCCCGGCGATCCGCGCGGGCATGTCCCCGGGGGGCAGGAACACCGGGTCGTCGGGGTCCACCACGACCTGCAGCGGCGGCATCCTGGCCGCCTCGTCCAGCAGCGTGGCCAGGTCGGCGCGCTGCCCGGCGGCGGACCAGGTGCGGACCGACTCCTGGAGCAGCCACAGGCCCATCACGTTGCGCAGGTACCGGATGGTGCCGTCCACGCCGGTCTCGTTGGTGAAGTTGGCCGCCCGGCTGGCCTCGGTGAGCACCGGCTGATCCAGCTCCACGCCGACCAGGGACCAGGTGCCGCACGAGATGTACGCGAAGTCCGCTCCCCGGGCGGGCACGGCGACCACCGCGGACGCGGTGTCGTGCGACCCGGTCGCGATCACCGGCAGCGGCCCGCCCGGCCGGGACCCGGCCAGTCCGCCCAGGCCCGGCTCCGCGGCCAGCTCCCGCCGCAGGGTCCCGATGACGCTGCCGGGCTGGCGCAGCGCCGGGAACAGCCCGGCGGGCAGGCCGGCCCGGCCGATCAGGTCCCAGGCCCAGTCCCGGGCCCGGGTGTCGTACAGCTGCGTGGTTGACGCGTTCGTCACCTCGGCGCCGATCTCCCCGGTCAGCCAGTAGGCGAGCAGGTCGGGGATCAGCAGCAGGGTCCGCGCCGCGGCCAGCTGCGGCGTCCGCGCTGCCGCGGCCAGCTGGTAGATCGTGTTGATGGGCATCTGCTGGATCCCGGTGACCGCGTACAGATCGGCGGCCGGGACCTTGGCCAGCACCTCGCCCACCACGCCGTCGGTCCGGGTGTCCCGGTAGTGCACCGGGTTGCCGAGCAGCGCCCCGCCCGCGTCGAGCAGGCCGTAGTCCACCCCCCACGAGTCGATGCCCACGCTGGCCAGGTCGAAGGCCCGCGCCGCCGCACCCAGGCCATCCAGCATCCCGCGGTACAGCCCGAGGATGTCCCAGTGCAGTGTGCCCAGCACCCGGACCGGCGTGTTCGCGAACCGGTGCGCCTCGTGCAGATCGAGCTGGCCGTGACCGACCTGGCCGACCATGACCCGGCCGCCGGACGCGCCCAGGTCCACGGCGGCGACCGCCGCCGCCCCTGCCGCCGCCGTCCCCGTTGACGCCGCCCCCGCTGACGCTGCGCCCATCCTCATGACCTCAGCGCAGGAACGCGGCGGCCACGCCCGCGTCCACCGGGATGTGCAGCCCGGTGGTCAGGGCCAGGTCGCCGGCGGTCAGCGCGATCACCGCGGCGGCCACGTGCTCGGGCAGCACCTCCCGCTTGAGCAGGGTCCGCTGCGCGTAGAACGCGCCGAGCTCCTCCTCGGGCACCCCGTACACCGCGGCCCGCTGGGCGCCCCACCCGCCCGCGAAGATGCCGGAGCCGCGGACCACCCCGTCCGGGTTGATCCCGTTCACCCGGATGCCGGACCCGCCCAGTTCGGCGGCGAGCAGCCGGACCTGGTGCTCCTGGTCCGCCTTGGCCGCGCCGTAGGCCACGTTGTTCGGGCCCGCGAACACCGCGTTCTTGCTGCAGATGTAGATGATGTCGCCGCCCATGCCCTGGGCCGCCATGACGCGGGCCGCCTCCCGGGCGACCAGGAACGAGCCCCGGGCCATCACGTCATGCTGGATGTCCCAGTCATCCACGCTGGTCTCCAGCAGCGGCCGGGAGATGGACAGCCCGGCGTTGCTGACCACCAGGTCCACCCCGCCGAAGGCCAGCGCCGCCTGCCGGTAGGCGCCGGCCACGCTGTCCTCGTCGGTGACGTCGGAGGTGACCGCGACCGCGACATCGGCCGCCCGCAAGGCCCCGGCCCCGATCGCCTCGGCCACTTTGGCGGCGGCGGCGCCGTCCCGGTCGGCCACCACCACGCACGCGCCCTCAGCGGCCAGCCGCTCCGCGGTGGCCCGGCCGATCCCGGACCCGCCCCCGGTGACCAGCGCGACCCGGGTGGCCAGCGGCCTGGGCTTGGGGCGCCGCCGCAGCTTGGCCTCTTCCAGGGCCCAGTACTCGATGCGGAACTTCTCGCTCTCCGGGATGGGGGAGTAGGAGGACACGGCCTCGGCGCCGCGCATCACGTTGATCGCGTTCACGTAGAACTCGCCGGCCACCCGGGCGGTCTGCTTGTCCGCGCCGAAGCTGAACATCCCCACCCCGGGGACCAGCACGATCGCGGGATCGGCGCCGCGTATCGGCGGCGTGTCCGCGTCCGCGTACCGCTCGTAGTAGGCCCGGTAGTCCTTCCGGTAGGCGACGTGCAGCCCGGCGAGCCGGGCCGTGACCTCGTCCAGCGGCGCCGACGGCGGCAGGTCCGCCACCATCGGGCGGACCTTGGTGCGCAGGAAATGATCCGGGCAGGACGTGCCGAGCGCGGCCAGCGCCGGGTGCTTCTGGCGGGCGGTGAAGTCCAGCACGGCCGGGCTGTCGGTGAAGTGCCCGACCTGCGGCCGGTCGGTCGAGGCCATGCCGCGCAGGACCGGGGCCAGCGCCGCGGCGCGGGCCCGCCGCTCCGCCTCGGGCAGCGGCTCGTAGCCGGGGATCACCGGGCCGAACGGCTCCGGCGCGCCGTGGGAGTCCAGGTACCGCTGGGCGCCGGCGATGATGGCCAGCGAGTTGGCCTCGCACTCCTCGCTGGTCGCGCCCCAGGCGGTGACGCCGTGCCCGCCGAGGATCACCCCGATCGCCTCCGGGTGCTCCCGCGCCACCGCGGCGATGTCCAGGCCGAGCTGGAACCCGGGCCGCCGCCACGGCACCCACCGCACCCGGTCCCCGAAACAGGCCCGGGTCAGTTCCTCGCCGTCGGCCGCGGTGGCGAACGCGATCCCGGAGTCCGGGTGCAGGTGATCCACGTGCTTCGCGTCCACCAGCCCGTGCATGGCCGTGTCGATCGACGGCGCCGCGCCGCCTTTGCCGTGCAGGCAGTAGTCGAAGGCCGCGACCATCTCGTCCTCGCGCTCCACCCCCGGATATACCCCGGTCAGCGCGCGCAGCCGGTCCAGCCGCAGCACGGACAGCCCGCCGCGGTCAGCGTGCCCAGGTCCCCGCCGGACCCCTTGACCCACAGCAGCCCGGCCGGGCTCGCCGGTCACCGGGTCCGTCACCTCGCCCTTGGCCGAGGTGTTGCCGCCCGCGTAGTTGGTGTTGCGGGGATCCGACCCGAGCCGGTTACTGCGCTGCAGCAGCTCACTGACTTCGGGCGGTACCTGCGCGGCCATGTCATGACTCCTTCCCGGCGGACGGTACCCGCGGCGGTTTTCGTTCGCGTGCCTTTGTATTGCTGGCCCGCCATGCGGGCGCGCAACGGGCCCGGCTAGCTGCCCCAGCTGGCCGGGGTGCCGCCCACGCGGTCGGCGATGATCTTGTCAGCGTAGCCCGAGCGCTGGTAGGCGGCGATCGGGTCCGGGTCCAGGCCCATGTCCTCCCGGAGGCCGGCCAGCAGCGGCCGGACGTCGGTGTTGTAGGCGTCCATGAACGCGGCGTTCGCGCCGAGGACGTCGCCGGCCTGCTGCGCGGCGGCCAGCGCGGCGGTGTCGATGAGCAGCGCCTTGGCCGTGGCTTCCTGGACGTTCATCACCGAGCGGATCTGGGCCGGGATCTTGGGCTCGATGTTGTGGCACTGGTCCAGCATGAACGCGATGCCGGCCTGCGGGCGCAGCGCGTCCGCGGCCACCACCTCGTGCAGGATGCGGAACAGCTGGAACGGGTCGGCCGCCCCGACCATCAGGTCGTCGTCGGCGTAGAAGCGGCTGTTGAAGTCGAACCCGCCGAGCCGCCCGGCCCGCAGCAGCAGCGCGACGATGAACTCGATGTTCGTGCCGGGTGCGTGGTGCCCGGTGTCCACGACCACCTCGGCCTGCGGCCCGAGCGTCATGCAGTGCAGCAGCGACGTGCCCCAGTCGGGGACGTCGGTGGTGTAGAACGACGGCTCGAACAGCTTGTACTCCAGCAGCATCCGCTGCGCCGGGCCGAGCCGCTGGTAGACCTCGGCCAGGGTCTCGGCCAGGCGGTCCTGGCGGGACCGGATGTCGTCCTGGCCCGGGTAGTTGGTGCCGTCGGCGAACCACAGCTTCAGGTCCCGGGACCCGGTGGCGTCCATGATGTTGACGCACTCGATCAGGTGGGCCACGGCCTTGCGGCGCACCCGGGGGTCGGGGTTGCAGACGCTGCCCAGCTTGTAGTCGTCGTCCTGGAACACGTTGGCGTTGATCGTGCCGATCGTGACGCCCGCGGCGGCGGCGTGCTCGCCCAGCGCGGCGTAGTCGTCCACCGTGTCCCACGGGATGTGCAGCGCGACGGTCGGGGCCACCCCGGTGAACTTGTGCACCTGCGCCGCGTCATCGATCTTCTCCTGCGGGGTGCGCGGCACGCCTGGCTGGGCGAACACCTTGAACCGGGTCCCGGTGTTCCCGAAAGCCCAGGACGGGAGTTCGATCCGCTGCGCCCTCAGGGCGGTCTTCACGGCGGTCAGGTCAGGCATCTCAGGTCATCTCCAGGCAGCAGATCTCGTCCGGCTCACGGTCCCGGCGGGGCCCCGTCACGGCAAGCTCAGTCACGGCACGCTCAGTCCAGGTGAAATATCTCGTCGATCCTCCGGAAACCCTGGTCAGGGTGCTGGCCGCCGAGATCGGCGAAGTACGGTGCCATGTCCGCCTGCCAGCGCCTGTTCACGTCGGTATCCGCCATCCGCGCCAGCGCCGCTGCGTAGTCGCCGGTTTCCAGGTAGCCCACCACGAGCCCGTCATCGGTCAGGAACAGCGAATAGTTGCTCCAGCCCGCGGCGCGCAGCGCGTCCAGCATCTCCGGCCACACGTCGGCGTGCCGCCGCCGGTACTCCGCCAGCCGGTCGGGCCGGACACGGCCGAGGAAGCAGACTCGCTCCACGGTGGTCCTCCTCGCGAGGTCTTTGGTGCTCATCCGGCCCGGCGGCGTGATCATGGGATTGGTGTCGCTATACGACACTGATCCCATGATCACGCGCGCTCCGGCCGCTCCAGAACGCTCCGGCCGCTCTCAGAACGCCGCCCGGCGTCAAACGGCTCTAGAAGTTGAAGTTGTTGATGTTGGCCTTGTTGAACACGAACGGCGGGCCGAGCAGGATGCTGTCGTCCGACCCCACCGTGAACTTGCCGAGCTTGCCGGCGGTGAAGGACTGGCCCGCGGCGTTGGTGATCTTCTTGGAGGCGTAGTTGACCGCGGCGTACGCGGCCAGGTAGCCGAGGTCAGCCGGGTTCCACAGCTCGAACGCCGGGGCGACGCCGTTGGCCACGTACTTCTTCATCGAGTCCGGCGTGCCCAGCCCGGTCACGATGACCTTGCCCTTGTACTTGGACGAGGAGACCACCTGGGCGGCGGCCAGGATGCCGACCGTGGTCGGGGAGATGATGCCCTTGAGGTTCGGGTAGTGCTGCAGCAGGCCCTGGGTCACCTGGGTGGCGGTGGTCGGGTCGTCGTTGCCGTAGACGATCGGGACCAGCTTCATCTTCGGGTACTTCTTCAGCTCCTGCTTCATGTACCCGATCCACTGGTTCTGGTTCGTCGCCGACGCGGCGGCGGACACGATCCCGATCTCGCCGCTGTCGTGGATCTCCTTGGCCAGCAGGTCGACCTCACTGGTCCCGATCTGGGCGGTGGACGCCTGGTTCACGAACAGGTTCCGGCACGTCGGGGCGTCGGAGTCGTAGGTGACCACGGTGATGCCCTTGGCCATGGCGGCCTTCAGGGTCGGGCACAGCGCGGACGGGTCGGTGGCCGACACGATGAGCGCGTTGGCGCCCTTGGTGACCGCGGCCTGGATGGCCGGGATCTGGGAGGAGGGCGTGGCCGCCGTCCCGCTGGTCTCGGTCGCGGTCTCGCCCAGCGTCGACAGGGCGGCCATGGCCCCGCCGGACTTCACGCTGTCGGCGGTGGTGAAGTAGGGGTTGCCCAGGTTCTTCGGGATGATGAACACCTTCAGCCCGGTCTTCAGCGCGCCCGAGGCCGACGCCCCGGAGCTGGACGAGGCGGAAGGGGAGGAGCTGCCGGAACCACTTCCGGACGAGCTGCACGCGGCGAGCGTCGCGGAGGCCACCAGGATGGCCGCGGGTGCCCAGAGGGCTCTCTTCGTTGAGCGTCTCATATGTGAATCCTTTCAATCGGAGCTGTGCTAGTGCTGCGGACCTGGAGGGGATGCGGGCCAGGGGTGCGGTGACGGGTGCCGTGGTGCCCGTGCCGCGGGGCCGTGCCGGGATGTGTCCCCGGGCCGGGCCTGATCGTCATGTCCCGCTCCCGACCGCGGGGGACTGCTGGCTGCCCCGGCCGGGGGGCTGGCTGCCCGGGCCGCCGGGCCTGCCCCGGCCGCGGGCCCACCGGGGCAGGCCCAGCTGCCGGAGCCGTCCGGCGTTCGGGGCGAACACGCTGACGAGCAGGAGGGCACCGATCACGATGCCGGTGGCCTCCTGGTTGAAGTTGGTGAGCAGCAGGGCATTCTGCAGACCCGCGAACGCGATCACCGCCAGCACCACGCCGGCCAGCGTGCCCTTGCCGCCGAAGATGGACACCCCGCCGAGCAGCACGATCGCGACCACGTCCAGCTCGAGGCCCAGGCCGTTGTTCTGCACCGCGGTGGCCAGGCGGAACGTCCACAGCACCCCGGCCAGCGCGCAGACCAGGCCGGACACCACGTACAGCATGGTCTTGACCCGCTTGACCCGGATCCCGGCGAACAGCGCGGCCTCCGCGCTGGCCCCCATCGCGTAGATGGACCGGCCGGTGGCCGTGGCGTGCAGCACGACCCCGAAGATCACGGCCAGCACCGCGAAGATCGCGATGTTGTACGGGATCTGCGTGTGCGGCAGGGGCAGCACGCCGATGTTGGTGTAGGTCGAGGGGAAGTTCGAGACCGTGTTGGCGCCCAGCAGGATGAGGGCTACCCCGCGGTACAGCGCGAGGGTGCCGATCGTCACCGCCAGCGAGGGCAGGCCGACCCGGGTGACCAGCAGCCCGTTGATCAGGCCGGCCACGATCCCGAGCAGCGCGACGACCACGAAGATGGCCGGCATCGGCCAGTGGTGGCTCCACAGGACGCCGAGCAGCGCGCTCGACATGCCCAGGATCGACGCCACGGACAGGTCGATCTCGCCGCTGATGATGATCAGCGTCATCGGCAGCGCCATGATCGCGATCTCGCCCGAGGTGACCCCGGTGTTGAAGAAGTTGCCGCTGGTCAGGAACTGCGGGGAGGTGACCGCGCCGAAGATCACGATGGCCACGACCAGGAGGAGCAGGCCGGTTTCCCAGCGCACCGAGCCGCGTGCTGCGGCCCGGAACCAGGTTCCTTCTCCCGGGCCTTCGGGCCCGTCGGCGGGAACGGCGGCGGGGGTGGCTGCGGCGGTAGTCAGGTCAGGTTCCAACGCCGGGGCTCCTTCGCCGCAGTGCGATCGTGAGGCGCACCGAGATGATCCGGTCGAGCGTGATGGCCAGCAGGAGCAGGAAGCCGGAGATGGCCTCGAGCCACAACTGCGGGAATCCCAGCACGTTCAGCGCGGAATTGATGCTGGACAGCAGCAGCGCGCCGACCGCCGCGCCCACCGCGCTCCCGCTCCCGCCGAAGATGGCCACCCCGCCCACCACCACCGCAGAGATAACGGTCAGCTCGTAGCCGGTCCCCGCGGTCGAGTCGATCGTCTGGTACTGCGCGGCCCACAGCACGCCCGCCACCCCGGCGATCGCGCCGCTGAGCGTGAACGCGGTGAAGATCCGCTTGCCGACCGGGATGCCGGCCAGCCGGGCGGCCTCCGGGTTGGAGCCGATCGCGTACAGCTCGCGGCCGGACCGGAACGCTCGCATGTAGTACGCGCCGATCCCGATCACCACGGCGATCGCGATGGCCAGGTAGGGGATGCCGAGCACGGTGGCCCGGGGGATGTTGGTGAAGGAGTTCGGCAGGGTCTGCGCGGTCACCTCGTTGCCGCCGACGATCAGGATGTCGATGCCCCGGATGATGTACAGCGTGGCCAGGGTGACCACCAGGCTCGGCACCCGGCCGACCGCGACCATCAGGCCGTTGGCCATCCCGCAGGCCAGCCCGATGCCCAGGCCGATGAGGAAGACCAGGGGGATCGGGATGCCGGGATGGTGGCCGAACATCGAGGCCGACACGTAGGCCGACAGGCCGAGCACCGAGCCGATCGACAGGTCCACGTTCCGGCTGACCACGACCATGGTCTCGCCCAGCGCGAGCAGCGCGTAGACCGTGGTGTTGATGAGCAGGAACTGCAGGTTCTGCTGATTGAGGAACGACGGCTGGATGCTGGTGGTGACGGCCACGAACACCAGCAGCACGGCGATGATGCCGAACTCCCGGACCCGGAACACCCGCTCGGTCAGCCTGCGGGAGCCGCCGCCGGCCGGGGGCCCGGCGGGTTCCCGGCGCTCGGTCACGGTCGTGGTCATGCGGCCCGCTCCCCGTGCTCGGTCGTGGTCATGGCGCCTGCGCCCGCGGTCACGACGCCTGCTCCTGCAGCTGGCCGGTGGCGGCGGCCATGATCTTCTCCTCCGAGGCCTCCGCGTGCCCGAACTCCGCGGTCAGCCGCCCCTCGCGCATGACCAGGATCCGGTCGCCGATGTGCAGCACCTCGGGCAGTTCCGACGAGATCATCAAGATGGCGACCCCGTCCCGGGCCAGCTGGACCAGCAGCCGGTGGACCTCGGCCTTGGTGGCGATGTCGATGCCCCGGGTCGGCTCGTCCACGATCAGCAGCGCTGGCTGGCGGCCCAGCCACTTGGCCAGCACCACCTTCTGCTGGTTGCCGCCGGACAGGCGGGACACCGGGTCGACCAGGCGGCCGTACTTCAGGTTGAGCCGGACCGCCCAGTCGGCCGCGAACGCCCGCTCGGCCGCGGACCGGACCAGGCCGGCCTTGCGGAGCCGGGCGAGCGACGCGAGCGCCACGTTCTGCTGCACCGACATGTCCATGACCAGGCCCTGCTGCCGCCGGTCCTCGGGGACGAAGCCGATCCCGGCGGCCATCGCGCCGGTCGGCGAGGCCCGGCGCAGCGCGCGGCCGCGCATCACGACCCGGCCCGCGTCGTAGCGGTCGATGCCGAACACGGCCCGGGCCACCTCGCTGCGGCCCGACCCGACCAGCCCGGCCAGGGCCACGATCTCGCCGGCCCGGACGTCCAGCGAGATGTCGGTGAACACGCCCTCCCGGGTCAGGTGCTCGACCCGGAGCACGAGATCGCCCGCCACGCCGCGCTCGCCGGCCGCCCGCTCCTCCATCCGCCGGCCCACCATGGCGCGGACCAGGTCGTCGGCGGTCAGCCCGGCGAGTTCGCTGGTCAGGACGTGCCGGCCGTCACGCATGACCGTCACCCGCTGGCAGATCTCGAAGACCTCCTCCAGCCGGTGGGAGATGAACAGGACCGCCGCGCCGCCGGAGCGCAGCGTGGCGACCACGTCGAACAGCCGGGCGACCTCGGCAGCGGACAGGGCCGCGGTGGGCTCGTCCATGACGATGACCCGGGCGTCCAGCGACAGGGCCTTGGCGATCTCGACGATCTGCTGGTCCGCGATGGACAGCCCGCGGCTGATGCGGCCGGGGTCGAGCCTGACCCCCAGCCGGGCGAACAGGGCGGCGGAGTCCGCGTGCATCCGGCGCCGGTCGATCCGGCGCCCGGCCAGCAGCGGCTGGCGGCCCATGAAGATGTTCTCCGCGACGCTCAGGTCGGGGAACAGGGTGGGCTCCTGGTAGATGACCGCGATCCCGGCGTGCTGGGCCCCGGCCGGGCTGTGCAGGCTGGCCGGCGTCCCGTCGATCAGCAGCTCGCCGGAGTCCGGCTGGTACACCCCGGCCAGGATCTTCACCATGGTGGACTTGCCCGCGCCGTTCTCGCCCACCAGGGCGTGCGCCTCGCCGGCGTACAGGTCGATGGTGCCGTCGGTGACCGCGCGTACCGCGCCGAACGATTTGGTGGCGCCGTGCAGGGCCAGGACCGGGGTCGATGGGTGTGCCCCTGCGGCCTCAGGCGCCGCAGGCTTAGGTGCCCCGGCGTCCTCAGGTACACCGGCCGCCTCGAGGTGCACCGGCCGCCTCAGGTACACCAGCAGCCTGAGGTGCCCCGGCGACCTCAGGTACGTCAGCGGCCTGAGGGACACCGGCGGGCTCAGGCTCAGGCTCAGGCAGACCAGCGGCCTCAGGTGCCCCGGTAACCTCAGGCGCCCCAGCGGCCTCGGGTGCCCGGGACTCCCGGGACTCCTCTGAGGGGGTCCCGGACGGGGGCGTTGCGCCGTCGTGGCCGTCGCCAGCTGTCACAGCCCAGTCCCCTCTCGTCTCTGGGTGGGGGTCGCCCCGGTCCGGCTGCAGGCCAGCGGGGGTGCCTGACGGAGAATGTGCTATAACGTTTCAAAGTATGTGGAAGCAGTTTCGAGCGAAGTCACGACCCTGTCAAGAGAGGTCCGCGGCGATGCCCCGAATCGTTACCGACAGGTTTCCCGGCCGCTATTGTCCTGGCCAAGCCTCGGTTGACGCGTTGCCGCGCTGCGCACGACACTGACCGCACAGGAGGAGCCGTGGCGGACACGCCGGTCAGTATCAGGGAGGTCGCCGCCCTTGCCGGCGTCTCGCTCGGCACGGTCTCCAACGTGCTCAACCGCCCCGAGGTGGTGGCCGAGCCGACCCGGACCCGGGTCCAGGCCGCGATCAAGCAGCTGGGCTTCATCCGGAACGAGTCGGCCCGCCAGCTCCGGGCGGGCCGGAGCCGCACCATCGGGCTGGTTGTCCTGGATGTGGCCAACCCGTTCTTCACCGACGTCGCGCGGGGCGTGGAGGACGAGGCCAGCGAGGCCGGGCTGGCCGTGATCCTGTGCAACAGCGACGACCAGAAGGCCAAGGAATCCCGCTACCTCGAGGTGCTGGAGGAGCACCGGGTCCAGGGCATCCTGATCACCCCGGTGTCCGGGGCCGACAAGCGGCTGGCCAGCGTGCAGCGCCGCGGCACCCCGGTGGTGCTGGTGGACAGCCGGTCACCGTCGCGCGGCCAGTGCTCGGTGTCCGTGGACGACGTCCTCGGCGGCGACCTGGCCGTGTCCCACCTGCTGGAGGCGGGCCACGAGCAGATCGCGTTCGTCGGCGGGCCGATGAGCGTCCGGCAGGTCAGCGACCGCCGGGACGGCGCGGTCCGCGCCCTGGAGCGGGCCGGACGCCAGGCCGGCGACCTGCTCGTGATCGAGACCCCCGCGCTGAACGTGACCGCGGGCCAGCGGGCGGGCGCCGCGCTCGCCGGCCTGCCCGCCGGGACCCGGCCCACCGCCGTGTTCTGCGCGAACGACCTGCTCGCGCTGGGCGTGCTGCAGGAGATGACCACCCACCGCATCGCGGTGCCCGACAGCGTGGCGATCGTGGGCTATGACGACGTCGACTTCGCGGCCGCGGCCGCCGTGCCGCTGTCCTCGGTGCGCCAGCCCCGCCATCAGCTGGGCCGGGCCGCGGCCCAGCTGCTCATCGAGGAGGCGCTCGGCGACGGCACGCACCGGCACCGGCAGGTGGTGTTCGAGCCGGACCTGGTGGTCCGCGCGTCGAGCCAGGGCCGGCCGCGCCGCTCCCGCCGGGCCCGCCGCCCGGCGCCGGAAGCCAGCCCGCCGCCGGAAGCCAGCCCGCCGGCCGGGGCCGGTGAGCCGCCCGTGGCCAGTGAGGCGGCAAGCTGACCTCATGCGTATTGCCCTGTTCGTGACGTGCCTGGCCGACACGCTGTTCCCCGAGACGGGCCGGGCCACGGTCCGCCTGCTGGAGCGGCTCGGCCACCAGGTCGAGTTCCCGGCCGCGCAGACCTGCTGCGGCCAGATGCACGTCAACACCGGCTACCTCCGCGACGCGCTGCCCCTGGTCCGCCGCTACGTCGAGGTGTTCGAGGACTGCGAGGCGATCGTGGTCCCGTCCGGCTCGTGCACCGGGTCGATCCGGCACCAGCACGCGATGGTGGCCCGGCGGTACGGCGACGAGGCGCTGGCCCGCCGCGCCGAGGCGGTGGCCGGCCGCACCTACGAACTGTCCGAGCTGCTGGTGGACGTGCTCGGCGTCGAGGACGTCGGCGCCTACTACCCGCACCGGGTCACCTACCACCCGACCTGCCATTCGCTGCGGCTGCTCCGCGCCGGCGACCGCCCGCTCCGGCTGCTGCGGCACGTGGCCGGGATCGACCTGGTCGAGCTGCCCGACGCCGACACGTGCTGCGGGTTCGGCGGCACGTTCGCGGTCAAGAACGCGGACACCTCCACCGCCATGCTGGCCGACAAGATGCGCAGCGTCCTGGACACCCAGGCCGAGGTCTGCACGGCCGGGGACAGCTCGTGCCTGATGCACATCGGCGGCGGCCTGTCCCGGCTGCGCGCGGGCACCCGGACCGTGCACCTCGCGGAGATCCTGGCCTCGCAGCCGCAAACGTCGCAGCCCGGTCCGCCGGAGCCCCATCCGCCCGGGCCGCACACTGCCGATCAGGCGGGTGCCCGGTGAGCGCGCCCACCTTCCTCGGCCTGCCCACCGCCCCCCGCGGGGTGGGCCACCTGCGCGGCGACGAGCCGTTCCCGGTCGCGGCCCGCCGCGCACTGGCCGACACCCAGCTGCGCCGCAACCTGGGCAAGGCCACCCGGACGATCCGGGCCAAGCGGGCCGCGGTGGTCGGTGAGCTGCCGGACTGGGAAGAACTGCGCGACGCCGGCCAGGCCATCAAGGCCGGGGCCATGGCCCACCTGGACCGCTACCTGGAGCAGCTGGAGGAGCAGGTCACCGCCCGGGGCGGCGTGGTCCACTGGGCCCGCGACGCCAACGACGCCAACCGCATCGTGGTCGGCCTGGTCCGCGCGACCGGCGCCACCGAGGCGGTCAAGGTCAAGTCGATCGTCACCGACGAGATCGGCCTCAACGACGCGCTGGCCGCGGCGGGCATCACCGCGCACGAGACCGACCTGGCCGAGCTGATCGTCCAGCTCGGCCACGACCGGCCGTCGCACATCCTGGTCCCGGCCATCCACCGGAACCGGGCCGAGATCCGGGACATCTTCCTGCGCGAGATGGGCGACGTGGATCCCGGGCTGACCGACTCCCCGGCCGCGCTCGCCGAGGCGGCCCGGCTGCACCTGCGCCGCCAGTTCCTGTCCGCCAAGGTCGGGATCAGCGGGGCCAACTTCGCGATCGCGGAGACCGGCACGCTGTGCGTGGTGGAGTCCGAGGGCAACGGCCGGATGTGCCTGACCCTGCCGGACACGCTGATCACCGTGATGGGCATCGAGAAGATCCTGCCCAGCTGGGACGATCTCGGCGTGTTCATGCAGCTGCTGCCGCGGTCGTCCACGGGGGAGCGGATGAACCCCTACACCTCGATGTGGACCGGGGTCACCCCCGGCGACGGCCCCCAGCAGTTCCACCTGGTCCTGCTGGACAACGGCCGCACCGCGGCGCTGGCCGACCGGACCGGCCGCCAGGCGCTGCACTGCATCCGGTGCTCGGCGTGCCTGAACGTCTGCCCGGTGTACGAGCGGGTCGGGGGGCACGCCTACGGCTCGGTGTACCCGGGCCCGATCGGCGCGGTGCTGTCCCCGATGCTGACCGGGGTGGAGGACAACGCGTCGCTGCCGTACGCGTCGTCGCTGTGCGGCGCGTGCTACGACGCCTGCCCGGTGAAGATCGACATCCCGTCGCTGCTGGTCCACCTGCGGGCCCGGCATGTGGACGAGGTAGCTGAGACCCGCCGCGTGCCCAGCCCGGAGGCGGTGACCATGGCGGCCGCCTCGTGGGTGATGGCCAGCCCCGCCCGGTACGAGGCCGCGCAGCGGGGCGGCCGGGCCGGGCGCCTGCTGGGCCGGGGCGGCCGGATCCGGCGGCTGCCCCCGCCGCTGTCGGCCTGGACCTCGGCCCGCGACGCGCCGGCGCCGCCCGCCCAGACGTTCCGCCAGTGGTGGCGGACCGAGCACGGGGACACCGGGCACGGGGACACCGGGCGCGGACACGGTGAGCACGGGGAGACCCGGTGACCGCCCGGGACGAGGTGCTCGGCCGGATCCGCACCGCCCTGGCCGGGGACCTGCCGGAAGCCGGCCCGCCGGCCGCCGGTGCGTCTCCGGCCGACGGCACTGCTGCGCCCGCCTACCGGACCCGCGGTGAGCTCGGCCCGCCCGCGCTGCTCGATCTGCTGGCCGACCGCCTGGTCGACTACCGCAGCCACGTGCGGCGCACCGGCCCCGGGCAACTGCTGGACACCGTCCGCGCGGCCCTGGCCGAGCGCGGCGCCCGCCGGGTGGTTCTCCCGCCCGGCCTGGACCTGCCCGGGCTCGACCAGCCCGCCCCCGGCCCGGCGGCCACCCTCGACGGCGTCGAGCTGATTACCGACGGCGGCCTGTCCGCCCAGGAACTCGACCAGATGGACGGCGTCATCACCCGCGCCGCGGTCGCCGTCGCCGAGACCGGCACCATCGTCCTGGACGCCGGCCCGGGCCAGGGCCGCCGCGCGCTCAGCCTGATCCCCGACTATCACCTGTGCCTGATCGAGGCCGCCCAGGTGGTCGCGCTCGTCCCCGAGGCCGTGGCCCGGCTGCGCCCGGACCGCCCGCTGACCTGGATCAGCGGCCCGTCCGCCACCAGCGACATCGAACTCGACCGGGTCGAGGGCGTGCACGGCCCCCGCACCCTCGAAGTCATCCTGATCGACACCGGAACCGGCTGACGGCCCTACGGGGACGGGGCCGCCGGCCTGCACGACGGCGGCCTGCCACCGTCGTGGACGGTGCCTGACGCGATACTGGGTGCGTGGAAAGCATGCGGCCGGCTCTCGCGCAGTACTTCGACGGCTGGTACGCCGATATGGCGGCATCATCGGTCAAAGACGAGATCCACCAGCGTCACCTGGGCCTGCCTCCCGGCCTGCTGTCTAACAGCTTGCTCACCTGGCAGGGGATCGCCGAGGTCACCGAGGCGCTGCGCCTGTCTCCCGGTGCGACACTGGTGGATCTCGCCTGCGGCCGCGGGGGCTACGGCCTCGAGGTGGCCGGCCGTACCGGTGCCCGGCTGGTCGGAGTCGACTTCTCCGCCGAGGCGATACACCAGGCCCGCCAGCAGGCCCGGCGACTCGGCCGCGTAGCGGCGTTCCACGTCGGGGACCTCGCCGCGACGGGGCTGGGGCCGGCTCGGCCGGCGCGGCGCTGTGCGTGGACGCCATCCAGTTCGCTCCGCGCCCGGACGCTGCCTACCGCGAACTGCGCCGGGTCCTGGCGCCCGGCGGACGGGTGGTGCTGACCTGCTTCGAACCCGTGAACCCAGACGACGAACGGGTGCCGGACCGGCTGCGCCGGGTCAGCCTCCATGCCGGGCTGGCCGCGGCGGGCTTCAGTGAGATCAAGGTCCGGGAACGGCCCGGCTGGCGGGCGGCCGAGCGATCCATGTGGGAAGAAGCCGCCGCCCTGGACCCCGGCGGCGACCCGTCGCTGCAGTCCTTCCACGACGAAGGCGTCCGCTCCCTGGCCACCTTCACCCTGCTCCGCCGGGTCATGGCCACTGCGACCGCCTGACCTGGCGCTGGTAGCTCCTGCGTGGAGTGCTGCCTGCTACGGGCGGAGGCCGGTGAGGATGCGGTCCAGGACGATGCCCAGCTCGGCGCGGGTCTGCTCCGGGGACGCCGAGCGCGCGATCGCCAGGCTGGCCTCGGTCAGCATCGCGATCAGCAGCCGGGCGAGCGCCCGCACCGGTACGGCTTCCAGGTCGCCGGCCTGCACGCAGCGGCTGAGCCACTCTTCCAGGATGCCCCGGCCGTAGCGCTCGACGAGTTCCTCCCACGCGTCCGAGCCGAGGACACGCGGCCCGTCGACCAGGACGATCCGCTGGAAGTCGCCGCCGACGCACACGTCGAGGAACGCGGAGACACCTTCCTGGATCTCGGCGAGCGGGGACGGCGACTCAGACGCCAGCCTCTCGTCGATGAGCCGCTGGGCTACCGACCCGGCGGCTTCGGCCATCACCGCGCGGAACAGGTCCGCCTTGTCGCGGAAGTGGTGGTAAAGCGCGCCGCGAGTGACGCGGGCGTCAGCGACGATCTGCTCGGTGCCGGTGCCGTCATACCCGTGAGCTGCGAAAAGGCGGCGCGCGGCGGCGACTAGCGCGGCCCGGGTGTCGGAGGCGTGCTCGGCCCGGCGCGGTTGCGGTTTCGCTGGCATACAGCCATTATGAGACATACAGCGTGTATGTTCCAGACAGGTTGCATGGCACCACGCCGTGGCGCTGGTGCGGGGATATGGAGGCAACGAACTCATGGCGATGCCACTCCACCTGACGGTGAAACTCGGCACGTACCTGATGAAGCAGAAGATCAGGAGGGTCGAGAAGTACCCGCTGATCATGGAGCTGGAGCCCCTGTTCGCCTGCAACCTCAAGTGCGCGGGCTGCGGCAAGATCCAGCATCCGGCTTCGGAGCTGAAGCAGCGCATGCCGGTCGGGCAGGCGGTCGCCGCCGTCGAGGAGTGCGGCGCGCCGATGGTGTCCATCGCCGGCGGCGAGCCCCTCATGCACCCGCAGATCCACGTGATCACGGAGGAACTGCTCAAGCGCAAGAAGTTCGTGGTCCTCTGCACGAACGCTGTCCTGCTGCCCAAGCACATCGACAAGTTCAAGCCGGACAAGAACTTCGCCTGGATGGTGCACCTGGACGGCATCGGGGAGCGGCACGACGAAGCCGTCTCCAAGGAAGGCGTCTTCGAGCAGGCCGTCACGGCGATCAAGCTGGCCAAGCAGAAGGGCTTCCAGGTGTACACGAACACGACCGTGTTCAACACCGAGACCCCGCAGGACCTGATCGACACCCTCGACTACATCAACGACGAGCTCGGGGTGGACCGCCTGGAGATCGCGCCCGGGTACGCGTACGGCAAGGCGCCCGACCAGGACCGGTTCCTGGGCGTCACGCAGACCCGCGAGCTGTTCAGCAAGGCGTTCGCGGACGGCCGCCGCAAGAAGTGGCGCTTCAACCACTCGCAGCTGTACCTGGACTTCCTCGAGGGCAAGGCGGACTTCGAGTGCACGCCGTGGGGCGTCCCGCTGTACTGCCTCAAGGGCTGGCAGAAGCCCTGTTACCTGCTCGACGACGGCTACGCCGAGACGTGGCAGGAGCTCCTGGAGACGACGGAGTGGGACAAGTTCGGCCGCGGCAAGGACCCGCGCTGCGACAACTGCATGGCCCACTGCGGCTACGAGCCCACCGCGGTCCTCGCCACGATGGGCTCCCTCAAGGAAAGCCTCCGCGCCTTCGTCGGCTGACGGGGCATAGCGGGAGGCGGCGCATGCGGGCGGTCGTGTACCGGGACTACGGGGTCATGCCGGAGGTCGCCGACGTACCCGAGCCGTCGTGCCCGGATGACGGCGTGGTGATCAGCGTCGGCGCGACCGGGGTGTGCCGGTCGGACTGGCACGCCTGGAAGGGGCACGACACGGTCCGCCTCCCGCACATTCCCGGGCACGAACTGGCCGGGACCATCACCCAGGCTGGCCCGGCGGTGACCCGGTGGCAGCCCGGCGACCGGGTCACGGTGCCCTTCGCCTGCGGCTGCGGCCGGTGTGAGTACTGCCGGGCGGGCGAGGCGCAGGTCTGCCCGGACCAGACCCAGCCGGGGTTCACCGGGCCCGGGTCGTTCGCCGAGCGGGTCGCCATCCACGCCGCGGACACGAACCTGGTGGGCCTGCCGGACGCGGTGGACGCCGTGACCGCCGCCAGCCTGGGCTGCCGGTTCGCCACCGCCTACCGGGCGCTGACCGGGCACGCCCGGCTGCGGCCGGGGGAGTGGCTCGCGGTGCACGGCTGCGGCGGGGTCGGCCTGTCGGCCGTGCACATCGGCGCGGCCCTCGGCGCCCGGGTGATCGCGGTGGACGTGGCCGGTGCGGCTCTCGACCGGGCCCGCGGCCTCGGCGCCGAGCACGCAATTCTTTCCGCAACGAACACCGATCCGGCCCCGGTCATCCACGACCTGACGGGCGGCGGGGCGCACGTGTCCGTGGACGCCCTCGGCTCAGCCGGAACCCTGGCCAGCTCGGTCCGGAGCCTGCGCCGCCGCGGGCGGCACGTCCAGGTCGGCCTGCTCCTGGGGGCCGAGGCCGCGCCGCCGGTGCCGATGGACCTGGTCATCGCCCGGGAGCTGGAGATCTACGGCTCGCACGGCATGGCGGCCGGGGACTACCCGTCCATGCTGGCGCAGGTCGCCGACGGCACGTTCCGCCCCGGGCTGCTGGTGGGCGAGGTCATCGGGCTGGAACAGGCCGGTCCCGCCCTGGCCGCGCATGGACGGACCAGCGTCCGGTGCCGGGATGACGGTCGTCATCCCGGCACCGGAGAGACCGGCCGAGGCTGGCCCCGGTTACCCGCCGGTGTGAGCCAGCGGCGGGCGGGCGGCCTGCCGGTAGTACGTGTTGGACGGCCTGGCGAAGATGAGCCCCATCGTGACCAGGGCGATGACCCACACGGCGCCGCCCGCGATGAGGTCGGCGGGGGCGTAGGCCGTGGCGTGCTGGGCCATGGCGATGAGTATTTCGATCGAGAAGAGGGCGAACAAGGCGGTGAACGCGAACCGGGCCACGTCACGCCGCTGGCCGATCGCCCAGGCGAGCAGCAGCCACAGGCCGACGACGATCGCCCCGCTCACCTCTTTGAAGGTCAGCACGCTGCTCACCTGATGCCACTGCGTCGCGGTGAGCCCGGGCTCCCTGGCCAGCGCCGCCGTCACGCTGGCCCCGGTCACCACCATGGTGACCACCGCGGCCAGCTGCACCACCGCGCCGGCGCACATCAGCCGGACCGCGCCCCGGACGGTCCGCGGCGGCCGGTGAGCCGGGCGCAGCCGCATCCGCAGCCCGCCCCTGACCAGGGCTGCGCACTCGGCCAGCTCGACCCGCCGCTGGCCCTCCTTGGCGCTGGCCACCAGCACCGCGAGGACCTCGTCCCCGTTCTCCCGCCGGAACGACTTCGGGTAGCAGGCCAGCACCCGCCGGTAGCCCCGCTCCAGGTCTGCTGTCTCGTTCATGTGACCAGTCCTCCCGCCGGACTCAGCCGCCTCAGCGCGGCCGTGGCGTTGGCGTGCAGCCGGGCCGCCTCCGCGGCCAGCCGCCTCCCGCCTCCAGGGGTGAGCCGGTAGTAACGGCGCAGCCGGCCGTCCACGATCTCCTCCCGGTCCACCCCGATCAGCTCCTCGGACCGCAGCCGGTCCAGGGCCGTGTACAGGGTCCCGGCGCGCAACCGCACCCGGCCCTGTGAGATCTGACCGACCTCCGCGATGATCCCGTACCCGTGCTGGCTGCTATCGGCCAGTGCGGTCAGGATCAGGAAGGTCGCCTCCTGCATCGCACGTTCTGCCATACCAACGTTATATATCGATGGACTAGCTGTGGCAAGACCGCCCGGCGGACCAATTTCCGGCCGGGAATGTACGTGCCTCCCTGAGGCACCCGCCGGTCCTGGGAGTGACAGGGACAGGCACCCGCCGATCCTGGGAGTAGCAGGGACAGGCGCCACCTGGCCCCGGTGGTTACCGTAGGTGAGGTGAGCGAGAAGAACATGCTCGGTGACTACCTGCGGGCCCGCCGCGAGCTGATCCAGCCCGAGAGCGTCGGGCTGCCGGTCACCGGGGTGCGCCGCGTCGCCGGGTTGCGGCGCGAAGAGGTCGCCATGCTCGCCGGGATCAGCTCCGACTACTACCTGCGGCTGGAGCAGGGCCGCGACCGCAACCCCTCGGTGCAGTGTCCTCGAGGCCCTGGCCCGGGTCCTGGGCCTGGATCAGGTGGCCACCGACTACCTGCTCGGCCTCGCTGCGCCGCGGCCCCGGCACCGGCCGCGCCGCCCCAGGCGGGAAACCGTGCCCGCCGGTATCCGGCAATTGCTCGGCGTGCTGGGCCTGCCCGCCTTCGTCGAGGGCCGGTACTTCGACGTCCTCGCGGCCAACGACCTCGCCCGCGCCCTGTCACCCAACCTGCAGCCCGGGCTGAACCGGCTCCGCGCGGTGTTCCTCGATCCCGCGGAGCAGGCGCTGTACCCGGACTGGGACCAGGCCACCGCCGGGCTGGTCGCCGGTTTCCGCGAGTCGGTCGGCACCGATGCCGACGACCCGCGCTTCGTGCAGCTCGTCGGCGAGCTGTCACTGTCCAGCGAGCGATTCCGGCGGCTCTGGGCCCGGCACGACGTGCAGTCCCGCGAGGGTATGCCGACCCGCATCCACCACCCCCAGGTCGGGGACCTCACGCTCAGCCGCGAGAAGCTGTCCATCGGCGGCGCCGCGGGCCAGCTGCTCGTCATCTACCACGCCCAGCCCGGCTCAGGCAGCGCCGAGAAGCTGGCCATCCTGTCCTCCCTGGCGACCCCGGCCGCGCCGGTCACCGCCGGGGATCAGGACCGCTCGGGCCGGGCAGCTCACTGACCGCCGCGGGCGCGGGCGGCGACCTCGTCCGCGGTCCGGGTGTTGATCACCCGGTCGGGCGTGATGCCGTGCCGCTCGGCGCGCTCGCAGCCGTTCTCCAGCCAGTCGAGCTGGCCGGGCGCGTGCGCGTCGGTGTCGATGGAGAACAGGCAGCCCATCTCGGCCGCCAGGCGCATGAGCCGGCCGGGCGGGTCCCGGCGTTCCGGGCGGCAGTTGATCTCGACCGCGACGCCGTGCTCGAGGCAGGCCCCGAACACCGCGGCCGGATCGAACTCCGATTCCGGGCGCCCCCGGCCGCCCCGCCCGGACAGCAGCCGGCCGGTGCAGTGCCCCAGCACGTTGACGTGCGGGTTGGAGACCGCGGTCACCATCCGCTCGGTCATCGGGGCGGCGGGCATCCGCAGCTTGGAGTGCACGCTGGCCACCACCACGTCGAGCCGGGCCAGCAGGTCCTCCCGCTGGTCCAGCGAACCGTCATCCAGGATGTCGACCTCGATGCCGGTCAGGATGCGCAGCGGCGCGAGTTCGGAGTTGAGCCGGCTGACCAGGCCCAGCTGTGCCTCCAGGCGCTCGGGGGACAGTCCGTTGGCGACGGTGAGCCGGGGTGAGTGGTCGGTCAGCGCGATCCATTCGTGGCCCAGCGCCCGGGCCGCCTCGGCCATCTCGCCGGGCGGGCTGCCGCCGTCGGACCAGTCCGAGTGCGTGTGGCAGTCGCCGCGCAGCGCGGCGCGCATGGCCGAGGCCGCGAGGGGGCCGCCGTTCTCCTCCAGCAGCCGGGTCAGGTAGGCCGGCTGCTGGCCTGCCGCGGCCTGCGTGATGACCTCGGCCGTGGTCTCGCCGATCCCGTTCAGCGTGCGCAGGGACCCCTCGCCCAGCCGGCGCTCCAGCTCGCCCGCGGGCAGCCCGGCCACCACCTCCGCGGCCCGCCGGAAGGCCCGCACCCGGTACGTGGGTGCCCCGGCCCGTTCGAGCTGGAACGCGATCTCGCGCAGCGCGGTCGCGGGGCCCGGCGGCGGCGAACCGGCGGACACGGCATCAGCAGGCACAGGAACCAGTATCCGCAAGTCAGGTCGCGAACGGACCGTTAGGCGGATGAAGGGCCGGCCAGCGGGCAGGGGGGAACGGTACGTACAGTGAGCGAACAGACCTCGCCGGAGGAGAGAAATCCGTGGTGAACCCCGTACCTGACGTCATGCTGAGCAACGGCCGGACTATCCCCCAGCTCGGCTTCGGCGTGTTCCAGATCAAGCCGGAAGACACGGCGGAGGCGGTGAGCATCGCCCTGCAGACCGGTTACCGGCACATCGACACCGCCGAGATGTACGGCAACGAGAAGGAGGTCGGCGAGGCCATCGCCAAGTCCGGCCTGAACCGCGCCGACGTGTTCGTCACCAGCAAGCTGTCCAACGACGCGCACCTCCCCGATGACGCCCGGGCGGCGTTCGACCTCTCGCTGGAGGAGCTCGGGTTCGACTACCTGGACCTGTTCCTGATCCACTGGCCGCTGCCCACCCGGTACGACGGCGACTTCGTGTCCACCTGGCGCACGCTGGAGGAGTTCTACCGCGACGGGCGGGCCCGCTCGATCGGCGTGTCGAACTTCCAGCCGCATCAGATCCGGCGGCTGCACACGGAGGCCGAGATCCCCCCGGCCATCGACCAGATCGAGGTGCACCCGTACCTGACCCAGGACGACGTGCGCGGGTTCTGCGCCGAGCACCAGATCGCGGTCGAAGGCTGGTCGCCGATCGCCCAGGGTGAGGTGCTCGAGGACCCCACGATCAGGGAGATCGCCGAGCGGGTCGGCAAGACCCCCGCCCAGACCGTGCTGCGCTGGCACATCGAGCGCGGCGACATCATCTTCCCGAAGTCGGTCACGGCGTCCCGGATCCGGGAGAACTTCGCCATCTTCGACTTCGAGCTGTCCGGCGAGGACGTCGCGGCGATCAGCGCGCTGAACAAGAACGACCGGACCGGCCCCGACCCGGACAAGTTCAGCGGCTAGCCCCGTGATGGCTAGCCGCTGGGATAGCCTTCTTCCGTCCACGTTCGCAGGGGACGGCCGGGGGCTAGGGGCGGCGGACGCTCCACTCGAACGTGCCCCGGCACACCAGCGCATGCGCCTCGTCGGTGATCTCGGCCACGGTGCTGATCCGGGCGCGGTTGCCCGCCCCGGATAGCACCGGCCGCAGAGCTTCCCGGGCCGCCTCGCCTAGCCGGCAGGAGGCCACGAGCCGGCCGCGGGCCGGCGCCCGGAATTCCAGCGTCGCGACCGCGCCGAGCGGGAGGACGCCGCGCATCTCGTCTTCGGTCTCGCAGGCGGCGATGATCGCCGCCAGGCCGGCCGCGTCGGCCAGCGTGATCAGGCCGCTGGAATGCAGCGAGCCGATGACATTCGTGAGCCTGAGCGGTGTGCGGAGCGCGACTTCCGCCGAGCCATCGGCCGCGCGCAGCACCTCCAGGCCCGCGGTGGCGTGCGCCGGGACCGGTTCGAGCAGCGAGCGTGCCAGCACGGTGACGTCCATGCGCGGCTCAGTGTGGCACGCCTGGCTGACGGGAGCATGACCAGCCGGCGAACACCTGGGGCCAACCCCCTGAGTCAGCGCCCGATGGCCGGGCGGGCGCGGGGCTGGCGGGTCAGCCACTGCCAGAACGTCCGCCGCGGCGGGCGCGGCGGGCGCGGCGGGCGGCGCGGGCGCGCGCTGATGACGCCGCTGCCGACCCGGCCGGACACCTGGATCCGCAGCACCGACGCGTCCTGCCCCCAGGGGGCCCTCACTTCCAGGCTCCCGCTGCGGACCGACACCTCGTCCATGTCGACCACGATGCCGGGCTTGATCACCAGCTTGAGGACCCCCGAGCCGACATCGGCCTCGATGGGCAGTACCCGCTGGGTGATCACCGCCTCGGTGAAGTCCAGCGTCACGACCCCGCTCTTGACCCGGACCTCCATCCGGCGCGGGACGAGCCACGGTCCGGTGCGCTCCACGACAGAGGACTGGGACTCGATGCGGACGAGATCCTTGGGGGCCGGGGCGCCCAGCACGCCCCCGGCGGCGGACGGCAGGTCCCGGGTGACCGAGGCAAGCTCGGCGTAGGTGCGCGCGGTCAGCGCCACCTCCAGCCGCTCGTCCAGTTCCTCGGCGGTCAGCCGGCCGTCGCCGGCGGCCACGCGCAGTTCCTCGGCCACGCGGTCGCGGTCCTCGTACGACACGCGCAGCTCACCGCGGGGGACCGGGTTCTCACCGTGGTCGGCCGGCCGCAATTCGCCCGTCATGGGCACACTCTACGGCGAGCCCCGGTACCGGGGGAGGCGCACTCCGGACGGCCATCAGACCCGGCCCGGCTCAGCAGGCTCCCGGCGGGATGGCAGGGTGAGGCGTCGCGCGGCCCGCACCACGCTTTCGCGGCGCCGGGCGTGCTCGGCCGGGTCGCTGTCGCTGGTGCCGGTGAGCATGCGGGCTAGCTGCGGCACGGCGAGCCACCATGCGGCCAGCGCGATGATCAGGAATACCAGGTGATCGGGGTCGATGTCGTCGCCGAGGATCCCGGCGCGCTGGGCGGCCGCGTAGGCCCGCGCCTTGTTCTGGTAGTGGGCGGTGCGGTTCGCCTCGTCGGCGACGGGGCCGTCGGCCAGGCCCTCCCACAGCAGCAGCCGGGCGAGCTCGGGATGGGCCGCGTGGTAGTCGAAGGTGCGCCCGGCGAACTCGCCGATGTCCTCGAGGCCACCAGCGGGCAATTCCACCGAGGCGGCGAGTTTCTCGAGCTCGGCGGTGAGCACGGTCTCGAACAGCGCCTGCTTGTCGCCGAAGTACTTGTACAGGCGCTCCTTGTTGATCCCGGCCCGCCCGGCGATACGGGCCATGGTCGTGCCGTCCGGCCCGTGCTCGGCGAACTCGGCCGCTGCCGCCTCCTTGAGACGTCGCCGCGTTCCCTCGGTGTCCCAGGCCATGTCACCCACCTCACGCTATTCCAACCGCAACGTTGCGGTTGTAGGGACGAAGCGGTAGCATGCTAATTACAACCGCAACGTTGGAGATGGACTTTACCATAGGAAGGAAAGGTGCGGGCATGGCTGACAGCATCCCCGGCGGGACGCTCACGCTCGCGGACGACCTGACGATCAGCCGCATGGGCTACGGGGCCATGCAGCTCGCCGGGCCTGGCGTCTTCGGCCCGCCCCAGGACCGTGACGAGGCACTCGCGGTGCTGCGCGAGGCCATCGACCTGGGCGTCACGCACATCGACACGGCTGACTTCTACGGGCCCGCCGTCGTCAACGAACTCATCAGGGAGGCGCTGCATCCTTACCCGGCGGCCCTGCGCATCGTCACCAAGGTCGGCGCGCGCCGTACCGGGGACGGCGGCTGGCGGCCCTCACTCGAGCCCGGGGACCTCAGGGCCCAGGTCCGCGAGAACCTCCAGCACCTCGGCGTGGACACGCTCGACGTCGTCAACCTGCGGCTGTCGGCCGAGGGCACCGGTGAGGAGTCCGTCGCGGAAGAGTTCGGCACGCTGGCCGAGATGCAGAAGGAGGGCCTGATCCGCCACCTCGGCCTCAGCGGCGCCTCGGCGGCCCAGCTCACCCAGGCGCAGGCGATCGCCCCGGTCGTCACGGTGCAGAACCTCTACAATCTCGCCAGCCGGCAGGACGACGCCCTCGTCGACCGGTGCGCGGCCGAGAACATCGCGTTCGCCTCGTTCTTCCCCCTCGGCGGCTTCACGCCGCTGCAGTCCGAGACGCTCACGAACGTGGCCGCCCGCCTCGGTGCCGCCCCGCAGCAGGTCGCGCTGGCCTGGCTGCTCCAGCGCTCGGCCACGAGCGTGGTCATCCCCGGGACGTCATCGGTGGCCCATCTCCGCGAGAACGTGGCGGCGGCGAGCCTGGACCTGCCGCCCGACGCGGTCGCGGAACTCGACACCATCGGCGGCTAGCAGGTGACAGCCAAGCCGGGAGAGCATCCTGGCGGGGGACGCATGTCCCTGACTCACGCAAGCCCGATCGGCGCGGCCCAGCCCGGGCGCGGGATCAGGCAGAACGGGTGGCCGGCCGGGTCGGCGTAGACGGCCGGCCCGCTTTCCCCCGCGGTCAGGCGCCGCGCTCCCAGGGCCAGCACGCGCGGCCCGGCGGCTTCGACGTCGTCGACCATGACGTCGAAGTGCATCTGCTGGGGCCGGGCCGGGTCCGGCCACTGGGGCGGCTGGAAGTCCGGGACCTGCTGGAAAGCGATCCCGGAGGCGGTGTCGCTGGCCGAGACGACCGCGAAGTCGTCCTCCTGCCAGGTGACGGGCAGCCCGAGCAGCTCGGAGTAGAACGCGGCCAGCGCGGCCGGGTCGGGGCAGTCCACGATGACGTGGTGAAGACGTCCGATCACGGTTCCATGGTGGCAGGACCAGCGCCGGCCGGGCAGGCCTGGCCGCGGCCCTGGCAGGCACCGGGATGCCACCACGCCGTCCCGGGTGGGGGTACCCACCGCGGTCCGGTCGTCCCGGCACCCTTGCGGATGGCCCGGGCGGCCCGTCTACTCGTACCCATGGACAGCGTGGGGGGACGTGGCCGTGTGGCGGGCCGCGGCCGCGCGGACGGCCGCGGGAGCGGGTCGTGCTGATCACCGCCACCTGGCTGCGCCTGGACGCGCGCCGGCGCTGGCGGTCGCTGGCCGTCCTGGCCCTGCTCGTCGCCCTGGCCACCGCGACCATCCTGACGTCCATCGCGGGCGCCCGCCGGGGTGAGAGCGCGTACAGCCGGCTGGCGGCCCGCACGCTGCCCGCGACCGCCACCGTCCTGCCCAACCAGCCGGGGTTCAACTGGGCCAGGATCGCGGCCCTGCCTGAAGTCGCGGCGCTGACCAGGTTCCCGGTCGTGTTCGGGTTCGAGGCCCAGGGCTACCCCGCGGCGAGCAGCGGGTTCCCGCTCGCCGACGACCAGATGACCAGGACCATCGAGCGGCCGGTCATCCTGGCCGGGCGGCTGTTCAACCCGCGCCGCGCCGACGAGGTCGTGGTCACGCCCAAATTCCTGGCCACCTCCGGCAAGCATGTGGGCGACAGGCTGACCCTGGATCTGGCTAGCCCGCAGCAGGCCAACCAGGGGTACGACGGGACTACCGGGCCACCCCGCGGGCCGGAGGTCCGGGTCCGCATCGTGGGAGTGATCCGCACCCCGTGGGGGCTCGACGCGGACACGCCAGGCTCGCCCGGCGGCATCCTCTCGTCGCCCGCCCTGTTCACCCGGTACCGCGTCAACATGCTGGGCACCAGCGGCCAGACGTACATCAACGCGCTGGTCCGGCTCAAAGGCGGCGAGGCCGCGATCCCCGCCTTCCGCACCGACCTGGCCCGGGTGACCGGCCGCTCCGACATCGACGTGTGGGACAACGACCAGCAAATCGGCGTTCCCGCCCGCAGGATCACCGCGTACGAGGCCGCCTGCCTGCTGGCCTTCGGGCTCGCCGCGCTGGTGGCGGCGGTGTTCCTCATCGGCCAGTCCGTGGCCCGGTACACCTCGGCCACCGTGGCGGACCTCCAGGTGCTCCAGGCCGTGGGCATGACCCGCCGGCAGGCCATCGCGGCCGCCTCGGCCGGGCCGTTCCTGGCCGGGGTGAGCGGCGGCACGCTGGGCGTGGCCGGCGCCATCGTGGCCTCACGGTGGATGCCGATCGGCTTCGCCTCGATCATCGAGCCGCACCCCGGGATCGACGTGGACTGGCTGGTCCTGGGCGCGGGATGGGTCATGATCCCGCTGGTGGTGCTAGCTGGTTCCGCAGCCGCGGCGGCCGTTGCACTGACCGCCGGGCGCAGGCCGGCGGCCCAGCGCCGGTCCGCGGTCGCGGCGGCCGCCGCCGCCGCGAACTTCCCGGTGTCCCTGGTGATAGGAGCCCGGTTCGCGCTCGAGCCCGGCCGCGGGCGTTCCACCGTGCCGGTCCGGTCGGCCCTGGTCGGCGCGGTGGCCGGGGTGCTCGGGGTGCTGGCCGCCTTCACCTTTTCCGCCGGTGTCTCCGACGCGGCCAGCCATCCGGCGCGGTTCGGGCAGACCTGGCAGCTGACCACGTTCCTCGGCTATAACGGGCAGGACTTCGGCCCGGCCGGCCGCGTGCTGCGCGCCGTGGCCGCCGACCGGGATGTGACCGGGGTCGAGGACGCCCGCATCGGCGGCGCGCAGGCCGGCCAGGTGTCGATCGAGAGCTTCACCTACGCCCCGGTGGGCGGCAAGCGCCCGGCGGTCGTGCTCACCGCCGGGCGGATGCCCGCCAGCCCGGACGAGATCGTGCTGGCCCCGACGACCGCGCAGGAGATGCACGCGACGCACCGGGTCCGTGGTCCGGCTCACCGGCGGCACCGCCACCAGGAAGGCCGTACGGGTCACCGGCATCGGCTTCGTTCCCCCGGGACCGCACAACGGGTACGCGGACGGGGCCTGGCTCACTCCCGCCGGGTACAACCGGATCTTCGACGGCGCACACTACGGGTTCAAGTTCCACGCCGCGACCGTGTCGCTTCGGCCGGGCGCGGACGTCCAGGCCGTCGCACGCCGGCTCGACGCGGTGGCCGCGGCGATCCCGGGCGGCAAGGCCTTCACGTTCACGCCACCGGATCCGATGGCGGAAGTCCAGGAGATCAAGGACCTGGAACTGCTGCCGGTCGCGCTGAGCGCGTTCCTGGCCCTGCTGGCCGTCAGCGCCGTCGGCCACGCCCTGTCCATCGCGGTCCGCCGGCGGCGTCACGATCTGGCGGTGCTCCGCGCGCTCGGGATCACGCGGCGGCAGGCCCGGCTGGTGGTCACGACCCAGGCCAGCCTGCTGGCCCTGATCGGCCTGATCTTCGGGGTGCCGCTGGGCATCGCGCTGGGCCGGGTCATCTGGCGCACGGTGGCCGGCTTCACCCCCCTGGCCTACCACCCGCCGGTGGCCCTGCTCGCCCTGCTCCTGATCGGCCCGGCCGCCCTCGCTGGCCGCGAACGCGCTGGCCGCCTGGCCCCAGCGGCGCGCCGCCCGCCTGCAGGCCGGGCAGGTCCTGCGCAGCGAGTAACCGGGCGCCGGGCCGGGGCTGGCACCCGGGCCCGGCTGCGGTTAGCCTTAGAACGCCGCATCGACGAAAAGTTCGTTAGGTAAAGGTTGTCGAAATCGTATTCGACAAGTGACCTGGGGCCTGCTAGCGTCGCAGCACGCACACCGCCCAGGCGGAGGTCCCCTCATGAGCAGCACCAGCGGCGATACGCAGGTTCACGGGCCGGGTGAACCCGACCCGAAGCGCGATCTCACGCCGCGCCAGCGTGACGTGCTCCGGGCCATCGAGGGATTCCGGCAGCGGCATCACTACGGGCCGAGCGTGCGGGACATCGGCCGGGTGATCGGGCTGGGCCCGTCCGGCGTGCAGCACCACCTCACCGTGCTGCGGCAGAAGGGCTGGCTGAGCGGGGCCACCGGGCAGGCGCGGACCTCCGTGGTGCGGGCGCCGGACCAGCCCGTCATCGAGGTCATCGAGGCTCGCCAGGCGGCCGGGGCGATCCGGGCCAGGTCCCGGGAGAGCAGAAAGGCCCGTGAGCCCGGGATCACCGGGAAGGCTGCGCCGATGCGCACGGTGGGGACCCAGAACGCGGCCTACGTGCGGCTGCTCGGGGAGATCGCCGCCGGCTACCCGAAGGACGCCAACCAGTCCGTCGAGGACGTTTTCCCGCTGCCCAAGCAGCTGGTGGGCGAGGGTGACCTTTTCCTGCTCAAGGTGGTCGGCGATTCCATGATCGATGCGGCCATCGCCGACGGGGACTGGGTGGTCGTCCGCGAGCAGCAGGTGGCCGAGAACGGCGAGATCATCGTGGCCATGATCGAGGGGGAGGCCACGGTCAAGAGTTACCGGATGTCCGATGGCCACATCTGGCTGATCCCGCACAATGCGTCGTTCACCCCCATCGAGGGGGATAAGGCCACCATCCTCGGCAAGGTGGTCAGCGTCCTGCGCCGGGTCCGCTGACCCGCCGGGGCGGTGCGCGGGCATGACCGACCCGGAAGCAGCCGCGGCGCCGGGCGGCGGCGCGTCCCGGTTCGTCCCCCGGGCCTGGCCCGCAGCCCGCAGCGCGGTTTCGCGTCCACCGCCGGCGGAAATCAGCTGACGGTGGGCGACGAGCGGCGGAAACTGGGACTCGTCGCCGGGACGGCCAGCAGGATCCGGGGCTGACCAGCCCGGCCAGGCCGAGGGCGGACGGGGAGTCACGTTGACGATTCAGCCGGAGTGGGACTCCGTGTATGTGGCCGAGCAGCCGCCGCCGTGGGACATCGGGCGGCCGCAGCCGGTGTTCACCCGGCTGGCGGATCAGGGCCTGCTCCGCGGGCGGCTGCTCGACTCGGGCTGCGGAACCGGGGAGAACACCATGATGGCGGCGGCGCACGGCGCCGACGCCCTGGGCGTGGACGCCGCGCCGACCGCCATCGCGAAGGCCCGCGGCAAGGCGGCCGAGCGGGGCAGCGCGGCCCGGTTCGAGGTCGCCGACGTGCTGGACCTCGGCCAGCTGGGCCTGGTGTTCGACACGGTGGTGGACAGCGGCGTGTTCCACGTGTTCGATGACCAGGACCGCATCCGGTACGTGGCCAGCCTGGCGTCGGTCATGCGGCCGGGGGCGACCTGCTACCTGCTGTGCTTCAGCGACCGGCAGCCCGGCACGATGGGCCCGCGCCGGATCTCCCCGGCCGAGATCACCGCCGCGTTCCGCGACGGCTGGGACATCCGCAGCATCGAGGCCGAGACGTTCGCGGTCAATTTCATGGGCGAATCGCAGGCGCAGGCCTGGCTGGCCATGATCGAGCGTTCCGCGGCGGAGCCCGGCGGGTAAGGCGCAGGCCCCTCTGGCCGCCCGCCGTCCTGTCGGCAGGCCGTGCTTGGCTGGGTGCGTGGCCAAGACCCAGTACTACACCGCGACCAGCATCGACGGGTTCATCGCTGCCCCCGGGAACTCCCTGGACTGGCTGCTCGAGATCGGGTCCGGCGATGCGGTGGGGGACCGCTTCGCCTCGTTCATGGCCGGGGTCGGCGCGATGGCGATGGGCGCCACGACTTACGAATGGGTACTCAGCCACGAACGGCTGCTCGATGATCCCTCGAGCTGGCAGAAGTACTACGGGGGGATTCCCTGCTGGGTGTTCACCCACCGGCCGCTGCCTGCGGTGCCCGGCGCCGCCCTGACGTTCAGCCAGGGGAGTGTCCGGGATGCGCACCAGCAGATGACCGCGGCGGCGGGCGGCCGGAACATCTGGCTGGTCGGTGGCGGCGACCTGGCCGGCCAGTTCGCCGACGAGGGCCTGCTCGACGAGATCCTGCTCGGTGTCGCCCCGGTCACCCTGGGCGCGGGCGCACCGTTGCTGCCGCGGCGGCTGCTCTCCTCCGAGCTGACCCTGACCGGGGTGGACCGGGACGAGCACTTCGCGTACCTCAGCTACCAGGTGACGCCCCGGGCTGCCGGGTGACGCCCGGCCGGGCCTGACCGCGGACCCGGACGGCGGGCCCGCGGGCTGGCCGGTCAGTCCTTGCGGCCGGTGAGGGCCAGGCTGGCCCCGATGCCGATCATGGCCAGGCCGCCGGCCCCGCCGATCATCTCGAGCCGCCGGGGAGAGCGGGCCAGCCAGCTCCGGGCCGTCCCGGCGGCGAGGGCCCAGCTGCTGTCGCACACCACCGCGATGGCCAGGAAGACCGACCCGAGCAGCAGCATCTGGACCTGGACGTGCCCGGCCGAGCGGTTCACGAACTGGGGCAGCACGGCCGCGAAGAACACGATCACTTTCGGGTTGGTCGCCCCGACCGCGATCCCGTCCCACAGGATCCGGCCCAGGCTCCTGGGCTGGGCGGCGACCTCGAGCGCCTCGCGCAGCGAGCCGCGGTGCCGGATGGCCTGCACCCCGAGGTAGACGAGGTAGGCGGCGCCCGCCAGCTTGATCACCGTGAAGATCGCCACCGACCGCTCGACCAGCGCCCCGACGCCGAACGCCACCGCCACGACCTGCAGGTACACGCCGATCTGGCCGCCCGCGGCGGTGCCGACGCCCGCCGCCCGGCCGAGCATCAGCGAGCGGCTGATCACGAACAGGACGTTCGGGCCCGGCACGATGATCAGCGCGAACGAGATCAGCGCGAAGGCCAGCAGGTGGCTGGTGGGAAGCATGTGTCCAGCGTAGGCCGGCGGTCAACCTCTTAAGCTGGGCCGGTGGCTTCCCCCGTCCGGCAGATTTTCGCGTTTTCCGGCGTCCTGGAGTCCGGGCCCGGCGAGAAGGAATCGTTCGCGCTGGTCGAGCACGCCATCAGCCTGGCCGCCCGGCCGCACGCTGGCCCCGCCCGGGAGCACGCCGGGCCAACCCGCGTGTGTTACGTCCCTACCGCCGTCGGCGACGCCCAGGCCGCCATCGACTTCTACCAGGGCAAGTTCGCCGCGCGGGCCGGTGTGCAGCTGAGCGTGCTGCGGCTGTTCACCCAGCCGAGCGTCCCCGACGTGGCCGCGCACCTGCTCGGCCAGGACGTCATCCTGGTCGAGGGCGGCAGCGTGGTGAACTTGATGGCCGTGTGGCGGGCCCACGGCCTGCCGCGGATCCTGCGCCGCTGCTGGGCCGCCGGGGTGGTCCTGGCCGGGGCCAGCGCGGGCAGCCTGTGCTGGCACACCGGCGGCCCCACCGACTCTTTCAGTGATCGTCTCGGCCCGTTCACCGGCGGGCTCCGGCTGGTCCCCTACAGTAACGGCGTGCATGACGATTTCCCTGGTCAGCCCCGCCGGGAGGTGTACCGGGCGCTGGTCGCCCAGGGAATCCTGGCCGGCGGGTACGCCACCGAGGACGGCACCGGCCTGCACTACCGGGGCACCGCCCTGCACGAGGCGGTCAGCATCCGGCCCGGGAAACACGCGTGGCGGGTCGATGCCGCCCCCGGCGGCGGTTACCGGGAAGAACCGATCGAGCCCCGGCTCATCTGAGGAGCAACGGCGGATGCGCATCGCGCTGGCCACCGACCCCGGCACGCCGGGCTGGCCCAACGAGGATTTCGCGGCGGCCGCGCCCGGCGCCGCGGTGCTGCTGGACGGCTGCACCACCACCCCGTACGGGGCGGACACCGGATGCCTGCACGGGGTCGCCTGGTACGCGCGGACCCTCGGCACCGCGTTCCTGGCGGCGATCACCGCCGATCCGCCGCCGGCCCTCGGCGACGCGCTGGCCGGGGCGATCGCCGAGGTCCGGGCCCGCCACGAGGACCTGTGCGACCTGGCCAACCCGCGCACCCCGGCGGCCACCGTGACCGCCGTCCGGGCGGGCCCGGGCGGGCTCGAGCTGCTCGCGCTGTCGGATTCCAGCATCGTGGCCGACTACGGCGAGGACCGCGACCCGGTGGTGCTCACCGACCCGCACCGCGCCGCCAGCACCGATCCGGACGCGGCGCGGCAGGCCCGCACCACGGTCGTCCCCCTGGACGGGCTGCACGGGATCGCCCTGCTCAGCGACGGCGCCGTCCGCCTCACCGACGTGTACCGCCTGATCAGCTGGCCCGGCCTGGTCAGCGTCCTGCGCGACGAGGGGCCGGACGGGCTCATCCGCCGGGTCCGGGCCGCCGAGGCCAGCGACCCGGACGGGGCGCGCTGGCCCCGGTCCAAGACCCGCGACGACGCCACCGCCCTCTACTGGCTGCGACCGGGGGAGTGACGGACATGGGCCCCGGCCAGTCCCCGTCCGCGGATGCCGGCGACGGCAGCCCGGCTGGCCCGGCTTACGGCGCGCCAGCAGGTGTGCGGGCCCGGGGTGCCGGGAATCGTGGCCCATTAAGGGGTCATCACGGCCCCGGCAGAAGACGATCATCGACTGGGACCGGCCCGGACCTGGCAGGCTGGGGGAAGCCGCCGCTCCCCGGCCCGCGCGGCGGCTCGCGGCGCTCACGGGGCCGCCCGCGAGGACCGGCCGGGCAGGAAACTTCGGTGACCGGTCGAATAGTAGAATTCGGGTCTCCCGGGCCTGGCCGCTAGGGGAAGATCGGTGCCATCCCCCGGCTGACGGCCACCTGAATAAGGAGCCAGTAATGCTGCCCTGCGCACCCCGGCGCACTCACCCGCTCCGGTCGGGCCGCTCCGGCCGGGCCTGCTCCGGCCGGGCGCCCGTTCCGGCCGGGCGCCGCTGACCGCGCGCCCGGCAGCGTCACGACGTGCGCCGCGGGCATGACCGGACCGCACCTGGCGACAGGGGCCGGCGCGGCGATCAGCCGCCGGAGGACTGGGCCATCGGGGAAAACCGGCCCGTCCGGGGAGCCAGGCGCCCCGCCCGGCGCCGGGCAGCCGTGGGGCACCCGGGCGGCCCGCCTGCTGGGACGGCACTGGCTGCTGGTGGTGCTGCTGGCCGCCGGGCTGGCGCTGCGGATCGCGGCGCAGATCGCCTACCAGCCGGCGCTCATCTACGTGGACACGCTGAAGTACCTGTACGGCGCGTCGCCCGGGGCTGACCCGCTCGGGTACACGCTGGTGCTGCGGTCCATCCTGGTTCTCGGGAACCTCAGCCTGGTCGCGCTGGCCCAGCACCTGCTGGGCCTGGCCATGGCCGTGGCCCTGTACGCCGTGCTGCTGCGCCGGGGAACCAACCGGTGGCTGGCCGCCGTGGCGGTGGCGCCGGTCCTGCTGGACGCCTACCAGGTGCAGATCGAGCAGACGATCATGCCGGACGTCTGGTTCGAGGCGATGATCGTGGCCGGCCTGGGCGTGCTCCTCTGGCGGCCGGCGGTCACCGTCCGGCTGGCCGCGCTGGCCGGGGTGATCCTCGGCCTGTCGGCCACCGTGCACCAGGTCGGCGAGGTGCTGATCGTGCCGGCGGTGTTCTACCTGGCGGTCGTCGCGGGCAGCGTACGCCGCGCGGTCACGACCGCGGTCGCGCTGATCGTGGCGTTCGTGCTCCCGATCGTCCTGTACTGCGGCGTTTCCTATCTCGGCAACGGGCACTTCCGGCTGGCCCGCGGGCAGACCACGGTCGGCCGGGTGGTCGGCGCGGCTGACTGCGCGACGCTGACCCTGCCCCCCGCGGTGCGGCCGCTCTGCCCCACCCCGGCTGAGCAGGCGAAGGGCCCGGACTGGCTCGAGCATTCCAAGTACTCGCCGCTCGCCCCCCGCGCTATCCCGGCCGGCGAGAACGGGGGCAGGCTGACCTCCGAGCTGACTTCCGCGATCAAGAGCCAGCAGCCGCTGCGGATCCTGGGCGGCATCGCCCGCGATTCGGTCCGCCTGTTCGCGGTGACCCGCACGCCCAACCCCTGGGTGACGCCCCTGTCCCGCTGGCAGTTCCAGACCACGTACCCGACCTACCCGCACTGGGTCACCCTCGGCCCGGGGAACGTCATCGTCGTCGGGGTCCAGCGGGTGGCGTTCGGGCAGTTCCACTTCAGCAAGCTCAAGCCCGCCTACGGCGGGAAGGCGCAGGTGAACCGGCCGGTCGCGTCATTCCTGCGCTCCTACCAGCTCAACGGGGGGTTCACCCCGGGCCCGTTCCTGCTGTTGTGCACCGTGCTCGGGGTACTGGGGACGCTGCTGGCGGTCGTCCTCCAGGTGCGCCAGGCCCGCGGCGGCGCCCGGGACCCCCGCGCGGCGCGCGCCCGGCAGCTGGCCCTGGCGTGCCTGCTGTTCACCGCCACCGCGGTGGTGCTGCTGCTGTCCCAGGACCTCGTCGAGTTCTCCTGGCGGTACCAGCTGCCCGCCGTGATCACCCTGCCGCCCGCCGGGATCCTCGGCGTGTCCGCGCTGCTGGCCCTGCGCCGGAACGGTACCGGGCCAGCGCGCGGGGACGGCGCGGAGCCGTCCCCGGCGGCTGCGGCGCCGCTGCCGCGCCGGCCAGCACCGGCCTGGACGGCGGCGCGGCGGCATCCCCGGTGAACGGGTCGGCGCCGCAGCCGGAGGAGCGGCCGGATCAGGCCGGCGGGGAACCCGGCCCGGCCTGGCGCCTGAGCGCTGGTTTCCTGAGCACTGGCCGCCTGGGTACCGCCGCTCGGGCAGCTGGTCTCCTGGGTACCGGGCATGGCCAGGCCCGCTGACGCCAGCACCTCCCCGGTGGGCCGCGGGCTGGTCCGCACCCCCGCCGCGAGGCCCGAGATGAGGCAGGACCGCAGCGTGGCCCGGTCGGAGGACTTGGCGAACGTGCGGACCCAGCGGCGCAGCGTCGCGCCGCCGTACAGCACCCGCTCCGCGGGGGCCAGCGAGGAGCCGGCCCGCAGCGTCCAGACCTTGTTCCGCACCTCGTAGAAGAACCGCTGCCCGGGGTCGGCGTCGGTCGAGCCGAACGTGGCGGTCTTGTGCACCACGACGCTGGCCGGGCAGAGCAGGCCGGCCTGGCCGCGGAGCAGCCGGGCGGTGAACTCGAAGTCGTCGTTCCACAGGAAGTAGCCGGCCTGCGGCAGGCCCCGCTCCCGGCACAGGCCGGCGTCCACCAGGATCGACACGAACGACGCCGAGCGGATGGGCAGGCAGCCCGCGGCCGCCGCCGCCTCCCGCTCCTTTTTGCTCGCAAACGGTTTTATCCGGGGAGTGTTCATCGGATGCGGACGGCCGTCCGTCCACACCACCCGGCTGGCGATCAGCGCGGGCGGCCCGCCGGGATGGAGCGCACGGGCGTCGAGCATGGCCCGCAGGGCGCCCGGCTCCGGCACCGTGTCGTCGTCCATCAGCCAGACCAGGTCGGCCTCCTCAGCCAGCGCCAGCGCCAGGCCGTACGCGAAGCCGCCCGCGCCGCCGGTGTTGCGCTGCGCCGCGGCCAGCCGCACGGACGGGAAGCGGGTCCGGACCAGGTCCGCGGTGCCGTCGGTGGAGGCGTTGTCGATCACGATCACCGTGTCCGGGGCGCGGCTCTGCCCCAGCACCGCGGACAGTGCCTCGGTCAGCAGGTCCCGCCGGTTGTAGGTGACGACGACGGCGATCACCCGGGGCGGCCCGCCCGCTGCGGGGGCCGTGCTGGCGGCGGCCATCCTAGGAGTGCCTCCGGGCCCGGGTCCGTTCCATGGCCTGCCAGGTCAGGATGCGCAGCCGCCGCACCGCCGGGTAGCGGCCGCTCAGGTCCCGCACCGCCCGCTTGAGCCGGGGCGAGGCCGCGACGGCCGCCTCTACCCGGCTGACCAGGCCGCCGCGGGCCGCCCGTTCCGGGTGCGGGGCCGCGCCGGGGTACTCCTTGCGGTACTGGTTGACCACCAGTGCCGCGGCCGCGTTGACCGCGGCGTCCAGGACCGGGTCCGCCGCCTGGGCGGGCGGAGCCAGGCCGGGTTCGCGGGGCGGCCGGGGCCGCAGCTCCTCCAGGTCACCGATCACGTCGTAGCCGGCGGACGCCAGCCCGCTGATCAGGATCTCCGCCTGCTCCTTGGCCCACGCCTCCCGGTCGGGAGGCAGCACCAGGCGGCCGTGGCGCGGCCGGGCGGCCAGGGCCCGGTGCGCCACTCCCTCCTTGACGGTCCACATGTAGAACCAGTCGGGGACCTCGGCGGGCAGGGCCTGGTTGAGCCGCCGGAGGAACTCGATCTCCGGCAGGCCGAGCGAGGTGTTCGCCCGGGCCCGGGACAGGTCCACGCCACCGGGATCGACATCCAGCAGCGCCGCGAAGCGCTCCCACAGCAGCGAGTTACCGGACCCCTGCGGCGGGGTCATGATCACGTGGATCCGGTCGGCGGGCACGTGGCGGGCCCACAGATCCAGGATGGCCAGGGTGTCGTGGACCCGCCAGAACCACCACTGGCGCCGGTCCGGATCGACCGATTCGCGGTCGATCACGTCGGCCAGCCAGTCCTCCCAGCCCCGGTCGTTGCGGTGCTTGATCGTCTCCTGCCACTCCGCGGGCAGCAGCGACGCCATGTCCCGCACGGTCAGCACGATGTGGACCTCGGCAGGCTGGAGGGAACGGACGGCCTCCGCGGCCTGCTGGTCGTCCACGGCGGAGAACAGCTCGTGGGAGATGACCGCGGCCCGGGGGGCCTGGCGGGCCTGATGGGCCAGGATCTCCCACTCGCCGGCCCAGGATCCCGCCGGGTCGTCGGCCCGCTTCTCGATGCCCCGCAGATCCTGGCTGGCCCGGAAGTGGTCCTGCGGATGGTGGCCCGGCAGCACCACGCCCTGGGCCGCGAGCTCGGCCCGGTTGCTCCACATCACCTGCTGCAGGAATGTGGTGCCGGTCTTCGGCTCGCCGATGTGCACCAGCACCCGGGGACGCGGCCGGCCGCCAGCAGCGGTAGCGGGAGACTCATCGGCGGCGCGCGTGGCCATCGGTACACCTCAACAGGTCAGGGCGTGGACGGGTAAGGTCAGGCATGGGTGGATGGCATCTGGCTGCCAGGGTAGACCAGGTGCGCTGGGGGAACGCGCGGATGGCGGTAACCCCAGCAATCCGTCGCATGGCTGCCGTAAAGTGGCGTCCGCCCACCGCATTTGCGGACGTACAACCCATATGTCTACACGAACACGCGCCGGCCGGGGCTGCCCGCTCCCTGTCCTCGAGCTCGCCGCAGTGTGCCCCTTCACCGGCATGAAAGGCGAACCCGGCATATGCACGAGCCCTTCACGCTCCTGCTCTCGGTATACGACGGTGACCGCCCCGACTTCCTCGAGCGGGCGTTCCGCAGCGCGGTGGACGACCAGACCCTGCGGCCGGACCAGGTGGTCATCGTCCGGGACGGCCCCGTCCGCGAGGAACTCGCCGCGTGCCTCGACCGGCTCCAGGGCGGCAGCCCGGTCCCGGTGACCATGGTCCCGCTGGAGCGCAACCGGGGCCTCGGGCCGGCGCTGGACAGCGGGCTGGCCGCGAGCCGGCACGACGTGATCGCCCGGATGGATGCGGACGACGTGGCCATGCCGCACCGCTTCGAGGTGCAGATCCCGCTCATCGCCGAGGCCGACATCGTCGGGGCGGGCCTGCTGGAGTTCGTGGGGGACATCGATCACATCGTCGGCCAGCGGGTCCCGCCGACCGCCCCGGAGCAGATAGACCGCTACGCGCGGATGCACGACCCGTTCAACCACCCGACGGTCGTCTACCGGAGGACCGCGGTCCTGGCCGTGGGCGGCTACGGCGACCTGCCGCTCATGGAGGATTACGCGCTCTTCGCCCGGATGCTGCAGAACGGCGCGCGGGCGGTGAACGTGGCCGAGCCGCTGGTCTACTACCGGGTCGGCGAGTCCTCGTTCAAGCGGCGTGGCGGCACCGACCTGCTGCGCTCCGAACTGCGGCTGCAGCGCGAGTTCCGGCGCCAGGGTTTCACCTCCTCACCCGAGTACGTCCGGAACGTGGTGGTCCGCGGCGGCTACCGGATGATTCCCTGGCGGTTCCGCCGGGCCGTGTACCGCCCGATCGTCGCGCACTACACCGAGCGTGGTGAGCACGGTGAGCAGCAGCAACCCGGGGGCGAGGCCGCCGGGAGCGAGCCCGAGCCCGCCGCGCCCGCGCGGCCCGGCCACCATGAGCCTGGATCAGCGACCAAGCCGTATGAGCCCGGGTCAACGGCGAAGCCCGGTGAGCCGGGATCGCAGACCAAGCCATTGCCGGTGCGCTGGTGAACATCGACCTGGTCATCGTCGGGTCCGGCTTCTTCGGCCTGACCATCGCCGAACGGTGCACCCGTGACCTCGGCCTCCGGGTGCTCATCCTGGAACGGCGCCAGCACATCGGCGGGAACGCCTACAGCGAGCGGGAGCCGCAGACCGGGATAGAGATCCACCGCTACGGCGCGCACCTGTTCCACACCTCGAACGCGCGGGTGTGGGAGTACGCCAGGCAGTACACGGAGTTCACCGGGTACCAGCACCGGGTGTTCTCGGTCTACAAGGGCCGGGTCTACCCGCTGCCGATCAACCTGGGCACCATCTGCGAGTACTTCGGGGCGGCGATGTCCCCGGACGAGGCGCGCGCGCTGATCGCCGGGCAGTCGGCCGAGGTGGACGCCGGCCAGGCCGCCAACCTGGAGCAGAAGGCCGTGTCGCTGATCGGGCGGCCGCTGTACGAGGCGTTCATCCGCGGCTACACCGCCAAGCAGTGGCAGACCGACCCGGTCAACCTGCCGCCGGAGATCATCACCCGGCTGCCGGTGCGCTACACGTTCAACAACCGCTACTTCAGCGACACCTACGAAGGGCTGCCGGTGGACGGCTACACCGCGTGGCTGGAGCGGCTGGCCGACCACCCGAACATCGAGGTACGGCTGGACACTGACTACTTCAGCATGCGCGGTGAACTGGCCGGGAATGTGCCAGTTGTTTACACCGGCCCGCTCGACGCGTACTTCCAATACGCCGCCGGGGACCTGAGTTGGCGTACCCTCGACTTCGACATGGAGGTTCTCCCGACCGGGGACTTCCAGGGCACTCCCGTCATGAACTACGCGGACGAGGACGTCCCATTCACCCGTATCCACGAGTTCCGCCATTTCCATCCTGAGCGCGACTGGTACCCGAAGGACAAGACAGTGATCATGCGTGAGTACTCGCGCTTCGCCGACCGTGGCGATGAGCCGTACTACCCGATCAATACGGCGGAGGACCGGGCCCGCCTGCTGGCCTACCGGGAAATGGCCGGGCGCGAGCCGGGTGTCCTTTTCGGCGGCCGCCTGGGCACCTATAAGTACCTCGACATGCACATGGCCATCGGGTCCGCGCTGAGCATGTACGACAACCGGCTCCGGCCGCATTTCACCGAGGGTGCGGCGCTGACCGGGCCGGGGGCGGCCGAATGACGGCCGAGGTCACCCCGGAGCTCAGCCTGCGGGTCCTCCAGCGCGTCGTCTTCCCCGGTGACGATCTCGATGTCGTCCCGCTGTATGTCGAGACCAATCCCGACCGGGGCGCCGCCGAACTCGCTGCCGAGCTGGCCAACGAGGCGCTGACCGGGACCAAGGCCGGGACGGTCAACGTCCCGGTGGCCAACGCCCCGGTCGCGGAGACCCAGTCCAGCATCCGGTTCGGCCCCGACGTCCCCGGCTACCTGGTCGACGACGCGGGACCACGGCGAAGCGGGCTGATCACCGCGGGCCGCCGGGTCTCGTTCGCCACCTACTTCAACGCGTTCCCGGCCAGCTACTGGCGCCGGTGGACGACCGTGGACTCGGTGACTCTCCGCATCAGGCTGGCCGGGGAGTCGAAGATCGTGCTGTACCGTTCCACGGCCCGCGGCTTCAGCCATCCGGTCGAGACCATCAGCGTCGAATCGGATCAGCCGGAAGTCGTCGAGCGGACCCTGCCGCTGGCGCCGTTCATCGACGGCGGCTGGTACTGGTTCGACATCATCGCCGGCGACGGCGGGACGACGCTGATCGAGGCCGACTGGCTCGGGCTCGCACCGGCCGGGCCGACGGGCCGGGTCAGCATCGGGATTACCACGTTCAACCAGCCGGACTTCATGATCGAGCAGCTGCACAGGCTCGGCGAGGCGGCCGACACCCTGGATGTGCTCGACCGGGTGTACGTCATCGACCAGGGCAGCGACAAGGTGACGCAGCGGCCCGGCTTCGACGATGCGGCGAAGAAGCTGGGTGACCTGCTCGAGGTGGTCGAGCAGGGGAACATCGGCGGATCAGGCGGATTCGCCCGGGCCATGGACGAGACGGTCCGGGCGGGGCGCGCCGACTACGTCCTGCTCATGGACGACGACGTCAGGCTCGACCCCGAGGGGATCCTGCGGGCGGTCACGTTCGGCGACCTGGCCCGCAAGCCCACCATCGTGGGCGGCCACATGTTCAGCATGTACGACCGGTCGCTGCTGCACGCGTTCGCCGAGGCCGTCGAGCCGCACAAATGGTGGTGGGGCCCGTCCCCGAACACCAAGGCCCGGCACGACTTCGGGCGGCGGAACCTGCGGAACACGCCGTGGCTGCACCGCCGGGCCGAGTCGGACTACAACGGCTGGTGGATGTGCCTCATCCCGACCCAGGTGATCCGGGAGATCGGCCTGTCGATGCCGGTGTTCATCAAGTGGGACGACGCCGAGTACGGCGTCCGGGCCCGTGACCGCGGCTTCCCGACGGTGTCGCTGCCGGGCGTGGCGGCCTGGCAGGTGCCCTGGGATGACAAGGACGACGCCCGGAACTGGCAGGCCTACTACCACCTGCGCAACCGGCTGGTGGCCGCGCTGCTGCACTCGCCCGCGCCGAAGGGCGGCGCCGTCATCTCGGAGAGCCTGGAGCGGCAGCTGCAGAGCCTGCTGTCCATGCAGTACTCGACCGTCGCGCTGCGGCTGCTGGCCGTCGAGGACGTGCTCACCGGGCCCGCGCACATGCACCGGGAAATCGGGACCAAGCTCGCCCAGCTGCGCCAGGTGCGGGAGCCCTACACCGACGCGAAGGCCGCAGCCGACCTGGCGGCTTTCCCGCCGCCGCGGCGCAAGGCCCCGGACGAGCTCAAGCAGTCCACCACGCCGACCAACAAGCTCAACCTGATGACCGCGGCCGCGGCCGGCGCCGTCCGGCAGTTCAAGCCGCCGCGGGAGGGCGCGAGGAAGCGCCCGCAGATGGCGCTGCCGTACCAGGACGCGTCGTGGTGGGTGCTGGCCAAGCTGGACAGCGCCCTGGTGTCCGCGGCCGAAGGCACGTCGGCGGCCTGGTACCAGCGGGATCCGAAGCTGTTCCGGTCGCTGGGGTGGCGCAGCCTGGTCGCGCACCGGCGGCTGCGCCGGAACTGGTCCCGCCTGGCCAAGGAGTACCGGGACGCGGCGCCCGACTTCAATTCACCCGAGCGGTGGAGGGAGACCTTCGCGGCGTCGGTGGACGACTCGCCCGGTGGGTCGTGAGTTCCGTCCCCACCGGACAGCAGGGCCGGTCATCGCGGCCAGGCGGCCCGGGCGGGACCGGCGACGGCGCGGAAAGCGCGGCCGCGCCGGCTGACCGTGCGCGGGCCGGGGCGGTGACGGCCGCGCCGCCGGGCCGGCGGCCCCCGGTGGCCGTGCGTTACGCCCCCATCATCCTGGCCGCCGCGGTCATGGCCGTGCTCGGGGTGTGGGGGCTGGCCCGCGACTCGTCCATGGGCAACGACGAGGTGGCCACCCGCTGGGCCGCGCTGCTGAGCCTGCATCAGCTGGCCCACCTGCTCCGCCACGTGGACGCGGTGCACGGGCTGTACTACCTGCTGATGCACGGCTGGATGGCGGTCGGCACCAGCCCGGCCGTGATGCGCATCCCCTCGGTGATCGCCATGGTCGTGGCCGTGGCCCTGACGGTGATCATCGGGCGGCGGCTCACCGGGTCGGGCTGGGCGGGCCTGTTCGCCGGGCTCATCGTCGCGTTCACCCCCACGATCAGCTACTACGCCCAGACCGCGCGGTCCTACGCGCTGGTCTTCGCCTGCGTCGCCGGCTCGACCCTGGCGCTGCTCCACGCCCTGGCCGCCGAGGCCCCCGCCGCCGGCCCCGGAGTCGGTGACGCCAGCGCCGGGGGAGCGGCGGACGCGGCCGGCCGGACACGCTTCCCGGCGGGACGGTGGCTCGGCTACGCCGTGCTGCTGGTCGCAGGCGGCTACCTGAACGAGCTGTCCCTGCTCGTCGTGGCGGCGCATGCGGTCACGGTCCTGCTGGCCCGGTACGGCCGGCGGGCCCTCGTGCACTGGGCCGGCACGGCCGCCGTCTCGGTGATCCTGGTCCTGCCGCTCGCCGCGCTCAGCGCCCGCGAGGACGCCGCCGTGGCCTGGATCCCGCGGCCCGGCCTGTGGAGCCTGCGGATCCTGTTCCACGACTACTTCGGCGCGACGACCGCGGTCGCCGTGCTCCTGTTCTGCTGCGCGGTGGCCGCGGTGCTGCCGCCCCTGCACCGGGGACGCCGCGCGCCCGGGCCCGCGTGGTGGAGCCAGGGCGGCCTCTCGCTGCCGTCGGTCGCCGCGCCGCTGCTGGTGGTGCCCGGTGTGCTGCTGATCCTCGAATCGCTGGTGGCCCGGCCGCTGTACGTGGACCGCTACGTCCTCTACGGGGAGGCCGGGGCGGCCCTGCTGGCCGGGGCCGGGGCGGCGCGGATCGGGCGCTGGCTGGCCGGCGTGACCGGCCGGCGGACGCTGCTCTGGGTCCCCGGCGTGGCCGTCTGCGTGCTCGCCCTGGTCCTGCAGCTGGCGCCGCAGCACCGGGTCCGCACCCCGCAGAGCCGGCTGTTCGACTTCGGCGGCCCCTCCCGCTATGTGGCCGCGCACGCCCGCCCGGGCGATGGTGTCCTGTTCTTCAGCAACTTCTACCGCAAGGCCCGGCTCGGTTACCCGGCGGACTACCGGAACGTCAGCGACTTCGCGATGGCGCAGTCACCCGCGGCGGCCGGGAACTTCCAGGGCCGGGACAAGCCGGTCGCCGCCGTCCGGTCCCTCATGGCCGGCTACCAGCGGATCTGGGTGGTCGGCCGGTCCCCGTTCGCGCACCTCACCACCGGCCCGGTCCGCGCCGAGGACACCGTGCTGCGCAGCCACTTCACCCTGTCCGCGAAACGCCACTTCAAGGGCATCTTCGTCACGCTCTGGGTGCGCCGCTGACCACGCCGTCCCGCGCCGCCGGCCAGGCGGCCCGGGTGGCTCAGGATGCCTCGGCGCTCTTCTTGATCGCGGCCAGGGTGACCGGGATGCCCCGGTGCGCGGCCTGGCTCCGCTCCGCGATCTGGGCCGCTGCGCCTTCTGCGTACCGCTCGTGGAACCGGGCGATGCCCGCGGGGAGGAACTCCCATGACTCCGTGACCTCGGTCCCCCCGGTGACCGGGGCGAACGAGTAGCCCCACCGCACCAGCCCCCCGCCCACGAGGAACGCGAACTCCTGGCCGCGTTCTGCGGTCACGACCTGGGACCGGGTCTCCCAGGTCCGTTCGGGCGTCTCGTTGTGCCCGGTGAACCAGGAGCCTGCCCAGGGGCCGGCGCCCTCGTCCCACCAGCAGGCGGTGCAGATGGGACTCCACTCGCCCATCCGCGTCACGTCGGAGATCATGTCGTAGAGGGCGTCCGCGGGCCGGGCGATGACGACCGACTCGGCGTGCCGGAGGCTAACCATCCGCCCAGTATGGAGGTGCTGGCCCGGGGGCCGAGCCCCCGGAGCGCTCTGCTAGCCCGGGGGCCCGAGGCCCCCGGAGCCCCCTGCTTGCCCGCTCCGGTATGCACGTCGTCTGCTGCGGCTGCCGGGTTACTCGCCGGCTCGGCGGGAACCCGCCTGCGGCGGGCCCCGCCTCGCCGGCGAGACGCCCCCCGGGGCCCCGGTTTCGTCGGACCCGCGGATTAATCTGGGCCGTAGGCGGGGGCCGCTCGGCGGGTGCCCGCCCTGGCGATGAGTTCGCGTGACCGTGGTCGTCATAGCCACCGAATGCCCGGCGGGGCCGGGTTATCGGTTCGCGGTCCGGGCCACGCTGCCGATAGGTTCGGGGACGCCGGGCCACGCCGACCAGGTGGCCCGCACGGGAGGAAAGAGTAGTGACACAGATGAACACGGGGCCGGCCATTCTGGTGGAGGGCCTGACCAAGTCGTTCGGGGATGTCCGCGCGCTGCGCGGCATCGACCTGTCCGTGCCCCGCGGCACGGTGCTGGGGGTCCTCGGGCCGAACGGCGCGGGCAAGACCACCGCGGTCCGCATCCTGACCACCCTGCTCCAGCCGGACGGCGGGCGGGCCCTGGTCGAAGGGCGCGATGTCGTGCGCGACGCCGCCGCGGTCCGCCGGTCGATCGGCCTTTCCGGGCAGTCCGCGGCCATCCAGGAAGAGCTCACCGGGCGGGAGAACCTCGAGCTCATCGGCCGGCTGTATCACCTGAGCTGGCCGCAGGCCCGCAGCCGGGCGGTAGAGCTGCTGGCCCAGTTCGACCTGACCGATGCCGCCGACCGGGCGGCCAAGACCTTCTCCGGCGGCATGCAGCGCCGCCTGGACCTCGCGGCCAGCCTGGTCGGGCACCCGCAGGTGCTGTTCCTCGACGAGCCAACCACGGGCCTGGATCCGCGGGCGCGGCTGGGCATGTGGGACATCATCCGCTCGCTGGTGGCCGACGGCACCACGCTGCTGCTCACCACCCAGTACCTGGATGAGGCCGACGAACTCGCGGACGAGATCGTCGTCATCGACCACGGGCAGGTCATCGCGGCGGGCACGTCCGAGGAGCTGAAGGGCCGGGTCGGCGGGGACGTTCTCGAGTTCACCGTGCCCGACCGGACCAGGACCGCCGACGCGGTCAGCGCCATCGCCAAGGTCGGCGAGGGCGAGCCGCACGTGGACGAGGAGACCGGAGTGATCAGCATAGGGGTCGGGGGGCGCGGTTCCGATGCGCTCATCGAGGCGGTGCGCGCGCTGGACGGCGCGGGCGTCGCCACCCAGGGCCTGTCGCTGCGGCGGCCCTCCCTCGACGACGTGTTCCTGGCCCTGACCGGGCACGCCGCGGAAGAGGAAGAGGAGCCGGCGAAAGGCCGCCGCGGCCGCCGCCGGTCCGCCAAGAAGGACACCGCAGGAGCCACGTCATGACCGCCATTACCGTTCCCGCCGCTGCGCCCCCGGTCGGGGATCCGGGCCTGTTCACGCGCGCCCGCTGGGCGGTCAGCGACACGCTCACCATTACCCGGCGGAATCTGCTGGTCTGGGTGCGCGTGCCGGCCTACATCATGTTCACGGTGATCCAGCCGGTCATGTTCGTGCTGCTGTTCCGCTACGTGTTCGGCGGCGCGATCCCGGTACCGGGCGTCCCGGGCGGCTACGTCAACTTCCTGATGCCGGGGATCATCGGCCAGTCGGCGGCGTTCGCGACGTTCGGCACCGCCATCGCGCTGGCCCAGGAGCTGAAGAAGGGCGTGATCGACCGGCTGAAGTCGATGCCGATGTCGCGCTCGGCGGTGCTGGCCGGCCGCCTGGTCGCCGATACCCTGCGGATGTTCATCACGATCCTGATTCTCGTCGGCGTAGGGTACCTCGTCGGGTTCCGGTTCCTGAACGGCTTCGGCCTGGCCGTGGCCATGGTCGTGCTGGCCACCATCTTCGGGCTGGCCATCTGCTGCATCGCGGCGTTCACCGGGCTGGCCATCGGTGACGAGGAGTCGGTGCAGGCCTTCGGGCTGGTGTGGCTGTTCCCGCTCACGTTCGTCAGCTCGGCGTTCGTGCCGATCTCGACCATGCCCGGCTGGCTGCAGGCCTTCGCCAAACACCAGCCGGTCACCATCGTCATCGACACCATGCGCTCGATGGCCCTCGGCGGGCCGATCGCGACGAACCTATGGCTGAGCATCGCGTGGCTGAGCGGGATCTTCATCGTGTTCGTGCCGCTCGCGGTCCGCGCCTATAAGCGAGCCGCCTGACGAGGTAGTCAGGCTCCGCACTGTCTCATCCTGAACGGCCGGGGATCGGGTGCCCGGCCGTTCCGGGCTGCCCGGCGGATCCTGGTATTGACCGCCGCGGGGCAGCGGGGTTATCGTCACCTCGATAAATAGGAAACTTTCCTTATAGTTTGTTTACGGGCAGGTTTCCGCAACGAGCAGCGGCGAGACGGAGGTTGCGGCCAATGACGGTCTTACTGGGGCGCGCGAGAAACCCCTTGCGGGGAGCACACGACGGATCCGGCCGCGGCCGGAGGCTGGCAATACTGGTCGCCGCGGCCGCGCCGATCGTCGCACTGAGCATGAGTACCGGATCCGCGTCGGCCGCGGCCGGCCATCCCGCGGCCGGAGCCACCCGGCCCGCAGCGTTAGCCGCCGCGCCGGCGGCTCCCCAGACCGCAGGGTCCGCAGTCGCCGCGCGGGCGGCGGCCGCGCCGAACGCGGTACCAGGCCCGCCGTCCGGCTGGTCGACGGTATTCAGTGACGACTTCAACGGCGGCGCGGGTTCCGGCGTCGGCTCCCAGTGGATGTATGACACGGGCCCCGGCTCCAATTTCGGCACCGGCGAGATCGAGACCATGACCAACTCGACGAGCAACGTCCACCTCGACGGCAACGGCGACCTCAACATCACCGCACTCGGCTCGGGCAGCTCGTGGACATCTGGCCGCATCCAGACGACCAGCGCCAACGTGGGCGCCCCCGCGGGAGGCGAGCTCGAGGTGACCGCCTCCATCCAGCAGCCCACCGGCGGCCTCGGCTACTGGCCGGCGTTCTGGATGCTCGGGCCCGGGCAATGGCCGGAAAATGGCGAGATCGACATCATGGAGGACGTCAATGCGCTGTCCGACGTAGCGGGCACCATCCATTGCGGCACCGATCCCGGCGGGCCGTGCAACGAGGGGAACGGGATCGGCAGTGGGCTGCGATCCTGCTCCGGCTGTCAGTCCGGTTACCACACGTACACGATGATCCTGAACCGGACGAACACGTCCAATGAGTCGATCACCTTCTACCTGGACGGGAACCAGTACTTCAGCGTGTCTGAGAGTCAGGTCGGCACGTCCACGTGGCAAGCGGCATTCGACCATAACCTGTCGATCATTTTCGACCTCGCCATGGGCGGCGGGTTCCCCAACGGCGTCTGTGGCTGCACCACCCCGACCGGCTCCACGGCCTCCGGCGGCACGATGAGCGTGGCGTATGTCGCGGCGTACCAGACCACTTCGGGTTCCGGTGGTGGTGGTGGCGGCGGAACCGGGGCTACCGGGCAGATTACCGGCTACGGCGGCCTGTGCATCGACGACCGGTCCGCGAGCACGGCAAACTTCAACCCGGTGCAGGTCTACACCTGCAACGGCACCGCGGCCCAGCAGTGGACCGTGGTCCAGGCGGGCAGCACGCTGCACGTGCTGGGCAAGTGCATGGATATCAACGGCGGCGGGACGGCCGACGGGACCGCGGTGGACCTGTACGACTGCAACAGCACAGCCGCACAGGTCTTCGTCCCGCAGTCGAATGGTTCTCTCTATAACCCGCAGTCCGGCAAATGCCTGGACGATACGGGCTGGTCCACCACTCCGGGGACCCAGCTCCAGATCTGGGATTGCACCGGCAACGCCAACCAGCAGTGGAGCCTGCCCTGACGTGAGCCCGCGGGGCCGTGCCGGCCCCGCGGGAAGTCAGGCCGGGCCGATGCTGCTGCTACTGCGGCGGCGGTGGCGGCCCGGTGGCTGCTCCGGCCCGGTGGTCGATCAGGCGGACTGGCGAGCGGCGAGGATGCGGCGGATGTCTGCCGTCTCTTCCTCGCTGTGCCGGTCGAGGATCGCGCCCAGGTCGTTCAGGTCGGCCTGGCTGGTGTAGCCGGACAGGTCATGCTCCAGGGCCTTGCGGGCGGCACGGGCCGCCCGGGCGTCCCGGAGCTCGTCGCGGACCGTCGTCCAGAGCTGGGTGACTGATGAGGTTGTGCTGTCCATGAGTTCCTTCCTCAGGGCCGGGGGCCCCTCTGCCAGGGCCTGGCGCCTCGATATCTAGTGTCACCGACCAGCATTCATGCGTCCAATGACAAGAACTCAACACACTCATGAGTGCTCGTCATGTATGGCCTTTAGCTGCTCGGACGGGCCGCGTCGTCCCATCGCGGGTCAGGAAATCAGCCCTGCGCCGCGCCGGCGCCAGCGGCCTTACTCACCCCACCGCGAGGTCAGCGCCGCCCGTTCCATGGTCGTCGGGTGCCCTTCCTGGCCACGCTCTCGCGCCAGCTCGCCGGCGATGGTGTAGCGGGGTGCGTTCTGGGGGCCGCGCCCGGCATGGCGGACGATCTCGTCGATGAGTGAGGTGACCATCCGCAGCCGGGGGTAACGGCTGTGGACCGCCTGCGCCTGGGCGTCGGTGATGAACTCCGAACCGGGGCCGAAGTCGATGCCCACGCCCCGCCTGGTGAGGTACGCGAGAGCGCCGCGCCGCTCGGCGATGCCGGGCGAGGTGTGCAGGGCTATCGCCTCCCACACCAGATCCACTCCGCCTTGGTCTGCTCCGTTGCCGGTAAGGAAATTCGCGGCCATGTCAGCGCCTTCGACCTCGAATCGCTGTGTGCCCCCGGCCGCTGGCGACGTACCGAGATCGTGCAGGACGCAGGCGAAGAACAGCAGGTCGGGATCAAAGTCCGCCGAGGGCCGCAACCCCTCATGTCCGGCGAGGAGCACCGCGAACAGGTAGCTGCGCAGGCTGTGGTTGGCCACCGGCTCGGTTTCGCAGGCCCGGACGTACTCGACCGTGCGGACGGCCAGCGGTGTGGCGGGAAGGGCGGGAACTGTATTCATGGCATGACCGTAGACAGCGGGAGGCGTGCCCGGGCAGTGGCACGGATGCCACTAGCCGATAGGATCGTGCCATGTCCGCGCCTTCCCGGCTGCACCAGGTGGCTGTGCTGGCGCTGCCTGGTGTTCTGGCGCTGGATTTCGGCATCCCGGTCCACGCGTTCGGTAACTGGGACGGCGGCCCGTACGCCGTGACGGTATGTACCGAGACCCCGGGGCCCGTGCGGGTCGAGGGCGCCCCCGCGCTGCTCATCGAGCAGGGCCTTGACGCGCTGGCCAACGCTGACACGATCGTCGTGCCCGGCCAGGCGCGCCCGGTCCCGCCATCGGAGCGGGTGTGCGCGGCCCTGGCCGCGGCCGCGGCCCGTGGTGCCCGTATGGTCTCCATCTGCACGGGCGCGTTCGTGCTCGCTGCCGCGGGCCTGCTCGACGGCCGGCGCGCCACCACCCACTGGCAGAAGGCCGCCGCGCTGGCCCGCGACTATCCAGCGGTGACGGTGGATCCGCACGTGCTGTACGTCGACGAAGGCAGTGTGCTGACCTCGGCCGGCGTGGCCGCCGGAATCGACCTGTGCCTGCACATCATCCGCACCGACGCCGGGGCCCTGGCCGCTAACCAGCGCGCGCGGGCGCTCGTCGCGGCACCGCACCGCACCGGTGGCCAGGCCCAGTACATCGACCGCCCGGCCGTGCCCCGGCGCAGTGGCGCGCTCGACGAGTTGCGCGCGTGGGCATTGCGCCATCTCGGCGAGCCGCTCACCGTCGATGGGTTGGCACGCGAGGCGTGCCTGTCCCGTCGCACGCTCATCCGCCGGTTCCACGACGAGACCGGACTGCCGCCGATGCACTGGCTGCGGGGCGCCCGCATCGACCGGGCACGAGAACTGCTCGAAGCGTCGGACGCGCCCTTGGAAGTCGTGGCCCGGCTGTCTGGGCTGGGCACCCCCGCCAACCTGCGGACCCTGTTCAAACGCCATACCGGCGTCCCGCCCAGCACGTACCGCAGCACATTCCGCCGCCCTGGCCACGCCACCATGCGCGCCTAACGATCTTCAATTGCGGGGGTTAGGTCCGGCGATGGCTGGCTCGCCGTGCTGGGAAGGGCCGGGCAGTCTGGGCGCCGTTGCTATCAGGGAAGTCAGGTCCGGGCCTGCCGCCTGGGTCATCCTGGCCTGGCGGGCTGCGGCGGCGTCCACACGTACGCGGTGGTGGTGGTCACCGCGCGGAATCCCAGACGGCGCAAGATGGGGGCACTGTCGTGAGAGGCGTCGACGTGCAGGTACGTGACGCTGCGTGCGGCAGCGCGCTGAGCGCGGGCAGCGACCAGCGCCCGGTAGATCCCGCGGCCGCGCCACTGCGGCAGCGTCGACCCGCCCAGCAGGCGGGCGAAGCTGTCCGCGCCTGGCTGGAAGAAAGCCAGCCACCCCGCGGAGACAACGTCACCGCCGGCTTCGGCGGCCAGGACCGCGATGCCCTGCGGGGCGGCGGCGATCCGGGCGATGAGGTTCTCGCCGAGCCAGTTCCAGTCCTGGCCCCAGACAGCGGACTGCAGCGCGGCGATCCGGTGCATGTCGTCGTCCGCGGTGACCCAGCGCAGGACGGCGCCGCCGGGCAGGACGGGGGCGGTGGCCAGCTCCGCGGTGAGCCCGATCAGGACCGTCCGCTCCTCCCCGGGCACGAATCCCGCGGCGCGCAGGCGTGCGGTGAGGTCAGCCGGCTCATCGTGAGCGCGGGTCTGCCACCCGACGGCTTCGCCGCGCCCGGCGAAGTAGTCCCGCTGCCGGGCGATCAGCCGGTCGAGCTCTGCTCCTGTTACCCCGATGTCACGCGGGCCGCAGATGTAGCCGCGGTGCCCGCCAGCGGCTCGCAGCAGCGGCCCGTCCTGCTCGTACCTGACCCCAGCGGGCGGTGTGGGCTCTACTCCTCGCATCTGCTGGTCAAAGACGGCCAGCAAGGCACCGACGGTCGCCACGAGGGCGATTTTACGGGCTATGGAACTGGGTTTCCCGCCGCGCCGGCCGTGGCCATCAGTGCCATCGCCGGCCCACCTCGCCAGCACCGGCCTGGATCTCACACCTTCGGTAACCGCCACCATGAGAGATCGTCAGGCGGATCCGGATTCGGCCGCCGGTATCAGCTGCCCGGCCTCCTCCGGTGCGCTGTGCCCCGGTGCGCCGGGCCCCGGCCCGGGAGAATCCCTCAGCTTCCACTTCCCGGTCAGGCACAGCCCCACGAAGATGACCGCCGCGGCCAGGATGACCAGGGGGGCCATGATCCGGACCGCGAAGTGGTCGGCGACCACCACCAGATGGCTGTGGTGGAGATACGGGTTGCCCGGCATGTTGGAGATCGTTCCGGCGGTGAGCCGGGCCAGCACCAGCCAGTCCAGCCGCGAGGCGGGGTACAGGACCAGCACGCAGATGATCATCGAGTCGTACCAGGGCAGCTGGTAGGGCCACAGGAACAGCCACGCGGCGCACAGGGCCACGGCGGGCCGGATGGCCGGGCGTGCGGCCGCGCCCGGCGGAAGCTTCCGCAGCGCCAGGATGGCCACGGCGACGACCAGGACGGTGGCGATCATCCCCAGGTTGTGATGCCAGCCGTGCAGGAACAGCCGGTAGAAGTTGTCGGCGCTGCTCTGGTTGCGCCGGCTGAGCAGGGCGCGGACCGCGGGCATCCCGAAGTAGGCGTAGCTGGGCACCAGGACCGCCAGCGCGGCCAGACCGGCCAGCGCCAGGGCCGAGAGGGACCGGCGCAGGGCCCAGGCCGCGGCCAGCCCGAACAGCGCGTAGTTGATCTTGATGTCGGCGGCGATGCCGAGCAGGGCGCCGGCGGCCGCGACCCGCCACAGGGCGGGCCGGGCGTCGGTGTGCTGCTCGCCGAGTACCAGCAGGCCGAGCAGGCCCGCCATGACCGCCAGCACGTCCAGGTGCCCGGCCGCGACCAGGTCCCACAGCAGCAGCGGGTTGACCGTCCAGAGCAGGTGGGCGCGCAGCCGCTGGGCGGGCTTGTGCCGCAGCAGCCGGTCCAGGACCAGGGCGACGCCCGCGAACGCGGCCGAGTCCCACAGCTTGAGCCAGAACGTGATCCGGGCGGCGGAGGCCCCGCCGAGCTTGGCCGCCACGAACTGCTCCATGGTGGCCAGCGGCCCGTAGACGCTCACGTAGCGATCCCACACGTGGGGCACGGAGTGGGCGAAAGCATTGGGCATGTGACGCAGGTAGATCGGCGTGGTCACGTACGGGCTGTGGCCCAGGGCCAGGAGCCGCCCGTAGGTCGCGTAGTCCAGGGCATCGGTGGAACCGGTCGGCGGCAGCACGGTCAGCATGGCCACGGCGATCAGCCCGGCGATGAGCAGGACCCGCGCGCTCATCCGGGCCCCGCGGTGGATGGCGACCAGGCCGGCCACCACCCCGCCGGCGCCGAGCAGCGCGGCCAGCCACAACGCGTACGTGACCAGGTCCGCGGACACGTGCCGGACCGCCAGCTCCCACGGCGGCCCCACCGCCGGCATGACCACCGGCGGCAGCATCCAGGCGCCGCGCAGCAGGGATGCGGCGACCATGATCAGGATGGCGATGCCGATCCCGGCCGCGGCCACCACGGTGAGACCGCGGCCCCGGCCTGCTGTCCCCGGTCCGGGGGTGGCCGGGTCCGGGCCTGCGGGGTCGCGGGGGATCAGGTCACGGGCCGGATCGGGGGCCAGATCCGCGAAGTCGGAGGCCTGGCGGGAGCCGGGCGCCCCCAGGCCGGCCTGCGGCTCCAGGGCAGGAATGTCGCCCATGGCGCTGGTATCGCTGCTCATTGTCCCCTGGCGTCCGGTGCGCGGCTGATCGTGGAGTGCCAGGCGCACGTGACGACCGGCAAACGCTGACGATAGCCGGAACACCGGCGTGAATGGGACAGAAACGAAGAATTCGTTAGCGAGCTATTAATCGTTCTGTATCCGCAATGCATTGCCCAGAACGGACTAAGCGTGCCCTCATTACCCGTAATCACCTCCCGCATTACCCTGGGGGAGTGAGGGGAGGGGGCGGTGGTGCTCATGGGATCCGCTGCCGCCGCGGGTGCCGCTGATCACAGGCGAATCTCGGCCCAGCGCCGGACCGCGCCGGTGACCAGGCCACTGCTAGCGCCGGACCGCGCCGGTGACCAGCCACTGCGAGGACCTGGCCCGCAGGGTGAGCGTGGCGAAGCGGGCCGCCATCCACAGGCTGAACGCCAGCCACAACGCCAGCAGGCCGGCGTGCTCGGCGATGACCAGGACCGCGCCGGCCGCGAACACCCCGGCGGCGGCCAGCCCGGCCAGCGCCAGGTAGTCCTGGTCTCCCGCGCCGATCAGCACGCCGTCGAGCACGAAGACCACGCCGGCCACCGGCTGCTGCGCGGCCGCCACCAGGAGCACGGCGGGCAGCAGCCGCCGCACGTCCGGCGCGGCCGAGAAGACGGCAGGCAGCAGCGGGATGGCCGCGACCAGGACGGCCCCGAATACCACCCCGTACACGACGCCCCAGCCGATCATCCGGTTGGTCGCGGACCGGGCCCCGGCCACGTCCCCCGCTCCCAGGTACCGGCCCGTGATGGCCTGGCCCGCGATCGCGATCGCGTCGAGCGCGAAGGCGAGCAGGGTCCAGGCCCGGAAGGCGATCTGGTGCGCGGCGATGGCCGCGTTTCCCTGCCGGGCGGCGATCGCGGTGACCACGATCAGCACCGCCTGCAGCGCGATCGTGCGCACGACCAGGGATACCCCGGTCGCGGCGGCGGCCCGCAGGCCGGTGGGGTCGGGCGCGAATCCCACCCCGGCGCGCCGCGCGCCCCGGGCGACCATGGCCAGGTAGGCGGCGGCCGCCGCGGTCTGCGCGCACACCGTGCCCCAGGCTGAGCCAGCGATCCCCCAGTGCAGGCCGAGCACCAGGAAAGCGTTCAGGGCCACGTTGACCACATTGGCCGCCACCGCGACGGTGAGCGGCGTCCGGGTGTCCTGCAGCCCGCGCAGCACCCCGGTCCCGGCCAGCACCATGAGCATGGACGGCGCGCCGAGGAGGCTGATGCGCAGGTACGTGGCGGCCTCCCCGGTCACGGCGGGGGAGCCGCCGAACGCGTGCACGATCTGCGGTGCCAGCGGCCAGCCCGGCGGCCAGGACCACCGCGCCGATGATGCCCGCCAGCCACAGCCCATCGACGCCCTGCCTGATGGCGGCCTCCCGGTGCCCCGCGCCGAGCTGCCGCGCGACCGCCGCGGTGGTCCCGTAGGCCAGGAAGATCGAAATGCCCACCAGGGCGGTCAGGGCCTGGCTGGCCACGCCCAGCCCGCCGAGCGGCGTGGTCCCGAGCCGCCCGACGATCACGGAGTCCGCGAACAGGAACAGCGGCTCCGCTATCAGCGCCCCGAACGCCGGGACGGCGAGCCGCAGTATTTCCGCGTCGTGGTGGTTGCGGCGCCCGGGCCGGAGCTGGCGCCCGCGAAGCTGGCCGGGAGCAGGGCCGGGTACGCGGGAAGGGGGTGCCGGGGAGGGCATGGCCCGCATGCTAATTGCGACAATTATCTACCTGCAAACTGTTTGCGGCAGTCGCCCTGGTAGTGCGAACCGCCGGTCGCCGGCAGAACCCCAGGTGCCGGGCCTATGAGGCTCGCGGTCCGGCACGCCAGGGGAGAAGGCGGTGATTGGCGGCGTCCGGCGCCCGGGCACGGCGCGGTGTCAGGGGGCGCCGGCGTGAGACCGGACCCGGGTGGCCCGGCCTGCCGGCCAGGGCGGCGAGCGCGGGTGGCCAGCGAGTGCGGCGGGAGCGGCCCGGAAAGGCGCTGAAATGGCGTCTGCGGATATTCCGTGTTTGCGTTCAGCCGCCGAGAGATGGCGGTGTCCTTGCCCGAGATCACCGAACAATGGGGGACTCGGAGTCGGCAGAAGGGGCCAGCGCTGGCTGCGAGCGTGACGACGGCGGTGCCGATGCCGTTGGGTGTCTCGGGCAGGAGAGGGGGCTGTAGCCGGGGTGCTCGCGGATGTCGTCGCCGAGCGCGGTGACTCTGCTCTCGGTGGTCTTGAGGGGGGTGGCGGCTGATCGGGCACGTGGCGGGCCCGGGCCTCGCCGGGTTGACCTTGGCATGTGGCGGCCGGTCCAGAGCGTTGCCTGCGGCTTATGCATCTCGCCGGGCGAGGATCAGCGCGCCCAGGACCATGGCGATGGCTGCGTAGATGGCGAGCATTCCGAGTCCGCTCCAGGCTGACAGCCAGCATGACGCCGCGCCGGGGCGGCATAGCGGCGTCGTAGCGCTGAGCGAGTGGCTGACTATGTAAATCGGCAGGTAGGGCCTGATAGCGAGGTTCAGCGGCCCGCCGACGCAGACGATTCCGACTACCACGGTGATCGCCGCGGCGGTGTGCCGGATGATCGCTCCGAGGCCGAGTCCGAACAGGCCGATCAGGCTGAGGCTGGCTCCGGTGAGTACGATCGCCCGCAGGACACCGGGCTGGCTGAGGGCTGGCGCGGTGATGCCGTGGCGCAGGGTCATGCCGCCTGCGAAGAAGGACAGAAATGCTGCTGCCTCGCCGGTGATCAGCGCCACCGCACCAACGACCGCGGCCTTGGCCGCCAGGACCCGGAGCCGGCGTGGCGCGGCGGCGAATGTGGCGCGGATGGTCCCGGAGGTGTACTCGCTGGTCATGGCCAGTACGCCGACTACCCCGATGAGCAGCACGCCGATGAGCATGCCGACCAGCGTGTTGCCGACGAACATGCCGCCGCTTGTCGTGCTGCTGCCTGTTGCGAGGGCGATGCCCGCTGACGCGGCGACGGCAATGGCCAGGGTGAGCCAGGTGGAGCGCAGGCTGCGCAGCTTGATCCATTCCATCCGGGCCAGCTGCCGGAATCGGTATCTGCCGGATGGCTGGTGGCTGATGTGGGCGGTCATGACATGTTCCTTGCCTGGTACTGGGCACTATCGCCGGTGAGTTGCAGGAAGGCCTCTTCGAGGCTGGGGGCCCGGCTGGACAGCTCAGCCGCCGTGGTGTCGGCCAGGAGCCGTCCCTGGCCGATCACGACCAGCCGGTCGGCCATCAGGGCCATTTCGCTGATCAGGTGGCTGGAGACCAGGACCGCCCGGCCTTCGGCGGCCAGTGACCGCAGCAGGCCGCGTATCCAGCGGATTCCCTCCGGGTCCAGGCCGTTCACCGGCTCGTCGAGCAGCAGCACGGCCGGGTCTCCCAGCAGCGCCGCGGCGATGCCGAGACGCTGCGCCATGCCGAGCGAGAACTTCCCGGCCCGTTTGCCCGCCACGGATCCAAGTCCGACTATCTCCAGGACCTCGGCGACCCTGGACTGGCTGATCGCGTTGCTGGCCGCCAGTGCGGCCAGGTGCGCGCGGGCAGACCGGCCCGGGTGGAAGGCCCTGGATTCCAGCAGTCCACCGGCCTCGCGCAGCGGCCAGCGAAATTGACGGTAGGCCTGGCCGCCGATGCGGGCGTGCCCGGCGTCCGGGGCGTCCAGGCCGAGGATCATGCGCATGGTGGTGGACTTGCCTGATCCGTTCAGGCCCAGGAAACCGGTCACGGCACCCGGTGGCACGTCGAAGCTGAGCCGGTCGACAGCGACCGTTGAGCCGTAGCGCTTGGTCAGCCCGCGGACCTCGATCACCGGCCTGCCTCCTTTCGGCCCTGGCTCGCGCGCAGCGCGGCGGCCAGCCATTCAAGGGCGCGCTGCACCGACGGGAACGGGCCGCGGCCGCTGATGACGGCCGTCAGCTCCCAGTAACGTTCGATCCGGGGATCAGTGGCGGCTTCCAGCTGAGCCAGCAACTCAGCACGGCGCTGGGCGCCGGGGGTGCCCGCCAGGATCTGCGCCACGATCCGGGCCGCTTCGGCAGACTCAGGCGGCACTCCCCGCTGACAGGCCGCTTCGGCCTCGTCCTGCGCCCGCTCGACGTCGACCAGCCAGGTACCGGACTGGATCTGGGTGCCGATGCCAGCGACCTGCCGGACCTGCTCGCGGAAACCCCGGTCTGCTACCAGCTCAGCGAGATCGACCCAGGCCTCGACCTGCTCGGCCGAAGGATCGTCCGGCAGATCCGGCGCCGCGGCCCAGCGCGCAAACCTCGCCGGGCTGGGATCCAGTCCGCGGAAAACCTCCGCCGTGAACTCATCGATGATCTGGCGCCGCTCGGCCGCGGACAGGCGCGCCAGTTTGTTGATCATGCCCATCTCCTCGCCGTCGGCAGAGCGCTTCACCACGGCGGCCACGACTGCCCGGCGCAGCCGCAGGGTCCGGATCTCGGTGTCCAGCGCCTCCAGGTGGATAGCGGCCACCTCCGCGGCGGTGACCTGGCCACCCAGTACGCGCCGGACATTGGCCAGGCTCACGCCCAGCTCTCGCAAGGTCGTCACCAGTTCCAGCCGGGCCACGCACGCCGCGTCGTACAGCCTGCGATCGCCGTCAGTCCGCGAGGCCGGCGGCACCAGCCCGCTATCCGACCAGAACCGGATAGTGCGCACCGGCACGCCGGCACGTCTGGCCAGCTCACCGATCGTCAGAAGAGGTCCGTCGTTCTCCATGGCGTCAGTCTGGCTCCTCCAGTAACTGGAGGAGCAAATCCCCAGCACCCGGTAGCCGCGGTCCAGGGAATCCAGCAGGCAGCCCATCCGCGAGGACGTAATCGGCAGCACCCGGACCTGCCGGCCGGCGACAGCGCGCCTCCGCCCTAGTCCAATACCCGTACAAAATGATCACGTAAAGTCGCTGAGAAAACCTCAATGAGCCATTGCCCGCCGGGCAGGACTAAGGGCCGGCCCCCGGGCCATGCCAGTCAGGTGAGGGCCTCGTAGGCCGCCGCCTGCAGGGCGTCGTGAACCGCCGGCGGCTCGGGACTGTCGAACATCCGCTGGGTCAGCACGATGACGGTCAGGTCCCGTCCCGGGTCGGCCAGCCAGGTGGTACCGAATCCGCCGGCCCACCCGAACGCGCCGGCCCGCGGCCCGGCGGTGACCACCGAGGTGCAGAAGCCCCAGCTGACGCCGGTGAAGAAGTCCGGGCCGAGGCCGCCGGCCGCCTTCTGGGCCGGGGTCAGCTGGTCCCGGGTCATCTCCGCGACCAGGTCCGGCGGCAGCACCGGATCCCCGCCCCGCAGCAGCATCCGGGAGAAGGCCAGCAGGTCGCCGGCCGTCGAGACCAGCCCCGCGGCCCCGTCCGAGAACGCCTGCGGCCTGCTCCACAGGCCGTCCGGCTTGTCCCAGACCTCCAGGCCGCCCCCCGGAGCGGACCGGAACGCGGACGCGAGCCGGCCGGTGTGCGGTGTCCAGAATCCGGTGTCCCGCATGCCCAGCGGCTCGAACAGCCGGGTCCGCAGCACGTCCGCGAACGGCTGGCCCGCGGCCCGCTCGAGCAGGACGCCGAGGACCGAGGCGCCGGTGTTGTAGAACCAGCGCTCACCGGGCTGGGCCAGCAGCGGCAGTGACCCGAGGCCCGCTATCCAGGTGTCCGGGCCGGGCTGCTCGGCCGGGTTGGGCGGCCCGATCGTCGACAGGTGCAGCGCGTCGGCCGCCGCCACCACTGGCCACGGCCGCTCCGCAGCGAACATCTCGGTGGTGAGGCCGAAGCCGAACGTGAACGTCAGCAGGTCGCGGACGGTGATCGGGCGCCGGGCCGGGACGGTGTCGCCGAGCGGGCCGTCCATCCGGCGCAGCACGCGCGGCTCGGCCAGCTCCGGCAGCAGCCGGGCCACGGGCTCGTCCAGATCCAGCAGGCCTTCCCGGACCAGGGCCAGCGTGGCCGCGCCGGTCACCGGCTTGGTGGTGGACGCGATGCGGAACAGCGAGTCGTGCTGCACCGCCGGGCCGCCGATGGACAGCGAGCCCAGCGCCTCGGCATGCACCTGATCACCGCGGGCGACGAGCGCCACCAACCCGGGCACCGTCTCGTCTCCCACGTGCGCGGCCGCGGTCGCGCTGAAGCGGGCCAGGCCGTCCGCGGTCAGCAGGTCAGGCATGATCGGTCAGCTCCTCGGGTCGCCGGCGCGCAGTTCCTGATTCGTCCCTGGCCCTATTGACGCACGGCCCGAGGAAACTTAATCCCTGCCTGCCGGTTGGCCGTGCAGCTGATCCAGGGCCCGCTCGATCCGCCGCTCCGAGACCGGGCCGGACGTGCCCAGCGTCTGCGCGAACAGGCTGACCCGGAGTTCCTCGATCATCCACCGCACCTCGCGGACGTCGGGATCGTCCCGCCGTGCGGGCGGCAGGTCGGCCAGCGTCTGCTGGTAGTCCTCGGTCACCTGCTGGACCACGGCCATCCGCTCGGCGTCCCGGCCCAGCGCTTCCGGCATCTTCTCCAGCCGCCGGCTCATCCCGCGCAGGTAGCGGACCAGGTCCGGCAGCCGCCGGGCCCCCGTCTCGGCGATGAACCCCGGGTGGACCAGCCCGGACAGCTGGTCCCGCAGGTCCGCGAACGCGGCCCGGACCTGCGGGCTGGGCGTCCCGGCCAGGCTCGACTCGACGCGATGCGCCTCGCCGAGGGCCCGGGCGGCGAGCGCGACCACGTCGGCGGTCCGGGCGGCCAGATTCGCCCGCGCGGCCTCGAGCAGCCGGGCGAAGCCCGCCTCGTCCCAGGCCGGCCCGCCCGCCTCGGTGATCACCTGGTCCGCCGCGGCGGCCGCGCAGTCCTCCAGCAGGGCGTCGGTGCCGGGGTACGGGTGGCGGCTCATGGCCAGCTTGGCGCTGACCGGCAGGCGGCTGGCCACGGCGCGGGCCCCTGAGGGCACCTGCAGCAGGAGCAGCCGCCGGGTGCCGCGCAGCATGGCCGCGTCGGCCTGGGCCCGGGTCTCGAACAGCCGGACGTCGGCCGCGCTGCCGGTGTCGGCCAGCGCCGGATAGGCGCGGACCTCGCCCTGGCTGAACACGCGGGGCAGCGTGCCGATGTCCCAGGTGCGCAGCCCGGTCCGGATGATCCCGGCCGCCGCCTCGCTCAGCGTGGCCTGCAGCCGGGGCCGCAGCCGGCGGCGCAGTTCCTCCAGGTCCTTGCCCGTGGCCAGGACCCGGCCATCCTCCACCACGCGGAAGGTGATCCGCAGGTACGGGGGCAGCCGGGACTCGTCCCACGCGGACCGGGGTATGTGCACGCCGCCGAGCCGGGACAACTCGGTGCCGAGCGCGTCGAGCAGGTCCCCGCGGGACGGCCCCAGCCGGGGCAGTACCGCCCGGGCTGTGTCGGGCACCGGGACGAACGTGGTGCGCAGCTGCTTGGGCAGCGACCGGATCAGCTCGGTCACCATCTCCTGGCGCAGACCGGGCACCTGCCAGCTGAACTCGTCCGCGCTCACCTGGTTCAGCCGGGCCAGCGGGATGTCTACCGTCACCCCGTCGTCCGGCTCGCCGGGCGCGAACTCGTAGGACACCGGGAGGTCAGCCCAGCGGGCCGGGTAGTCGTCCGCGCTGATCTCCCCGGCGGAGGGCATGACCAGGTCGTCGGGGGACAGGTCCAGCAGGCCCGGATCGGCGGCGCGGGCCTGCTTCCACCATGTGTCGAAGTGCCGCGCCGAGGTGACCTCGGCCGGGATACGCCGGTCGTAGAACGCGAACAGGGCCGCGTCGTCGGCGACGATCCCGCGCCGCCTCGCCTTCCGTTCCAGGTCCTCCGCGTCGGTGAGCATCAGCTGGTTGCGGGCGAAGAACTTGTGGTGGGTCTGCCAGTCCCCCTCCACCAGGGCATGCGTGATGAACAGGTCCCGGGCGGCCGCCGGGTCGATCCGGCCGTACATGACCGTCCGGGCGGCCACGATCGGCAGCCCGTACAGGCTGACCTTCTCGGTGGCCACGGCCGCGCCGCGCCGTGCGTCCCATCGTGGTTCGCTGTAGCTGCGCCGGACCAGGTGCGCGGCCAGCGACTCGGCCCATTCGGGTTCGATGCGGGCCGTGACCCGGGCCCACAGCCGGGACGTCTCCACCAGTTCGGCCGCGACCACCCACTGCGGGGGCTTCCTGGCCAGCGCCGAGTCGGGGAAGATCGCGAACCGGGCGCCGCGCGCCCCGGCGAACTCGGCCAGCGGCCGCCGCTTGCCGCGCGGCCGGCTGTCCGTGTCCTGCATGCCGATGTGCGACAGCAGCCCGGCCAGCAGGGACATGTGGATCCGGTCAGCCAGCTCGGCCGGGAACCGGCCACCCGGCCCGGCGTCCCCGGCCGGGGCTGAGGGTGCGGCGGCTGGCAGGGCCCGGCCGGCCCGCGGCCGGGTCCGGCCGGCCCGCTGCCGGCCCTCGCCGCTGCGCTGACCGGGTGGCTGCACCGGCGGCTGGCCGGGGGTCTCGCTGGTCCCGCCGCGCTCCCGGCCCGCCTGGATGCCGAGATCCGCCGCGGCCTGCCGGAGCTGGCCGTACACGTCCTGCCATTCGCGCACCCGCAGGTAGTGCAGGTACTCGCGGCGGCACAGCCGCCGGAACGCCGAGCCGGACAGATGACTCTGCCGCTCGCGCAGGTAGTCCCACAAGTTGAGGAAGGTAAGGAAGTCCGATCCCGGCTCCGCGAACCGTGCGTGCATCTCGTCCGCGGCCTGCCGTGCGTCGGCGGGCCGCTCCCGCGGGTCGATGATGGACAGCGCGGCGGTGATGATCAGGACCTCGCGGACGCAGCCGTTCCGGGCGGCCTCCAGGATCATCCGGCCGAGCCGCGGGTCGAGCGGCAGCCGGGACAGCTTGCGGCCCACCTCGGTCAGCCGGGTGCGGCCCCGGCCCGGGTCGTGCCCCGGTGAGAAGGCGCCGAGTTCCTCCAGCAGCCGCACGCCGTCCGCGACGTTCCGCGACTCGGGTGGCTCGACGAACGGGAAGTCGGCCATGTCGCCCAGGTCCAGCGCGGCCATCTGCAGGATGACCGAGGCCAGGTTGGTGCGCAGGATCTCCGGGTCGGTGAACTCGGGGCGGCTCTCGAAGTCCGCTTCGCTGTACAGCCGGATGCACACGCCGTCCGACGTCCGCCCGCAACGGCCTTTCCGCTGGTTCGCCGAGGCCTGCGAGATCGGCTCGATGGGCAGCCGCTGGACCTTGGTCCGCTGGCTGTACCGGGAGATCCGCGCGGTGCCCGGGTCGATCACGTACTTGATGCCCGGCACGGTCAGCGAGGTCTCCGCGACGTTGGTGGCCAGGACCACCCGCCGGGAGAAGTGATTCGCCTGGCCGTCCTTCCGGTCGAACACCCGGTGCTGCTCGGCGGCGGACAGCCGGGCGTACAGCGGCAGCACCTCCAGGCCGGCCTGCCCGTCCAGCGCGTCGGCGGTGTCCCGGATCTCCCGTTCGCCGCTGAGGAAGACGAGGATGTCGCCGGGCCCGTGGGCGCTCAGCTCGGTGACCCCGTCGAGGATGCCCTGGACCTGGTCCTTCGGTTCCTGGTCCGGGTCGTCGGGGTCGGCCAGCGGCCGGTACCGCACCTCGACCGGGTAGGTGCGCCCGGACACCTCGATGATCGGCGCCCCCCCGCTCTGCTGGCCTGATTCGGCTCCGCCGCTCTGCTGGCCCGATTCGGCTCCGCCAAAATGATCACTGAACCGCTGCGGGTCGATCGTGGCCGAGGTAATGATGACCTTGAGATCCGGGCGGCGGGGGAGCAGGCGCTTGAGGTAGCCGAGGATGAAGTCGATGTTGAGGCTGCGCTCGTGCGCCTCGTCGATGATGAGCGTGTCATAGCGGAGCAGCTGCCGGTCGCGGGCCATCTCGGTCAGCAGGATGCCGTCCGTCATCACCTTGACCAGCGTGCTGTCACTGGAGGTGTCGGTGAAACGGACCTTGTAGCCGATCGCGGTGCCCAGCTCGGTGCCAAGCTCGCTGGCGATCCGCTCCGCGACCGTGCGGGCCGCGATCCGGCGCGGCTGGGTGTGCCCGATCTGCCCGGTCACCCCGCGGCCGAGCTCGAGGCAGATCTTCGGCAGCTGGGTCGTCTTCCCCGAGCCGGTCTCCCCGGCCACGATCACGACCTGATGGTCCCGGATAGCCGCCGCGATCTCGTCCCTCCGCTGGCTGACCGGGAGCTCCGCCGGGTAGCGCAGCACCGGGACGCTGGCCCGCCGGGCGTCGGCCCGGGCCTGCGCCGCCTCCAGGTCGGCCAGCAGCCGTTCCAGCGCATGCTCGCGCGCGCCCGGGTCGGGCAGCGCGGCAGCCTGCTCGGCGCGGCGGCCGAGGCGGCGCTGATCGCGGAGCATCAGCCCGGGCAGCCGGTCCTGAAGCTCAGCGAGCGAGGGGGTCACGGCGGAAATCTCCATGGCGGAACGAGGGGGAGCGAAGCGGGAGGGGGCGGGACGGCCGTACGCCAGGGTGCCAGTCCAGGCCCTGCATACCTAACGCTTTTGCTGGCCGGCAACTTCCCTGACCCCCGGGCGGCCTCAGCCGACCTGGTGCACGTTGAACGAGGTGATGACGCCGCTGCGCACCAGGTAGGTGCCCTCGAACTTCTTGACCGAGCCGTCGGCCTGCACCGCGACGATGCCCGCCGCCACCTGGTCACCCGCCGACTTGAGGATGGTCACCACGTCCCGCCGAGTCTGGCTGTAACCCGCCGCGAACTGCGCATAGCTGGTCTTGGTGTTATCACCTCCCAGCTTCCAGGCCCGCGCATAATCCCGGCGGCTGATGGCTGCGTAGTAGCGCCGCACGACCGTGGCCGGGGTGGCAGGCACCGAGACGCCCCCGCCGGTCGCGGGCGTGCTGGACGCCACGGTGGGCCCGCTGAACAGCTGCGAATTGTGGTGCTTCAGGACCGCCAGCCCGGCGGCGATCACGGCCAGCAGGAACACGCCGGTGGCGACCACCGCCAGCCCGCGGCGCCGCTTGCGCGGCGGCTGCGGCCGGTAGGGCCCGGGTGGCCCGGATCGCTGCGGTGGCTGTCCGGCTGGCCACGCACCAGGCGGTTCGGCACCGGCCGGAGGGATCACATAGGACGGGGCGGCACTGACCGGCGGAGTCCCGTAGGCCCGATCGGCGCTGCCCTGCGGGGGGACGTAGGAAGGCTCCCCACGGGACGGCGGGCTCAGGTAGGGCCGCTCCGGGCTGGCCGGCGGGCTCAGGTAGGACGGCTCCGAGCTGGACAGGCCCGCGCCGCCCTGCGGGGCGCCGTAGGGCAGGTCGGCGCTGGTCGGCGGGACGGCGCGGGGCGGCGCGGGAAACCCGGCCGCGGGGCTGGCCGGGGTGGCCTGGCCCCGGCCACCCAGCGCAGGTCCGGCGGGATCGGATGCGGCCAGATCGTACGCGGCGAGTCCCGGCCCGGCCAGTCCCGGCCCGGCCGATCCCTGGGCGGCCGCAGCCTGCGCAGCATGCGGCTGCAGTTCGGCGGAGGTGACCCCGCAGGCCTCCTGCAGCGCCGCGGCGAACGCGCGGCAGTTCGGGTAGCGGTCCTCCGGGGCCTTGGCCAGGCCCCGGAACATGACCTGGTCCACCCCGGCGGGCAGGTCGGGACGCGCACTGGTCAGCGCGGGCGGGGGCGCGGACAGCTGGGCCCACATGACGGCCAGGCTCTGATCGCGCCGGAATGGCGGGGCGCCCGCCAGCATCTCGAACGCCGCGCACGCCAGCGAGTAGGCATCGGCGCGGCCGTCCACCGGGCGGCCCTCGATCTGCTCGGGGGCCAGGTAGTTCAGGGTGCCGAGCACCTGCCCGGTCAGGGTGAGGTTGGTGGTCGCCTGGGAGGTCTTGCTGATGCCGAAGTCCGACAGGTACGTGTGATCTTCCGAGCCGTCCTCGGCCAGGCCGCCGAGCAGCATATTGGCCGGCTTCACGTCCCGGTGAACGAGGCCGCAGGCGTGCGCCGCGTCCAGCGCGGAGGCCACCTGGGCCACGATCCCGGCGGCGCGGGCCGGCGGCAGCGGGCCGGCCCGGTTCAGCAGGCTGTGCACGTCCTGGCCGCCGACGTAGCGCATCGCGATGAACAGCACGCCACCGGCCTCGCCGGCGTCGAAGATCGGGATGATGTTCGGGTGGTCCACCGCCGCCGCGGCCCGGGATTCCCGGATGAACCGCCGCCGGAAAGCGTCGTCCCGGGCCAGGTCCCCGGCGAGGACCTTCAGCGCCACCCAGCGGCCCAGCCGGACGTCACGGGCCCGGTAGACCACCGCCATGCCGCCCCGGCCGATCTCCTCGACCATCTGGTAACTGGCGATTTGCTCGGGGCTGGCTGGCGCGGGGCTGGCTGGCGCGGGGCTGGCTGGCACAGGACTGCCGGGCACGGGGGAGCCAGGATGAGCTAACCCCGCGGGAAAGTCCTCAGCCACCCGTGCCTCCACCGTCGTGCCGGCGGGCGCGCCCGCTCCCCGATCGCGGGCCCCCGGAGCGCCACGGCCGCCGTGGCCGGCCACGGCGGCCAGTACCGGCGGCGCATACGTTAGCAGTCAGCCTAAGCCAGGCGCCGCTCGGTCGCCCAGCGCGTGAGCTGATGCCGGGTGGAGAGCTGGAGTTTGCGCAGCACCGACGAGACATGGCTCTCCACGGTTTTCACGGAGATGAACAGCTCACGCGCGATCTCCTTGTACGTGTAGCCCCGGGCGATCAGGCGCAGCACTTCCCGCTCCCGGGGGGACAGCTGATCCAGTTCCGGGTCCAGGGACGGGACGCCCGGGCCGTCGGCCGGCAGCGCCGCGAACGCGTCCAGCACGAACCCGGCCAGCCGGGGGGAAAACACCGTGTCCCCGCCGGCCACCCGGCGGACCGCGTCCACCAGGTCCGGGCCGGAGATCGTCTTCGTCACGTACCCCCGCGCGCCGGCCCGGATGACCGCGATCACGTCTTCTGGCGCGTCGGAGGCCGACAGGGCCAGGAAACGCACCTGGGGCTGGCTGGCCCGCAGCGCGGTGACCACGGCCTGCCCGCCCCCGCCCGGCAGGTGCACGTCCAGCAGCACCACGTCCGGCAGGCACGCGGAGACCAGCGCGATCGCGGGCTCCACGTCGTCCGCCTCACCGACCACCTCGACCTCGTCGCCCAGCTCCGAGCGGACCCCGGAGCGGAACAGCCCGTGGTCATCGACGATGACCACGCGCGGGCGCCGGGCCTGGCCGGGAGCGGCCTGGCCGGGATTGGAAGGGACGCCGGATTCGGCCGGGCCGGTCATGGCCGCCTCGGCTGGCGTTCGGCGGCCCGGGGCATGGTCAGCGACACTTCGGTGCCCTCGCCGGGGGCGGTGCGGACAGCGGCGGTGCCGCCCCGGCGGGCCATCCGGGCGTGGATCGACTCGGCCAGGCCTTTCCGGTCGGCCGGCACGGTGGCGGGGTCGAATCCCCGGCCGCGGTCCCGCACGAACAGCGTCACCCCGGCCGGCTCCACTTCGGCGAAGATGGAGACCGCGGGGGCGCCGGACCATTTCACGGCGTTGACCGTGGCCTCACGGGCCGCGGCCAGCAGCGCGCGCAGGTCGTCGTCGAGTTCGCAGTCGCCGACGGTGACGGCCTCGACGGGCACCTCGTGCTGGGCCTCCACGTCCTGCTGGATGAGCCGGATTCCGGCCGCGAGCGTCATGTCCTGGCCGTCCAGCGAGCCGGGGGCCTGGCCGTCGAACAGCCAGGCGCGCAGCTCGCGCTCCTGCGCCCGGGCCAGCTGGATCACCTGCTGCGGGTGCTCGGCGCGGCGCTGGATGAGGGCGAGCGTCTGCAGGACGGAGTCGTGCACCCGGGCCGCCATGTCGGCGCGTTCCTCGGCCCGGATCCGGGCCTGACGCTCGACCATGAGGTCGCGGGCGATACGCACCCACCACGGGCCGAGCAGGATCGCGATCGCCGCCACCACCAGGATCACGCCGGCGATCTCGCGCAGCGCGCCCGCGACCTGATGGCCGGTCACCAGCCAGCTCAGCCCCAGGGTCAGCGCCACGGCGGCGATCGCCACCCGCGCCACGAGCCGGCGGCGGCTGCCGCTGCCCTGGGCCAGGCCGAGCAGCGGATCCGCGAGGCGCTGCAGCACGGCCTGCTCATCCGGCGGCGCGTTCCGCCAGATGAGGGTGAGACCGGCCACGCTGATGACCAGCGGCCAGGCCAGGCTGCCGACCCAGCTCGCCCGCAGCGCCGACGCGATCACCAGCACCACCACGAGCAGCGAGGCCAGCCCGGCGACCAGCGCTATGCCGCGCCGGTCGGTCAGCGCCCGGGCGGCGATGTTGGCGTCCGCGCCCTCAGCGGGTATCAGCAGCCAGGCCAGCACGTAGGCGGCCGCGCCGATGAGGCCGAACACGGTGGCGACCACGAACCCGGTGCGCACCACGGTGGGGTCCAGGCCGGTGCGTGCGGCCAGGCCGGCCGCGACCCCGCCCGCCAGCCGGTCCTCGCGGCTGCGCCGGAGCGGCCCGCTGCCCGGCGGGCGGCGCATCCAGGGGCGGCTGCCGGGCCGTCCGAACCTGCGCCCGCGGCGGCCCGGGTCCAGGAGTTCAGTGCCCAGGGGATCGGAACCTGACGCGCCCGTGCTGGAGGGACCCGTGCTGGAGGGACCCGTGCGGGAGGGACCCGTGCGGGCAGAACCCGCTCGGGAAGAACCCGCGCCGAAGGGACCGGTGGCCGCCGGGCTCCTGCCCGGCGCCCCGTCGGGCCCGCGATCAGTACGCGCGGTCGGCCCGGATTCAGTGCCTGCCGCCATCCCCCCATCATCGCGCTCTTCGCCCGGCCTGGGTATCAGGGATGCCCCTGATCCTGGCCGGCCCGGATCAGGGACGGATCCGGGGTGTTCCCAATGGTGGCGCGCGGCGCCCGGCGGCAGGCTGGAGCCATGAACACGACGACCAGCCCCACGGCGGGCGACCAGACCTCACACGCACCCTACGAATCCGCGCCGCCCCGGACGCTCAGCCGCCCGGTCGAGGGCCGGATGCTCGGCGGAGTCGCCGCCGGCCTCGCCCGGTACCTCGACATCGACGTGACCGTCGTCCGCATCCTGTTCGCCGTGCTGACCCTGGTCGGCGGGGCCGCCATCCCCGTCTACCTGGCGGCGTGGCTGCTGATCCCCGAAGACGGCGCCGACGAGTCCATCGCGGCGGGCCTGTTCCGCCCCCGGGCCGGCTGAGCGGAGAGGCCGCATTCAGATGCCACTACGGACGCGGGGGTACGGAACGCGCCAGCGCGTCGCCGATGCCACCATGCGAGTCTCTGACGCCGAACGGGCCGAGGTCGCCGACCAGCTGGCCCAGCACTACGGGGACGGGCGTCTCGACCAGGCCGAGCTGGACGAGCGCCTCGGCCGGGCGATGGGGGCCAAGACCCAGGCCGACCTGGCCGGGATCACCGACGACCTGCCCCCCCTCAACCCGCGGGCGGGCAGCCGCCCGGCTGCCCGCGCCAGCAGCGCTTACCCGCCTGCGCCGCGGTCCCGGTCCGGGCGGCCGCGGTCCAGGCTGCTGCCGGTCGTGCTGCTCATCGTGCTCGGCTTCGTGGCCTGGCACGCGGTGACGCCGTTCTTCTGGGCGCCGTTCTGGCACTGGCCCGGGCTGTGGTTCGGATCCGCGTGGTGGCTGTGGGTCGCGCTGCTGGTCTTCTGCTGGCTGCGCTTCGGCCCCCGCCGCCATCGCCGGTAGCGGGGAGCCCGCCGGCCGCGCTAACCATCCCCGGCCGGCGGGCCGTCCCCGGCGGCGGGCCCCGGGCCCGGGCCGGCGCGGCGGGCACGGGCCCGCCGCTTGCCTTCGTGCATGGCCTGGACCCGGGCCACCGGGATCGTGTGCCCTTCCGCGACCAGGTCGGCCGGGAGGTGCTGCGGCGGGGGGAGCTGCCCCGCCCAGCGGTCCCCGGCCGTGATGAGCCCGGCCGCGGTGCGGACGGTGAAGTCAGCCGGGGTGACCCCGTCCAGCTCGTCCCAGGGCAGCGGGAAGGACACCGGGACCCCCGGCCGGATCCGCGGGCTGTAGGCCGCGACCACGGTGGCCCCGCCCGCCCGGGTCGAATCCAGGAACACCTTGCCCTCCCGGTCCTCCCGGATGAACGCGGTGGTGGTGAGGTCCGGGTCGAGCCGCTCCGCCCGGGCGGCCACCGCGCGGGTGGCCGCCGCGGCGTCCTCGGCCGCGGCCCCGGTGATCGGGACGAACACGTGCACCCCCTTCGCCCCGCTGGTCTTGACCGCGCCCGCCAGGCCGCAGCCGGCGAGCGCCTCCCGGACCAGCTGGGCGGCCAGGACCGCGAGCCGGAACTTCCCGCCGGACGGCGGGTCGATGTCGAGGATCAGGTAGTCGGGCCGGTCCCCGTGGCCGGCCTCGGTCAGCGTGGGGTGGTACTCGACGGCCCGCTGGTTGGCGAACCACAGCAGCGTGCGGCGGTCGTCGCAGAGCGCGTAGGAGACCTCGCGCCGGGAGCTTTCCGCCCACAGCCGGACCGTCCGCACCCAGGGCGGGGTGTACTTGGGCACGTTCTTCTGCATGAACGGTTCCTGGCCGCGCAGGATCCGCATCACCGACAGCGGCCGGCCGCTGAGCTCCGGGATGATGTGCCCGCGGACCGCGTCCAGGTAGTCCACCAGGTCCCGTTTGGTCGCGTCCGCCCCGCTGAACAGCGGCTCGCCGAGATTGGTCAGCGGATACCCCGTCCCGCTCCTCATCGACGCTGATGACGCACCATCCCTTCTAACGGCCCGGGCTGGCCCCATCGTCTCTCCTGAACGCCCCGGGCCTTTTCCTTTCCTTCCCATCCGGGCCCCCCTGATGTGCCGGGGTTCGTGAGACCGTGGGCGGGTGAGGGATCAGTACCGGGACGGGCCGGACGTGCTGCTGGTCGGCGTGGACGGCTCGGACACCTCGCTGCGCGCGGCGCGTACGCGGCGGGCATGGCCCGGCGGCAGCAGGCGCGGCTGGTCATCCTGTACGTGCGGCCGTTCAGCGCGGGGCCGGGATCGAACGCGGGCGCGATCACCTCCATGCAGGAGGCGTACGACTCGGTGGCGGCGGAGCTGCGGCAGAACGCGGAGGAACAGGGCCCCCGGCTCGGCATCGATGTCACGTTCGTCGAGCGGGACGGCAACCCGTTCACCGAGATCGTCCGGCTGGCCGACGAGATCCAGGCGGACGCGGTGATCGTCGGCGCCTCGACCAAGGCCGGCCACCGGTTCGTCGGCTCCCTGGCCGTTCACCTGGTCCGGGCCAGCCGCTGGCCCGTCACTGTCGTGCCCTGAGGGCCGGTTCCCCGGCGATCCGCGCCACCACGTCGTAGCGCAGCGGCCGGGGGTGCACCAGCAGGGCCCGGGCCACCTCGCGGATCTGCAGCCGCCGGGGGATCAGCACCTCCTCGCTGCGGCGCCAGGCGCTCAGCTCGTCGCGGCCGTAGCGGGCGGCGATGGCCTGGCGGAAGTGCCGCGCGTCGCCGCCGTCGCTCTTCCACGCGGGCAGCCAGGCGCGCAGGTCGTCGTCGCGGTCCAGCATGGTCCAGTCGCGCAGCCGCTGCGCGATCTGCCCGGCCGCGTCCACCACGAAGGCCAGCTCGCCGCCGCCGCGGATGCCGTGCACCCGGCCTTCGCTGCGCGGGCTGTGGTGGATGCTGGCCGAGCTGAACCGGGCCCCCACCGCGAGCGCGGCGACCGCGTGGCCGGCCTCGTGCCAGGCGGTGTCGACGGTGGCCTTCCGGGCTGGCATCAGGCTCGGGTAGCAGCCGCAGTCGTACCGCTGCCTGATCCAGTTGTCGTGCACGAGCGACTGGTCGTCGTACCGGGCGAGCCGGCTCAGCTCGGCCCGGATCGCGGCATGCGCGCGCAGGTCCGCAGGCTTCATGGTGTTGACTAACGGTATGCCTATCGAGGGTGAATACGAGCCAAGCACGGCCGCCTGGGTCCGGGACCAGGTCGAGGAGTACGAGAGCTCGGGTGGCACGCGCGGGACGACGCTGCGTGACACCGGACTGCCCGTGGTGATCATCACCAACCGCGGGGCGCGGTCCGGCAAGGTGCGCAAGACCCCCCTGATGCGGGTCGAGCATGACGGCCGGTACGCGGCGGTGGCGTCCCAGGGGGGCGCCCCGACCCACCCGTACTGGTACTACAACTTCCGCGCCCACCCGGAAGTCGAGCTGCAGGACGGCCCGGCCCGGGGGGAGTTCGTGGCCCGTGAGGTGACCGGGGACGAGCGGGCCGGCTGGTGGAAGCGCGCGGTGGCGGCGTACCCGCCGTACGCCGAGTACCAGGAGCGGACCTCGCGGCAGATCCCGGTGTTCGTGCTCGAGCCCGCCGGCGGGGCCTGACCGCCCGGCCGGCCGTCCCGCGCTCCCGGCGCGGCCGTTCCCCGCTCCCGCCTGCCTCGGGCCCGCTGCCCCGTGACCCGTACTTCCCGGGCCACCGAGCCCGGGCGCGCACCAGTCCCACCAGCCGGTTCTCGTTAATTCATATTTAACCTACCGGAATACTTGACATTAACCGGGAGGCGGGGCAGATTGCTGGTAAGAGACCCCGGGCGGCCCGCCCCGTGCCGTGGTAGCGCGGGCCGCCGGGACCAGCCATCCGAAAGGTGCCATCGCATGACCAGCGTTCAGGACCATCCGGCGGCTCTCCGCAGTCATGGCTCGTACCAGCACGTTGACGTCACCCAGGTCGGGGGGTCGATCGGCGCCGTCGTGGGCGGCATCCGGATCGGCGGTGACGTCAGCCCCGCCGCCGTGGCCGAGCTGCGCGCCGCGCTGCTCCGGCACCGGGTCGTCTTCCTGCGCGATCAGCAGCACGCCACCGACGCCGACCAGCGGGCGTTCGCCCGGCTGCTGGGCGCCCTGACCAAGCCGCACCCGACGGTCGCCGGGGACGGCGGCGCCGTGCTGCCCATCGACGCCGAGCAGGGCAAGGCCAACAGCTGGCACACGGACGTGACGTTCGTGGACCGGGTCCCGGCGATCAGCGTGCTGCGCGCCATCACGCTGCCGCCCTACGGGGGGACCACCGTGTGGGCGAACACCGCGGAGGCGTACCGGCGGCTGCACCCGGCGCTGCAGGCCCTGGTCGGCGGGCTGCGGGCGGTGCACAGCAACCTGTACGACTACGCGGCCGAGCGCCCGCAGATCGGCGGCATCGACGTCAGGGAAAAGGAGTACCGGGAGGAGTTCCGCCACCTGGAGTTCGAGACCGAGCACCCGGTCGTGCGCATCCACCCGGAGACGGGCGAGCCGACCCTGCTGCTCGGCCACTTCGTCCGGTCGTTCCCCGGGCTGGGCTCGGCCGACTTCAACGACCTGTTCGGCCTGCTGCAGCGGCACATCACCCGGCTGGAGAACACCGTCCGCTGGACCTGGCGGGACGGGGACATCGCGATCTGGGACAACCGGGCCACCCAGCACTACGCGGTCGCCGACTACGACGACCAGCCGCGGCTGCTGCACCGGATCACGATCGCCGGCGACATCCCGGTCGGGATCAACGGTGACACCAGCATCGTCCGCAAGGGCGACGCCAGCCACTACTCCGACCTCGCGGCCTGACCTGGCCGCGGCCGGCGCCTGAGGCCGGGGCGGCCGCCGCCCCGGCTCCGGCCCGGCCCGTGGGCTGGGCGGTCAGCCGGACGCGGCGCCGCCGGTGTAGGCGGCCACGGTGCGGTCGGCCGCGGCCTGGGCGGCGGCTTCGTCCGTGCCGGCCGCGACGTCCGCGTCACGCCACCGGCGGCTGCTCCCGGCGACGAACTCCCGGCCCGGCCCGGACGCCGGCCAGGCGGCTCTCTCCCGGAGGTCAGCGGACCTTCCCGGCGTCAGGTAGGTGGCCAGTCCCATCAGGCCCATATCCCAGCCCACGCCCGTGGCCCCCGGGCCGAATTCCGCCCACGTCCCGTCCCCGGGCGCCGCGATGTGCTCGAGTTCGAGCCGTGTGCTGCCCGGCGGCACGCTGGACAGCCGGAGCTCGATCCAGCTGGTCTGCCCGCCGAACTCCCAGGTCGCCGTGAAGCCCCGCGGGGGGTCGCAGCGTTCGATGGTGCCGCTCGCGTTCCCCTCGATCTGGAAACGGCCACCGGCCCGCAGGTCACCCGTGACCGGCACGAACCACCGGGCAATCCGGTCCGGGCTCGTGCATGCGTCCCAGACATCCTCGATGGCGGCCGGGTACACCTGGCTGATGATCACGCTGGGTGCCTCGCCCGCGTCGAGCGTACGGTGCCCTACCCGCCGGCGCACCGCGTTGATCTGCTGGACGACCTCGATCATGCTCAGTTCCCCTCTGCCTTGTCCCCATCTGCGTCGTCACGGAGCCGGCGTTCCCGCCGTCTCTCCGCTGTCACGGAGCCGGCGTTCCCGCCGTCCCCGGGCCAGTTCCGTGGCCAGCGCCTCCAGATGCGGGGCCCAGAAGCGCCGGAACGGATCCAGCCAGTCAGCCACCTCGCGCAGCGGCTCCGGGTTCACCGCGTACAGCCGCCTGGTCCCCGCCGCCCGCACGGTCGCGAACCCGCTGTCACGCAGCACCCTGAGATGCTGCGACACGGCAGGCTGGGAGATGCCGAACTCGGCCCGGATCACGTCGCACACCCCGCCGGAGGTCACCTCGCCGTCCGCGAGCACCTGCAGGATCCGGCGCCGCACCGGGTCACCCAGCACCTCGAAAGCCTCCACCCGCCGAGAATTTCAGCAACCACTTATATAAGTCAAGGCCTATACATCTGGCCGCGGCGGACCCCTCCCGGCACCGGGGACGCCTTAGGATCGCCGGATGCCCCCGGTTCGCTATCAGTCCTACGAGGAGGACAGCGCGCGGTGGTCCGGGTTCCCGTTCCGCGACGGCGACATCGTGATCAGCACCCGGTCCAAGAGCGGGACCACCTGGATGCAGATGATCTGCGCGCTGCTGGTGTTCCAGACCCCGCGGCTGCCCGCGCCGCTGGGTGAGCTGTCACCCTGGCTGGACTGGCAGACGGTGCCGCGCGAGGAGCTGTTCGCCCGGCTGGCCGCCCAGCCGCACCGCCGCATCATCAAGTCGCACACGCCGCTGGACGGGATCCCGGTCGACCCGCGGGCCACCTACATCGTGGTCGCCCGGCATCCGCTCGACATGGCCGTCTCCCTCTACCACCAGGGCAGCAACATCGACCGGGCCCGGGTCCGGCGGCTGGCCGGGCAGCCCGAGCCGGCCGGGCCGCCGCCACCGCGGCCGCCGCTGCACGACTGGCTGACCGGCTGGATCCACGAGGACACCACCCCGCAGCAGCGGATGGACTCGCTGCCCGGCGTGATGTGGCACCTCACCGACGCCTGGGCGCGGCGCGGCCAGCCGAACATCGTGCTCGCCCACTACGACGACCTGTCCGCGGACACCGGCGGCGAGATGCGCCGCCTGGCCGGCCGGCTCGGGATCACCGTGCCCGCCGCCGCCTGGCCCGGGCTGGTCCAGGCGGCCACGTTCGAGGAGATGCGGGCCGGCGCCGACCGCATCATCGGGCCGCCGGGCATCCTGAAGAGCAGCGCCGCCTTCTTCCGGCGGGGCACCTCCGGGGCCGGGCGCGAGGAGCTCAGCGCGGCCGAGCTGGCCGGCTACCACGAGCGGGCGGCCCAGCTGGCCCCGCCGGACCTGCTGAGCTGGCTGCACCGGTCCTCCCGGGCACCACGGGGCTCCCGGGCACCACCGGGCTCCCGGGCACCACCGGGACCTCGGGCCCCACCCGGACGTCTGGCAGAGTTGACGGCATGGCGACTGATCCGGCACACCGCGGGGTATCCATCGACCGGGTCACGGCGGGCCGGTTCACCGCCCGCAACGACCGCGGCGGCCGGATCGCCATCGGTACCGGCGGCGACGCCGACTTCACCCCCAGCGAGCTGCTCCTGGCCGCGCTCGGCGGGTGCACCGCGATCGACGTGGACATCCTGACCTCCCGGCGCGCGGAGCCGGAGGCGTTCGCAGTGGAGGTGGGAGCGGAGAAGGTCCGCGACTCAGGGGGCAATCACCTGGCGGGTATCGAGGTGACCTTCCGGGTCGTGTTCCCGCCGGGGGAAGGCGGTGACGCGGCCCGGGCGGTGCTGCCGGACGCGGTGCGGCGGTCGCATGACCAGCTCTGCACGGTCAGCCGCACCATCGAGCTCGGCATACCCGTCACCTCCCGGGTCCAGGCAGGGTAGTCCTAGGGAAGACTTGGTGCAGGCCCCAGCGACCGGGATTGGAAGGTCAGCGGATGGCGAAGGGTATGCGGATCGGCGCAGCCGTCATGTTCGTGCAGCGGCTGGACCGCTCGGTCAGCTTCTACACCGAACTGCTCGCGATGCAGGTCGCGGACCAGAGCACCACCGCCGCGCTGCTGGTCAGCCCGGGCGGGACGCAGCTGATCCTGCGGGCCATGGGCAGCAACGCGAGTCATCCGCTGGGCGGGGTCGGCTTCCAGTACGTGACCTGGACCGCCGACGGGAAAGAGGACTTCGAGCGCTGCGAGCGGGTGCTCAAGGCGCACTCCGCGTACCGCGAAACCCGCAGCAGCGACGGGGTGATGGCGGTGGAGGGCCACGACCCGGACGACACGGTCGTGATGATCACTTATCCCGGTCCTGACGAGGTGCCGGTGCACAAGCTGCCGGTGCGCATCTACGGCTGGTAGCCGCTGCCCGCCGCGGCCGGGTCAGGCGGAGCTGCGGCGCCGGGCCCGCCTCACCCGGTCTTCTCCGCCTCGTCCGGCTCGCCGGCACCACCGCCATCGGCGGTCCCGGCCGGCCCGGCGGCCGTCTTTGTCCCCGATGCGGGGGCGTCCGGAATGAGTCGCTCACGCTGGGGTACGGGACGTGGACGACCCGCCGGTAGCTAGGAGGGACCATGGCCCGCATCACGACGACCGAGGACCGAGACACGGTACCCAACGTCCCGCGCAGCCCGCGCGGTCATGGGTTAATCGGGAAGCTGCTGGCGGGCGCGGTCGCCATCGTGGCGGTGGCGGTGCTGATCATCGTGCTCGCCGCCGTGAGCCTGCTGCCCCGGCTGCACAACCCGTTCGGGGAGACCACCTCGGTGCGCAGCGGGCCGGTGCTGCTCAAGTCGATCACGGCCCTGAGCCGGTTCGAGGCGGCCAGCGGATCGTTCCAGGTCGTGGTGAACCTGAGCCAGAAGGCGAACCTGCTGCCATCCTTCCTCGAAGGCAGCCAGACCCTGTTCGTGGGTCAGGGCAGCGAGATCGCGTACGTGGACTTCTCCCAGCTGAAGAGCCCGGCCCTGCAGGTGTCAGCCAACCGGACGGCGGTCACCATCCGGCTGCCCCGGCCGCAGCTGGAGCCGGCCGTGCTCAACGTGAAGCAGTCGTATGTCTTCGCCCAGCAGCAGGGGCTGTTCAACCGGATCGGGAACTTCTTCTCCAGCAACCCGAACAACCAGCAGCAGGTCTACATCCTGGCCCAGCAGAAGATCCAGACCGCGGCCCGGCAGAGCCCGCTGCTGGCCGAGGCGCAGCGCAACACGACCAGCATGCTGACCGGGATGATGCATTCGCTGGGCTTCCAGCGGGTGACCGTCACGTTCGCCGCGGCGCCCGCGGCGAAGGGCTGAGCGCCGTTCAGATCTTGCGCAGGAACGCGTTGGCCACCGGCCCGGCGCTGTCGGCCCCGAGGCCGCCGCCCTCGACCAGCACCGCGAAGGCCACATCGCCGCGGTAGCCGATGAACCAGCCGTGGGAGTGGGTGCCGGTCCCGTACTGCGCGGTTCCGGTCTTGCCGTAGACACCGGCCGGGAACCCGACCCCGGCGGCGGTGCCGCTGGTGACCACGGCCCGCATCATGGGCCGCAGCGCGCCCAGGATGACCGGGCTGATCGGGTGGGACCGCACCTGCCGGGGCTGCGGGCTGGTGACCAGGACGGGGGACCGCCAGGTGCCGTCCGCGATGGCCGCGGCCACGCTGGCCTGGCTGAGCGGGTTGACCAGGTCGGTGCCCTGGCCGAAGGCATCGGCGGCCACGTCGACCGGCTGATGCGGCGTGGTGAACCGGCCCAGCGTGGCGGGGATGCCCAGGTTCACGTTGGCGTTGAAGCCGAACGTGGCGGCCATCGACGCGAGCGCGGAACCACCCAGCCGCTGGTAGGCCAGCATGGCGAAGGTCGAGTTGCAGGACACCGCGAACGCCGTCTGCAGGCTGGTCGTGCCCAGGTGCTCGTTGTCGTCGTTGTGGAAGGTGCGGCCGCCGATGGTGACCTGGCTGGGGCACTGCACCGTGCTGGCCGGGCTCATCCCCTTCTCGGCCAGGGCCGAGGCGGTGACCACCTTGAACGTGGAGCCGGGCGGGAAGATGCCGGCCAGGGCCCGGTCGAACCCGCCCGGGCGCTCCACCACGGCCAGCACCTTGCCGGTCGAGGGCTGGATAGCGACCAGGTCGATCGGTTTCGACGTGGAGGCGCCGGACACCGCCGCCGACGCGGCCATCTGATCCTGCATGTCGAGGCTGGTCTGGACCGGCTTGCCCGCGGTGGCGGCGAAGTGAGCCGCCGTGGCGTCCACGCGCTTCCCGGGCCCCTCGACCTGGATGGTCAGCGACGGGCGGCCCGCCAGCTGAGCCTGGTACGCCTGCTCGATGCCGCCCTGCGCCGATCTGGTCACCGGCCTGGTAGGGGGCGCCGAGCGCCTTGGCCTGGGCCTTGGTGGCGGCCACCACGGTGCCGGTGAGCAGCGAGATGGAACCCGACTGGGCGATCACCGAGGGAGAGCTCAGCTCGGTGCCGTCGGCGGCCAGCACCGGGGCCCGGGCCGGCCAGACGGCGCTCAGCACGAACCGCTCGCCGGCCCGCAACCGGGGGTAGATGGCGGACGGGCTCCAGTTCACCCGCCACTGCCGGTCCCGGGTGACCAGCTGAAGCTGTCCCGGATAGGTCCACACGTGCCCGCTGGCCAGGTCGGCGGTGGCCGTGAAGCGGGCCCGGGCCGATCCGCCGTCCTGGCTGACCTGGCCGAGCCGGAGATGGATGCTGCGCAGGCCGAGCTCGGCCGCGGTCTGCCGCAGCGGGCTGGCCAGGCCGGCGGGCGGCACGTTGACGCTGACCTTGCCCATCGCGGCGTAGCTGCCCTGCTGCCAGTCACGCAGGTAGCTGGCCGCGGTCTGCTGGGGGCTGCCCTGGGTCCGGGTCAGCAGCACGTAGCCGCCCGGCCGCGCCGGCCGCCACCACGATGACCGCGATCACGGCCACCACGATGATGAGGGACCGCCGTTTCGTCCGGCGCATGCTGCCGTGGCTCATGAACCGGCCTTTCCCGCTGGGCTGCCACGGACCGCTGGTCCGGGGACCGGGGCACAACGATAGCCGGGCCGGCCATGGCCGTAGCCACGAACCGGGTTAAGGCTCCCGTGCTCCCGGTTACGCGGCGGGCTGAAAGGGCGGGCCGGCCTGCCGGGACCGGCCCTGGTCAGGCAGGCTGGTGTCATGGCCGACAACCTCACCCTGATGGCAGTGCACGCGCATCCCGACGACGAGGCCTCCAGCACCGGGGGAGTCCTGGCCAGATACTCGGCCGAGGGCGTCCGCACGGTCCTCGTCACCTGCACGAACGGCGAGTTCGGGGACGCTCCCGGCGGGATCAAGCCCGGCGAGGAGGGTCACGACGAGCAGGAAGTGGCCGAGATCAGGCTGGGCGAGCTCAGGGAATCCGCCAAGATCCTGGGGGTCACCGACCTCGAACTGCTCGGCTACCACGACTCCGGGATGGTGGAGTGGGACTACAAGAGCCGGCCGGACGCGTTCTGCAACGTGCCGCTGGCCGACGTCGCGGCCCGGATCGGCGGCCTGATCGAGCGGTACCGGCCGCAGGTCGTGGTCACCTACGACCCGGAAGGCGGTTACGAGCACCCCGACCATGTGCACGCCAGCCTCGGCGCGGCCGAGGCGGTGCGGCTCACCGGGATCCCGGCGAAGCTGTACCTGACCGCGATGCCGGTCAGCAAGTGGCGGGAACTGTGGACCGCGCTGCGGGAGGCCGGTGCGGACGTGCCCGGCCGGGACGACATCAGCCCCGAGACGCAAGCAGCAGATGGAAGCCTCCGAGCAGCGCATCACGACCACCATCGACATCCGCCCGGTGCTGGCCCGCAAGCAGGCCGCGCTGATGGCGCACGCCAGCCAGATCAGCGAGTCCTGGTTCAGCAAGATCCCGCCCGAGCTCGGCGAGCGGGTGTTCGGCGAGGAGAGCTTCATCCGGGCGATGGACTCGACCGGGGCCCCCGTGCCTGAAGACGACCTGTTCGCGGGACTTCGTTAAATAACGGTCTTATCGTGGCCGGTCACCGGCCTGTCCATGGCCGATTTGCCGGGCGCGGCCCGGGACGGGGGACGGGCGGATCGGCGGCCTTTACGAATTATTGCCCTGCGGGGCTCTTGGCAGCCCGGCGAGTCCAGGGTTTGACTGATCACTGCGGCACGGGCGAAAGTGCTCGCCCCGGGTGGGACCGGCCGCGACTGGCTGCGGGCAATGGAGGCCGTGCTATGACGATTATCCGCGGTTCACGCACCAAGCGCCTTCCAGGAATAGCGGCTGCCGCGTTCCTGGCCGTCTTACTGCCCGCCGGGCTGGCCTCGGCCGCCTCCGCGTCGGCCGGCTCCGCCTCGGCGGGCTCCGCCCCCGCGCGCGGCGCGGCCCGGACGGCTGCCTCGTCCGCCTCCTGCCCCTGGCTGAACCAGTCCCTGCCGGTCAGCCAGCGGCTGAAGATGCTGCTGGCCAAGATGACCCTGGCCGACAAGATCAACATGGTCACCGGGGCGGGCACCAGCCAGCCGTACGTCTTCTACATCTCCGCGATCCCGAGCCTGTGCATCCCGGCCATGGGCGAGGAAGACGGGCCGGTCGGGGTGGGCGACGGCCTCACCGGCGTCACCGAGATGCCGTCCGCTGTCTCCCTGGCCGCCACCTGGGACCGGGCCCTGGCCACCCAGTACGGCCAGGTCGTCGGGTCGGAGGAGCGCGGCAAGGGCGCCATGGTCAACCTGGGCCCGACCGTGAACATCGACCGCGACCCGCGCTGGGGGCGCTCGTTCGAGGCCTACACCGAGGACCCGTACCTCAACGCCGCGCTGACCGTGTCGGACATCGACGGGGTGCAGAGCCAGGGGGAGATGTCCCAGGTCAAGCACTTCGCCGTGTACAACCAGGAGACCAACCGGAACACCCCGGCCGATGATGTGATCATCAGCCAGCGGGCCGAGCACGAGATCTACCTGCCCGCGTTCTGGGCCGCCACCAAGCAGGCCCATGCCTCCTCGGTGATGTGCTCCTACAGCACCATCAACGGCCAGTACGCCTGCGAGAACGACTACCTGCTGCACCAGACCCTCGACCAGCGCTGGAAGTTCCCGGGCTTCGTGACCTCGGACTACGGCGCGACCCACTCCACCGTCGCCTCAGCGGAGGCCGGCAACGACCAGGAGATGCCCAGCGCCGTGCTACTACGGGCCCGCGCTGCAGGCCGCCGTGCAGGCGGGCCAGGTCAGCATGGCCACGCTGAACGGCATGGTGTCCCGCATCCTGACCGAGCTGTTCCGGTTCAACGAGTTCAACAACCCGCCCACCGGGACGACCAGCGCGACCGTCACCACCCCGGCGCACCAGGCCACCTCGGCCGCCGTGGCCGAGGCGGGCACGGTGCTGCTGAAGAACAAGCGGCGGCACGCTGCCCCTGAAGGCAGCCGGCGGCGGATCGGTCGCGGTGATCGGGCCGGCCGCCTCGGCCTCGCCCACGTACACCGGCGGCGGCAGCGCCTACGTCACCGCCCCGTTCCACGTCACCCCGCTGCAGGGCATCCAGGCCGCCGCCGGGACGGGGACCAGCGTGTCCTACACGCAGGGCCTGCCCACCGACACGTCACTGACGCCCATCCCCAGCTCGGCGCTCAGCCCGGCCTACGCGCCCACCGGCTTCGGCGGGACCTACACCGGCACCCTGACCGCCCCCGAGACCGGCACCTACGTGCTGGCCTTCGAGAACCCGTGCGGCTGTTACTCCTCGGTGAACCTGACCCTGGACGGCAAGGAACTCCTGGCCAACCCGGGCACCCCGCCGGTGTCCACGTACTCGGTGGGCGTGAACCTGGTGGCCGGCCAGACCTACACGCTGCAGCTGTCGGGCGGCGGCGAGTCGGCCAACCTGAGCTGGGCCACCCCGTCTGACCTGGCGCCCGGCATCAGCGCAGGCGGTCGCCGCGGCCAAGTCGGCGTCGTCCGCGGTCGTCGTGGTCTCCGACGACACCGAGACCGAGGCCGCCGACCGGCCCGGCCTGAACCTGCCCTCGGCGCAGAACGAGCTGATCTCGGCGGTGGCCGCGGCCAACCCGCACACCGTGGTGGTCGTGAACGCGGGCGCCCCGGTGGCCATGCCCTGGCTGAGCCAGGTGGCCTCCGTCGTGGACGCCTGGTACCCGGGCGAGAGCAACGGCACCGCGCTCGCGGCGGTCCTCTTCGGCGCGGTGGACCCGTCCGGCCATCTCCCGGTCACCTTCCCCGCGGACCTGTCCCAGGTCCCCGCGTCCACCCCCGCCCAGTTCCCGGGGGTGAACGGCAAGGTGCTGTACTCCGAGGGGATCAATGTCGGGTACCGCTACTACGACGCAAACCATGAGACGCCCTTGTTCCCGTTCGGCTACGGGCTGTCCTACACCAGCTTCAGGTTCAGCGGTCTGAGGATCACGCGCCAGGCGGGCCGGCAGGTGACGGTTTCCGCGACCATCACCAACACCGGCCGGGTGGCCGGGTCCGACGTCGCCCAGCTGTACCTGAGCGACCCGGCGGCCGCCACCGAGCCACCCCGGCAGCTGAAGGGCTTCCAGAAGGTCACCCTCCGGCCCGGGCAGTCGTGCACCGTGCGCTTCAGCCTGAACAGCCACGACCTGTCCTACTGGAACAGCGCCGCGAACCGGTGGGTGGTCCCGGCCGGCCAGTTCGGTGTCTACCTGGGCGACTCCTCAGCCCTGGCCGGGCTGCCGCTGCACGGCGGGTTCACCGTGGCTAGCTGATCGGGGAGGACCGGTCCAGGTCCGCCGCGGTGCGGATGGGATCACGATCCGGGCCAGCGGTCCGGCACGTCCGGATCGGGATCCCATCCGGCCGCAGCGACGGGTCCTCCAGCTCGTCCCATTCGATGGGCGCGGGCACCTGCGGCAGGGCGTCCCCGGGCCGGCCTTTACGAATTATTGCTCCGAAAGGCCCTTGGCATCCCGGGGCGGCCGGGGTTTCACTATTCAGTGCGGCACGGGCAGCGGAATGCTCGCCCCGGGTGGGACCGGCCGCGATTTTGCTGCGGGCAATGGAGGCCGAGCTATGACGCTTATCCGCGGTTCACGTACCCGGCGCCTTCCAGGAATGGCCGCGGCCGCGTTCGTGGCCGTTTTTGTGTCCGTCGGGCTGGCCACGGCCAGCCCAGCCCCGGCCCGCGCGGCCTCCGCCGGCGCAGCGTCAGCCGGCGCAGCGTCGGCCCACTCGGCCGCGGCCAGGTCAGCCGCCGACTCCTCGTCCTGCCCCTGGCTCAACCAGTCCCTGCCGGTCAGCCAGCGGCTGAAGATGCTGATGGCCAAGATGACCCTGGCCGACAAGATCAACATGGTCACCGGGGCGGGCACCAGCCAGCCGTACGTCTTCTACATCTCGGCGATCCCGGACCTGTGCATCCCGGCCATGGGCGAGGAAGACGGTCCCGTCGGGGTGGGCGACGGCCTGACCGGCGTCACCCAGCTCCCCTCCGCGGTGTCCCTGGCGGCGACCTGGGATCCGGCCCTGGCCAGCCAGTACGGGAAGGTCGTCGGGTCGGAGGAACACGGCAAGGGCGCCATGGTCAACCTGGGGCCGACGGTGAACATCGACCGGGATCCGCGCTGGGGGCGGTCGTTCGAGGCCTTCACCGAGGACCCCTACCTGAACTCCGCGGTGACGGTGTCGGAGATCGACGGGGTGCAGAGCCAGGGGGAAATGTCCCAGGTCAAGCACTATGCCGTGTACAACCAGGAGACCAGCCGGAACACCGCCGCCGACGACGCGATCATCAGCCAGCGGGCCGAGCACGAGATCTACCTGCCCGCCTTCTGGGCCGCCACGCAGCAGGCCAAGGCCTCCTCGGTGATGTGCGCCTACAGCAGCATCAACGGCCAGTACGCGTGCGAGAACGACTACCTGCTGCACACCACGCTCGACCAGAACTGGGCCTTCCCGGGCTTCGTGACCTCGGACTACGGGGCCACCCACTCCACCGTGGGGTCGGCCGACGCGGGCAACGACCAGGAGATGCCCAGCGCCGTGTTCTACGGTCCGGCGCTGACGGCCGCCGTGCAGTCGGGCCAGGTCGCCATGGCCACGCTGAATGACATGGTGTCCCGCATCCTGACCGAGCTGTTCCGGTTCAACGAGTTCAACAACCCGCCGACCGGCACCACCAGCACGACCGTCACCACCCCGGCCCATCAGGCCACCTCGACCGCGGTCGCCGAGGCCGGCACGGTCCTGCTCAAGAACAGCGCCAGCACGCTGCCGCTGAAGGCCAGCGGCGGCGGATCGGTCGCGGTGATCGGTCCGGCGGCATCGGCGGCGCCGGTGTACACCGGGGGCGGCAGCGCCTACGTCACCGCCCCGTCGCAGGTCACCCCGCTGCAGGGCATCCAGGCCGCCGCCGGGTCGGGCACCACCGTCTCGTACACCCAGGGCCTGCCGACCGACACATCGCTGACGCCCATCCCCAGTTCCGCGCTCAGCCCGGCCTACGCGTCCACCGGGTACGGCGGGACCTACACCGGCACGCTCACCGCCCCGGAGACCGGGACCTACGTGCTGGGCTTCCAGAACCCCGGCAGCTACACGACCACCAACCTGTCCCTGGACGGCAAGACCATCCTGGCCAACCCGGGGACCCCGCCGGTGTCCACCTACTCGGCGGGCGTCGACCTGAAGGCCGGCCAGACCTACCAGCTCCAGCTGAGCGGGGGCGGCCCGTCCGCCAACCTGAGCTGGGCCACCCCGTCCGACCTGGCGCCCGGCATCAGCGACGCGGTCGCCGCGGCCAAGTCGGCGTCGTCCGCGGTCGTCGTGGTGTCCGACGACACCGAGTCGGAGGCCGCCGACCGGGCCAGCCTGAACCTGCCCTCGGCGCAGAACGAGCTGATCTCCGCGGTGGCCGCGGCCAACCCGCACACCGTGGTGGTCGTGAACGCGGGCGCCCCGGTGGTCATGCCCTGGCTGAGCCAGGTGGCCTCCGTCGTGGACGCCTGGTACCCGGGGGAGAGCAACGGGACGGCGCTGGCGTCGGTACTGTTCGGCCAGACCGATCCGTCCGGGCACCTGCCCGTAACGTTCCCTAACGATCTGTCCCAGGTGCCCGCGTCCAGCCCCAGCCAGTTCCCCGGGGTCAATGGGCAGGTGCAGTACTCCGAGGGTGTCGACGTCGGCTACCGGTATTACGACGCCAGCAACGAGACGCCGATGTTCCCGTTCGGGTATGGCCTCTCCTACACGAATTTCTCCTACAGTCATCTGGCCGTCTCGCCCCAGCAGGTGCAGAACACCGCGTCCAACCCGGGGACGACCAGCTGCGGCTGCAATGGCCAGTCGAGCCGCCAGGTAACGGTGTCCGCCACGGTGACCAACACCGGGAAGGTCGCCGGCTCTGACGTGGCCCAGCTCTACCTCGGTGATCCGGCCGCCGCCGCGGAGCCGCCGCGCCAGCTGAAGGGCTTCCAGAAGGTCACCCTGAAGCCGGGCCAGTCCACCACCGTGCGCTTCCAGCTGACCGGCCATGACCTTTCCTACTGGGACAGCGCAGCCAGCGGGTGGGTCCTGCCGGACGGGCGCTACGGCGTGTACGTGGGCGATTCCTCGGCCCTGGCTAACCTGCCCCTGCGCAGCGGGTTCACCGTGACCCGCACCATCGGCGCCCGGTACGCCACCCTCACCGCGCCGCCCGCGGTGTCGCCGGGCGGCACGGCCACGGTGAGCGCCACCGTGGTGAACGACGGCGACTACGCCATGCCGGGCGCGCGCTTCACGCTGGATGCCCCGGGTGGCTGGACGGTCAGCAGCCCGGCCCCGGTGACGGTGGGCGCCGGCCAGACCGTCACCCGGACCTTCCAGGTGAAGGTGCCCGCCGGGGCCCAGCCCGGCACCTCCACCCTCACGGCCAGGGTGTCCTCGCCGGGCGGGCCCGGGGGCAGCAGCCTGGTCGAGGCGTCCACCACGATCGCGGTCGCCGCGACCTCGCTGAGCGCCGCCTACAACAACACCGGAATCAGCAGCAACTCCGACGAGAGCGCGGCCGACTATGACGGCGTAGGGGACAGTTTCTCGGCCGAGGCCCTGGCCGCCGGCACCCCGACGGCGCTGACCCAGGGCGGCAAGGTCACGGTGGGCGGGACCACGTTCACCTGGCCCGACGTGGCCCCCGGAAATCCGGACAACGTGGTGGCCGCGGGGCAGACCATCGCCCTGTCAGGTTCCGGTACGGACCTCGGCTTCCTGGGCTCCAGCCAGAACGGCACCGCGAGCGGCACCGTCACCGTCCACTACACCGACGGCACCAGCAAATCCTTCACGCTCAACATGGCCGACTGGTACGCCAATGCTCCCGCGGTCGGAAACCAGCTGGTCACCACCACCTCGAGCTGGAACTTCCAGAGCAATCCCCTCGGCGCCCACCCGGTGAGCGTGTATTTCGCCTCGGTGCCGCTGGACAAGGGCAAGACGGTGGCGTCGGTGACGCTGCCCACGCTCAGCACCGGCGGGCGGGACCACGGCCATGCACATTTTCGCGATGGCGACCGGATCGGGGACACCGACGGCAGGCGCCCCGTACTCGTCGGTGAGCGCGGCCTTTGACAACGTCGGGATCAGCGACAATTCCGATCCCGCCGCCGCGGACTTCGACGGCACGGGGGACAGCTTCTCGGCCCAGGCGCTGGCCGCCGCCACCCCCACCGCCCTGACCCCCGGCCAGGTCACCGTGGGCGGGACCACGTTCACCTGGCCCGCCGCCGGGGTGGCCGACAACGTCATCGCGGACGGGCAGATCATCGACCTGTCCGGCTCCGGGACCGAACTCGGTTTCCTGGGCGCAGCCGGGTTCGGCGCGGCGTCCGGGACCGGCACGATCACCTACACCGACGGCAGCACCCAGTCCTACAGCATCAGCATGGCCGACTGGTACAACAACGCGGCGGTCGCCGGGGACCAGATCGCCGCCACCACGTCCAGCTGGAACTTCTCCAGCAGCACGCAGACCGCGCACCCGGTCAGCGTGTACTACGCCGCCGTGCCGCTGGACAAGGGCAAGACGGTCGCGTCGGTCACCCTGCCCACGGTGAGCAGCGGCGCCGGGAACGGGGTGAACGCCATGCACATCTTCGCGATCGCCACCGGGTCGGGCACGGTGACTGGCTGACCGGTGACTGGCTGACCGGTGACTGGCTGACCGGTGACTGGCTGACCGGTGACTGGCTGACCGGCGACTAGCTGATCGGGGGAAGCACCTGGTCCTGGTCCAGCACGGTGCGGAAGGGATCGCCGATCCGGGCCAGCCGTCCCGGCATGTCCCGGATCGTGATCCCGTCCGGCCGCAGCGACGGATCCTCCAGCTCGTCCCACTCGATCGGCGCGGACACCGGCGCCCCTGGCGCGGCGCGCGGGCTGTAGGGCGCGACCAGGGTCTTGTTGCTGGTGTTCTGCGTGTAGTCGAGCCGGGCCAGCCCGCCCCGCTCGCGGACGTCCCACTTCCAGCTCACCTGGCCGGGCACCACCGCGCCGATGGCCCGGGACAGCTGCTCGACCCAGGCCCGGGTCTCCTCGAAGCTGGGTCCTGGGGCGATCGGGATCCAGATATGGATCCCGCGCCCGCCGGTCAGCTTGGGCTGCCCGCGTACCCCGAGGTGCTCCAGGGCGGTGCGGTGCAGCCGGGCCAGCACCAGCACCTGGTCCCAGGAGGTCTCCGACCCGGGATCGATGTCGATGAGCGCGTAGGTGGGCCGGTCGGGGTGGTCGGTCCGCGCGGTCCAGGCGTGCCACTCCAGGGCACCGAAGTTGGCCGCCCACACCAGCGCGGCCGGCTCGTCCACCACCAGGTAGGTCGAGGTCTTGCCTGGCTCGGCGTGCGGATCATCCCAGCGCGGCAGCCACTCGGGGGCGTGATCGGGCAGCTGCTTGTGCCAGAAGCCCTTGGTGTCGGCACCGCCCGGGAACCGGTGCATGTTCAGCGCCCGGTGCGTGAGGTAGGGGAGCGCGACCGGGGCGATCTGCGCCGTGTAGCGGATCAGCTCGCGCTTGGTCACCGGCGGCTCGTCCGCGCGGGCGGGGAACAGGACCTTATCCAGGTTGGTCAGCCGCAGCCTGCGGCCGGACACCTCCCAGGTGCCGCCGGAGCCGAGGGCGTCCAGGGCGGCGAGCTCGTCCGGGCCGGGCCCGGGGGCCGGGCTGTCCTGGCGCCCGGAGAGCGGCTCCGGTGAGCGGTGCACCGCAACCGACGCCTCGGACGGGGGCAGGTCCGAGCGCCATACCCGCTCCGGATCGGCCTTGACCTCGTCGTTGGTGCGCCCGCTGAGCACGGATCGCGGGTAGTCCTCCGGATCCCAGCCCTTGACGGCGTACTCGTCATGCTTGTGCACCAGCAGCCACTGGTTCGAGCCGGGTCCGCCGGTCCGCACCAGGATGAACCGGCCGCGCAGCTTGTCCCCGTCCAGGTCGGCGTGGAACTCGCCCGCGTCGATGGCGGCGGCCGGGTCATCGGTGGCGTGCGGCTCCCAGGTACCGCGATCCCACACGATGACGTCGCCGCCGCCGTACTGGCCCTCCGGTGATCACGCCCTCGAAGTTGAGGTACTCGATCGGGTGGTCCTCGACGTGGACCGCGATGCGTCTCACGTCGGGATCGAGCGTGGGCCCCTTGGGGACCGCCCAGCTGGGCAGCACGCCGCCGATCTCGAAGCGCAGGTCGTAGTGCAGGCGCCGGGCCCGGTGGCGCTGCACGACGAACCGGCGCTGGCCGCCCGCCGCGCCGCCCGCCTGCTGGCCGGCCGGCTCGGGTGTCCGGGTGAAATCCCGCTTGCGCTGGTACGGCGTGAGCTTCCCGGGCATCTGCCACCTCCCCGTTACCGCTGCTGGCATGCCCGCGAGCGGCGCGATCACACCCGTGGCGGACGGGCGCGGGCCCGGACCGGGCGCGGGGCCCGGGCTGGCCGGCCCGCGCAGCCGCGGCACTTGCTAAAATATTTGCTATTCGGCAAATAATTATCGTGGAGGGGTGCAGCCCGTGGTGCAGCCCGTGACCGGTGCCGGTGGCCAGGCCGCGGCCCCCGGCGACGCGGCGTCCGCGGCCCCGGGTGCCGCCGGGGCGGCGGTGCCCGGCGACACCGCGTCCGTGGCCAGGGCCGAGACAGCAGCCCGGCTGCGCACGGCGGTCGGCCGGCTCGCCCGGCGGATCCGGCCGACCCGGGTCGGCGCGGAGCTGACCCTGACCGAGGCGACGGTGCTGGCCACCACGGCCCGCAACGGGCCGGTGGGCCTGTCCTGGCTGGCCCGCGAAGAGGGCATGAACCCGACCATGCTCTCCCGGGTGGTGTGGCGGCTGGAGGACGCCGGGCTGCTGGCCCGGCGGCCCGATCCACGGGACCGGCGCGCCGCGCTGGTCAACGCCACCCCGGCCGGGCGCACGCTGCACGAGAGGATCAGGGCGGAGCGCGCCGACGCGCTGAGCCAGCTGATCGAGCACCTCGGCGTGGCCGAGCGGGAGGCTCTCGACGCCGCCCTGCCGGTGCTCGAGCAGCTGGCCCGCGACCTGAAGGACCGGCGGCCGTGAGCCGTCCGGGCTTCTGGCGCAGCACCTTCTCCTCGCTCAGGGTCCCGAACTACCGGCTGTACTTCACCGGCCAGTCGATCTCGCTCGCCGGGACCTGGATGCAGATGACCGCGCAGTCCTGGCTGGTGCTCACCCTCACGCATTCCAGCACCGACCTGGGCTTCGTGCTGGCTCTCCAGACGCTGCCCATCCTGCTTCTCGCGCCCTACGGCGGGGTGGTCGCCGACCGGGTGGACAAGCGCCGGCTCATGGTCGTGCTGCAGATCGCGATGGGCGTGCAGGCCCTGGCGCTCGGGCTGCTGACCGTCGCGGGCGCGGTCCGCTTCTGGGAGGTCTGCCTGCTGGCCGTCATCCTGGGCCTGAACAACGCGTTCGAGAACTCCGCCCGGCAGGCGTTCGTGCGGGAGATGGTCGGCCCGGACGAACTGCGCAACGCGGTCACGCTCAACTCGGTGACGGTCAATGCGGCCCGCGCGGTAGGGCCGGCCATCGGCGGCGTCCTGATCGCGACGGTGGGCATCGGGACCTGCTTCCTGGTCAATGCGGGAAGCTTCGCGGCGGTGGTCACCTCACTGCTGGTGATGGACCGCGCCGCCCTGCGGCCCTCCCCTCCGGCGGGGCGGGCCCCGGGGCAGCTGCGCGAGGGCCTGCGCTATGCGCGCCGTACCCCCACGATCGCGATCCCGCTGGCCATGATGAGCCTGGTCGGCCTGCTCGCCTACGAGTTCCCGGTCACCCTCCCCGTCCTGGCGGAGCGCACGTTCCACGGCGGCGCCGAGGCGTACGGCTTCATGACGGCGGCGATGGGAATCGGCGCGGTCATCGGGGGCCTGTTCACGGCGGCCCGGGGCCGGACCGGCCTGCGGCCGATGATCATCGCCTCGGCGGGGTTCGGCGTGGCCATCCTGGTCACGGCCGTCGCCCCGGTCATCGGCCTGGCCTATGTGGCGCTGCTGTTCGCGGGGTGGGCCAGCGTCTCCTTCATCGCGATCGGGAACTCGACGATCCAGCTCAGCGCGGCGCCGGACATGCGCGGCCGGGTCATCGCGCTGTGGCAGGTCGCCTTCCAGGGGACGACGCCCATCGGCGGCCCCGCGGTCGGCTGGATCATCGCCCTGTCCGGCGCGCGCGCCGGCCTCGCGGCGGGCGGGGCGGCCTGCCTGGTGGCCGGCGCCGGGGGGCTGCTCCTGGCCCGGCGCGCAGGCCGCGCGGGCCGGAGCCAGGAGACGGGGCAGCCGCAGGCCGAGGACTGCCGGGCCGCCTGACCCGCACCCGCACCGATGCCGTCCGGCACGCCTGCGGGACGGATCGCGCCGTCCGGACGGACCGGGCCCCGGTCAGCCGCTGTCCCGCAGGGCGGGCAGCAGCGTGTCCTGCGCCCAGGCCATGAACTGGCCCTGGTGCTCCCCGCCCACCTGGATCAGGGCCAGGTGGGTGAAGCCCGCCTCGGTGAACTTCCGGGCCGCCTCGACGTGCACCGCGGGATCAGGGCCGCAGGGCACGAGCCCGGCGATGTCCTCCTCGCGGATGTGCCTGGACGCCGCGTCGAACGAGCGGGGCTCGGGGAGCTCGGACTGGACATGCCAGCCGGGCACGGCAAAGCGCCACAGCCGCCGGGCCCGGGCCCGGGCGGCTCTCTCGTCGGGGTCGTAGCAGATGGCCAGCTGGCCGTACTTCGGCTTGGCTTCCCCGCCGGCCTGGTTGAAGTCCTCGATGAGCGACGCGTCCGGCTCGGTGGCGATCAGGCCCTCGCCCTGGTCCGCCGCCAGCTGCGCGGACTCGGTGCCGGAGGCCGCGACACCGATGGGCACGGGAGTGTCGGGCAGGTCGTACAGCCTGGCCCGCTCCACCTCGAAGTGCCGGCCGCTGAAGTTCACGTACTCGCCGGTGAACAGGTGCCGGATGATCCGGATGGCCTCGCTCAGCCGCTCGTGGCGGACCCGCGGGCTCGGCCAGCCGCCCCCGACCACGTGCTCGTTGAGGTTTTCCCCCGCGCCCAGTCCCAGGGTGAACCGGCCGCCGGACAGCACCCCCATGGTCGCGGCCTTCTGGGCCACGACCGCGGGATGATAGCGGAACGTGGGGCAGGTCACCATGGTCATCAGCGGCAGCCGGTGGGTGGCCTGCGCCGCGGCGCCGAGTACCGCCCAGGCGTACCCGGAGTGCCCCTGGTCCTCGAGCCAGGGAAAGTAGTGATCGGACATGACCGAGAAATCGAAGCCGGCCTGCTCGGCCGCCTGGAGGTCGCTCACCAGCTGCCGGACCGGGGTCTGCTCACACGAGGCCGTGTACCCGTACTGTGTCATGGTGCGGGTCATTTCCCGGCTGGGCGCGGGCATGCGGGGCGGCGGTAAAAACCAGGTCACGGCGCCCGCGTAGCCGGCCCGGCCGGGGGTAGCAGGAGGACGTGGACAAGACCACCGAGGGCGGCGGGCATGTCGCCGAGCCGGCCGGGCAGCCCGCACTGCCTGGCGAGGGAGCGGAGCTGGCCGGCGAGATCAGCGAGGGCAGCAGCCTGTCCCGCCGCCGCCGCGTGATGGCGGCCACGTCCCGGGTGGCCCGCCGCAGCGGCCGGGCGGCCCGGGACCTGGACAAGACCACCGAGGGCGGCGGGCATGCCGCCGAGCCGGCCGGCCAGCCCGTACTGCCCGGCGAGGTAGCGGAGCTGGTCGGCGAGATCAGCGAGGGCAGCAGCCTGTCCCGCCGCCGCCGCGTGATGGCGGCCACGTCCCGGGTGGCCCGACGCAGCGGCCGGGCGGGCTGGTCCGGGGCGTCCTCCGGAGGCCGGTGGCTGACCTCGCAGGTGCTGGCGATGGCTCCCCGGCTGCCCATCCGGGACCAGCACAAGCTCCGGGCCCAGTTTCCCGGCCTCGAGCCGGAGGAAGTCGCGGACCGGCTGATCCTGGGCGCGTCCCGGGCCGCCGCGTCCGTCGGTGCGGCGGTGGGCGCGTCCCTGCTGCTGCCGCTGCCGTCCGCCCCGGTCGAGGTGGCGTTCGAGACCCTGGCGACGGTCGGGATCGAGCTGAAGCTGGTCGCCGAGCTGCACGAGGTCTACGGGATGCGCGCCCCGGGCTCGGCCCCGGAGCGCATGGTGGCTTACGTCGTGGCCTGGTCGCACCGGCGCGGTGTGGCCCTGGTGCCGGGCGGCCTGGCCCTGGCCGTGGGCTCCCCGCTGCGCAGGCAGCTGGAGCGGCGGCTGATCGCACGGGCCGGCCGCAGCGCCGTGTCCCTCATGCCGCTGCTGACCGGCGCCGCCGCGGGCGCGATGCTCAACCGGCGGGAGACCGGCCGGCTCGGCACCGAGGTGCGCAACGACCTGAGGCGCCGCTCGTCGCAGGGATCCCGCTGGGCGGACTGACCCGGCTGGACCCGGCCGGCGCGGCCGCGCCGGTTCCGGCTAGGGCTCCACCGCCAGCCCCGGCAGGGCATCCCAGCCGGTAATCGCCAGCACCATGACGATGTGCGGCGGGACGTTCCGCAGCCGGACGTGCCGGGCATGCCCCGGGCCGTCTCCGTCCGCCAGCCGCACGATGGCCCGCAGCCCGGCCAGATCGCAGTAGCTCACCCCGCTGAGGTCGAGGTGCAAATCCTGGTGCCCGTCCGCGAGCTCGTGCAGGGAGGTCACCAGGGCGGGGTAGGTGGCCTCATCGATTTCCCCCGCGATGGCCAGGCCAGGCGGGACAGCAGTCGGGGTGATCCGCAGTACCCCGTTGTCATACGCGGCGTAACGCTCAGCCGTCACGGATCTACCTCCCTCGCGCGGGTCAGGCGCACCTGCTGCCAGGTGGGGCGGGATGAAGAATACGCTGACCAGCGCCGCCCCGGGGGCGGCCCGGGGCAGGATCAGGAACGCCGGCGCCGGCCCGGACGGGGCGGACGCCCCATCCCGGTGAATACGTAGCCGGCCCGGGCGGCGGTTGCGGGTGCCAGCGGCTGCCCGCGGCACGCGGCCGGCCCGCACGGAGGTCAGTGGCCGTCCCAGGGGCGGGCCAGGCGGGCCGACGACTCGAACATCGCCGCGTGCACGAACGCCTGGGGCAGGTTGCCGCGCAGCTGATGCTGGTGGGTGTCGAACTCCTCGGTGAACAGCGCGGGCGGGCCGCAGGCGGCCCGGTTGCGCTCGAACCAGCCGACGGCCTCACTGGTCCGGCCCAGCTGATGCGTGGCCAGCGCCATGAGGAATCCGCAGAGCACGAACGCGCCCTCGGCTTCCTGCAGCGGGCGCTGGTCGTGCCGGTAGCGGTAGAGGTAGCCCTCGCTGGACAGGTCGGCCGCGATCGCGTCGAGGGTAGCCAGGCTGCGCGGGTCGGTCGCGGGCACGGCCCCGCGGATCGCGGGCAGCAGCAGGGCGGCGTCCACGCGATCGTCGTCGGGAGCACGCTGCCACCGCCCGCTGGCGTGCAGGCTGTCCGCGGCCACGTCAGCCAGGATGGCGTCGGCCAGGGTTTGCCAGGCGGCAGCCTGGCCCGGGGCCGTCCCCGCCGCGGCGATGGCCCGGAGCCCCGCGACGCACATGAGCCGGGAATGGGCCCAGTGGCGGTTGCCGAGTTCCCAGACGCCGGCGTCCGGGTCGCGCCACCGGGTCTCGATGGCCTTCACCGCGACCTCGGCGGCCTGCCAGTGCACGGCGTCCAGGTGATCATGGCCGGCCGCGGCCGCGAACAGCTGGAGCGCCTCGCCCAGTGAGTCGAGCTGGAACTGGCGGTTGACCCAGTTCCCGACCTTGTCCGCGCCGCCCGGGTACCCGGACAGGCGGGACAGCGACTCCTCGCCGGGCACCGGCCCGCAGGCCACGGTGTAGGCCGGCTTCAGGTCGGGGCCGTCGGCCAGGATGCGGTCGGCCACGAAGGAGACGGCGTCGTCCAGCAGGCGGTGCGGGCCGTCGGCCGCCACCGCCTGGCCGGCGTAGCACTGGTCCCGGATCCACACGTAGCGGTAGTCGTAGTTCCGGCCGGCCTTCGAGCGCTCCGGCAGCGACATGGTGGCCGCGGCGACCATGCCGCCGCTGCTGCTGGTCAGCCCGGCCAGCACCGCGTAGCTGTGCCGGCTGCCCCCGGCGGCCAGGCTCGGCCCGAGTTCGGGGACGGCCGCCGCCCAGGATGTCTCGGTGGCCAGCCACGCCTCCGGGGCCTGTACCGGGACCCGCGGCAGCGTCTGGTCCGAGATCTCCAGCACCAGGTCGTGAAAGGCACCCGGGTCCAGGGTCAGCTGCAGCTCCAGGGCGCCGTCCGCGCGTACGGTGGCGTCCCCGCCGCCCGACCACCGCATCCGGAGCGGGCCGCTGCGGGCCGTCCATACCCCATCGGCCAGCTTGAGCTGGCTCATCCGGTACCGCCCGAAGCCGGCCCGCAGGTCCAGGACGACCCTGACCCGCGCGGGGCCGTCGAGGGCGACGACCCGGCGCAGCACCACCGCGGTGTGCGGGTCGCCCGGGCAGGCCAGTGCCTCACGGCACTCGGTGAAACCGCTGCTGGTGATCCAGCGGCTGCGCCAGATCAGCGTGCCGCCCTCGTAGTACCCGCCCCACACGAAGCGCGGTTCCTCCGGGGTCACGGCGTAGACGCCGGGCCCGCCGATCAGGCAGGAGAAGACGCCATCCGCGTCCCACCGGGGCGCGCACAGCCAGGCGAAGTCGCCGCGCGGCCCGACTAGCGCGCCCCGTTCCCCGTCCGCCACCAGCGCATACTCGCGCAGCACGTGCGGGGGAAACTCCCCGGCCGCACCCAGATCATGACTGGTCATGCTCTCCTCATCCGCCGCCCCGGAGCGTCCGGCTACCCCCGCCTGGCCGGGCCAAACGACCACCCCGGCGGGCGCGCCTCAGAGCGGGATGACCGGGCCGGCCACCAGGCCGTAGCCCTCCCCGGCGGCGGCCACCAGCTCGCCCAGGATGCTGGTGAGCTGGCCGCGGGCCGCGGGCGGGAGCGCGGCGACGATCCGGCTGAGCTCGCGCTGGCGCCACCCCGACACCACACTGACCAGGCGCTCCCCGCTGGGCGTCAGTTCCAGGGTCACCACGCTGCGGTGCCGCGGGTCGCTGCCCCGGGCCACATGACCCGCCGCGACCAGCCGGTCGGCCAGCCTGGTCACCGTGGACGCATCCAGGCTGAGTGCCCGGGCCACCCGCGCTGACCGGGCCGTGCCCAGCTCGGCGAGCACGGCCAGCATCCGGAACTGGGGCAGCGTGATCACGCCGCCGAGGACGTCCAGGCTGCGCAGCGCGACCCCGGCCAGCACCCGGGTCGCCTCCTGGAGCGCTTCCACCTGTTCCGCGAATTGCTGGGTCCCTGCCGGAGGGTCAGCGGCGGGGGAGGCGGGGCGGACGGCAGCCGGGGATGTCTCCACAACACAACATTGTATTGAGAAACACTTGCCATCTGCCAGTGTCCCGGGCACTGGTCCTGGCCGCCCGGCGAAGTGGGTGGTGTAGCCCGCGGGCGCACGGGTAGTGCGGCCCCCGAGGCTTTCCAGGAACCGCGGCGCAGCGAGCACTGGGCCGGGAAGGACGGCGGTGATGACCACCCGGTATGACTGCTTTCCCGGCTTCCACCTCCGCCAGGTTCTGGCCAGGGTGGCGGGAGTGGTGAGCGCGCACACTCCGGCCATGGCTAATGTGAGCGCTGGTAGGCTCTCCGCCGGAGTCACCGGCGGGCGCGCGTGCTGGCCCGGTGGTGATCCTGATGGGATACGACATGTTCCGGGGTTCCAGGGATGAGAAGCTCGAGGTGAGTACCGCCGAGCGGGGATTGGCTGCCCTGATCGAGGTGGCGGAGCGGGCCGTGGAGAAAATCGGGTCGTCCGTGCCCCCGGCGCAGCTGCGGGCGCTGCTGATCATCGACCGGGCCGGGAGCCTCAACCTCAACCGGCTGGCCTCCCAGACCGGTGCGTCCGCGTCGGCCACCAGCAGGCTCTGTGACCGGATGGAGGTCGCCGGATTGCTGACCCGCGACCGGGCGGAAGTAAGCCGCCGGGAGATCTCGCTGCTACTCACCGAGTCGGGCCGGCGGCTGGCCGGCTGGGTGCGTGACCAGCGGCGCGCGGCCCTGGCCGACATGCTCCAGGCCATGACGCCGGAAGGGCGCGACGCCCTGGTCCGCGGGCTCGGCGAGGTCGCGGCCGACACCGGCTGAGTATTCCACATGTAAACACTTGCTTTATGTCGGATGTCCGTGACAAGCTTGATATATGGAAACACTTGCCGCAGGTGATGCAGCTGCGGCACCCCCGCCCCGGACCATGGGCCGGCCCGCTGACGCAGCTGCGAGCGAGCTTGAACAGCTAGACGACGAGGAACTGCTGCACGAGGTCCGGTCCTGCCCGCCGGGCAGCGCGCGCCGGGACGAGGCGTGCGAAGTGCTGGTCGGCCGGTACCGGGGACTGGTCCGGTCCTGCGCCAACCGCTACCGGCGCAGCCCCGAGCCGACCGAGGACCTGGTCCAGGTGGGCTACGTGGGCCTGCTCAAGGCGATCAACAACTTCGACCCCGGCGTAGGCCGGAACCTGGCCGCCTACGCCCAGCCGTGCATCACCGGGGAAATCAAGCGCTACTTCCGGGACAAGCGGTGGCAGGTGCACATCGAGCGGCCGGTCCAGGAGCGGCTGCTCGCGCTGCGCGAGTCGGCCCGCCAGCTCACCCAGCAACTGGGCCACGCGCCCAGCGACGCCGAGCTCGCCGGCGATCTGGGCCTGACCGAGGCGGCGGTCCGGGAAGCCCACGGTGCGGACATGCTGCTGCAGCCGGCCTCACTCGACGCGCCGCTGTCCGGCCAGCCGGACACGGCCAGCCTGGCCGACCTGCTCGGCGAGGACGACCCGCAGATGGAGCACACACTGTCCATGGAGGCACTCGCGGCCCACTGGGGCGAGCTGCCCCGGCGGGAGCAGCGGATCCTGCTCATGCGCTTCTACGGGGACATGACCCAGGCGGAGATCGGGCAGACCCTGGGCATCTCGCAGATGCACGTGTCCCGGCTCCTCGCGCACGCGCTTACCTTCCTGCGGCAGCGCATCCTCGCCTCGCCGGACACCAGCGGGGGGCCGCTCGCCGCGACCTGAGCAGACCACCCCGGGCCAGCGTCCGTGCCAGGGTATTTCCAGGTCACGGCACCCCGTCCCGGGGTTTCGACCTCGATGAAAACGGAAGTCTCTCGCGTTCGGTGACATTATCGTGTCGCGGAACAGGAAGCGCGGAAGCCGCTGGCCCCGGCCGCGGGGCTGGCGGTCTGTCCTAAGGAGCGTTGGTTGAGGCCACCTCGCACGGACGCGCAGTGAGCATGCCCACCCGCACCGGCGTGCCCGCTCCGCGCGGCCCGGCTTCCCTGGCGGAAAGCAGCAGCCCCGATCCCGCGCGCCTGGCGTGGCTGGGGGACCCGGACACCATCCTCCTGGTCGAGGACGACGAGGCTGACGTCATGCTGGTGGAGGAACTGCTCGCGGACAGCGGCATGCACGCCTCGCTGACCGCGGTGCGCTCCCTCGCCGAGGCGGCCGGCCTGCTCAGCCAGGGGACCGCGCCCGGCTGCGTCCTGCTCGACCTGCACCTGCCCGACGCGCAGGGGCTGGAGGCGGTCACCCGGATGCTCGCCGCCGCCCCGGGGGCGCCCGTGGTGGTGCTGACCGGCCTGGCCGAGGAGAGCGCCGGGCTCGCCGCGGTCGCCGCGGGAGCCCAGGATTACCTGATCAAGGGCCAGGCGCCGCCGGACGTGTTCGGCCGGTCGGTCCGCTACGCCACCCAGCGCAAGCACGTGGAACAGGCGTCAGCGGCCCTGCAGCGCAGCGCACTGCGGGCGGAGGAGAACGCCCGGCTGGAGCGGGCCCTGCTGCCCACCCCGCTGATCCGCACCGGCGCCTTCGACATGGTCGCGCGCTACCGCCCGGGCCGCGCCAACGCCCTGCTCGGCGGGGACTTCTACGACGTGGTCGAGACCCCGGACGGCATCGTCCACGCGGTCATCGGTGACGTCTGCGGGCACGGCGCGGCCGAGGCCGCCGTCGGCGTCTGCCTGCGGGTGGCCTGGCGGTCCCTGGTCCTGTCCGGCGCGGCCCCGGCGGCGCTGATGGGCCTGCTCGAGCAGATGCTGATGGCCGAGCGGGAGGACGATCACCTGTTCGCCACCCTCACCCACCTGGTCTTCGGCCCGGACCAGCGCAGCGTCCGGGTGCTGCGGGCCGGCCACCCGGGACTGCTGCTGCGCACCCCCGGGCACGTGGACCTGGTTGAGGGACCGGCCGGGCCTGCGGTGGGCCTGGAGCCCGGCGCGTCCTGGCCGGAGCAGGAACTGCCGCTGCCCCCGGACTCGGGCCTGGTGCTGTTCACCGACGGCCTGTTCGAAGGCCGGGTGGGACCGGGCAACCAGCGGCTCGGCGAGGAAGGGCTGCTGGCCATGGCCCGCGGCCTGGCCATGCTGCCGCCCGCGGATTTCGTGGATACGCTGCTGGACACGACCGAGGCCGCCGCCGCCCCCTATGGCGGGCTCGCCGACGACGTCGCCATCGTGCACCTCGGCTGGAAGGCACCGCAGTGAGCGCATCCGGGGCGCCAGAGCGCCGGCTCCGGAACCTCACCGTCCAGGGCTGGTTCCGGCTGGTCTTCACCGTGCTGGGGCTGCTGGTCGTGGTGGCGGTCCTCGCGGTGGTAGCGCTGACCGCGCAGACCCGCGACATCTCCGACGAGCTGGCGAGTTCGATCCTGCCGGCCCAGGCGCAGGCGTACCGGCTGCAGGGGGCCCTGGTCGACCAGGAGACCGGGGTGCGCGGCTACGGCATCACCGGCGACCCGCGGTTCCTCCAGCCCTATACGAGCGGGCGATCCACCGAGCAGGCGGCCGCTGCGGAGCTGCGTACCGAGCTCGGCCGTAAGCAGCCCCTGGCGGGAGACCTGGGCCGGGTCGAGCGGGCCGCGGCCGGCTGGCGGACCAGCTACGCCCTTCCGCTGATCAGCCGGGCGCGGAGCGGGCCGCTCAGCGGCCGGGACCTCACGCTCCTGGACCAGAGCAAGAACTCCTTCGATCATCTCCGGGCGCTGTTCGCGGTGCAGAACACCCACCTCGCCGCGGCCTCGCACGCCGACCAGGCTTCGCTGGCCCGGGCCCGCAACGTCCAGGATGCGGTCTACGTGGTCATCCTGCTCGTGTTCGTGCTCGCCGCGGCCGCCCTGGCCGTCCTGCTGGACCGGGCCGTGATCCGGCCCCTGCACCGGCTCCGCGCCGCCTCGGAGCTGGTGGCTGAGGGGGACTACACCCACCACATCCGCCCGACCGGCCCGGCCGACCTGTGGGCGGTATCCGCGGCCGTCGAGGGGATGCGCAGCGAGCTGGTCACGGCGCTGGAAGCCAGCCGCGACGCGCAGGCCGTCGCGGCCCGCCAGGCGGCCGAGCTGGACACCCAGGCCGCGGAGCTGCGCCGGTCCAACGGCGAGCTGGAGCAGTTCGCCTACGTCGCATCGCACGACCTGCAGGAACCGCTGCGCAAGGTCGCGTCATTCTGCCAGCTGCTGGAAAAGCGCTACAGCGACAAGCTCGACGAGCGCGGCCTGAAGTACATCGAGTTCGCCGTGGACGGCGCGAAGCGGATGCAGGTCCTGATCAACGACCTGCTGACCTTCTCGCGGGTCGGCCGGGCCACCGACGTGCGGGTGCCGGTGCCGCTCGACCAGCCGCTGGACGCGGCGGTCACGGCCCTGTCGGCCGCGGTCGAGGAGACCGGGGCGGTCATCGAGCGTCCCGGCCCGCTGCCGGAGGTGATGGGCGACCCGACCCTGCTCGGCATGCTGTGGCAGAACCTCATCGGCAACGCCATCAAGTTCCGGGCGCCGGACCGTGCGCCCGTGATCCAGGTCACCGCAGCCGCGCAGCCGGACGGGGACTGGCAGATCGGCGTGGCCGACAACGGCATCGGCGTCCCGGCCGAGTTCGCCGAGAAGATCTTCGTCATCTTCCAGCGGCTGCACGGGCGGGACGCGTACCCGGGCACCGGGATCGGCCTCGCGCTGTGCAAGCGGATCGTCGAGCAGCACGGCGGCCAGATGTACCTGGACACCACCTACGAGGGCGGGACGCGCATCTACTTCTCCCTGCCCGCAGCGGCCGCCGCGGTTTCCGCCGCCCCGGCCGGTCACCCCGACGTCATCGTCACCTTCGCCCGCCCGGACCCGGATCCGGACGGCGCCAGCCACCCGGGCCCGGGCGGCCCGCCGGAACCAGGCGGCGAGAGCTCCAGCACCATCCCCGGAGGGACACTGCATGTGTGAACTGGAACCGATCGAAGTCCTGCTCGTTGAGGACGACCCCGGCGACGAGCTGATGACCCGGGAAGCGTTCGAGGACAACAAGATCCGCAACCGGCTGCACGTGGCGCGGGACGGGGAAGAGGCCCTGGACTTCCTGTACCGCCGCGGCGCGCACGCCGGCGCGCCGGAGGTCGACCTGATCCTGCTCGACCTCAACCTGCCCAAGTACGACGGGCGGCAGATCCTCGAGAAGATCAAGTCTGACCCCGAGCTCTCCCACGTGCCGGTGGTGATCCTGACCACCTCCTCGTCCGAGGAGGACATCCTGCGCAGCTACAAGCTGCACGCCAACGCGTACGTCACCAAGCCGGTGGACGTGGAGCAGTTCATCGCGGCCGTCCGGCAGATCGACGAGTTCTTCGTGACGGTGGTCAAACTTCCCCGGCGCTGATCTCCCGCTGGGCTTGCTCGCCCTTCCCGCTGCCGTCCCCGTGCCCCGTCCCCGCCGGCCTGCTCCGCCCTTCCCGCTGCTCCGTCCCCGGCCCCGTCCCCGCCGGCCTGCTCGCCGCCGGACCGGTTGCGCCCGAACATGTCGGCCAGCGCCTGGCGCATGGCGGCCCAGCTACGCAGAGAGCCCCGGGGCACCCTGAGCGAGATGTACGACGCGACGCCGGTCGGGATGGGCAGCCAGAAGTTGACCAGCCGCCAGGCCAGCACGCCCAGCGTGGCGACGCTGCGGGTCAGGCCGAAGCCGATCAGCAGCACCGGGGTGACCGAATCGATCACGCCCAGCCCGGCCGGGGTGATCGGGATCGCGCCGAGCACGTTCGCGATCCCGTAGGCGGCGAACAGCCCGACCGGGTTGGCGTAGGCGCCGAACGCGGCGATGAAGCACCACAGTGAGGCCGCGTCCAGCAGCCAGTTCAGCGATGCCCAGGTCAGCGCCCAGATCATGACCCGCCGGTTGCGGGCCAGGCTGCGCAGCGACTCGTCCGCCTGGAAGACGATCTTCTCCAGCCGGTCCCCGCCAACGCCGGGGATCTTGTCACCGGCCGCGTGCAGGATGCGCGCGGCCCGCGGCGCGCCGCGGGTCAGCCCGATGATCAGTGCGGCGATCAGCGCCAGCAGCACCGCGCCCACGATGGCCACCGTCGCGTAGATGGGCTTGAACCCGGACAGCGGGATGGAGATCACGAGCGACAGCCAGAGCAGGACGTTCAGCACGATGGTGGAGCCCATGCCTTTGGTCGCCATCATCACGCCGACATCGGTGCCGTCCAGTCCCTCCGAGGTGAAGAGCTGGAAGCCCACCCCGGCGCTGCCGATGGTCCCCGCGGGAACCATGTGCGCCACGGCCGCCGCGGCCAGGTCGATCCGGAACAGCCGCGACAGGCCAGGCCGGCCCTGCGGCGGCAGCAGATCCCGGGTCAGCAGCGCGTAGCAGAACAGCGAGAATCCTTCGAGGGCCAGCCCGGCGATCATCCAGGGGATGCTCACCCGGCCGAGCAGGTAGAGGTTCTTGCTCGCGCCGACCAGTTCCGGGATGACCAGGTACTCGACGATCAGGGCCAGGATGAACAGGATCACGATGCGGCGGATCGGCCGCTTGGCGGCCCGCAGCCAGCTGGACCGCAGCCAGCGCGGCAGCGGGGGAGCGCCCCCGCCCTGGGCTCGTCTCCCTGGTCGCGCCCGGCCGGCCCGGTCAGCTTCGGTCCAGGCGGCGGAAGGTGACTTCGTTGAGCAGGAGGCGGAGCGCAGCTGCGGCGGGGATGGCGACCAGGGCCCCGATGAGGCCCATCAGCGCCCCGCCGAGCAGGACCGCCACCACCGTCACCACCGCGGGCACCTCCACTGTCCGTCCCATGATTCGCGGCACTATGAGGTAATCCTCCGCCAGCCGGTACGCGATGTAAAAAGCGAGGGTGGCGATGGCGACCGGCAGGGACACGGTCAGGGCGACCAGGGAAACGATCGCGCCGCCGATCGTGGAGCCGATGACGGGGATCAGGTCGAGCAGGGCGACCAGCAGGCCCAGCAGCAGCGGGTAGGGAATGCCGAAGATCTGCAGCCAGGCCCAGGTGCCGACCCCGGCGATCAGGGAGGTCAGGAAGTTGCCCAGCATGTAACCGCCGACCTTGACGAAGATCTCGTCGCCGATCAGGATGACCCGGGACCGCCGGGACTGGGGGGCCAGCCGGTACAGGAACAGCTTGATCCGCGGCATCGCGGCCAGGAAGTAGACCACCAGCACGATGACGACCAGCATCGAGCTGGCCGCGCTGAGCACCAGCTCGCCGGCCCCGAGTACGCCGCCGACCAGTGCCGTGCCCTTGCTGGACAGCAGCTTGGACAGCCGCTCCTCGATCTGGAACCGGGAGTTCAGCTTGCCGAGCTCAGAGTTGTGGTCCTTGAGCGTGGTCATGTAGTGCGGCAGCTCGTGAACCAGCGCGGTGACCTGGGCGGTGAGCGGCGGCACGGCCGCGGCCACGAACCCGGCGATGACGGCCGCCGCGGCGAGCAGGATCACGATCACGGCGGCCCAGCGCGGCAGCCGGCGGCGGGTCAGCCAGTTCACCGCGGGGTCGAGCCCGGCCGCGATGAACAGGGCCAGGCCGATGAGGACGAGCACCGACCGGGCCCTGATCAGCAGCTCCACCAGCCCGTACGTAACTGCCACGCCGGCCGCGGCGGCCATGCCGACGAAGAACGGGGAGCGGCGGTTCATGGGGCGGCCGAGCCGGCCCAGCCCGCCGGTTTCCTCGGCGATCGCGGCCGCGGCGTCAACCGCCCGCTGCATATGGTCGGGCGGCTCGGGCGCGCGATCGCCCGCGGCGGGGCGCGGGCCGGCCTCGCCCCGGGGGTCTTCGCTGATGAGATCCCGGGCCGAGCTGTCGGCCGCACTCTGCTCACGCAGCGTGTCGTCGCCGATGAGGGCCGGTTCGCTGGCGCTGCTGCCCGGCTCGTCCGGGTAGCCGGCGGCGCCCGTGCGTGGCTGGCCCAGGTCGCCGCGCTTCACGTCGCCCATCCTCCTGAGGGCACTGCCGGCCGACCGGAGGTCGGCTGGGGGGCGGCAGGGCCGGTGGGGCTCTAGGCTGCCCCGCCGCGACCCTTTCACACATGGCCGGGCGGGGCAGAGATGAGCCGCGTGGTGTCGCCCCGGGCGGCCGTACAGTCACTCGGTGCCGCAGTCACTCGGTGCCGGAGTCACACGGTGCCGCAGTCGGGTGGCGCTGGGGCCGGGTGGCGCTGTGATGTGGCGCAGCGTCCGAGGTGAGGGCGCCGCCCAGCGGGGTAGCAGCCCTGCTGGTGCCGGAACGGGCGCACCAGCGCACCACGGCGCCAGGAAGGGAGTCACGATCGATGAGCGAGAGCAGGACCGATACCAGCGCGGCCGGCCCGTCCGAGGGCCGCAGTGAGCACGAGCGGGACCACGAGGAATTCCAGGCGGGCACCGGCTATCAGCCCAGCACCAACCAGGCCCGGGACGAGCCGGTGCCCGCGAGCCATCACGACGAGGGCGGCCAGGAGGCGGCCCGCCGGCGTGGCGAGCCGGTCCGGGACGATCCGGCGGACGCCAGCCAGGCCGACAGTGACCGGGCGGACGGCGGCCAGACTGACGAGGCCCACACCGATGGCGGGGACACCGGCCGTGGCCAGGCCAGCCACGACGAGACGGGCCAGGACGGGTAACCCGGTCCGGGTTACCCGCTTCCGGCGGTCGGCTGCGGGCTGCCGGCGGGGCAGGCGGCACCGGCCGGAGCCCGACGTGCCGGTGGCCACCCTGCTCAGCCCGGGCAGCATGGCCACTGCGGCGGCGCGACCGCAGCCGCGCTTTCCGGTCGTCCCGCTGCTGACCAGGCTCACGACGACCAGGCTCGCAGCCGCGAGGAGCAGCACCGGGATCAGCACGATCCGGCTGAGCTGGCGCCCAGCCCGCCGCCCAGCCTGCTCTCCGGGCCAGCGGCCGCTTCCGGGCCGTCCAGGCCGGCCGGCCCGGAAGCGGCGGGCCTGCGAGCGCCGGGCCAGGTGGCCCGGCAGCCGGTGCCGGGCCCACCTGGCCCACCATGGGCCCGGCGGCAGCGTCTCCGCGGCCGGCATCGCTTCCATCCGGGTGAGATCGGTGAAGACGCCGAACATCGTGGCGAGCCGGGGCTCCGCCGACTGGAGGACGTCGTCGATCGCGTTCAGCGCGTGCTGCTGGCTGGGGGGCAGGGTCATGGGTTTCTCCGGGTCAGGTGCTCGGCCTAGCCCTACCCGCAGGCCGCGGATTAAACGGCCGCCCAGCCCGCTGCGCCCCCCGGCTGGTCAGCCCGCGCCGGGCAGGCAGACCTGGATGATGCCGTCGCGGATCCGGGTGCGCAGCACGGGCTGCGGCGCGGTCGCGGGCCCGCGGGCCACGGCCCCGTCCGTGATCCGGAACGCGCTGCCGTGCCAGGGACAGGTCAGGCACCCCGCGTCCAGGTCGCCCTCCCACAGCGGCCCGGACAGGTGGCTGCACCGCCCGGCCAGGACGTGCACGGCGCGGCCGTCCCGGATGACGACCACCGGCACCTCGCCCAGCATGGCCCGGACGGGCTCGCCGTCGGCCAGGCCGGCCGCGGGCATCAGGTCATGCCAGCCCGGTTCGACCAGGTGGGGCACGGGCTCCGCCTGGTTGGCGCCGCCCGAGAGCCGGAACGAGATGTGCCCGCCCAGCAGGCTGCCGGCGGTCACCGCGGCCAGGCCGGCCAGGCGGAGGGCCCGGCTCGCCGCGGGCTTGCAGGTCAGCAGCGAGGCGCCGTAGAACCCGGCCGCGGTGACGTTGGCGGCCGCGTGCACCACGCCCACCCGCATCTGCTGCTCGTGCTGCTCGGACCAGTCCGCCGCGCCGGCCAGCGCGGCCGCGCGGCCGCGGCCAGGCCGAACGCCACCAGCCGCCGCCGCTGGGCCTCAGCCACCGCGGCCTCACCCCGTGCAGCCTCAGGCCCGGCACCATGACCCCGCGCGGCATCCAGCACCGCGGCGGACAGCCAGGCCCCGACCGGTGCCTGGGCCAGCACCGGGTGCAGCGGGTGCCCGAGCCACACGCCGTTCAGGGCGTCCCGGGCCGGGCCGGGACGCAGCCGCCGGACCACCCGCTGGGCGGGCGTGACCACCCGGTCCAGGACCCCGGCCTGCTCGAGCCTGGAGAGCCGGAAGACCTCGGAGAGCTGGGAGATGTGCCGCATGGGGGCGTCTGCTTTCCGTGAAACCCGAGGCCAAACCGAATGAAGCCGTACGCGGCGGGTAGAGGCGGCGCTCCCGTGACTGACGAAGGAGTACTCCAGGCCATGACGAGCACCGAGGCTGCGCGGGGAGAGGTGACCTTGGACAGCCCGCCCCCGTGGCGGGCCACGGCGGCCGCCTTCGCCGGGGCGGTGGAGTCGGGCCGGCTGGACCTGCCGCTGCCGGGCAGCGGGCGGACCCGCGAACGCTGGGCCCGGCTGGCCGGCCTGGCCGCCGAGGACCTGTCCCTGGTCCGGCTGGGCGAGGGGCACGCGGACGCGGTGGCGATCCTGGCCGAGCTGGGCGGCCCGGCACCCGAGCCGGGCAGCCGGTGGGGAGTCTGGGCCGCGATGCCCCCCGGGCCCGGCCTGACCGCGGCCCGCACGGCGCGCGGCTGGCGGGTCAGCGGCCTCAAGCAGTACTGCTCTGGCGCCCGCGCCTGTACCCGCGCGCTCGTCACCGCGGCCGCGCCGGACGGGGCCCGGCTGTTCGCGGTGGCCACCACCGGCCTTGACCCCGTGCCGGGCAGCTGGCCGGCCACCGGGATGGCGGGCAGCGACACCCTCGACATCGACTTCGACGACATCGCCGCCGAGCCCGTGGGGCCGCCCGGCGGCTACACCGGGCGCCCCGGGTTCGCGCACGGCGGCGTGGGCGTGGCGGCGTGCTGGTACGGCGGGGCCCGGGCCGTCGCGGGCACCCTGCTGGCCGCGGCCCGCCGCCGGGACGTGGGCCCGCACGCCCTGGCCCACCTGGGCGCGGTCGATATCGCGCTGACCAGCGCCCGGACGGCGCTGGACCAGTCCGCGGACGAGATCGACGCCGACCCCTGCGACCTGGCGGGCAGCGGCCCGGCCCGGGCCCTCCGGGTCCGGGCCCAGGTCGAGGCGGCCGCGACCGAGGTCATGGCCCGGGTCGGGCGGGCGCTCGGGGCCGGGCCGCTGGCCCACGACGAGGCGCACGGCCGCCGGGTCGCCGACCTGACCGTGTACCTGCGCCAGCATCACGCGGAACGGGACCTGGCCCAGCTGGGCGCGCTGGTCGCGGAGCGGGATCCCGCGTGGTGAACGCGATCGACCAGCCCGGCACCGATGAGGCGGACTGGCGGGCGTGGACGGGGCTGCGCGGGCTCCCGGCGGCTGACTTCACCGGCTGGTCACGCGTGCTGGTGCTGGCCGCCCATCCCGATGACGAGGTGCTGGGCGTGGGCGGCACCATCGCGCTGCTGGCTGCGGCCGGGACCCGGCTCCGGCTGGTCTCGGTGACCGACGGCGAAGCGTCCCATCCGGGCCACCCCGACCCGGCCGCCCTGGCCACCCGCCGGGCCGCCGAGACCGCCAGCGCGCTCCGGATGCTCGGCGCCGAGGCCACCGACGTGATCCGGCTCGGGTTCCCCGATACCGGCGTGGCGGACCGCGAGGACGACCTGGCGGCCCTGCTGCCCGGGCTCGCCACGGGCTGCGACGCGGTGCTGGCCCCCTGGGACCGGGATGTGCACGCCGACCACGAGGCGGTGGGGCGGGCCGCCCGCCGCGCCAGCCCGCTCACCTTCTGGTACCCGGTGTGGACCTGGCACTGGGCCCATCCGGGCGACGCACGGGTCCCGTGGGAGCAGGCGGTGCGCGTTTCGTTGCGGCCCTCGGTCGCCGCCCGCAAACGCGCCGCCATCCGCTGCTTCGCCAGCCAGCTGGAGCCCCGGGGTCCTGGCGGCGCCCCCGTGCTGACCCCGGACACCGTGGCTCATTTCACCCGCGATCACGAGGTGCTGCTGCGGGCGGCGGGCCGATGAGCCTGGGCACGGGCTACTTCGACCAGATGTACGCGGCCGCGGATGACCCGTGGGGGCTGGCCACCCGGTGGTATGAGACGCGGAAGTACGCGCTCACCATGGCGCTGCTGCCGGACCCGCACTACCAGGACGCCTTCGAGCCGGGCTGCTCGGTCGGCGTGCTGACCGGGATGCTGGCCAGCCGCTGCGGCCAGCTGCTCGCCTGGGACGCCTCCCGCGCCGCCGTGCGCGCGGCCGCCGCCCGGACCGCCGGGCTGCCGAACGTCTGCGTGCGCCGCGGCGCGATCCCGGGGGACTGGCCGGCCGGGCAGTTCGATCTCATCGTGTTCTCCGAGGTGCTCTACTACTTCTCCGGCCGCGAGCTGGACCGGGTCCTGGACCGGGGCATCACGTCGCTGCGGCCCGGCGGCAGCCTGCTCGCGGTGCACTGGCGGCATCCGGTGGCCGACTACCCGCGCAGCGGCGACGACGTGCACCAGGTCCTGGCCGCCCGCCGCGACCTGGCCCGCCGGGTCGGGCACACCGAGACTGACTTCACCGCCGAGGTGTACCAGCGGGCCGGCCGCGAGCTGCTCTCGGTGGCCCAGGCCGAGGGCCTGGCATGACGGGCAGGGGCATGACGGGCAGGGGCGTGAGGACCGCGGGCCTGAGGACCACGGCGGGGGGAGCAGCGTGATCGCCGCCGTCGGCGTGGTCATCCCGGCGCACGACGAAGAGGACCTGCTGCCGTCCTGCCTGGCCGCGGTGCGGCTGGCCGCGGCGCCGCTGCGCGGCCTCCCGGTCCACGTGGTCGTGGTGGCCGACGCCTGCTCCGACCAGACCGCGGCGGTGGCCCGGGCCGGGGGAGCGGCGGTGCTGGACATCGGGGCGCGGAACGTGGGCGCCGCCCGCGCCGCCGGGGTGGCGGAGGTGCTCCGCCGGACCGGGCCGCTTGATCCGGCCTCGGTCTGGCTGGCCACGACGGACGCCGACACGCTGGTCCCGGCCTGCTGGCTGACCCGGCAGCTCCGCTACGCCGAGGGTGGCTGGGACGCGGTGGTGGGCACGATCACGGTGACCGACTGGCGGCAGTACCCGGGCGAGGTGCCGCCGCGGTTCCAGCAGCTGTACGCGACGGCCGGCCCGACCCACCCGCACGTGCACGGGGCCAACCTGGGCTTCAGCGCGGCCGCCTACCTGGCGGCGGGCGGCTTCGGCCCGGCCCGGACCGCCGAGGACCACGCGCTGGTCAACGCGCTCGCCGCCGCAGGCCGCCGGGTCCTGCGCACCACCACGGTGAGCGTGGTCACCTCAGCCCGGCGCCGGGCCCGGGCCCCGCACGGCTTCAGCCATCTGCTCTCCGCGCTGGCCGCACCCGGGGGCTTGGCCCCCGATCAGGTCCAGCCGGCAGAGGCCTGATCCCCGGTCATGTCTGGGGTTGCTGGCTGTCGTCCCGCCGGGCGGCCGACCGGCGGACAGCCCCCCGGTGTGCGGCGCTGGGGTCATCCTCTTCCGACGCGGTCTGGGTCGGATCGATGAAGACGTACGGGGTGACCGGCAGCCGCTCGGACAGCCGGTGATCGATGTCCTCAGCCAGGTCTTCCACCTGGCCGGCGCTCGGAGTCGTCGTTCAGCGCCACCCGGGCCGCGACGATCAGGCTGTCCGGGCCCACGTGCATGGTCTGCAGCTCGAGCAGCTGGTCCACGCCCGGCGTGTGCTCGATTTCCTCGCGGATCACCTCGCGCACCTTGGGGTCGGCGGACCGGCCGATGAGCAGATCCCGGCTGTCCATGCCGAGCCGGAAGGCCACCACGATCAGCAGCACCCCGATGGCGATCGAGGCGCCCCCGTCATAGACCGGGGAGCCGGTGATCTGCTCCAGCAGCAGGCCGCCACGCGGCCAGCGCGAGCCCGATGACCGCCGCGGTGTCCTCGAACAGCGCGGCTTTGACCGTCGTGTCCCGGCTGGTCTTGACGTGCTCCAGAGTGTGCGTGTGCGAGCTGTGCGCCTCACCGCGCAGCTGGCCGTAGGCCCTGAAGAACGAGGTGCCCTCGGCGATGGCGCACACGGCCAGCACCACGTACGCGATCAGGAAGTCGTTCGTCTTGCTGTGCAGCGAGAGAATGCCCTCGAAGATCGAGAAGCCCGCCCCCGCGACGAAGATCCCGAACGCGGCGAGCAGCGACCAGAAGTAGCGTTCCTGCCCGTACCCGAACGGGTGCTCCTCGTCGGCCGTGCGCTGGCCCCGGCGGACCGAGGTGAACAGGAAGATCTGGTTGAGCGTGTCCGCGAACGAGTGGGCCGCCTCGGCCAGCATCGCGCTGGAACCGGTGAGGACCCCGGCCGCCAGCTTGGCCAGCATGACGATGATGTTGGCCGCGCCGGCGATGACCACCGTGCGCGTGGTGGACTGCCGCGACTCGGCCTGCTTCTCCGCCCGCGCCTGTCCCGTGCTGGATGTCATGAGCCGGCCTGCCCCGGCCGCGGTGTCTTTCATTGCCGTCCAGTTGCCCAGGGCACGATCCGGCTAAACCGGCGGGTGGCCCAGCTGCGTTCCCGGCCTGGCCGCAGCTGCGTCCCCCTGAGCGGCCTGCGGGCCGCTCAGCCTCGGTGCTGCAGCGTGTAGCGGACCGTCTGGACCTGGATCAGCCCGTCGGAGAACACGAACGTGTCGATGCCGTCGTCCGCGAACGTCGCGCCGGCGTCCGCAGCCCACTCCAGGAAGAGCACGTCACCCTCGAAGATCTGCGTCTTCAGGGTCCAGTCGGCGTTCGGGACGTCCGCGAGCAGCTGGGTGAACGCGGCCCGGATCCCGTCCTGGCCGCGCAGCACGCCGGCGGGCGAGATGAAGACGGCATCCTCGGCGTAGTCGGCGACGATCCCCTCCAGGTCGCCGCCCCCGAGCGCCTCGACGTGGTGGGCGAAGATTTCCTGCGGTGTCCGTGCCATCGCTATCTCCCTTGGTAACCGGCCCGTGCCACCTACCATATGGTGCGCACCGCGGCCAGGGCCCGGAAGGCCGCAGACCTGACTCAGGCCCCGACACGGAAGGCACCGACCCATCGTGACCGCAACCGCCCCCGCCGCCCCGCAGCTGCCCGCCGGCGCCGGAGTCCAGCGCCGGATCGCCGACGAACTGGGGGTGCGCGAGGGGCAGGTCACGGCGGCGGTTGACCTGCTCGACAACGGGGCCACGGTGCCGTTCATCGCCCGCTACCGCAAGGAAGCGACCGGCGCCCTGGACGATGCCCAGCTGCGCACCCTGGAGGAGCGGCTGCGCTACCTGCGCGAGCTGGACGAGCGGCGGGCGGCCATCCTGGAGTCGGTCCGCGCCCAGGGCAAGCTCGACGACGAGCTGACCGCGCGCATCATGGCCGCGGATTCCAAGGCCCGGCTGGAGGACATTTACCTGCCCTACAAGCCCAAGCGCCGGACCAAGGCGCAGGTCGCCCGCGAGGCCGGGCTGGAACCGCTCGCCGACCAGCTGCTGGCCAGCCCGGACACCGTCCCGGAGCAGGCCGCCGCGGACTACGTGGACGCCGGGCGCGGCGTGGCCGACGTGGCCGCCGCGCTGGACGGCGCCCGGGCCATCCTGGTCGAGCGGTTCGCCGAGGACGCCGACCTGATCGGCGAGCTCCGGGAGCAGATGTGGTCACGGGGCCGGCTGGTCTCCCGGGTCCGCGAGGGCCGGGAAGAGGCGGGCGCGAAGTTCGCCGGCTACTTCGAGTTCGCGGAGGCGTTCACCGCGCTGCCCTCGCACCGGATCCTGGCCATGATGCGCGGGGAGAAAGAAGAAATCCTCGATCTCACCATGGACCCGGGCGAGCCCCCGGCTGACGGCCTGGCTCCTCCCGCGCCGTCCGATTACGCAGCGAAAATCGCCCGGCGCTATGACGTCGCCGACCGGGGCCGTCCGGCGGACCGCTGGCTGGGGGACACGGTGCAGTGGGCCTGGCGAACCCGGATCGTCGTCCACCTCGGGGTGGACCTGCGGATGCGGCTGTGGCAGCGGGCCGAGGACGAGGCGGTCACGGTGTTCGCGGCCAACCTCCGCGACCTGCTGCTGGCTGCGCCCGCCGGGACGCGGGCCACGATGGGCCTGGACCCGGGGTTCCGCACCGGGGTCAAGGTCGCCGTCGTGGACGGGACGGGCAAGGCGGTCGCCACCGACACGATCTACCCGCACGAGCTCAGACGGGGCGGGGCCGGGGGAGCCGGCTCGCCGAAGTGGGCGGAGTCCATCGCCACGCTGGCCCGGCTGGCCGCCGCCCACCGGGTGGAGCTGATCGCGATCGGCAACGGCACCGCCTCGCGCGAGACGGACCGGCTGGCCGCCGACCTCATCTCGGCGCACCCGGAGCTGACGCTGACCAAGGTGGTGGTGTCCGAGGCGGGAGCGTCGGTGTACTCGGCGTCCGCCTATGCCTCCCGCGAGCTGCCCGGCATGGACGTGTCGCTGCGCGGGGCGGTCTCGATCGCCCGGCGGCTCCAGGATCCGCTGGCCGAGCTGGTCAAGATCGACCCGAAGTCGATCGGGGTCGGCCAGTACCAGCACGACCTGGCCGAGATCAAGCTGTCCCGCTCGCTGGACGCGGTCGTCGAGGACTGCGTGAACGCGGTCGGGGTGGACGTGAACACCGCGTCGGCCCCGCTGCTGGCCCGGGTGTCCGGCATCAGCGAAGGGCTGGCTACCGCGGTGGTGACCCGCCGGGACGAGGCCGGCCCGTTCCGCAGCCGGCAGGCGCTCAAGGACGTGCCGCGGCTGGGGCCGAAGGCGTTCGAGCAGTGCGCCGGATTCCTGCGCATCCCCGGTGGCGACGACCCGCTGGACGCGTCCAGCGTCCACCCGGAGGCCTATCCCGTGGTCCGGCGCATCCTCAAGGCGGCCGGGACGGGCATGCCCGGGCTGATCGGCAACACGTCGCTGCTGCACTCGCTGCGGCCGCAGGACTTCACCGATGAGCGTTTCGGCCTGCCCACCGTGACCGACATCCTGGGCGAGCTCGAGAAGCCCGGGCGGGACCCGCGGCCCAAGTTCACCACGGCCAGCTTCGCCGAGGGCGTGGAGACGCTGGAGGACCTGGCGCCCGGCATGGTGCTGGAAGGCGTGGTGACCAATGTGGCCGCGTTCGGCGCGTTCGTGGACATTGGCGTGCATCAGGACGGCCTGGTGCATGTGTCCGCGATGTCGCGGACCTTCGTGTCCGACCCCCACCAGATCGTGAAGTCGGGTGACGTGGTCCGGGTCCGGGTGCTCGGCGTGGACATCCCCCGCAAGCGGATCTCGCTGACGCTGCGCCTCGACGAGGACGCGGCGGGCGGGCGGCCGGGAAAGGGGCAGGCGCCCGGGGCGGCGAGCGGTGGCCAGGGCCAGGACCGGGACGGCCGCAGCCAGTCCGGGCGGGGCCCGGGCGGCGGGGAGCGCGGCCGCGGCCGGGACCACGAGCAGCGGGGCCAGCGCGCCCGGCATCAGGAGCGCGGCCCGGGCGGCCGGGGCCAGGGCAGCCAGGATCAGGGCGGCGGGATCAGGGCGGCCGGGATCAGGGCCGGAGCCGGGACGCGGGCGGCCCCGGCCAGGGTGCCGGGGCGCCGGGGGGCGGCGCCATGGCTGATGCGCTGCGGCGCGCGGGCCTGGTCACGGAGCAGCCCGGCCCGGGCCGGGACCAGGGCCCCGGCCGCCGTCGCTGACCCGCGCCGGCCGGCCATTGCCGCCACGCGGCCCGGGGCCAGGCCCCGCCGATACCCCGGTCAAGGTGGCCACAAGCGTCCCGCCTATGGCGAAAGTGTCCAACATTGGGACAATGCCCCTCAAGGCCCTATGCCACGCTCTGTCTAGAGTGTTGTTACTGATTGATTATGGGCCAGCTGGGGCAGGTGTTTAGGTAGCTCCAGCACACAGGCCCTGGACATCGCCCGGGGGGGCGGAATCCGCTGTCAGTCAGGTCCAGCGAGCATGGAGGTTGCGGCAGGTGCGGATTTGTCGCTCACCAGGCTGGCCGGGAGAAACCTGAGCCGGGCCTGGCAGCGGGCCGGGGGTGGTTGCGTTGGCGAGGCGACGGGGGATCATGGCGGCCTATGCCGCCTGGATGACCCTGCTCGTGCTGGCCTACTACACGCTGCCCGGGATCCGGGTCGCCGTATGGGGCGTGCTGGCGCTCTCCGGCGTGGCGGCCATCGGGGTCGGCGTGATCCTCAACCGTCCCACCCGCCGGGCGCCGTGGCTGCTGCTGGCCGCGGCGAACCTCAGCTTCGCGGTGGGCCAGCTGAGCTTCCTGGTGGTGACCCAGGTCCGGCACCAGGCAGTCCCGTTTCCGTCCCTGGACGACTTGTTCTACCTGGCTACCTACCCCCTGTATGCAGTCGGGTTGCTGATCTTCATCCGGCGCCGCTCGGCCGGGTATGACCGGCGCAGCCTGCTCGACGCGCTGACCCTGACCGTGGGCCTGGCCCTGCTGTCCTGGGTGTTCCTGATCGTGCCCTACGTGAACAACGCCAGCCTGACGTGGCTGCAGAAGGCAGTCGCGATCGCCTACCCCCTCGGCGACGTGCTGGTGCTGGCCATGCTGGCCCGGCTGCTGGCCCCGGGCGCCTGGCGATCCCGGGCCCTGCAGCTGCTCACCCTGGGGAGCGTCGGCCTGCTCGCCTCCGACGTCGCCTTCGGCGCCATCCAGCTGTACGGCACGTTCCGCGTCGGCACGCTCACCGACCTCGGCTGGGCGGTGTTCTACGCGGCCTGGGGTGCGGCCGCGCTGCACCCGACCATGACCGAGCTCACCCAGCCCGTCACCCGCCCCCGGGCCCCGAGCTCCGCGGTCCGGCTCACCCTGATCATGCTGGCCTCGCTGATCGCCCCGGCGGTACTGCTGGCCGAGGCCGTCCAGCACCGGGTCCATGACGCCGGGGTGATCGCGGTCAGCTCGGCGCTCCTGTACATCCTGGTCCTGTCCCGGCTCGCCGACGTGGCTGCCGCGCTCCGCCGGACCCTGGCCCGGGCCCAGATCCTGCGGCTGGCCGGGGCGGCCCTGGCGGCCGCGGCCACGGTGGAGCAGGCCGCCAGCGCGGTCCGGTCCGGAGTGGTCTCACTGATTGGGCACCGGCAGCCCATGACGGCCGCGCTCGCCGTGCGCGAAGGCAGCACCCTGCGGCTGGTGGGCGCCCCGCCCGACGAGCCGCCCGTGCCCACGGAGCTGCCCGCCGGCCAGGCGGACAGCTGGCTCGCGCTGCTGAACGGGCCGGAGCCAAAGCTGCTGGCCGGGCCGGCGGGGGACCAGTCGAGCGTCCTGCTCATCCCGCTGTCCCTGCAGGACCGGCCGTCCGGTGATCCCCTGATCGGCGTGCTCGCCGTGACCGGGGCCAGCCGGGACCTGGCCGAGCTGGCCGGGACGTTCGAGGTGCTGGCCCGGCAGGCGGCCCTGGTGGTCGAGCGGGTGGTCCTGAGCCGCGAGGTCATCCGGCGCAACAGCGAGGCGTACTTCCGGACCCTGGTCCACGACACGTCCGACGTCATCCTGATCGTGGACGACCACGGCCGGATCCGGTACGCCACCCCGTCGGCCCGGAGCATCTTCGGTGACGTCCCGGTGGACGGGGAGTACCTGTGGGATCTCGTCCAGCCCGACGAGCGGGAGGAGATCACCCGGGCCCTGGCCGAGATGCGCCGCGCGGGAGGGCGCGGAGGGCGGGGAGATCGGGCAGGACTGGCGGATCACCGCCCGGGACGGCTCGTACGTCGAGGTGGAGGTCAGGTGCAGCGACCTGCGGCACGAGCCCACCGTCGGGGGCCTGGTGCTCACCCTGCGGGACGTGACCGAGCAGCGGCAGCTTGAGCGGGAACTGAAATACCGGGCCTTCCACGACTCGCTCACCGGGCTGCCCAACCGGGTGCTGTTCCAGGAGCGCGTGGTCCGGGCGCTGGCCCGGACCCGCCGCACGAACGGGATCGTCGGCGTGCTCTTCATCGACCTGGACGACTTCAAGGTGACCAACGACACCATGGGACACAGCGTCGGGGATGAATTGCTGGTCGCCGCGGGGATGCGGCTGTCCGCGCTCACCACCGGCACCGGCACCGCGGCCCGGCTGGGCGGGGATGAGTTCGGCCTGCTCATCGAGGACGCGCCGGACCGCGCCGCGGTGGAGCACCTGGCCGAGGCCATCGTCCTGGCCTTCCAGGAGCCGTTCACGCTGGCCATCGGCTCGGCTATCGTCACCGCCACGGTGGGCGTCGCGACCAGCGAGGACGCCACCAGCACCAGCGACCTGATCCGGTCCGCCGACCTCGCGCTGTATGCGGCCAAGTCGGCGGGCAAGCGGCAATGGCGCCGCTACCAGCCGGTGCTCAGCGCCGGCATGATGCGGCGCCGCGACCTCCAGGCCGCCCTGGACAGCGCGGTGACAGAGTCGGCCTTCACCCTCGTCTACCAGCCGATCGTGGAGCTCGAGACCGGCGCCGTGGCCGGCTTCGAGGCCCTGCTGCGCTGGCCGCACGCGGAGTGGGGCATGGTGCAGCCGGACCAGTTCATCGCCCTGGCCGAGGAGACCGGCCACATCCTCCCGCTCGGGGCCTGGGTCCTCCAGCAGGCCACGACTGATCTCGCGCGCTGGCAGCAGCACGCCCCTGGCCACCCGCCGGTGTACGTGAGCGTGAACGTGTCCGCCCGCCAGCTGCGTGACCCGGGCTTCGTCGGGGGGGTCCGGCGGCGGCTGACCGAGTCCGGCCTGCACCCGTCGTCCCTGGTGCTGGAGCTGACCGAGAGCGGCCTGCTCCGCCCGGACCAGCGGCTCCGGGCCGATCTCGAGGAGCTGCAGGGCATGGGGATGCGGCTGGCTATCGATGACTTCGGTACCGGCTACTCGTCCCTGAGCTACCTGCGGGACCTGCCGATCGACGTGCTCAAGATCGATAAGTCGTTCGTGGACGGGATCGCCGTGTCCACCCAGCGGCTGGCCCTCGCCGAAGTGATCATCCGGATCGCCAAGACGCTGGGGCTGACCCTGATCGCCGAGGGCATCGAGAGTGAGATCCAGCGGGACATGCTGGTCTCGATGGGCTGCCGCTACGGGCAGGGGTACCTGCTGGCCGTCCCCATGCCCGCGGACGAGGCTGAGGCCCTGCTGCGAGTCGGCCGCGGGCTGGTGCCCCAGCTGCCCGGCTCCCGGTTAGGCCCCGGGGGCGCCCCGCAGGCCGCGTTCCCGGGCCAGTTCAGGCGCCGGTACCCCGGCGGGTACGGGCCGTCCACGTGCGGCAGGGCCCGGCCAGCCAGCGCGGAGATCTGCCCTGCCGGTCCGCGGCCGTCACCACCCGGCCGCCTGCCGTTGACCAGGCGGCCCCTCCAATGATCTGATTGAGCAGAGGAATCAGAGGATATGGGAGCAGGCATGGCGGACATGGGCGCAGACGGCTACCACTACCAGCCGGGATTCGGGAACGAATTCGTCAGCGAAGCGGTCCCGGGCGCCCTGCCTGCGGGCCGCAACTCGCCGCAGCGCGCCCCGCTGGGCCTGTACGCGGAGCAGCTGAGCGGGACCGCGTTCACGCAGCCGCGGGCGGTCAACCGGCGGACCTGGGTGTACCGGATCATGCCGTCCGCCGCTCACCCCCGGTTCGAGCGGATCGGTAACGGGTCGCTGCGCGGCACGCCGTTCGACGAGATCGAGCCGGATCCCAACCGGCTGCGCTGGGACCCGCTGCCGCTGCCCGCCGACCCGGTGGACTTCGTCAACGGGCTGTACACCGTGGGCGGTAACGGGGACCTGCGGACCCGCAGCGGGATGGCCGTGCACCTGTACGCCGCCACCTCGCCGATGACCAGCCGCTATTTCGTGGACACGGACGGGGAACTGCTGTTCGTGCCGCAGCAGGGCACCCTCGTGCTGCACACCGAGCTGGGCCCGCTGCAGCTCAGCCCGGGCGAGATCGCCGTGCTGCCCCGGGGCATCCGGTTCCGGGTCGACCTGCCCGGCGGCCCGGTACGCGGCTACCTGTGCGAGAACTACGGCGCCCCGTTCACCCTCCCCGAGCGCGGCCCGATCGGCGCCAACGGGCTGGCCGGCGAGCGGGATTTCCTGGCCCCCACGGCCGCCTACGAGGACCGCGGCGGCCCCGTTGAGGTGGTGCAGAAGTTCGGCGGCAACCTGTGGGCGGCCGGCTACGACCACTCACCGCTGGACGTCGTGGCCTGGCACGGCAGCTACGTGCCGGTCAAGTACGACACCGCGAACTTCATGGTGCTGGGCACGGTCAGCTTCGACCATCCCGACCCGTCCATCTACACCGTGCTGACCTCGCCGTCCGACTCGCCGGGCCTGGCCAACGTGGACTTCGTCATCTTCCCGCCGCGCTGGCTGGTCGGGGAGGACACGTTCCGGCCGCCATGGTTCCACCGCAACGTGATGTCCGAGTTCATGGGGCTGGTGCGGGGCGCCTACGACGCGAAGGCGGAGGGGTTCCTGCCCGGCGGGGCGAGCCTGCACAACACGTTCACCTCGCACGGCCCGGACGCCGAGACGTTCGACCGGGCCAGCCGCGCGGACCTGGCCCCGCAGAAAGTCGCGGACACCCTGGCGTTCATGTTCGAGAGCCGCTGGATGATCATCCCGACCCGCCAGGCCATGGAGGCCGCGCACCGCCAGCCCGGCTATGACGAGGTCTGGGCCGGCCTGACCCGGTCCTTCACCGGGCCCAGTACGGCCCGGTGAGCGCGGACCCGGTGCGTGCGGACGCGGTGCGGGCTGCCCGGTGAGCGAGGCCGTCCCGGAGACCGCCGAGAGCAGGCTGCTGGCGGTGCCGCCGCCGGGGTTCTCCGGCATGCTGCCGCTGTGGTACCAGCTGGCCCAGAGCCTGCGCGCCGCCATCATGGGCCTCGACCGGGACGGCGGGCTCCGGCTGCCGACCGAGGCGCAGTTCGCGCAGCACTACGGCGTGAGCCTGACCACCGTGCGGCAGGCACTGAGTTCCCTGGCCAGCGACGGCCTGATCACCAGGCACCGGCGGCGCGGCACCTTCGTCAACGCCGACGCGCTGCGCACCCGGGCGCTGCGCGTCCTGGGCTCGGCGGACGCGGTCATGGCCCAGCAGTCCAGCGACGAGGTCCGGGTCCTCGGCCGGACCCGGGTCCGGGGCGGCGCGCTGCCCGCCCGGCTGGGCCCGGCGCGTGAGGCCGTGCTCATCCGCCGCCTGCGCCTCGACGACGGCATGCCGGTCAGCTACGCCGAGAACTACCTGCGTCCCGAGCACGCGGCGCGGGTCAGCGACGCGTCGCTGGCCCGCGCCCCGGTGACCAGGATCCTGCGCGACGAGCTGTCGCTGCCGCTCACCAGGATCGACAACGAGGTGTCGGCCCGTACCGCACCGGCCGAGGTGGCCGCGCTGCTGGAGATCGATGCGCTGAGCCCGGTGCTGGTTTCCGAAAACGTGACCTACGCGGACGGCACTACCCCGGTGGACGTGGCCCGGATCCACTACCGTGGCGACCGCTTCACATTCGCGATCTCCCTGGACATTCCTTGACCTTGCTGACTTTCACCGAGCACGCCCTGCCGTACTGCGTGTTCTCCCGTGGCACGGACAGCCCCCGGGTGGGAGCTGGCCTGGGCACATACCTGGTTGACCTGCACCGGATGTTCGGCGACCCGATCTTCGCCGGGCCGTCGCTCAACGCGTTCATGAGCCGCGGGCCGCGGGCCTGGCAGCGCACCCGGGAACGGCTGCTGGGGGCGGCCCGCAGCGGCCAGATCGGCGAGCTCGTGCCCATCGCCGAGGCGACCTTGCACCTTCCGTTCGAGGTGGCGGACTTCGCCGACTTCTATTCCTCGCTCGAGCACGCGACCAACGCCGCGCGGGTGCTGCGGCCCGGCGATCCGCAACTGCCCCCGAACTGGCGGGAGATGCCGGTCGGCTACCACGGCCGGTCCGGCACGGTCGTGGTCAGCGGCACGCCGGTGCGGCGCCCGCAGGGCCAGCTCGCGCCCGGTCACGCGCGGCCCGAGCTGGCCCCGACCCGCCGGCTGGACTTCGAGGCGGAGATCGGCTTCGTGGTGGGAGTGGGGTCGGCGCCCGGCCGGCCCGTGCCCGCCGCCGCGTTCGCCGAGCACGTGTTCGGCGTCGTGCTGCTGATCGACTGGAGCGCCCGGGACATCCAGGCGTTCGAGTCCCGGCCGCTCGGGCCGTTCCTGAGCAAGTCCTTCGCCACCACGATCTCGCCGTGGGTGGTGCCGCTGGCCGCGCTGGAGCAGGCCCGGGTGCCGCCCCCGGCCCAGGACCCCGAGCCCCTGCCCTACCTGCGGGACAGCCCGCCGTGGGGCCTGGATATCGACCTCACGGTGAGCATCAACGGCCAGGCCGTCTCGCGGCCGCGGTTCGCCACCATGTACTGGACCGGGGCCCAGCAGCTCGCGCACCTGACCGTGAACGGCGCCGCGCTGCGCCCCGGTGACCTGTACGGCTCGGGCACCGTGTCCAGCTTCCGCCGGGACGAGATGGGCTCGCTCCTGGAGCTGACGGACGGCGGGCGGGACCCGGTCACGCTGCCGGACGGCCAGACCCGCGGCTACCTGGCCGACGGCGACACGGTCACGCTGTCCGGGTCGGCGCCCGGCCCGGACGGCTCCCGGATCGAGTTCGGGAGCGCGTCCGGCCAGATCGTCGCCCCGGCGGTCTGACCGGAGGTCACCGGTTGCCTTCCACCGGCCGGGACCGCCTCGCGCGTAAGCGGGGACGTGACACCGTGATCACGGTCAATATGGGGCGCCCTGTGGCAGATATTGACCGTGCTCATGGTGCGCGGTGTGGCCCCTTCGGCTGACGCCGGGCAATGAGAGCCAGAGCTCGGCGAATCCGGCCGGCCCGGCCCGGCGGCAGGGCCGCGGGCGGAGAGTTTTCCTGTTTGCCGGCCCGTGCTGCCTTCTAAACCGGGCACCACGCCCCCACACTGGAGGCGTGCACGACTTCGATCTTCTCGTCATCGGGTCCGGCCCGGGCGGCCAGAAGGCGGCCATCGCCGCCGCGAAGCTGGAACGCCGCGTGGCGATCGTCGAGCGGCCCAACATGCTCGGCGGCGTCTGCGTCAACACCGGCACCATCCCGTCCAAGACCATGCGTGAGTCGGTCCTGTACCTGACCGGCCTGGATCAGCGCGAGATGTACGGGCAGAGCTACCGGGTCAAGGACGAGATCACGATCGGCGACCTGGCCAACCGGACCCGGCACGTGGTCAGCCGCGAGAACGACGTGGTGCGCAGCCAGCTGGCCCGCAACCGGGTCACGGTGCTCAACGGCACCGCGTCCTTCCTCGGCCCGCACGAGGTCGAGGTGGACGACGCCGACGGCCGGGAGCGGAAGGTCACCGCCGACTCGGTGGTCATCGCCACCGGGACCAGGCCCGCCCGGCCGGCCAGCGTCGCGTTCGACGAGAAGACGATCATCGACTCGGACGGCATCCAGCACCTCAAGAAGGTCCCGCGGACCATGGTGGTGGCCGGCGCGGGCGTGATCGGCATCGAGTACGCGTCCATGTTCGCCGCGCTGGGCTGCAAGGTGACCGTGGTCGAGCAGCGGGACCGGATGCTGGAGTTCTGCGACCTCGAGGTGGTCGAGGCGCTCAAATTCCACCTGCGCGACCTGGCCGTGACGTTCCGCTTCGGCGAGACCGTCGAGTCGGTGGAGGCCAAGGGCGACGGGGCCATCGCGACGCTGGGCAGCGGGAAGCGGATCCCCGCCGACACCGTGATGTACTCCGCGGGCCGGCAGGGCGTGACCACCGAGCTCAACCTGCCCGCGGCGGGCCTGGAGGCCGACAAGCGGGGCCGGATCAAGGTCAACGAGTTCTACCGCACCGCGGTCCCGCACATCTACGCGGTCGGCGACGTGATCGGCTTCCCGGCGCTGGCCGCCACCTCGATGGAGCAGGGCCGGCTGGCCGCGCACCACGCGCTCGGCGAGCCGGTGCACACCGCGCACCTGCTCCAGCCGATCGGGATCTACAGCATCCCGGAGATCAGCTTCATCGGCCGGACCGAGGACGAGCTGACCAAGGACTGCGTGCCGTTCGAGGTCGGCGTGTCCCGGTACCGCGAGCTGGCCCGCGGGCAGATCATCGGCGACTCCTACGGCGTGCTCAAGCTGCTCGTCTCACCCGAGGACCACTCGCTGCTCGGGGTGCACGTGTTCGGCACGCAGGCCACCGAGCTGGTGCACATCGGCCAGGCGGTGATGGGCTGCGGCGGCACCGTCGACTACCTGGTCGACGCGGTGTTCAACTACCCGACGCTGGCCGAGTCCTACAAGGTCGCGGCGCTCGACGCGACCAACAAGATGCGCCTCGTCGAGCGCTTCGACTAGACACCAGGCCCGGGGGACCAGGCCCGGGGCCTTCGCCCCGCGCGCGGGCACCTCCCCGGGGCCCGCATAGGATCGTGGTAATGCCTGATTCTGTTCCCGCCGCCGCCGCGGCGCAGCTCGATGACCCCTTCGCCGAGCTCCGAGGGCCGCTGGCGGGCACCGTCCGGATGCGGCTCGAAGTCACCGGCAACGTCCCGCTGACCCCGCACATGCAGCGCCTGGTGCTCACCGCGCCGGAGCTCGCGGACCTGACCTACCGCCCGGGCCAGGACGTCATGCTCCTGGTCGCGGTGGACGGCAACCGCCCGGTGCGCCGCCGGTACACGATCCGGGACCTGGACACGACCCGCCGGCTGCTCACCCTGGACATCGTGCGGCACGGGGACGGCCCCGGCGAGCGATGGGTCCGGTCGGCGCAGCCGGGCGACACGATCGAGGGCATCGCCCCGCGCGGCAAGGTCTTCCTGGACAGCCGGGCGGACTGGCACCTGTTCGCCGCGGACGAGTCCGGGCTGGCCGCGGTGTTCGCGATGGCCGGCTCGCTGCCGGCGGGCGGCCGCGCGGCCGCGTTCCTGGAGGTCCCCGAGGCCGCCGACGAGCAGAAGCCGGACCTCCCGGCCGGGGTCAGCCTGACCTGGCTGCCCCGCGACGGCCGCCCGGCGGGCGACCCGGAGGCGCTGGCCGCGGCGCTGCGGGAAGCCGGGCTGCCAGCCGGCACCGGCCACTTCTACCTGTTCGGGGAGGCCAGGACGGTCCTGGCGCTGCGCGAGACGCTCGCCGCCCGCGGCGTGCCCGGCGAGCAGGTGTCGGCCAAGGCCTACTGGGGCCGGGGCAAGGCCAACGCCCAGCACGGCGAGCCCGCCCGGGACGGCTGACCGCCGCGCTCCTGCTTCGTTCCGCCGCAACGACAGTCCGGCCCGGGCCGGTCAGCCCGGCCTAGTACCGGGTCGCCGCCAGCCAGCGGTGCAGCAGGTCCGGGTCACCGTGGACCTGGACGGCCTGGCCGTCCGGGGGAAGGCGCCGCAGCAGCACCAGGAGCAGGTCCGACGCGCCGCCCCGCAGGGCGAGCGTGGCCTTCTCGTGGGCGTGGCGCACCGTGATCCCGGCCGGGTCGTGGCGGACCACCCACTCGCCCGTCCCTTCGGGCACGTCCGAGGCGTGGACGTGCAGCGATTCGCCGTCGGCGAGCCCGGCGGCCCGCAGGTCCGGCTCGCCGTCAGACGGCCCGGCCTGCACGGTGAGCCATTCGTCGATCCCGTCGGCCGCGACGTCGGCGGCGATGGCGGGCCGCCCGTTCCCGGGCGCCACCGTCAGCTGGGCGTCCACGGCGTGCACCGTGGTCTCGTGGGTCATCCGCCGCGCCCAGAACCCGGCGGGCTGCTGGTCACCGAACGCCCAGACTGGCGCGTCACCCGCCTCCCCGAGCGCGGTTACCAGGGTGTCCGCGCCGGCCCGGAGCCAGCCGGCGTGCTCGGCGGGATCGTCCGGGATCCGCCCGCCGGGGACCTCACGGAACGCGATGGCGTACGCCGACCTGGTTGTGACGATCTGGGCGGCCCAGCGCTGGACCCGGCCGACGTGGGTGGCCAGCTGCCGCAACGTCCAGTCCGGGCAGCTGGGCACGGGACTGGCCAGGTCAGCGCCGTCGACCAGCCCGGCCAGGGTTGCGGTGCTGGCGGTGATGACCTCGTGGTAGCGCTCGGGGGCGAGCACGCGGGGGTCAGCCGCAGCCGCAGCCGCCGCCACAGCAGCCGCCACCGCCACTGCCGCCACCGGAGCGCGGGCCGGCTGCGCTGGCCCGGCCGCCCACCGACACCGTGGACAGCAGCTTGACCGTGTCGTCGTGGCCCTCGGGGCACAGGCACGAATCGGACGCTTCGCTCATCGGCCGGGTCCGCTCGAACGTGGATCCGCAGGCCCGGCATCGGTACTCGTAACGTGGCACAGGCAAAGAGTACGCGGCCCCGGGGTTTTGGGCGAGGGCGCGGTTCCCGGGACGGCGCGGTTCCCCGGGGCGCGGTGCCCGCCGGACGCCGCCGGGCAGGCCCGCCAGATGCGGCGGCCAACGACCGGCGCGCGGGCCCCGGCGGAGGTAAGGTCAGCGGGGCCATGGTGGCCGGGCCGCAGGGGAGCGCACCAGCCACGATGACCGCCATTGGCCAGGGCCGGAAGCCGGGCCAGGAGGGTCCGGAGCCCAGGGGAGGAAGCCGCTATGCCCGTGATGAGGGAGTACCCGCCCGGCACGCCGTGCTGGGCGGACCTGACCACCAGCGAGCCGGCCGCGTCCCTGGCCTTCTACACCGGCCTGTTCGGCTGGGCCTCCTACGCCGCCCCGGATGACGGGGACGCCTCATACACGTTCTTCGCGCCGGCCGGGACCGCGCCGGCGAACTTCCCCGGCCGGGTCGTGGCCGCGCTGATGCCCAGCCCGGGCCCGGAGCGGCCCGCCGTCTGGAACACCTACGTCAGCGTGGCCGACATCGGGGCCACCGCCGCCCTCGTGACCGGGGCGGGCGGCCGGGTGGTTGTCCCGCCGCTGGACGTGGCCGGCCAGGGCCAGATGGCCATGTTCGCCGACGACCAGGAGGCGCTGTTCGCGGCCTGGCAGCCCGGCGCCTTCCCCGGCTGCGGGCTGGTCAACGAGCCCGGCTGCTTCTGCTGGAGCGAGCTGGCCTGCCGCGACACCGAGGCGGCGGCCCGGTTCTACGGCCGCGTGTTCGGCTGGGAGGCCGAGACCAGCCAGATGGGGCCGACGACCTACACCGAGTGGCGGCTCGGCGGCCGCGCGGTCGGCGGCATGGTGCACATGGACGAAGACTGGCCGGAGCAGGTCGCGCCGCGCTGGGTCGTGTACTTCGCCGTGACCGACTGCGACGCGGCCGCGGCCCTCGCCGGCGACCTGGGCGGCCAGGTGGCCGTGCCACCGGCGGACGCCCCGCCGGGGCGCCTCGCGGTGATCGCCGACCCGCAGGGGGCGGCCTTCACCATCATCAGGCTGGCCGCCGACCCCGCGGGCCACTAATCCCGGGGATCCGCGGGCGGGTCAGGCGACGGTGTCCTGGTCCTCCTCGGCCAGCATGATCTGGGCCAGCGGGGGCCGCTCGTGCAGTTCGCTGACGTGCTCGTCGAGCCGGAGCCCCGCGTCGGTGGCCACGGCGTGCAGGTACACCTCCGGGCGCCGCAGGGCCCGCACCCCAGGGGTCCCCGGGGCGCAGATGCCGCGCTCCGGCAGGGACGCCCGGCTGGCCATCGCACGCAGCACGGCCGAGCTCATCAGGCTGAGGTCCCACAGCGACTGGTGCCGGTTCTGCCGGGCCCCGAGATCGATCTGGGCCATCGCGCCGAGGCCCGCGTCCTCCAGCACGTCAACCATGATGCCGAGCTCCACCCCGTACCCGGTGAGAAACGGGATGCTGCACAGCAGGTCACGATATCCGGCGAATTCGCCCGCCAGCGGCTGCACGAATCCGGTGAGTTCCGGGCAGAAGAAATTGAACAGCGGCTTGGCCATGAGCTCGGTGACCCGGCCGCCACCGTCCGCCACGGATTTGCTCGAGTCCGTATAAGGCCGGCGGTAAGCGGCCTTCGTGAACTGCACCCCGGGCACCGTGAGCAGCGGGCCCAGCGTGCCGTAAATGAATTGCTCACGGAAGTTGCTGGTGTCCGCGTCGGCGAACATCACGATGTCACCGCGGGCCACGGACAGGCTGCGCCACATGGCGTCGCCCTTGCCCTGGGCCGGGCCGTAGTCCGGCAGCAGCTCGTTTTCCGAGTACACCTCGGCGCCCCAGGCCCGGGCGATGTCCGCCGTCCCGTCGGGCGAGTCCGCGTCAACCACCATGACCTGGTCAATCAGGCCGGTCCGGTCGTTCAGCCGGGCTACTTCGGCGAGGATCGGGCCAATGGTCGTGGCGCAGTCGCGGGACGGGAAGATCAGGGTCGTGCTGACCTCGCGGGGCGCCTGGCCCGGCGTGCCCAGGGCGGCGAAGTCCTCGTGGCTGAAAGATCGCTGCTCGAACCAATCCCGGACGTTTACCGACATGTATCGTGCCCTTTCCCTCAGGTCGCCGCTACATCAGCCCAGGGCGCGGTGGCGGCATTAATGACCGGGTGCATGCCCCCTGCACCGGCCGCCGCAAGCGGAGAGAAAAGGCTAGCCGCGGCATGTTGATGTGAGGTAAAAGCGTGTTGCGTCCCGGTAAACGCACCAGGACCGGCGCTATCGCTAACGGAGGGTAATCAGGCGTGGGGGGCGGACCGGCCCCGGGGGACCCTGCGGCGCCGGGGGGCGGCGGCTCTGGCCGCATGCCGCGCAGGGTGATCTCCAGCGCCAGCCGGCGGAGGGCTACCTCGGCCGATGAGCCAGTCCCGGCCGCTGAGCCGGGCCGCTGAGCCGGTGCCGCTGGGTCAGTCGGGGCGGCCCGCGCCTCCGGTGCCCGGCACCGGAGCCGACGTATCCGGGGCGAGGCGGGGGACGGGAGCGGTTCCGTTAGAGCCGTTGATGGTGTTCCTGGCCGGAGACGGGGCGGGAGAGGCCTGCGCGAGCCCGCCGCCGGCGTTCGCGTCGTCGTAGAAGAACTGGCGGCCGCGCAGCAGCGAGACCATGGCCCCGGTGAAGGACATGATCGCGGCCGCGGTGAACACGATGACCAGGCCGTGGTGGAACGGGCCGGCGATCAGCGTGGGGAAGAAATGATTCCCGGTCAGCGCGGCCACGTTGCGGGCCGGGAGCCGGGCGAGCACCCCGGACGGCTTGAGCAGGTGCTGCACCGGGTTGAAGCCGAGCAGCGCGGCGAACACCGTGCTCACCGGGGGCAGGTGGCCGACCTTGGTGGCGACGGACAGCGGCACGCCCTGGGCGGTCAGCCCGCGGATCAGCGCGGGCGGCAGGGTACTGGCCAGCCCGGCGATCAGGAGCGAGAAGAAGATGCCGATGGACAGGGACATGCCGGCGTTCTGGAACGTGGACCGCATGCCGGACGCGCTGCCCCGCTGGCTGGCGGGCACGCTGCTCATGATGGCGGAGGTGTTGGGCGAGGCGAACAGGCCGGAGCCCACCCCGTTGAAGAAGATGATCGTCGCGAACAGCCAGTACGGGAAGACCAGCGGCAGCGCGATCAGGCCGATGAACGCGCAGGTGGCCACCAGCAGGCCGGCGGTGGCGAACGGGCGCGGGCCGTACTTGTCCGACAGGGTCCCGGAGATGGGCCCGGCGATCAGGAACCCGGCGGTCAGGGGCAGCATGTAGATGCCCGCCCACAGCGGCGTGTCGATGAAGTTGTAGCCGTGCAAGGGCAGCCAGATCCCGGCCAGCCAGAGCACCAGCATGAACTGCAGCCCGCCCCGGGCGATCGAGCCGAGCAGGCTGGCCAGGTTCCCGGCCGCGAAGGCCCGGATCTTGAACAGGCCGAGCTGGAACATGGGCTCGGCGATGTGCGTCTCGATCAGGCAGAACACGACGAGCAGCGCCGCGCCGCCGAACAGGCCGGCCAGCACCCACGGGTTGGTCCACCCGGTCGGGTGCCCGCCGTAGGGCTGGATCCCGTAGGTGATCGCGACCAGCAGCGCGGTGGCGCCCAGGCCGAACGTGACGTTGCCCCACCAGTCGATCTTGGCCTTGTGGGTGGTGGAGATCTCCCGCAGGCTCTTGTAGGACCAGATGGTGCCGACGATCCCGATCGGGACGTTCACCCAGAACACCAGCCGCCAGTCCACCGCGGCCAGCAGGCCGCCCAGCAGCAGCCCGACGAACTGGCCGGAGATCCCGGCGATCTGGTTGACGCCCAGCGCCATGCCGCGCTTGCCGGCCGGGAACGCGTCGGTCAGGATCGCGGCCGAGTTGGACATGAGCATGGCCCCGCCGAGGGCCTGCACCAGCCGCCAGCCGATCAGCCACAGCGCGCCGTCACTGCCGGTCAGCGGGTCCAGCGACAGCGCGATCGAGGCCAGGGTGAAGACCACGAAGCCCAGGTTGTAGATGCGGACCCGGCCGTATATGTCGCCGAGCCGGCCCAGGGTGACCACGGCCACCGCGGTGACCAGCAGGTACCCGATGATCATCCAGAGCAGGTAGCTGACGTTGCCCGGGGCGAGCGGGTCGAGCTTGATGCCGCGGAAGATGGCGGGCATCGCGATGATCACGATCGAGGCGTCGATCGTGGCCATCGTCATGCTGAGCGTGGTGTTGGACAGCGCGATCCACCGGTAGCGGGGATCGGCGCCGTCACTGCCGCTGCCGTTGCTGCCTGCGGTGCCGCCGCCGCCGGGGCTGCCGTTACCGTTCGCCCGTGAGCGGCCGCTCAGCGTGCTCCCGTGGGCCACTGCCCCATTTGATGCTGCCCCGTTTGACGGTGGCCCGTTTGACGACGGCTTAGCGCCAGAGGCGCCGCTGCGATCAGCGAATCTCGACACGTTGATACATGCTACCTCGCATCAGTTGCTTGATCGCAACTACTTATCCGGGTGAGCTCTTCCTGACGGAATCGTCATGGGGCGCCGTCCGGGAGTGCCGTCATGCGGTGCCGCGGGACAGCGCGATGAGGCGGTCCAGCACCCCGCCGTTGCTGAGCCGCAGCCCGTCGTGCTCGTACTCGTTGGTCACCCAGGGCCGCAGGCCGCGGATCGCGGCGGCGGTGGGCAGCGAGAGCTCCCGGGGCACGTACATGTCGTCGAAGTAGACCGCCGCCGCGGCCGGCACGTCGTTGGCCGCCAGCCGGGCCGGGTCGTAGAGCCGGGGCCACGAATCACGCGCCGCGAGGTCCTCCGCCGCGTCCCGCAGGGGGCGCAGCACCGGGTCGGTCTCGAACATCCAGGGGTAGATCATCTCGCCGGTGAACAGCAGCGTGATGTCGCCGTCCACGGCCGCGGCCGGGTCGAACGCCGGGAATTCGGCCATGATCCGGTCGGCGGCCCAGCGGGTCGCGGACCCCTGTGCGTAGCAGGCCTCGTGGACCAGGGCGTACAGCGGGGCCTCGGCGAACGACAGCTCGGCCGCGGCGCGGGCCAGGAACGCGTCGGAGATGACCGCCCCGCCCGCCGGCGGGGCCGGTGAACGCGTCTTCCAGCAGGTAGTGCAGGGTGTCGCTGCCGCTGGCGGCGCCGAGCATCCGGCCCAGGCTCTGGAAGGCCGGCACGGTGAGCCGCGCGCCGCCCGGCATGATCACCTCGTGGCTGGCCAGGTGGCGGGCCACGGCCCGGGCCCGGTCGGCGTCCATCGGGAACCGCTCGTAGTGCCGCCGGTTGCGCTCGGCCACGATCGGATAGGTGACCCGGTACACGTCGTCGGCGGAGGCATCGAGGCCGGGCAGGCCGCCGGTGAGGAACGCCTCCCGGATCCCCTCCGGGGCGAGCGACAGGTAGGTGGTCGTGCAGAAGCCGCCGAAGCTCTGGCCCAGCACGCTCCACGGCTCGTCGCCGGTCAGCCGCCGCCGGATCAGCTCCGCATCCCGGACGATCGAGTCGGCCCGGAAGTGGCTCAGGTAGTCCGCCTGGGCCCGGGGGCTGCCCAGCCGGCCCAGCGTGTGCCGGGACGCCGGGGTGGACCGGCCGGTGCCGCGCTGGTCGAGGAGCAGCACCCGGTAGTCGTCCAGGGCCCGGTTCAGCCAGGACTCCCGGCCGAACGGGCGCGGGCTGCCGAACCCGGGGCCGCCCTGGAGGAAAACCAGCCACGGCAGGGCCGGATCGCCATCGCGCCGGCCCGCGGGCGCGACCTCGCGGGCGAACACCTCGATCTGCTCGCCATCCGGCCGGTGGTGGTCGAGCGGCACGGTGAACGTGTGGTCGGTGAGCACCGTGCCTGGCTGGCGGAACACCGGGCCGGTCCGTGCATCTGCAGTCATGGCTCGCTAACGTACGCGACTGTGCCGCGGTGGCCCTGATGTGCCCGGTGGCCGGAGTAGCGTGGCGGACCTGCCGAGGGGGAGGAGTTACGCGTGCCGGACTGGGTGAAGTACGCCATCTGGTGGCAGGTCTACCCGCTCGGCTTCACCTCCGCCGAGGCCACCGGCGAGCCGGAGGAGGGAGCCGGGCCGGGAAGCGGGGCGGCGGAGACGGCGCCGGTCACGCACCGGCTCGGGCAGCTGACCACCTGGCTGGACTACGCGGTGAACCTGGGCGCCTCGGGGGTCGCGCTCGGGCCGGTCTTCGCCTCGCAGACGCACGGGTACGACACCACCGACCATTACCGGATCGACCCCCGGCTCGGCGACGAGGGGGACTTCGCCGGCCTGGTCGAGGCCGCCCACGCGCGCGGGCTGCGGGTCCTGCTCGACGGGGTCTTCAACCACGTGGGCCGGGGGTTCCCGGCCTTCCAGCGGGTGCTGGAGCAGGGCCCGGACGCGCCGGAGGCCTCGTGGTTCCGGCTGACCTGGCCGGCGGGCTGGCAGCCGGGCACGGAGCCGGAGTACGGCACGTTCGAGGGGCACGAGGCCCTGGTCGCGCTCAACCATGACGAGCCGGCCGTGGCCGGCTACGTGGCCGGGGTGATGAACCACTGGCTGGACGCGGGCGCGGACGGCTGGCGGCTGGACGCGGCCTACGCCGTGCCCGCGGCCTTCTGGGCGCAGGTGGTGCCCCGGGTCCGGGCCGGGCATCCCGGGGCGTACCTGGTCGGCGAGGTGATCCACGGCGACTACCCGGCGTTCGTGGCCGAATCCGGCCTGGACTCGGTCACCCAGTACGAGCTGTGGAAGGCCATCTGGAGCGGGCTGAACGACCACAACCTGTTCGAGCTGGGCCACGCCCTGGGCCGGCACAACGGGTTCCTGGAGACGTTCGCGCCGCTGACCTTCGTGGGCAACCACGACGTGACCCGGCTGGCCAGCCGGCTGGAGGACGACCGTCACCTGGCCCACGCCCTGGCCGTGCTGCTCACCGTGGGCGGCACGCCCGCCATCTATTACGGCGACGAGCAGGCCTTCCGGGGGATCAAGGAGGAGCGGGCCGGCGGGGACGACGAGATCCGGCCCGGATTCCCGGGCGCCCCGGACGAGCTGGCGCCCACCGGCTGGCCGGTGTACCGGCTGCACCAGGACCTCATCGGGTTGCGGCGCCGTCACCCGTGGCTGTACCGGGCGCAGACCGAGATGCTGCAGCTGGCCAGCGAGCAGATGACCTACCGGGTGGCGGCGGGAGAGGAAAGCCTGGTGGTGGCGCTCAGCCTGGCCGACGAGGAGGTTCGCGCCGGGGTCCCGGGGGCCCGGGAGGTACTGGCCGGCCCGGGGAAGCTGGGCCGGGCCGGGGGACCGGACGCGCAGGTCATCCTGCCGGCGCACGGCTGGGCGGTCCTGTCCTAGCGCCGCGGCGTGCTTCCCGGGACCTGGGTGACGGCTCTCTAGGTAATTCCTCTACCGTTGCGCCATGCTGAATCAGTTCGCGTCCCTGGCCCGCGTGGACTTCGCCCCGCCGCACCGCCAGCCGACCGCCGGGCGGGTCCTGCTGGCGACGATCGCCTCGATCGCCGGATCGCTGGCGGCCGACGCCATCCTGGTCGTCATCGGCACAGCCATCTTCCCCAGCACCAGGGATTTCGCGCACTTCCAGTTCTCCGACTATGCCAAGCTGACCGTGATCGGCGTGATCATCGCGTGCGTGGCCTGGCCGGTCGTGACGAGGATCAGCTCGGCGCCGCGGTGGCTGTTCTTCCGCCTGGCCATCCTGGTGACCCTGGTCCTGTTGCTGCCCGACCTCTACATCCTGCACATGGGTGAGCCGGCCAAGGGGGTCGCCGTGCTCATGCTCATGCACGTCTCGATCGCGGTGGTCACCTACAACCTGCTGGTGCATATCGCCCCGGTCCGCCCGGCGGCTGCGGAGCGGGGTGCCCCGGCGGCGGGGCAGGCCCCCCGGGCCCGGCACCGGCACGCCCGCTGACGCCGTTCCGGGCAGCCCGCGCCGGGAGTTCGGTCAGAAGCCGGCCACCACGACCTTGCCGGTCATGTGACCGTCCTCCACCATGGCGTGCGCCCGGCGGAGCGGGTCCGCGCCGATCGGGCCGAGCGTAGACCAGCCGCGTGGTCAGGCGGGCGGTGGACCGATCAGGGCATGGCGGATCTCGGTAACCTGCCCGCCGGCGACCCGGTAAAGGCTCAGGCCGCGGAAGTCCGAGCCGTTCGGAAGATGCCCGGTCCAGGCCGCGGCGACCGTGTCGTCGCGGGCGACCAGTGCGTCGATGTCGTACACCAGTACGCCACCCGCGAACTTCACCGCGTTCTCGTAGTCGTCGCGCGCGCCCTGGGGTCCGCGACCCGGCGGAGTGTGGCCGTAGTCGATATAGTCCGGCGCCACGATCTCGTCGAACCGCTCCGGGCGGCCCTCGCTGTAGGCGGCGAAATAGGCCCGGACCGTATCTTCTGGCGTCACGGCTCCTGCTCCTTCCGGCGGCGAACGGGTTGCGAAGCACCATACCTTGCCCGCCACCCACGCTAGCCCCGTCATCGGCTGAGGTAATTTCCGCCTCGCCGCAGGGCGCCGCCCTCCGGAGCCCGGTTGCGGGCCAGCGAGAGGTTCCTGTCAGCTGGGCACCAGTGCAGACTTGTAGGCATACATATGTTCGGCCTGGGGGGGTGGCGATGGGCCCGCAGGAGGAGGGGGCGGACACCGAGCTGCGTGGCACCGGGTCGGAGCGGGCGCCAGGGCATGTCCGACTGGGGGTGCCGAGCAACCTGCCGGCCGAGTTGAGCACGTTCGTGGGGCGGGCGGACGACCTCGAACGCAGCGCACGGCTGCTCGGCGAATCGCGGCTGGTGACGTTCACGGGCGCCGGTGGCTGCGGCAAGACCCGGCTGGCCCGCCAGGTCGCGGCGCGCGTGGCGGCGCGGTTCCCGGGTGGGGTGTGGTGGGTGGAGCTGGCGTCGCTCGCCGACGGTGCGCTCGTGGCTGAACGGGTGGCGCGCACGCTCGGTCTGCAAGCGGGTGATACGGCCGCCGTCGTCGACTTTTTCGCCGACGGTACGGCGCTGCTGCTGCTGGACAACTGCGAGCACATTGCCGAAGGTGTCGCCGAGTTTGTCACCGCGGTCCTGCGGGGCGCGGGACTGATCCACGTGCTGGCCACTCAGCCGGCATCCACTTGGGGTGGAAGGGGAGACGACCTGGCGGGTGCCGTCGCTGGCGGTCCCGCCGCAGGCCGCCGACCCCGCCACCTTCGACCGGTTCGACGCGGTGCGGCTGTTCCTGGAACGCGCCAGGCAAGCACGCCCGGAGGTGGCGCTGACGCCGGCGGTCGCGCAGATCTGCCGTCGGCTCGACGGCATTCCGCTGGCGCTGGAACTGGCTGCGGCCCGGGTCGGCGGCGTCACGGTTGACCGTCTCGTGGACGAGCTGGACGACCGGTTCCGGTTGCTCACCGGCGGATCGCGCGCCGGCCTCGCGCGGCACCGCACGCTGCTCGCCTCGGTGGAGTGGTCCTATGAACTCCTGGACGCCCGCGAGCGTGTGCTGCTGCGCCGGCTGGGCGTCTTCGCTGGTGGCTGGACCGTCGAAGCGGCCCGGCAGGTGGTCGGGTTCGCGCCTCTGGATCCAGAGGCGGTGCTCGATCTGCTGGGCCGCCTGGTGGACAAATCATTGGCCCAGCTAGACGATTCCGGACGCTACTTTCTGCTGGAGACCATCCGCGTGTACGCGAGGACGCGGGCGGCCGAGGCCGGTGAGACCTCGACGGTGGCCGGTCGCCACCTGGCCTGGACCGCAGATTTCGCGCGACGCCTGGAACAGGACGTCGAGCGTGCCGCCCCCGAGTGCCTCGACCTGGTCGAGCGCGAACTACCCAATATCCGTGCCGCGCTCGATCACGCGTCCGATGCACCTGAACCGGACCACAACGGGCTTCGCCTGATGACCGCCCTCGCGTTCTTCTGGACCCAGCGCGGGTACGCGGCCGAAGGCGCGGACTACAGCCTGCGTGTGCTGGCCGGGGATCCGGCCGCGCCGCCGGCGCTGCGGGCCCGCGCGCGGTGGGCCGGCGCCTATGACCGCTTCTACACCTTCGATCTCGACGGCGCGATGGCCGCGGCGAGCGCCGCGCTGGAGGAGGCGAGGGAGGCCGGGGATGAGGCCACCCAGGGACGATGTCTGCATGTACTCGCCGCGGCCACGTTCATGGTCAACCCCGGTGCGAGCCGCCCGTTGTTCGAGTCGAGCCTGGAATTCGCCAGGGCCAGCGGCGACCGCTGGGCTGAAGCGGACAGCCTGCAGTTCCTGGGATTCAGCCACCTGCTGCAACATCGGCCAGCCCCGGCCGGCGACCTGCTGGCGCAGTCCGGGGCGATGGCCGATGAGATGGGCAACGCGTTTCAGCAGGCGTGGCAGCACATCGCGTTCGGAACCGCCAGCGCGGATGCCGGCGAGCTCGCGGACGCGGCGAGAGAACTGCGGACAGGCATCGGCATCGCGCGCCGCGTTGGCGATCCCGCTGTCGAGATCTGGGGCTGCTCCTGCTGGGCACTCGTGGAGTTGTTGCGCGGCGACCTGGCTGAACTGCGTGCGATCGCCGACGGCATGGACCGCCCCGGCCGGCCGCTGGGGGACGCGGGCGCGACGGTGATCGACGCGCTCCGGCTGATCGCCGCCGACATCGATCACTCGGCGGGCGCGCTGTGTTCCCTGGGTGAATTTCTGCTCACCAGCAACGATCCGCCCGATGGCGCGCGGATGATCCTGCTGGGCGCCACCGTCGCCCTGCGCGCGGGTGACCACGCCGGGGCCCGGGCCGCTGCCGAGCAGTCGCTGGCCGGGTGCGAGCAACTCGGATCGGCACTGACGGGGGCGTGCCGCGTGTTCCTGGCCCGGCTGGACCGGGGCGACGGCGTTGCCGCGGAACAGCAGGCGCACGCGGGTCTCGCCGAGATCAGCGACGCTGGGTTGTACGCCGAGGTGCCTGATGCGCTGGAGCTAGTCGGCGGTTTCGCTATCGACTCCGGCAGTTTCGCGGAGGGCGGCCGGCTGCTGGCCGCCGCCGCAGCCCTGCATAAGCGCATGGGCCAACGCTGCTGGCTCGCCGGCGAGGTTGAACGGGACCGCGCGCGTGCCGTGGCCGAACTCGGCGACGATTTCACTCGCATCGCAACGGAAGGGCAGCAGCTGGACGGACCTGCCGCGGTCGCGTATGCCCGCCGGGCCCGCGGCGAGCGGGGGCGCCCGTCGTTCGGCTGGGACAGCCTCACCCCCACGGAACTGGAGGTGGTCCGGCTCGCCGCCGCCGGGCTGACCAATCCCGCGATCGGCGAGCGGCTGTTCATCTCACGCGGGACCGTGAAGACCCATCTGCTGCACGTGTTCGCGAAACTGGGCGTGCACACCCGGGCCGAACTGGCTGCGGCCGCCATCAGGCACGGGCTGGGCTGACGTTTTCCCTGCCCTTTCTCTGCCATCTGGCAGATGTTGTCCCCCGCCGCACGGGTGATCGTGGTTCTGCCAAGCCCACGACCACGGGAGCACATCATGATCCAGGAAATCTCCGCACAGGACCTCGCACGCAGGCAGATCGAGGCCGCGTTCGCCGCCGACTGGCCCACCCTGGAACGGCTCTACGCCGACGACGTCCAGTACCGCGACCCCGACACCCGGCTGAGCAGCCGGGCGGCGGTGCTCGACCACCTGCGCGGCCAGGTCGACGCGTTCGCCGGTTTCGATCACACGATCAGGCATACCTACAGCGACAGCGCCGACGGGGCCGTCGTGGAGTGGAACATGTCCGGCGACTATGCGGGCAAACCCGTGACCCTCGACATCGTCACGGCCTACGACTTCCTCGGCGAGCGCATCGTCTCAGAGCGCAACTACTGGGACAACGCCGCACTCCAGGCCCAGCTCAGCTGATCCGGGCCTGGGCCCGCGAGACTCGCCAGCGAGCTCGCGTGGTCGCCTGACAGCGCTCAGATCGCGTTCCGCCTGTTCCTCGCCGATACCGGCGAGCAGCACCGCACCTCCACTGCAGCCAACCGGCTCCCGTCTCCAGCAGGCGGCAAACACCGAAGGCAGCGAGGCATCCCCGAACTAGGGGCCGCACCCGCTGGCTTCCTGAAAGGACCTGAGGGGAAGGCGGGTGATTCCCAGGTGGGCTGGAGGCGGAGCGGAACTGGAGACGCTGCGGGTTAGGTGATCTTGGTGACGGAGGCGGTGAGGTTGACGAAGCTATCATGGATATGTAATATCCATGATTATGAAGCTGCCTGAAGGGGTGGAGT
>CAVQNH010000007.1:0-64153 GCA_963713815.1 uncultured Actinomycetes bacterium
CGCCGGGCGGTAATTCAGGTGGTCTTCGTTCCCCGGACCGGGCCGGACTACGACGAGCTGCTTGACACCCAGGCCGCTGCCTGTGACGCGGACGACCCCACGACTTTGGTGTCGCCCTGCCAGCGCGACGAACTGCGGGTACTCGCGGACCTGATCAGCTGACCAGGTGCCGTCGCGGCTAGCGCTGCAGACCTAGCCGCAGCCGGGCAGGGGACTGCCCCCGCCTGGCTCCGGACTGGAGTCGGTGCTCGCACGTGGCGCACCGCCAGCGCCGGCTGGGCGGCTCTGCGTTCTCCGGGGAGCATCTCCGGAGCGGGCATGTCGCCATCACGAACGGGGGCCGGGTGTGATGTGCTGCGGGATCGCTGCAGGGTGATGATGACCGAGACGAGGACTAGGGCAGCGCCGAGTCCTTCGCGCCAGGTGAACTGCTCGCCGAGGAACATGATCCCGGCCAGCACAGCGACGACGGGGTTGACGTACGCGTAGGTGGAGACGGTAGTCACGGGAAGGTGGGACAGCGCGTAGCCGTAGGCGGTGAAGGCAAGGATCGAGCCGGGGCCGATGAGGTAGCCCAGGGCGATCCACGACGTAGCCGGGACCGAGGACCACTGGATGCGGGAGAACTCCCCGGAACCGGCGCCTACCGCCAGCAGTACCACGCCGCCGGCGAGCATCTCGATGGCGGCGGCAAGCATCGCATGGCTCGGCACGGCGAGCCGGTGGCTCAGGACTGACCCGAAACCCCAGGCGGCCGCTGCGCCGAGCACGATGATCACGCCCGAGATACGGCCCGATGCCGTGCCGTCGCCGACCAGGATGATCACCCCGCCGAGCCCTACCGCCAGGGCGGCCGCGGAGCGGAAGGTGACGCGCTGATGCTGTACGGGCCAGGCGAAGAGGATCATCCAGAGCGGCACCGTAGCCACCAGAACGGCGGCGAAGCCCGAGGGCAGCGTCGTCTCCCCAATGGTCACGCCGCCGTTGCCCGCGAATAGCAACAAGACGCCGATGACGGCGCCGGCGAACCAGGCCCTGGCGCCTGGCTTCGCCCTGTCCTTGGCCGATCCGCGACTGCTGGTGGTTGCCCGCAGGGCGATGGGATAGAGCAGCGCGCCTGCTATGACGTACCTGGTGCCGGCAAACAACAGCGGCGGCAGGTGCCCGACCCCGACGCGGATGGCCAGGTAGGTCGATCCCCACACCAGGTAGACGACTCCCAGCGCGATCCAGCTCAGGACTCGGCTGCGGGTATCGACTGGGGTGCCGTTGCTGGTCATGTTTCCATCGTTGACCGGCCAGGCTGGCGCCGCGAGTGGCAGAATCGACAACCTAGGGTAGATTGCTGCCATGCATCGGATTGCTATCCCCATCACGCCAGGCTTGCCGATGTTCGAACTGGCCATCCCGTGCGAGGTCTTCGAACCCGGCAGGCAAGACTTCCCCGTGCCCTGGTGGTACGAGCTGCAGTTGTGCGCGGTCCAGGACGGTCCGGTCCGCACCGCTGAGGGGCTGCTCTTCGACAGTTCGCTCGGGCTGGATGAGCTGAGCACGGCGGACACGGTGATCATTCCGGGATGCGCCGACCGGCAGAACGAGGCGCCTGAAGCGCTACTGCAGGCCCTGCGCACCGCCTATGACCGTGGTGCGCGGATCGCCTCCATCTGCACCGGCGCCTTCATCCTCGCCGCCGCCGGGCTGCTTGACGGCCGCACCGTCACAACCCACTGGATGCACGCCGACGAGCTCACCCGGCGGTGGCCAGCCGTCCGGGTCGAGCCCAACGTGCTCTACACCGACGACGGCCAGATCCTTACCTCCGCCGGGTCAGCAGCCGGACTGGACCTGTGCCTGCACATAGTCTGCAATGACCACGGGACCAGGATCGCGAACACTCTCGCCCGGCGGCTCGTCACCCCCCCGCACCGAGAAGGCGGACAGGCCCAGTACATCGAACAGCCGCTGCCCGCCAGCGGCTCTCAGGGCCTCGGCCCATCGCTGGACTGGGCCAGGGAGCACCTCGAGCTGCCGCTGACGGTCGAGGATCTCGCCCGCCAGGCAATGATGAGCCCCCGCACGTACGCCAGGCGATTCCGCGAGACGACCGGCACCACGCCGCTGCAATGGCTGTGCGCTGAACGAGTCCGCCGCGCGCAAGACCTGCTCGAGAACACCGACGACACCATCGAACGCATCGCGACCCGTTGCGGCTTCGGAAGCGCACACCAGATGCGCACGCACTTCAACCGGATCAACCACGTGACCCCGCACGCGTACCAGCGAGCCTTCCGGCCCTACGCCGTAGCCTGAGACCCCGGGCCCAGGGACGAGCGCGGAAGCTAGTGCCGTGTCAGGCTGGGTTTGCCCGCGGTCGCGGTCGGCGTGCCCGGGGCGGGCAGCGTCGCAGCCCGGGGACTCCTCTCCCCTGAGAACGGACAATCCCTACGATCAGGGGCCCGATGACGGCCGGGGTCAGTTACCAGGCCCGCTGACGGCGCCTTCGCCGCTGTAGCCGGCACCGCCGCCGCTGGATGAGCCCCGGGCCGGAGCACTGGAGGGACAGCGGCCGCTGGCGTACACGAGAGTCCAGCTGGCGGAGAACCCGGCGCTGCGGCGGCCGTGCCGCCCGGGCTGGGGGCTGGGCGGGCTGACGTTGATCCAGAGCCCGATCGGAGCGGGGATGGCCGCGGGGTTGATGGTGAACACGGTCTGGCCGCCGGCCTGGCTGTTCTGCAGGAAGATCCTGTCCAGCAGCCGGAAAGGGTGATGGGCAGGCTCCGGGTAGTACAGGCACGGGCGCGGGATCTGGCTGGTGAACCGGACCGTGGCCGGGACGCCATCGGCGCGCAGCTGGCGCTGCAGGCCGGCCGGGTTGCGCAGATCGCGGATGGTGACCCTGACCCTGCCGCCAGGCCTGACGGAAACGGTCCAGGCCGCCAGCCTGACCGGGGTGGTGCCGTTGCCGCCGCCATGGCTGCCGCTGCCGGGCAGCACCGTGAGCGCCGTCACCGCGGCAACCACGGCGGCGGCCGCGGCCAGGCCGTACCGCAGGCGGCGCCGCCGGACCCGGGTGATGATGTCCCCGGCCGAGGTGGCCATCTGCTCCCCGGCCACGCTGTCGCGGGCATTGATGAGGCAATCGCGCACGGCCGTGAGCACGTCGTCGTCGGTCATTCCGAGGCCTCCTGACTGGCCGGAACAAAGATCTGAGTACGCAAGGCGGCCAGCGCGCGGTGCAGGTGCACGCCAACCGTTCCCGGCGCGATGCCGAGGGCCTGGGCGGTGGCCTGGGCGTCCAGCTCGAACAACACCCGCAGGATGATCACCTGCTGCTGCCGGACGGGCAGCCGGCGTATCGCCGCCAGCAGCTCCTCATCCGGGGCGCCGGCGTCCTCCGGTGCCGCCAGGTCGCGGCGGCCGAGGGCGATCTCCCGCCGCCGGCGACGCCACCAGGAGACGTTCAGGTTCAGCGCAGTACGTACCACCCAGGCCCGGGGCGCCGGGTGCTGGCGCACCGTCCGCCAGGACGCCCAGGCCCGGGTGAACGCCTCCGCCACTAAATCCTCAGCCAGCTGGCGGTCGCCCACCGCGACCCGCACGATCTGCAGGCAGTCGTCCCGGGCGGCATCGTAGAAGCCGGTGAACTCCAGCCGCTTGTCCGTCATGCCCCCACTACGCATACCGCCCCCGATCCGTTTACACCAACGGGCAGCGCCAGCCGGCCCGGGGCTATCTCGCATAAGCAGGCGCGCAGGCTGCTGCTCGGTGACAGCGGATGAGGGTCGAGTCGTCGCCCAGGGCGGTCACGACAGTCTCCCGGTTCCTGGATGACGCTAGCGGCATGCGCTTTCTCTTAGCCGCATTAGATGCCCTGGCCGCCGATCCTTACCCGGCAGAGTCGTTCCGGTGGGAAGAGACGTCAGGTCACCAGGCGAGGATCACCCAAGCCGGGTGGGTCATCCTTTGGCACGATCTGCCTACGTTGAGCCTGGCGAGCCAGAACACTGCCATCGCAAACGCGTGTCTGGCCGGGCAAAGGCGCTCACGCCGGGAGACGAGAGGTGCGGGATGGCTAGTCCGAGCAGGGATAACGCGCTGGATCATGTCGTCGTGGTGGTGTTCGGGAACCGCTCCGGCTACCGGGTCCCGGCCATCATCATGTCGCCGTGGGTGGCCGAAGGCGGAGTGTGAGGTAGCTGTGACCGCGAGGCAAGAAGTACCACCGCCGGGCATGCCCGGCCCGATCGCCCGCTATGAGCGGAGCGTTATCGAGCGCATCAACAACTTCAACGACCCGCGGCAGGAGTGGCGGCGGCTGTTTTCTGAGCTGCTCGGCACGTTCTTCCTGGTGCTGGCGGCCGCGGGCGGGGGCATGATGGGCCACGCGTTCCCCGGGGTGATCAGCCACGGCGCCGCGGTGGTGGCGCCCGCGCTGACGGTGATGGCGATCATCTTGTTCATGGGCAAGATCTCCGGCGCGCACCTGAACCCGGCGGTCAGCATCGCGTTCGCGCTGCGCCGCGACTTCCCCTGGTGGCGGGTCCCCGGCTACATCATCGTGCAGCTCGCCGGGGCGTTCCTCGCCGCGCTGGTCCTGCACGCGATCATCAACGTCTCGGCCATGTACGGGTCGAACTATCCCGCGCCCGGCTACTCCGAGCCTGGCCGCGTTCTGGATGGAACTGATCCTGACCACGGGCCTGGTCAGCGTGATCCTCGGCACCGCGTCCGGCGCGCAGAACGTCGGCATCATCGGCGCGTTCGCGGTCGGCGGCTACATCGCCCTGGCCGGCCTGTGGGGCAGCCCCATCTCCGGCGCCTCGATGAACCCGGCCCGCACCTTCGGGCCCGACCTGGCCAGCACCACCTTCACCAGCTACTGGGTCTACATCGCCGGGCCCATCGCCGGCGCCGCCATCGCCGTCGTCGTCGCCTTCATCCTGCGCGGCCGCGGCGGCGACAAAGCCGCCCTCGGAGCCGCCCAGGGCGACCTGTTCACCGAACCCTACGAACCCGGCAAATCCTGAGCACCTGACCTGGCGATTTCGGGCCGGTGCCGGGCTCCGCAGCTTGGGGCTGTCACCCGTTTCGCACCTGACAGCTGCTGACGAGCTCCCCCGGTCGGCCCGCTGCCTCAATTCGTTGATGTCACCCGGTCTGGCTGGGCCAGCGGGCCAGTTGCCGCTGGGCGTCATCGTCGCCTGCATTGGCGAGCAAACGCAGCACCTCGACGTTGACCTGCCAGGTCCGCCAGAATGCTTGCAGAGCGGCCAGGCCACCTTCAGTGCTGATCAGCTCGCGTAGCTCAGTCAACCGGCCATGCGCTGCGAGCCAGCCGGCCAGCTCGTGCAGGGCGCGGTCATCGCCAGCGTTGACGCGCTGGCGAAGCTCACCGGCCTGATCGCTCTCGGCCAGCCAGCGGGCCAGCCAAAGCTGGGCGATGTCCTCCCCGGCATCTGCCAGCGGGCGGATCAGCGCGATAGCCTCCTGTGGCAGGCCGCGCTCACTAATCCAGTAGGCAAGCTGTTGCCGCGCATGATCGTCGCCGCCGTCGGCTCGGTGGCGCAGCTCATCAACCTCACCATTCTCGGCCAGGCTGTACGCCTGCCACCACCGGGCGGCATCGCTCTGTTCCTGGGCTGGCAAATCTGCCAAAGCATGGCCTCCCTGCTAAGTCCTGCCGCCATGACTGAAGGCCGCCGGTAGTTATCTGCGCAGGCTGATGAACATCCAGGCTATGTCGCGCGGCAAGCGCATCTGATCCCGAGCGTCGTCCGGGGGGCCATCTGGGGGCCGCCCAGCGCACGCCTGAAGGATGTGCCGTAGTGCTCGCGACAGGTGACGTTCTGCCCAAGGGGGCTAGCTTCCCTCCGCACCGCAACCACAGCTCGCCGAGCATCGCCGCGCCGATGTGATGCGGGCTAACGCAGGCTTACGCTATGTCCATGACGGACGAGATGCCGCAGCTGAGGAGGGGCGGTGAGGCGTCTGCCGTCGGCTTGCGGGCGTCACATGCGGACCGGGATCGGGTCGTCGAGCTGCTCGAGGTGGCGGCGGTTGATGGCCGGCTGACCCCTGGGGAACTCGATGAGCGGCTCGAGGCGGCCTTGACGGCACGCACCCACGGCGAGCTCGCCGTGCTGACTACGGACCTGACAGTTGCATCAGGTTCCGCCGCGGGCTCGCCGGTGCCCAGGCCGAAGGATCTCGTCCGGATCGAATGCCGCAGCAGCAGCAGCACACGTGATGGCGGCTGGCTCGTACCGGACCGGATGGAGGTGCGGGTCACCAAAGGCACCGTGACGCTGGATTTCACCGAGGCGGTGATCTCGCAGCCCTTGCTCGTGATCGACGCTGACGTGAGCAGCGGCCGGCTGACCCTGGTGACTAAGCCTGGCATTGCCGTTGACACCGGCGACGTGGCGGCCGACAGCAGCTACGTGAAGGTCCGGGCACCCAGGGATCCCGAAGTGCCTGTCATCTTGCGGATCCAGGTGTCGGGCAGGGTCTGCGGCGGGCACATTACGGCCCGCCCGCCGCGGCGGGCCTTCCGGCGGTGGCTGCGGCGGCATCCATGACCCCATACGCCTGCCTCACCCTGACCAGACGCACCGACCGACTCGGTCCCGCTGTCCAGGCGATTGAGCTGCGCGCAGATCTGGCTGATCTCGGCGCTGGCTGCTCTACCACTAGATAAACGTGCACGTCTGTGCGTCCGCTTGCCACGCCCGTGCCCGGTGCTCAGTGAGGTAGGGCCCCCACAGCCGGCTGACTGCGAGTGACCAGCAATCGAGCTCGCGCTGAGCACGGCAAATGAGCGCGCTGGGACACGAACCTGCGATTCTGCTGGCACGCACTGATGCGCCTGGAAATAGGGGGACCGTCATGCCACGGCAGATCATCACGACCGCGAACGCGCCGAGTTCGCCGCTCTACAGCCAGGGAGTCAAGGCCGGACCGCACGTGCTTGTCTCAGGCATCGTCGGCATCGACCCAGACACGGGCAGCCTCGCCGGGGGCACTATCCAAGATCAGACACGGCAGGCACTGGCGAATTGCGAGGCCATCCTCCAAGCCGGCGGCGCCAGCCTGGATGACGTCATCGAGGTCGGCATACTGCTCACCAACCCCGCCGACTTCGCCGGCCTCAACGAGGAGTACGCGCGGTGGTTCCCGTCCGGGCCACCGACCCGCTACGTCGCCAAGCTCGGCGTTGACCTGCCCGGACTGCTCGTTTCGATCCGCATGACAGCATTCATCACGTGAAGAGATGACGTCAGACAGCGTGATTGATTCGCTGCGGGGCAGGCAAGATGGACGATCTTGGCCTGATACGAGGCAGGCGTGTTATCGCAGCAGAATGAGACCTGTGCGCAGTCATCCGCTCTTCCTTGTGCCAGCGTTGATGGCCACCATGACCTGCGCGAGCCTGGCGGGCTGCACCGGTACAGCGACGCCCAGCGCTGCCCATCCCGCAGCGCCTTCACCCTCTCCGCACCTGGCCAGCAGCCCGCGGCCCACCGCGCGGCCCGGCAGCCCAGGCAATCCGCTGCTGCTGTCCTGCGGCGAGGAGTCGTTCACCGAACCACCCGTGCCGCAGCAGCCGCAGCCGGGTGACCTGGCCATCGGGCCGCTGTTCATCGTCAACGGGAAGCGGCTCGCCACCGCCAGCCCCGCAGGCTACGGGGACCACGGGTTCTACAAGATCCCCATCATCGTGACCATGGGATCAACGGTGACGGTCACCATCGCCGCCCCGGCCCGCGGGCAGGTCATGATCGACAACCCCTACGCTCACTTGGCGGGTGTCAGCGATCTGGCCGCCGCCACCTACCGTTCCTGCTCCCACATCGCAGGCTTTTTCGCGCAGGGCTTCGCCTTCACCCATGGCCAGGCCCGTGGCTGCGTGCCGCTCGACGTGAGAATCGGCCACCAGCCACAGGTGCATCACGTCATGCTCTCGCTGTTCGCAGGATCCTGCTTGTCCTGACCTCTGCCAACCCGGCCGCCCCCTGCCTCCGCAAGCGCCAACGGGGTCCCTCCCCGGTCAGCCGAGCCAACGCCGAGGCCTGGCGGGTTCAACGGCCCGTCAACCGTCAGTTGGACCTAGGCACCACGAGTTCCCACGCGCCCACGAGAACGCATGCTGACCGGCTCATTAGTTTTCGAGGGCCTTAACAGGGCAGCACGCGCTGGGCATACTGTCTCTATGGCTTGGACCGAGGCGGCAACGGCACTTGTTGGCATCAGCGGAGGCCTCTTGGCCGCGGTAGGAGCCGCGACTACGTATGGCACCAATCGTAGGGCCCAATACGACAGAGTTTTAGCTGAGACCTCAAAATTGACTACCGGCGACATTGCCATCAGTCGGCACCGTATCGGCCTAATTCTGGAGCATCCCGCAGATGACGGCCCTTGCCTCGACGAAAAGCAGGTAGAGGATTTTTATGATGTGCTGTGGATGTTTGAGAGATTGGACGCGCTCTTTACATCACTGCAGCCAATCATTCCCCGTAGAAGGTTTACCCGTCCTCAACGTCTACTGTTGATCAGCGTCAACAGCGCTGCCGCCAACTGGATGGTTTACGTGGAAAATCTGCCAAGACCGATCACGGATGTCTCAAAAAGCAGTGCTGGCTTGAGACATCTGCACGCCGAGACCAGGGAGCTGACTTATGCTCCAAGTCTGGGGACCTGGCGGCATTCCAGAGCCGATTTTAAAGGCGGTGGTTCGGTTCCTTCGTGATGAATGGTAGCCTCGATCAGGCTTAATCTTGGTTTGGTGGCCTGAAACTGCAGGTGCGGGCGTCGTTCAGCCCGGCCATGCATACTGGACACAGGTGGCCCCTATCGCCCGACATCAGCTTTCTGACCTGCGCGGCTAACCTTATTAGCCTCTTTGCCGCTAATTCGCATCGATGGAATCGCCGGGCGGCTCAGGGGGAAGATCACCAAAAATCCGCCGAGCTCGCGCATCGTGTGACTCACTGCTAGGCAGGCCGCCTCCCGTCACCTGTAGATCGCTTCGGGCCGATTCGTAAAACGCATCACGAGCTACATCAACTGCGGCTCTCGCAGTCCTCCAGTCAGAGTTATTCCCTGTAAGGAGTGCGCGTGCGTACGCCTCAAGCCGCCAAGCATGTTCATGCCAGTTTCTGCCAGCCGCCACAGTCTGAGGATGACCAAGCAGAAGAACAGTTTCCCACTGCCTAGCTCGCTCGTTTTCCGCAGCCGCTAGCAAATCAAGATTCTCCTGAGTCGGGATCAGCGGCTCAAGATCGCTACCAAGAAGACCCCTTCCAGCCGCGATGCGTCCTGCGATATTGATCATCTCCTTGACCGACTGAGCGTACGAGGCATAAGCCTCTACGCGTCGATCGTCCCATCGGCTATCTAGCGCTCGTTTCCACCGAGCGCGTTCTGTGGCCGCTGTGGTTAGGTACGACGCCAGAGCGCCGATGATCACACCCAAAAGCACTAGTGCCTGGTTTAGAAGCTGCACTATGACATCATCTGACAGTATCAACCACTCGGCAGCGTAATCCTGACGTCCAGAGCCCGCCTGTTCCGTCTCTGTTCCCGGCTAACACTGATCGGCGGCGGCGCGAGCGGCCCGGCGGGCCGCCTTGAAGCCGCAGAGAAACTACTCACCACCTCCGCTGAAGGCATCTGTCTGAAGGCATCCGCTGAAGCCATCCGTACTCAAGCATCCGTGCCGTGAACCATGATGTGCGGATCATGGGTTCGCTTATCAAACTGCCTGCAGGTCGGATACCAGGCAGCGAGCACGGAGGATAGGTGAGAATGCTGGCACCGTCCCGCCAGCAAGTCATAACCACACACGATGCAGCCGCCAGATGGACCACATCAGGGCGTCGCCGGGGTCGTCCTCGACCACCTGCACGCCGGCCGGGCGTGCCGCACATGTGACCTCCTCGCCTCTGGAAGATCAGCCGGTGGTTTACGGCCTCGGGTGGCTACAGTTCGTTCGTGGTCAACGTCGAGCTGGTCCGCGCCGGCGAACACCTTGTCGGAACGGTTGGCGAGCAGCGGGTCGAGCTCGTGCTCGATATCCCGAACAGTCGTGCTGGCATCCGCGGCGAGAGCCTCGGCGCGCCGGTCGGGGGCTACTGGCGGATCGAATCCAACTTCAACACTCTTGACTCGGTCGGGCTGTTCCTCGGAGAGTACGATGGCAGACCGGTCCATCTGCGAAGCGACGTCCATCTGACGCCTCATTACGCTGTGCGCCACGCCGACGTTTCTGGCGCTGTCGGCGAGCAAGAACTTCGAGCGCATGTCGCGCCGGTCGAAGCGCCCGCCTACGGGCCGACAGTCATGAGCATCGACGGAGACTTCGACGGGGCCGTAATTACCTTGTTCGTCACCGTCGCGACCGATCTGAGCGAGGCTCACATCAACGGGGTCATCGGCGGACACACGATCTGCATCGACGCAGCACTTTCATCGGTCAGCGGACAATATGACGGGCCGGCAGCACTGTTCCCACTGCTCGTGAGCTGCCTGCTGTACTTCATCTGACGTCAAGGGCACGGATCACGATGGCGACGGCTGGCCCCCCGGAACCTCGAGCGGGCTTCGCACATCTAGTCCCAGCGGTGCGCGCTGTCAGATAGCGGAACCTCATACGGGAACACCTCAGGTCGGAGGGGACGCCTGCGAGAGGCCGTCCCGTAAGACCCGCCTGGCTTGCCTGACCTCTTCTGAGGCTCCCCTCCCGGTTTTGCGGGGCTGCCGCCGCGGGGTAAGTAGTCGGAAATCCTGTGGTGTGATTCCCGCCGATGGTCGCCACCTCGCTGTGCCATGTCCTGGGCATCTGTGGAGGATTCCCGGCGGGGTTGTCACCAGTGGTTAGCCGGGACAGCGGTGCCTGAAGGCCCTGATCTGCAGGTTGACTGTCACTGTGACCGGGCTGGGCATAGCTCGGATGCGGGCAGTCAGCTCCTGCGGCGTGATGTGGCGGGCGCTGGGGCCCATGGTCACAAGCGCGGTGAGTTCGGCGTGGTCCAGGTTCAGGTGATAGTTCACGGCGATGACGCCGGGTTGGGCATAGTCGCGGTAGGCCTCGGCGAGCCGCCGGGACTTGCGCTGGTCGATGCCGATCATGCCGAGTGGCCTGATGAGTTCCCGCAAGTGGGCGGCACCAGGCTGGGCGATGATCAGTGTGCCGTCAGGTGCCAGGATGCGGCCGGTCTCGGCGGCGTTGCGTGGCCCGAAGATGCTCAGCACCACGGCCGCCGAGCGGGCCGCGAGCGGAAGAGGCTGCCATACGTCCGCGCCGAGGGCCGCTGCCCGCCGGTGCGCCCGGGCGGCACGCCGCAGGGCGGGGACCGACAGGTCGATGCACACGCCGTGCCGGTTCGGCAGGGCGTCCAAGGTATGGGCGAGGTAGTAGCCAGTGCCCCCGGCCAGGTCGATCGCCAGGCCCGGCCTGCGGCGGTCATAGTGTGCGGCCAGTGACCGTATTGCCGCGGCGAGCGGCTGGTAGTGTCCGCCGCTGAGGAACCGGTCGCGGGCTGCGACCATGACGGTGGTGTCGGCGGTGCCCGGCCCGGTCCGGCCACCGGTGAGGTTGGCGTAGCCGTGGCGGGCGATGTCGAAGCTATGCTTGCGGCCGCACGCCAGGCGGCTGCCGCCCAGGTAGACCGGGCCGGCGCAGACAGGGCACCGCAGATACGTGACGGCCGCGGCGAGCGCCCGGCGGCGCTCCGCAGGTGAGGGGAAGCTGCCAGGTCGCCGGAAGGCAGGATTGCGTGGGTCCACGGAACGTCCCGTCGGGTCGGAAGGATGACCAGCCGACGGCGGCACGCATGGGACGACGGAGCCACGTGAGGGCTCAAGCCGGAGGGCCGGACGGCCCGTGGCCATCCGGAACAGCGCACCGCCTCAGGCGGTGCGCGGACGCTTGACGTAGCGGTAACCCACGACCGGGAGCATACCCGGCTAGCGGACCGCCGATCCGGACCAGACGATCTTGGGTGACAGATACCGCCGGGATAATGACTGGCGCCGTCACCGCGTGCCGCCTTCCGCGCTCCACGACTCCGCCAGGCTGAGCCCGCTGCGCGCCACCGATGCCGCGCAGGACGCGATCACGCACGCCACAGCAGCGCTCCGCGCTGCCCTGCCACGGACACCGTCCACCGTTGCCATCGATGCCGGCCGGGCCGCGGCTCCGTAGGACGACGGGGATGGCTTCCCCGGCGGGCTGGCCCGGAGGCTCCACCGCAGTGGCGGCAAGCCTGGGCTGATTGTGTGGCCGTGTCAGCTGGTCCTGGCATTGCGGGAGTCTGCTCGGATCGGTCACGGATAAGGCAGGACGGTCGCAGAAAAGTTGATGTCGCCGCTGTTCTCGATGTCCCGGCCAGGGGAGCCGGAGAAGGAGAATGGCCGGGCGGCAAGCGTCACCGCATTCACTGCGTAGCTGCCTGCTTCGGCCCCGGCGATGAGCCGGTTACCGGCGGGCAGCCACCGGGCCCAGCCCACGTCCTCGGTCGTCACCAGGCGGGCCGCGCCGACCAGCCGGAGTGCCCCGGTCCTGGTGTTGACGATGCTCAGCATGGAGTGCGGCGTGATGGAGGGGTCTTGCGGGTTGGTCGTGTTCACGAACACCGCCAGGCGCCTCCCGTCGGGGGAGAACGCGCCGCTGGAGAACAGGCCGCCGTAGGTGAAGCCATAGCGGCCAGGGCTGCGCACAGTCAGGCTGGCCAGGGTAGAGGTGTTGGTGATCCCGAGCACGCCATGGGAGGTCCAGGCGAGCAGGCTGTAGCTGGCACCGCGCGGGGTGTAGGTGTCTGTGATGTCGAGGTCCCGGCCGATGACCTTCACGCGCCCCGTCCCAGGGGTCCAGACGGCGACAGTAGCAGGGCGGCGCCTCTGGCCGGGGGGGCCGGAGTAGACGACGATGCCGCCCGCCACCGGCCAGTTGCCAAGGCCGCCGGACATATGCCAGCCAGCGGGGAGAGTCAGCCGGCGAGGCCGGCCGATGCCGGCGGCGGGCAACTCGATCAGCCTCGCGGCGGTCTGCACGATGTAGATATGGCGGCCGTCGGCGGATGCGAACACCGAATCTCCGCGGGCCAGGTACCCGATCCTGCCCGTCGCGATGTCATAGTCTCGGATCGATGCGAGATTCTTGCTGGCGCTGGCCCAGTACAGGTGCCCACCGGCCAGGATTATGGGATCGGCTGGCGAGGCATCAACAGTTGCCACGACATGCTGGGCCCGCGTCGCAAGGTTGCCCAGGTGCAGCTGACCGCCATAGTCGACCCAGGCCACCCGGGCCGGCGGCAGCGTGACACCCGGCGCGCGCGACGCGACCGGCACGCCAGGTATCACGGCACCGTGCCGCGGCCACGCGGTAACAACCCCGGCAGCGACCAATCCGGCCAGCAGCAGGCACGCGGTCCCGCCGGCCAGGCGCCGTCGGCGGCGCCGTCGGCGTGCCTCCGCGAAGAGCACCTCGGCCTCGGCGGTGCCGCGGGGTCGCCGGCCGGGTGGAGCGATCACCAGGCCTCCTCGGGCGCTTGCCCTGCACTCATCATGGAACTACTTTGGCTAGCACTATGTTGAATGTCAATATCGACAGGTCAGAGCCGCTCCCGCTACACGATCAGGTCGCGGCGCAGATCCGCCGGGCGATCTCCGACGGCGAGGCCGCCCCGGGCGAGCGCCTGCCGCTAGCTAAGGACCTGGCGGCGGTGCTGGGGGTGAACAAGAACACCGTCCTTCGCGCCCTGCGCATCCTGCGCGAGGAAGGGCTCCTGGAATTCCGCCGCGGACGTGGCATCACCGTCGCGGGCACACCCGAACGCGGCGCGGTCCTCGCCCAGGTCAGGAACCTGCTGGAGTTCGCCCAGCAGCAGGGCTACGGCCGCAGCGAGATCATCCGGATGATTTCCGAGCTGCCACAGGACGCGTAAGAAGGCCACAATCCCTTCACGGTGGGCTGCCAGGTGAGGTCGAGAAACGTCCGCACATCGGCGTCAGTCTTCTGTGTGTCAAGCTTCCGGCGGGTGCCCGGTCCGTCGTCTCTCCCAAGCCCGGAGGCCATGGATTCTGCATCTCTTCACGGTGAAGACGCCTCCGCCGCTGCTGCGCGACGCCGGTCACCCGGATGGCCGCCGGTAGCAACGGGCCGCTAGGGGCGCGCACCTACCTGCACATGCACCCACATTCCTGCGTGCAGGCACGACCACCGCACCAAGCAAGTCCCCGGCTGGACCCTCACATGTGACGATGGCTGTCCTCTACCGAGTGGCACCCCGCGCGTGGCCGGCCGTTCCAGCCGCATCGCCGGGGGCCGGTCGCCGGGTGCCAGGTCGCCGGGCACCGCCGCCGCGCGGACCGGCCTGCCGTGCTCCGGTGCAGCGGCCACGACCGGAGCCGGGCGATTCCCGCGCCGGGGCAGGATCATGCCGAGCGCCGCGCCCACGAGGGCTATCCCCGCTCCGACAGCGGACGCGGTCACGAAGCCCGAGTTGAACGTGCTCGGGGAGGCGTAGCTTCCGGTGGCGGCGAACGCGGCGCCGAGGATGGCCACGCCGAACGCGCCGCCCAGCTGCCGCATGGTGGTGAACGCCCCCGACGCCGTGCCGATGTCGGCGGCGGCCACCGTGCTGGTGGCGGATCTGGTCAGGGCGGGGATGGCCAGCCCGAGTCCTGCACCGGACAAGCACATCGGGGCGACCAGCATCCAGTAGCTGACGCCGGGCGCGGCGATCGCCGCGATCCAGGCCATCCCGGCGGTCTGGGCCAGCAGTCCGGTGACCACCAGCGATCGTGCACCGATCCGGTCCGCGAGAGCACCGGCCCGCGGCGCGATCAGGAACGGGACGATGCCCCACGGGAGCAGGCGGAGCCCGGCATGGAACGGGTCCTGGCCTAGCACCACCTGCTGGAACTGGGGCATGAGGAAGATCGCACCGGTCAGCGATGCATTGAGCAAGAAGACCACGGCGTTACCGGCCGAGAAAGCGCGGGCCCGGAACAGGCGCGGCGGCAGCATGGGACGGGCCGCCCGGCGCTCCCAGGCCACGAAGGCCAGCGCGGCCAGCGTTCCGGCGGCCAGCGAGCCTGCGGTCTCCGCGCTCCCCCAGCCAGCCGAGTTGCCGCGCACCAGCCCCCACACGAGCCCCAGGGCCGCCGCGGTGACCAGCAGCAGGCCGGGCACATCCACCGTCCCGCCCGACCGGGCGGTCTCCCTCAGCCGGCCCAGGACCAGCGGGATGGCGGCCAGCGCCACCGGCACGTTGAGCCAGAAGATCCACGGCCAGCCCAGGCCCTGGGTGACCGCCCCGCCGAAAACGGGCCCGAGCACCGCGGCGAGCGCCGTCACGCTGCCGTAGATCCCGATCGCCCAGCCGCGCCGCGCGGGCGGGAACGCGCCGTTCAGCAGGGCCAGGGCCATCGGCATGATCATCGCCGCGCCTGCGCCCTGCACGGCGCGGGCCGCGATCAGGACGCCGGCATCGGGGGCCAGCGCGCACGCCGCGGACGACACCGCGAACAGGGCCAGCCCGGCCGCGAAGATCCGGCGGCGGCCCAGGCGGTCACCGGCCGCTGCCGCGGTCATGAGCAGCACCGCGAAGCTCAGCGTGTACGCGTTGACCGTCCATTCCAGGTCGCCCAGGGAAGCGCCCAGGTGGTGGCGGATCGCCGTGAGGGCGGTCGCGACCACCAGGGCGTCGAGAATCACCATGAACGACGCCAGCGAGGCCAGCCCGAGCACCCACCGCTGTTCCGGTGTGGTTCTGGCGGGCCGCCCGCTGATCTCGCTCTTCGTCCGCAGCACGGGTATCTCCTTTTGAGCTGTTCGTCATCGGTGGTTGAGGCACCGCTGGAAGGCACCACTGGTTGAGGCACCACTGATTGAGACACCGGAGGACGCGGATTCTTGGCGATGACTTCGGGCCGCCTCCGGTGTCCTTACCTATGCGGCCGATGCTGGGAGGACCCGTGCAGACTGACCCCGTGCAGACTGACCCCGTGCGATCGACCCGTGCAGATCGACCCGTGCAGATCGACTCTGTGCAGATCGACTCTGTGCAGATCGGCTCTGTGCCCGCCGACGCCCTGGCCCGCGCCCAGGCCGGGGATGGTCAGGCGTTCCAGGAGCTCACCGACCCTTATCGAGGCGAGCTTCAGCTGCACTGCTACCGGATCCTGGGCTCGCTGGCCGATGCCGAGGACGTGATGCAGGAGACGCTGCTGGCCGCCTGGCGGGGGCTGCCGCAGTACCAGGGGCGGGCCTCCCTGCGCGCCTGGCTGTACCGCATCGCCACCAACCGGTGCCTGAACGCGTTGCGGGCCAGTGGCCGCCGCCCACGCCCGCAGCCCGGCCCGCCGCCGTTCACGCCGCCCGAGCCGACCCGCCGGGGAGAACCAGTGTGGCTAGAGCCTTACCCGGATGCCCTGCTCGACGAGCTGCCGGATGCCGCGCCGGGCCCGGATGCGCGCTACGAGGCCGAGGAGACCATCACCCTGGCCTTCGTGGCCGCCGTGCAGCACCTGCCGCCGCGGCAGCGGGCGGTGCTGCTGCTGCGTGACGCGCTCGGCTTCCGGTCCGCTGAGGTGGCCAGCATGCTGGACACCAGCGAGGTCTCGGTGAATAGCGCCCTGCAGCGGGCCCGGCGCACGATGGCGGCCCAGCTCCCCGGCCCGGACCGGGAGCAGGCGCCGCTGCCCCACTCGGCCCGCGAACGCAACCTGGCCGCGCGCTTCGCGGCCGCGTTCACCCGCGGTGACATCGACGGCGTGGTGGCGCTGCTGACCGAGGACGCCTGGTACACGATGCCGCCCGTCACGCTGGAATACCAGGGCCGGACGGCCATCGCGGAGTTCCTGCGCGAGAGCCGTCGCTGGCGCGGCCGTAACGGTTACCGGCTGATCCCGACCCGGGCCAACGGCCAGCCCGCCTACGGGTGCTACGTCCAGGACGCGCACGCGGCGATCTGCCACGCGCACGGCCTGATCGTGCTGACCCTCGAAGGCGACCAGATCTCGGCCATCACCCGCTTCGTGGACCACAGCGTCCTGGCCCGTTTCGGGCTGCCCCGCACGCTCCCGACAGCACCCAGGTCGTAGGGTTCCGGCTACGCCGCGCTTCCGGTCAGCGCGCTGGTCGGGCTGACGGTCGGCGGCACCTCCGCCGATGGTGCCAGGATCAGCTCTTCGAGCTGCCGGACGATGGTCGCTGGCGGGATCGGCAGTGGCTGGGCGAACACTTTCAGCAGCGTGTCCACGGACTGCCCGACGGTGAACCTCATCCCGGCGCCCTGCCTGGTGGTCATGGACAGCGGCCCGCTGTCCGCGGCCTCACGAATACCCCAGGCGAGCGCTTCGGCGTTGTCCGGCCTGATCGAGCACCACCCCGCCGCAGTCGGTCTCGGGCAGCCCGCCGTCGTCGGAGGCGATGACCCGGCAACCCGCGTGCTGGGCCTCGATCGAGACGATGCCGAAGGTCTCGTGCCAGTACTGGCTGTTGGAGGGCATCACCACGATGTCGTGGCCGGCCATCAGCGCCGCCATCCTGGCCGGCGTCTTGCAGGTGGCTACCACGGAGATCCCCGGGTGCTCGCCGAGCAGCCGCTCGATGATCTTCCCCTGCGGCTTGTCCGCGCCCGCTGTCGTCGCGGTGAATGTGAGCGCCGGGTCCTGCGCGATGATGTCGATGTGCAGTGTCTCCAGCAGGGTGTAGATGCCTTTTTCCGGGCTCAGCCTGCCGGCGAACAGGACGCGGGTCTTTCCGGCCTCGCGGCCCGGCCGCGACTGCGCAGCGAAGCACGGTTCGGCGAACGGGTACACGACGCTGATAGTGGCCACGTCTACGTCCAGATAGGCCGACCACAGCGCGGCGGCGTACCGGCTGGTCGCGATCAGGGTGCGATCCCTGGTTCCCTCGACGGCGAACGCCTTCTCCCGCTCCCGGATCGGCGGCGGGTTGTGCAGGATCAGGAACGCCGGATGCCTGGTTGGCACGGTGTGCGGTTCGTTGACGAAAACGACGGTGCCGTCGAGCTCACCGACCTCGGCCAACGTCGGCAGGGACAGGAACGGGATGCCGGTGAAGTCCTGCCGGCCGTCGCCGGCGCCCAGGCCGACCGTGACCACCTGCGCTGGTATGCCGCGCCGGGTCAGCTCCCGGACCTGGCCGATGGTGTAGTTCTCCGAGCCGCCGGTGCCAGCGGGAAGGGGATTTCCCGGGGACCAAATGAACGATATCAAATTCTGCTGCCTACGTTTCTCTGGCCGGAGTGCCGGGATGAACGCAAATGACGTTTGCGCGCGGACGGGATCTACGCGTGGCCGACCGCATATGGGCGACTGCGCTATACGGATGAAAGGGAAAGCAGTACGGACCGCTGTGAGGCCCGCGACGGGGCTACAGCCTGATCCTCAGGCGAAACGCTCGAAACCGAGACCGGCCAATCCTGCGGCATTCGTTCGGTGAGCGGTAACAATCCTTACGCACCATAGCATGAGCAGAACCAGCCAGCCCGAACCGGCCGCACGGTGGCGGCTTACTCCCAGGACTGCTCCAGGCCGTTGACCAGGGTCGTGACCGCCTGGTTGAGGAGCACGGGGACGCCGGCCTCGGTACCTCGCCGCACGATTGCGCCGTTGAGGACGCCGATCTCGGTGGGCCGCCGGGCCAGGACGTCCTGCAGCATGCTGGGGCGGTGCCCGTGCGCGTGGGTCACGGCCTCCTCGATCATGGCCAGCGGATCGTCGTCCAGCGTGATGCCGAGCGCCCGGGCCACCGCGCACCCCTCGCCCGCCAGGCCGCCGATCAGGTCGCGGGCGCCGGCCATCTCACCGAGCTGCCCCATGGTCAGGCCGGTCAGCGCGGCCACCGGGCTGGTGGCGGAGTTGAAGATCAGTTTGGTCCACTGGGCACCGCGGGCGTCCTGGAGGGCCGTGGTCGGCAGCCCGCCCCGGTTCAGCAGGTCGGCCAGCCGGCGCACCTCGCCCATCCGGGCCGGCCGGGGCTCGAACGGCCCGATCCAGGTGCCACCCGGGGCGTCCAGCTGCACGGCGCCCGGGGCGGGGACGTGACCGGCCACGATCGTGGTACCCCTGATCACCCGGGGCACGTACCGGGCGATGATCTCCTCGTTGCCCACGCCGTTCTGGACGCTGCACACCGCCGCATCCGCGAAGGCGGCCGCGATCGCGGCCAGGGCGGCGTCGGTGTGCAGGGACTTGGTGGCCACGATGCCGAGCTCGCAGGGCGGGATCTGGGCCCCGTCGCTGCGGGCCTGGATCCCGTGCGTCCCGGCCTTCACCCCCGGGCACTGCAGGCCGTGCTCGTTGATGGCCCGGACCTGTCTCTCCGACACGTCGAACACCCAGACTTCGGCGTCGCCGAGGGCGGCCAGGTGCGCCGCGAACAGGCTGCCGATCGCCCCGCAGCCGACCACGCAGATCCGCATCCGGGCTACCCGGCGGCCCGGGCGGCCAGCACGGCCGCGGCGATCTCTTCGCAGGCCCCGGGATCCCGCCCGGCCACGCCCAGGCCCGCCACGACCCGGCCGTCCTCCTCGACGGGCAGTCCCCCGGGGGCGGCCAGGACCGGGAACGGCACGAGCGCCCCGAGCTGGGCCGCCAGCCCGTCCGGGTAGAGCGCGGCCAGCTCTGCGCTGGGGCACTGGAACGTCCCGGCCGCCGCGGCCACGGCCTGGGCGACGGCCACCGCGGCGGTGGGCGCGCCCGGCATCCAGTCCTGCTGGACCGGGTCCCCGCGGTGGTCGGCGATAGCCACCGCGACCCGCTGGCCGCGCCGCTGGGCCTCCGCCATCACCTGGTCGGCGAGGGCGACCGCCCACTGGTGCTCCAGCTGGGCCTTGGCCGCCGGCGCGGGCGTCATCCCCTGGCCCGCCGGGCTTTCCCCGGCCAGATCCCCCGGCCACTCCCCGAAGGCGGCCCGCCAGCGCGCCTCGTCGTCGCCGTGCTGGCCTGCGTAAGGCACCCCGAGCGCGTAGTGCACCACCAGGTCCTCGGGGTTGGCCGGCACGCCATCGGCGATCATGTCCATCGGGTCGGTGCCGGCCGGGTAGAACGGGCTGACCGCGGCGCCCGAGGCGGCGATCCCGCCGACGACCAGGTCCCCGTCCCGCACCGGCATCCCGCCGGCGCCCGGGAAGTTCGCTTCCGGGGAGCAGGCCACGAAGCCCTGCGCTACCGGCCCGGCGATCGTGACCATCCGGCGCAGGTGCTCGGCGCTCGGCACCTGCTGGGTGGCCGCGATCCAGGCCTTGGACCGGGCCCGGGCCATGCCGCCCGCGCCGGAGGCGTCCATCCGGGACGCGGACACGAGTACCCCGCTGCCGCCCACCACGGCGACCGACCCGCGCAACCCGAGCTGCTCGGCCTTGTCGATGGCCCGCTCGATCAGGGCCCGGGCCTGGTCCAGCGGGAGATCCGGGGTTCTCCCGCCCCCGGGATCTCCCGGGCCGCTCAGGCCCCCCATGTCGCTCAGGCCCCGACCATGTTGTAGCCGCCGTCGGCGACCATGTATGTCCCGGTGATGTGCGATGCGTCGTCGGTGGCCAGGAACAGCGCGGTCCCGGCGACTTCCTCGGGACGCGGTATCCGGCCCATCGGCGTCATCGAGCGCAGCTTCTCGGCCCGCCCGGTCTTCCAGTCCTGCCGGTTCAGCGTGGCCTGGGTCTCGATGAACCCGGGCGCGAACGTGTTGACCCGCACCGTGGGCGCGAACGCCTGCGCGTAGGACTTGGTGATCCCGAGGATGCCGTACTTGGCCGCCGCGTACTGCGGGGCCCGCGCGCTGCCCCGGACCACGACCGTGGAGCCGATGTTGATGATGCAGCCGCCGCCCGCGTCCAGCATCCGGGAGCCGAGCTCCTGGGTGCACAGCAGCGTGCCCTTGATGTCGACGGCCAGCACGTGGTCGATCGACTCCTCGGTGATGTCCCGCCAGGACATCTGGTCCCGGGCCACGTCACCCACGTTGTTGACCGCGACGTCGAGTCCCCCGAACGCGGCGAAGGCCGCGTCGGCCATGGCCCGGATCGCGTCCCAGCTGGTGATGTCCGCCTGGACCAGGGCGGCCTGGCTGCCGGTCTGCTCGATCCGCTTGGCCGTCTGCTCGGCGCCCTCCCGCGAGCGGTTGTAGTGCACCACCACCCGCGCGCCTTCCTGGGCCGCGCGCACCGCGATCTCGGCGCCGAACCCGGTCCCGGCCCCGGTGACCAGGACGCTGCGGCCCTCGAACCGGCGCGGGAAGCTGGCCGGGGTGGTCTGCTGCTCTGGCATGCGTACTCCAAGCGGTGTCTCGTCAGGGGGACTAGATCAGGATCCGGCCGCCGTCGACGTACATGATGTGGCCGGTGATGAAGGCGGCCCGGTCCGAGGCCAGGAAGGTCACCGCGTCGGCGACCTCGCCGGTGGTGCCGAGCCGCCCGGCCGGGACCAGGCTGACCAGGTCCTCGCGGATGCTGGGCTGGGCCAGGTAGTCGCGGGTCAGGTCGGTCTCGATGTAGCCGGGCGCCACCGCGTTGACCGTGACGCCGTGCGGCGCCCACTCCCGGGCCATGACCCGGACCAGCTGGTTGAGGCCGCCCTTGGTCGCCGCGTAGGGCGCGTGGTGCGCGTGCGCGAGCAGGCCGGACACCGAGGACAGGAAGACCATCCGCCCGTACCCGGCGGCGCACATCTCCCGGCCGACCGCCTGCCCGGTCCAGTACGCGGTGGACAGGTTCAGGTTGACCAGGTCGGTCCAGGCGTCGTCGTCGAGGTCGAGAATGGGGAGCCGGTTGTTCCGGCCGACGGCGTGCAGGAATACTTGTATCGATCCCAGCCGCCCTGCCGCTTCCTTGACGACGCGCCGGCACGCCTCCGGGTCGGTCAGGTCGGCGGCTACCACCTCAAGGTGGCCGCCATGCTCGCTGACCCGCTGCCCGAGTTCGGCGAGCCGGGCCTGGTCGACATCCACGGCCAGGACCCTGGCCCCCAGCCCGGCGAGCGCGAGCGCGCTCGCCCCGCCCAGACCGCCCGCTCCCGCGATGAGCACCGTACGGTCGCGCAAACCCAGCCAGTCATCCACCCGCGGTCGCTCCACTGTCCGTATCGGTGTGCGGGCCGGCTACCTGCGTACTACCCGCCGTGATACTTTCGAGGTGTGAAAGTCGATTTTAACGTGTCTCTAGACGATAGAGGCCCGGGGCCACGACTGTCCAGATAGCTACCCAGGGGGACACCACATGCCTGCGTCAGCGAACCCGGCGCGCGCCCGGCGCCCGTCAGCACGTGCCGGGCGCACCGGCGGCGCACCGCCCGGCCCGGCCGGCAGCGAGCCCGCCGGCACCGATCCCGCCGCCACCGGCGACGCGGCCACCGGCCCTCCGGCCAGCACCGACGCCACCACCACCGGCAACGCCGCCGCGACCCAGCCCGACTACCGGGTCGAGGCCCTGGCCAAGGGCCTGCGCGTGCTGTCGGTGTTCTCCGAGCAGCGGCCCACCTGGCGGATCACCGACATCGCCGCCGAGGTCTCGCTCCCGCTGCCGACCGCGTACCGGATCGTGATGACGCTGACCGCCGAGGGCTACCTGGACCACCTCCCCTCCGGCGAGTACCGCCCCGGGGTGCGCGTCCTGACCCTGGGCACCGCGGCGCTGCGCAGCCTGGACCTGGTCGAGCTGGCCACCCCCAAGCTCCAGGAGCTGGCCAACGCGACGAAGGAAACGGTGAACCTCGCCGTGCTGACCGGCGACCAGGTCCTCTACCTGGTCCGGCTGCGCAACTCCGACCTGGTCACGGCCAACATCCGGGTCGGCTCGCTGCTGCCCGCCGTGCACACCTCGATCGGCAAGCTGCTGCTGGCCTTTCTCGGTGAGGACGAGCTGGCCAAGTGCATCACCAGCGGGTCCTTCGACGGGACCACCGGGCCCAACGCCAAGCGCAGCCTCGACGAGCTGCGCCCCGAGCTGGCCGCGATCCGCGCCCAGGGCTGGGCCACGCAGGACGAGGAGCTGGCCTACGGGCTGCGCTCGGTGGCGGCCCCGGTGCGCGGCGAGAACGGCGCCGTCGTGGCGGGCGCGAACCTGGCCGTGCAGTCCCGCGACTGGCCGGCCGCCCGGATCACCCGCGAGCTGCGGCCGATGGTGCTGGCGACCTGCGCGGAGATCTCGCGGCTGCTGGGCTACGCGGGGAGCTGACTGACCGGTGGCGCGACTGCCGAAACTTCAACCGCCGTTCCGCAACGAAGACCAGCAGCGGCTCTATGCCTCGATCACGAGCGGGCCGAGAGGCGGCCGCCAGGGACCCTTCGCGCTGGTGGATGAGACCGGCGCGCTGACCGGGCCGTTCAACGCGATGCTGCTGCAGCCGGGGCTGGGCGCGGCCCTGCAGGCCCTGGGCTCCGCGGTCCGGTTCCAGGGGACGCTGCCGGGCCGGGCCCGCGAGCTGGCCATCCTGGTCGTCGCGGCGCACTGGGCGAGCGCGTTCGAGCAGCACGCCCACGAAGCCGCCGGGCGGCAGGCCGGGCTGACCGAGGCGGAGCTCGCCGCGGTCCGGGCCGGCCAGGAGCCCGGCCTGGCCGACCCGGCCGAGCGGGCCGCGGTCCGGGCGGCGCGGGCCCTGGTCCGGGCGGGTGACCTGGACGACGGGGAGTACGCCGCGGCCGTGGCCGGGCTGGGTGAGGCCGGGGTGTTCGAGCTCACCACCCTGGTCGGCTACTACGCGACGCTGGCGCTCCAGCTCCGGGTGTTCCGCGTGGACGCGCCGGCCTAGCCCCGGGCCGGCCTGGCCCCGGACTGGCCTAGCCCGGACTCGGCCCTTTTCACCCCCGGCCCACTGATAGTAGATTTCGTCATATGAAACTGGTGACGTTCGACGAGGGCCGGACCGGGCGGGTTGACGGCGACACGGTGGTCGAGCTGGACTGCGGGTTCACCCGGGAGTACTTCGAGCGCGGCGGGAACGTCGCCGAGACCGGGGAACGGCTTCCGCTCGCCTCGGTGCGGCTGCGCGCCCCCATCGTGCCGAAGAAGTTCTTCCACACCGCGGGGAACTTCACCGAGCACCACGAGGAACTGGCCAAGGTCAACTGGTCCCACCCGGTGCACAAGGGCATCGTGTTCTTCCAGAACGTGGACGCGATCATCGGCCCGGACGACCCGGTCATCTACCCCGAGCACCTGACCAACGAGCTCGACTACGAGCTCGAGCTGGCCATCATCATCGGCAAGTCCGGCAAGTTCTTCGGCCCCGACGAGGCCGCGGACTACATCGCGGGCTACACGGTCTTCAACGACATCACCGCCCGCGACATCCAGCGCCGGGAGATGAAGTCCGGGGTGTTCTCGTTCAGCAAGGCCATCGACACGTTCTGCCCGATCGGCCCCTGGATCGTCACCAAGGACGAGATCCCGGACGCCCACGACCTGGCCATGGAGCTGCGGGTGAACGGGGATATCCGGCAGAAGGGCAACACCAGCCGCATGGTGCTGTCCATGCCGCAGCTCGTCGCGTTCCACTCGCCCCAGGGGTTCAGCGCCGGGGACATCCTGACCACCGGGACCATCTCGGGGGTCGCCGCGGTCCAGCCCGACCCGTTCGAGTTCTACCTGCGCCCGGGCGACGTGGTGGAGGCTGAGATCGAGCACGTGGGCGTGCTGCGCAACCGCGTCGTGTCCTGGGAAGAGGGCCGCGGCACGCCGGTGCCCACCGGGGACAGCCTGTATAGCGACTGAGACACGCCTTAGCTGCGCCCGGCCTCGGTTGGATGCACCGGGGCGGGGTCGGGCGCGCCGGCGGCCGGGGCTGACGTCCCCGGGCCCGGTGCCCAGCGCACCGGGACGACCCGGTCGCGGACGGCGCCGAGCCAGCGTCCCGGCCCGCGGGTGGCGCTGGCCAGCTCGCTGGCCACCCCGTCCGGGTTCTTGATCGCGGTGAGCGCGAGCGCGATGCCGGCCACGATCGTCTGGTACTGGCCGATGCTCAGGTGCTCGTTGAGGAAGTTCACGAACAGCCCGTTGGCCGACATCAGCAGGCCCGCGATCACCGCGCCGGCCACCCGGCCGATGCCGGCCACGTAGGCGATGGCCAGCAGGGTCAGCGAGGTGAACGTGGCGAACGTGGGCGCCGACACGGTGCCCTGCAGGTACCCCAGCAGCCCGCCGCCCAGCCCGGCGATGAACGCGGACAGCGCGAACGCGAACAGCTTGGCCGGGGCCACCCGGATCCCGGCCGCCGCGGCCGCCCGCTCGTTGGAGCGGACCGCGATCAGCATCCGGCCGGTCGCCGAGCCGCGCATCCGGGCCACGGACAGCCCGACCAGCGTCACGATGACCAGCAAGAACACCCCGAACACCACCCGGGGGTAGGAGTTGGCCCCGGCCACGCCCAGGTTCAGCCCGAAGATGGTCGGCGGCGGCACGGTGCGGCCGCCCAGCCCGCCGCTGAACCAGGCCGGGTTGAACACCAGCGCGTCGATGGCCGCCGCCGCGGCCAGCGTGATCACGGCCAGGTTGACCCCGCGGACCCGCAGCGCGGGCAGCCCGATCAGGAGGCCTACCGGCACCGCCGCGGCCGCGGCCAGCAGCAGCGAGAACGGGAACGGGACCCCCCAGTTCTGGCTGAGGTGGCTGAGCATGAACGCGCTGATCCCGGCGAACGACATCTGGGCCAGCGACACCTGCCCTACGTAGCCGGTGAGCACCACCAGGGACAGGCACAGGCAGACCCACACCACCGACGCCATCAGCGCCACCCGGTCCGAGCCGTGCAGCAGGATCATGGCTGCCACACCGATCACGAACGTGAGCGCCGCGGTGACCACCGGCCGGGCGGGCCGGCCGATCGACGGGTTGCGCCAGTGCCCCATCACCCCCCGGCCACGCACCCGCTCCGCGCTGAGGGTCATCACGACCAGGATGAGCACGAACGGCACCCCGTCGCCCAGCCCCTGCTGCGGCAGCCAGGTGAACACGGTCTGCAGGTGGACGATCTCCGACTGGACCACGCCGAGGGCCAGCCCGGCCGCGGCCGTGACCCCGAACGAGGAGAACCGGCCGATCAGCGCGGCGCCCAGCGCAGGCACCACGAACAGGGTGTACGAGGTCGGGTCAACCTCGGAGATCGGCGCGATCAGCACCCCGGACAGCGTGGCCAGCACGGTGGCGATGACCCAGTTCTGGGCCGCGATCCGGTTCGCGGACAGGCCGATCAGCGCCGCGCCGACGTCATTCTCGGCCCCGGCCCGGGTGGCCAGCCCGAACCGTGAGTACCGGTAGACGGCCGCGAGGACCGCGGCGGCCACGATCACGATGCCGGCCAGGTACAGCTGGCTGACCGGCACGACGATGCCGGCCAGCACGAAGCTCCCGGTGGGCAGCACCGACGGGGCCGACGTGGGCGTGGTCCCGAAGTTGAGCACCGCGATGGCTTCCAGCGAGAGCATCACGCCGACCGACGCGCACACCTTGGTCAGCGGCGCGGCCCGCAGCAGCGGGCGGTAGACCAGCTGGTAGAGCACGATGCCCAGGACCGCGCCGTAGGCGAGCGTGATGAGCAGGGCCCAGACCGCGGGCAGGCCGCGGGAGGACAGCGTGATCTGGTGCGGGATGATGATCCACGGCAGCTCGAGCACGCCCGAGGTGCGCAGCCCGATGAACACGTACGCGCCGTACATGGCCACGGCGCCCTGGGCGAAGTCGACCACACCCGCGCTGCGGTACTTGAGCACCAGGCCCAGCCCGAGGAGCGCGTAGACCGATCCCCCGCCGAGCCCCAGCAGGAAGAAGAGCAGGTAGGTGGACAAGGCGTGCTCCTCGCGGCGCGAAGTGAACCCGGGACCGGGACCCGCTCAGGGGGGTGAGCGGGCCCCGGTGGCTGATCAGCCCTTGTAGTAGGCGCCCGCCGTGACCCAGTTCGGGTCGGCCACGATGATCTTGGTTCCCTGCACCTGGCGGATCTGCTGGTAGGCGTTGCACACCGCGGTCGCCCCGGCCAGCTGCTTGCCGTCACAGGTGTAGGCGTGCGCCATGAAGTTCGGGTGGTCGCTGCCGCTGCGGAACGCGGCCAGGATCTTGGCCATGGTCAGCTGGGCCGAGGTGAAGTGGGCCAGCGCCGCCTGCACGTTCATCACCGTGGCGAAGCCCATCGCGGTGAGCGAGTCGAGCGGGATGGTCTTCGGCGCGTACTTCTTGAGCACCGCGAGGTACAGGTTGGACTGCGTGGTCCCGGCGTCCGGCGCGAGCACCGGCGAGGAGTAGTACATGCCGCTCGCCCCGCCGTTGGCGGCGGCGATCGCCGGGGGTGAGGTGCACGGGTCCACGCCCATCACCTTGGCCGTGCTGCCCAGCTGCTTCAGCGAGCTGAGCACCTGGGGGCAGGAGTTCGGGTCGTCGATGTAGACCACGTCCGGGTGCGCGCCGATCGCGGCGGCCACCGCCGAGGTGACGTCGGTGGCGGTAGGCGGCACCGGGACCTTGGTGATCTTGGTGAACCCTACGTTCTTCATGACCGGCGCGATCACGTTGTCCGCGACGGACGTGCCCTGGGTGTCGGAGGTGTAGATGATGGCCGCCGTCTTGGCGTGCAGCGTCTTGGCCGCGTACACCGAGGCGGCGGCGTTGTCGGCGACCGACACGTCATCGAAGATGACGGCATTCGGATAGTTGGACTCGACCGGGGTGAACGGGACGCCGCCCAGGTAGGCCAGCTTGGCCCGCTGCCACACCGGGATGGCGCCCGGCGCGCCGGTGTCGGCGCCGCCCAGGATGGCCACCGGGTGGTCGTTCAGCAGCTGGTTGGCGCACCGCGCCGAGGTGGCCGGCTGCCCGTCGGTGGCGCAGGTGACGATCTTGATGGGATGCCCGCCGATCCCGCCCAGGTACTGGTTGGCGTAGGCCGCCGCGGCCTGCTCAGCCTCGGACACCTCCGGGAACGTGACCGGCCCGGACAGCAGGTTGAGCAGCCCGAACACGACCGGCGAGCCGGTGGCCGGGTGGGCCGTGCCCAGGTTCGCCGTGGTGGACGCGCTCTGCGTGCCGGCCGACGACGGTGCCGCGCTGCTCGCGCCGCTGCTCCCGCTGCCCCCGCTACTCGAGCACGCGGCCGCCATCAGGCCGCACGCGGCCAGCGCGGCGACCACGGCCACCGGCCGCGCCCTCCCCAGGTTTACCGCCATTGGTATCTCCTTGTGGTGGTGTATGTGTTTCATTCATCCCGGGCCAGCTCGGCGGCCCGGTCCAGGTCGCCGAGGTAGCAGGCCTTGAGCAGGTCCCGGCGGCTGCGCAGCCGGGCCGCGGGGCTCTCGAGGATCAGCCGGCCGTGCGCCATCACGTAGCCGCGGTCGGCGATCTCCAGGGCCAGCGCGACGTGCTGCTCCACCAGCAGCACCGCGGTGTGCAGCTCGTCGGCCACCCGGCGGAGCACCGGCAGGAGCCGCTCGACCACGACCGGCGCCAGGCCGAGGCTCATCTCGTCGATGAGCAGCACCCGGGGCCGCCGGGTGATGGCCCGGCCGACCGCGAGCATCTGCTGCTCACCGCCGGACAGCAGGCCCGCCTTGCGGTCGAGGCACTTGCGCAGCTCCGGGAGCAGGTCCAGGACCTCGTCGTGACTGCGGCCCCGGCCCGCGCTGAGCCGGAGGTTCTCCCTGGTGGTCAGGCTGGCGAACAGGGCACGGCCCTCGGGGACCAGGGACAGGCCGCCGCGGGCCAGCCGGTGGGCGGACTTTCCCCCGATGTCCTGGCCGTCCATGCGGATCCGGCCCGCCAGCGGCCGCTGCAGCCCGGCGATGGTGGCCAGCGTGGTGGTCTTGCCCGCGCCGTTAGCCCCCAGCAGGGCCACCACCTCGCCCTCGCCGACGTGCAGGGTGAGGTCCCGGACCACGGGGGTGCCGTGGTAGCCGGCGTCGAGGCCGTCCACCTCGACGACGGCGGCCCGCGGCCCGGACGGCCCGGGGATGCGCTGGTCAGATTCGCTCATGATCGCCGCCGTGCGTGCCCAGATACGCCTCGATCACGGGCGGGCTGTCGCGGATCTCCGCCGGGGTGCCCGAGGCGATGACACGGCCGAAATCGATGACCACGATGCGATCGCAGAGGCTCAGCACCAGGCCCATGTCGTGATCGACAAGGAGCACGCTCACTCCCCGGCCGGGCAGGGCGGCGACCCGCTCGCCGAACGCCAGGCTCTCGTCGTTGTCCAGGCCCGCGGCAGGCTCGTCCATCAGCACCAGGCGGGGGCGCATGGACAGGGCCCGGGCCACGCCGACCAGCTTGCGGCGGCCGTGGGACAGCTGGCCCGGCATCCGGCCGGCCACGTCCTCCAGGCCGCACGCGTCCATGGCCCAGGCCACGTTCTCGTTGCGGCGGGTGCGCGGCGGCGCCACCAGGTCGCGCAGCACGGACCACGCGGACGGCTGCTCGGCCGCGACCAGGAGGTTCTCCTCGACCGTGAGGTCGTCGAACAGCTCGACCGACTGGAACGTGCGGATCAGCCCGCGCCGCGCGATCGCGTAGGGGCGCGCACCGCGCAGCGGCGCGCCGGCGAACGTGACCCGGCCGCCGGCCGCCGGGTGGTAGCCGGTCAGCGCGTCGATCAGGGACGACTTGCCGGCCCCGTTGGGGCCGATCAGGCCGACGATCTCTCCCTCGTCCACGGTGAGACTGACCCCGTCGACGGCTGTGACGCCGCCGTAGGTCACGCGCAGATCCTCGACCACGAGCAGGTTGTTCATCCGGGCGCTCCGGCGGGTTACTCTCACTGTATGAAATCGACTTTAGTATCGATGTTGACGGTAACCCTCCCGTAACCGTCCTGTCCAGGATCGAAATACAACCGATATGCCTCCGGGCATGGGAAAGCCCCGCCGCCCGGGTGGGCGACGGGGCGGGGCGGCGGGACCCAGGAGGCGGGGCCCGGGCGATGGGACCCGCGGGACGGGCCCGGGGACGAGGCTCAGGCGACGGGACCCAGGGGAGGGGGCTCGGGAGACGGGACCCGGAGGACGGGCTCAGGCGACAGGACCCAGGGAACGGGGCTCAGGCGGACGCGACCCACGGGACGGGCTCAGGCGACGGGGCTCAGGAGTCCATCCCAGTCGGGTCGGCTTGCCTGGCCCGGCTGGTGCGGCGGCGCGCTGCCTCAGCTTTACTGCGGCGCACCGGCTCGGCGTTGCGGCGGCGGGCTGGCTGGGCCTTCCCGCGGCGCGCCGGCTCGGCGTCGCTGCGGCTCAGCGGCTCCCGGCCCGGGGGCTGGGAGGGGCGGGGCCGGGCGGGCGGCGGCGGGATGTCCCTGGTCTCCGGCTTGCCCGGGCCCACGGAGACCGGCGCCCCGTAGTGCGTGATCTCCAGCGGCGGCCCGTCGCCGTCCAGGATGTAGGTGGCCTGCGCGGGCATCACCTCGACCCGCAGGTGCTGCCCGCGCAGGGTGAGCGTAAAGGTGAGCCGGGTCAGCGCCGCGGGCAGTTTCGGTGCGAAGCCGTGCGGCTCCCCGGGGCAGTACCGCATGCCACCGAAGCCCTGCACCAGCACGATCCACGACCCGGCCAGCGCCGCGAGGTGCAGGCCGTCCCGGGTGTTGTGCTCCAGGTCGGCCAGGTCCATCAGGGCTGTCTCGGCCAGGTAGTCGTAGGCCAGGTCCAGGTGACCGGTGTCCGAGGCGACAACCGCCTGGCTGCACGCGGACAGCGAGGAATCCCGGACGGTGAGCGCCTCGTAGTACTCGAAGTCCCGGGCCTTCTCCTCCTCGGTGAACGCGTCCGGGCACAACTGGAGGCCCAGGACCAGATCGGCCTGCTTGACCACCTGCTTGCGGTACAGGTCGAAGTACGGGAAATGGGCCAGCAGCGGGTACTCGTCCGGCCTGGTCCCGGCGAAGTCCCACACCTGGTGCTCGGTGAACCCCTCCGACTGGCAGTGCACGCCGCGCGCGGCGTCGTAGGGCAGCCAGATGCCGTCGGCCGCGGCCACCCAGGCGGCCATCTCGTCCGTGGAGACCTGCAGTTCCCTGGCCCGCTCCGGATAGCGCCGGGCCACCTCGGCCGCCGCGCGCATGTTCCGCGCGGCCATCACGTTCGTGTAGATGTTGTTGTCCGCGATCGCGCTGTACTCGTCCGGCCCGGTGACCCCGTCGATCCGGAACGCCCCGCTCCCGTCGTGATGCCCGAGCGACGACCACAGCCGGGCGGTGTGCACGAGCAGATCAAAACCGGTTTTTTCCTCAAATTGTTCGTCGCCGGTCACCTCGGCATACTGGGCCGCCGCGTGCGCGATGTCCGCGTTGACATGGAAAGCGGCGGTCCCGGCGGGCCAGTAGGCCGAGCACTCGGCGCCGGTGATCGTGCGCCACGGGAAGGTGGCCCCGCGCAGGCCGAGCTGGGCGGCCCGGTCGAGCGCCGCGGGCAGGGTGCTCTGCCGCCAGCGCAGCTCGTGGGCGGCGGCGTCCGGGACGGTGTAGGTCAGCACCGGCAGCACGAACGTCTCGGCGTCCCAGAAGGAGTGGCCGTCGTAGCCGTTCCCGGACAGGCCCTTGGCCGCGATGGGCCGGCCCTCGGCCCGGGCGCCGGCCTGCAGCACGTGGAACATGCCGAACCGGGTGGCCTGCTGGATCTCCTCGTCACCCTCGAGTTCCACGTCGGCCCGGGCCCAGAAGTCGTCCAGGTAGGCCCGCTGCTCCTCGGCCAGGTGCTCCCAGCCGCTCTGCACGGCCACCGTGAGCCCGCCCTCCACCTGGTCCTGCAGGGCGGGCCGGGAGCGCGTGCCCGACCAGCCGTAGGCCACGAACTTCACCAGCCGGAGCGGCTCCCCCTCCTTGAGCCGGGTGCCCACGGTGAGCCGGGCCAGGTCCGGCCGGGCCTCGGTCCAGGTGTGGGTGTCCGAGTCGCAGGCCACCGCGTGCTGCATGGCGGCCGACACCGTCAGGTCACTCCGCTTGGTCCGGTGCATCAGCCCGGCCCGGCCGTTCTGGGCGCCGTATTCCACCGACTCCAGCGGCGCCTCCAGCGCCGCCGCGACCCGGGGGTCGCCGCCGGGGGGCGGCAGCTCCTCGTTGGTGACCAGCTCGGACTGCACCACCACCCGGACCGGGCCGTCCAGCGACTCGACCTGGTAGCTGATCGCGCAGATCGAGCGCTGGGTGAAGGAGACCAGCCGGACCGAGCTGACCCGCACCCGGCGGCCGGCCGGTGACACCCAGTCGGCCCGCCGGGTCAGCGTGCCCGCCCGGAAGTCCAGCACCCGCTCGTGCTTCAGCAGCTCGCCGTAGCGGATGTCGAACGGCTCGTCGTCGACCAGCAGCCGGATGAGCTTGCCGTTGGTGACGTTGATGACGGTCTCGCCGGACTCCGGGAAGCCGAAGCCGGCCTCGGCGTAGGGCAGCGGGCGCCGCTCGTACACGCCGTTCAGGTACGAGCCCGGGAGGCCGTGCGGCTCCCCCTCGTCCAGGTTCCCGCGCCACCCGATGTGCCCGTTGGCCAGCGCGAACAGGGACTCGGTCTGGGCCAGCATCTCGGGGTGCAGCGTGGTCTCCCGCAGCACCCAGGGCTCGACGGTGAACGCCGGGTGCTGGATCACCGCTCGTCCAGCAGTTCGGCCAGCTCCCGGACCACGATGCCGGCCACCGGGTCGAAGGGGACGAACCGTTCCCCCGTCCGCCGGGCCCGCTGGCGGGGGAAATCATCGAACATCTCCGGCCAGGCGGCCGCGCGCACCCGGGCCGTCTGGGTCAGGACACCATCCAGGTCGAACAGGCAGCCGCGGCCGTTGTCAGAAATACCCAGCACGGTGCAAGCCTATGACCACGGGACCAGCCGATCACCGTAGCGTGGTCCCATGACCGCACTGGAGGGCCCGCTCCCGGCCATCCCGGCCTCGGCCGGAGCGCTGATCTTCGACCAGACGGGGCGGCTGCTCATCCTCAAGCCGGTCTACAAGTCCGGGTGGACCATCCCGGGCGGCGTCATGGAGGCCGGCGGGGAGACCCCGTGGCAGGCCTGCCGGCGCGAGGTGCGCGAGGAATGCGGGCTGACCGTGGACCGCGGCCGTCTCGCGTGCGTGGACTTCCGCCCGCCGCGCCGCGGCAAGCCGGGCGGGATGCGGTTCCTGTTCGACTGCGGCCCGCTGCCCGAGGAGGACCTGGCGGCGATCGTGCTCCAGCGTGAGGAGATCTCCCGGCACCGGTTCGAGCCCGTCCCCGCCGCCCTGGACCTGCTGCGCAAGCCCATCCGGCGGCGGGTCAGGGCCGCCGTGGCGGCCGGCGGCTCCTGCTACCTGGAGAACGGTCGCCCCATACCCGGGGTCGAGTGCTTATTCCGCGGCCCGGGGTCGAGTGCTAGTTCCGCGACCCGGACGCCGCTAGTCCCCCGGCACCGTCGCCACGGGACCGTGCGCGTGGCCCAGCACGGCGTGGGTGACCGAGCCGACGCCGGGACCGCGGGACCCGCCTGGCGCGTGCCTGCCGAGGACGACCAGGTCGGCGCGGGCGGACGAGCCGGCGAGCACCCGGCCCGGGTGCGCGTGGACCACTTCCACGCTGGTCTCTACTTCGGGGAACTTCTCCTGCCAGGCGGCGACCGCGCTCTCCAGGCGGCTGGTCTCCTCGGCGGGCGCTTCGGTATGCCCGGGGACCGGGGAGGACCAGGCGTGCACCGCGAGCAGCCGCGCGTGGCGCAGCGCCGCCTCCTCGAAGCCGAAGCCCAGGGCCGCCTCGGCCTGGGCCGGGTCCCGGACACCGACCACGATCTCGCGCTCCGCGGACATGGTCTCCTCGCGCGCCACCACGACCGGGGCCGGCGGCGTGCGTCGCGACGTAGCGGCTCACCGAGCCGAGGATCAGGGCGCTGAAGCCCCCGGCGCCGCGAGAGCCCAGGACCAGCAGGGCAGCGTCCTCCGCGGCCTCGGTCAGGACCTCGGCCGGCGCCCCGGCCACCAGGTGGGTCTCGATCGCCAGGCCGGGCTGCTGCGCCGCGGCCTGCTGCGCGGCCGCGGCCAGGGCCTCGCTCGTGGACTGCTCGACCACGTCGGACACGGTGCCGGGGGTCGCCGGGGTGGACGGTCATCCGCCGCGGCAGCGGGGGGACCGCCACGATGCGCAGCGAGGTTCCGCGGAGCGCCGCCTCGCGGGCCGCCCATTCCACCGCCCGCAGTGACTCCCGTGAACCATCCGCACCCACAATGACCGGCTTCGTTGCCATGACTGTCCTCCCGCGGCTGTCTCTGATCTCTTCTGTACCCACAGATACACGGGAGGCCCCGTTACACGGGAGGCCCCTTTTAGCCAGAGATACCCAGGACTCCCCGGTGCTGCCAGGCGAGCCGGAGCAGGGCCGCGCCGGCGGTCTGCAGCGGCTCGGCCCCGCCGGTGAAGCGGTCCACGGCGGCCTGGGTGAACGGGATCGCGGCCGAGCCGTCCTGGGTGACCACCCGGCCTTCCGCGTTCTCGGTGACCAGGCCGCGGAACATCCGGTCGAACACGCCGGCCTCGAAGACGGCGACGGTCAGGATGTCGGTGGCCAGCGTGAGCGGGTCGACCCCGAGCCCGAGGCAGCTGACCCGCAGGGTGCCGGCTTCCCGGGCGGCGGCCAGCTCCCGGTGGAACGGCCACTGCCCGTAGTCGAGCCGCCCGCCACGGGTGGGGTACTCCTCCGACCCGCCCAGCAGTTCCTCGCTGAACTCCCGGGTCATGCACCGCCACAGGCTCAGGTCGTGGCGCCGCGCGGCCGGGGCGGCGGAGACCGGCTGGAAGATGCCCGCGGGCATCACCTGGTACAGGCCGCCCGCGTGGTTGACCCGGGCCGGGTCCCGCCAGTGCAGCAGGAACGACGCCGCGCCGCCGGGGGCGCGGCGCAGGGTCAGGGTGGTGACGGCGGTCAGGGCGCTGCGGCGCGGCAGCGCGCACGGATCGCCCACGGAGGCGCGCAGTGGCAGGGCGGCCCAATCCAGGTCAGCCCGGTCAGGTGCAGTGCCCGAGGAAGCCCAGGCCCCGGTCAGCTCGTGGGCCACGGCGTGGCCGAGGTTCACCGCGTCGAAGTACCGGGCCAGGCCGAAACGCAGCCTCGGCGGGCTGGCCGGGCCGGCGGCGGTCTGGCGCTCTGGTCTGGGCGCCCCGCCCAGTTCCGCGTCCAGCAGCCGGTAGCAGACCCGGTTCTCGAACAGGGCCGGCCGGTCCAGTGCCTCGATCGCCGCCGCGTACGTCGGGTACGCCGGCCCGGCCGCGGATCGCGGCAGCACGTGAGCGGCAGCTTCACCGGCCCCGTCCGCGACGGGCGGAGGCGGCACGCTGACCCAGCCGAGCCGCAGGTCAGCCAGGTCCAGCGGGGTCGCGGGCAGCCATCCTGGCCAGCACAGCAGGTCGGTGCCGGCTACCCGGGGCAGGTCCGGGTACAGTCCGGCGGCCATCGCGGCGAGCTCCAGCCGGTGCTCGTTGAGCAGCCGCCTGATCCGGCGCCAGTGCTCCGCCCCCGTGATCAGGTCCTCGGTCATGAGCCCCTCTCGGTCACGCGGTGATTATCACGCACCGGAATACTCGTCCCCGGCCCGGCGCTCAATCGCAGCGGGCCATCATTTCCCGCCACGTCCATCCCACGACGCCCTGGAGTCCTCACCATGCGCCAGCCGCTGCTGCAGATCATCATCGGCAGTACCCGCCCCGGACGGGTCGGCCCGTCCGTCGCCGAGTGGATAACCGCGGCCGCGGCCGCGCACGGCCACTTCGCCGTCGAGGTCGTGGACCTGGCCGAGGTCAACCTGCCGATGTTCAACGAGCCCCGGCACCCCCGGCTGCGCCAGTACGAATACCAGCACACCAAGGACTGGAGCGCGACCATCAGCCGGGCGGACGCGTTCATCTTCGTGATCCCGGAGTACAACTACGGGTTCAACGCGGCGACCAAGAACGCGATCGACTACCTGAACCACGAGTGGCACTACAAGGCGGCCGGGTTCGCCAGCTACGGCGGCGTGGCGGCGGGCACCCGGGCCGTGCAGATGCTCAAGCAGGTACTGACCACGCTGAAGGTCACGCCGGTCTTCGAGGCGGTGAACATCCCGTTCGTCCAGCAGTTCCTGGACTCCGACCGGACGCTGCAGCCGAACGAGGTCATGACCGAGGCGGCGGCCGCCATGCTCGACGAGCTGGCCCGGGTCGAAGCGGCGCTGCGGCCGCTGCGGGAGCCGGAAGCTCCCGAGCCGGCCGAGCCCGAGACCGAGGACCTCGACCCGGAGGCCGAGCCGGTCCATTAGGACCGTGCATAGGGCCCGTGCGTTGGGGCCTGTGCATAGGGCCCGTGCGTTAAGGCCCGTGCGTTAAGGCCCGTGCGTTAAGGCGGGCCGTATCCCCCGCCGCCGGGGGTCTCCAGCACGAAGACGTCTCCCGGCTCGAGCTCCGCGCGGTCGCAGCCGGCCAGCCCGGTGACCCGGCCGTCGGCCCGTTCGACCCACTGGTCCCCGAGCTGGCCGGGGGCCCCGCCCGCCATCCCGTACGGCGGGACCCGCCGGTGGCTGCTGAGGGTGCTCACCGTCATCGGGGCGAGGAACCGGAGCCGGCGGCGGCCGCCGTCACCGCCGGGCCACCGGCCCGCGCCCCCGCTGCCCCCGCGGATCTCGAACGATTCCAGCCGGACCGGGAAACGCCACTCCAGCACCTCCGGGTCGGTCAGCCGGGAATTGGTCATGTGCGTCTGGACCACCGCGGTGCCTCCGAACCCGTCACCGGCACCGGACCCGCTGGACACCGTCTCGTAGTACTGGTACTCGGCGCTGCCGAACGTCACGTTGTTCATGGTGCCGGATCCCTCGGCCATGACCCCCAGCGCGGCGTACAGCGCCCCGGTGACCGCCTGGGAGGTCTCCACGTTGCCGGCCGCCACCGCCGCCGGGTAGGCCGGCGCCAGCAGGCTGCCGGGCGGGATGATGACCCGGACCGGCTTCAGGCAGCCGGCGTTCAGCGGGATCTCGTCGTCCACCAGGGTGCGCAGCACGTACAGGACCGCGGCCATGGCCACCGAGGACGGGGCGTTGAAGTTCCCCGGCGACTGGGGAGAGGTGCCGGTGAAGTCGATCTCGGCGGTCCGGGCCTGCTGGTCCACCCGCACCGCGACCTTGATCACGGCCCCGTTGTCCAGCTCGTAGGCGTACTCGCCGTCCGCCAGCCCGGCGAGGACCCGGCGCACCGCCTCTTCGGCGTTGTCCTGCACGTGACCCATGTACGCGGTCACCACGTCCAGCCCGAACTGGCTGACCAGCTCCCGCAGCTCGGCCGCGCCCTTCTCGTTCGCCGCGATCTGGGCCCGCAGGTCGGCCAGGTTGGCGCCCGGGTTGCGGGACGGGAACTCCGCCGAGGTGAGCAGGTCCGTGGTGGCGGCCTCGCGCATCTCGCCGCCTTCGACGAGGCGCCAGTTGTCGATCAGCACGCCTTCCTCGTCGACTCGGGTGCTGAAGGCCGGCATCGAGCCGGGCGTGATGCCGCCGATCTCGGCGTGATGCCCCCGGGAGGCCACGAAGAACAGGATGTCCGGGTGGCCGCCGGCCGGGACCGCCTCGCCGGACACACCCGCCCTGAACACGGGGGTGACCTCGGCCGGGACCGCCTCCCCGGACACACCCTCCCTGAACACGGGGGTGACCACGGTGATGTCGGGCAGGTGCGTGCCGCCGTGGTACGGGTCGTTGAGCATGAAGACGTCGCCCGGCTTCATGGCCCCGCGGTTGCGGCTGAGGACCATCTTGATGCTCTCGCCCATGGAGCCCAGGTGCACCGGCATGTGCGGGGCGTTGGCGATCAGCTGCCCGGCCGCGTCGAAGATCGCGCAGGAGAAGTCGAGCCGCTCCTTGATGTTGACCGAGTGCGCGGTGCTCTGCAGCCGGACACCCATCTGCTCGGCCACGGACATGAACAGGTTGTTGAAGATCTCCAGCATGACCGGGTCGGCTTCGGTGCTGGCTGACCCGGCCCGGCCGGGACGGCCGCCGGGCCGGGTCAGCAGCAGGTCCCCCCGGCCGGTCACCGCGGCCTGCCAGCCCGGCTCGACCACGGTGGTGGCGAAGTCCTCGGTGATGAGCGCGGGCCCGGTGACCACGTGGCCCGGGCCCAGCCCGGTGCGCGGCAGGAGGTCCACCTCGGCCCACTCGCCGCCGGTGAACATCCGGACCCGGGCCGGCCGGCCTGACGAAGCCTGAGCTGGCGAGGTCTGAGCTGACGGGCCGGGTGAACTTGCTGTTATCGGGATGGCTGGCGCAGGGGCGAGGCTGGCGCGGCGAGCGGCGGTGGCTGGCGCGGGGGGCGGGGCTGGCGCGGGGGGCGGGGCTTGCGGGGGGTTCGTTGCGCCGGGAGGGCCGGCCGAGTCGTAATGTCCCCCGGCCAGCTCCACCGACACCGCCTCCACGATCACCGGCTTGTCCGGCATCAGGAACGAGAAGCGCTGGCGGTAGGCCGCCTCGAAGGCCGCCATCATGGAGCCCACTGGGCCGAACGGAACCGTTAGGGAGGTATCGGTGCCCTGGTAGCGCAGGTGGGCCCGGCGGGTGCCGCTGACCTGGCCGCCGGGGATGCCGCCGGCCTCCAGTTCGGCCCGCGCCGCGGCCTCCAGCTCCCCGGCCTCCCGGTCCAGCCGGGTGAGCAGGCCGGCGGATAGTTCCGCTTCGACCGCCTTCTCCCGCATCACGGTCACGTCGGCCAGGCCCATGCCGTACGCGGAGAGCACCCCGGCCAGCGGGTGGATCAGCACCGTGGTCATGCCCAGGGCGTCGGCGACCGCGCAGGCGTGCTGGCCGCCCGCGCCGCCGAAGGTGGCCAGCGCGTAGCGGGTGATGTCGTAGCCGCGCTGGACCGAGATCTTCTTGATCGCGTTGGCCATGTTGGCCACGGCGATGCCGAGGAACCCGGCCGCGACCTCCGCGGCGCTGCGCCGGTCCCCGGCCGCCTCCGCGATCTCCCGGGCCAGGGCGGCGAAGCGGCCGGCCACCAGCCCGGCGTCCAGCGGCTCGTCCCCGGCCGGCCCGAACACGCGGGGGAAGTAGCCGGGCTGGACCCGGCCCAGCATCACGTTGGCGTCGGTCACGGTGAGCGGCCCGCCGCGCCGGTAGCAGGCGGGTCCCGGGTCCGCCCCCGCCGAGTCCGGCCCGACCCGGTACCGGCTCCCGTCGAAGTGCAGGATCGAGCCGCCGCCCGCCGCCACGGAATGGATGCTCAGCATCGGCGCCCGCATCCGGACCCCGGCCACCTCGGTCTCGTACTGCCGCTCGAACTCGCCGGCGTAGTGCGACACGTCGGTCGAGGTGCCGCCCATGTCGAAGCCGATGACCCGGCCGAAGCCGGCCGCGGCGGCGGTGCGGGCCATGCCCACGATGCCCCCGGCCGGCCCGGACAGGATGGAGTCCTTGCCGCGGAACCGGTGCGCGTCGGCCAGCCCGCCGCTGGACTGCATGAACAGCACCCGGGTCCCGCCCAGCTCGGCGGCCACGTGGTCGACGTAGCGGGCCAGGATCGGGGACAGGTAGGCGTCCACGACCGTGGTGTCCCCCCGGGACACCAGCTTCATCAGCGGGCTGGTCGTGTGCGACAGCGAGACCTGGGTGAATCCGGCGTCCCGGGCGATCTCGCCGATCCGGGCCTCGTGCGCGGGGTAACGGTAGCCGTGCATGCAGACCACGGCCACGGCGCGCAGCCCGTCGTCGTAGGCGGCCCGCAGGTCCCGGGCGGCCGCCTCCTCGTCCAGCGCCGCGACGACCTCGCCGTGCGCGCCGACCCGCTCGGTTACCTCGATGACCCGGCTGTACAGCAGTTCCGGGAGGATGATCTGGCGGGCGAAGATGCGCGGCCGGTTCTGGTAGCCGATCCGCAGCGCGTCGCGGAACCCCCGGGTGATGACCAGGACCGTGGGCTCCCCCCGGCGCTGGAGCAGGGCGTTGGTGGCCACCGTGGTGCCGAGCCGGACCGAGCCGATCCGCGCGGCCGGGACGGGCTCCCCGGCGGGGACCCCGAGCAGCCCGCGGATGCCGGCCAGCACCGCGTCCTCGTACCGGCCCGGGTCTTCGGAGAGCAGCTTGCGGACGGCCAGGGTGCCGTCCGGGCGCCGGGCGACCACATCGGTGAACGTGCCGCCCCGGTCGATCCAGAACTCCCAGCGCCCGCTCATCACCGCATCCTAGGTAACCCGGAAGGCCCGGCCTCCGGAGGCCGGGCCTTCCGGGCGGCGCACCACTACCTGGAGTCGGCCGCAGCGCTGGCCAGGACGCCCCGTTCTGCCTCCCGGTCGAAGATCCGGTTGATCTCCTCCACCGAATGGCCCTTGGTTTCGGGCACGAACCGGTACACGAACAGGATGGCCATCAGGCACAGGCCCGCGAAGCAGACCAGGACCCAGTCCAGGCCGATGGCGCCCATCCAGACCGGGAAGACCTCGATGAGCGCGAAGTTGGCCAGCCAGTCCACGGTCGCGCCGGTGGCCGCGGCCTGCCCCCGGACCGAGGTGGGGAACACCTCGCCCTGGAGCAGCCAGCCGGTGCCGCCCACGCCGATGGCGAACGAGGCGATGAACCCGGCCAGGCCGATCATCACGACCACGATCCGCGGGGTGGCGGTAAAGTATTCCAGCCCGGCCGCGGCGACCAGCGCGAACACGGCCATGCCGATGTAGCCGCCGATGGCCAGCTTGCGGCGGCCCACCTTGTCGATGTAGCGGAACGCGAAGTAGGTGGCGCCCACGTTGACCACGGTGAGCATGAGGGTCACCTCGACGCCGGAGATGGTCTTGTCCACGAGCGAGTTGCTGCCCTGGAACAGCGGGCCGAGCAGGTGCGGGCCGTAGTAGAGCGGGACGTTGATCCCGGTGATCTGCTGGAAGATGAAGAACACGCAGACCACGACGAGCGCACGCAAGACCCCGGGGGTCCAGTTCCGGGACTTGGTCTGCTCCCGCTGCTGGTCCTCGTCGCGCAGCAGGCGGGCGGTGTATTCCACGTCTTCGACGCTGACGTCGGCCCCGAACTCCTTCATCGCGGCCTGCACCCGCTCGTACTTGCCCTGCCGGAGCAGCCAGCGCGGCGACTCGGGCATCCGGGTCCGCAGGCGCCAGGCCGATCAGGGCAGGCACCGCGCCGAGGCCCAGGATCAGCCGCCAGTCCACGGTGAACGCAGTGCCGGGCGCGATCTTCAGGATGACCAGCGCCACGACGTAGGAGATCAGGATGCCGACTGTGATCATCCACTGCTGGAGCATGCTGAGCGCGCCGCGGCGTCCGCTCGGCGCGTACTCCGCGATGTAGGCGGTGGCGATGGCCGAGTCCGCCCCGATGGCTATGCCGATCAGGGTCCGGGCGATGAGCAGGACGGCCGCGTTGGGACTGACCGCCGCTAGGATCGAGCCCACGGCGTAGATCAGCGCGTCGGCGATCAGCAGGGTCTTACGGCCCAGCCGGTCCGCCGTCAGGAAGGCCAGGACCGCCCCGGCCGCCGCACCCAGCGAGGCGCCCGCCACCAGGTAGCCGAGCCAGAAGCTGCTCAGGGGGAAACGGATGAAGTTGAGCGCCGCGCCGATGTTCGAGGTGTCGTAGCCGAACAGGAAGCCGCCCAGGCAGGCCAGGATGGTCAGCTTCCAGTAGAACGCCGTGGGCTGCCGCTGGTCGAGCACGTCAAGCACGTTGGTCCCGGCGCCCTCGCCGGTCTGTGTCTGCGCCATGCGGCCACAACTCACCCGTAACGGGCGGTTCAAACCAGCAGGTTATTTAGTTGTACAGTCCACCAGGTGAACCTGCTGACCGTGCACCAGCGGCTGTACGAGCGCAGCGGCGGCCGCCTCGGGCACCGGCTGATCCGCCTCCGGTTCCTGCTGCTGCGGACCACGGGCCGCCGGACCGGCCAGCCGCGCACGGTCACCCTGGCCTACGCCCGTGACGCTGCTGGCCCGGGCCGGGCTGGCCCCGGCCGGGCGGACGAGGACCGGGCGGACTACCTGCTCGTCGCCTCGAACAATGGCTCGGCGCAGCCGCCCGGATGGCTGCTCAACATCAGCGCCGACCCGCACGTGCAGATCCAGGACGGGCCCCGGCGCACCGGGGCCACCGCCCGGATCGTCTCCCCCGGGGACCCTGGCTACGAGCGCCTGTGGCAGCTGGTGAACGACCACAACCATGGCCGCTACCGCGGCTACCAGGCGAAGACCAGCCGGCCGATCCCGGTGGTGGTGCTGACTCCCGGCCCAGAGTCCTAACCACGGGGTCCTGACCGCGGGCTGCTAGCTCACCGGCTCCAGGATGATCACCGGGATCTGGCGGTCCGTCTTGGTCTCGTAGTCCGCGAAGCCGGGGTAGTCCCGCTTCTGCGCCGCCCAGATGCGCTCACGCTCCGCGCCCTCAGCGAGCCGCGCGGTGAACTCGGCCGTGCCGGTGCCGATCTCGGCACTCACCCGGGGGTTGGCCCGGAGGTTGTGATACCAGTCCGGGTTGGTCGGGGCGCCTCCCTTGGAGGCGAACACCGCGAGACCGTCCCCGGTGTCCTGGTACATCATGGGGTTGACCCGCGGCTGGCCGCTCCTGGCGCCGACGGTGTGCAGCAGCAGCAGGGGCGCCCCTTCGAAATTGCCGCCGACCTTGCCCCCGTTGGCCCGGAACTCAGCGATGATCTTGCTGTTCCAGTCCTCGGCTTCAGTCACTGTTATTTCCTCCCGCTGTTGGGCTGCGCTGCTGGGCTGCACTGTTGGGCTGCCCCGTTGGGCTGCGCAGTCTGGTGTGCAGTTGTCTGGTGCGAAGTGGTGCGCAGTCGTCTGGTGCACTGCTGTTAGTGCACTGATCCTGCCAACTCCCCGGGCAGCTCATACAGTCCCTCCCGGGAGGCCGGGGTGCACCGATGCCCTCTTGTTACTCACCGTTATTGACGTGTTACTCTTCGTCAATGCGCGCTCATGGAACCGCGTCGTGCGCCGGACCGGACCTGACCCGGTACCGGGATGCCGTGGCCGATCTGCTGATCGAGATGGCCAGCCATACTGGCCCGGAAGATCTGGCCAAAGCGGAAAAGGTGCTCACCGAACGGCTGGCCGACGCGGAGTTCGCCCCGGTCCTGGCGGCCAGCCCCGAGGGCTGCCCGGCCGCTGTTGACCGGCTGCTCCGCGAGGTCCGCCATTATCAGCCCCAGGCCCGCAATTGCGCGGCCGACCTGACCGCCCATATCCGTATTCACCTGTTCGCCCTGATCGACGTCATGTGGTGGGGATCAACCCGGGCTTTCGTGACGGATTCGGATCTGCTCCACTCGGCTGAGCTCGCCGATCTCGAGCCGCTCCGCCGCCGCGGGGAACTCCATTTCCGCTACCGCCGCCAGGCCCGGACGCTGCCGCTGCGCGCGGTGCGCGCGGCCGACCGCCGGCTGCGGCCCGGCCACACCCCGCGCACCGCGGGCCTGCGGTTCGCCCGGGCCCGGCGGGAAGCGGTCACCCTGCTCAACCAGCTGGCCGCCGACTTCGCCGCGGCCGCGCCGGGGGGTCCCCCGCTGTGGGTCACCAGCCTGGCCCGGAGCATCGAGCACCAGCGCCGGCTGCGCGCCCTCGGGTACACGGCCACGCTGCCCAGCGCGCATTGCGTCGGGTACGCGATGGATATCGAGATGTCCTGGTTCCGCCGGTTCGGCGTGGCCGGGGTGCTGGAAGGGCTGCTGCTGGAGCGCCAGCGGGCGGGGGAGGTCAACGCGATCGACGAGGGCCAGACCTGGCATCTGTGCCTCAGCCCGGCCGCGGTAGCCGGCCCGGCCTGGCGCCAGCCGGCCCGGGCCCGGTAGCCAGCCCGGCGGCGGTCGCCGGGAGCGTACCGGGCCTGCGGGGCTGACGCCATGTGCGGCATCGCGCTGATCCACGGCCCGCGCCCGGACCGGGCGGCCTTCCGCCAGATGATCGGCTCGCTCGCCCCGCGCGGCGAGGTAGAGGAGACCCTGCTGACCGACCGGCTGCTGGCCGGCACCCAGCGGCTGCGCATCGTGGACGCCGAGCGTGCGGTCCAGCCCTTCACCTCGGCCGACGGCCGGTGGGTGCTCTGCTACAACGGCGAGATCTTCAACTACCGGATGCTCCAGGCCGAGCTGACCAGCCTGGGCCACCGGCTGCGCACCGACAGTGACACCGAGGTGGTGCTGGAGGCGTTCCTGGAGTGGGGGGCGGGCGCGGTCAGCCGACTGCGCGGCGAGTTCGCGTTCGCCCTGGCCGACACCGCGGCCGACCGGGTTTACCTGGCCCGCGACCCGCTCGGGGTCAAGCCGCTGTACTGGTCCCGCCGGGACGGCTGCCTGCACGTGGCGTCGGAGATCAAGGCGCTGGCACCGTTCGGCGCCCCGGTCAGCGAGGTCCCGCCGGGGCATCACGGCTGGGCCGAGGGCGGCTGGGCCCAGGCTAGCTGGGCGGGGCCCGGCGGCCCGGACGCGGCCACCGGGCCGGCCCTGGAGCCGTACGTGGACCTGCTCCGGCTCGGCGACGGCCAGCCGCTGATCGAGGACGCCGACGAGGCCGCCAAGCTGGTCCGTGCCGCCCTGGAGGACAGCATCCGGGTCCGGGTGGACACCGGCCTGACCGTCGGCGTCATCCTCTCCGGCGGGCTGGACAGCACCCTGGCCCTGATGCATGTGCGGGAGATGCACCCGGACTGCGTGGCGTTCACCATCGGCGCCCCGGCCAGCGAGGACCTGTTGTACGCACGCCGCCTGACCGCTGACCTGGGCGTGCCGCACGAGGTGATCGAGGTCCGGCCCCGCGATATCCGGCTGGCCGACATCCGGGAGGCCATCCGGCTGGGCGAGCTCACCGAGTACGGCGACATCATCAACGAGGTGATCTCGGTCCCGCTGTTCCGGCGCATCCACCAGATGGGCATCAAGGTCGTGCTGTCGGGGGACGGCTCCGACGAGCTGTTCGGGGGGTACCCGATGTACTTCCGGGCCAGCCCGGAACAGGCCCGGCGGCTGTTCCAGCACAAGATCCGCAACCTGTGCCGGACCGAGCTGCAGCGCCTGGACCGGGCGAGCATGGGTCACGGCACCGAGCTGCGCGTGCCGTTCCTGGACCTGTCCCTGGTGGAACTGGCCATGCGGCTGCCCCGCGGGCTCAAGCAGCGGGACGGGCAGGACAAGTGGATCCTCCGCGAGGCCTTCGCCGACCTGCTGCCCGACTACATCCGGCGGCGCCCGAAGGACATGATGTCCTACTCCTCAGGGCTGCACGAGCGGGCCCGGCTGTTCAAGCCGCTGTACCCGCGGCTGTACCGCTCGTCCGGCTACGGCCTGCTGGAACCGATGCGGCGGGACTTCGACACGGTCCTGGAGCGCTGCGGGCATGACCTGGACCGGGCCATCGCCGACAGCGCGGCGCGGCCCGACTACACCCTGGCCGAGCGGGCCCGGGACCTGGCCGGGGCAGCCCGGTGGAACGCGGTCCTGGCCGTGCGGGAACGGATCCCGGGCCGCTTATCCGCCCGCTCAGGCCCCGGCCTTGGGCGCCGGTCCTAGCCCCCGGTTTTAGGCCCCGGGCTGGACGAGGGCCCAGACGACCTTGGCGGCCCGCTCGTCCGGCGCGGTAGCGTGCGGCTGGCGGCCCGGATAGTAGTAGCCCCAGCGGCTGCTTACCGCCTCCACCATTAAAAGGCCGCGGCCGGTCTCGCCGTCGTGGCTTACCTGGCCGGGTACCGGGGGGGCCGTGGCCCCGTCCCAGACCTCCGCCAGGACCTGCTGCCGGTCGGACGCGAGCCGCAGCCCCAGCGGCAGCTGCCGCCCCTCGGCGTCGTAGCCCGGGCCCTCCGTTACCGGGTCGGAGCACGCCCGGATCGCGTTGGTCATCAGTTCGGAGACGATCAGTTCCACGCTGTCGGCGAGCGCGGCCTGCCCCCACTCGGTGAGCACCAGCCGGGCGTGCAGCCGGGCGCACGGCACGGCGCCGGGCAGCGCGCCCAGCTCGAGCCGGGACTGGAGGGGCCACTGCGCGGGGCGGGCGGGATCCTCGCGGACCGTGGCGACCGGGCCGTAGTAGCCACCGGGGATGGCCAGACTGTGCTGGTCAGACGTGGCCAGGCCGGAGGAGCCGCCATAGGGGGCCGCGCCGAACCGGGTGTCCCGGGACAGGAAGCCGTACTGGCTGCCGGGGACGGGGAAGCCGGAGCGCGGTGCCGGGAATGGGCCGGTACCGGTCCGGGGCATCTCGCGGATCACCTCGCCGGAAATCGGATACCTCAGCGGTTAAGTACCGGCACCCTACGAATGCGGGCGCGTATCATGCGTCACAGCATTGTGCCCCAGCATGCATCAAGCTACGCCGTTGTGCAAGATGCCCAACCGTATTATGCGAATCCCATTCTATCGCGCCGGGCCCGCCCGCACCACAGTCCTGCCACCCCATCCCGACCCGGAGGCACAGGAGCATGGCCGCCAGTCCCAGCCCCACGATCCGACGCAAGCGGCTCGGCATCGAGCTCCGGCGCCTGCGCGAGCAAGCCCGCTTAACCTGCGAAGACGTAGGGCAGCGGCTCGACTGCTCGGGAACCCGGATCAGCCGGATGGAGACCGGCCGGATCAGCGTCCGGCCGGGGGACGTCCGGGAGCTGCTCGACATCTACGGGGTGCTCGGCGAGGAGTCCGACGCGCTCGTCCAGCTGGCCCGTGAGGCCCGCCGCAAGGGCTGGTGGCACACGTACGGCCGGGTGCTGCCGACCTGGTTCGAGCCCTATATCGGCCTCGAGTCCGAGGCCGCGGCGCTGCGCGACTTCCAGTGCATGGTGGTGCCCGGGCTGCTGCAGACCAAGGAGTACGCGCGGGCCGTGCTGCGCACCGCGCCGACCGCCGGCCCGGCCGAGGACATCGACCGGCAGGTGGCGTTGCGGATGGACCGCCAGGCCACCCTGGACGAGGAGCAACCGCCCGACCTGTGGGTGGTGCTGAGCGAGAACGTGCTGCGCGCCCAGGTCGGCGGGCCTGACGTGATGCGCACCCAGCTGGGCCGGCTGATCGAGGTGGCCGGGCAGCCCACCGTGACGCTGCAGGTCCTGCCATTCGGCGCGGCCGCCCAGGTCCAGCCCATCAGCCCGTTCACCATTCTGGAATTCCCGCAGTCCGCCGATCCCGCGGTCGTGTACCTGGAGCACCTTACCGGGAGTCTTTTCCTGGAGAATGAAGACGAGGTCCGGCGCTATATAGTGGTCTTCGATCACCTCCGTGCTGAAGCACTGGGCACGGGCCAATCCATCGACCTGATTGCGCAGGTGGCCAAGGGATTCAGTTAATTTCCAGCGAGAACTAGTAAGGCTAGTAAGCAGAGATCTAGACCACACAAAGGAGGTGCGGGATGACCCCCTCAGGCATCGACCTGTCCCGTGCCAATTGGCGTACGAGCAGCCATAGCGGTGGTAATGGCGGCCAGTGCGTCGAAGTCGCCCGGAACCTGCCCGGAGTAGTCGTGGTGCGCGACTCCAAGGCCAGGCAGGAAGGCACGCTCGTCGTCAGCCGGGCAGCGTGGGCTGGCTTCATTGCCAGCCTGAGAGAACGTCCGCCCGGTTAGTGACTCACCGGCAGGCGTGACCATCGCAGGCCTGGACCCGGCCGTGAGCCTGGTCCAGGCTCGCGGTGGCGCCGTCATCGCGGCCTGCGGCTAGCTCCCGGCCGCGCGTCCGGGGTGGGCCGCGGGTTACTGCCCGGGATCGATCCGGGTCAGGACCCGGCCCTGCTCGGCGAGGTTGCGGCCCTGCTTGAGCTGCGTGTCGTGGATCATCCGCAGCGTCACGATGATCCCGTCCAGGGCCTGGCCCTGCTCCGCCAGGCTGTGCCCCTGCCTGACCTGGTCGTCGCGGAGCGCCTGGAGAAGCTGGCGCTGCGTCCCGAACGAAGTGCTCAGGTCGGCCACGTCCCGGTCCACCATCGCGAACAGGTCGGCGGCCCGGCGGCCCTCACACTGCGCCTCGGCCAGCGCGGCCACCTGAGCCTCGAGGCTCTCCAGCCGCTTACGGATCTCGTCGAATTCCTGCACCGCTCGCCTCCGGCCCTGGCTACCGGAACCGAGCTTAGGGCGAATCGGGCGGTGGGGTGGCCAGATCGGCCACCACGGGCCGCCAGTGGGGGCCGCCAGCGGGGCGCCGCCCACGGGGGGACCGCCAGGACCGGACCCGCCAGCACGGACCACCGCCACGGGGGACCGCCAGCACCGGACCCGCCGCACGGGACCACCGCCGGCACCGGACCCGCCAGCACAGGGCCGCCACCCACGGGACCGCCGGCGACGGCCGCCAGCACCGGCCGCGCTCACGGCCGGGACGGGCTGCGGAGCCGGGGCGCCGCGTCCACCGGTTAATGGCGTGGCCGGGATGACAGGCGCGTTACTAAACCATTGACACTTTATTTCGGAATTATTTCCGGGTCAGGTTCTGGCCAGCCGTTTCCGCCAAATCTATGTTGTGCGGGAACCCCTTGCCCCGGAGGCATCATGCACCTCTCCCGCGGGAGATCCCGGCCGCGTCACCCAGCCCGGGCCCTGACCCTGCTCACCGCGGCCGCGGCCGTCGCCGCGTCCCTGGTCAGCGTGGCCGGCGTCGCCACGCCGGCCAGCGCCGCGCCGGCCGCATCGGCCGCCAATGCGGCCTGCCCCTGGGTCGGCTCCAGCGCGCCCATCTCCCAGCGGGTCAGCCAGCTGCTGGCCGCCATGTCCACGGCCCAGAAGGTCACCGTGCTCACCGGGGCCAGCGGGTCCAGCTACGTCGGATTCACCCCGGCCATCGGGGCGCTGTGCATCCCGGCCATGAACCTGGAAGACGGCCCGGCCGGAGTCGGTGACGGGATGGCCAGCGTCACCCAGCTGCCCGCCCCCGTCGACGTCGCAGCGACCTGGGACACCGCAGCTGAGCGGCTATACGGCCAGGTCATCGGGGCCGAGCAGGCCGCCAAGGGCAGCAGCGTGGACCTGGGCCCGACGATCAACATCGTCCGCGACCCCCGCTGGGGCCGGGCGTTCGAGTCCATCGGCGAAGACCCGTACCTGAACGGGACGCTCGGCGCGGCCGACATCCAGGGCGTGCAGTCCACCGGCGTGATGGCCCAGGTCAAGCACTTCGCCGTGTACAACCAGGAGACCAACCGGAACACGGCGGCCGACAACGCGGTGGTCAGCACCCGGGCCGAGCAGGAGATCTACCTGCCCGCCTTCCAGGACTCCACGCAGCAGGGCGCCGCCTCGTCGGTGATGTGCTCCTACAGCACCGTGAACGGCACCTACGCCTGCCAGAACCCCTACCTGCTGTCCACCGTGCTGCGCCAGCAGTTCGGCTTCGGCGGCTTCGTGACCTCCGACTGGTTCGCCACCCACTCCACCGCCGCGTCCGCCAACGCGGGCCTGGACCAGGACATGCCGGGCAGCGATGGCTACTTCGGCAGCGCGCTGCAGAGCGCGGTCTCGTCCGGGTCGGTGTCCACCGCGACGCTGAACTCCATGGTCACCCCGGTGCTCACCGAGATGTTCGCGTTCGGCCTGTTCGACGAGCCGCCGGCCGGGTCGCCGGCCGAGACCGCGACCAGCTCCGCGCACGTCACCGACGCGCTGCAGCTGGCCGAGGAGGGCACCGTGCTGCTGAAGAACAGCGGCGGGGTCCTCCCCCTGACGTCGTCGGACAAGTCGATCGCGGTCATCGGCGCGGACGCCTCGTCCAGCCCGCTGACCGCGGGCGGCGGCAGCGCCGGGGTGTCGTCCAGCGGGACCGTCACCCCGCTGACGGGCATCACCTCCGCCGCGCCGGCCGGGGTCACGGTCAGCTACAACGACGGCTCCTCGGACAGCTCCGCGGCCGCGCTGGCCGCCTCGTCCAGCGTCGCGGTCGTGTTCGTCAGCAACAACGAGTCCGAGGGCAGCGACCTGAGCAGCATCGACCTGTCCAGCGCGGACAACTCGCTGATTTCCTCGGTGGCCGCGGCGAACCCGCACACGATCGTGGTGCTGAACACCGGCTCCGCGGTGACAATGCCGTGGCTGTCCTCGGTGGCCGGGGTGTTCGAGGCCTGGTATCCCGGCCAGCAGGACGGCCCGGCCATCGCCGCGCTGCTGTTCGGCCAGGCCAACCCGTCCGGGCACCTGACCGTCACGTTCCCGACGTCGCTGGCGCAGGTGCCGGCCGCCGCGGCGGCGCAGTGGCCCGGCCAGAACGGGACCGTGCAGTACTCCGAGGGAATCGACGTCGGGTACCGCTGGTACAACGCACAGGGCCTGACCCCGCTGTACCCGTTCGGTTACGGGCTCTCCTACACCAGCTTCTCGTTCAGCAACCTGAAGATCACGGCCCTGCCGAAGGGCGGCGCGGCCACGGTCAGCGCCACCGTCACCAATACCGGGTCCCGGGCCGGCGCGGACGTGGCGCAGCTGTACGTGAGTGATCCGTCCGCGGCGGGCGAGCCGCCCCGGCAGCTGGAGGGATTCGCCCGGGTGAACCTGCAGCCGGGCGCCAGCCAGACGGTCTCGTTCCCGCTGACCCAGCGCAGCCTGTCCTACTGGGGCTCCAGTAACACGTGGGCCACCGCCACCGGGAGCTACGGGATCGCGGTCGGCGACTCGGACGCGAACCTGCCGCTGACCGGCACGCTCGCGGTGACATCGGCGCAGCTCGGCCAGCCGGTCACCATCACCAGCCCCGGCCCGCAGGAGGGCACGGCGGGGACCTCAGTGTCGGTGAAGATCTCCGCGGCCGACTCCACCAGCGGCCAGTCGCCCACGTTCACCGCGTCCGGGCTGCCCGCCGGGACGTCGATCTCCAGCAGCGGCACCATCACCGGCACGCCCACGGCCGCGGGCACGTCCACCGTCACCGTCACCGCGCAGGACGCCGCCGGCGCCTCGGCCGCCACGTCGTTCACCTGGACCGTGGCCCCGGCGGGCTCGGGCGTGGCGACCACCCCGCTGGTCGGCTACCAGGGCCTGTGCCTGGACCTGAGCGGGGACAACAACACCAATGGCACCAAGGTCGAGGTCTACACCTGCAACGGGACCAACGGCCAGCAGTGGACCGAGGAACCCGGCGGGACCATCCACGCGGACGGCAAGTGCCTGGACGTGATCAGCGGCGCCACCGGCAACGGGTCCCTGATCGACCTGTACACCTGCAACGGCACCGGCGCCCAGGTGTGGCAGCCGCAGTCTGACGGTGCGCTGCTCAACCCGCAGTCGGGCAAGTGCCTGGACGACACCGGGTTCTCCACCACCCCCGGGACCCAGGTGCAGATCTGGAGCTGCACCGGCGCGGCCAACCAGTCCTGGGTCCAGCCGTGACGGACGCACCTTCCCCCAGCGGGCACCCGCCCCCGGCTGGCCGCCGGGGCGGGTGTGCCCCCGGGGCCACCGGCCCGGGGGTCAGCCCAGCCGGTCCAGCATCGTGGCCAGCAGCTCCGTGGTGGGTACCCGCCGCTCGGCCTGGACGCACATCTGGTCCATGACCGCGGAGTAGTGATCGACGTCGCGCCGCTTGTCCAGGTACAGCGCGCTGGTCAGCTGCTCCAGGTAGACCACGTCGGGCAGTTCCGGCGGGGCGAAGCGCAGGATGCTGAATGAGCCAGCCGCGGCGGCGTGGTACCCGCTCTGCAGTGGCACCACATACAGCGCGATGTTCGGCTCGCTGGCCAGCTCGATGAGCCGCTCCAGCTGGGCTTCCATCACCCCCGGACCGCCCAGCCGGCGGCGCAGCGCGGTCTCGTCCACGACGGCCCACAGTTTCGGCGCCCGCAGGTCCGGGCCGTCCGGCCGGGACAGGATCTGCTGGCGCTTCATCCGCAGGCTGACCCGGCGGGTGATCTCGTCCTCCGGGGCGGCCGGGTGGCCGGCCCGGATCACCGCGCGGGCATACTCCGGGGTCTGCAGCAGGCCCGGCACGAACTGCATCTCGTAGACGCGGATCCGGGTCGCGGCCGCTTCCAGCCCGATGTAGAACTCGAACCAGCCGGGCAGGATCTCACCGTACTGATGCCACCACCCGGGCCGGGCGGCCTCGCGGGCCAGCCGCAGCACGTCGGCCCGCTCCGCCTCCCCCGTCACCCCGTACAGGGTGAGCAGGTCCGCGAGGTCGCGCTGCTTCATGCTGACCCGGCCGTGCTCCAGCCGGCTGATCTTCGAGGCCGAGGCCCGGATCACGTCCCCCGCCGCCTCACAGGTGATGCCGTGCGCCTCGCGCAGGCGGCGCAGCTGGCTGCCGAGCGCGATGCGCAGGGCGGTCGGCCCGCTGGGCGCCGGGTCTGGCACCGGCGGGCCGGCCGGCCTAGCGGCCGGGGCGGGATCGGGCTGCGGCTCGGGGCTGGACATCGGGGCTCCGGCTGGTGTGGTGACGGCCCAGTGTCCCACTACCGCCCCCTGGATCGCTACGTTCAGGCAGGACCGGAAGCGACAGCGTGCAGGGGTCGGCGACCTCGTGCAGGATTTGCAGGTCCACCGCGACAAGCCGGGTCGCGGTGGCTGGCGGCTCGCCGGACCCGGTGTTGCGGGCGAACCGGGGATGGGCCCCGCCCGACACCTGGAGCCGCAGCCGGTGCCCGGCCGCGAACCGGTACGCGGTCGCGCTCATCGGCACGGTGACGGCCTCTGGCGTCCTTTGTATCCCCCGGCCCATCTGTGCCCCCCGGCTCCGCCGTGCCGCCCGGTGCGCCGGCGGGCGGTGCCTGATGATGCCGTCACAGACGTTCCGTGAACGCCCCCGCGGGTCCACGTCACACAGCCGGGCGAAGACGTCGAAGTGGCCACCCGAGGCACGGACCCGGACCCGGGCGCTGACCGGGCCGACCACGTCCAGCGCCGCGGTCAGCGGGGCACTGGTGAAGACCAGGACGTCGGGGCGGGCCTCCAGGGCCCGGTTGTCCGCGGGCCCGGCCTTGCCGGTGAGCAGCTGGCCGCCCACTGACGGGGTGGGATCCGCCGGGTCGTAGCGGAACGAGGAGATCCCCGGCTGGGCGGGCGGCTCGGGAACCAGGCTGCCCCCGGCGGCCAGATACCAGGGCTGGCGGGCCATTTCCGGCGGCGGCCAGTCGGCCAGGTCCCGCCATTCGCCGGCGCCGTCTATGTACACCCGCACCGGGAGGTCCTCGTTGCGGATCTGGTCGGCCTGGTCCGGGTCTGGCTTTCCGGGATCTGGCCGTCGCCGGTGTAAGCCCGCAGCCAGCTGAGCGCCTCGCCCAGGACGACCGGGAGGGCCTTATTGAACGCCGAGGAGTGCGTCCACGGGCCGATCACCAGCCGCACCGGACGGCGGCCTCCGTCGCGCAACCGGCGGTACTCGGCCAGGACCGGGTCCAGGCAGGCGTCCCACCAGCCGGTGAGCAGGCTGACCGGAAGCGCCGGCGCCAGGGCGCTGGCCGGGATCTGCAAGGCGGCCCAGTACGGGTCCGCCTGGTCGGGGTGGGTCAGCCAGTCCTCGAACCAGGCCACCCGGCCCCCCAGGGCCGGCGGGTACGCCCGGATCAGGGGCAGTTCCCGGCTGACCCGCCGCATCCGGCGCTGCACCCGCAGCCCGGTCCTGATCACCGCGGCCATCCCGTGCTCGAAGCCCAGCTTGGCGGCGGTGGCCACGAGCACGTTTTCCAGGGCGAACGCACCTCCGGGATACGCGAACTCATACGGACCGGACATGGCGACCTGCGCGACCATGGCCTGCAGTTCCGGAGGCTGTTCGGCGGCCAGCGCGAACTGGACATAGCCGAGGTAGCTCGGCCCGATCGTGGCCAGCTGCCCGGTGAACCAGGACTGCTCACGGAGCCAGGCCACGGTGGCCCGGCCATCGGCCCGCTCGTGACGGAACGGCTCGTCCGCGCCGCCGGACCCGCCGGTGCCGCGGCAGCTCTGGATCACGACGTGGAACCCCTGCTCGGCGATCAGGCCGCCGAACAGGTGGTCCCAGGGGAAGCCGCGGCCGTACGGGGTGCGGACCAGCACGGTGGGCCGCGGGCTGTCGACCTGGGGAATGTAGTGGTCGGTGAGCAGCGGCACGCCGTCGGCCGCGGGCACCGCCAGGCCCGGGTCGACCCGGACCGCGCATTCGGGCGGGGGCAGGTCCCGCAGGTCCCGCCGGGACAGCCGCATCCACAGGCGGACGTGCCGGGGCAGGGGAGCGCCCCGGGATGGCTCGGTCATCGTGACTCCTTCGCTCGTTCGGCCTGGCCTGGCCCGACCGGCTGCCGGGCCGTCCGGCCAGCTACGTACGTTGTACGTTGTTCTCTCGCGCACAATACTCCGTACGGTGCACGTAGATAAGCTGCGGGGCGGAGGTGAGACATCGGTGGCCACGTCAGGCGGGGATCCGGAGGCGACGACCCCGGTTCCGGGGTCCATCTGGGACGTGCCGGAGTACGGCGGGCGCGGGCCCCGGCCCAGGCACAGCCGGGCCGCGATCGCCGCCGCCGCGGTCTCGCTGGCCGACGCCGAGGGTATCGACGCGGTCACGATGCGGCGGGTCGCGGCCGGCCTGGGCATGGGCACGATGTCGCTGTACAACTACGTGCCGTCCAAGGAGCACCTGGTCCAGCTGATGATCGACCAGGTGAGCGGCGAGTACCGCTACGCGGGCTCACCCCCGGGACGCCCCCCGGCTGACCGCCGGGCCGCGATCCTCGACCTGGCCCGGCAGGGACGGGACATCACCCGGCGCCACCCATGGCTGCCCCGGGTCATGCAGCGGCCCCCGGTTTTCGGGCCCGGTGCGCTGCGTTACATCGAGCACTTCCTCGGCCTGCTGAGCGGCTCTGACCTGGACACCGGAGCCAAGATGGAGATTCTCGGGATGGTCAACGGGTTCGCGATCTCCTACGGCGGAGTTCAGGCGGCGCAGGCCGAGGAACGGGCCCGGACCGGGGTGACCGAGGAGGAGCAGGCCGCCGCCCAGGTGACCAGCCTGGTGTCGGCCGCGGCCAGCGGCCGCTACCCGCAGCTGGCCGCGGCGCTGGCCGGGCCGCCCCCGCCGCCCCGGGACGCGGACGAGATCTTCGACCGCTGCATCCTGCGGCTCATCGACGGGGCGCTGGGAGGCCAGCCGGACTAGCTGGCCCGGTACTTGCCGATGTGCATCCAGCCCCGGGCCAGCACCCTCACCGGGATGGAGGCGATGCCCCGGCGGCGAAATGGCGGATCTTGACCAGCCGGGGAACGGTCGCAGCTGCTGGGCCGGATGCCGGGCTTTGCCCCGGACTGACCCCCCAAGAGGGGTCATGACGCATGGTTGACGAGCAGCTTAAGATCATGTCTCGTAACAAAAGTCGAGGACGGGTATCTCCTGTTACCCCTGTCACCGGGAGGGGGGGTCCGCGGTTAGGGGTGAGGGGGGAGATGCCCGTCCTCGACGGCTCGATAGTACAGGTCCAATTTGGTGGGTGCTGCCCGTCCTGCTCTAGCGTACTTCTCACGCACGCGGCCCACATACTGCTTGGCCGTCTCCTCACTAATGCCCATCCGCCTGGCCACGGACTTCATCGCCATCCCGGTGGCGTAAAGCTGGAGGGCCCGCGTTTCCTGGGTACTTAGTATGGGCCGGTCAGGGGCGTCGTCGGTGGCGAAGATGTAGGCCAGGCGGGGCGAGATCCAATCCTTTCCATCGGCCACCGCCGTAATGGCGGCCCGTACCTCAGAAGTCTCTTCGTTCTTAAGTACATAGCCGAGCGCGCCGGCCCGAATCGCGTCGCGGACCGAGACCGGCTTGTCCGAGGCGGCGAGGACCAGCACCGCGGGGCCGGCGGCGCGGATCACCGCCACGTTGCGCTCCGCCGTGGTCCCGTCCCCCAGGTCGAGGTCGAGGAGGACCACGTGGGCGTGCCGCCCGGGCCCGGCCAGGAGTCCGTCCACGGTCGCCGCGGTGGCGATGACCCGGATGCCGCTGTCCAGGCCGCTGACCCAGCCCGCGATGCTGTCCAGGATGATCGGGTGATCATCCACGGCCGCCACATCGATCATGCCGGTCCTGCCGGGCGCCAGCTGATCTCGAGGCAGCCCGAGCCGGTGTCATCCACATCGAGCCCGGCCCGCCAGCGGGCGATGCTGGCAGGCGCCGGCCATGCCGGGGGGCGGGCGCCGGGGGGCAGGTGCCCGAAGGTCAGGTACAGCTCGACGTCCGGGATCGGGTCGGCCGGGACAGCACCAGCGCGGACAGCGCCAGCCGGGACAGTGCCAGCCGGGGCAGCGCCAGCCGGGACAGCCAGTGCGGGCCAGCCGGGGCAGGGCCAGCCGGTGCAGGGCCAGCCGGGGCAGGGCCAGCCGGTGCAGGGCCAGCCAGCCCGGGATTGGCCGGCCCGGACGGCCCGAGCACGGTCATCGTGACCGTTTGCGGCGGGAGCGCCCGCAGGACCGCGTCCACCGCGTCGACGGTCGCCTGGGCCGCGTCCCGCGACGGCAAACCCGGGTCCCCGACCACCTGGATCTCGATCTGCAGGCCGCGCCCCCGGGCGGCGCCGAGCGCCGGTTCCAGCCCGGCCAGGAGTTCGCGTCCCAGCCGGGCCCGGTCCACGAGGGCGCGCCGCAGGGTGGTGGCGTGCCGGGCGCATTCCTGCCGGACCGCCTCGTCGGCGGGGTCGAGCGAGCCGTCCGCGATGCCGCGCAGCAGCGGCAGCGCCTCCACCTCCAGCAGCGCGAACCGGTCCCGCCGGTCCTCCTCGATCGCGGCGACCGCGGCGCGTTCCGCCGCCGAGCGGCTAGCCAGCTCGGCCCGGCGGGCGGCCAGCCCGGCGTGCACCCGCAGGGTGGGCCGCAGGGCGGCGAACACGCTGAGGATCACCGCCACCACGTACGTGGCCGCGGCGAGCCGGGCGATGCCAGGCGCCGCGGTCCCCAGCAGGCGCACGATGAAGAAGCCGTTGACCGCCAGCACGAGCAGCGCCCCGGGCACCCATTCCCAGGCGGGACGGCTGAGGGCGGCGAGCGCGAGCAGCCAGACGGCGCCGAGGATCGACCAGTCCAGGACACCCGACGGGGAATGCGGCCGGCGGTCCCAGCCCACCGCGCCAACGGCCGCGACCGCCACCGCCATCGCCACCGCGGCCTGCCTCCGGGTGAGGCCGCCCCCGCGGACGCGCGGGATCACCCACCACGCGGCCACGAGCAGGCTCAGCCAGACGGCGAACGGCACGGCCGGCTGACGGTAGTCGGGGAGTTCGGCCAGCACCTGGACGAGCAGGCCGACCGGCAGGACCGCGGCCAGGATGGCCGCGAAGCGCGGGACCGCGGCCTCGGTCACGTCCCGCACCGCCCCGGCGTGGCTCACCATGACGAGTCCACCCCGACCAGGTCGGCCTCGGCCGCGGGGACGGCCCCGGGCCAGCTCATGCTGACCAGGGTTCCCTGGCCCGGCGCGGACCGTACCGACACGCGGCCGCCCCAGTCAGCCACCCGCTCGGTGATCGAGCAGCGCAGCCCCAGCCGGGCCGGATCTACCCGGGCCGGGTCGAACCCCGCGCCCGCGTCGCGCACGGTGACGTCCAGGGTGCCCGGGCCCAGGGTGCCCGGGTCCAGGGTGCCCGGGCCCAGGGTGCCCGGGTCCAGGGTGATCGTGACCCAGGCCTCTCCTGTCCCGGCGTGAGCGGCCACGTTGGCCAGCGCTTCCCGGGTGGCGTGCACGATGGCCCCGGCCACTGGTACCGGGATGTCCGGCCCCGGATCCCGGCCGGCCACCTGCAGGTGCACGCGCAGGCCCCGGGCCCGCATCTCGCTGGCCACCGCCTCGACGTCAGCCACCAGGCGGGCTCCGCCCGGGCCGGCCGGGTCCGCGGGATCGCCGGGGGCCGCGAGCGCGTGCTCCAGCAGCGCGATGTCCTGGCTGCACCGGGCTACCACCGCCGGGCCGCTGCTCCCGCGGCTGATCGCGGTGAGCGTATTCAGCATGGTGTCGTGCAGCAGGCGCTCGTGTTCGCGGCGTTCGATGGTCCGGGACAGGACGACGTACTGATCGTGTGCTTCCTGGTCGGCAGCGGCGAACCCACGGTCGGCCCGGGCCGCCCGCCGGTCGAGCATGCCGCGGGCCGTCCAGTGCACGGCCAGCACGACCAGCAGCAGCGCCCCGGACACCACCGGGGTGTTCCCCTGGACCCGGCCGGGCGGGGTCACCGCGACGCTGGCCAGGTAGGCCACCTCCGGAGCCACGCCCAGCAGCACGACCAGCACCCGGGGCGCGAACCAGACCGTCACGATGACCTGGCTGGTCGTGGCGACGTAGAGCCAGTTTCCGGCCACGCCGCGCATGTCAGGCGGCACGCACGTCCCGGCCATGATCGCGAGTGCGGCGTAGAAGCTGGTGTCGAGGACGATCAGCGGCCAGGGCGGGTCGCGGCGGCGCAGGTAGGCCGCGGCCGCGCACCCCCAGGCCACCGCGGCGAAAGGCCCGGCCAGCAACCACGGGTGGGCGGCGTAGTAGCCGTGCCAGATCACGACCTGCACGACGATGTAGCTAACGCCGAAGACCCGCACGAGGGCGGCCATCCGCCGGACCACCGACCTGAGCACGGCCATCGCCGGCCCGGCCGTAAACCCCCCTGACCGCCACCACGCGGCGGCCGACGCTGATAAGGAACGGGAACGAGACGACCGCATGGCCCGATCATAGGACGTTTCTCCGGTCACTCTGCGTGTTTTGCCCCCTCCGGTCACTCTGCGTACTTTGCCGGCCGGTGACCGGCCGGTCAGCGCAGCCAGGCAGCCGTGTCCGGGGGGAGCAGGCCCCCGGTCACCGGGCCGCTGCTGAGCAGGATCTCGTCGTGCGGGGGAAGGTCCACCGGCTCAGCGGACAGGTTGACGATCACGGTGACCGCGGCCGGCTCCTCGCCGCGCCGGAAACACAGCACCCCGTCGGGTGACGGCAGCCAGGCCAGCCCGGCGGTGCCCAGGCCGGGTTCGGCCCGGCGCAGCCGCAGGGCGCGCCGGTACAGCGAGAGCATGGAGCCCGGGTCGCCCGACTGGGTCTCGGCGGTCAGGTTCTTCCACTCGGCGGGCTGGGGCAGCCAGGGGCTGCTGCCCTCCGGGCCGTACCCGAACGGGGCGGCGTCCCCGGACCAGGGCAGGGGGACCCGGCAGCCGTCCCGGCCCCGGTTGGTGTGGCCGGACCGTTCCCACATCGGGTCCTGCAGCAACTCCTCGGGCAGGTCCTCGACCTCGGGCAGGCCGAGCTCGTCTCCCTGGTACAGGTACACCCCGCCCGGCAGCGAGAACGTCAGCAGCGCGGCGGCCCGGGCCCGGCGGGTACCGAGCGCGAGGTCGGACGGCTCGCCGATCTGGCGGTCGGTCATGCTGAACGCGGTGTCGGCCCGGCCGTAGCGGGTTACGTGCCTGACCACGTCGTGGTTGCTGAGCACCCAGGTTGGCGTCGCGCCCACCCGGTCGTGCGCGTCCAGCGTGGTGTCGATGACCCCGCGCAGCGCGCCCGCGTCCCAGGCACAGCACAGGAAGTCGAAGTTGAACACGCTGTGCAGCTCGTCCGGGAGCAGGTACCGGGCCAGCCGCTGCGCGTCGGGCAGCCAGACCTCGCCGATCAGCACCCGGTCCCCGGGATAGGAGTCCGCGATCCGGCGCCACTCCTGGTAGATCCCGTGCACCTCGTCCCGGTCGATGAACGGGTGCGGCTCGTCGGGGTCCCGGGCCGCCCCGGCCGGCGCCGCCGGGCCAGCCGGGGTGGCCCCGACCGGCGCGGAGCTGCCGGGCGTGGGGGTCGCGCCCAGGTCGGCCAGCCCGGGGTCCTTGGCCAGCAGCGCGGCCGAGTCGATGCGGAGGCCGTCCACCCCGCGGTCGAACCAGAACCGCAGCACGCTGGCGAATTCGGCCCGCACGTCCGGGTGCGCCCAGTTGAAGTCGGGCTGGCCGGGCGTGAACAGGTGCAGGTACCACTCGCCCGGTGCCCCGTCGGCCCGCTGCCCAGCTGAGGGGCCAGCCGTGGACTCCGCTGACGGCGTCCGGGTCCAGGCCGGGCCGCCGAACATCGAGGTCCAGTCGTTCGGCGGGAGCTCTCCCCCGGGGCCCCGGCCGGGCCGGAAGTGGTAGCGGGACCGCTCGGCCGAGCCGGGCGGGGCGTCCAGCGCCCGGGCGAACCAGGGCTGCTGATCCGAGCCGTGGTTCGGGACGACGTCGATGATGATCCTGATGCCGAGGTCGTGCGCCTCGGTGATCAGCTTCTCCGCCTCGGCCAGGCTGCCGAACAGCGGCTCGATCGCCCGGTAGTCGGCCACGTCGTAACCGGCGTCCGCCATGGGCGAGGGATACCACGGGGCGAACCAGATCGCGTCGATGCCCAGCTCGGCCAGGTAGGGCAGGCGCGCGCGGACGCCGGCCAGGTCACCGACGCCGTCGCCGTTGCCGTCCGCGAAGCTGCGCACGTACACCTCGTAGATGGCAGCCGTCCGCCACCAGTCATGCGCCGAAGCGCCCTGGCCAGTGCTGGGCACGTTAACCTCCTGGAAATCGGCGAGAGCCGACCTGTTTCTGATTATGGGCGCAGTGCTTGCAGGCCCAGTGCTTGCAGGCACAGGGCTTGCAGGCACAGGGCTTGCAGGCACAGGGCGCCGCGATAACGGGGGATGCGGTCCGCAGGCGTTCATCCCTTGAGGCCTCCGGCGGTGAGGCCGGACAGGATGTTGCGCTGGAAGATCAGGAAAAAAATGATCGTGGGAATCGCGGCCATGGCGGAGGCGGCGATGATGAGGTTCTCGGGTGTAGTCGTCGCCCCGGTGATCCCGACATTGATCGTTTCCCTGGTTGGGGTGTAGCCGCTCTCGACCAGTAGCGGCCAGAGGAAATCCTTCCAGACAGTGACGAACGCGAAGATCGTGACGACACCCAGGATCGGCCTGGAAATCGGCAGGACTATCGAGCGCAGAGCCCGCAGCGGGGACGCACCATCGATCGCCGCGGCATCCATGAGCTCGGAGGGAATCGAATCGAAGAACCGCTTGAGCAGGAAGATGTTGAAGGCGTTAGCGACGGAAGGCAGCCATATGGCCTCGGGTGTGCCGATCAGGCTTATATGCAGGAAAGGCAGGCTGGCCACGGTCAGGTACTGCGGCACGATCAGGACGGTGGACGGGATCATCAAAGTGGCCAGCATCATGCCGAAGATGGCGTTACCCAGCACCGGCCGGAGCTTTGAGAACGCGAAGGCAGCGGCAACGTCGAAGATGAGCTGGAACGCGAGCGCGCCGAACGCGTAATACAGGGTGTTGAACAGCAGCCGGCCGACGCTGAGGGTATTCCAGGCCGTGACGTAGGTGCTCGGATGGATGTGGGCCGGGAAAAGCGTCGGCGGCACCGCGCCCGCTTCCTGGGTGGACTTGAGCCCGTCGGTGAACAGGAAGTAAAGCGGGCCGATGAACACCAGCGTGAAGACCACGACGACCAGGGTCAGGATGATCCGGTAGGCGACCTTGCTGCCCCGCCGGTTCAGCTGGGCGGTGGATATCAGGGTCCGTGACGATGTGTTGCGCGGCGCCGTGCGGCGCCCCGGCGTCCCGGCTCTGGCGGGGATCACTGACACGTGAGCTCCTGTCTCCTAGCCGCGGTCGCGGCTCAGCCAGAGGTAGGCGCCGGAGAAGGCGCCGAGCACCAGCAAGAGCACCACGCCGAGCGCCGAGGCGCTGTTGTAGTTGCTTGAGCCACTCATGGAGAACGCGTACGTGTAGATGAGGTCGACCACCGACAGCGTGTTGTTGTTCACTCCTGGCCCGCCGGTCAGGATGAAGGCCTCGATGAACATCTGCATGGTGGCGACGATCTGCAGCAGCAGCAGCGTCGAGAGGATCAGCCTGGTCTGCGGCACCGTGACGTGCCAGATCCGGCGGAACAGCCCGGCGCCGTCCAGTTCCGCGGCCTCGTACAGCTCGCCGGGGATGTTCTGCAGCGCGGCGAGGTAGATCAGCGTCGCGGCGCCCATGTTCATCCAGGTGGCCGCGATCACCACGGAGATCATCGCGATAGTCGGGATGGTCGTTCCTGGCGACTGCACCCACTGCGAGGTCGGCAGGTGCAGGAGCTGCAGGATGCGGTTGAACAATCCCGTGCTCGGGTCGTAGAAGTAGGCGAAGAGCAGCAGCGCCGAGGCCGGCGGCAGCATCACCGGCAGGTAGACCAGGACCCGGAGATAGCCCTTGGCGTGCCGCAGCTCGTTGAGCAGGATCGCGGTGAAGAACGGCACCAAGTAACCGAAGACCAGGGCGAGCCCGGTGAACTCCAGCGTGTTTTCCCAGGCCGTCCGGAACTCCGGATCGTGGAAGATCCGGATGTAGTTCGCCCACCCGGCCCAGGTGGTCACGCCCAGGTGGGTCTTCTGGAAGCTCATGATGATCTCGCGGACCATCGGGTACCAGGAGAAAAGCGCGAAGCACAGCACTGCACCGATGAGGAACCCGTGCGCGGAAAGGTTGCGGCGCAGCTGCTGGCTCCGCCTGCTGCGGACGGCCGGCCGCACGACCCGGCCAGGGCTGCCCTTGGCCTTGCGCAGCGGGACCGCGGTGTCCGTCATCGATTCTCCGGATTCTCCTGGGACGAGACCAGCCAGCCAAGGCGCGATGACTCCGCTGGGGTACGAGGGGCCGTGCTGGCGCGCAACCAGGCGCGCTGGCGCCGGGACTCGCCGCGGGGGCCGGAAGCCCGGCCCCCGCGGCGGCTGCCTACCCGCCGCTGTTGGCCAGGAGTGTGTTGACGTTGCCCGCTGCCTCTGAGAGCAGCTTGCTGTAATCAGGGTTGGGTTCGGTGAGCGCGTCGAGCATCGGCGTGTTCAACGCCGCGTACAGCGCCTGGGCGTCGGGCGGCTCGCCCATGCCCTTCTCGCGCGCGGCGGCGAACGTCGAGTAGTAGGACGTGTGGATCGTGGCGCTGGCCTCCAGCAGCTTCTGGTTCTTCTGCTGGGTGGCGCCGGTGAACAGCTGCGGCTCGGGGAAGCCGACCGGGAACCCGTCGGCCTTCTGCCGCGCGTAGTTGAACTGGCCCAGGCCGGGCGTCAGGTCCTCGAAGTTGAGCCACTTGATGCCGGCCCGGATCTGGGCCGGCGTGTCGCTCTTCGCGAACATGTAGCCGTTGCCACCCGACAGCGAGCCCGCGGGGGTGCCGCTGGTGCTGGGCAGCGGGCCCATGCCGTAGTCGTTCACGTTGCCGTGGTCGACCGGGACGATGGTGTTGTAGATGTCGTCAGGTGCCGCGATGTACATCCCGAGCTTGTTGGCGGCGATCTGCTGCTGCAGGGTGCCCCAGGCGAGCTGCTGATTCGGGCTCATGCTGTGGTCGACGAACCGCATCTGGTGCAGGGCCTGCAGGATCGCTGTGGCCTGCGGCGCGTTGGCCGAGTTGTTGAAGGCCGCCTGGCCGTTGGCGCCCACGATCTGGCCGCCCATCGCGTCCACCTCGGAGGTGAAGTGCCAGCCGCCGACGGGGCTCGCACTGTAGTCGCCGTAGCCGTAGATGCCGTGGCCGAGAGCGGCGATCGCCTTGGAGTCCTTCTCCACCTCGGCCCAGGTGGTCGGGGGCGTGTTGGGGTCGAGCCCGGCCCGGGTGAACAGCGCCCTGTTGATGACCATGCCCTGCGTGTAGTTGGACGTCGGCAGCCCGTAGAGCGTCTTGCCCGCGGTTTCCGCGGCCATCGCCGTCGGGACGATGTCGTGCAGGGCCGGGACCGTCTTGGTGTTCACGTAGGAGGTGATGTCGGCGGCCTGGCCTGCGTCGAGGACCTGGTTGAGGTCGGTGAAGTAGGCGTAGAAGAGGTTGGTCTCGGTGCCCGCCTTGAGCGTGGCGGTGAACTGGGCCGGGACCTCACACTGGCCGGTGTAGGTGACGCTCTTGATGGTGATGTTGGGGTTGGCCTTCTCGAAGGCGGCGACGTCCTCGTTCCACTCCTTGCGCTGAGCGGTCGCGGTGGCCGGCGGCTCGCAGTTGACGCTGATGGTCACGTGGCCATCGCCCGAGGCGCCGGAAGAGCCGCTGCTTGAGCACGCGGCGGCGGCGAGGCCCAGAGCCGCCACGGCGGCGACCCCGGCGATCGTCCGGTGGCCGGGCCGCCGGTAGAGCTGTCTGCTGGTGGTGCCAAATCTCTTCATGACGACCTCGATGTCGGGTGGAGCGGCGAGTGGTCGGGGGGTGATGTGAGCTCCGTCACCAGGTACCGCAGACGGTATATGTGCTTCCATTTCCTAGCAAGAGTTGGACTATTTTTTGGATGATAACGACTTCACAACGCACAAG
>CAVQNH010000008.1:0-67428 GCA_963713815.1 uncultured Actinomycetes bacterium
GCCGGCGCGGGACAGGTCGGTGCGGGACAGGTCGGCGCGGGCCATGATCGATGTGACTCATGGCGCTGCGCGGGTGGGGTCAGGCGGGGGTGTGCGTAACCCGCGGGCAATAGCGGCGAAATCGGACGGCCGTACCCATTGACGCACTCCGGCCCGAGGCGGACCATGTCAGTATCCTGACGACGGTATACAATGTTGGGAGTGCTGCCACGTGTATCACGAGCTCACGGTCTGGTCCCGCGGCATCATCATGGACAAGGAGGCGCGTGACGTCTCCTCGTGCATCGCGGCCGCGGCCCGGGCGCTCGGCTTCTACGCCGACAACGTCAGCGACTACATAGACGACCCGGACCGCACCAACTGCCTGGTCCGCCGCTACGCCCGGTTCGGTGACTCCCCCATCGTGGACCGCTTCGTGTACGAGAATCCCCGGCCCGACTGGGTCGTCCTCGTCGAGGAGACGATCGTCAAGGCGGTCAACTTCCTCCGCGGCACCCCGGACGGCACCGGGATCCTGGTCATCAACTCCGCCCGCGAACCCGGAGTACCTGCTGAAGTTCCTGCCCGACTCGATGAAGGCCAAGCTGGCCAAGCTCGTCGTGGTGGACGCGGTCGGCCTGGCCGACCAGCGGGGCAGCAGCCCGTGGATGTTCGTCCGCGACCTGGGCGAGCTGGCCTACGACCGGATGTCCACCGAGGGCGCGGAGGAACGCCTCGCGATCGGGATGGGCATCGCCGCGCCGCTGATCGGCGCGCTGGCCGCCGCGGCCGGCGTGCTGCCCCTGGACGGGGTGGCCGACCAGGTCGCCGACCGCGACGCGATGTTCCGCGGCGCCGCCCACCACCAGGTCATCGAGTTCGCCCACGCCGCCCCCGCCCCCACCTCCTGACCCGACCCCCGCGAACCACCCCAGCGCAGCCCGCCGAGGAGGCCTCATGTCCGTACGCGGCACCCGGATCCCGCCGCACCTGCAGCTGCCCATCGCCGGGGTGACCCCGCCCCCGACCGAGAAAGAAGGCCAGCGGCTCTTCCCCACCGGCAACTTCCGGTTCTTCCGGCCGGTCTACAAGGACAAGACGCCGCCGTGCAACAACGCCTGCCCGACCGGCGAGCAGATCCAGAAGTACCTGGACTTCGTGAAGCACGAGCGCTACCTCGACGGCTACCTGACGATCATGGAAGACAACCCGATGCCGTCGGTCACCGGCCGGGTCTGCTACCACCCGTGCGAGACGGCCTGCAACCGGGCCGAGCACGACGAGCCGATCGGCATCCGCAGCGTGGAGCGCTTCCTCGGCGACTACGGCCTGGACCTCCCCGAGGAGCCGGTCAAGGCCACGCTGCCGCCGCTGAACGGGACCACGATCGCCATCGTCGGCTCCGGGCCGGCCGGCCTCGCGGCCGCCTATCACCTGCGCCGCCTCGGGTACAGCAGCGTGATCTTCGAGGCGCTGGGCAAGCCGGGCGGGATGCTCCGGGCCGGGATCCCGCACTGGCACCTGCCCGAGGAGGTGCTGGACGCCGAGATCGCCAAGCTCCTGTCCCTGGGCGGCATCGAGATCCGGACCAGCACCCGGGCCGGCCAGGACATCAGCTGGGACGAGCTCCGCGACTATCCCGCGGCGTTCCTGGCCGTCGGCCAGGACGTGGGTAAGCGGCTGCCGGTCGAGGGGATCCAGTCCCGCGGCGTCGGCGGCGGCCTGGAGTTCCTCCGGGAGGCCGGGATGGGGCGCCCGGTCAAGGTGGGCCGCGAGGTGCTGGTCATCGGCGGCGGCAACACCGCCTCGGACGCCGCCCGTTCGGCGATCCGCCTGGGCGGGGGCGCGGCCACCATCGTGTCGTTGGAGAGCGAAGAAGAGCTGCTGATCGTGGCCGAGGACCTGGAGCTGGCCCGGGAGGAGGGGGTGCTGTTCTCCCCGGGCACCTCGCTGGTCCGCGTCCTCACCCAGGACGAGCACGTCACCGGGGCCGTGCTCTGCGACGCCCGGCTGGCCCGTGACGACGACGGTGCGGTCCGGCCCGAGCTGATCCCCGGCACGGAACGCGAGGTGATCTGCGACACCATCCTGGTGGCCATCGGCCAGGTCCAGCAGCTCGACTGGCTGCCGGACCACCTGAGCGACACCAGCGGGATCATCACCGCGGACGAGCACGGCCGGGTGGAAGGCAACATCCTGGTCGGCGGGGACGTGATGCGCGGCCCGTCGATGGTGGTGGACGCGCTCGGCGACGGCAAGCGGGCCGCCCGGGACATCGACCGGCTGCTCACCGCCCAGGCCCTCACCCCGGAGCCGGAGGTGACGATCATGCCCTACGCGGGCCTGAACTCGGCCTACTTCCGGCACGCGCCGCGGATCGAGGCGCCGCTGTCCCCCGCGGCCGAGCGGCGCCGCAGCCAGAAGGTCGAGGTCACCCTGGCCTACAGCGAGGAGCAGGCCGTCGCCGAGGCCGACCGGTGCATGAGCTGCGGGGTCTGCAACGGCTGCGACAACTGCTACATCGTCTGCCCGGACGTCAGCGTGCTGCGCGACGCGCGGGAGAACGGCCACTACTCGATCCGCACCACGTACTGCAAGGGCTGCCTGGTCTGCGTGCAGGAATGCCCGACCGGCTGCCTGGAGAAGGTGCCCGAGATGGACTTCGACGCGCCCGAGGACGTGACCCGGATGGAGACCGCGTTCGCCCCCTACGACGGCGCGCACGCCGAGCAGTCCGCGTTCACCAGGCAGCTGATCGAGGACACGATCGCCGAGTACGACGCGGAGCGGCGCCAGCCCGTGCCCGGCGGCGGGCCACCCCGCAGCGGCCATCCGCCGAATGGGCAGGCACCGAACGGCACAACCCAACCCCAAAACCTCCGCAACGAAGACCACGGCGAGGTGGCGCCATGACCACGGTGCATGTGGAGGGGGGCTCGCGCCAGCAGCCGGCCTACGGCCCGGGCCTGCGGACCCCGGCCGGCGAGGCCCGGCTCGAGCGAACTGGCCGGCACCCGCAAGCGGCTGAACGGCTGCGCCGCCGCGGCTTACGCGGCGCTGTACGCCAACGTCGACGTGATCACCGCGTACGCGATCCGGCCGTACACCGCGATCATGATGAACCTGGCCCAGTTCATCGCGGACGGGATCCTGGACGCCGAGTACATCCACGCGGATGGCGAGCATGCCCAGCTGTCGGCGGCGTTCGGCGCCGGGTCGTGCGGGGCGCGGGCCTTCACCGGGTCGTCCGGGGTGGGCGTCACCTACGCCTACGAGATGTACTCGATCATCTCCGGGGCCCGGATCCCGATCCAGATGTCGATCGCGGACCGCACGCTGGACCCGCCCGGCGACTTCGGGTCGGAGCACACCGACGCGCTGTGCACGCGGGACATGGGCTGGCTGATGGGCTGGGCCGCCACCCCGCAGGAGGAGTTCGACAAGAGCCTGCTGGCCTACGCGATCGGCGAGGACCCCCGGGTGCTGCTGCCGCAGATGGTGGTGCAGGACGGCTACTTCGTCTCGCACATCTCGGGCGAGGTGGACATGCCGTCCGCGGCCCAGGTGGACGGCTTCCTGCCGCCGTACCGGCTGCCGTTCCCGCTCGACCCACGGCAGCCGCTCTCGCACGGGCCGCAGATCCACCCGTCCCAGGGCCCGCCGCTGCAGCTGGAACGGGCCCGGGCCATGGAGGACGCGATCCCCATCATCCGGGAGAAGACCGACGAGTTCGCCCGGGTCTTCGGCCGGCAGTACCCGCACTTCGTCGAGGAGTACATGCTGGACGACGCGGAGATCGCGATCGTGATCTCCGGCGGCCACTCGGTGACCTGCCGGGCCGCGATCAACCGGCTCCGCGAGCAGGGCGTGAAGATCGGCATGGCCCGGCTGCTGTGGATCCGGCCGTTCCCCAGTGACGACCTGCGGCACGCGCTGCGCGGGGTGAAGGCCGTGGGCGTGGTGGAGACCAACCTGGGCCTGGGCGGCCCGACCTACGGCGGGATCCTGGCCCCGGACGTGACCGCGGCCATGTACCACGCGGCCAGCCGGCCGCTCATCACCTCGTTCATGGCCGGGCTGGGCGGCGAGACCGTGCCCACCGCCGAGTTCGAGTGGATGGCCGGCAAGCTGGCCCAGGCCGTCGAGCGCGGCGGCGTCGAGAAGGCCGCGCACTGGGTCGGATTCGAGGACTGATGATGATCAACAGAGCACGAGGAGCCCGCTGATGGCTATCGAGGTAACCCGCCAGTACCTCCCGCTGCTGGAGGAGGGCGGCCGCGGCGACGCCGTGGACGACGACGAGGGCCGCGACCGTCACTACCTGCCGGACATGCCGGACGAGGACCCGTACCAGGCCGGGCACCGGACCTGCGCAGGGTGCGGGCCGGCCATCGAGTACCGCTGGGTGCTCAAGGCGGCCGGCGCCGACACCGTGCTGGCCGGCCCGACCGGCTGCATGTACGTGGCCAACTCGACCTACCTGTGCACCCCGTACACGGTGCCGTGGGCGCACACCCCGATCGCCAGCGGCGGCTCGTTCACCTCGGGCATGGCCGCGGGCTACGAGGCGATGATCCGCAAGGGCCGTCACCCGGGCCCGTACCCGAACATCATCGTGATGGCCGGGGACGGCAGCGCCGCGGACATCGGGCTCGGCTCGATGTCCGGCGCCCTGTACCGCAACCACGACGCGCTGTTCATCTGCTACGACAACGAGTGCTACGCGAACACCGGCATCCAGGTGTCCCCGACCACTCCCTACGCGGGCCTGACCACGTTCACGCCGACCGGCAAGGCAAACACGGCGGGCAAGCAGCTGCCGCCCAAGAACCTGGCCAGGATGATGGCCGAGGGGCACCCGCACTGCTACGTGGCCACCACCACGGTCGGCTACCCGGTGGACCTGATCAACAAGACCCGCAAGGGGCTGAACCGCCGGGGCGCCGCGTTCATGCACTGCTACACGCCGTGCCAGAAAGGCTGGGTCTACCAGACCTCGATGACGGTCGAACTGGGCCGCCGGGTGGTGGAAGCGGGCCTGTTCCCGGTCTGGGAGTACGACCCGGAGGAGCGGACGTACCACTACTTCCACCCGCCGGTGCAGCGCCCGGTCACCGACTACCTGGCCATGCAGGGCCGGTTCGGCCACATGCTGCCCGAGCACGTGGCCGCCACCCAGCGCGCCGCCAACCTCAACTGGCAGGACATGGGCATGGACGTGCCCGCCGGGCTGCGCGAGGGCGAGGACCCGGAGCGGCACGCCCGGCTGAAGGAAGAGAGCTACTCGATGCCGCTGAACCGGGGAGTCGGCGCCTAGCTCGCTGGCGGGCGGGGCGCGCCGGAGGCGTGTCCCCGCCGAGCCGGCGAGCCCGGGGTTCCGGGCGGTCGCCCCCGGGCTAGCGAGGATGCCACATGGCCGATCGATGGCAGATCAGCTTCGATCACGGTCACCAGCAGCGTTATCTGCCTGACCGGCGCGCGGTGCTGAGCTACGTGCTGTCCATCGGGCCGCAGGCGGCCAGCCCGCGGTTCGAGGTGTTCGCCGAGCGCGAGCCGGCCCTCCGCGCCGACGGCCGTCCGGCCGGGCGGACGTACGCGCGGGTCGATGTCATCGACCTGAGCCGTCCCGGTGAGGTCGAGCGGCTGCGTGCGGAGCTGGCCCGGCTCGACCAGGCGGGCCCGCCCGCCGCGCCGGGAGACCCGTCGTGACCGGCCCCAACGGGCAGCTGACGCCCGGCCCGGGCGCCAAGATCATCCCGTTGATGCCGGGCGTGGCCCGCCCGTCCGGCGGGCGGCGCGAGGAGCTTCGCGCCGCGGTGCTGCAGGTGATCACCCACCTGGTGATCGAGAAAGTGCCCGCTGAGCAGCGATCGCCGCTGTTCGACCAGGCCGCCGAGCTGCTCGACGAGGCCGGCTGGGGCCTGGACGAGCTGTACGCGGCCGCGGCCGGCGACCCCGAACGCGGCGCCCTGTTCCGGGCGCTGGGACTGGAGACCTAGGGACCGCGGCGCTGAGCCCCGGCGGCCCAGCGCGGCAGCGGCCCGGACCTGGAGGCGCACATGGCGGATCAACGAGGATCTGGCCGATCCGCGCCGGGCTCGGGAACGCTCGGCGCGCCCCGCCTCGCCAGCGAACGCGCCCGCCAACGGGACCAAGGGCGCCGCGCGGACCGCTCACACACCCCCCGCGACGCCCCTGCCCTCTATCCGGCCTGGACTCCGGGGTGCAACCCGGAGCTAAACCAGCCGAGATCGATACCAACCTCCGCGGCACCGCTCCCATTCCAGCAGCACGGGCATTCCGGTCGCCCGGGCATTCCGGTAACACGGCATCCCGGTAACACGGCATCCCGGCAACACGGGCAGTCCGGGAGCAGGCGTCCGCGTCGAGCAGCCCGGCCCGGCATCCGCCGGGCCGGAACACGAGCCAACAGCGTCTCCTGCGAGAGGTATCGGTGCGACCCATGGGCGCAACCACCGGACAAGCCAACTACGACGTAGTAACCAACGCGACCGGCCGGGTTTTCCGGGTCGGTGAGACACCACGGGACGTCCTCGGCCACGGCCGGTGGGTCCCGATCATGGCGGCCTGGCTGGCCATGTGCCTGGCCGGGCTGCTCGAGTACACCTGGGGTGCGCTGAACCCCTCACTGTCCGCGGTCCACCACTGGGGTCCCGCGCCGGTGTTCTGGGCGTTCTCGTTCTTCGTCATCTTCGAGTCATTCGTCCAGATCTTCACCGGGTGGCTGCGCAACCACGGGGTCCTCAGTGTCCGGTGGGCGACGATCGCCGGCGGCATTATCTGCGGCGTGATCGGCTACGGGATACTGGCCGAGTCCACCTCGATCTGGGTGGCGTACATCGGCTACGCCGTGCTCGGCGGCATCGGCTCCGGGATGGTCTACTCCAGCTGCATCAACATCGTGGCCAAGTGGTACCCGGAGAAGAAGGGCTGGCGGACCGGCTTCGTCAACGGCGGCTGGGCCTACGGCGCCGTGCCGTTCATCCTGGTCATCGGCGGATTCAGCACCGGGGCCGGCGTCCCGGTGATGAGCGCCGGATCGCTGAAGACCTACATCTGGGTGCAGGCCATCATCATGACCGTCGGCATCACCCTGGCCGGGTTCTTCCTGAAGGACCCGCCGAAGAACTGGTGGCCCAAAGAGATCGACCCGCTCAACTGGCACAAGAACGGCACCCGTGACCTGCGCAACAACCCGCCCGCGCTGCGGCACTACAACGGCGGCGAGATGTGGCGCACCCCGCAGGCCAAGTGGATCGGCATCCAGTACGCCCTCTACATCGGCTGCTCCCTGTTCGGCGTGGCCTACTACTACGGGTTCGCCGTCGCCATGGGCCTGGGCTCGATCGCGGCCGCGGTGGGCTTCGCCGGGTTCTCCCTGGCCGACGGCCTCTTCCGGCCGGTCTACGGATACATCTCCGAGTTCATCGGCCGCCGGAGAACGATGATCTACGCCTACTCCGGCAACGTGGTCTTCCAGCTGCTCGCGCTGTGGGCGGGTGAGGAACACAACACGGTGCTGTTCGTCATCTGCGCCGTCATCTCGGGCGGCCTGTCCGGGGCGAACTTCCCGATGACCGCGGCCATGGTGGCCGACTACTACGGCGAGACCAACAACGCGATCAACTACGGCTCGATCTACGCGTTCAAGGCGCTCGGCGGCAGCTTCGCCGGCGGGATCGCGGCCCTGATCATGACCGGGACCCTGTACGGGACGGCCACCTTCCACTGGGAACGCGGCTTCTTCTTCGGCGCCGCGCTGGGCGCGCTGGCCGCGCTGACGGTCGCGTTCTTCTGCAAACCACCCACCCAGGCCCAGATGGAGCGGGCGTTCCGGGTATCTGCCGACGAGGAGGCGCAGAAGGCCAAGCCGGCCATCGCCTGAGTACCGGCCCGGCCGTTACCGTGATCGCGGCGGGCCCCCGCCGGGGCCCGCCGCGATCATCTCTCGTGGGAAGGAACCGGCATGCCGGGCAGCTATCCGTACGAGCTGAGGCTTCCGCTGGCGCCCTACCGGTTCGAGTGGCGGGACGACCCCGCCGTGGACGCGGAGAAGCGCGCCGGGGACGGCTGGGCCGAGGAGCGCTACACCCACGCGGACGGCACGGTCACGGTCATCCGCGAGTACGAGGCCGACGGCTCCTACCACATCATGTCCGACCGGGCCGAGATCGAGCTGATCGACAACGCGGCCGACCCGTACGCCCCCGACCCCATCAGCGTGGTCCGCCTGCCCTAGCAGCAGGCGCCTGCGACTTCCCGGTTGCCCTAGGCGGGCTTCACCTCGCCCGGGGGCCGCAGGCCGTCGAGCGCGGCCTGCAGGATCGGCTGGAGGTAGCCGGGGTCGCCGTGAATCGTGGCGATGGCCACGATCATGTCGAGGACCTGCTCGAGCGTGAGGTCGTCGCGGACCTCATGCGAGCGCTGCGCGGCGGCCAGCAGAGGCCGGCCGGCGGCCATCACCCGGGCCCGGTTCGTGCCGAAGACCGGGTTGCTGTGGTCGGTGTGCTCGAGCAGCTCGGACGCGATGTGGTGCTTGCTGGTGAAGAAGGCGAAGAACCGGTGCAGCCAGGCCATGAGCGTCGCGCCGGGCGTCGGCGCGTCGAGGGTCCTGGCCGCCTCGCAGATCCCGTTGACCTCCTCGGTGTAGAGGGCCTCGAGCAGCTCCCGGCGTCCGGGGAAGTTGCGGTAGAGAGTGGCCATGCCGACCCCGGCGCGTCGCGAGATCTCGGCCATCGACAGCTCGGCCTCCGGGTCGGCGAATCCGGTGCGGGCGGCGGCGAGGATCTTCTCGCGGTTGCGCTCCGCGTCGGCGCGTCTCGCGGGCGGCCGGGAGGTCGGCCGGGATGTCGGTCGGGACATGGTCAGACCTAATCGGCTAAGTGGATAGGCTATCCGTAACAGCGAAGCGGACAAGTTCTCCGCTTCCAGGCGGATCCGATCCTACCCACCCGCCGCGACTGACTCGCGGCGACCAAGGAGCTCTCCATGGACTACCGACCCCTGGGACGCACCGGCGTCCGGGTCAGCCAGCTGTGCCTGGGCGCGATGATGCTCGGGGACGCTGGCAACCCCGATCACGACGCGTGCATCCAGATCATCCACCGCGCTCTGGACGCCGGGATCAATGTCATCGACACCGCCGACGTCTACTCCAGCGGCGAGTCGGAGCAGATCGTGGGCCAGGCGCTGGCCGGCGGGCGGCGTGAGAACGTGGTCCTCGCCACGAAGGTCGGCCTGCCGTTCGGCGGGGACCCCAACCACCGTGGGACGTCGCGGCGGTGGATCACGGAGGCGGTCGAGGGCTCGCTGCGACGGCTGGGCACCGACCGGATCGACCTGTATCAGGTGCATCGTCTCGATCCGGCCGCCGACGTTGACGAGACTCTGGGCGCACTGTCTGACCTGGTCCACGCGGGCAAGATCCGGGCCTTCGGCGCTTCCAACGTCGCCGCTTCCGAGATCGTCGAGGCCCAGTGGACCGCCGAGCGCCGCGGCCGTGAGCGGTTCCGTACCGAGCAGCCGCCGTACTCTCTGCTGACCCGCGCCATCGAGTACGACGTGCTGCCGGCCTGCCTGCGCCACGGGATGGGTGTGCTGACCTACAGCCCGCTGGCCGGCGGCTGGCTATCGGGCCGCTACCGCAAGGGCCAGGAGATCAGCGGGCCGGGCTCGGCCGCCCGGGCGGAGCGATTCCCCGGGGTCTTCGACTCCGCCTCGTCCGCGAACGCCGCCAAGCTCGATGCCGCCGACGCCCTCGGCGCGCTCGCCGACGAGGCCGGGATGACCCTCATCCAGATGGCGATCGCGTTCGTCACCCGCCACCCGGCCGTCACCTCCGCGATCATCGGCCCGCGCACGATGGAGCATCTGGAGTCTTACCTGGCCGCCGACGGCATCGACCTATCCGGCGACCTGCTCGACCGCATCGACGAGATCGTCCCCCCGGCAGACACGGTCAACGTCGCGGACAACATGTGGGGCAGCACCCCGGCGCTGACCGCCGCATTCCGCCGCCGCTGAACCAACCCCCGGCCGGGCCGGCGACGGGCCGGCCCGGCCGCGCTAACGCAGGGAGGCCTTCGGCGGCTGGTGGTACGCGGAGCGGGTCCCCTCGGTGTGCTGGCGGGCGATCTCGGCCGCCCGCTCCTGGTCCCCCGCCTCGACGGCGTCGATGAGCTCCCGGTGCTCGGCCCACGATTCCTGGCCGCGCAGCGGCGCGACCTGCCGGTAGTACCAGCGGACCCGGCGGCTGACGATGCGGGCCAGGTCGGCCAGCACGGTGTTGCCGGCCACCCGGGCGAGCGCGGCGTGGAACTCGTTGTTGGCCGCCACGATCCGCTCGGTCTCACCGGAGGCGACGGCACTCTGCCCGTCGTGCCAGATGGCCCGCAGCCGGGCTACCCCGCCGGGAGACGCCGCGCCCGCGGCCAGCCGGGCCATCTGCACCTCCAGCAGTTCCCGGACATCGAGCAGCTCATCGACCTCGTGGTCGGTGGGGACGTGGACGAAGGCGCCCTGGTTGGGCCGCAGGTCGACCCAGCCTTCCGCCTCGAGCCGGTGCAGCGCCTCGCGGACCGGCTGCCGGCTCACCCCCAGCTGCCGGGCCAGCTCCGTCTCGACCAGGTGCTCGCCGGGGCCGAGCCGGCCGCCGACCACCAGCTCGACCAGGGCCTCGTACACGGACTGGCGCAACGGCACCGGCCGCGCGACCGGGCTGATGAACGCGGGTGGCCCGGCCGGCTGGGCGGCCGCAGTCACGATGCTCTCCCCATGGCATTTAGCATATCGGCGGCTGTATCCAAAATGCGTTGTGGCCCCTGGCACTAGGTCTGGCCGCCCAGCCTGGCCGCCCGGCGGCCGGGCTGGTAGACACGGCCCATGGTGCTGCATGTGCGCGGAACCGTGCTGCCGGAGCGGGAAGAGCGTTCCCTGTGGATCGACGGCGGCGTGCTCCGCGAGGATCCCGTGGCAGGCGCCGATACGGTGGCGGACGGTGGCTGGCTGGTGCCCGGGCTGGTCGACGTGCACACCCACCCCGGAGCCGAGCAGCCCGGCGACCCGTTCGACGAGTCGGTGCTGCGCAGGCACCTCGCGGATCACGCCGCCGCGGGTGTCCTGCTGATCCGCGCCCCCGGGGCCGCGGCCCGCATCCCGGGCTGGGCCCACGACGCGGAGGGCCTGCCCCGGGTGCGCTCGGCGGGGCCGTGGCTGGCCACGCCGGGCCGTTTCTTCCCGGGCTGGGGCCGCCACGTCACCGAGGCGGAACTCGCCCAGGCGGCCGTGCAGGAGGCTGCCGCGGCCGCCCAGGAGGCCGCTGCCGCGGCCGGCAACTCCGCCGCCGGCAACTCCGCCGCCGCGCCCGGCACCGCGCCAGCCCCCGGCATGGCCCCAGCGCCCGGCACGCCCCCAGCGCCCGGCACCGCCCCAGCGGCAGCCACCGCCGCAGCGGCCGGCACAGCTCCAGTGGCAGCCACCGCCGCAGCGGCCGGCACAGCTCCCGTAGCCGGCTGGTGCAAGATCATCGGCGACTGGGCCTGGGACGAACCCCCGGTGCCGCTGGCGATTCTCCGCGACGTCACCAGCGCGGTGCACGCGATCGGCGGCAAGGTGTCCGTGCACGCCCAGACCGCCGCGGGCTGCGCCAACGCGGTCGCCGCCGGGGTGGACAGCCTGGAGCACGGGATGCACCTCGACCCGGGCCTGCTGGACCAGATGGCCGCCCAGGGCACGGCCCTGGTGCCCACCCTCGGCGCGTTCGCGCGAGTCCGCCTTCCGGGTCCGGGCCCGGGATCCCGGGCCCGGCCGCGACGCCTGGCTGGCGGGCTGGTCGGCGATGCCGCGGCACCGCCCGGGCCGCCTACGAGGCGGGGATCACGGTGCTGGCCGGTACCGACACGCACCCGTGCGGGACGGTCCCCCAGGAGGTCGAGCGGCTGATCAGCGCGGGCCTGCCCTGGGAGGCCGCGGTGGGCGCGGCCAGCTGGACCGCCCGGGCCTGGCTCGGCCTGCCCGGCCTGACCGACGGCGCCCCCGCTGACCTGGTCATCTACGACGAGGACCCGGTGGCGCACCCGGACATCCTGCACCATCCCCGTCTGATCATCCTGCGCGGCCAGATCCTGGCCTGAGCCCGCCCGCACCGTCTTCGCGCTTAACCAGAAACACTTCCATCCCTCGCGCCACAGAAATGCATCCGTCCCCCGCGGGAAGTGCCGCGGGGGACGGACGGTGTCATTCCTGTCGCGCGAAGGAATTTAGTAGTTGAGGCGGATTCGGGGCGGGTTACGACGGTGAGCGCGAGCCTCAGCCGTAGTACATATTCGGGTCGGCCCCTGTAGCCACTGCAGACGCGACAGGAGCAGAGTTAACACTGGCGGCGATCGAGGGAACGGCTATGGCGGCGCCGGAAAGAAGCGTCGCGCCGGCCACCGACAGAGGTAAGGCGACTTTTATGGCGAGTGCCCGCGCGATACGCATGGCGCCTCCATAAGATAGTGTCCAAGGGTGGTTACCCGTAATGGACGGTCCTGTGGATAACCCGGTGCATGCGTTCCGGCAACACCAAGGTAGCGCGTCCCTGACCTGGCTGTCTACCGGAATAGCGAAATTAAAGAAAGATTTTAGCGAGCAATTCAATGCATTCTTGAGCCTCAAATTAGTTTATATTCCCAGAGCAAATTAAATGCAACCTACCCTTACGAGTTATAATCCACTAACTAAGCTAGTAAATTGCATCGCAAATGGCATCGCAAATGGCACTGCAAATCGCACTGCAATTTGCATACTGCTTACATTACGTGAAAATCAAAACCCATAGCGTCATGCGCATGATCCTTTGCTGAGCCGGTCAAGATCTTCTTGTACCGTCGTTTACCAGGGCGAAAGCGCTTGTTCCGCCCAAATTCGGGAGGTACGATCCACCTCGTGCCCGAACCATCCTTAGCTGATCAACTAGTCGGCCGGGATCTTGAACTGACGCGGCTTATCAGCTGCGCCACTCAGGCGACCGCGGGGCACGGCCAGGCCGTGCTCATCGAGGGGGAGCCCGGCATCGGCAAGTCCACGCTGGTCCGGGCGGCCTGTGCGGAGGCCGCGGAACTGGGGTGCCAGGTGTTCTGGGGCGCCGGTGACGAACTCGGCCAGGCGCTGCCGCTGCTTCCCATCCTGGACGGGCTGCGGGTCCGCGAGCCATCGGACAACCCGCGGCAGGAAACCATCGTCGCGCTGCTGCGGGGCGAGGTCGCTTCCGGGCGCGAGCGAGGATGTGCCGACCGCGCTCGCGGAGCAGTTGCTGGCGCTCGTCAACGAGTTGTGCGCGACGCGTGCCGACGGTCCTGGTCGTGGACGATCTCCAGTGGGCCGATCATTCCAGCGTCACCTTCTGGGAGCGGCTGTCCCGGTCCGCCCGGCACCTGCCGCTGCTGCTGGTGGGCATGATGCGGCCGGTGCCGCAGCGGGAGGATCTGCTGGCCCTCCGGCATACCGCCGACCTCGCCGAGCGACTTCCAGCTGGGCGGGCTTCCCGAGGAGTCCGTGACCGAGCTGGTCGGGACCCTGGCCGGCGGCAAGCCCGACGATGAGCTCATGAATCTCGCGGACGGCGCCGCGGGCAACCCGCTGTACCTCACCGAGCTGGTGGACGCCCTGGCCCGCAGCTCTGGCCTGACCGTCTCCGATGCGGGAACCGCGGAGCTGACCAGCGGGCACGCGCCCGAGTCACTGTCCGGCCGCGATCGCGGACCGGCTCGGCTTCGTCCCCTCCTGGGTGCGGGAGGTCCTGCGTGCGGCCGCCCTGCTGGGCGTGGATTTCGCCGTCTCCGACCTGGCCACCGTGCTCGGCCGGAGCGTGGTGGACCTGATCCCGGCCGTGGACGAGGCCCGGGCCGCCGGCGTGCTGGCCGAGTCGGGCAGCAGCTCTCGGGTTCCGGCACCCGATGATCCGGGCCGCCCTGTACGAGGAGATCCCGGCCCCGGTGCGGGCCGCCTGGCACCGCGAGGCTGGCCGGGCGCTCGCCGAGGCGGGCGCACCGGCCGACCGGGTGGCCCGGCAGTTGCTCCAGGCGGTCCGCTGGGCCAGCCGACGCCACGGAGCCGATGGATGAGTGGATCCTGCGCTGGCTGGATCGCACCGCCCCGCTGCTGGTCGGCCAGGCTCCCCGGGCCGCCGCGGAACTGCTCGGCTACGCGGTCGCGAGGACACCGGCTGACTCGGCGCAGCACGACAGCTCTGATGTGCCGGCTCGCCGAGGCCCTGTACCGGGTCGGCGACACGGCCGAGGCGGAACGGGTGGCCCAGCGCGGGCTCGCCGCCACCAGCGACCCGGATCTCCTCGTCGACCTGCACTGGACGCTGGCCCAGTGCCGGACTATGGCCGGCCGGTTCCCGGAATCCCTGGCCACGCTGAACCAGGCCCTGGCGCTGCCCGGGATCTCCGGCCGGCACCGGGCCCGGCTGCTGGTGGCCATCGCCCGGACTCACCGCGAACTCGGCCAGATCGAGATGGCCGAGCAGGTGGCCAGCGCGGCCCTGGCCGAGGCGACCGAGGCCGACGACGACTGGGCGGTCGGCTGGGCCCTGCACGTGCTGACCTACGCAGCCGCGATGCGAGGGCGCATGACGGACGCGCTGCCCCTGTACGACCGGGCCCTGGCGGTCACCCAGGCCGAACCCGCGCTGACCGACCTGCGGCTGCTGCTGCAGATCAACAAGGCCGTCACGCTGGGCGACCTCGACCAGTACGACGGGGCGTTCGCGGCGGCCCGCGAGGCCCAGCAGCTCGCCGACCGGGTCGGCATCATGGTCCGCCGGGCCCAGGCCCATTGCTGCTCTCGGCGAGTTGCTGTTCCACACCGGCCGCTGGGACGACGCCCTGACCGAGGTAGGCGTGGTCCAGGAAGTCACCAAGGACCCCGGCGTGGCCTGCTGCGACCACGGGGTCGCCGCGGTGATCTGCTATCCACCGGGGTGACATCGAGCTCGGCCCGCGATCACCTGGCCGCTGCCGCCCCGCACGCGGAGCGGATCGGGAACCGGGTGGTCGGCACGCTGGCCCTCGCCCGCAGCGAGGCCTTCGAGCAGGAAGGCGCGCTGACCGAGGCACTCGGCGTGCTGACCGGGTTCACCGACGACGCCGAAGAAGTCGACGAAGTCGAGGATCTGCTGGCAGACGGCGTCCGGCTGGCCACGAAGGTGGGCGACACGGCCGCCGCGCAGGACCCTCGCCGACCGGGCCGCGGCCCTGGCCAGCGACTCGGAGATCCCGCACCGGCAGGCCAACGCGCTCTGCTGCCGGGGCCTGGTCGATCACGACGCCGGCCCGGCTGCTCCGGGCCGCGGAACGCTACCACGACGCCCGGCGGCCGCTGCTGGGCGCGAAGGCGCTGGAGGCCGCGGCCGGAGCGTTCGTCGGACCAGGGCGACCGGGACCCGGCCCGGGCCGCGTTCAGCCGCGCGGTCGACCTCTACACGTCACTCGGCGCGACCCGGGATGTCGCCCGGCTGCAGGCCCGGTTCCGGGCCCACGGGATCCGCCGCGCCCCGCGGGTCAAGCACCGGCGGGCCAGCCGGGGCTGGGAGAGCCTGACGCCCGCCGAGGCCAAGATCGCCGCGCTGGTCGCCGAGGGGATGACCAACCCGCAGATCGCCGCCCGGCTGTTCCTGTCCCACCGGACCGTGGCCACCCACGTCTCGCACATCCTGGGCAAGCTCGACGTCCGGTCCCGGATCGACATCGCGCGCGAGGTCACGGACCGCCGCGCCGTCGCCAGCTGAGCTCCGCCTCTGAACTCAGCCGGCGACGGCTCCTGCGGCTGAGCCCGCCAGCTCAGCCTCCTTGCGGGTCCCCGGCCCGGGGCCTCACCGCGGCCGGGCCGCACTGAGACCGGCTGACCGGGCTCAGCCCATCCCGTCCTGGATCCGGCCCCAGGGGGGACGGCCGGATCCAGGACGAGGCTCAGGGGGCCAGCGTGAAGTAGACCGCCTTGCCCCGGGCCGTCTCGCGGTAGCCCCAGCCGGAGGACAGGGTGTCCAGCAGCATCAGGCCCCGGCCGGCTTCGGCGTACGGCAGCGCGTGCACCCGGGCCGGAGCTGACCTCGAGCCGTCGTGCACCTCCACCCGCAGCAGGCCGGCGGCCCAGCTGACCACCAGCTCGATGGCCTCGTGCTCATCCGAGGCGTGCCTGATCGCGTTGGTGACCAGTTCGCTGGTGAGGAGGGCCGCCGTGTACTCCTCCACGGGGACACCCCAGGCCTGGATGATCGCGGCGACGTGGCGGCGGGCTTGCGCCGCGGCCGCCGGGCCCGCGAGCAGTGAGATACGGTACGGACGCTCCACCATCGCGCGGACTGGCGCCATCATTGTCATCTGTTTCCTTGCCGGGCCTGCTCGGGCCAGTCCCGGAAGCGCAAGTAACGCCGCCGGGCATTGCGGACCAGCGTGAGGCCGCGCCGGGTGTCGGTGTCGGACCGCGGGTCCGCCGGCTCTGCCGCCGGATCGGACTGCGATCCCTCGTGCACTTCCACCCGGAACTGGCCGTCAACCCAGCTGATCATCAACTGAACCGCCTCATGCCCATCCGTGTCCTGCCTCATGGCGTCGGTGACCAGTTCGCTGGCGAGCAGAGCCGCGCCGTAGGCGTCGATGGGGATGTCCCATGCGTGGATGATCGCCCAGACGTGGCGGCGGGCTTCGGCCGCTGCTTCGGGTCCTGCGGGAAGGGAGACGCGATACGGGCGCTGTACCGTCGCGCGGACGGGCGCCAACTTGTTCATCTGTTTTCCTTGCCGAGCCTGGTCGGGTCAAGGGTCCGGCATGTGACGCCGTTCTCCATGCCACGATGGCCGGCCCAGGGGGCCGAAACATCGGTCGGCTGACGTATGTCGCAACGCTGACGTATGTCGCAACACGGGGTCACCGGCCCCGGCCTTCCGCTGCGTCCCTGCATTCGGCACGATGGTCGGATGACACACGAAGTCCGGGGCGTCGTCGCCCCCGCTAAGGGCGCGAAAGTCGAAGTCACCACGATCCTGGTCCCCGATCCCGGCCCGGGCGAGGCCCTGGTCCGGGTCCAGGCGTGCGGCGTCTGCCATACCGACCTGCACTACCGGGAAGGCGGCATCGGGGACGACTACCCCTACCTGCTCGGGCACGAGGCCGCGGGGGTGGTCGAGGCGGTAGGCGACGATGTCACCCACGTCGCGCCCGGCGACTTCGTCATCCTGAACTGGCGCGCGGTCTGCGGCGAGTGCCGGGCCTGCAGGCGGGGCCGCCCCTGGTACTGCTTCAACACGCACAACGCCATCCAGAAGATGACCCTCGCGGACGGCACGGTCCTGTCCCCCGCGCTGGGGATCGGCGCGTTCGCGGAGAAGACGCTGGTCGCCGCGGGCCAGTGCACGAAGGTCAACCCCGCCGCCCGGCCCGAGGTGGCCGGCCTGCTCGGCTGCGGCGTGATGGCCGGCCTGGGCGCGGCCGTCAACACCGCGCCGGTCGTCCGGGGCGACTCGGTCGCCGTCATCGGCTGCGGCGGGGTCGGCGACGCCGCCGTGCTCGGTGCGGTGCTGAACGGGGCCCGGACGATCATCGCGGTGGACATCGACCCGCGGAAGCTGGAGTGGGCCCGGCAGTTCGGTGCCACCCACGTGATCAACTCGCGGGAGGCCGATCCGGTCGAGGGGATCCGGGCCCTGACCGGGGGGAACGGTGCCGACGTGGTGATCGAGGCGATCGGCCGCCCCGAGACCTACCAGCAGGCGTTCTACGCCAGGGACCTGGCCGGGACCGTGGTCCTGGTCGGCGTGCCCACCCCGGGCATGCGCATCGAGCTGCCGCAGCTGGACATCTTCGGCCGGGGCGGCGCCCTCAAGTCGTCCTGGTACGGCGACTGCCTGCCGGAGCGGGACTTCCCGGTCCTCATCGACCTGTACCTGCAGGGCAGGCTCCCGCTCGATAAATTCGTTAGTGAAATAATCGCGCTGGACGCCGTCGAGGAGGCCTTCGCGAAGATGGAGCGCGGAGAGGTCCTGCGCAGCGTGGTGACGCTCTGATGACCGCGCAGGTCGGGAAGATCGTCACCTCGGGCACGTTCTCCCTGGACGGCCAGGACTTCGCGGTCGACAACAACGTGTGGCTGATCGGCGACGACCGCGAGGTCCTCGTCATCGACGCCGCGCACGACCCGGACGCGATCCTGGCCGCGGTCGGCGGCCGCCGGCTGTCCGCCATCGTCTGCACCCACGGCCACAACGACCACATCGACGCGGCACCGCAGGTCGCCGAGGCGACCGGGGCGCCGGTGCTGATGCACCCCGACGACCAGGTGCTGTGGCGGATGATCTACCCGGGCACGGTGCCCGACGAAGACCTGGCGGACGAGCAGGTCATCGAGATCGCGGCCACCCCGCTGCGGGTCCTGCACACCCCCGGCCATTCGCCGGGCAGCGTGTGCCTGTACGCGCCCGCCCTGCGGGTCGTGTTCTCCGGGGACACCCTGTTCCGCGGCGGCCCGGGCGCGACGGGCCGGTCGTACTCGAACCACGACACGATCCTCCGGTCCATCACCGGACCGGCTGCTGGACCTGCCGCCGGAGACCGTCGTGCACACCGGGCACGGCGAGGACACCACGATCGCCGCCGAATCCGGCCAGTTCACCCACTGAGGCCGCCGCGGTGAGCCATGGCAGGTGAGCCCATCCGGATCGCCATGTGGTCCGGGCCGCGCACGGTGTCCACCGCGCTGATGCGGGCCTGGGAGAACCGCCCGGACACCGTGGTCGCGGACGAGCCGCTGTACGCCTTCTACCTGGACCGCACCGGGATCGCGCACCCGGGCCGGGACGAGGTCATCGCCAGCCAGCCGACCGGCTGGCAGACGGTGATCCGCCAGCTGACCACGGCGCCCCTGCCCGGCGGGCCGGACCGTGTTCTACGGCAAGCACATGACCCATCACCTGCTGCCGGAGGTGGACCGGGACGCGCTGGCGCCGCTGCGGCACGCGTTCCTCATCCGGGATCCCCGGGAGCTGCTGGCCTCCTACGCGAGGGTGCGCGCCACGCCCACGCTGGATGATCTCGGCATCTGGCAGCAGGCCGAGATCTTCGACCGGTTCGGCGGCCCGGTGATTGACTCCCGTGACCTGCTGGAAGACCCCGAGGCCGTGCTGCGCGGGCTGTGCGCGGCGCTGGGCGTCCCGTTCACGGCGGCCATGCTCTCCTGGCCGCCGGGCCGGCGGGAGACCGACGGCGTCTGGGCACCACACTGGTACGACTCGGTCTGGCGGTCGACCGGCTTCGGCCCGTACCACCCGCGGGACCAGGAACTCCCGCCGCGGCTCGCCGCGCTGGCCGACCAGTGCCAGCCGTTCTACCAGCGGCTCCGGGCCTCCCGCCTGACCGGCGCGCCCGCCCCGGATCCCGCACCCCGCCCGGCCGCCCCGGATCCTGCGTCCCGCCCCGCCGCCCAGGATCCTGCACCCCACCCCGGAGCCTCCTAGTGCTGCAGACCTTTGATGAGCGCAACCGTGACCTTGTCGTCAACGTGGGCGGCGTGCTGTCGCACCGGGACCAGGCCGCGATCAGCCCCTTCGATTCCGCGGTGCAGGGCGGCGACGCGGTGTGGGAGGGGCTGCGGCTCTACCAGGGCCGGATCTTCCGGCTCGATGAGCATCTCGCCCGGCTGCGCCGCTCCGCGGCCGCGCTCGCCTTCACCGGGGTCCCCCCGGACGAGGAGATCACCGGGCAGATCCGCCGCACCCTGCGCGCGAACGCGATGACCGATGGCGTGCACATCCGGCTCACCCTGACCCGCGGGGTGAAGATCACCAGCGGCATGGATCCCCGGCTCAACCAGTCCGGGCCGACCCTGATCGTGCTGGCCGAGCACAAGGACCCCGTGTACGACCAGTCCGGGATCACGCTGATCACCTCGAGCGTGCGCCGCCCGGCGCCGGACGTCCTGGATCCCAAGATCCACCACAACAACCTGCTCACCTCGATCCTGGCCAAGATCGAGGCCAACGTGGCCGGGGCGGACGACGCGGTCATGCTGGACAGCCGGGGTTTCGTGGCCGAGACCAACGCGACGCACCTGTTCCTGGTGACCGCCGGGCAGCTGGGCACGCCCACGGCGGCCGCCTGCCCGGAGGGCATCACCCGGGCCGCGGTGCTGGAACTCGCCGCGGCCGCGGGCATCCCGCACGCCGCCGGCGACTACAGCCTCACCCAGTTCTACGCGGCCGACGAGGTGTTCGTGACCGGCACCATGGGCGGTCTCACCCCGGTCATCCGGATGGACGGGCGGCCCATCGGATCGGGCTCGCCCGGGCCGGTGACCAAGCGCCTCGGCGACCTGTATGCCGACCTCACCGCCCGGTCCGGGACAATGATCACCTGACTCCCGCTGGGTCAGGACACGCTCAGCTGGGCAGAATGTCCCCTATGACGAAGGCGCCAGAAATCCCCTCCGCCGCGCTGCCCGGCGGGGTCAGCATGCCGCTGCTCGGGTTCGGCACGTGGCGGCTGCGCGGCTCGGCCGGGTACGACGCCATCCTCGCCGCGCTGCAGGTGGGTTACCGGCACCTCGACACGGCCACCATGTACGGCAACGAGGCTGAGGTGGGCCACGCACTGCGGGACAGCGGCCTGGACCGCGGTGAGGTGTTCATCACCACGAAGCTCCCCCCGGGCAAGGCGGGCTATGAGCGCAAGACGCTGACCGCCAGCCTGCGGGCCCTCGGTACCAGCTACGTCGACCTGTGGCTCGTGCACTGGCCGCCGCCCGCCCGGGCGCTCGCGCCGGTGTGGCGCGAGTTCCTCGCCCTCCGTGGCCAGGGCCTGGCCCGGTCGGTCGGGGTGAGCAACTTCTCGATCGCGCAGATCGACCGGCTGATCCAGGCGACCGGGGAAGCGCCTGCCGTCAACCAGATCCCGTGGAGCCCGGCCCAGTATGACGAGGCGGTACTGGAAGACAGCCGCGAGCGGGGGGTGACCCTGGAGGGCTACAGCCCGCTCAAGGGGACAGACCTCGGTCACCCGGTGCTGACCGGGATCGCGGAGAAGCGGGGGGTCACCCCGGCCCAGGTCGTGCTGCGCTGGCACCTCGAGCACGGCATCGCGGTGATCCCGAAGTCGGCGCACCCGGACCGGATCGTGGCCAACTTCGACGTGCTGAGCTTCTCCCTGACCCCCGATGAGGTCGCCCAGATCGACCACCTGTCCCGCCACTGAGCCCCCGCCGCTGAGCCCCCGCCGCTGAACCTCCGCCGCTGAGCCTCCGCCGCTAAGCCCTGCCCCGCTGCTTCCCCCACTGAGCCCGGCCCGCCGGCGCGCCCCCGCCCTGAGCCCTGCCCCGCCAACCTGGGAATTTACTGCGGATGCCCTGAATTACCCGCTTCCCGGGGCCAGCCTGCCCGGTCCGCCTGGCAGGATGGCGGGCGTGCACGCCACCTCGCTCAGCCAGCTGTGGCACGAGGCCGTCACCGCCGAGCCGCTGCCGCCCCGGCTGCTGGTCCTGGGCACCGCGGTGGCCGCGCTGATCCTGGTCGGGTGGCGCCGGGCCTGGCCCCTGTCCCGCACCGTGGTGACCATCGCCCACGAGGGCGGCCACGCACTGGTCGCGCTGGCTGCGGGCCGCCGGCTCGACGGGGTCCGGGTGCACCGGAGCACGGCCGGCCTCACCGTGTCCGCGGGGAACGCCTCGGGTCCCGGCATCGTGGCCACCGCCGCGGCCGGGTACCTGTCTCCCCCGCTCCTGGGGCTGGGCGCGGCCGCCCTGCTGGCCACCGGGCACCTGGTGGCGGCCCTGCTCCTCAGCCTGGTGCTGCTGGCCGCGCTGACCCTGATGGTCCGCAACGCCTACGGGATCCTCGCCACCGTCACCGTCGCGGTGGCCGTGGCCCTGGTGATCTGGCGTGGCTCGTCCCTGCTGCAGGCGTCGTTCGGGTACGCGATGGCCTGGTTCCTGCTGCTCGGGGGGATCCGGCCGGTCCTGGAGCTGCAGCGCTCCCGCCGCCGGGGCCGGGCCTCCCGGTCGGACGCGGACCAGCTCGCGGCGCTCACCGGCGTGCCGGGCGGAGTGTGGGTCGCCCTCTTTGCCCTGGTGGCGCTCGGTGCCCTGGCCATCAGCGGGTTCTGGCTGATGTACTGAGCAGGCGCGGCCGTGGCCGCCCGTCAACTGGATACTTGAGTTAGCTGATCGGGAATCCGTATTGGCCAGACTCCGCGCCCAGGCCGGGCCGTGCCCGGTTAAGCCTGGTGTGCCCGGTCAGGCCGGATGCTGCGCTGCTCCCCGGACGAACCGTGAAGGATCTCAGCTATGGCAGATGAGCATCACCACCTCGATCCGACGTTCTACCGCACCCCCCGGGACGCGGCGGAGGCCCCGCCCGAGAAACTCGCCTACGTCGCCACGTTCTCCCGTCCCGCCGGCCAGCCCGACGCGATAGCCGTGCTGGACGTGGACCCGGACTCCGCCCGGTACGGGTCCGTGGTCGGCTTCACCGAACTGCCGAACCTCGGCGACGAACTCCACCACTTCGGCTGGAACGCCTGCTCCAGCGCGCTGCACCCCGGCGGCGGGCATGACCACGGCGGCCGCCGGTACCTGGTCGTCCCGGGGATCCGCTCGTCCCGGGTGCACATCCTGGACACCGAGCCGGACCCGGCCTCCCCCGTGATCACGAAGGTGCTCGAGGCGGACGAGGTCGGCAAGCGGGCCGGGTACTCCCGGCCGCACACCGTGCACTGCGGCCCGGGCGCGGTGTTCGTGTCCTGCCTGGGTGGTTACGGGGAAGAGGGCCCGGGCGGGATCGCGCTCCTGGACCAGAACACGTTCGACGTGCTCGGGCCCTGGGAAGCCGACCGCGGTGACCAGTTCTTCGCCTACGACGTGTGGTGGCACGTCCTGGCCGAGGTGGCCATCACCTCCGAGTGGGGCACCCCGTCCATGATCGAGAACGGTGTGGTGCCCGAACTGCTGCTCGGCCGGAAGTACGGTCACCGGCTGCACTTCTGGGACATGAAGACCCGCAAGCTCACGCAGACGGTGGACCTGGGTGACGAGCATCAGATGGTGCTCGAGCTGAGGCCCGCGCACGACCCGACCCAGAAGTACGGCTTCGTCGGCGTGGTGGTCAGCGTCGAGGACCTGTCCGCGTCGGTCTGGATGTGGCACGAGGAGAACGGCCAGTGGGCCGCGACCAAGGTGATCACCATCCCGGCTGAACCGGCCCCCGCCGAGCAGCTCCCGCCGCTGCTGCAGGGCTTCGGCGCCGTGCCGCCGCTGGTCACGGACATCAACCTGTCGGTAGACGACCAGTTCCTGTACGTGTCGTGCTGGGGCACCGGCGAGCTGAAGCAGTACAACGTGAGCGACCCGCTGCACCCGGTGGAGACCGGGTCGGTGCGGGTCGGCGGGATCGTCGGGCGTGCGGCGCACCCGGCCCGGCCGGACCAGCCGCTGAGCGGCGGCCCGCAGATGGTCGAGGTGAGCCGGGACGGTCAGCGCGTCTACTTCACGAATTCGCTCTACGGCGCCTGGGACGACCAGTTCTACCCCGACGGGGTGGGCTCCTGGATGGCCAAGCTGGACGTCACCCCGGGCGGCGGGCTGGCCTTCGACGAGCGCTTCTTCCCCGAGGGCGAGGCATTCCGCGGCCGGCGCACCCACCAGGTGCGGCTGCAGGGCGGCGACGCGTCGAGCGACTCCTACTGCTTCCCCTCGGAGCCCTGATCCCCTGCCCGTGACCCCTGCGCGTGACCCCCTGCCCGTGACCCCTACCAGCGGGCCCAGTGCACGACGTCCTCGAAGGGGCGGCGGTCGGGCCGCTGGATCGGCGCCAGCGGCCGGTCCGCCGGGTAGCCGAGCGCGATCAGGTAGGCCAGGAAGCGGTCCTCCGGGAAGCCCAGCAGCTGCCGGGCCAGGTCCTGGTCAGCCACGGATGCGTGCGCGCTGCCGATGCCGAGGTCCGTCGCGGCGAGCATGATGTCCATCGTCGCCTGGCCCAGGTCGTAGCGCAGGCCCTCGCGCCGGTGCTCGTCATCCAGGACCGGGGCGACCAGGGCGATGGTCGCGGCGGACTGGGCCACGTGCCGCGCTCCCTGCCACACCCGGGCCAGGTCGGTCAGCTCACTGCGGCCGGTGACGACCACGAAGTCCCACGGCTGCCAGTTCCGGGCCGAGGGGGCGCGCCGGCCCGCCTCGAGGATCCGTTCCAGGTCGGCCCGCTCGATGGGCTGGCTGGTGTAACTGCGGACGTTCCTGCGCGCTCTGATCGCATCCCATGTCTCCACGGCACCTGTTTACCACCGGGGGGCCTGCCCACCGGGCCTGCCCACCTGCCCACCGGGCCTCTCTGCCGCCGGCCTCTCCACCACCGGGCCTGCCTGCCCGGCGGGGAATGATGCGCGCGACCCCTCGCGCTTCTAGGCTGGCCCTGGTGCCGGCGCGGGGGCGTGCTGGCCACACACACGTGGGGGAATCATGGTTACTCGTGACACCGCCTGGCCGGCGGGCACACCGTGCTGGATCGATCTCGGCGTCAACGACATCGGCCGGGCCAGCACCTTCTACACGAGCCTGTTCGGCTGGGACGTCCAGACCGGGCCGCCCGAGGCAGGCGGCTACGCCATGGCCCTGAAGGACGGCCGGCCGGTGGCGGGCATCGGGCCCAAGCAGGGACCGCCCGGGATGCCGCCGGTCTGGACCACCTACCTCGCGTCCGACGACCTCGACGACACGGTCGCCAAGATCAAGGCGGCCGGCGGGCAGACGATCATGGAACCGATGGACGTGATGGACGTCGGCCGGATGGCGGTCGCGGCCGACCCTGGCGGCGCCTTCTTCGGCGTCTGGCAGGCCCGGGCCCACACCGGGGTCGGCCTGGCCAACGAGCCCGGCGCACTGTGCTGGAACGAGAACCTCAGCCGGGCGTACGACCAGAACCAGGCCTTCTACCATGCCGTGTTCGGTTATGAGTACGGCGACATGAGCGGCGACGGCTTCCGCTACGCCACGCTGAAGGTCGGCGGCACCGAGGTCGGCGGGATCGGCGAGCTGCCCGGCAGCGTGCCCGCCGAGGTGCCCGCGCACTGGGCGGCGTACTTCGCGGTGGCCGACACCGACGCGGCCGCGGCCGCCGTGACCGCGGCGGGCGGCCAGGTCCTCGAGCCGCCCCGGGACTCCCCGTACGGGCGGATCGCCATGGTCACCGACGACCAGGGCGCCGCGTTCTCGCTGCTCAGCCTGCCCAGCTGACGCGCCCGGCGGGCGCGCTCAACTGGCGCACTCAACCGGCGCGCCCAACCCGCGCGCCCGCCCGGCGCGCCCCGAGCGCGCTCACCCGACCGGGACCGGCTGCTCCTCTTCCTCCGACATGAGCCGGTCCGCGGTCCGGGCGGCGGTCTGCCGGGCCCACCGGCCACTCGTCACCAGGCCCACGATCAGCACGACCAGCCCGCAGCCGGTGATGATCCACCAGCCCACGTGACTGGCGCTGACGAACCCGGCCCGCATCGAGCCGACCAGGACCGAGGTCACCGCGGAACCCACCACCGCCACCCCGAGCGACTGGCCCACCTGCCGGCTGGTGGACGCGACCGCCGCCGCGACCCCCGCCTGCGCCCGCGGCATGCCGGACACCGCGGTGTTGGTGATCGGCGCGTTCACCACGCCGAACCCGATGCCGAAGATCACGTAGGAGGCGAGCAGCCAGCCGGTGGACTGCTGCGCGGTCAGCCCGGTCAGCATCAGCGCCCCGCCCGACATGCAGATCCCCGCGACGATCAGCGGGATCCGCGGTCCCCGGCGGCTGATCATCCGCCCGGACAGCGGCGCGAAGATCACCGTGACCGCGGCCAGCGGCAGCGTGAGCAGCCCGGCGTGCAGCGCCGAGTAGCCGCGGACATCCTGCAGGTACAGCGTGTTGAGGAACAGGAATCCGCCCAGCGCGGCGAACGCGCTGACCGCGATCACGGTGGCCCCGGAGAACGGCGCGCTGCGGAAGAACCTCAGGTCCAGCAGCGGCTCCCGGCGCCGCGGCTCGTAGAAGATGAGCGCCCCCAGCGCGACCGCGGACAGCGCGAAGCAGCCGATGATCTCGGGCGACCCCCAGCCGTGCCGTGGCCCCTCGATGATCCCGTAGATCAGCGAGGCCAGCGTCAGGATGACCAGCACCTGGCCGACCGCGTCCAGCCGCCGCGGGTGCGGGGCCTTGGACTCGGGCACGAATAGCGCGGTGAGCACGATCGCCGCCAGCCCCACCGGGATGTTCACCCAGAAGATGCCCCGCCAGCCCACCGACGCGATCAGCAGCCCGCCGACCACCGGGCCGAGGGCCAGGCTGACCCCGACCGCCGCGCCCCAGACGCCGATGGCCCGGGCCCGCTCGGCCCGGTCGGTGAACGTGTTCACGATGATGGACATGGCCACCGGGTTGAGCATGGAGCCGCCGACCGCCTGCAGCATCCGGAACGCCACCAGCCAGCCCAGGCTGGGCGCGAGGCTGCACAGCAGCGAGCCGACCGTGAACGTGGCCAGCCCGGCCTGGAACGTGCGGCGCCGCCCGAACCGGTCCGCGGTGGAGCCGGACAGCAGCAGCAGGCTGGCCAGCACCAGCGTGTAGGCGTCCACCACCCACTGCAGCCCGGACACCGGGGCGTGCAGGTCCCGCTGGATGGACGGCAGCGCGACGTTCACGATCGTGTTGTCCAGGCCCACGATGACCAGGCTCATGCAGCAGATGACGAGGATCAGCAGTCGCCGGCGGCGGCTTGGCTCTGTCACGGCTCCCTCGGGGGATCAGTAGTTCGTTACTTGCGAAAATACAACTGACGCTCATCCACCCGAACGCGTGGTTCACTGTCCCTATGCCTGACGACGGGCTTCCGGTCCTGGGCCCCGGGTCCGCCGCCGAGTGGGACGCCTGGCTCACCGACCATCACGCGGACTCGGCCGGCCTGTGGCTGAAGATCCCCCGCAAGGGCTCGGGGGCCCCGGGGGTCTCCTACCCCGACGCGCTCAGCATCGCGCTCTGCCACGGCTGGATCGACGGCCAGAAGGGCCGCCTGGACGACACCTACTGGCTGCAGCGTTTCACGCCCCGCAAGCCCGCCAGCAAGTGGTCCCGGATCAACCGCGAGCAGGCCACCGCGCTGATCGAGGGCGGCCGGATGAGGCCGGCCGGGCTGCGCGAGGTCGAGCGGGCCCGGGCGGACGGCCGCTGGGCCGCGGCCTACGAGCCGTCGTCCACCGCGGCGGTGCCCGGGGATCTCGCCCAGGCCCTGGACGGCAACGACGCGGCCCGGGCGTTCTTCGCCACCCTGGACCGGGCGAACCGGTATGCGATCCTCTACCGGGTGGCGGAGGCCAAGCGGCCGGAGACCCGCGCCCGGCGCATAGCCACGTTCGTGACAATGCTTAGCGAAGGCAAGAAAATTCATCCCTGAACGCAGACTGGGCCCAGCGCTCAGGGACCTCGGATAACCTTCTACGTCAGCGCCACCCAGCGGTTCGGCATCTGCGCCGGCCGCCGGCCCGATGTCAGCGCCGCCCACCAACCGGGATGACCGTCATGCGACTGCGAACCACCGCGGGCTCCGGCCCGGCCGGGGGCGGCGGATCCTCGGGCGGCGCCGCCGCGGACGCGGCCGGCCAGGCTCACGGAGCCCGGCGCGGCCCGGGCCGGGCGGCGGCCGCGATCGCGCGGCGGCACTGGCTGATCACGGCGCTCCTGCTGGCCGGGGTGGTCCTGCGCGGCCTCTCGCTGGCCGCGTACCAGCCCGCCCTGCTGTACATCGACAGTCTCAAGTACCTGTTCGGCGCGTGGCCCGGCAACGATCCGCTCGGCTACAACGTGATCCTCAAGGTGCTGCTGATCGGCGGCGACCTCAATACGGTCACCGTGATCCAGCACCTCGTCGGCCTGGCCGTGGCCGTGGTCTTGTACCTGCTCCTGCTGCGCCGCGGCACACCGCGCTGGCTGGCCGCCCTCGCGGCCGCACCCGTCCTGCTCGACGCCTACCAGGTGCAGATCGAGCAGACCATCATGCCGGACGTGTGGTTCGAGGCCCTGATCGTCGCGGGCCTGGCGTTGCTGCTGTGGCGGCCCGAGCCGGGACCCTGGCGGATCGCCGCGGGCGGCCTGGCCCTCGGCGCCAGCGCGCCCATCGCCCAGGTCGGCCAGATCCTGATCGTCCCGGCCGTGGTCTACCTGCTGATCATTGTCCCGGGCTGGCGGCGCAAGCTGCTCCAGGCGGTGATCCTGTGCGTCGCGTTCGCCGTCCCCATCGCCGCGTTCTCGTTCCGCGAGGACGTGGTCGCCCACCAGTTCTCGCTCGCCCCCGCGGCGGGGAGCACCATTTACGGGCGGCTGGCGGAGAGCGCCGACTGCGCGACGCTGAAGATGCCCGCCTACGAGCGGGCGGTCTGCCCCCCGCGGGCGCTCGCGATCCGGCTCGGCCCGGACGGGCTGGTGCACAGCGCCGTGTCCCCCGACCACACCTACGTCGCCCCGCCCGGCCGCACCCACGGGGAGGTCATCGGGAACTTCGAGCACCGGGTGCTCACCCAGCAGCCGCTCCGGGTGGTCGGGGGCGTGCTCGGCGACGCCACCCGGCTGTTCGAGCTGCACCGGGTGACCAGCACCGGGGACACGCCGATCTCCCGCTGGCAGTTCCAGACCAGCTACCCGACCTACGGCGACAGCATCTTCCTCAGCCCCGGCCACACCATCATGCTGGGCCTGCATTTCCAGGCCAGCGGCGGCCCGGTCCAGGTCCGGCCGCTGCCCGCCAGCATGGGCGGCCACGCCACGGTGGACCAGCCGCTCGCTTCCTTCCTGCGCGGCTACCAGCTGCACGGCGGCTACACGCCGGGACCGCTGCTGGCCTTCGCCACCCTGGCCGGCCTGGCGGGCGCGCTGATCGCCCTGGCGGGCGGCCTGGCCGCCGCCCGCGGGCGCGGCTTCCTCACCGGCCGCCAGCGCGAGCTCGCGCTGGCCTGCCTGCTGGTCTTCGGCTCGGCCGTGGCGATCCTCCTCGCCTCCGACCTGTTCGAGTTCTCCTGGCGGTATCAGCTGCCCGCCCTGGTCACCCTCCCGCCGGCGGGCGCGCTCGGCCTGGCCCTGCTCGGCAGCCTGCTGCGCCGCCGCGCCCCGGCGGCCACCCCCGAGGGCCCCAACGGATCCGTTCCGGGTGATTCTCCCGCCCCGGCTGGCGGGGAACGGCCGGATCCCCAGCCGCACCCCGCCAGCTGACCCCCTCCCCCACCGATCCTCCCCCGGCCGGGGCGGCCGTCCGGGCCGACCTGTGGACCGGGTTGTGGATGACCCGGTGGACAGCGGCCCGGCCCGGGGGATAACCAGGCCGCCGGTGTGGAAAAGCTGTTCATAACCATAAAAACGGTAAATTATCGGCCAGAAGTCCTTGCACTGTTCTGCGCCAAGCGGTAGAAATTCCGCACCACCGAATATGGAGATCAGCTCGACCCCCGCACTCTGGCGGACCGGGAAACCGGAACGTCTGGGCGGGTGCGCGGAGCGCCGGGAAACTGGTACTCCGGGCTGATTTTCCCGCCCCGGTGGAGCGGCCGGACAGTACCCCGGTAGCCGAGTAATCGGCGGCCCTGCTCGATGGCCGCGACGAGGCCCCTCCACCTCATACGTGGAGGGGCCTCGTTGCGTATGCGGCATTCCCGCTCATATACCGTGACGGCCGGATCGGGCCGGACCGCGGCCCTCCTGGATGGCGCGTACCCAGGTCACGGCCCGTGCCGACGCCACTGCACGCCGACCGCCCCGGGGACCTGGCTGTGGACCATGCTGTGGATAGCGCGGTGGACAGCCACCTTTCCCGGGGGATAACCCGGGCCTTCTTGTGGATTTCACGGATAACACAAAAAATCTTGAAATAACTGGCCAGAAAGCCTTGCGCCAGTTCCCCCGGGGGGAGTACAAATTCATTCATCGCTAAGGCGGAAGTCCTTCCGGGGGGAAACTCCCGGGACGCCGGGGAAACCCGGGCGACAGGAAGGCCGGGCAACCGGCATTTCAGTGGCTGCTTCCCATGCCAGGCGGTCGGCCGCACCGGGCCAGGATGTCGGGCAACCGGCAGCCCCGGCGCACCGCGGCCAGGTGGGGCCCCTCCGACTCATACTCGGAGGGGCCCCATTCGCATCTCCCCCGCCGCCGCCATGACACCGGCGCCGACCTGGCCAGCGGCCCCGCCCTGGCCAGCCGCACGAGACCACCCGTGCCCAGCCCGCGCCCCTGCCCCTCCCGGGCCTCACCCCTCCAGTCACACTGGCCCCTCCCGTCCACATTTCCGCGTACGTGCGCCGAACCGGACAAAACACCCCCCGAAAGCGCACCGTCCGCGTGAAAAGTACCTGACCGAGGACGACTGCGCCAGGCAGGGCCGAGCGGACTCACGCAGGGCGGGGTGGGTGCCGGGGGCGCAGGCGTACCCGATACGGGCGGACGGAAGGAAGCACACCCGCGCCGGCCGCGCCAGGCCGCTCCACGCGCCAGCCAGGGCCAGCCAGCGCCCCCGGCACCCACCCCGCCCCCCACATCCGGTAGATGACACGGCACCGCCCAGTCACATGAGGTCGCGCCGCCGGAACCCGGCCAGCCCCGCCACGGCCAGCACCACCGCCACCACCACCAGCCAGGCCAGCGGCGACACCCGGACAGGCGCCCCGGGCAGCTTCGGGATATGGGAGAACGGTGACACGTCCAGCACCCAGTGCGACAGCCTGATCGCGGGCCCGAGCAGCGTGATGAGGGCCGCCACGCCCAGCGCCGTCCACGCCACCGGCACCGCGATCCGCGGCACGAGCCCGAAGACGCCCACCGCCAGCCCGGCCATCACCCAGACGGCCGGGACCTGCGCGAGCCCTGCCCCGGCCAGCCGCGGCACCAGGGTGGCCAGCCCGCCCGAGGTCAGCCCCTCCCCCAGCGCCATGGCCACGCCCCCCACCACCAGCAGACCCGCGCTGCCCAGGCCGGCCACCACCAGGTGACTCCCGGCCCAGCGGACCCGCCCGACCGGGGCGGCCAGCACCGGCTCGGCCCGCCGCTCGCTTTCCTCGGCGTGCAGCCGGAGGACGGCCGCCACCGCGTACCCCGCCGCGGCCACCCCCATGATCCCGATCACCGCCGCGAGGTAGGCATCCACGAGCCCGCTGTGGCCGCCCAGCCGGATGAACAGCTGCCGGGCCTGGGAGCTGGTGTTCAGCATCGGGCCGATGCCGCGGGCCGCCGAGCCGAGCACCGCGCCGGCCAGCACGAATCCGGCCGCCCAGCCGAGCAGCGCGCCGCGCTGGAGCCGCCAGGCCAGGGCCAGCGGGCTGCGCAGCCAGGGGGCCGCCTGCGGCCGGCCCACCCGGGCGGGCAGCAGGCCCGCGCCCAGGTCCCGGTGGGCGGCCAGCAGCGCGGCGCATCCGGCCAGGGCCGCGGCGCTCAGCACGAACAGGATGGTCACGCTCCAGCGGGGATTCGCGTACACCCGCATCTGCTCGGCCCAGCCCAGCGGTGAGGCCCAGCGCAGCCAGGACGTCCCGGACGCCGCGTCGCCCACCGCCCGGAGCAGGAAGGCCACCCCCAGCACGCCGACGGCCATCCCGCGGGCCGTCCGGGCACTGACGGTCAGCTGGGCGCAGACCGCGCCCACCGCCGCGAACACGCAGCCGGACAGCCCGACCGCCGTGCCCAGGGCCACCGAGCCGGCCAGCGGGTAGCCCAGGGCGGCCTGAACGACGGCGATGAGCGGGATGAGCACCAGGCTGGCGCCGAACGCCACGGCCAGGCTGGCGGCCAGCGGGGCCTGGCGGCCGACCACCGCGGCGCCCACCAGTTCCAGCCGCCCCTGCTCCTCGTCGTCACGGGTGTGCCGGACCACCGTGAAGATCCCCATCAGCCCGGCGGCCGCGGCCGCGAAGACCAGGACCTTCCAGGCGACCAGCGAACCCGCGCTGGTCCCGAACACCGGCCCGCTCAGCGCCAGGACCGACGGGTCATGCTGGACGCTGGCGGTGAGCGCGAGCCGCTGGGCCAGGCTCGTGTAGAGATGCCGGAAGCTGTACCCGGTGCTGCCGATGCTGGCCGCGAACACGTACACCCAGACCGGGAGGACGATCCGGTCGCGGCGCAGGCCGAGCCAGATCAGCGCGGCGGTCCCGGCCAGCCGGGCCGGGCCGTGGCCGGCGGCCCGGCCCCCGGGCCGCCGCGTGCGGGCGGCCAGCGCGGTCATGACCGGTCCGTGTAGTGCCGCAGGAATAGCTCTTCCAGCGTCGGCGGCTGGCTGACCAGGCTGCGCACCCCCGCCGCGGCCAGCCGCCTGAGCAGCTCCGCGAGCGCGTCGTTGTCCACCTGGCAGCTGACCCGGTTCCCGCTGATGTCCAGGTCGTGCACCCCCGCCAGCCCCTCCAGGCCCTCCGGTGGCCGCTCCAGCTCGGCGCGCACCGAGGTGCGTGACAGGTGCCGCAGGTCGGACAGGGCCCCGGTGTCCACTGTGCGCCCCGCGCGGATGATCGTCACCCGGTCGCAGAGCGCTTCCACCTCGGACAGGATGTGGCTGGACAGCAGTACGGTCCGGCCCGCGTGCCGTTCCTCCTCCACGCACTCCCGGAACGCCGCCTCCATCAGCGGGTCCAGCCCCGACGTCGGCTCGTCCAGGATCAGCAGCTCGGCCCCGGACGAGAACGCGGACACCAGCGCCACCTTCTGCCGGTTCCCTTTGGAGTAAGACCGGCTCTTCGTGGCCGGGTCGAGCTCGAACTTCTCCAGCAGGGCCGCCTTGCGCTTCTCGTCGAGGCCGCCGCGGAGCCGGCCGAGCAGGTCGATGACCTCCCCGCCGGACAGGTTCGGCCACAAGGTGACGTCGCCCGGCACGTACGCGAGCCGCCGGTGCAGCGTGGTGGCCTCCAGCCAGGGATCACCGCCGAGCAGCCGGGCGGTCCCCCCGCTGGCCCGGATCAGGCCGAGCAGGACCCGGATCGTGGTGGTCTTGCCCGCGCCGTTGGGGCCCAGGAAGCCGTGCACCTCACCGGGGGCCACCGTGAGATCGAGCCCGTCCAGGGCGCGTGTCCGGCCGAACGACTTGGTCAGGCCGGTTACGTCGATCACCGCCGTCATGCGGCCTACCCTAACACTGAATTCACAAAATCATGAAAGTTATGTATCTAGTAAACTGGGCCTCTGAACGGGCGTGGGAGGGGTGACAGCCAGTGCGGGAGGCCGGGAAGGCGCCGGAATCACGCGGAGCACGGGACGGCCCGGACGCACCGGAAGCCCCCAAGACGTGGGATGACCGCGAAACTCGCGTGACCGGCCGGGCCCGCGAGGCTGGGGAGGCCCGCCAGGCACCGGGGACCCGGGACAGCGCGGCCGTGCGGCAGTTCATCCAGCGCTTCGCCTCGCTGCTCGCCGACGCGGGGATGCCCCGGATGCCGGCCAGGATCTTCGTCGCCCTGCTGACCGCGGACACGAGCCGGCTCACCGCGGAGGAGCTCGCCGGGCTGCTCAGGGTCAGCCCGGCCGCGGTGTCGGGCGGCGTGCGCTACCTCATCCAGGTGGGCCTGGTCAGCCGCGAGACGGAGCCCGGCTCCCGGCGTCACGTGTACGTGATGCCGGACAACGTCTGGCACGAGGTCCTGCGGGTCCGCGACGGGATCATGATGCGCTGGGCGGACGCGATGCGCGGCGGGGCCGAGGTGCTCGGTGCGGGCACCCCCGCCGGGACGCGGCTGGCCGAGTCGGCGATGTACTTCGAGTTCGTCAGCAAGGAGCTGCCGTTGCTGCTCGACCGGTGGGAGGACTACAAAGCGGCGCACCGGGACTGACCTGGGCCCGGGGCTGTTCCCGGCCGGAGCCCGTGATCATTGTCGCTAGCCTGGGCACATGGCCCAAGAGACTTATGACCGCGCGGCCGATCCGGGCGGCAGCGGCGCCGAGGAAGCGGCCGTCCACCTGACCGACGAGGACGAGGACGAGATTGCCGGCGGCCCGGAGGGCTGAGCCGGGCGCGACTACCGCCCGCGTTCCTGGGAGAATCCGGGCATGACGGAATCCCAGCCGGCGCCTTCGCTGCTGTCCGGGCGGACCGCCTGGGCGCGGAGCCTGGAGACCCCGCTGCGCCAGTTCCTGCGCACCGAGACGGGCAGCGCCGCGATCCTGCTGGCCGCGACCGTGGCCGCGCTGGTCTGGGCCAACGTCGCGCCCGGGACCTACGAATCGTTCTGGTCTACCCGGCTCTCGGTGAACGTCGGCAGCATGGGCCTGTCCGACGATCTGCACGGCTGGGTGAACTCCGGCCTGATGACGTTCTTCTTCCTGGTGGTCGGCCTGGAGGCCCGGCGCGAGTTCGACATGGGCGAGCTGCGCGAGCGCCGGCGGCTGACGCTCCCGCTGGTGATCGGCCTGGGCGGGATGATCGTCCCGATCGGGATCTACCTGGCGTTCAACGCGGGCGGCCCGGGGGCTCACGGCTGGGGCACGGCCATGTCCACCGACACCGCGTTCGCGCTGGGCATGCTGGCCCTGGTCGGCTCCTGGCTGCCCGACCGGGTGCGCACCTACCTGCTCACCTTTTCCGTCGTGGATGATCTGGCCGGACTGGCCGTTATTGCGATCTTTTACAGCGCGCACCTGCAGCTGCCCGCGCTGCTGGCGGGGGTGGGCTTCCTGCTGGTGGTGCTGGCCGTCCGGGCGGCCGGCCTGCGGTTCGGGCCGGTCTACTTCCTGCTCGGGGCGGCGGCGTGGGTGGCGTTCTTCAAGTCCGGCGTGGACCCGGTCGTCGTCGGCCTGATCATGGGCCTGCTCACCTACGCCCAGCCCGCGGCGCGCAGTGACCTGGAGCGGGCCAGCGACCTGTTCCGGCTGTTCCGCGAGCAGCCCACCCCGGAGCTGGCCCGTGAGGCCCGCGTCGGCGTCACGCCTGGCCATCTCCCCCAACGAGCGGCTCCAGCAGCTGTACCACCCCTGGTCGAGCTACCTCATCGTGCCGCTGTTCGCCCTGGCCAACGCCGGCGTCGCGGTCAGCGTGGGGCTGCTCTCCCGGGCCTATGCATCCCCGGTCACGCTGGGCATCCTGATCGGGTACGTGGTGGGCAAGCCGGTGGGCACCACCGGGGCCGCGTGGCTCGTCACCAAGCTCAGCCGGGGCCGGATCCAGCCGCCGGTCGGCTGGGCGGGCATCGTCGGCGCGGGCACGATCGCCGGGATCGGCTTCACCGTGGCCCTGCTCATCGCCTCGCTCGCCTTCCGCGGCACCCTGCTGGCCGAGGCGAAGCTGGGCATCCTGTCCGCGGCGTTCTGCGCGTCCGCGCTCACCTGGACGCTCTTCCGGATCACCCGGCTGCTGCCCAAGCGGCTGAAGCTGCGGGCCCTGCTCGGCACCTCCACGCTGATCACCGACCTGGCCGTCCCGGTCGACCCCGACCGCGATCACATCCGCGGGCCCGAGGAGGCGCCGGTCACCGTGGTGGAGTACGGCGACTTCGAGTGCCCGTACTGCGGCCAGGCCGAGCCGATCGTCCGGGAACTGCTGTCCGACTTCGGCGACGTCCGGTACGTGTTCCGGCACCTGCCGCTGAACGATGTGCACCCGCACGCCCAGCTGGCCGCGGAGGGGGCCGAGGCGGCCGACCGGCAGGGGAAGTTCTGGGAGATGCACGACCTGCTGATGGAGCATCAGGGCGCGCTCACCGGTAAGGATCTCATCCACTACGCGGCCGACCTCGGCCTGAACACCGAGCGGTTCACGGATGACCTGCGCAAGCACACGGGCGCGGCGCGGGTGGCCGAGGACGTGGACTCCGCCGACCTGTCGTCGGTGTCCGGCACGCCCACGTTCTTCATCAACGGCAAGCGCCATTACGGTGCCTACGACATCGGCACGCTGTCCGACGCGGTCCGCACCGCCCGGGTGCGCGCCCTGATCACGACCTGAGGAGGCCGGCCCGTGGGCATGGTCAACACGGTGGGGCTCGTGCTGCATCCGGCGCGGGACTGCAACTCGGCCCTGTTCGAGCTGCTGGCCTGGGCCAGCAAGCGCAAGGTCACGGTGCTGACGCTGGAGGAGGAGGCCGACCGGGTACCCGGCCCGGTCGAGGCCGTCGCCCCGCTGGATCTGGCCGCCCGCTCCGACCTCATGGTCAGCCTGGGTGGCGACGGCACCATGCTGCGTGCGATGCGCATGTCGTACGGCCCGAGGCCGCCGGTGCTCGGCGTCAACGTGGGCAAGCTGGGGTTCCTGGCCGAAATCGACCCGCCGGAGATGTCCGACGCCCTGTACGCCATCGACGAGCACCGCTTCACGGCGGAGCCGCGCTCCGCCGTCCAGGCCGAGTTTCCCGGCCAGCAGACCATCGCGTTCAACGACGTGGACCTGGCCCGTGTCCCCGGCCGCGGGTCCTCCATCCTGGTCGAGCTCACCGTGGAGTCGCATCCGTTCGTGCGCTACGCGGCGGACGCGGTGATCGTGGCCACGCCCACCGGGTCCACCGCCTACAACTTCTCGGCCGGCGGCCCGCTCGTCTCCCCCGCGGCCGAGGGACTGCTGGTCACCCCCGTGGCGCCGCACTCGGCGTTCAACCGGGCGCTGTTCCTGTCCAGCAACGAGAAAGTACTGCTCACCGTGCTGCCAGGCAGTGCCGAGCCCGCGCTGGAGGCGGACGGGAACGTGGTCGGCTACCTGAAACCGGGCGACACGGTCGAGGTCGGTACCCTCCCCGACGCGGCCCGGGTGGTGCGGCTCGGCCGGACCACGTTCTACCAGCGTGCGCAGCGGAAACTGCGGCTCTCCGGCTCGGCCGAGGCCGACGGCGACTGACGGCCGTGAGGGCCGGCCCGGGGTGCCCGGATGGCCGCCGGCCGGGTGGCCGGGGCGGGATCGCGCTGCTATGGCGAGCGCGGCAGGCGGTAGCGTGGAACACAAAGATCGCCTCTGACGGGATGGACGACCGGCCGTTGATGGTTGGTAACCGGTAGACGGCAGACCGACTGACACCCTGGAAGGGCAGTGAGCGTGGTGCGAGATCCGGGAGACCTCTACGAGGTGAGCCCTGACGCGCCGGTGCTGGACGGGGCAGTGATGCTGCACTACCTCGACGGGTTCATCGACGCCGGGGCGGCGGGCAAACTGCTGTCCGCCCATTTGCTGGGCACACTGGAGCACGAGGAAGTGGCCCGGTTCGACGTGGACCGGCTGATCGACTACCGGTCCCGCCGGCCGCCGATGATCTTCTCCCAGGATCACTGGGAGGAATACGAGGCGCCCGAGCTGGCCATGCACCTGCTCAAGGACACCGCCGGAAGCCAGTTCCTGCTGCTCACCGGCCCGGAGCCGGATCACGAGTGGGAGCTCTTCACCCAGGCGGTCCGGGACGTGTCGTCCCAGCTGGGGGTCAGGCTGGCCGTCGGCTACCACGGCATCCCGATGGGCGCGCCGCACACCCGCCCGCTGGGCGTGACCGCGCACGCCACGAGTTCCGGCCTGACCACGGGATACCCGCCGCTGGTGGACCGGCTCCAGGTCCCCGGCAGCGTGGCGGCACTGCTCGAGATGCGGCTCGGGGAGGAAGACCGCGCGGCCGTCGGCTTTGCCGTGCACGTCCCGCACTACCTGGCCCAGGCCGCCTATCCCACGGCCGCGATCACGCTGCTGGACTCGGTGTCCCGCGCCACCGGGCTGCAGTTGCCCGACGACGCGCTGCGGGACGCGGCCAGCGAGACGGACGAGGAGATCCGCCGGCAGGTCGAGGGCTCCGAGGAGATCCTCGAGGTCGTGCAGGCCCTGGAGCGGCAGTATGACGCGTTCGCCGAGGGAGCCGAGCGCGGGCCGCTGGTGGAAGGCTCAGAACAGCTGCCGTCCGCCGACGAGATCGGGGCCCAGTTCGAGCAGTTCCTGGCGGAGCAGCAGGGCCGGACGGACTCCTCGGACTCCTGACCCGGGCCGCCGCGCACCCGGCTGCGGCCGGTGCCGCCGCAGCCGGGCAGAGATGCCCCGGGCTAGGACACTTCGCGGAGCTTGCCGGTGGCCACGTCGAAGACGAAGCCGCGGACCGACTCCTTGTGCGGGATGAACGGGCTGGCCTTGATCCGGGCGATCGACTGGCGGACGTCCTCGTCGAGGTCGGGGAAGGCCTCGGCCGCCCACTCCGGCTTGATGCCGGTGTCCTTCTGGATGCTCGCCTTGAAGTCGTCGTCGGTGAAGGTCAGCATCCCGCAGTCGGTGTGGTGAATGAGGATGATCTCCTGGGTGCCGAGCAGCCGCTGGCTGATCGTGAGCGAGCGGATCTCGTCGTCGGTGACCACGCCGCCCGCGTTGCGGATCACGTGCGCTTCGCCGTCCTGGAGGCCGAGGATCCCGTAGACGTTCAGCCGGGCGTCCATGCAGGCCACCACGGCGAGGTGCCTGGACGGGGGAAGCGGCAGCGGCCCGGCGAAAGACGCCGCGTAACGCTCGTTGTTGGCCAGCAGCTCATCGGTAGCGGTCATGGCGCCAGTCCTCTCTGATTGGTGTGCCCCTGGTCCGTACGGCGTTTGGGTACCCAGTGGGGCCATGCTCATCTTCTGTACTCCCCCGGTGCCGGCGGTACTGAACGGGCAAAACCCCCACGCCGCCCGGCGCGGCCTGGCTGACCAGGCTGTATCGCCTCAGTTCCCCCCGAGATCGCCTCAGTTCCCCCGAGCGTCAAATCATGTAATTCCGATTGGATTAGTAATCTATAACCTTTTCTTCCCTGTACGCCATGTCCGACACGGCGCGTTAGCAGGTACACACACTGCGGCTTCACCATCACTAGACTGATCCGCGAGGAAACGGGGACGACAGCGGACGCCACAGCCCGGCCCGCCGCGTCAGCGCGGCGGCCGGCCATCGTGGCTGGCGACCAGGCGGAATCCAGGCCGGCCATCGTGGCTGGACGGCGGGTCCAGGCCAGCCGGCCAATCGCGAAGCGAGCCGCCACGCGGCGATATCAGGGGGATGCGCGTCCATGAGCCGATCAAGCGCACGCGAATGCCTGGCGCCGGGAACCGTGGTGGCCCCGGGTGAGGTGCTGGTCGCCACCGAGATCGGCGACCCGGCGCACGGCCGGCTGAACTGCCCGGCCGCGCCCCTGGTCGGCGGGCTGCTGTACCGGCGGGGGGTGCGCGTGCGGTACGCCCCGGTCCCCCGGTCCGGGGACGCGTCCCAGGCGGATGACGGCGCGGCGCTGTTCGTCACCACCGCGCTGCACAGCGACGGCACGGCCACCGCGATCGGCGCCGCGGCCAGCAGCGTGGACGGCGTGGCCATGGCCGCGGCCCGCAGCGCGGTCGAGGAATGGGCGGCGGTCGGCGGGACCCGGCGCCTGCTCGGCGCGGTGAGCCCCTGGTGCCCGGGCGCGCGGCGGGCCCTCGAGGCGGCCCGCCAGGCCCTGGCCCAGGGCCCGGTCTACCTCTGCGGGCAGCTGATGGCGAGCCCGCAGGCCTGCGCGGACCTGGAGAAGAACGGCGCGGTCTTCGCCCGTTCCCTGGATGACGTGCCGGGCGGCGCCACCGTGCTGATCCCGGCGCACGGCATCGCCCCGGGAGTGCGGGACGAGGCCGCCGAGCGCGGCCTGAACGTGATCGACGCGACCTGCCCGCTGGTCGCCGGGGTGCAGGCCGAGGCGCGCCGGTTCGCCGAGCGGGGCGACCAGGTGGTCCTCATCGGCCAGTCGGGCCTCGCGGTGCTGCCCGCGATCCTGGGCGAGGCCCCGGACCATGCCATCCTGGCCGAGACCCGGGTCGGCGCGGGCGCGGTCCAGGTCGCGGACCCCCGCCGGGTCTCCTACGTGCTGGTGCCTGGCGTCCCGGTGGAGGACACGCCGATCGCGACCGCGGCCCTGCGGTCCCGGTTCCCGGCCCTGCGCGGCCCGGACCCGGACGGGTTCTGCTACGCCGCGTCCGACCGGGCCGAGACCGTCCGGACCGTGGCCGCGTCCAGCGACCTGGTCCTGGTGCTGGGCACCGAGGACGACCCCGACACCCGCCACCTGACCGCGCTGGCCCGGTCCAACCGGGCCAAGGCCAACGTGATCGCGGACGTCACCGAGATCATCCCGTCCTGGCTGGCGGGCGTCTCGGCTGTCGGGCTGGCCGAATCCACCGCCGCCGCGCCCGGGCTGGCCGCGCGGGTGACCGAGGCGCTGTCCGGCCTGGGCCCGCTCAGCGTGACCAGACGGCAGGTCACCACCGAGGTCACTGGGCGACCCTGAGGTTAATCCCGCCGCGGGATAGGCCCCGGCCCGGCTGGACGCGGCGCGTCGGGATCGGCCCGCTGGAGGCCGGCTGGCCACGCCGTCCGGGGCTGCGCGGCGCTGACCGGGGGTGCGGGGGTGTTGCCCGGGCTCGGGCGTCGTCCGGGGCTGCGGGGCGTTGCCCGGGGGTGCGGGGCGTTGCCCGGGGGTGCGGGCCGTTGCCGGGGCGCGGCCCGGGGGGCGAGGCGTTGCCCGGTGGCGCAGCGTTGCCCGGGGCTGCGCCGGGGCGGGCGATCTGACATTGTGGCGTCATGCTCTTCCCCACTTCCCTGGTCGGCAGTTTCCCCCAGCCGGACTGGCTCATCGACCGCGCCCGGCTGCGCGGCCGGTTCCCGCCCCGCGTCCGCGCGACCGAACTGTGGCGGGTCGCTCCGGAGTACCTGGACCAGGCCCAGCGTGACGCCACCGAACTGGCCATCCGGGCCCAGGAGAAAGCCGGCCTCGACATCGTGACCGACGGGGAGATCCGCCGGGAGAGCTACTCGAACCGGTTCGCCACGGCCCTGGACGGGGTGGACATCGACAACCCCGGCACCGCGCTGGACCGCAGCGGCCAGCCCAACCCGGTGCCCCGGGTGACCGGCCCGATCCGCCGCCGCCACCCGGTCGAGGTCGGGGACCTGGAGTTCCTCCGGGCCAGCACCACCCGGACCACGAAGATCACCGTGCCGGGCCCGTTCACCATGGCCCAGCAGGCCCAGAACGACTACTACACCAGCACCGAGGACCTCGCGCTCGGCTATGCCGAGGCGGTGAACGAGGAGATCGCGGACCTGTTCAACGCGGGCGCGGACATCGTCCAGCTGGACGAGCCCTACCTGCAGGCCCGGCCGGACGAGGCCCGCAAGTACGGCGTCCGGGTGATCAACCGGGCCCTGGAGGGCATTACCGGGACGACCGCCGTGCACCTGTGCTTCGGCTACGCCGCGATCATCCACGAACGGCCGTCGGGTTACTCGTTCCTGCCCGAGCTGGCCGACTGCGTCTGCGACCAGGTCTCGGTCGAGACCGCGCAGTCCGGGCTGGACTGCGAGATCCTCACCCGGCTGGACGGGAAGACGATCATCCTGGGCGTGCTCAACCTGGGTGACGAGAACGTGGAGAACCCGGCCGAGATCGTCGCCCGGGTCCGCCGGGCGCTGAAGTACGTGCCCGCGGAACGGCTCGTGCTGGCCCCGGACTGCGGCATGAAGTACCTGCCCCGGGAGTCGGCGTACGGCAAGCTCGTCTCGCTGCGGATGGCCGCCGCCCTGCTCCGCGGGGACGCTGGCGTCCCCACCGTGTCCTGACCGGCGGGCTGGCGGGGCCGCCGGCCGGGTCACTGGGCAGCCGACCGCGGTCGCCAGCGGCAGCCGGCTGTGTCAGCCGGCTGCGGCACAGGATGCCCCGGGCCGCTCCGCTACAGCAAGCCGATGATCGTCAGGAGTAGGCCGCCGTTGCTGCCGCTGGTCGGGGGTGGGGTGGTCGGGGGAACAGTGGTGGGCGGCGGAGTCGTGGGCGGGGGGCTGGACGGCGGGGGCGAGGTGGGGGCCTTCGAGGTCGGCGGGGCCGTGTGCTTGGACTTCGTGGGCTTGGCCGAGGACGAGTGGATGACGGGCTGGGACGCCGTCCCGGACTTCCCCGTCCCGACCGGGTAGGACGCGATGCCCGTGCCTGGTGCGGCGGCGGTGCGCTTGCCGTGGGCCTTCTTGTGCCCGGCGGGCGACGGCGTGGGCGTGTTCACCGCGGGCGCGGCCTGCGCGGACGGCACGGCGGACGCGATCGCGGAGCTGACCGGGGGCGTGGCGTGGTGCAGCGTGCTCGCCGCGAGCATGGCCCCGCCGCCGAACATCGCGAACACCGCGACCACCACCCCGGCGGCGGGCACGAACGCGGCGGGCCCGCGGCGGGCCGCCAGCGGGTCCAGCGGCACCGGGAATCCGGACCGGGTGAACGGCTCGGCCCGGTCCGCGATCTCCGCCCGTTCCTCGGCGGCGTCGGCCGAGGTGTCCGCGAGCAGGCTGAGCGCCTCGTGCTGCAGGCTCTCCGGCAGGACGAGCTCGGGCAGCATGCTGACCAGGGCCAGCGGGTTGACCTGGCGCTGCCGGTGCTCTCCGCAGATCTCGCAGATGGAGATGTGCCGGCGGACCCGCTTGCGCAGCAGGGGGGTCAGCTCCCCGTTCCAGTCATCCAGGATCCAGGACAGTTCCTCGCACGAGCCCGCGCTGGACCGGGCCACCATGAGCGCGCCCAGCGCGGTCTCGAAGTGGGTCCGGGCCCGGGTGGTGAGGGCCTGCGCCTGGTTGCGCGGCACCCCCAGCGCGTCAGCCAGGTCCGCGCCGTAGAACTCGTGCCGCAGGCTCAGCTCGACGATTTCCCGGTCCGCCGGGTCCAGCCCGGCTAGCGCCGACGACACCATCTCGCGCTGCTGGGCCTCCTGGAGGGCCAGGCCGAGATCGGCGGTCGCCTCACCGGCGCCGAACTCATCGTTGGTCAGCTGAACGGAGGCCCCGTCACCGTGCAGCCGGCGCCGGCACTCGTTCCGGGCCACCGCGTACAGCCAGGGCCGCAGCCGGCTCGGGTCCCGCAGCAGCCGCAGCTTCACCTCGGCCACCACGAAGGTGTCCCGGACCGCCCCCGCCGCGGACGCCGGCTCACTCAGCAGCGACCGGCAATACCCGTACAACGCCGGGGCGAACTGATCGTAGGCCGCCGCCAGCGCCGCCGGATCGCCTGCAACGACCGCCGCCACCAAGTCCCCGTCACGCATGCGATCAACGCTATGGCCTCGCGGGAGTTTTCGGATTGACTCCGGCCGAATCGTGCCCAACCAGTCGGTGCGATTTACCCCCTAACCGCCACGTTCCCGTCAGCCGGGGTCAGCGCAGGCGGCTAGCCGAGCAGATGGTAGGTGACCGGGACGCTGAGGCCGCCCGGATTCACGGTCAGCAGCGCGGTGGAGAACAGGGCCGCGCCCGCGGCGGTCACCTGGACGTGAACGCTCTGCCCGGCGGCCAGTGACCCGGACGCCTGGCTGAGCGTCAGGTCTTGCAGCAGGGGGACGGGCACCGTGACGTGGTAGCCGGACACCGGGCCGCCCTGAGCGGTGAGGGTCAGCGTGCCGCTCCACAGCCCGCTGAGGGACAACCTGAGGCCCAGGCTGGCCGGTGACACGGTCAGGGTGCCCGCGACCACCGCCGATAGCGCGGGCGACGGAGCCGCGGAGGTGGACTCCGGCGGGGTCGGGCCGCCGCCCGGCCCGGCCGGGGCGGTGCTGGCGGCCGTCCCGGTGCGCAGCACCTCCGGGCCCGGCGAGGTGGCCCCCGCGCCGGCGCCGCCCGCGCCAGGCGAAGCCGCCGGGGATGACCCCGCGGAGGCGGCGGGTGCGCTGCTGCCAGGCACCGCGGGCAGGGTACCGGGCGCAGCGGCCCCGGGATGATGCATCAGGCCCCCGCCGACGAGGGCACCGCCGACGATCGCGGCCCCGCCCACGGCCGCCCCGCCCCGCGCCACGGTGCTGTGCGTGAGATGGTGCAGCCCGACCGGGGACGGCGGGTCGAGGGGCCGGGGGAAGCCGCCGGGCCCCAGCGGGCCTGCCCGCTGCCCGACCGCCAGGCGCTGGGCCGCCGCCCCGGGTGAGCCGTCCGTGATGAGGCCGAGCACCTGATGCCGCAGGGCGACGGGCAGCACAGCCATCGGCAGCACGCTGAACAGGGCCACCGGGCTGAGTTCCTGGCGCTGCCGGTCCCCGCACACGCCGCAGCGCCGGATGTGCCGCGCGACCCGCTTGCGGAGCAGCACGGTGAGCCGGCCATCCCAGCCGTCGAGGATCCCGGCCAGCTCAGCGCAGGCTTCCCGGCCGGCCCGGGCCACCAGCAGCACGCCGAGCGCCGCCTCGAAGTGAGCCCGGGCCCGGGAGGCCATGGCGTGCGCCTGGTTGCGCGGGACACCGAGTGCATCGGCCAGGTCGGCGCCGTCCAGCTCGTGCCCGAGGCTCAGCTCGATGATCTCCCGCTCGCTGGGAGTCAGGCCGGCCAGCGCTGACCAGACCACCTCGCGGAGCTCGGCCTGTTCCAGGCCAGCCCCGAGATCGGTGGTGTCGTCGGTCACCCCGGCCGCCTCGTCGAGCGGGGCGCTGCCCGCGGACCGGAGCCGCCGGCGGCACTCGTTCCGCGCCACCGCGTACAGCCAGGGCCGGAGGCGGTCCGGGTCGCGGAGCGCGGCCAGCTTCCCGGCGGCGATGATGAACGTGTCCTGGACGGCGTCGGCCGCGTCGGCACGCTCGGCGAGCAGGGACTGGCAATAGGCATAGAGGCTCGGTGCGTAGCGGTCGTAGGCGGCTTCGAGTCCCGCCGGGTCGCCTGCCACGATGGCGGCCACGATCTCGCGGTCGAGCATGGCATCACGTTAGAACTCACCGGGGCGGGTCTGGGCGGATTCCGTCGCTATCGCGGTAACCGCCCGGGAGTCTCCTGGTGAGGGCCATCCCTGGGGGTACGGCATGAACCGGGCCTGGCCAGTCCCGGCCCACCGCGCCCGTGCCGCAGGCCGGTCCAGCGCCTCAGGCCGGGCCGTGCCCCGGGCCGGGCCGGGCCCGGCTGCCGTGTGCCCCGGCGGCACGGCACGCCGGACGTGACCCGGCCGCCCGCCAGGTCCGGAGCAGGCGTGGCGGTGGCCGGGCGCGGGCCAGCCGGGCCTGGGGATTGCCGACGACGATGTGGCCGCCGCCGACGACGTCGTGATCCCGCCGGACGTCACGTCCCGCCAGCTACTGGCCCGGGGGTGCCCGGGCAGCAAGAGCAGGACGCTGGCTGTCGCCGCGACGAGCACGCTGACGGCGACGCCCGATCCCTTGGTCAGTGAATCCATGCCGCGTCCCCTCCCCAGGCCGGCCCGGGCAGGCGCCGGCACAAGTAGGAGTTCTGGCCCGGCTGGGCGCCAACAACTTTCCCGGGGTTTTTTCCGCTTCCATGTGGTTCGGTGCGGGAGAGGCTGCGGATGGGGACATCCGGCGGGTAGTTCGGCGGATGTCCCCATCCGCAGTTCCGCGGGCCGCCGCCCGGCGTCCCCACCCGCGGGCGCGTTCCCCTGGCGCGGCAACGCGGCGGGTGCGCCCATCCCCCGGGGCGCTCAGCGGCGCAAAGATCAGACCCAGGCAGAAAGAATGGGGCTGCCCGCCAGGCCGGTATTCGCAAATACCTCAGGGGGGTTCCCCGTATACCCCCACCCGGTTTATTGGCCGCCCGTAAATTACTCCCCACCTGAGCATTCTTGCAGCTCAGAGCCTCCCTGCTGACATTGCTTCCTTTCCTGCTTGCGACTGGAATAGCCTCGCCTTTACGCTTCTCCCATAGCATCCCGGCGCACAGATAAGACTCTTCACGAGGGCGCCGCAGCGAGCACATCCCGGGCGAAATTAAACGCAGGACATGGAGAGGCCGCCGTGAGTGAGATAGCCGTCACCCAGCGCGGCACGGGCGCGCCGGGTGACTCCCGCGCTCTCGCCCCGGCGGACTGGGCCGCGCCGGACGCCCGGCGGCGGCTGCAACTGGCCCTGGGCGCCCTGTGGCTGCTGGATGCGATCCTGCAGTACCAGCCGGTCATGTTCACCAGGGCGTTCAGCGAGATGCTCGCGGCCGCGGCCCCGGGCAACCCGGCCTTCGTGAGCCAGCCGGTCATCTGGGACGCCCACCTCGTAGGGCAGCATCCGACCGGGCTCAACGCGGCCTTCGCGACGATCCAGCTGCTGCTCGCCCTCGGTATCGCCTGGCGGCCCACGGTCCGGCTGGCGCTCGGCGCCTCGGTCGTCTGGGCCCTCAGCGTGTGGTGGCTCGGTGAGGGCCTGGGCGGGGTACTCGCCGGGACGGCCAGCCCGGTCGGCGGCGCCCCCGGCCCCGCGGTCCTCTATGCGCTGCTCGCGGTCCTGCTCTGGCCACGCGACCGGGGTGATGCCACGGCGCCCGCCGGTGATCCGCCGGCCCCGTTCGTGGCGGCCCGGGCCGTCGGCGCGCCGGCCGCCCGGGCGTTGTGGCTCATCGTGTGGGCCAGCCTGGCCTACTTCGCGCTGCAGCCCGCGAACCGCGCCCCGCAGGGGCTGCACGACATGCTGTCCGGCGCGGCCCGGGGTGAGCCGGCCTGGCTGGCCTCGATCAGCCAGCACGGCGCCGCGTTCCTGGCCCACCAGGGACTGGCGGCCTCGGCCGTGCTCGCCGCCCTGTTCGCCGTGATCGCGATCGGCGTGTACCTGCCGCCGCCCGCGGCCCGGGCCACTCTGGCCGTGGCGGCGGTGCTGGCCGCTGCGATCTGGGTGGCAGGCCAGGCCCTCGGCGGCATCCTGACCGGCAGCGAGACCGACCCCGATTCTGGGCCGTTGCTGATTCTGCTGGTCCTCGCGTTCTGGCCTGCGCGGACCGCTGGGGGGCGGACCATCCCGCGGGCCATCCGCGGGCCGGGCGCCGGCCGGACCCGGACATGAGGGGACCTTCCTGGCTCGCGGGCATCCTGGCCGCGCTCATGATCGCGACCGCGGCGTACTGCGCCAGCCGCCTCGTCATCGCCCGGGCGCGCCGCCGGGCGGACGAGCGGGACGTCAACCTGGTGCACACGGTGATGGGCGTGGCCATGGCCGGCATGCTGGTGAGCTGGCTCAACCCGCTGCCGGACCAGGTGTGGGCGGTGATGTTCGGCGCGGCCACCGGCTGGTTCGGCTGGCGGGCCTGGCGCGGCCGCCGGGCCCGCGCCGCGGCGGGCGGCGGCCGGCCGTCGCACGGTCACCACGTGCCGCACCTGGTGATGTGCGGCGCCATGGTCTACATGCTGCTGGCCGCCGGCGCGGTCGCAGCGGTGGCATCGGGCCCGCATCCCGGGATGGCCGTGGGCGGGCCGCCCGCCGCTGGCCGCTTCCCGCTCCTCGCCCTGATCCTGGCCGTGTTCATGGTGGGCTACGTGATGTGGCAAGCCGACCGCCTGCCCGCCCTGGCCCGCGCCGCGACCGGCCGCCCCGGCGCTTCCGTCCCGGTGGCCAGCCTCGCTTTCAGCACCACAGCCGGCGGCGGACTGGCCTCCCAGCCCGCCGCGGCCACGCCAGACGTGCCAGACCTACCAGCCAGACCAGACCTGCCAGCCAGCCCAGCCCCGCGAGCCTTGTCTCCCCGCCTGGCGGCCTGCTGCCAGATCGCCATGGCCGCCACCATGGGCTACATGCTGATCCTCATGCTCTAGGCAGGCAGGCGGCGCCGGGCCGCCGAACCACCATCGTGGTCAGGCGCCGGCGTCAGCTGCGTCCCGGTAACGATCAAGCGCCGCCCGCCGGGCCGCCGGGTGGTCCACGATCGGCCCCGGGTAGTCCCGGCCGATCCGGCAGCCCGCCCGCTCCTGCTCCTCCCCGGTCATGCGCCACGGCTCGGCCAGGTACTCGTCCGGGACCCGGGCCAGCTCGGGCACGTAGCGGCGCACGTACCGGCCGTCCGGGTCGAAGCGCTCCTGCTGAAGGGTGGGGTTGTAGATGCGCCGGAACGCGGGCTGCGGATCCACCCCCACGGACGCGATCCACTGCCAGTTGCCGTTGTTGCTGGCCTGATCGCCGTCCAGGAGCAGCCGCATGAACCAGTCCTCGCCGCGGCGCCAGTCGATGCCGAGGTCCTTGGTCAGGAACGAGCCGGCCAGGAGCCGCACCCGGTTGTGCATCCAGCCTTCGCGGCGCAGTTGCCGCATGCCGGCGTCCACCAGCGGGAACCCGGTCCGGCCTTCGGTCCAGGCGGTGAACTCGGCGTCGTCGCCCGCCCACGTCAGCGTGCCGCGGTAGCGGGCCTGGTACTCCTGCCGGGCGTTGTCCGGGTGGTGCACCAGGACGTGCTGGTAGAAGTCCCGCCAGCAGAGCTGGCGCCGGAACGCCTCCGCGCCCGTCGCGTCCGCGCTCCTCCCGCCGGGCAGCTGGTCTTCCACCGCCCGCGGCGACAGGCAGCCGAACCGCAGGTAGGGAGAGAGCCGGGACGAGACGTCGGCCCCGGCCTGGTCGCGGCCGGAGTCGTAGTCCCGCACCGGCCCGTCCAGGAACTCCGCCAGCCGGGTCAGCCCGGCGCTCTCCCCGCCCCGGGCCGGCTCGGGCACCTCCTGCTCCAGGCCCAGGCTGGCCAGGGCGGGCACCCGCCCGGGCCGGGTCTTCGCGGGCATGCCGATCCGCTGGGGCGGGTCGAGGACGGCGCGCCGCGGGACGCGTTCCCAGTTGCGGTAGAACGGCGTGAACACGGTGTACGGGCGGTGCTGCCCGGTCTGGATGGCGCGGACGTCGTCCACCACGCTGACCCCGGGGTGGGAGTGAGCGCTGAGGCCGGCCTGGTCTAGGGCGGCCCGCACCCGCCGGCCCCGGATGGCCTCGTACGGGCTGGGGTCGCGGCTCAGGTGGATCTCGGTGGCGCCGGTTTCGGCGGCCAGCGCGGGCAGTTCCCGCTCGGGCGGCCCGTGCCGGATGACCAGGCGGGCGCCGCGCTCCGCGAGCTGCCCGTCCAGGTCGGTGAGGCTCTCCAGCAGGAACGCGGTGCGTGGCCCGGACGCGTGCCGCCCGTGCAGCAGCCGGTCGTCCAGGCAGAACACCGGCACGATCTGCTCGTGCCCGGCCAGCGCCGCGCGGAGCGCCGGGTGGTCGTGCACGCGGAGGTCCCGCCGGAACCAGACGAGGGCAACCATGAACGCCGAGGATAGGCGCTGCGCTCCGGCAAGAACCCGCTGGGCGGCCACGACGTGCCGATCAGCCGCCGCCCGGCCGGGCGGGGTCAGCCGGCGGCGGGCAGGTCCAGGTCCACGACGATCGGGGCGTGGTCGGACGGCCCTTTGCCCTTGCGGGCCTCACGGTCGATGTACGCGTCCTTGACCGCGGCGGCCACCGGGGCGCTGGCCAGGACCAGGTCGATGCGCATGCCCATGCCCTTGTGGAACATGCCGGCCCGGTAGTCCCAGTAGGTGAAGGGCTGGCCCTTGAGCGCCCGGGCACGGACGTCGGTGAGCCCGAGGTCCAGCAGGCCGGCCAGGGCCGCCCGTTCCTCCGGGGTGACGTGGGTCGAGCCGATGAACGCAGCCGGGTCCCACACGTCGTCGTCGTGAGGGGCGATGTTGAAGTCCCCGCACACGGCGAGCGGCGCCGGGTCCCGGCCTGGCCTGAGCTCGGTGGCGAGTGCGTCGCGCAGGGCAGCGAGCCAGGACAATTTGTAGGCAAAGTGGGGATTGTCCAGGGCCCGGCCGTTGGGGACGTAGACCGACCAGACCCGGCAGCCCGCGCAGGTGGCGGAGATGGCGCGGGCCTCCGGGTCGGGGAACCCTGGCTCCCCGGGAAAACCGCGGCGCACGTCCTCCAGCCCGGCCCGGGACAAGATGGCCACCCCGTTCCAGCGGCCGGTGCCGTACAGCGCGGCCTCGTATCCGAGTTCGCCGACCTCCGCGACCGGGAAGCCGGCGTCGGGCGCCTTGGTCTCCTGAAGGCAGAGCACGTCCGGGCCGGTGTCCTCCAGCCAGCTGAGCAGCCGGGGCAGCCTCGCCTGCACCGAGTTGACGTTCCAGGTGGCCAGCCGCATGGTTTCCTCTCCGGGGCGGTCAGGCGTTCGCGTGCAGCGCGGCGTTCAGGGCGATGCCGTGCCCGGCGCGCTCGGTGACCCGGACCGCGCCGCTCTGCGAGTCGCGCAGCCACAGCAGCCCCGGGAGGCCGGACAGTTCCCGGGCCTTGACCACCTGCCCGTCCGGCCGCCGGACCTTGGTGCCCGCCGTCACGTACAGCCCGGCCTCGACCACGCAGTCGTCGCCCAGCGAGATGCCGATGCCGGCATTCGCGCCGATCAGGCACCGTTCGCCGACCGAGATCGTCTCCGTGCCCCCGCCGGACAGGGTGCCCATGATCGATGCGCCGCCACCCACGTCGGAGCCGTCGCCGACCACGACGCCGGCCGAGATCCGGCCTTCCACCATGGACGTGCCGAGCGTGCCCGCGTTGTAGTTCACGAAGCCCTCGTGCATGACCGTGGTTCCCTCGGCCAGGTGCGCACCCAGCCGGACCCGGTCCGCGTCGGCGATCCGCACCCCGGCCGGCAGCACGTAGTCCGCCATCCGGGGGAACTTGTCCACGCCGTGCACGGTGACCGGGCCGCGGCGGCGCAGCCGCAGCCGGGTGGCCTCGAAGCCCGGGACCGGGCAGGGCCCGTGGCTGGTCCACACCACGTTGGCGAGCAGCCCGAAGATGCCGTCCAGGTTGCAGCCGCGCGGGCGGACCAGGCGGCCGGACAGCAGGTGCAGCCTCAGGTAGGCGTCGTGGGCGTCGGCCGGCGGCGCGTCCAGGCGGCTGATGGTGGTGCGCACCGCGACGACCTCGACCCCCCGGGCCTCGTCCGGGCCGAGCAGGGCGGCCGCGTCGGGGCCGAGCGCTTCGGCCGCCTCGGCCGCGGACAGGCGGACAGTGCCGCCGGGGCTGCTCGGCGCCAGCGCCGGGCCGCCGGGGCCGCCGGGGCTGCCGCCCGCCAGGGCCGGGATCAGTTCCGGCGCGGGGAACCAGGTGTCCAGCACGACGCCGTCAGCCAGCGTGGCGAGCCCCGCGCCCCGCGCCCCGGTCACCTGAGGATCGATCCCTGACTCAGTCACGGCCCACATGCTAGCCGCCTGCCCCCTCCCTCGCGCTTCCACGTTAGCGCGGTTCATTTTGCGCAGCCGGCTGCGCAAAATGAACCGCGCTAAGGGTCGCGGATCGTACGGGACCCGGCAGCCAGGCTCCGCCGACATATCACCTATCTAGTGCGCGCGAAACTCCCATAAAACGGACAGAAGGGTGCACCAGATAGGTGGTATGTGGCCGCTGGCCTTGATCAATGTGACTGGTGATGCCGGTGTGGCGGTCTACCGCCAGCACCGACGGCCCGCGCGGGCACCGGGGGACACCGCGCGGGCACTGGGGCACCGGGGGCACCGCGGGCCAGCCTGGCGGGCGCCTGGCGAGCCCGGTCTAGTCGCCGAGTTCGGCGCGGCGGCGGGTCACGAACTCGTCCAGTTCGGCGCGGACCGCGTCATCAAGCGCCGGCGCCTCATACTCCGCCAACGTCTTCGCGCAGATCTCGCCGGCCCGCTCCGTGGCGTCCTTGGCGCCGAGCCGCACCCACCGCTCGTAGTTGGCCGTCGAGGACAGCAGTGGCCGGTAGAAGCACTCCCGGAACCGCTCCATCGTGTGCTGGGCCCCGAGGAAGTGACCGCCGTGCCCGACTTCCTCGTGCGCGCCGAAGGCCAGCGAGGCCTCGTCGATCTCCAGCGGGGTGAACTCCACCCGCAGCATGCGGAGCAGCTCGATGTCGATGATGAATTTCTCGTAGCAGCTGACCAGGCCGCCCTCCAGCCACCCGGCCGCGTGCATGACGAAGTTGGTGCCGGCCAGGAACGTCGGCAGCAGCGTCATCAGGGACTCGTACGCCGCCTGCGCGTCGGCTGTCTGGCTGGAGTTGAGGCCACCGCCGGTGCGGAACGGCAGCCCGTAGTGCCGGGCCAGCTGGCCGGTGCAGTACAGGCCGATGGCCGACTCCGGGGTGCCGAAGCTCGGCGAGCCGGACTGCATGTCGATATTGGACAGGAACGAGCCGAATACGACCGGGCAGCCGGGCCGGATCAGCTGGGCCAGCGCGATGCCGGACAGCGCCTCGGCCAGCTGCTGGACCAGCGCGGCCGGGATCGACACCGGCGACATCGCCCCCATGAGCAGGAACGGGGTGAGCACCACCGGCTGGTTCGCGGCGCAGTACTCGAACTGGGCGTCCAGCATCCGGTCGTCCCAGCGCAGCGGCGAGTTGCAGTTGATCAGCGAAATGGTGGCGGGCGTCTGCTCGATCGACGCCCGGCCCTTCTCCGCGCCCGCCCCGCCGCCGAAGAGGATCTCGGTCATCTTGATGGTGTCGGCCGCGTTCGGCCCGGACACCACGTTGCCCATGTAGATCTTGTCGGTCACCGTCTGCAGGGCGTAGATCATGTCCAGGTGCCGGGAGTCGAGCGGCGTGTCGTTCGGCTCGCAGATCACGCCGCCCGCGGTGTCCAGCTGCGGGAAGGCCTGGGCCAGCATGCTCAGCCGGCGGAAGTCGTTCATGGTCGCGTCCCGGCGGACGTCGCCCTCGCGCACGAATGGGCAGCCGTAGACGCCGCCGAACACCATCTGGTCGCCGCCGATGTGCACGCTGTTGGCCGGGTTGCGGGCCTGGATGTCGAACTCCCGCGGCGCCTTGGCCACCTGTTCCAGCACGAACTCCGGGTCGAGGAACACCACCTCGTCCTCGACCTTCTGGCCGGCCCGGCGGAACAGCTCCAGCGCCTCCGGCTTGGCGAACTGCACGCCGATCTCCGAAACGATGCGCCGCCATCCCCGGTCCAGCACGCCGATGGCGTCCGGGGAGAGGATCTCGTAGCGCGGCATCGTGTTGCGGAACATCGCCACCTCCGGCCGGTCTTGACCCTCCCAGGCACCGCTACGTAACATCACATAGTAGAACAGAGTTCCGTAACATGGAACTCATGGGCCCGAAGCTGGCAAGCATGGAACTCATGGGCAGGCGTAGCGGGCAGCGCGGCAAGCGACCGCCGGGGATCCGGGAGGCGTCAGTGGCCACTCCTGCCGGCACGCAGGTGCCGGGCCGGGCCGCGGTCAGCACGCAGGGCGCCGGGCCGGGCGGCGGGCAGCCCGGCGGCGCCAGAGCGGGCGCCCACCGGCACGCAGGCGGTGGACCGGGCGGCCCGGCTGGTCACCGAGGTCGTGCACGCACCTGACTCGGTCACGTTCACCGAGCTCGCCGCGGCCACCGGGCTGGCCAAGAGCACCACGTCCCGCCTGCTGGACGCGCTGGAGCGCGGCGGGCTGGTCCGCCGCGACGACGACGGCCGGTTCCGCCCTGGCGACGTGTTCGTCCGGTACGCCTGGCGCGGCGGCGCCGAGGCGGGCCTGGTCGAGGTGGCCCGCCCGTTCCTGGCCCGGCTCGGCGCCGAGACCGGCGAGACCGTGAACCTCGGCGTGGCCCGCGACGGCCTGGTCGAGCAGATCGCCCAGGTGGACAGCAAGTACCTGATCGGCGGCACCAACTGGGTCGGCCGGCCGGTGCCGCTGCACTGCGCCGCGCTGGGCAAGGTGCTGCTGGCCTACGGCGCGGCGCCGCTGCCGCCCGGCCGGCTGGAGGCCCGGACCAGCCGGACGCTGACCAGCCGGGCCGCGCTCGAGGAGAACCTGCGCCAGGTCCGCCGCTGCGGGTACGCGGTGACCGACGAGGAACTGGAGCCCGGGCTGGTCGCGGTGGCCGCCCCCGTCTTCCGGGACGGCGCGGTGGTGGTGGCTGCCCTGTCGGTGTCCGCTCCCGCCAGCCGGCTCACCCCGGCGAGGATCCCGGCGGTGGCCGCGCAGTGCGCGGCCACGGCGCTCGGCCTGTCCGAGGTCCTCGGCCACCGCCCGGACCTGAACCCCTGAACCCCGCAGTCCCGCCCGGCGGCCCCCGCCAGAAGACAGAGAGAAGGTGCCTCGTGACGCAGGAGGAGCTGCTCCGCCAGCTTTATGACTTCACCCTGGTAGGCAACGCGCCCGAGGTTCTCAGCCTGACCAACGCCGGCCTGGAGATGGGCCTGGGCCCGGAGATGCTGCTCTACGAGGCGCTCATCCCCTCCCTGGAGGAAGTGGGCGCCCGGTTCGAGCGGGGCGACTTCTTCGTCCCGGAGATGCTGATCGCGGGCAAGGCCATGGCGGGCGCGCTGGAGGTACTCCGGCCGCTGCTGGCCGAGACCGGCGCCGAGTCGATCGGCACGATCGTGATGGGCACCGTCAAGGGCGACGTGCACGACATCGGCAAGAACCTGGTCAACATCATGTTCGAGGGGGCCGGGTTCCAGGTCATCGACCTGGGCGTCCAGGTCGCCCCGGAGAAGTTCATCGACGCGATCAAGCAGCACCAGCCGGACATCGTCGGCTTCTCCGCGTTCCTGACCACGACCATGCCGATGTTCAAGGCCAACATCAACGCGCTGCAGAAGGCCGGCCTGCGCGACCAGGTCATCGTGATGGTGGGCGGCGCGCCGGTCACCCAGGAGTACGCGGATGTGGTCGGCGCGGACGGCTACGCCGCCGACGCCTCGGCGGCGGTGGTCCGGGCCAAGGAGCTGCTCCGGCAGCGCCGCGCGATGACCCCGGCTTAGGAGCACGCGCAATGGAAACAGTCCTCCGGTCGGCCTCACGCGAAGTCGTGATCAGCCCGCAGCACCCGTTCTGCATCATCGGCGAGCGGATCAACCCGACCGGCCGCAAGATCTTCCAGGACCAGCTGCGCCGCGGTGACCTGTCCCGGATCGGGATCGACGTGGCCCAGCAGCTGGCGGGCGGGGCGATGGTCCTGGACGTGAACATGGGCGCGCCGCTGGCCGACGAGGCCGAGCTGATGGTGGCCGCGGTGAAGCTCATCCAGGGCGCGTGCGACCTGCCGCTGTGCATCGACTCGTCGATCGTCGAGGTGCTGGATGCGGGCCTGGCCGCGTACCAGGGCAAGGCGCTGGTGAACTCGGTGACCGCCGAGGACGAGCGGCTGGAGGCCATCCTGCCGCTGGTGAAGAAGTACGGCGCCGCGGTCATCGCGCTCCCCAACGACGAGGAGGAGATCCCCGAGGACCCGCGCAAGCGCCTGGACCTGGCCCGCAAGATCATCGACGTGGCCACCGGCCGGTTCGGCATCCCCCTCGAGGACATCGTGATCGACCCGCTGGCCATGCCGGTCGGCGCGGACACCTCGCTGGTGGTCAAGACCATGGAGACCATCGCGCTGCTGCGCGAGGAGTTCGGGGTCAACACGACACTCGGCGCGTCCAACGTGTCGTTCGGCATGCCGGCCCGGCACGCGATCGGCGCGGCGTTCCTGCCCATGGCCATCTACAGCGGGCTGACCAGCGCGATCCTGGACGCCCGGGCCCCGCAGATCGTCCGCGCCGTGCAGGCCGCCGACCTGCTCCTGGACCGCGATCCCTGGGGGGCGGCGTGGATCGCGGCGCACCGGGCCGAGCAAGCCCGGGCCCAGCAGGCCAGGAGCAGCAGGCTCAGGCACAGCAGGCTCAGGCACGGGCCACGCCGTGACGATGGTCCCGCCCGGCACGGCGGCTGCGGGAGGCAGCCCGCCTCCGTCAGTTCGCCGCAACGAAAACCATAACGGCGTGCTCCCCGCCGGGGATGACGGGACATCAGCGGGCCCGGTCCGGGTCGACCTGCGGTTCGAGCCCAGCGGCCGCCAGGTCCGGGTACCCGCCGGGGTGAGCGTGTTCGACGCGGCGAGCTGGAACGGCATCGCGATCGACTCGACCTGCGGCGGCCACGGGACCTGCAAGAAGTGCAAGGTGCGGATGCTGGACGGGGCGGCGGCGCCGTCGCCGCTGGACATCCGGGCGTTCTCCCCCGGCGAGCTGCGGGACGGCTGGCGGCTGGCCTGCCGGGTGCTGGCCGGGGAGGACGCGCGGATCGAGGTTCCGCCGCTGGTCACCCGGCCGAAGGCGGCGACGGTCGGGGTCGGCCGGCAGGTCATCCTGCGGCCCGCGGTGCAGAAGCGCTACGTGGAACTGGATGAGCCGTCCCTGGCCGACCAGCGCAGCGACGTGGAGCGGATCCTGGCCGCCGTGGACGATCTGGAGTTGCGCGTGGACCTGCACGCGGTCCGGGTGGCCGGCCGGGTCCTGCGCGCCGCGGACTACAAGGTCACCGCGGTGATCGTCGATGACGTGCTGATCGACGTGGAGCCCGGGGACACCTCGGGCCGGCTGTTCGGCGTCGCCTTCGACCTGGGCACCACGACGGTGGTGGCCACCCTGCTCGACCTGTCCACGGGCACCCCGGTCGCGGTGGCCTCGGCGCTGAACCAGCAGCAGCCGTTCGGCGCGGACGTGATCACCCGGATCAGCGCCACGATGATGGACCCTGACGCGCTGGCCCGGCTGACCGCGCTGGCCCAGCAGACCCTGGCCGAGCTGGCCGGCGAGGCCTGCGCGGAGGGCGGGATCGACCCCGCCGAGGTGTACGAGGTCGCGCTGGCCGGGAACGCCACGATGACCCACATCGTGCTGGGCATCGACCCGGAGCCGCTGGGCGTGGCCCCGTTCATCCTGGCCACCCGGCTGCTGCCCGAGGTGCTCGCCGCCGATCTGGGCGTGCCCGCGCATCCCCGGGCCCGGGCCGTGGTGTTCCCGCCGTTCGGCGCCTACGTCGGCGGCGACATCACGGCCGGGCTGCTCGCCTCGGGGATGGACCGGGACGCCCGGATCCGGCTGTTCATCGACATCGGCACGAACTGCGAGATCGTGCTGGGCAACCGGGACTGGCTGCTGGCCACGGCCGCGCCCGCGGGCCCGGCGTTCGAGGGCGCGGCGATCCGGTGCGGGATGCGCGCCGCGGACGGGGCCATCGAGGTGGTCACGATGACCCCGGACGACCTGGATCTCAAAGTCATCGGCGACGCCGAGGCCGGCCTGTGCGGGTCAGGGCTGGTGGACGCGGTCACCGGGCTGGTCCGGCTGGGCCTGCTGGACTCCTCCGGGCGCCTGGTCAGCGAGGAGCGGGCCGCCGAGCTAGCCCCGGGCCTGGCGGACCGGCTGACCCAGCTCGGCGCGGAGCGGGTGTTCGTGCTGCACTGGCTGGGTGAGCCGGGCAACGTGTCCCGGTCGGTGTACCTGTCCCAGCGGGACGTCCGTGAGCTGCAGTTCGCCAAGGCGGCCATCGCCACCGGGTGGCGGATCCTGCTGGAGGAGGCCGGGCTGGAGCCGGGCGACATCCAGCAGGTGCTGCTGGCGGGCTCGTTCGGCAGCTACCTGTCCCCCGCCAACGCGATCCGCCTTGGCCTGGTCCCGGAGATCCCGGTGCTCCGGGTGATCAGTGCGGGGAACGTAGCTGGTGAGGGCGCCAAGATGGCCCTGCTCAGTGTGCGGGAGCGCGCAGGCGGCCTGGCCCTGCTGGAGGAGGTGAGGTATGTCGAGCTGTCCGACCGTGCCGACTTCAACGACCGCTTCGTTGACCAGCTGGCCTTCCCCGGCTGAGCTGCCCCCGTCCGGGCCGGGCGATCATCAACCCCACACACCCCACCTACCCCACGGGCCACACGCACCCCTTGCACCTGCACCCCATGGGCCACACGCAGCCCCGCCACCCGCACCCCAGAGGCCACACGCACCACAGAAACCCCAGGCCTCTGCACCCCACACACCCCATGAGCCACACTGGCACCAGAAAACCCAAGCGAATCAGCAGTCGCAGGCGATTCAGGCGGTGGTCATCGCCTGCGGGGCGCTCGGCGGTCCCATCCGGGACATCGCCGCCCGGCGGGGCTGGCCCATCGAGCTGCACTGCCTGCCCGCGCTGCTGCACAACCGGCCCGCCGCGATCGCCCCGCAGGTCGAGCGGCTCGCCGTGGCGGCCCAGGCCCGCGGCCTGCCGGTGGCGATCGGCTACGCCGACTGCGGCACCTACGGTGCGCTGGATGAGCTGTCCGCCCGGCTGGGCCTGCGCCGGCTGCCGGGGTTGCACTGCTACGACCTGCTGGCCGGGCCGGACCGGGTGGCGGCGCTGTTCGAGGCCGAGCCCGGCACGTACGTGCTGACCGATTTCCTGGTCCGCAGTTTCCGCCGGACGGTCCTCGCCGGACTCGGCCTGGACCGCTACCCGGAGCTGTGGCCGGACTACTTCGGGCACTACCGCCGGCTGGTGTGGCTGGCCCAGTCCCGCGACCCGGCCCTGGACGCCGAGGCCGAGGCCGTGGCGGCCCAGTTCGGCCTCCCGCTCACCGTGATCGACACCGGGCTGTCGCGCCTGGAACGCGAACTGGAGCACCTCCTGGCCGGCGTAGCCCCGGGAACCCCCAGTTCGTGTGCGCAGACCGCTGTTGCCCCGGTCCCCCGGAACGATCAGCCCCGTCCGTGTGCGCAAACCGCTGCCCTGACGACGGTTTCGGCACACGCGACGCAGCCCCCCGCCCCCGGCCACAGCCCCGCGCCGCGAATGCGTGCGGAAACCGCTGCCCTGACGACGGTTTCAGCACCCGCGACGCAACCCCTCGCCCCCGGCCACGGTGCCCCGCTGGGAATGGCTGAGGAAACCGCCGCCATCGACCACGAATCCGGAGCGGGGCCGGGGCCGGGGGTGACCGGGCCGGAGCCGGGGATGAGCCTGGCGGAGATAACCGGGCCGGGGCCCGAGATGACCCGGCCGGGGACGAGTCTGGCGGAGATGACCGGGCCGGGGCCCGAGATGACCCGGCCGGGGACGAGTCTGGGGGCGGGGGCGGCCGGGGCGGGGGCGGCGAAGGGGACGGGGCGGTGCGCGGGGGGCTGCTGAGCGCGGCACCGCTGCTGGCGCAGCCGCGCTACGAGGTCTTCCCGTCCGGGTCGGTCGAGCAGGCGGTCGCGGACTGGGTGCCGCCCGGCATGACCGTGACCGTGACCGCCTCACCGGCCCGGGGACTGGATCCCACACTGGACCTGACCGAGCGGCTGATCGCCCGCGGGTACCGGGTGGTGCCGCACCTGTCGGCGCGGCTGGTGGCTGACGACGCGCACCTGGACCGCATCGTGGCCCGGCTCCTCGCCTGCGGGGTGGACGACGTGTTCGTGCCCGCGGGCGACGCGGATCCCCCGGCGGGCCAGTTCGACAGCGCGCTGTCCCTGCTCACCCGGCTCACCGAGATGGGCCGCCCGTTCGCCCGCGTCGGGATCACCGGCTACCCCGAGAGCCACCCGCACATCGACGACGACATCACCGTCCAGGCCATGTGGGATAAGCGGCATCACTCCTCCTACATCGTCAGCAACCTCTGCTTCGACCCGGCCGTGCTGCGCAACTGGGTGACCCGGATCCGGGCCCGCGGGGTCACTCTGCCGCTGTACGTGGGACTGGCGGGACCGGTGGAGCGGGCGAGACTGCTGCGTATGGCGGCCCGGGCCGGTGTAGCCGAATCCACACGGTTCCTGACCGGGCACGCGGACTGGTTTTTGCGCCTCGGCCTGCCCGGTGGCTACAGTCCGGAGCGGCTGCTGGACCGGACCGGCGCCGCCCTGACCGCTCCCGGGGCGGCCGTGGCGGGCCTGCACCTGTTCACCTTTAACCAGGTCAGGCAAACCGAAGAATGGCGGACCGCGCTGCTGCGGCGGCTGGCGGGACCCGACCGCGGCCGGCTGGCCATCTGACGGGGTGCGGCGGGGCCGGGTTTTCGGTCACGCATCGCCGGCCGCGATGCGTTCTCTAATGCCTACAGAACGCTGCCCACACTGGGCTGCGCCGTCATAGGCTGTCTTGTGCAACTGTTTCGATCGACTGCAACGCATCGCTTGAGATGTCCGGATGTGGGTGGGAGCAGACGGTGAACAGCCAGACCACGGCAACAAGGTCGCCAGGACGCATATGGCCATCGCGCCGGCCCGCCTAGTGGAGTGGCCGCTGCGCTGCGGCCCGGTCCCGCCCCTGGCTGACTGCCACAGCCCGCGTCCCGAGACCGGGCTGGGCCGGATCGGCAAGCTGGATCCGGGCGACACGTTAATTCTCGTCCCTGCCCCCGGCGCCGGCCCTTCCGGGACAAATCCTGACTCCCGCGGTGGTGCTTATCGCACCGCCTCCGGTGAGCCCGCGTACCCGGGCGGCTCCGGCGGCCTTGGCCACCTGGCTGCTGGCGGCCCTGGCCACCTGGCCGCCTCCGGCGACCCTGCTCTCCTGGCCGCCTCCGGCGACCGTGCTCTCCTGGCCGCCTCCGGCGGTACGGGCAAGACACAGCTGGCCGCGGCGCTGGCGCACCAGCTCTGGGACAGCCGCGCGGTGGACCTGCTGGTCTGGGTCAAGGCCAGCACCCGGAACGCCATCCTGACCGGCTACGCGCTGACCCTCGCGGACCTGGGTGCCGCCGATCCGGGCGACGACCTGCTGACCGGCGCGCAGCGCTTCCTGGCCTGGCTGTCCCGGACCGAGCGGCGCTGGCTGGTCGTCCTCGACGACCTGGCCGACCCGGCCGACCTGGATGGCCTGTGGCCGTCCGGGCCCGACGGCCGGGTCGTGGTCACCGCCCGGCGGGGCGACACCCTGGCCGCGCCGAACCGGAGGATCGCGCCGGTCCCGGCGTTCAGCACCCGGGAAGCCCTGGCCTACCTGACCGCCCGGCTCGCCACCGACCCGGGCCAGCGAACCGAGGCCCTCGACCTGGCCCACGACCTGGACTGCCAGCCGCTCGCCCTGGCGCAGGCCACGGCCGCGCTGATCTGCACCGGGGCCAGCTGCCGCGACTACCGTGGCTGGTACCACGACCGGCAGCGCCGGATGCGCAGTGCCAGCGTGCATCCCGACGCTGGCCCGGCCAGCGGCGGCCCCGGCCAGCACCGGGTCAGCCACCACCGGGCAGGCCACCACCGGGCAGGCTGGGCCGGGCCTGGATTACGCCACGCTCGGCCATTCCGGGGTGACCTGGTCGCTGGCCATGGACCTGGCCGACCAGATCCCGCCCGCGGGTTTCGCCCGGCCCGCCCTGGTGCTGGCCGCCCTGCTCGACCCGGCCGGCATTCCCGGGGTCGTCTTCACCACCCCGGCCGCCTGCGGGTACCTGACCGGCCACCCGGCCATGCCAGCCGAGCCGGCCGAGGCCCGCGACGCGGTGCACGGCCTCGCCCGGGCCGAGTTGGTCACGATCAACCCGGCCAGCACGACGCGGACCGTGCAGGTGCACCCGGCGATCCAGGCCATGACCCGGGGAATCATCCCGTTCCCGGAGTTCGAGCGGGCCGTGCGGTGCGCCGCCGACGCGCTGCTGCAGTCCTGGCCGTCGGACCCGGCGCCGCCCCGGCTGGCCCAGGCCCTGCGGGACTGCACGATCAGCCTCCGCGAGTGCAGTGGTGACCTGCTCTGGATGCCGGAGCCCCACCCGGTCCTGATGCAGGCCGGCCGGAGCCTGGACAGTGACGAGATCAGCGGGCCGGGCCTGGCTTACTGGCAGGAAATGCTGGAGACCAGCACCCGGGTGCTCGGCGCGGACCACACTCATGCGTTCCGCTGCCGTGACGGCCTGGCCTCGGCCTACGGGGCGGCGGGGCGGCTGGACGACGCGATCGGCGTGCACGAGCGCACGCTCGCCGAGCGGCAGCGGATCCTGGGTAAAGACCATCCCGACACCATCGACTCGTGCGGCCACCTCGCGCGGGCCTACGCCACCGCAGGACGGCATGCCGAGGCCCTGCCGATGTACGAGCGGGTAGTCGCAGACCGGGAATGGGTACTGGGCGCCAGGCACCCCGATACGCTGGCTGCCCGCGGCGACCTGGCCGGCGCGTACCTGGCGGTGGGCCGGCCCGAGCACGCTCTCCCGGTGTACGAGCAGACTCTGGCCGATCTCGACCGGGGACTGGGCCCCGGGCACCCGGACACCCTGGCCGCGCGGGCGGGGCTGGCCCAGGCGTATCACACAGTGGGCAAGCTCAAGCAGGCCGTGCCGGTGTATGAGCGGACCCTGGCCGACCGGGAGAAGGCACAGGGCCCGGACCACCCGGACACCATCAGCGCCCGTGCCGACGTGGCCTACGCGTACCGGACCGCCGGGCGGATGAAGCAGGCGCTGCCGCTGTACGAGCGGGTGCTCGGCGACCGCGAACGGGTGCTGGGCAGCTACCATCCGGACACCCTGACCGCCCGCGGCAACCTGGCCAACGCCTACCTCGCCGCCCGCCGGAACAAGGACGCGATCGCGGCGTACGAACGGACGCTGGCCGACCGGGAGGTGGCCCAGGGGCCCGAGGACACGGACACCATGACGGCCCGCGGCAACCTGGCCAACGCCTATCACTCGGCGGGACGGCTCAAGGACGCGCTGCCGCTCTACGAGCAGACCCTGGCCGCCTGCGAGCGGGTCCTCGGCCCGACCCACCAGTCCACCCTGACCTCCCGGGCGAACCTGGCGTCCGCCTACCATGCCGCGCTGCGGCTGGCCGACGCCATCACGGTGTTCGAGCGCACCCTGGCCGACTGTCAGCAGGCCCTCGGCCCGGATCACCCGCTGACCCTGGCGGTGCGGGAAAACCTCCAGGCCGCCCAGCGGACCTGACCCCCGACCCGGCCGGTCCCGCGGACTGACCTGCCGGAGGCTGGGCCCGCCGGACACGTCCGGCGGGCCCAGCCCTCAGTACTGCCAATCCGGGGCCGCCCTCTGCCGCTGACCCAGGTCGCGGTCCTTCAGGCCCGCTCCCCCGGTACCGCTGACTCAGGCCCGCTCTTTCAGCGCGGCCACCAGGGCCGGGATCACTTCAGCCAGGTCGCCGATCACCGCGTAGTCGGCCCGGGACAGGATCGGCGCCGAGGGGTCGGTGTTGACCACCACGATGTGCTTCGCGCTGGCGCAGCCAGCCATGTGCTGGATCGCCCCGCTGATCCCGCAGGCCAGGTAGAGCTCGGGGGTGATCTTGGTGCCGGTCTGGCCGACCTGCTGGGTGTGCGGCCGCCAGCCCTGGCTGGTGACCACGCGGGACACCCCGACCACCCCGCCGAGCAGGCTGGCCAGCTCCTCCAGCGGGGCGAAGCCATCGGGGCCGCCGACGCCGCGGCCCCCGCCGACCACCACCCGGGCGCTGGCCAGCGACACCCCGCCGTCCCGGCTGGCCGACAGGGCCGCCTGGACCCGCAGGTCCGCCGGGTCCAGGTCGGGCTCGTGCACATGGACGGGGGGCTCCGCCGCTTCCGCACCGGGCACAGCGACGGCCGGCTGGGGCGCGACGGCGTCGGTGGCCACGGTGAGCAGGGCGGGTGTCCCCTCCAGGATGGCGTCCTCGATGAGCAGCCCGGCCCAGCGCTGGCGGGACACCTCCAGCGTGCCATCCGCGGCGGGCGCGGCGGCGATGCAGTTCGCGGCCATCGGCTGCCCGGTCAGCGCGCCGAGATGGGCGAGTACCTCACTGCCGCAGTCCGTGCCGGCCGCCACCACCGCGCCGGCCATGGTCACGCTGAGCAGTCCCTCCAGGGTCCGCGCCCAGGCCTGCGGGGCGTACCCGTCCAGGGTGGCCGGCTCGACCACATAGACCTCAGTCACCCCATAGCTGCCGAGCAGGCGGGCCGGGATCCGGTCGGCGGGCCCGAACGCCACCCCGGCCAGAACCGGGCTGGCCCCATCCGGGGTTACGGCGCCCGGCTCCCCCGGGGTGCCGGTGACCAGCGACCGCGCGAAGGTCAGGGCGCGCAGCGACGCGTCCGTCACCCCGGCGTCGTCCAGTTCGACCAGGCAGAGCACGTTCATGTCGGGACGCTCATTTCAGGACCCCCAGCTCATCCAGGAGCCGGATCAGGGCGGGTACCGCGTCCGTCCCGGTGCCCAGCACCGTCGCCTCATGCCGCGGCTGGTCCGGGACCCGGAGCCCGCGCATGCGCAGTCCCTCGGGCTGCCACGGCGGCTGGTACTGCTCGATGGCGGCCCGCTTGGCCCGCAGCCGTCCCGGCAGGGACGGGTAGCGGGGCAGGTTGATGCCTTCCTTGACGGTGACCACCGCGGGCAGCCCGAACTCGAACGTCTCCTCGCGGCCGCGGTACTCCCGGCGGGCCCGGACCCCGTCCCCGGAGATCTCCAGGTGCTTGATCCCGGTGGCGCAGGGCCAGCCGAGCCCGTGGGCCACCCGCACCCCGACCTGGTAGTCGCCGGTGTCGGCCGCCTCGTTGCCGAGCAGCAGCAGGTCATAGCCCGGACCTTGGGCGGCCCGGCCGCGCGCCTCGGCCACGATCGCGGCCGCCGTGGCGGCCGGGCCCCACGCGTGGCCGCCGTCCTCCAGCAGCACCGCCCGGTGGGCGCCGAGCGAGAGCGCGTCCCGCAGCTGATCCGCGGCCTCGGCTGGCCCGAGGGTCAGCACCGATACGGTGCCGCCCAGCCGCTCGGTGATCTGGACGGCCTCCTCAACGGCGCATTCCTCGTGCGGGCTGATCGCGAACCCGGACATCCGGGTGTCCACGTCCTGCCCGTCCGGGGTGACCACGATGCGCCCGCCGACCTGGGGGACCCGTTTCACGCAGACGGCGATCTCCACCCCGGTCAGCTCCGGATCCGCGCGTTGTCCGGGTCGAACAGGGGGGTGGCCCCGGCCACGGCCACGGTCACCGGGTAGGTGTCGCCGAAGCACTCGACCTGGAGCCGGGTGCCCGCGCTGGCCTGGGCCGGGGGCAGGTAGGCCAGCAGCAGGTGCCGGCCCACCGACGGGCCGGACCCGGCGCTGGTCACGTAGGACGGCCGCCCTTTCGCGTCCACCAGGCGCTCACCGCCAGCCGACAGGATGGGCTCGCCGCCGAGCATGTACCGGACCGGCCCGCTGGCCGGCGTGTGGTCGTCCACCGTCAGCGTGCACAGCACCGCGGCGGGCGGCTCGGCCCGCTGGGCCAGGTAGGCGTCCCGGCCGATGAACGGCTGGGCCTTCACCCGGGGCCGGGTCATCCCCGCCTCGACCAGCGTGTAGTCCGCGGTCAGCTCGTTACCGAAGGCGCGGTAGCCCTTTTCCAGCCGGCCGGTCGTGCCGTACACGCCGATGCCGACCGGCACCAGCCCGTGCGGGGTGCCCGCCGACCAGAGCGCGTCCCACAGCTTCCCGCCCTGCTCGATGGGGACGTGCAGTTCCCAGCCGAGCTCACCCACGTAGGAGATGCGCGAGGCCAGCACGGACAGCCCGGCGATCTCCGCCTCCCGGCAGGTGCCGAAGGGGAAGCCTTCATGGCTCACGTCGTCGCCCGTGACAGCCTGCAGCACCTCACGAGCCCGCGGCCCCCACAGCCCGAGCGTGGCCTGGGCGGAGGTCAGGTCGGCGAGCGCGGCGGTGCCGTCGGCGGGCAGGTGCTCAGCGAACCAGGCCAGGTCGGCCATCCCGGTGGCGCCGCCCGTGACCACCCGGAACCGCTCCGGGCCGAGCCGCATGATGGTCAGGTCGGCCTTGAACCCGCCCCGCTCGTCCAGCAGCGAGGTGTAGACGACCCGGCCGGGAGCCACGTCGAGCTGCGCCACGGCCAGCGTCTGCACCACGTCCAGCGCGGACGGGCCGGTGACGTCGAAGATCGCGAACGCGGACAGGTCCACGAGCCCGCACGCGTCCCGCATGGCCAGGTGCTCGGCGTTGATGACCGGGGACCACCAGCGGGCGTCCCACTCGGCGTCCCGGGGCATCAGCCGTCCCGCATAGCGTTCCAGCAGCGGCTCGTTGGACGCGTACCAGTGCGGGCGCTCCCAGCCGGCCGTCTCGAAGAACACCGCGCCCAGCTCACGCTCCCGGTCGTAGGCCGGGCTGACCCGCACCGGGCGGCCGGACTCCCACTGCTCGGCCGGGTGCACGATCCCGTACATCTTGTTGAAGCCCTCGCGGGCCCGGGCCTGGACGTGGGCCACGGTGCGCTGGGACGGGTAGAAGCGGGCGATGTTGGCCTCGTCCACGTCCACGGACGGGACCTGGCCGCTCATCCATTCGGCCACGACGCGGCCGACGCCCGGCCCCTCCTTGATCCAGCTGGCCGCGGCCGACCACAGCCCGTCCACCTCCGGTGCCGGGCCGAGAAGCGGGTGGCCGTCCGGGGTCATCGAGATCAGCCCGTTGATCGCGTACCGGATGCCCACCTTCTCGTCGCCCAGCAGGTCCGGCATCAGCTCCAGCGCCTCGGCCAGCTGCGGGTCGAAGTCGTCGGCGGTGAACGGCAGCTCGGTCGGGGACAGCGCGGATTCCTCGATCGAGGGGATGTCGTCCGGGGGGACGATGATCGGCCGGTGCGCGTAGGAGCCCACCTCCATGTCGCCGCCGTGCTGGCGCTCGTACATGTTGGTGTCCACGTCACGGACGATCGGGTACGTAATCTCGCCCTGGGTGCCGGCGAACAGCGGGATCGGGCCGACGCTGATCATCTGGTGCACGATCGGGGTGAGCGGGATCCGGGCCCCGGCCATCCGGGCGATCCGCGGGCTCCACACGCCGCAGCAGACCACGCAGATGCTGGTCTCGATGTCGCCGGAGGTGGTCCGCACCGACGTGATCCTGGGCAGCCCGTTCCGGCCCCGCCCGGAGGTGTCGATGCCGAGCACCTCGGTACCCGCCACGACCTGGAGCGCGCCGGACCGCTGCGCCTCCTCCCGCATCAGCGTGCCCGCCCGCAGCGAGTCGACCACGCCCACGGTCGGGAAGTGCGCCCCGCCCAGGATCACCGACTCATCCAGGTACGGCACCAGCTTCGCCACCTCGGCGGGCGAGACGAGCTGGGCCGGGATGCCCCAGGCCCTGGCCGCCGTGCAGCGCCGCCGCAGCTCGTCCATCCGGGCCTGGGTCCGGGCCACCTCGATGCCGCCGCTCTGGGTGAACACCCCGAGCTCCTGGTACTGCTCGGTGCTGTCCCGGGTCAGCTCCATCATCATCTTCGAGTACTCGATCGGGAAGATGAAGTTGGAGGCGTGCCCGGTCGAGCCGCCCGGGTTCGGCATCGGCCCCTTGTCCACCAGGACCAGGTCCCGCCAGCCGAGCCGGGCCAGATGGCAGGCCAGGCTGTTGCCGACGATCCCGGCGCCCACGATTACCGCACTCGCACGGGCGGGTGTGTCATTCATGCCGCTGATTTCCTGCCCATCCGTATCGCGTCCCGTCCCCCGCCGGGGGGCGGGGTTGCCTCGGCCCCGCCACCGGCAACTCTGGCGGCGGGGCCGGGCACTCCACTCATGCCGTGCCTTGCTACTGCGCCATGCTTATTCGACTGGGATCTCCTTGTTGATCAGCCCCAGGTCGATGCCCTGCCTGCTGCGCACGACCCGGGCGATCACGTAGATCACGATAGCCAGCACGTACATGGCACCCATGTAAATGAGTGAGTCGTGACTGTTCACGAAGTAGTTGTCGTTGCTGAGCCACTCGTAGAGGTTGAAGACGAGCAGCGCGATCGTGACCACCCCCGCGACCGGCACGATCGGCACGCCGAGCAGCTTGATCCGGCTGGCCGGCGAGGCCCGCCAGAGATCAGGCTTGATGAAGGGCAGGAGCACGACGGCGATGGCGCTGCCCAGGTAGGTGACCGCGATGACCAGGGTGGCGTCCAGCGTGTAGGACCGGAACGTGGTCGAGTACGCGTAGACCGCGGCCAGCCCGGCCGCCGGGAGCAGCATCAGGATCAGCGACCACACCGGGACCTTGCGCCGCTCGGAG